>CAVZTM010000010.1:0-89809 GCA_963778175.1 Ilumatobacteraceae bacterium
CGACGCATCGACAGCACCAGCGACGTGACGAACTGCCGCTCGTCGTCGGACAGGTGCGCCGTCGTGACGATGGCGCAGCGCGGTCGGCCGTCGGCCTGGAACAGCATCGACTGGATGTCGAGCGGCTGGCCCAACGACCAGGAGGCGAATGCCGGCGACGCCAGCAGCCCGTTGAGCTTCATCGCCAGTTCCATGCGGTCATCGGCCGGGAAGAACTGGTCGAGTTCGAACACGCCGAGCTTTCGGATGGGCGGGTTGGGAACCATGCCGACCAGCGTCGTGAGATCGAGCGGGCGCGATTCGGCCCAGGACTGCGCGATCAGGTTCGACAGCAAGATGTGCTCCCGGCTCGCCAGCGGATCGGCGTCGACGCCGACCAGACTCAGCAGGCCGGTGACGTAGCCCTCGATCTCGTCGGCCACCGACTCGGTGTCGCTCATGTCGACCGGTACCTGCAGTGATCCGACGATGTTGAGGGGGACGCCCGCCTGCGAACCCGGTGTGTAGATGGTGACGTCGGCCATGTTCCGCAGTGCGGCGATGTCCGCACCCCGACAGGCCCCATCCGGCGAGTCCCGTCGTCCACAGGTCGGCTTGGCCGGCGGCGAAGTCGTCGGGTGTCTGTCCTGCGTTGCGCGCCTGTGCCTCGTCGATCCACGGCCGGAAGTCGGCCGGGGCGAGGTCGGGAAAGGTGAGACAGAGGTTGGTGAGGTCGCCCTTCGGATCGATGGCGAGCACGGGAAGGCCGGCCCGGAGGGCCTCCTCGATGAGGACCACACCGAGGCCGGTCTTGCCCGACCCGGTCATGCCGACGATGACGCCGTGGGTCGTCAGCGCATCGGTCGGGATGGTGACGTGGCCGGACCCGTCGGTGGTCGTACGAGCATGCGTTGCCGGATCGATCGCACCACCGAGGAAGAGCTCTGCCATGGGCCCGACCGTACCCGCTTCGCCGGCGGCCGGACCCAGGCGTCGGGTGACGCCACGCTGGATACGGTTCCGCTCATGGCGTTCACCGGGTTCCCGATCGACGGCATCGAGTTCTACGAACAGCTCGACGCCGACAATTCGCGGCGCTTCTGGCAGGCGAACAAGGGCCGGTACGACGAGTACGTCAAGCAGCCGATGATCGACCTCACCGAGGAACTCGCCGAGTTCGGACCGTTCCACCTGTTCCGGCCGTACAACGACGTCCGGTTCTCGAAGAACAAGCCTCCGTACAAGACCCAGCAGGGCGCCTACGGCGAGTCCGAGGGTGGAGCGGGCTACTACGTCCAGTTCTCCGCCGAGGGCCTGATGGCCGGAGCCGGCTACTACGCGATGGCGAAGGACCAGCTGGAACGGTTCCGTGCGGCCATCGACGGCGAGGCCACCGGGAGCCGAATTGGCGGCGCTCGTCGCCGACGCCGAGCAGCGCACGTACCGCATCGGTGCGATCGACGAATTGAAGACCGCCCCGCGGGCTACCCGAAGGATCATCCCCGCATCGAGCTGCTCCGCCGCAAGGGCCTGATCGCCGTCCGGGAGTTCGGCGCCCCGAAGTGGCTCCACACGGCGACAGGCGGCGACCCGCGTCCGTGAGTCGTGGACCGGAGTCGCCGACCTGTGCGGCTGGCTCGACGCCCACGTCGGCCCCAGCACCCTGCCCCCCGACGACCGCCCCTTCTGATTGTCACATCAGATGAGACACGGGGTCAGACCCGCGTCTCATCTCGGTCAGACCCAGAGCAACAGTGCGCGGGGCGGATCTGGTTGACAGAATGTCAAGGTGACTGCTGCCTCGACGTCGTCGACCCGACCACCACGACGCGCTCGAGAACCAGTTCGGGCTCGCCGACCGGATCGTCGACGAGGCGGCGCTCGCGAACAGCGTCGAGCGATTCCGCGAGCAGGGCATCACGCTGCCGACGTTCGCGCAGCTCGCCGACCCGTCGACGTTCGACCACGGCGGCCAAGGTCGGCGACGCCGACCCGCAGGGCCCCGACGCCCGCAACCTGTGGCGGGTGCACTGGTACAACGATCTCGCCGGCAACCGGGTGACGGTGCCCGACCACGTCGTGCTGCCGTCGAGCCTCACCGGCGTCGAGAGCCCGATCATCGTCGTGTTCGGCGACCGGTTCCCGATGATCACCGCCCACAAGGTGCTCGCCGCGTACGCCTGCCTCGCGCCTCGCGTCGTGACCGGACAGTTCGACCCGACCCGCCACCGGGCGATCTGGCCGTCGACCGGCAACTACGCCCGCGGCGGCATCGCCATCAGCCGGATCATGGCCAGCCGCGGGGTGGCGATCCTGCCCGAGGGGATGAGCCAGGAGCGGTTCGACTGGCTCGACGAGTGGTGCGCGAATCCGGCCGACGACGTGATCCGGACCCACGGCACCGAGTCGAACGTCAAGGAGATCTACGACGCCTGCAACGAGCTGGCGCTCGACCCGGGCAACTTCGTGCTCAACCAGTTCTCCGAGTTCGGCAACCATCTCGGGCACTACCGGGTGACGGGCCGGGCGTTCGGCCACGTGTTCGAGACGGTCCGCGACGAGTTCAAACGGCAGGGCCGCGACCTGCACCTCGCCGCGTTCACGTCGGCGACCGGGTCGGCCGGCACGATCGCCGCCGGCGACCGCCTGAAGGAGGAGTACGGCACGAAGATCGTCGCCGTCGAGGCGCTCGAGTGCCCGACGATGCTGGAGAACGGCTTCGGTGAGCACAACATCCAGGGCATCGGCGACAAGCACATTCCGATCATCCACAACGTGATGAACACCGACGTCGTCGTGGCGATCTCCGACAAGTCGACCGACGAACTCGACGCGCTCTTCAACACCGAGATCGGCCGCCAGTACCTCGTGCAGCGAAAGGGCGTGCCCGCCGAGATCGTGGCGGCACTCGAGCACTTCGGGTTCTCCTCGATCTGCAACGTGCTCGCCGCGATCAAGACGGCCAAGCTGCTCGACCTCGGGCCCGACGACGCCGATCATCACGGTCGCCACCGACGGGGCGGCGCTGTACCCGAGCGAGCGGGCCAAGCTGCTCGCCACCCGGTACGGCAACGAGTTCACCGTCACCGACGCCGCGGAGGTCTTCGGTGAGCACCTCGGCTCGGTCGACACCGACAACATGATCGAGTGCACCGAGGCCGATCGTCGCCGCATCTTCAACCTCGGCTACTACACCTGGGTCGAACAGCAGGGCACGCCGTTCGAGCTGTTCGAGGCCCGTCGCCACCAGGACTTCTGGCGGGGCCTGCGTCGCTACGTCGACGTGTGGGACGACATGATCGACGACTTCAACGCCCGGGTGGCGGGCTGACGGTGCGAAGTCCTGGGGCCGATCGATGCGTGTGACCGGGATGGCGCTGCGCCGTCTGCGGCGCGACGGTCGACATCGCCACACCGTTTCCGTGGCGATGCCCCAACTCGACCGCCGACCGATCGCCACCACGTCCTCACCATCGTCAACGCCCACCCGCGCCCGCTCGTCACCCGATCAGAGCGCGGATCGTCTCGGAAAGCGGGACGCCTCGCGCACTGATCGTGTGGAGACGCCGCTCGAGGCGTCGTCGTTGATCACCCACGATCACGACCTGGCGTGGGCGGCGTACGCCGATGCGAACGGGCTCGATCGTGATGCCCGCACCGAGCTCGTCGAGCAGACCGACGCCGCGGTCCGGCGCGTTGCGGGGACCGGATTCGTGCCGACGCCGTTCGGTCGATCCGATCACCTGTCCGACGCCCTCGGGTTCGCCGCCGACGGTGGCATCTGGGTGAAGGACGAGACCGGGGGAGTGGCCGGCAGCCAGAAGGCGCGACACCTCGTCACGATCCTGCTGCATCTGCTGGCCGCCGAGAGGGTCGGTCACCTCACCGAACCGACCCCGCCTGGCGATCGCGTCGTGCGGCAACGCCGCGCTCGCCGCGGCGACGCTCGCGGCCGCCGTCGATTGGCCGATCGACGTCTACGTGCCCACCTGGATGACCGACGGCTTCGGCGCCGGAACTCGATCGGCTCGGCGCCACGGTCCACCGCTGCGAGCGTCGCTCCGACGACCCACCGGGCGACCCCGCCATGCTGCGCTTCCGGGACGCCGTCGCGGCCGGTGCGATCCCGTTCACCGTGCAGGGGCCCGAGAACGCACTGGCGCTCGACGGCGGGCGCACGATCGGGTGGGAGATCGGCGAGCAGGCCGAGCGCTCGCTGGATCGCGTCTTCGTGCAGGTCGGTGGTGGAGCGTTCGCCACGTGCCTCGGCGCCGGTCTCGCGGACATCACCGCCGACGACCAGACTCCACGCCGTCCAGACCGAGGGCTGTGCGCCGCTCGCACGGGCCTGGAACCTGGCTCAGCACGAGATCGAAGCGGCCCGCTCGAGCGGGTCTGCTCGACGACCCGATGCAGCTCGGTCGCCGCTGGAGCGAGCTGATGACGGTGTGGGATCGACCCACGGTCCATTGCCGATGGCATCCTCGACGACGAGACCTACGACTGGCTCGGCGTGTTCGCGGCGATGAGACGCAATGGTGGGTCGCCCGTCGTCGCCTCCGAGGCCGACGTCGTCCGCGCGAACGACCTCGCCCGGGCCGCCGGCTACGACGTCAGCGCGACCGGTAGTGCCGGCCTCGCCGGTGTGCTCGCCCAGCGTGACCTTCTCGACGCCTCCGAACGCGTGGCGGTGGTGATGAGCGGCGTTCGTCGCTGACCCGAGGCGCGCGCCGGGACACATTGCCCGACCCCAGACCGGTCCGACGTCCGCGAAGCGGAGGCGCCGGGGGAGGAGTACCTTGGAGGGCACGAAACCCCAGTTCGCGCCCCGCCGCCATCGAGCGGCCCTGTTCGGAGCCTGTGCCGTCGGCGCCGTTGGCGTCGTCGGCGCGTTCAGCTCCCTGACCGGCGCGGAAGGCGTTCCGGTCGCGGTCGAGCCCGTGTCGGTGACCGCCGGGGGTACACAGCCCGTCGCCGCCTTCAACGGCAGGGCGCAGGTGTCCGACACCGGCGGAGTCGTGGTGTTCGAGTCGGCGACCGACCCCGGCTCGGTACCGATCGGGAGGGTCTGGATCCGTGACCGTGTTGCCGGCACCTCCACCCCGACGGCCGAGCGACGCAGCGCGGCGCCGGGAATCAGCGGCAACGGATGTGTCGTGGCCTTCTCGGTCCCTGGCACCGGCGCCGCAGCCACGAACGTCTCGCTCGCGGTGGTCGACCGCTGTGCGGTGTCGAGCGGTGCAGCCCTCCCGTCCGGCGTCGTGCTCGACACCGTGGTGTCCGGCGGAGCGTTCGCTGCGCCGGCGCTGTCGTTCGACGGCTCGACGGTCGTGTGGTCGACCGGCTCGGAGATCAGGCGATACGTGCGGCCGACGACGCAGGCCGCCTACGTCCGGACCGCATCGTTCGACTCCACGCTCACGGCCTCGGCCGGCGTGGTGACGGCGGGCGACGTGGACGTGTCCGACGACGGGGCGACCGTGGCCTTCGTGGCCGGACCCGGCTCGACACCCTTCGCCCCGGCACCCGCGCAACGTCTACGTCTGGAGCGCACCGGGTGGTGCATCGGTCGCCGACGATCGAGCTGGTGTCACCGACCGCTCAGGGGACGCCCGGTGCGGCAACGTCCGGGTCGCCGTCGCTCTCGTCGGACGGGTCGCTCGTGGTGTTCGGCTCGACGAGCACGGACCTTGCGGCGGTCGGCGCCGACCCCGTCGTGGCGCCGTTCGTGGTGAGCGTCGATCGCACCACTCGCGCGACGAAGGTACTCATCGGCGACGCTCGTCGCCCGGTCGTGTCCGGTGACGGTCTGCACGTCGCCTACGAGCGCGGAACGGCCGTCCGCATGCTGTCGTCGACCTCGGGCGCGTCGTTCTCCACGTCGACGGATCGCCCCATCGACGGGTTGGACACGGCGGGTCCCGCGAGCCGCGTTGCGATGTCCCGATTCGGTCGATGGGTCGTGTTCGACAGCGGCGACGGCACGTCCTTCACCGACTCCGTGGAGCTCCAGGAGGGCGTCATGGTGTGGGCAGCCGACCTCCGCGTGGCCGCCGACGGCTCCATCGCCGACACGACCACGACGACCACCACGACGCCCACCACGACCCCACCCGTCCACGACGCCGACCCGCGACACGACCTCGACGACCACGACCACCGTTCCCGGAACTGTCGGCCGGGCGACTCCGGTGGTGATCGCACGGCCACCGACGTCACCGGTCGTCCGCGTGCCGACGTTCTCGGGCTCGTCGACGTCGTCCCGGCGGTTCACGTACGGGTGACGTCGGTGGCGATTCGTCCGAGGGCTCGCTGGTCGTCGAGCCGCAATCGGTGACGTTCCAGCCGACGATCGTCGACGCGGGTCGCAGTACGTCGGTGGTGTCACTGACGAATGCGGGCGGCTCCACCGCAACGGTCGCGGTCCGTTCGACTCGAGCCGACGACTCGACCGTATCTCCATCGCCGCTGACGGATGCACCGGCACCACGCTCGGGGCCGGTGCGACCTGCACCGTCGAGGTGTCGTTCGCTCCGGTCGAAGTGGGCGCGAGCACGGGCACGATCTCGTTCGACATCTCCGACGGGACGGTGGCCGCGGCCTCCCTGCTCGGCGACGGTGCGGCCGAACCGACGCTCGGCCCCGTCCCTGCCGTTGCCACCCCCGGCCAGGTCGTCACGGTGTTCGGTGGGGGATTCCCGGCCGGAGCCGTGGTCCAGCTGGCCCGCCCGGGCACGTCGGAGGTCGACGAGATCAGCGTCGATGTCGACGGCACCTTCGCTCACGTGTTCGTCGTGCTGCCACGCACACCGTCGGGGCCGATGACGCTCACCGTGACCGGTCAGACCGATCTCTTCGGTGACGTCTCGACGGAACTGCTGGTGTCCGGTCGTGGGACCGGCTCGGGAGCGGCGCCGTTCCGGGACGGCGTCGGGAACCCCTTCGGACGCTGACCGCCGTCGCGTCGATCGTCCGCGCCCGGTCGGGATCAGTCGACCTGATCGACGAATCCGAGGATCGACGCCGCGACGGGGCATTCCGTCTCCCCGGGGCCGGGTGTCCGGCAGTCGACCTCGAGGGTGATCTCGCTCGACTCGTCGAACACGTACGGCGCCACGAGGTGCAGGTCGTAGTCGCGGAAGTTGGCGAGCTCGGATTGCAGCAGGACGTCGCCGTCACGGAGCAGTGACACGGTGCCGACCGCACCCGTCGGATTCTGGAACACCACATCGGTCACCGACAGTCGTTCCCCGGTCTCGACGGTCTGGGAGTCGCTGTCCGTGCTGCCGCCCGCGGGCGAGACGCTCAGCCGGAGGTCGGTCGGGACACCGAGCGGGAGTTCCTCCGCTTCCGCGGCCGCGATCTCCAGCTCGTCGATTCGCTCCTGCAGGGCGACCCGATCATCGTCGACGGCGTCCTGGGCGGTGTCCTCGACCCAGGGTGCCAGCACGGCGAACCATGCGATCGTCCCGATCAGCAGCGCAGCGGCAGCGCCGGCGGCGGCCGGCCCGAGCCAGCGCGGCACCCGAGGACGTTGCTCGAAGGTGCCGGCGAGCTCGGTGTCGGTCCCGTCCGACGAACTCGCCCGGATGACGAACGGGTGCTCCTGCGCCGGCCCGTTCCAGTAGGTGGTGGACGGCGTGACCCGGAGCGCGACCTGTCCGGTGGCGCCCGGGGCGGCGACGAACGTTCGGTTGCACGTCGAAGGTGATCTCGCCGTCGAGCGGGTCCGGGGTCAGCTCCACGGTCACCGTGACGTTGCCGGAGTTGACGACGCGGACGGTGTGACGTCCCGACGACGATCCCCGTGATCGCAGCGGAACGCAGCTCGACGGTGTGCTCGCTGTGCTCCAGTACCGCCACGTCGAGCGCCGCGGTGACCGAACCGCACTCGGAGGTCAGTTTCACGCTCGGCACCTGGTTGCCGGCCGCCACGTTGGTCCCCACCTCCACGGTCACCGGGATGTCGAAGATCTGGTTCGGTTCGATCGCGGCGGTGTCGACGTCGAGCGTGACGTGGTCGACGAGGTCACCCGACCGGCTGAGGTGGACGACCTGGGGCTGCTCTTCGCTGTTGTGCAGCCGCAACGACAGCGACGTCGGCGTGCCCGGAACGAGTTCGATCGAGTCCGGCACGAACTTGGCGGTCACGGGCATGACCGGTGACGCTACTTCGCCGCGCGGTTCGGGTCGACTGCGGCGGCGTCGAGCCAGTCCACCAGCGGTAGCGTGTGGTGCATGTCGGAACTCTCACCGTTTGCCCTCGAGGGTGGCTTCGATCCACGCTCCGCCGTCTTCGACCGCCTGCTCAAGAACCGGGTGATCATGTTGGGTTCCGACGTCAACGACGACATCGCGAACCAGATCTGTGCGCAGCTGCTGTACCTGGAGGGCGAGGACCCGGGCCAGGACATCTGGCTCTACATCAACAGCCCCGGTGGTTCGGTCACCGCCGGCATGGCGATCTACGACACGATGCAGTTCGTCGGCTGTGACGTCGCCACGGTCTGCCTCGGCCTCGCCGCTTCGATGGGCCAGTTCCTCCTCACCGCCGGCGCCAGCGGCAAGCGCTACACCCTGCCGAACGCCCGCATCATGATGCACCAGCCGCTCGCCGGCCTCCGCGGCCAGGCATCCGACATCGCGATCCAGGCCGAACAGCTGCGCTACACCAAGCTGCGCATGGCGACGCTGATCTCGGAGCACTCGGGCCAGCCGCTCGAACAGATCCAGGCCGATTCCGAACGCGACCGCTGGTTCACCGCCGAGCAGGCCCAGGAGTACGGCCTCGTCGACAAGGTCATCCTGCGCCGCGGCGACATCTTCTGATCGGCGTCCGCGCTGCCCGTGAGCGAGACCGTCAGGGTGTCGCGACGGTGGTCTCGGGGACTGACGTCGGCAAGGTCGCCACGACAGGGTCCTGCGGCACGATCGTGAACACCGGACCGATGTCGACCGCACAGTTGGCGACGAGCCAGCGATCGATCGCCGCGGCGGACTTCTCGGAGGAGTAGATCATCGCGAGCGCCGCCTGCTCGGATTCGGTGTCGCCCGGCACGACCGTGCTGGCGGTCTCGTAGGCCGTCACGAGTTGGTTCCAGTCGCGTTCGACGGCCAGCGGGCGCGAGCTCACCGATGGTCCGGTAGAGATCGAGCAGTGGCTCGATGTCGTCGGCGTAGGTGAGCGTCGGGTTGGTGAGCGCATCCTTGTTCGCGGCGACCTCGCCGCAGAACCGCTCGGCGTCCCCGCCGCCGTCATCGCCGCAGCCCGCCAACGCCACCCCGACGACCAACGCACCCAGCACGGCTGCTGCACCAGCGCGCCGCGCTGGAGGGGCGTTCGGTTCGGGAGGCCACGACGGCATTGTCGCATGGCCGCGCGCCGAATCCGTGGCGGCCGACCGTCGGGTGAACCGGTCCGACAACTGTGCAACACCCGACCGGTACGATCTCTCGTGTGGACCGGCGCCCGGCGCCGTCCGAGGTCGTGGGGCCCGCTGCGTCCCTCCGTCGATGTCTGCCGCGGTACGCCGCGTCGATTCACGGAGGTTGCGATGTACGGATCGATCCGATCGGCCATGCTCTTCGGTGCCGAGGGGTACCCCGTCAACGTCGAGGTCCAGGTCAGCAAGGGCCTGCCGGGTTTCCGGATGGTCGGGCGACCCGACGAGACCACCCGCGAGGCTCGCGATCGTGCGCGTGCCGCGGTGATGAGCAGCGGTCTCGAATGGCCGGCAGCGAACATCACGGTGAACCTCGCACCGTCCAGCGACCGCAAGACCGGGTCGGGTCTCGACCTCGCCATCGCGATCGGGGTGCTGGTCGCGTCCGAGCAGATCCCTCACGAGGCGGTCGAGGGGTTGGCCTTCCTGGGTGAACTCGGTCTCGACGGGTCGTTGCGGCGGGTGGCCGGGATGGTGCCGATGGTCGGTGTGCTCGGCGAACTCGATGTGGTGGTGCCGGTCGGGTCCGCCACGGAGGCACGGGTGGCAGCGCTGGGTCGGGTGCGGCTGATCACCCACCTTGCGGAGCTGCTCGACGTGCTGATCGCACAGGCCCCCTGGCCCGATCACGAGCCACCTGGACCCGTCGAGGAGCCGGAGTGTGCAGTGCACGCCGACCTCGCCGACGTCCACGGTCAGCCGCTGGCCCGTCAGGCCCTCGAGATCGCGGCCGCGGGCGGTCACCACACCCTCTTCATCGGACCGCCCGGTTCGGGCAAGACGATGTTGGCGGCCCGTCTCCCCGGCCTGCTCCCTCGGTTGGACCGGACGCGGGCGCTCGAGGCGACGATGGTCCACTCGGCGGCAGGCGCGACCGCTGCCGCCGGGCGGGCTCATCCAACGTCCCCCGTTCCGGGCGCCGCACCACACGACCTCGGTGATCGCCCTCGTCGGCGGCGGCTCGCACACGTTGCGTCCGGGGGAGATCTCGATGGCGCATTGCGGTGTGCTGTTCCTCGACGAACTCGCCGAGTTCTCACCGTCGGTGCTCGACGGGCTCCGTCAGCCGCTCGAACAGCGCGTCGTGACCGTCGATCGGGCCCACCTCCACGTCGTGTTGCCGGCCGACTTCCTGCTGGTCGCAGCGATGAACCCGTGTCCGTGCGGCGGCGGACCACCGGGAAGCTGCGTGTGCGGCGACGCCGTGCTGCACCGGTATGCCCGCCGGGTCTCCGGCCCGCTGCTCGACCGGTTCGATCTGCGGGTGAACGTCCACCGCCCGGCGGTCGACGATCTGCTCGCCAACGAGCCGGGGGAGCCGTCGATCGTGGTGGCCGCTCGGGTCGAGGCCGCTCGCGATCTGGCCTGGCAGCGCCAGGGGCTGCTCAACAGCTCGCTCCCGGCGCCTCGGTTGGAACAGGTGGCTCGTCTCGCTGCCGGGCGCGCAGCTGCAACTCCGCCACGAGATGGAGAACGGCCGGCTCAGCGGCCGCGGGTACCACCGGGTGCGGCGCGTTGCGCGGACCTTGGCGGATCTGCGTGGCGACGAGGGCGAGGTGGTCAGCGAGGACGATGTCGCACTGGCGTTGCGCTTCCGGGCGAGCCTGGCGGCGGCGCTGCGGACGGGACGCGCGGCATGATTCCCGCAGCCGGCTACGTGGCCGCACTGGCGGGCTTCGACCGGATGACGACGGCCCGGCTGTCGTCGCTGCTGGCCGGACGTCCGGCGCGTGAGGCCTACGCCATCGCCACCGGCGAGCGGCCCCCGCCCGAACCGCTCGCGACGTTGTTCCGCCGCGACCCGTCGTTGCCGGCGGCGTGGAGGGCCGCCGGCGATCGGTCGTCCGTCGAGGTGGCGTGGCAGCGGTGTCTCGAAGCCGGCGTCACGGTCGTCGTTCCGGGCGACGCCGACTATCCGGCGCAGCTGCTCGACGACCCCCGGCGCCCGGCGGCGCTGTTCGTTCGTGGTGACCTCGGCGTGCTCGATGCCCGCCGCGTCGGGGTGGTCGGCACCCGCAACGCCACACAACGTGGACGGCAGACCGCCGCCAAGTTCGGTTACGAGCTCGCCGAGGCAGGTGTGGCGGTCGTGTCGGGTCTGGCGCTCGGGATCGACGGCGCCGCCCACCGGGGTGCGCTGGCCGTGGTCGATGCCCATCCGGTGGCCGTGGTCGGCAGTGGGCCCGACGTCCCCTATCCGAGACGCCACACGGACCTGTGGAACTCGGTCGCCGCTCGAGGGGTGCTGATCTCGGAGTGGCCGCCCGGCACCACGCCGGACGCGTTCCGGTTCCCGCAACGGAATCGGATCCTCGCGGCGCTCGTCGAGGTGCTGGTGGTGATCGAGAGCCGAGAACGAGGCGGGAGCCTGATCACGGCTCGGGAGGCCGCCGAGCGAGGCGTCGAGGTGTTCGCTGTCCCGGGGCCGATCGAGAGTCCCGCGTCGAAGGGGACCAATCGGCTGCTCTGTGACGGCGCCGCGCCGGTGACCGAGACCGCGGACGTGCTGGCGGCGCTCGGACTCGATCAGCGGCGAGCGGGTCGATCCCGGTTCGATGCCCGCCGCCGACCGAGCGAGGCCGACGGTGCGCTCATCTCGATGTGCCGCGAACGGCCCCGTTCGCTCGAACAGCTGGCGGCGACGTCGGCGGCTGGACTCGTCGATGTCGCGCTGGCGGTCGCCCGTTTGGAACAGGCGGGCTGGCTCCGTGAGACCGGTGGCTGGTTCGAGGCGATCGACGACTGGGCCGACCTGGCATGACGGTTCGGAGCCCATCCCCGGGTGAGCATCGTCGCAGGCAATACCATCATCACCGTGGAGGACTGGCGCATCGACGACTTCGCCGCGGCGCTCACGTCGTTGTCGGACAACACCGTCGCCGCGTACACGTCCGATCTCCGTTCGTTCTCGATCTGGTGCGCTCGCAGCGAGATCCACGATCCGGCGCTCGTGAAGCGCACGACGATCCGTCGCTACCTCGCCCATCTCACGACTCGGCAGTTCGCGCGGCGCACGATCGCCCGCAAGACCGCGGCGATTCGTCGCTACTACCGCTGGCTCGTCGCATCCGGATTCGCCGAGGTCGATCCGACCAGCGGCGTGTCGGTCCCCGCCGGTCCCGGCCGACTCCCGCGGGTGCTCGATCAGCGCGAGCTGTCGGGTCTGCTCGACGGCGCCGCCCCCGATGGCGAGCCCGACTGGCGGCGTCGGCGCGACGATGCGGTGCTGGAGTTGCTGTACGGCTCCGGGCTGCGCGTCGGCGAGCTCTGCGGATTGCAGGTGGCGTCGGTGTCGCTGACCGCCGGAGCGGCGACCGTGTGGGGCAAGGGCGCCAAGGAACGGCGCGTCCCCGTCAGCGAGCCGGCGGTGCGCGCGGTCCGGCGCTGGCTCGCGGTTCGCAGCGACGTGCTCCCGCCCGAAGCGGGCGACGTGCTCTTCGGCAACGAACGAGGGCGGGCGCTGACGCCGCGCGACGTGCGCCGGATCATCGATCGCCGGTCACCGAGCGCGACGCATCCCCATGCGTTGCGTCACACCTTTGCCACCCACCTCCTCGACGGAGGCGCCGACCTGCGAGCGGTGCAGGAGTTGCTCGGCCATACCGATGTCGCAACGACGCAGCGATACACTCACGTCAGCCGGGAGCGACTGTCGGCTGCTTACCGCGAGGCCCACCCCAGAGCATGAGCATCGTTCCCGACGACCCCGACCTCCAGATGCAGTGGACGCGCTGGCTGAACCGCCGGAACATGGCGGCGCGCGACCACCTGATCGTCCACTACTCGCCACTCGTGAAGTTCGTCGCCGGCCGTGTCGGCGCCGGCTTGCCGTCGAGCGTCGACCCCGGTGACCTCGTGAGCTCGGGCGTGTTCGGCCTCATCGACGCCATCGAGCGGTTCGATCCCGAGCGCGGCGTCAAGTTCGAGACGTTCGCCGTCCCGCGGATCCGCGGCGCCGTGTACGACGGGTTGCGCAAGCTCGACTGGGTGCCGCGTTCGATCCGCAGCAGGGCTCGCAGCGTCGAGAAGTCGATCTCCGAACTCGAACACAAGCTCGGCCGGGGCCCGACCGACGAGGAACTCGCCGCGCATCTCGACATCTCGGCCGAGGAGCTCACCCGCTGGTTGGCCGCCATCGCCAGCACGACGGTCGGCCCGCTCGACCGGGCGATCGCTGCGGGGGCCGAACCGGCTGCGCTCGACGGCCCCGGATCGGGGTCACCGGCCGCCGTCGTCGAGGATCACGAACTCGGCGAGATCATGCGGGCCGAGATCCGCAAGCTGCCGGATCGGGAGAAGCTCGTGCTCTCGCTGTACTACGACGAGGGCCTGACCCTCTCGGAGATCGGGACCGTGCTCGGGGTGACCGAGAGCCGGGTCTCGCAGATCCACACCAAGTCGGTGCTGCACTTGCGCTCGCGGCTCAACGCCGCCGGCGTCGGCTGACGAGCCCACCTTCGGCGTTCGCGCCCTGACGAAGTTCGCCGACCGGCTGTCGGCGAGGACGTGAGGAGGTCGCCGTGCGACGAGTCTGCCGGATGGTGCCGGGTGGGCCGGATTGGTCGTGTTCCTGGCGGGGTCGTCGGGTCGCCGTCCGCAGCGGCGGAGTCCGACGCCGTGCTGGCGGCCGCCGGTGGTCGGGGTGATCCTCGATCCGTTCCGGGCGCCCGCGTGCCGGTGGTGCGCCGGCAATCGGGGGATCGAGTACGAGGTCGAGCGAGGCACGACGGTTCGGGCGACGTCGTCGGGCACGGTCACGTTCAGCGGCGACGTGGCCGGCATGCGCTACGTCGTGGTCCGACTCCCGAACGGCTGGCGAACGACCTACGGTCGCCTCGACGCCGTCAGCGTCGAACTCGGCGACGTCGTCGTTGCCGGCAGCCGGGTCGGCACCGCGTCGAGTGGGCTGTTCTTCGGGCTGCGCATCGGCGACGACTACGTCGACCCGGCGCCGTTCATCGGGACGGTCGTCGGCCGCTCCCGCCTGGTGCCCGTCGACGGATCGGCCGCACGACCCGCCCCGCCGCCCCCTGACCGACAACCGAGGGTCCGGTGTCGGGTCGGCGAGAGTGCCCGATAGCATTGCTCAGGCCGATCCACCCGGATCGGACGCTGTTCGCAGCGACATCTCATGTTCCCGCTGGTCACACATGCGGTCGCCCGAGGGGCGCCGATCGCGGGATGGAACCGCACAAGGAGAACATCATGGCTGTCATCACGATGCGGCAAATGCTCGAAGCCGGCGCCCACTTCGGTCACCAGACCAGGCGGTGGAACCCGAAGATGAAGCGATTCATCTGGGGCGAGCGCAACGGCATCTACATCATCGACCTCGAGCAGACGCTCGGTCGGGTGGAGACCGCCTACGCCTACGTCCGCGACCTCGTCGCCGGTGGCGGCACGATCCTGTTCGTCGGCACGAAGAAGCAGGCGCAGGATCCCGTGAAGAGCTACGCCGACAAGTGCGGCATGCCCTACGTCAACGAGCGTTGGCTCGGTGGCATGCTCACCAACTTCGAGACCATGTCGAAGCGGGTCAACAAGATGCTCGAGTACGAGCGCATGCAGGCCAGCGGCGAGTTCGACGCGATGATCAAGAAAGAAGCCCTGCTGCTCGATCGCGAGCTCACCAAGCTGCAGCGCAACCTCGGTGGTCTGCGCAGCCTCAAGAAGGCACCCGACGCCATCTTCGTGCTCGACACGAAGAAGGAGCACATCGCGGTGACCGAGGCCAACAAGCTCGGCATCCCGGTGATCGCCGTCGTCGACACCAACGTCGATCCCGAGGTCGTGCAGTACCCGATTCCCGGCAACGACGACGCGATCCGCTCGAACGGTCTGTTCGCCCGCGTGATCGCCGATGCGGTCGAGGAAGGCCGCTACATCGCCAACAAGCGCAACCCGGCCCCGGCGCCGGTCGCCGAGCGCTCGCCCGAGGAAGAGGCCGAGTTCGCCGCCGCCCAGGCTGCCGCTCGCGACGCCGCCGCCCAGGCCCAGGCCGACCGCGACGCCCGTCTCGCCGCCTCCAAGCTCGCAGCTGTCGAGGAAGCGTCGTCGTCGAAGAAGTCGTCGTCGAAGAAGTCGTCGTCGACGGTGCAGCCGAGGAGGCTGTCGTCGAGGAGATCGTCGTCGAGGAAGTCGTCGTCGAGGACGAAGCCGTCGACACCGAAGAAGTCACCACCGAAACGAACACGGAGAGCTGAGTCCCATGTCATTCACCGCACAAGACGTCAAGGCGCTGCGCGAGTCGTCCGGCGCCGGCATGATGGACTGCAAGAAGGCCTTGCAGGAGAACGACGGCGACATGGACGCCGCGAAGACGTGGCTTCGTGAGAAGGGCCTCGCTGCGAGCGCCAAGCGGGAGGACCGCGAGGCGTCCCAGGGTGTCGTGAGCCTGCTCATCGACGGCGACGTCGGTGCCATCGTCGAGCTGAAGAGCGAGACCGACTTCGTCGCCGGCTCCGATCAGTTCAAGGCCGAGGCCGACGCACTCGTTGCGCTCGTCGTGGCGAAGGGTGTCGACGCAGTCAGCGAGCGCACCCCGCAACTCGAGGAGCTCAAGGTCACGCTCAAGGAGAACATCGGGCTCGGCCAGGTGAAGCGGATCGAGGCCGCCCCGGGCAACGTGATCGGCAGCTACCAGCACATCCAGGGTGGCCGCGGCGTCAACGCCGTGCTCGTGGAGATCGCCAACGGTACGCCCGAGATCGCCCACGACGTCGCCGTGCACATCGCGTTCGCCCGGCCGACCTATCTCAGCCGTGAGGACATCCCCGCCGATGTCGTCGCCGCCGAGCGCGCCACGCTCGAGACGATCAGCCGCAACGAGGGCAAGCCCGAAGCGGCATTGCCGAAGATCGTCGAAGGCCGCATCAACGGCTTCTACAAGGACGTCGCACTGCTCGACCAGCCGTACGCGAAGGACGACAAGCTGTCGGTGGCACAGTTCATCGGCAACGCCACGATCGTCAGCTACGTCCAAGTCGCCATCGGCTGACCACCTGCCTGCGATGAGCGAGAGGCCCGGTATGCGGCCGTCGCTCATCGTCGCTGCATCGCTGGCGGTACGGCGTTGTTCCTCGGTCCGGCGTGATCGGTACTGGAGTACCGTCGTGCGCAGCATGAGTGACGACATCGACCCGACACCGCGCGGGGGCCCGAGGCCTCCTTGGACACGGATCGTGTTCAAACCGTCGGGCGAGGCACTGGCCGGAGCGTCGGGCAAGGGGCTCGACGGGGCGACACTCGACGCCACGGCGCGTGACATCATCGATCTTCGCCAGAACCTCGGCGTCGACGTCGCGGTCGTCGTCGGCGGCGGCAACTTCTGGCGGGGCCGCACCGGCTCGTTGAGCGGGATGGACGCCACCCAGTCCGATCACATCGGCATGCTCGGCACCGTCATGAACGCCCTCGCACTGCAGGACGCACTCGAGCGGCACGGCCAGGACACCCGGGTGCAGACGGCGATCGAGATGCCCCGGATCGCCGAGGCCTATGTCCGCCGCCGCGCCGTTCGGCACCTGGAGAAGGGACGCGTCGTGATCTTCGCCGCCGGAACCGGCAATCCGTTCTTCACGACCGACACCGCAGCTGCGCTGCGGGCGGCCGAGATCGAAGCCGACGTGGTCATCAAGGGAACCCACTCGGGCGTGGATGGCGTGTACTCGGCCGACCCGCGATCCGACGCGTCGGCGACGAAGTACGACGAGGTCGGCTACCTCGAGGTGATGACCAAGAACCTCAAGGTGATGGACGCCACGGCGATCGCCTTCTGTCGTGACAACGGCATCCCGATCGTGGTGTTCGACATGTCCAAGCCCGGGTCGTTGCGCAGCATCGTGCAGGGCGGCCGCGAGGGCACCCTCGTCCACGAGGTCTGAGCGATCGCGCGCTGCCCATGGCCCTCGGTCGCAGCCGGTCTGAGTACGCTGACAGCCGTGATTGACGAGACCCTGCTCGAAGCGATGGAGAAGATGGACAAGGCGGTGGAACACACCCAGTCCCAGTTCTCCACGGTGCGTACCGGACGGGCGACGCCGTCGCTGGTCGAGCGCATCACGGTGGAGTACTACGGCACCCAGGTGCCGCTGCAGCAGATCGCGTCGATCTCGGTGCCCGAGGCACGGCAACTCCTGATCAAGCCGCACGATCGGGGGACGTTGGAGTCGATCGAGAAGGCGATCCGCGACAGTGATCTCGGGGTGTCGCCGAACAACGACGGCATCTCGATCCGGATCTCGCTGCCGCAGCTCACCGAGGATCGTCGGCGCGAGTACGTGAAGGTCGTCAAGCACATGGCCGAGGACGGTCGGATCGCGGTCCGCAGTGTCCGCCGGGACGCCCGCAAGTCGATGGAGACCGCCGAGAAGGCGGGCGAGATCTCCGCCGACGAACTCGAACGGGCCGAGAAGGAACTCGAGAAGGTGACCCACGAGCACGTGGAACACATCGATGCCGCCCTGGGGCGCAAAGAGCAGGAACTGCTCGAGGTATGAGCGGTGCAGGAACTGCTCGAGGTATGAGCGGTGCAGGAACTGCTCGAGGTATGAGCGGGCGAGTCGGGGAGGGGACCACACATGAGTGACGATCGCAGGCGACCCGACGACGGCGACCGGCGTCCACCCGGTTCCTTCGAGTCCGAGATGGATTCGTTCGATCCGGACGAGTTCGGTGGCCCGCTCTTCGGTGCCACGACCGAGCAGCCCGTGGTGCCGATCGAGGACGAGTTCGCCTCCGAGCGCATCAGTTTCGGGTCGGATGACTCCGGGTCGCTGCCGCACTGGACCGATCCTCCCACCGGCGAGGTGCCGAGGATCCCGGTGTCCGAGCCGGTGAAGGACCCGACGGACGACATCGACGTGTGGTCGTCGTTCGCGTCCGAGACGGCCCCGGCGGCCGGCGCAGAGGTGTCCGAGCCTCCGAAGGATCCCACGGGCGAACTGACGTGGCACGACGACGATCCGACCGTCGACGATCCGACCGTCGACGACGTGCCGTCGTCGCTGACGACGGGTCGGACACGAGCCGTTGCGGCGGCGGCTGCGGCAGAGCCGGCGAAGCGAGAGCCCGCACGGATCACGATCGGAACCGATCCGTCGGGCATGCCGCGGCGTCCGGATCCGAAGCGGCGCGGTGGTGCCCCCCAGCGCCCCCCGAGCGCAGGAGCCAAGGCGCCTGCTCCCGATGGACGGAACCTTCCGGTGGCCGTCGCGAGCGGGCTGGTGCTGGCGGCGGTGTTCCTCGGGCTGTCGCATGTGGCGTCCGGCCGGTGCGGTCGCATTCGTCACGGTGGCGCTCGGCGTTGCTGCGGTGGAGTACTTCTCCCGAGTGACCGAGAAGGGCTATCGCCCCGTCGTCGCCGCAGGTGTTGCCGCGTGCGTGGCCGCACCGTTGGCTGCGTACTGGGTCGGCGACACTGCACTTCCGCTGGTCATCGCCCTTGCCTTCCTCGCCGGTGCGGTCGGCTTCATCGGGGCCGATTCGATCGAGGCCGGTCCGATGCCGAACATGGCCATCACGATGCTCGGCGTCGTGTGGATCGGTGTGCTCGGATCGTTCGCCGCACTCATCCTGCGCTGGTCGACCTTCGGGTCCGGGACTCCCGTGGGGAACCGACACGCTGGTGCTGATCGCCATCGGTGTCGTGGCCAACGATGTCGGCGCCTACTTCGTCGGGTCCGCGTTCGGCCGGACCCCGCTGCGGCCGTGGATCAGCCCGAACAAGTCGCTCGAAGGTCTGCTCGGCGGCACGATCCTCACGCTGGTCGTGATGCTCGTCATCGGCATGCAGAACCTGAGCGACACCTGGTCGAGCACGAGCCACCTGTTGATGCTGGGCATCGTGATCAGTGCGTTTGCTCCGCTCGGCGACCTCACGGAGTCGATGTTCAAGCGCAACCTCGACGTGAAGGATTTCGGGGCGGTCATCCGCGGGCACGGCGGCGTGCTCGATCGCTTCGACGGCTTCCTGTTCGTCCTGCCTGCGGTCTACTACCTGATGCTCGTCGTCGAGCCGTGGACCGCGCTGTGACGACCGGCGTCTGAGCAGCCATGTCACCGACCCGGGTGGCGATCGCCGGTTCGACCGGTTCGGTCGGCACCCAGACGCTCGAGGTCATCCGGGCGGAGAATGCGCGAACGCCCGGCGCCTACGCGGTGGTTGCGTTGGCCGTCGGCCGGTCGGCCGAGTTGGTGATCGAACAGGCTCGTGAGTTCGGCCCGGCGGTCGTGGCAGTCGCCGACGAGACGACTCGGCGCACGGTTGCCGAGGCGCTGCCAGGGGTCGACGTCGTGGCCGAGTTGGACGCAGTCGTCGGCCCGGCCGACGTGGTGGTGAACGGCGTCGTCGGCTTCGCCGGGTTGGCGGTGACGATCGAGACGCTCCGGGCCGGCAAGCGACTCGGCCTCGCCAACAAGGAGAGTCTCATCGCCGCCGGGCCGGTCGTGCAGCCGTTGCGGTCGACGCCCGGAGCCGAGCTGGTGCCCGTCGACAGCGAGCACTGTGCGCTGCATCAGTGCCTGCGGTCGTCCGTCAATGCCACTCGCGAGGTGTCACGACTGTTGCTGACGGCCAGCGGTGGGCCGTTCCGAGGTCGGACAGCGGCAGGAGTTGGCCGAGGTGACGGTCGACGCTGCGCTGGCGCATCCCACGTGGAGCATGGGGCCGAAGATCACGGTCGATTCGAGCACGCTGATGAACAAGGGGCTGGAGGTGATCGAGGCCCACGAGCTCTACGGCACGCCCTACGACCACATCGACGTGGTCGTGCACCCGCAGTCGGTCGTGCACTCGATGGTGGAGTTCAGCGACGGCTCCACGATCGCCCAGCTGAGCCTGCCGGACATGCGTCTGCCGATCGGGTACGCGCTCGGGTACCCGGATCGGATCGGCAGCCCGTTCGGGCGGATCGATTGGTCGGTGCTGTCCCGGTTGGACTTCGAGGCCCCCGATCGGGCCACGTTCCGCTGTCTCGACCTCGCCTACCAGGCCGGACGCGCCGGTGGGACCGCTCCGGCGTGGTTGAGTGCCGCGAACGAGGTGGCGGTTGACGCGTTCTTGTCGGGGATCTTGCGATGGAATGAGATCCCTGACGTGTGTGTTGGTGTGTTGGCGATGCATGATGGTGCAACTCCCCACACCGTCGATGACGTGATCGATGCCGACGCAGAGGCTCGGCGGATCGCCCGTCGACTTCTGCCGAAGTGATGGTTCCCATGACCGACCAACTGACGCCAACCGACCCGATCGCCGAAACGGCGCCCGACGAGAAGCCGGGATCGTTCGCGCCGCCGAGCCGGACCGACCGCGTCAAGAGCGAGATCATGGCCGGTGGATCGGTCACCGAGCGCACCGACGACGAGCTGGCGAACGGCTGGACGGGGCTGCTGGCGATGGCCGCGATCCTGGCGTTGTTCACCTGGCTGGCGTTCTTCAACATCTGGATCTTCATGTTCGTGGTCGGAGTGGTCATCTCGATCTTCCTCCACGAGTTCGGTCACTACTGGACGGCGAAGTCCACCGGGATGAAGGTCACGCAGTTCTTCCTGTTCTTCGGGCCGCGTCTGTGGAGCTTCCGTCGCGGTGAGACCGAGTACGGCGTGCGGGCCGTGCCGCTCGGCGCCTTCGTACGGATCATCGGGATGAACCGGATGGACGAGGTCGATCCGGCCGATGAGGCCCGGACCTACCGCCAGGCGACCTTCCCCCGCCGGCTCCTGGTCATCAGCGCCGGTTCGATGATGCACATCATGATCGCCGTCGTGCTGCTGTTCGTCGTGTACGCGACCCAGGGTGAGATCACGGCGCAGGACGAGCCGCGTGTGATCGTGGCCGCCGCGACGCCCGGGCTGCCGGCTTCGGAGGCGGGCATCCTCGCCGACGACGAGATCGTGTCCGTCGGTGGAGTCGCCGTGACGTCGTCGGTCGAACTCGGCGAGGCCGTGCGCAGCTTCGAGCCCGGCGATCTCGTCGACGTCGTCGTCCTCCGAGATGGTGCGACGGAGACCGTTCAGGTCGGCCTCGGCGCCAACACCACCGTTCCACGCGAGGATCCACTGTTCGGGACCGCACTGCTCGGTGTGCGCAGCGGGAGCCCGCCGCTCTACCAGGACCACGGCATCGTCGGGTCGGCCGTGAACGCGGTCACCGACATCGGGCCGGTGTCGTGGCAGTCCATGCAGGGCATCGTGAAGGTCGTCAACCCGGTGAACATGTTCGGACACCTGGCGGGAACCAACGACGATCTGTCCAGCCGCCCGACCACCCTGTACGGGGTGGCCAATGTCTCCGACGAGGTGGGTGACACCGGCGGGTTCATGGCCGTGCTCTACCTGTTGGCCGTCCTCAACATCTTCGTCGGGATCTTCAACATGATGCCGCTGCTCCCGCTCGACGGCGGCCATGCGGCGATCGCCTGCTACGAGCGGTTCCGGGAGTGGCGCAGCGGTACCAAGCAGCGGTACTTCGCCGACGTGGAGCGGCTGATGCCGTTCGCGATGGGCGTGATCGTCGTGCTGGCCATGCTGATGTTCAGCGGCCTGTATCTCGACATCACCCAGCCGATCGGCTGACCTCGTGGACGTCTCCAGCTCCCTCGTCACCCGCAAGCCGACCCGTCAGATCTCCGTCGGCAACGTCAAGGTCGGCGGCGACGCGCCCATCACGGTGCAGTCGATGACCATCACCAAGACGGCCGACGTCGAGGGAACGCTCCAGCAGATCTACGCGCTGGCCGCCGCCGGCGCCGACATCGTGCGGTGCACCTGCAACGAGACCGAGGCGGCGGAGGGGCTGGCGCAGATCGTTCCCCGCTCGCCGGTGCCGATCATCGCCGACATCCACCACCAGTACAAGATGGCGATGGCGGCGATGGAGGCCGGTGTCCAGGGTCTGCGTCTGAACCCTGGCAACATCCGCCGGCCCGAGCACATCAAGACCGTGGCGGCCGAGGCCCGGGATCGGGGCATCCCGATCCGCATCGGGGTGAATGCCGGGTCGCTCGATCCCGCGCTCTACGAGAAGTACGGCAGCGCCACGCCCGAGGCGATGGTCGAGTCGGCGCAGCAGGAGATCGCGTACTTCGACGAGGTCGGCTTCGACATGATCAAGATCTCGGTGAAGGCGTCGAGTGTGCCGTTGATGGTCGAGGCCTACCGGCAGCTGTCCGAGGTGACCGATCATCCGTTGCACCTCGGCGTGACCGAGGCCGGTCCGCCGCCCGCCGGGCTCATCAAGGCGACGGCGGGCATCGCCACGCTGCTGATGGAGGGCATCGGCGACACGATCCGGTACTCGCTCACCGCCGATCCGGTGGAGGAGGCGAAGGCCGGCCGCCAGCTGCTCGAAGCGCTGGGGTTGCGGGAACGCAAGAACGTCGACCTGATCGCCTGCCCGTCGTGCGGCCGTGCGGAGGTCGACGTGATCGACGTCGCCAACCGGGCGATGGAAGCGTTCGCCGACCGCGAGATCCCGCTGCAGATCGCCGTGATGGGCTGCGTCGTGAACGGCCCGGGCGAGGCGCGAGACGCCGACCTCGGGATCGCGGCCGGCAACAAGCGCGGGCACCTCTTCGTGAAGGGCCAGAACGTGGCCGTCGTGCCCGAGGAGCGAGATGGTCGAGCAGCTCGTCGAGTGGGCCGAGTTCATCAACGAGCACGGCGTCGACGCCGCGCTGGCGCGGGTCGACCTCGTGAAGGCCGCCCGCGAGGCCGAGAAGGACCGCGCCAAGCTGATGAGCGATCAGGGCGACGACGCCAACCACGTCTCCGAGAAGATCGTCGAGATCCGCAACACCACCCGCTGACGTACATCTGGTGTCAGGCACCACGATGTACGTCGGTCAGTCCGGATGGGGAGTGACGACGAAGGTGGTGGCGGTCGGGGTGAACGAGGTGCCGGGCGCCAGGTACAGGGTGCGTCCGTCGAGGCCGACGCAGAGCTCGTGGCCCGTGGAGGTGTGAGCGGTTCCCGGCTCGACTCGCACGAGGACGCACCCGGCTTCGGGGAGCGGATAGCGGCCGGCGCCGTCGGTCGACATCAGGGGCTGCGCGAGCGGCGTGGGGTCGAGGATGTGGAGGAGTTCGTCCACATCGACCGGCTTGACCGTCAGACCGCCGCGCACGACGTTGTCGCTGGCCCCCATCAGTTCGACACCGGCGCCGTGGAGGTAGGCGTGCAGGTTGCCGGCGGTGAGATGCAACGCCTCGCCCGGCTGGAGCAGGACCCGGTTGAGGAGCAGCGTGACGATCGTGCTGGCGTCGCCCGGGTACCTCGCGGCGAGCGACGTCACGAGTTGCGCTTCGATCCGGTCGCTCGCTGCACACGCCGCGATGGTTGCGGACGGGTCGAACCGGCCCCGGTAGATCGCCTCGATCGTGTCGAAGACGCCGTCGTCACGAACGGCGCCCGCAAGGTCGGCCGCACCGATCTCGTCGAGCAACTCGAGTGTGGCCGTCGACCGGTCGGATACCGCACAGCGCATCGAACGGGGTGAGCGCACACAGCAGCTCGGGCTTGGCGCTGGTCATCCGGATAGATCCCCCTGGCGAAGCCCGTCGACGGCCTGCTCGGCGGTCGGGTGCACCTGGAGCGACAGCGGTTCGGCGGCGGCCAACACCTTGAGCAGGTAGGGCAGGTCGCCGGTCAGGTCGGCGAGCGGGCGGCCGTCGGCGGTCGTGGTCGGTCCGCTGGGATGCGTGCCGAGCCAGAGCTCGGCCCACGGCCGGCCGTCGGGCACGACGCCGAGCAGTTCGGGGATGAACTCCGTATCGCCCCACGCGTAGTGCTGGACGACGCCGGTGACGGCGATCGGCTCCACGTGAGCGCTCAGAGCCCCAGCTCTGCCGCTCGCGCCAGCACGCCGTCGCGTTCGGCGCCGATGGTCGTCGAGTCGCCGTGGCCGGTGTGCACGACCGTCTGGTCGGGAAGGCTCAGCAGCCGAGCGATGATCGATCGCAGGATGGTCGGTTCGTCGCTGAAGCTCCGGCCCGTTGCCCCGGGCCCGCCGCAGAACAGCGTGTCCCCGCTGAACACGGCGCCCGCGGCGGCATCGTGGAAGCTGCAGCAGCCGGGGGAGTGGCCGGGCGTGTGGAGCACGGTCAGCTCGTGGCCGCCTGCTCGCAGCAACTCGCCGGGCGTGAGGTGACGATCGGGTGCGTCGTTCGGCCAGACGACGTCCCACAGCATCCGATCGTCCGGGTGCAGGTGGATCGGCGCATCGAGCGCCTCGCGGAGGGGCACCGCCGCATTGATGTGGTCGTTGTGGCCGTGGGTGAGCACGATGGCCGGGACCCGCCGGCCGTTGACCGCATCGACGATCGCCTCGATGATCATGTGCCGCGTCGAAGACGATCACCTCGCGGTCGTCGCCGACGAGCCAGATGTTGTTGGTCACCTCCCACTCGCCGCCGTCGAGCGCGAACACGCCATCGGTCGTGACCAGCTCGATACCCATCAGAACACGACGACGCTGCGGAGCACATCGCCGCGTTCCATCTTGTGGAACGCCTCCTCGACACCGTCGAGTTCGATCGTCTCCGACACGAACCCGTCGAGGTCCAGTCGTCCCTGCAGGTAGAGGTCGATCAACATCGGGAAGTCGCGAGACGGCAGGCAGTCGCCGTACCACGAGGACTTCAGGGCTCCGCCCCGTCCGAAGACCTCGATGTACGGCAGCTCGAGGACCATCTCGGGGTTGGGTACCCCGACGAGCACCACGGTGCCGGCCAGGTCGCGCGCCTCGAAGGCCTGCTTGTAGACCTCCGGTCGGCCGATCGCCTCGATGCACACGTCGGCGCCGAAGCCACCGGTGACCGAGCGGATGAACTCGACCGGATCGGTGTCCCTCGAGTTGCACACGTGGGTCGCGCCGAAGCCCTTCGCCCACTCGAGCTTGCGGTCGTCGATGTCGACACCGATGATCGTCGACGCTCCCGCGAGTCGCGCCCCGGCGATCGCTGCGTCGCCGACGCCACCGCAGCCGAACACCGCGACGGACTGGCCTCTGGTGACGCCGGCGGTGTTGATCGCGGCGCCGAGCCCGGCCATGACGCCGCAGCCGAGCAGACCGGCCGCGGCCGGGGATGCGGCGGGGTCGACCTTCGTGCACTGACCGGCGGCGACGAGCGTCTTGTCGCAGAAGGCGCCGATGCCGAGTGCCGCCGACAGCTCGGTGCCGTCGGTGAGCGTCATCTTCTGGGTGGCGTTGTGGGTGTTGAAGCAGTACTGGGCCTGCCCACGACGACACGCACGGCAGTCGCCGCACACTGCCCGCCAGTTGAGGATCACGTAGTCGCCGGGGGCGACGTCGGTCACTCCGTCGCCGACGGATTCCACGATGCCGGCCGCTTCGTGCCCCAGGAGGAACGGGAAGTCGTCGTTGATGCCGCCCTCTCGGTAGTGGAGGTCCGTGTGGCACACCCCGCAGGCCTGAATGACGACCACGGCCTCGCCGGGACCCGGATCGGGGATGACGATGGTCTCCATCGTGACGGGTTGGCCCTTCGCCCGAGCGATGATTCCGCGAACTTCTTGACTCATGTGGGCGACCGTAGCGCGCCAGAATGTCGTCGATGGTGTGGAACCGGATTGCTGGATCGAACGTCAAACGCCCATGACGAATCGACTGATCCCTGCGCTCGTTGTCGTTGCCGCCGTCGCCGTCGGGCTCGCCGCCTGTGGCGACGACTCGGTCGAGGAGGGGGCGCCGGACCCGAGCGTCAGCCTGCCGGGCGTCCCGTCGACCGACGGCGCTCTCGAGCATCCGACCGGATCGGACGAGGTGATCGTGTCGTATGCCGAACTCGGCGGGTTCACGACCCCCGAGGTCACGTTCCAGCAGACCCCGGCTGTCCTGATCTCCGGCGACGGGCTGGTGTACACGCCCGGTGCCCAGATCGCCATCTTCCCGGGGCCGCTGCTGCCCACGCTCCAGGTGCAGACCATCACCGAGGAGGGCATCCAGACCGTGCTCGCAGCCGCCGAGGAGAGTGGGCTGTTCGGCGACGTCGAGTACGAGGCGCCCACGAACGTCGCTGATGTCACCACCTCCACCGTCATCATCAGTGCCAACGGCGAGACGTGGACCCACGCGGCGTACGCGCTGACCCTCGGCGCGGGCGCCGGCACGACGACGCCCGAGCGGCAGGCGTTGCTGGACTTCATCACCCAGCTCACGGATCTCTCGACGCTGGTGGGCGCCGAGAACCTCGGCGAGACGACGCTGTTCGAGCCGACGGAGTACGCCATCCAGGCGATCCCGGTCGAGGACCTGTCCGTCTACGGCGGCGACGGGATCGAGCCCACCGTGGTCGAGTGGCCGACCGATGTCTCGGTCCGACTCGCCGACGCCTCGTCGTGCACCACGATGCCGGCGAGCGAGATCGGCGAGACCCTGGCGGCGGCGAACCAGCTGACGTTCTTCTCCGACGCCGGCGTGACGTATCAGCTGCTCGCCCGCCCCGTCCTCCCCGGCTCGACCTGCTGACTGATGTAACTCATGGTGTCTGACACCATTAGTTACGATCAGAAGAGGCGGAGGTCGTCGGGGCGCATGCCGCGCAGTTCGTCGTAGTCGACCTCGACCCAGCGGAAGCCGCGGGACTCGGCGAGCACCTTCGCCTGGGGCTTGACGACCTGGGCGACGAACACGCCACGGATCTCACCGAGTGACGAGTCGAGCTTGAGGCGCTCGATGTACCGGGTCAGCTGTTCGACGCCGTCGATCTCGCCGCGGCGCTTGACCTCGACGGCCACGACGGTGTCGCTCGTGTCGCGGCAGACGAGGTCGATGGGGCCGATCGCCGTCGGGTACTCCCGACGCACGAGGGTCAGTCCCTCCTCGATGGCGTGCGGGACTCGCGGCCAGCAACTCCTGCAGGTGTGCCTCGACGCCGTCCTTCTGCAGGCCGGGGTCGTCGCCCAGCTCCTCCGACACGTCGCTCAGCACCTCGTGCAGGGTGATGGTCAGGGTCTCCTGCTTCGGGTTCGTCACGACCCAGTGGTCGCCGTGATCCACCAGCGTGTTGGGGGCGTTCATCCAGTTCAGCGGCTTGTAGGCACCGCCGTCGGCGTGGATCGCGACACACCCGTCGGCCTTCACCATGATCAGGCGGGTCGCTTCGGGAAGATGCGCATCGAGCCGACCCGAGTAGTCGACCGAGCAGCGGGCAATGACGAGACGCACGACCGGCGACGCTACAGCTTGAGTCGGGGACGCTCGGTTTCGACGTGGTCGCGCATGCCGCTTCTGGATCAGCTCACGGCGCGCCTGGAGCTCGCGGTAGGTGAGCCGATTGACGCTCGAGTCGAGCCCCATGCTGGCGCGGACGCCGTCCATGTCGAACTCGACCGAGTTCGGGTCGACGCCCGAGCTCACGGCCGAGGCGCTCGCCGTGCTTCTGGGCGAACAGCATCGAGATGTTGGCCACCTCGCCGAGGATGTCGAGGTCGGGAGCGAGCCGGGCGATGGCACCGTCGAGGAACACCATGTTCTTCACGTACAGCATCAGCTCCTTGGGGAGCTTGGCGCCGTAGCCGAGCAGGGCCTTGACGACCCGCTGGACCTCCTTGACCATCTCCTCGCCGCTCAGCGTGGTCGGATCGATGACCTCGTCGTCGAGACGCAGATCGCGGATCACCGCTTCGATGTCGGTGTCCATCGGCAGCGCCCCGAGGTCGCGCAGCGCCGCCATCTGGCCCCGGGTGTCGTTCGTCGTGGCGCCGAGCATCAGTCGCAGGAACGCATTGCGGCGGTCGCCGGTCAGGCGACCGACGATGCCGTGGTCGAGCAGCGCGGTGCGGCCGTCGGCCATCACGAACAGGTTGCCGCCGTGCAGGTCGCCGTGGAAGATGCCCTCGACGATGGCGCCCTCCATGAACGCGATCATCGCCGTGCGAACCACGGCCTCGGTGTCGATGCCGGCGTCCTGCATGCCGACGACGTCGTCGAAGTTGAAGCCGTAGATCCGCTCCATCACGAGCACCCGCGCGCGTCACGAGGGTCGGGTGCGGACGAGGAACGATGTACTGGTCCTGGCCGAGGTCGTGGAGCATCGTCGCGATGTCGAGCATGTTCGCCGCTTCCATCCGGAAGTCGAGCTCCTCGATGATCGTCTCGCCGAACAGTTCGACGAGCGTCGGCGGGTTGGCGAGCGCGGCGACCGGGATGCGACCGACGAGGTGCGGTGCGAGCCACGCCATCACCTTCAGGTCCTTGCGCACGAGCGAAGCGACGGTCGTGCGTTGGACCTTCACGACGACCTGTTCGCCGGTCAGCAGCGTGGCGGCGTGGACCTGGGCGATCGAGGCCGCGGCGAGCGGCGTCTCCTCGAACGTGGAGAACACGTCCTCGAGCCGGGCACCGAGGTCCTGCTCGACGGTCAGCCGGACGACGTCGAACGGCTCGGCCTTCACCTGGTCGCGGCACTTCTTGAACTCGGCGACGAGTTGGGCGGGGAACAGCCCGTCGCCGGCGGAGATGATCTGGCCGAGCTTGATGTACGTGGGACCCGAGCGTCTCGGCGGCCACGCGGAGGCGGTGGGAGATCTCGGCCTGGCTGGCGTCGGCGTCGGCGAACTTCCCTCGTCGCTTCTTGATCATCCACGGTGCGATGGCCTTGCCGAGGTGGCCGACCACGGTGACCACGCGCGCTCCGGGTGGCAGCTTGCGGGGACCGGTGAGTTCGGGCACCTCGGCCTGGGCCTGACGTCGCAACGTCGGCGGCAGCGCCGACCAGCGGATGTGGTCGCGGTCGAGCACCCACGGGCCGTGATCGGTGAACGAACCCCAGTCGAGATCCGAGGGTCGTACGGTCTCGGCCGGTGCAGAAGTCACCCCGACATGATGCCGGATTCTCGGTGATTCGTCGCCGCGAGGCAACATCGGAGCATGACCGAACGACCTTTTCGTGTGCTGGGGCTCCAACAGATCGCCATCGGTGGTCTCGACAAGGGCGCATCTGACCGGTCTGTGGACCGGCCTGCTCGGTGTCGAGAAGGTCGGCGACTACGTCAGCGAGACCGAGAACGTCGACGAGGACATCCTGCGACTCGGCGACGGGCCGCATGCCGTGGAGATCGACCTGATGCAACCGCTCGATCCCGAACGATCACCGAAGGTGCACGTGCCGACGCTGAACCACATCGGAGTGTGGATCGACGATCTGGCTGCATGCGTCGGGTGGCTCACCGAGCAGGGCGTGCGGTTCACGCCCGGCGGGATCCGCAAGGGAGCGGCCGGCCACGACGTCTGCTTCATCCATCCGAAGGGCAACGACGACACGCCCCGCAGCGGCGAGGGTGTGCTCATCGAGTTGGTGCAGGCACCGCCCGACGTGATCGCTGCGCTCGGCTGATGGAGGAGTCAACGACCGGCACCGGACCGCTCACGGGTGTGCGGGTCGTCGAGCTCGGCGTGTGGGTCGCGGGTCCGGCGGCCGGAGGGATCATGGCCGACTGGGGCGCCGACGTGATCAAGGTCGAGGCGGCCTCGGGCGATCCGCAACGGGCGGTGTTCGGGTCCCTGGGTCTCGATGGCTCGATGCCGGTGCCGCCGTTCGAGGTCGACAACCGTGGGAAGCGATCCGTGGTGCTCGATCTCCGTGAGTTCGACGACTACGCGGTGCTCGATCGCCTGTTGTCGACCGCCGACGTGTTGGTCACGAACATGCGCCCGGGGGCGCTGGAGCGCCTCGATCTCGGCCCGGATGTGGTGTGCGCCCGCCACCCGCGCCTCGTGTACGGCGCCATCACCGGGTACGGCCTCGACGGCGCCGACCGTGACCGTGCCGGCTACGACGTCGGGGCCTTCTGGGCTCGATCGGGGCTCGCCCACACGATGGCGCCGCCCGGGGAGATGCCACCCGGCCTGCGCTCGGGCATGGGCGACCATCAGACCGGCATGACGCTCGTTGCCGGCGTCATGGCCAAGCTGGTGGAACGGGCGCGGACCGGCCGCGGCGGGCTCGTGAGCACCAGCCTGCTGCGGACCGGCATGTACTCGATCGCCTGGGACTTCGGGGTGCAGTTGCGTTTCGGTCGGCGCGAATCGACGCGGTCTCGTGAACGTTCCCGAGCGCCGCTGGTCAACAGCTACCGCGCGGGCGACGATCGGGTGTTCTGGTTGATCTGTCTCGAAGCGGAGCGCCACTGGCCACAGGTGCTGGCGGCCATCGACCGTCTCGACCTGGCCGACGACCCGCGCTACGTCGACGTCACGACCCGGCTCGAGAACTCGGTCGCACTCATCGCCGACCTCGATGCCGCGTTCGCGACACGCCCATTGTCCGAGTGGGCGGAGCGGTTCGACGAGCACGATGTGTGGTGGGCGCCGGTGCAGTCGATCGTCGACGTCATCGCCGACCCGCAGGCGCAGCCCGGCTTCGTCGACATGACGCCGCGGGACGGGGAGGATCCGTATCGGGCCGTCGCCACGCCGGTCGACTTCGACGGCCACGAGCTGCGCCCGGGCGCCGTGCCGCGGCTCGGCGAGCACACCGACGAGGTGCTCGACGAGCTGAGCCATCTGTCTCCGTGATGAGCGAACGGACCGGATGTCGGCGGCTCGGTCATCGGGAACCTCATCGCATGCGGCTCGGCGTCGATCGCTCAGAAGGTCGGAGGGCGCTTCTCGGTGAGGGCGCGGATGCCTTCGCGGTACTCGGCGGTGCCCATGGCCTCGTCGAGGAGGCGCAGCGAGTCTGCCGTCGAGGCGGCGGGGTCGTGGCGGAGGAGGTCGGCGGTGATCTGCCGCTTGGTGGTGACGAGCGCCTGGGGACCGACGGTGGAGACGAGGAGCCGGGCGTATCGATGCGCCGCTGCGAGCGTCGCCTCGCCGTCGGGCTCGACGCCGTTCCACAGGCCCCAGTCGGCGGTCTCGGCGCCGGTGACCACGCGGCCCGAGAGCAGCAGATCGTTCGCCCGGGTGATGCCGACGAGGCGGGGCAGGATCCAGCTCATCGCGAACTCGGCGGGAAGCCCGAGCTTCGGCGCGGCCGTCGTGATCTTCGCGTCGGCGGCCACGAAGCGCAGGTCGCAGTAGAGCGCGAGCGCGAGGCCGACGCCGGCACACGCCCCGTTGACCGCGGCGATGATCGGCAGTCGGTAGCCGAGCTGCCAGACCACGTCGGCGTCGAGTCGGTCGCCACCACCGGGTCGGGCAGGGTCGGTCGGCAGTCCGCCGTCGTAGCCGCCCCGCTCGACGTGACCCTCGAGGGCTGCTGAGTCACCGCCGACCGAGAATGCCGGAGGTGTCCCGGTGAGCACGACCACTCGGACATCGTCGCGGTGCTCGAGGTCGGCCATCACGGACCGCAACTCGGCGTGCATGGTGCCGGTCCACGCGTTGTGGCGGTGCGGTCGATGCAACCAGACCGTGGCCACGAAGTCGTCGACCTCCCAGCGGACCGACGTCAGCTCACCGGTCGTCGACGTGCCGGCGATCCGTCACGTGTCAGCCCCAGAGCGCCTTGAGGACGGGTTCGGCGAACTCCGGACGACAGACGATGAAGTCGGGGAGCCACGGGTCGCGTTCGTTGTAGACGATGTCGGAGCCGTCGAGGCGGCTGACGTGGAACCCCGCAGCGAGCGCGACGCCGGCGGGTGCGGCCGAGTCCCACTGGTACATGCCGCCGTCGTGCACGTAGATGTCGGTCTCACCCATGACGACCGACATCGCCTTCGCCCCGGCCGAACCGAGCCGCACCGCGTCACAGTCGAGGCCCTCGGCGACGAGTACGGCCGCATACGGTGCCCGCGATCGTGAGGTGACCAATCGCGGTCGTTCCCGGGTGAACGGCGGCATCGCGGGCGGATCGTCGGTCGAGAAGACGCGATCGATCGCCGGGAGGCTGACGGCGGCAGCGGCGAATCGGTCGACCGTCCACAACGCGATGTGCACCGCCCAGTCGATCCGACCCGGCTCGCTGAACTCGCGGGTGCCGTCGAGCGGATCCACGATCCACACGCGATCGGCGCCGAATCGTCGTGGGTCCTCGCGTCCCTCCTCGGAGAGCACGGCGTCGTCCGGTCGATGCGTGGCGAACTCCCGAGCGAGGAACTCCTGGGCCAGCGCATCGCCGGCGTCCTTGACGTCCCACGTGGAGGCACCCTCGGAGAACATGCGCTCGCGGACCTCCAGGAGCAGACGGCCGGTCTGGACCGCCAATCGGCTCGCCAGTTGGGCGTCGGTCTCGGCGAGGGGCATCGGATCAGTCTGCCAGCGACGAGTCGGTGTTTCGGCTCTGGATCGACACATCCGATGCTCGCTACTGTTCGAACGATTCGGTATGAGTTTCGACATCGATCGCTACCTGGCTCACGTCGCTCCGCTCGACGATGGCGACATCGACTACGACGACTTCGTGCGCGCCCCGCTCGATGACGACGTGCTGCGCTGTCTTCGCTACGCCCACGACATCGAGCACCACACGATCTGCTACATGCGTGACCTGTTGGTCACGTCGGCTCACGAGGATCCCGAGGTCACGTCGTTCCTGGCGATGTGGGCGTTCGAGGAGTTCTGGCACGGGCAGGCGCTGGCCAAGGTGCTCGAACGTCACGACGAAGTGAACGGCCGCGCCCGCATCGAGCTGACTCGTCGCCGTCACGGAGCGGGCCGCATCCGCACGGTGCTCGGCATGGCGGCGTCACGGGTGTCATCGGACATGGACGCGTTGGCGCTGACCTGGGGCGCGGTGAACGAGTCGGCGACCCAGGCGGGCTATCTCCTGCTCGCCGCGAAGGCGAACCACCCGACGCTCGGCGAACTCCTGCGGCGCATCGCCCGTCAGGAGGGTCTGCACATCGACTTCTACCTGATGCAGGCGAACCAGCGGCTCCAACACCCGCGCACGCAGCGGGTCGTCCGATCGGCGCTCAACCGTTGGTGGCGGCCGGTCGGGGCGAGCCTGATGCCGCCGGAGGAAACGGCGCACATGGTGCGCTACCTCTACGGCGACGAGCACGGGCGGTCGATGGCGTCGCGTATCGATGCGCGGATCGGGCGCCTGCCCGGTCTCGACGGGCTCCAGCTGGTCGAGGGCACCCGCGCTCGCTACGGCGTCGCCGCCTGACGCCGGCGCGTCCCGTGCCGGGCGACCGATGTACGCGGGTCAGGCGAGCTTCTTGTACTTGATGCGGTGGGGCTGGTCGGCGCCGACACCGAGTTGCTTCTTGCGGTACTCCTCGTACTCGGAGAAGTTGCCCTCGAACCAGCGCACCTGGCTGTCGCCCTCGAACGCGAGCACGTGGGTGGCGATCCGGTCGAGGAACCAGCGGTCGTGGGAGATCACGACGGCACAGCCGGGGAACGACTCGAGGCCGGCTTCGAGCGCACGCAGGGTGTCGACGTCGAGGTCGTTGGTCGGCTCGTCGAGCAGGAGCACGTTGCCGCCGGACTTCAGCAGCTTCGCGAGGTGGACCCGGTTGCGCTCGCCACCTGACAGGTCACCGACCCGCTTGCCGTGGTCGGTGCCCTTGAAGTTGAAGCTCGACACGTAGGCCCGCCCGTGGATCTCACGTCCACCGACCTCGAGCACCTCGGCGCCACCGGTGATCTCGTCGAAGACGGTCGCGTCGGGATCGAGGTCGTCGCGGTCCTGATCGACGTAGGACAGGTCGACGGTGTCGCCGATCTTGATCGAGCCCGAGTCGGGCTGCTCGCGACCGGCGAGCATCTTGAACAGCGTCGACTTGCCGGCGCCGTTCGGTCCGATGATGCCGACGATGCCGGCGGGCGGCAGCGTGAACGACAGGTCGTCGATGAGCAGCCGATCGCCGAATCCCTTGCGGAGGTGCTCGACCTCGATGACCTGATCGCCGAGGCGTCGACCCGCCGGGATGGTGATCTCGAGCGTGGAGTTCGTCGTCTCGGCGGCCTTGGTCTCGTTGTAGAGCTTGTCGTACGCGCGCCAGGCGGGCCTTGCCCTTCGCCTGGCGGGCCTTGGCGCCCATCCGCACCCACTCGAGTTCCCGGGCCAACGTGCGCTTGCGTGCTTCGTTGCCGCGCTCTTCGCGCTCGAGTCGGTCCTGCTTCTGCTCGAGCCAGCTGGAGTAGTTGCCCTCGAACGGGAAGCCCTTGCCGCGGTCGAGTTCGAGGATCCACTGGGCGACGTTGTCGAGGAAGTACCGGTCGTGGGTGATGGCGACGACCGTGCCGGCGTAGTCACCGAGGAACCGCTCCAGCCAGTCGACCGACTCGGCGTCGAGGTGGTTGGTCGGCTCGTCGAGCAGGAGCAGATCGGGGCGGGACAGCAGGAGCCGACACAGCGCGACACGCCGACGCTCGCCGCCCGACAGCACGGTCACGTCGGCGTCGTCGGGTGGGCAGCGCAGGGCGTCCATGGCGATCTCGACGTTGCGTTCGAGGCTCCATGCGTCCGACGCGGCGATCTTGTCCTCGAGCTGGGCCTGCTCCTTGCCGATCTTGTCGTAGTCGGCGTCCGGGTCGGCCCACATGGCCATCACCTCGTTGTACCGGTCGATGAGGCCCTGGACGTCGGCGACGCCGTCCATCACGTTGCCCTTGACGTCCTTGGCCGGATCGAGCTGCGGCTCCTGGGCGAGATAGCCGACGGTGAATCCGGCGGTGAGGCGGGCCTCGCCGGAGTACCCGTCGTCGAGACCGGCCATGATCTTCAGCAGTGACGACTTGCCGGCGCCGTTCGTGCCGAGCACGCCGATCTTGGCCCCGGGGTAGAACGACAGCGAGATGTTCTCCAGCACCGTCTTGTCGGGCGGGTAGTGCCGAGCGAGCTTGTAGGCCTGGTAGATGAATTCGTGCGCCATGGTGGGCTCGAGGCTAACGGGGGGGTCGCGGCTTCAGTGGCGCTTGACGCCGCCGTACTTCATCCGGGTGTCGCTCATCGAGGCGGCGCGGGCCTCGTCGTCACGGATCGCGGCATCGACGACCTCACCCACGAACAGGGTGTGCGTACCGAGATCGAGCGAGTGACGAACCTCGCAGTCCATCCACGCGATCGCCTCGTCGAAGATCGGTGCGCCGGTGGAGGCGGTGCGAACCGCTCGACCGTTGAGCGTGTCGCCGTCGGCAATTGCGGGCTTCGAGAACTTGACGAACACCCGTGTGTCCTCGCTGTCCCACAGGTTCACAGTGAACGCGCCCGCCGGCGCTGACGAGGCGGTGCGTGACGGCGGAGTTGTCGACGCCGATCCCGATCAGCACCGGCTCCATCGACAGCTGCGTGATCCAGCTGGTCGTCATCGCGTTGCGCTCCCCGTCGGCCGCGCGATCCGACGAGCACCAGGGCGTTGGGGATCTTCCAGGTCAGCTTGTTGATCAGCGTGTCGTCGAGCGGTTCGGTGGCCATGGCTGCAGCGTAGGAGGGTCCGATAGGTTGCCGCCCGTGGAGCGTGCATCACTGCCCGAGGCTGTCGTCGGGTCGCTCGGAGCGTGGCTGAGCGCACACGACGAGGCTGCGCCGGGTGTCGTCGAGGGGCTGTACGTCGTGGGTTCGATCGCACTGGGCGACTGGACGCCGCACAGCGACATCGACATCGTTGCCGTGGTCGCCGACCCGAGCGACCCGGACCTCGTCGGCGATCTCGAGTCTGCGCAATCGCTCGTGCGCGAGCGGGTCGGGGTGTCGATCGACGGTCCGTACGTCGCGTGGGGAGATCTGGTCGTGCCGGCGATGGCGGTGCAACGACCCTGGGTTCTCGACGGGCAGTACCGCGTGGACGGCGAGTCGTTCGAGATCAATCCGGTCACGTGGTACACCCTGGCGGCGTACGGCCTCGCGATCCGTGGCGACGAGCCGGCCAGGATCGGTGTGTGGCACGACGTCGAGGAGCGGCGGACGTGGGTGGCCGGCAACCTCGACACCTATTGGCGTGGTGTGGGAGGTGCGCTCGCCGCGGGATTGGAGTCGAGCGACGAACCCGAGTTCGGCGGTGAGATCCTGGAGTGGGTGGCGCTCGGCGTCGCCCGGATGCTCTACACGTTCGAGACCGGCGACGTCACCTCGAAGTCCGGTGCCGGCCGCTGGGCCGCCGAGCGGATCCCCGACTACGCCGACGTCTTCATGCGGGCGGTGGAGGTCCGCGCCGTTCCGGCTCCGGTCGGACGCGCCGTCCTCGCCCGAGCCGCCGACGTCACCCTCGACATCGTCACCGCCGTCACCGGCTCCTGATCGACGTGCGATGAGCCATGAGCGCAGCAGGTGCGCTCATGGCTCATCGTGGCGGACCGTCGTTCGATGAGAGATGAGCGCAGCAGGTGCGCTCATGGCTCATCGCAGGTGGAGAGGCGAGTAGGGGCGCGCGTCAGCCGGTGAGGCGGGTGATGGCTTCGTGGAACTCGGTGACGGTGTCGGCGATGATGTCGGCGACGGGGCGGACGGACTCGATGCGACCGGCCACCTGGCCCGACAGGGCGATCGCTGCGTTCATGTCGCCGCCGAAGTAGAGCGCCTGTGGATCGCCGAAGTCGCCGAACACGTTGTGCTCGGCAGTGACGAGGGCCTCGGTGCGTTCGGTGCGCAGCGCCCGCAGCGCGGGGGAGTGACGCTGGTTGAGGAAGAGCGTGTCGGTCTCGGCGGCGTCGATGATCGCCTGCTTCCAGTTCTGGTGCACCGGCGACTCGGCGGCCGACACCATCCGGGTGCCCATCTGCACGCCCTCCGCACCGAGCGCGAACGCCGCCGCCATCGTGAATCCGTCGGTGATCCCTCCGGCGGCGATGATCGGCACGTCGACCTTCGAGCGCACGAGCGGCAGCAGCACCATCGTGGCGACCGGGGTCGGGCTCTTGAACCCGCCGCCCTCGCCGCCCTCCACGACGAGGCCGTCGACGCCGGCGTCGACGGCCTTGAGCGCGGCGGCCAGCGTCGGCACGACGTGGTAGACGGTGAGCCCGGCCTCCTTGAGGACGCCGGTGTACTTCGTCGGTGACCCGGCCGACGTGGTCACGAACTTGACGCCCTGGTCGATCACGAACTCGGCGATCGCCGGGTCACGGACGAAGGCCTGCGCGATGTTGACACCGAACGGCCGGTCGGTGAGCTCGCGCATCTTGCGGATCTCGTCCTTCACGGCGTCGAGTTCGCCCGACGACGTCTCGATGATCCCGCAGGCGCCGGCTCGGGAGACCGCGGAGGCCAGCTGCGACCGGGCGATCCAGCCCATCGGCGCCTGCACGATCGGGATGTCGACGCCGAGGTCACGGCTGACCCGGTTGTCGAAGGCAGCGGGAAGCGGCGGTGTCATGGAGCCATCTTGGCGGTCAGGCCGTCGCCCCGGTGAACCGGACGTTCACGTGGTGCCTGGCACGTCGTGTACGTCAGTGCACGACGAGCGGGAATCGGGGGTCGCCGTCGAGCGGTCCGCCAACGACGAGACCGTTCGCCTCGTACGGCGGCGACGTCGTCCACGGGCGCACGCCGAAGGTGGCGTCGTCGCCCAGCCAACGCAGGCTGACCGCACGTCGACGGGTCGCGAGTTCGTTGCCCGGCGCGGCGTGGAGCGTGCGGAAGTGGAACGCCACCACGTCGCCGGGCTCGACGTCCCACCCGATGATCGTGCTGGCCCGCGACGAGTTCGTCCTCGTCGGGCAGGATCTCGAACTGGTCGTCGGCCGCCCCGTAGGGCGCGTGGTCGATGAACCTCCTCGGCACGAATCGCCGACCCCACAGGTGCGAGCCGGCGATGAACCGGAGCCCCGACGAAGCCGGCACGGGATCGAGGGCGATCCACATGCTGACGTTCTGGATGCCGTCGATGCCGTAGTACGGGTCGTCGTGGTGCCACGGCGTCGGTTCCGTCGCGCCCGGCTCCTTGACGAGGACGTGCTCGTGGAAGAACCGCACCGTGTTCGACCCCATCAGCTGCCCGGCCAGGCGGGCGAGCCTGCCGTCGAAGACCACGTGCCGGTACTGCTCGACGCGCGGCCACGTGACGTAGTCGCTCCAGAACCCGATGGCCTCGTCGGGGCTCGTGTACCAGTGCGACCACTCGCTCGGATGCGTCCGGTTGTACTCGACACCCTCGGCGAGCAGATCGAGCGATTCGCCGTCCACCACCTTGCGCAGCACCGTGGCGCCGTCGCGCCGGAACTGCTCGCCGTCGATCTCCGTCTCCACCCGGACATCCTCCCAGATCCGGTCCGTACTACGGTCGCTGACATGCCTGCGACACTTCCCACCGCGCCGTTCGGTTCGACGGGCCATCAGTCCACGAGGGTCATCTTCGGCGCTGCGGCGCTCGGGGGGATGAGCCAGGAACGCGCCGACGCGACGTTGGCCAGCGTGACGGAGTGGGGCATCAACCACATCGACACGGCGGCGTCGTACGGCGCTTCCGAGGACCGTCTGCAGTCGTGGCTGCGGACGAACCGCAACGACGTGTTCCTCGCCACCAAGACCGGCGAACGCAGCGGGTCCGCGGCTCGGGCGGAACTGGAGCGGTCGCTCGAGCGCATGGCGGTCGACCACGTCGACCTGATCCAGCTGCACGATCTCGTCGAGCCGGACCAGTGGGACCAGGCGTTCGCACCAGGCGGGGCCGTCGAGGCGTTGGCTGCGGCTCGTGACGAAGGCCTGGTCTCGCACATCGGGGTGACCGGTCACGGCCTGCGCATCCCCGGGATGCACCTGCGGAGTCTGGAGCGTCACGACTTCGCGTCGGTGCTGTTCCCGGTCAACTTCGTGCTGCTCGACAATCCCGACTATCGGCGCGACGTCGAGGAGTTGCTCGCGGTGTGCGCGGAGCGCGGCGTCGCCGTGCAGACCATCAAGTCGATCGCCCGGGGGCGCTGGGCGGACGGCAGTACCGCGCGATTCAGCTGGTACGACCCGCTCACCGATCCGGCGGCGATCAACCGAGCCGTGCGGTTCGTGCTGTCACACCCGCAGATGTTCCTGAACACCACCAGCGACGCCCGGCTCGTGCCGATGATCGTCGACGCCGCCCGCGGCGACCTGTCGGCGCCGTCCGAGGACGAGCTGCGCGCCGACGTCGCCGAGCACGGCATCACACCGCTCTTCGACGGCGAGGTCCTCGAACGAATCTGAGTGCGCGCGTCGAGCGCCGAGATCGGACGGTCAGGCGGACAGTGGTGGGCACGATGCGGACGGGGCCGCGGCGCTCGGTGACGTCGGCGTACTCGGCGACGATCGCCTTGATCTGATCGCCTTCGAGTTCGTCGCTCTCGCACAGTCCGTCGGCGATCCGCAGCAACGCCTCTCGATACTTCGACACCATCAGCGCCGCCCGCTCCGCGCCCTCGACCATCAGCGCCTCGGCGGCCTCCCGACTCGGCTCGTCGGACAGCACCTTGGCCACCAGGTTCGCCGCGGTCGGGATCGCCGCCGCCTCGAGGCTGAGGAGACCGGGTCCCTGCCCGAGCTGGCCGACGAGCTGCGACGCGATGTTGGTCGCAACCGCGAGGTCCGAGGAGATCCCGCTGCTCGCCTCGCCGTACTCCTGCAGCTCGGCGGCCCGGCCGGCCAGCGCGACAGCAGATCAGGTCGCGGGCGTCCGACGGGGTCTTGAGGAATCGCTCCTCGACGTCGCCGTGCGCGACGAGGCCGAGCGCGGCCGACCGGCGCAGGATCGAGGCCATCTTCACGTCGCGACGGGTGAGGACGGCGGTCAGGGCGTGCCCCGCTTCGTGGATGGCGATCCGTCGACGTTCGTCGGGGTGGTACCCCATCTCGTGGGCGACGCCGACCTCGGTCACGAGCTGGGCCTGGAGCACGTCGGTGACGTTCATCGAGGTCCGGCTGTACCGCAGCGCGATGATCAGCGCCTCGTCGAGCAGCTTCTCGATCTTCACCGGGCGTGTAGCCGGCGGACAGATCGGCGATCAGCGCGGCGGTGACGGCCTCGTCGTGGTTCTTCTTGTCGAGGTAGTACTGGGCGATCGCCATGCGGTCGGCCCGGGGCGGCAGGTTGAACCCGATCACACGGTCGAAGCGACCGGGACGCAGCAGCGCCGGGTCGAGGTCGGCGGCGCGGTTGGTCGACGCCACGATCAGGATGTTCGCCTCGGTGCGCTTGGGTCGGGGACGGCGCTTGTCGTCGGGCAGGAACCCGTTGAACCAGTCGATGAAGCTCGCCTTGAACTTCTGGCGGCCGGTCGGCAGGTCGAAGCTCTGCATCTGGACGAGCAGCTCGTTGACGACGCCGACGATGCCCTCGCGCATCGAGCCGGAGTTCATGCCGCTGCGGGCGCCACCGATGGCGTCGAACTCCTCGATGTAGCCGATCGCTCCGCCCTCGTCGCGGGCCGCCTTGCGCAGCGCCTTGAAGAACGAACGGATCTTCTTGTTCGTCTGGCCGTAGTACATCGACTGGAACTCACTGGCCGAGACGAACAGGAACGGCACGCCGGCCTCGGCGGCCATCGCCTTGGCGAGATAGGTCTTGCCCGTTCCGGGCAGGCCCTTCGAACAGCACGCCGCGACGGGCGTTGCCGCCCATCTCGCGCTGGAACGTCTCCGACGCGAGGAACAGGTTCATGCTGTCGATCGCTTCGCGCTTGGTCTGGTCGGCACCGACGACGTCGTCGAGCCGGATGTTCGAGTCCGACGCCCGCAGCAGCGTGTGCGGCGACTTCCCGGCGGTCAGGAACGGGATGAAGATGACCGTGCCGAGGATGACGATGAGCCCGAGGGCGATGATGATCTCCGGGTTGCCCATCAACCAGCCGGGGATGCCGAGCCGGATCGGGTTGTCGTTCACGAGCCGCCAGATGAGGTACGCGAAGGCCAGCGCAGAGGACGACGAGCCACTTCTTGAGCCGTTTCTGACGAGTCCGTTCGCGGTTGGCGTTGGCGTCGATGTCCTTGCCGCTCAGCATCTCGCCGGTGCTCAGTCGTGCCATCTCCATGCGGATCCCCTTCGTCGGTGCTGGCGGTCTCACCGAACGTAGTCCGGCAACACCGAGGGTGGTCAAGGGTGTGCGGTCAAGGATCGGTCAAGATTCGGTCAACCCACGTTCAAGGTGACGTGACCTATGGTGGGCCCATGATCGCTTCGTACCAGGGCACGGGCTACAACGTCATGCTCTTCCTCCACATCCTGACGGCGTTGGTGGCGTTCTCGCCGGCGTTCGTCCATCCGTTGCTCACCCGGCAGACCACCGCCCTGGAATCCGCGGATCGCGGCAAGGTGCTCGGCATGCTCGCCGGCAACGGTCGGCGCATCTACGCCCCTGCCCTGATCCTGACGGGGTTGTTCGGATTCGCCATGCAGGGCATGTCCGACGGTGTGATCGAGTTCAGCCAGACCTGGTTCTGGCTGGCGCTCGTCGTCTGGGTCGCGATGAACGGTGTCCTGCACGGGTGCTGCTCCCGCCGAGCGGGCGGTGGCTGCCGGCGACGAGACGGCCGCCGAGAAGGTCGACGCCGGCGGCATCGTGCTCACGGTGCTGCTGGTCGGCATGCTGTACCTGATGGTGTTCAAGCCGCGGATTCTGATCGCGGCCGGTCGACTGCGCGGTCAGGAGCCGATCGAACCCGGCGGGCGGCGCTGACGGTACGCTGGCCGCGTGGCAGCAGCAGACGGTCAAGGGTCAGGGTTCGGCGCGAACTCGTGGCTCGTCGAGGAGATGTACGAGCAGTTCGTCGCCGATCCGGCTTCGGTGAGCGATTCGTGGCAGGAGTTCTTCGCCGACTACCAGTCGCAGACGCCCAGCGTGGCGGCTGCGGCAGCCGCGTCGACCCAGGTCCAGGCGGTCGTCGAGGCCCACCGCTCGCGCCGATTCCGCCCGATCGTCCCGAAGCCGGCAGCTCCGGCGACGAACGGCGCCCGCACCGACACCGGCACCCGCCGGCGCCCGTCGTCGGCGGCCGGCTCCGATCCGGCCGGACGAGCCCGGCAAGCCGATCCGTGGCGCCGGTGCCGCGATCGCGGCGAACATGGAGCGCAGCCTGACGGTGCCGACGGCGACCAGCTTCCGCAACGTGCCGGCCAAGCTGCTCGAGGTCAACCGCAAGGTCATCAACGGCTTCCGGTCGCGCAGCGGCCAGACCAAGGTCAGCTTCACCCACCTCATCGGCTACGCCATCGTCCGCGCCATCGCCGACCAGGTGCCCGGCGATGAGGAACACCTACGTCGAAGGCGCCGACGGCAAGCCGCGGCTCGTCGTCAACGAGCACGTCAACATGGGCCTCGCCGTCGACGTCGAGAAGTCCGACGGCAGCCGGACGCTCGTGGTGCCGGTCGTCCGCGACGCCGACACGCTCGACTTCGCCGGCTTCCTCGCCGCGTACGAGGAGATCATCCGCAAGGTCAAGGCGAACAAGCTCACCGTCGAGGACTTCCAGGGCGCGAACGTCGAGCCTCACCAACCCCGGCACGATCGGCACGGTCCAGTCGGTGCCGCGCCTGATGCCGGGCCAGGCCGTGATCGTCGGCGTCGGCAGCATCGACTACCCGGCCGCCTTCGAGGGCGCCGACCGCACCAACCTCAGCTCGATCGGGGTCAGCAAGGTCGTCACGATCACGAGCACCTACGACCATCGCATCATCCAGGGCGCCGAGTCGGGCATGTTCCTGAAGCGCGTCCACGAACTGCTGCTCGGCGAGCACGAGCTTCTACGAGGACATCTTCCACGCGCTCGGCATGCCGTACGAGGCGGTCAAGTGGCGGCCCGACACGAACCCGATCGACCGTGAAGACGCGATGCTCGCGAAGCAGATGGCGGTCGCCAAGCTGATCCGTGTCCACCGCGTGCGCGGCCACCTCATCGCCGACCTCGATCCGCTGCGCTGGAAGGAGCCGATGACGCCCCGGGAACTCGACCCGGCGACCTACGGGCTCACCATCTGGGACCTCGACCGCGAGTTCCTCACCGACGGCGTCGGCGGCGTCGACAAGATGCGGCTCGGCGACCTGCTCGGCGTGCTGCGCGACGCGTACTGCCGCACGATCGGCGTCGAGTACATGCACATCCAGGACACCGACGAGCAGCAGTGGATCCAGGAGAAGTTCGAAGGGGTGCAGCCCGAGGTCTCCAAGGAGCGCAAGCACCGCATCCTCGAGCGTCTCAACGCGGCGGAGTCGTTCGAGAAGTTCCTCGCCACGAAGTACGTCGGCACGAAGCGGTTCGGGATCGAGGGAGCGGAGTCGGCGATCCCGATCCTCGACGAGATCCTGTCGAACGCGGCCGACGCCGAGTTCGACGGCGCCGTGCTCGGCATGGCCCACCGTGGCCGACTGAACGTGCTGTCGAACATCATGGGCAAGAGCTACGAGGCGATCTTCTCCGAGTTCGAGGGCCACGTCGACCCGACGTCCGTGCAGGGGTCGGGCGACGTGAAGTACCACCTCGGCATGAAGGGCAAGTACGTGAGCCCGTCGGGCGCCGACGTCGCCATCGAGCTGGCGGCCAACCCGAGCCACCTCGAGACGGTCGGCCCGATCGTGATGGGCATGGTCCGCGCGCTCCAGGACCAGATCGAGCCGCCGGGAGCGTTCTCCGTGCTGCCCGTGTTGATCCACGGCGACGCGGCGTTCGCCGGGCAGGGCATCGTCGCCGAGTCGCTGGCGATGAGCGACATCGGCGGCTACCGCATCGGCGGCACGATCCACCTGATCATCAACAACCAGATCGGCTTCACCACGGCGCCGCAGTACGCCCGCTCGTCGCTCTACTGCTCCGACGTCGCGAAGACCATCCAGGCGCCGATCTTCCACGTCAACGGCGACGACCCCGAGGCGTGCGTCCACGTCGCCGAGCTCGCCTGGGAGTACCGCCAGCGGTTCCACAAGGACGTCGTCATCGACATGGTCTGCTACCGGCGGTACGGCCACAACGAGGGCGACGATCCGAGCTACACCCAGCCGCTCATGTACAAGGCGATCGCCGAGCGGCGCAGCGTGCGCAAGCTGTACGTCGAGTCGCTGGTGCAGCGCGGCGACATCACGGTCGACGAGGCCGAGCAGGCGCTCGCCGACTTCCAGGACAAGCTGCAGGTCGCTCTCGACGAGACTCGTTCGCAGGCCCCGCCGACCATCACGGTGCCCAAGCCTCCGCGACCGCTCGGCGTGCTGCCGCACATCCCGACCGGCGTCGAGCGGCCGGTGCTCGATCGGATCTTCGCCAGGCTGACCGAGTACCCGGAGGGGTTCACGATCCACCCGAAGCTCGGCCGTCAGTTCGAGGGTCGCGCCGCGACCTATGCCGAGGGCGAGGTCGACTGGGCCACGGCCGAGGCGCTCGCGGTCGGCTCGCTGGTGCTCGAAGGCCATCCCGTGCGCCTCGCCGGCCAGGACTCCCGGCGGGGCACGTTCAGCCAGCGCCACGCCGCGCTGATCGACTTCGAGACCGGCGAGCCGTGGATTCCGCTCGACGATCTCGGCGCCGACGCCAAGTTCTGGGTGTTCGACTCGCTGCTGTCGGAGTACGCGGCGCTCGGATTCGAGTACGGCTACGCCCAGGCCAACCGCGACGCACTCGTGATGTGGGAGGCGCAGTTCGGCGACTTCATCAACGGCGCGCAGATCGTGATCGACCAGTACATCGTCGCCGCCGAGGACAAGTGGGGCCAGCAGAACGGTGTCGGTGCTCCTGCTGCCGCACGGCTACGAGGGGCAGGGTCCCGAGCACAGCTCGGCGCGCATCGAGCGGTTCCTGACCCTCGCCGCCGAGGACAACATGCAGATCGTCAACACCACGACCGCGGCGAACTACTTCCACCTCCTGCGCCGCCAGGTGCACTCCGAGCGTCGCACGCCGCTCATCGTGTTCACGCCCAAGCAGGGTCTGCGCATGAAGCAGACCCGCTCACCGATCGAAGATCTCACGTCGGGTTCGTTCCAGGAGATCCTCGACGACCCGGTCGCCATCGATGCCGACGCGGTGCGCCGGATCGTGTTCTGCTCGGGCAAGGTCGCGTGGGACGCGATCGACGAACGGGACAAGCGCGGCGCACCGGTCGCCGTCGTCCGGGTCGAGCAGCTCTACCCGTTGCCGACCGAGCAGATGCTCGGGATCCTCGAGAAGTACCCCAACGCCCGCGAGCTCCGCTGGCTCCAGGAGGAGCCCGAGAACATGGGCGCCTGGAACTTCGTCGAGCACAACACCTGGCGGATCAAGGAGCGGGGCTACGACCTGCAGCACGTCGCCCGCGTCGAGTCGGGCAGCCCGGCGACCGGCTCCAAGACGATCCACGACCAGGAACTCGCCGACCTCATGCATCGAGTCTTCGACGGCCTCTGACGACATTCTTGCGATGAGAGATGAGCGCACCAGTTGCGCTCATCTCTCAGCGCAGGGGGATGCCGAGGACGGCTTCGAGGTCGGTGATGGCCTGGTCGGCGCCGAGGACCTTGATCGTGGTCATGCCCATCGCTGCCGGCGGGCTTGAGGTTGATGCCGAGGTCGTCGAGGAACACGCACTCGGTCGGCTCGACGCCGACGAGCTCGCAGGCGATCTCGTAGAAGCGGGTCTCGGGCTTGCGGCACCCGACCTTGCTCGACTCGACGACGTGGTCGAACATCACCATCACGTCACCGACGTCCATGCGCTGCTCGCCGCCGACGACGTTGTTCGTCAGACAGGCGGTCCGGTAGCCGGCGCGGATCACGCGGTCGAGCGCGTCGACCATCTCGGGGCGCACGTCGCCGGACAGCAGTCCGAGCACGTCGGCGCCCGGGATCCGATGGCCGAGCGCCTCGGACTCGTCGGCGAACAACGCGTCGAACTCCGCCGGTGACGACGTCGCTGCGCTCGAGGAGGGCCCACGCGTTCGTGTCCGGATTCGTCGCGTTGACCGAGCGGATGAAGTCGGCGGGAAGGCCGTGTTCGGCCTCGTAGCGGTTGAACGCTTCGAACGGACTCGACAGGATCACGCCGCCGAAATCCCAGAGTACTGCTCGGATCATGACGGGCGAGCCTACGATGGCGGTGCGGCAGCCGACGTCATCGACACTCGTCGACACGTGCGGCGTGCCCCAACCGACTCAGGAACGAGAAGTAATGACATCAGGAAAAGGGCCGGCCCACGTGGTGGTCGACGGCTCCAACATCGCCACCGAAGGGCGCTCGCTGCCCAGCCTCGCGCAGTTGAACGAGGCGGTGATGAGCTTCATGGAGGAGCACCCCGACACCGCCATCACGGTCGTCGTCGATGCCACCTTCGGGCATCGCATCGACAAGAAGGAAGTCGCCGAGTTCGAGGCCGGCATCTCGAACAACGAACTGGTCGCTCCGCCGGCCGGGGCGGTCGGACGCGGCGACGCGTTCGTGCTCGGTATCGCCCAGAAGGCGAAGGCGTCGATTCTGTCCAACGACTCCTTCCAGGAGTTCCACGCCGACTACGAGTGGCTCTTCGACGAAGGTCGGCTGATCGGCGGCAAGCCGGTCCCGCACGTCGGCTGGGTGTTCGTCGACCGAGTGCCGGTCCGCGGCCCGGTCAGCCGGAAGGCGACCGGCGCGAAGGGCGGAGCTCGGCGTGGCGCGAAGGGCGACGGCGACGGCGGAGCCGAAGCGCAGCGGCCGCAAGGCGAGCCCGATGGCCACCGAACCGATGCCCATCCCGAAGACTCCGCCACCGGGCCGTGCGACCGCTGCCAAGTCGGCCGACGCTCCCGATCGGCCGGCGTCCGGTTCGAGCCGCGGAGGCTCGGATCGGGGCGATGCGGGTCGCGAACGGTCGTCCGCTCCGCGCGCCGGCGAGGTCGTCAACGAGCTGATGCCGTTCCTCGAGTTCGTCGAGCACCATCCGGTCGGCACCAGCGTCAACGGGACCGTGGAGTCGTACTCGTCGCACGGGGCATACATCTCGATCGGGGCGAGCGGCGTGCGCGGCTACGTCCCGCTGCGGCTGATGGCGGATCCCCCGCCTCCCAGCGCCCGCAAGGTGATGCAGATCGGCGAGTCCGTCACGCTCGTGGTGGTGAGCTTCGCGCCGCTGCGACGCAGTATCGACTGTGCGGTTCCGGACATGGCCAAGGCGGCCATCGCCGCCGCTCGCGCCGAGCAGCAGGCCGCTGAGCACGAGTCGAGCGGATCGGGTGGGAGGGCGCCGGCGAGGACGCCAGCCTCGAAGAAGGCGCCAGTCGACAAAGCCCCTGCGGCGAAGAAGGCGGCGCCCGCGAAGAAGGCGGCGGCTGCGAAGTGGCCCCGGCGAAGAAGGCGTCAGCGACGAAGAAGGTGGCTCCGGCGACGGCGACTCCCGTGCGGAAGTCGCCGGCGACGAAGGCTGCCGCCCGCCGCCAAGGCTGCGGCCAAGAAGGCAGCGGCCCCGGCGAAGGCGACGCCCGTGAAGAAGTCGCCGGCCAAGACGGCTGCTCCGACCGAGCCGCCCGCAGCGAAGACGGCTCCGGCCAAGAAGGCTCCGGCGAAGAAGGCTCCGGCGAACGAAGGCTCCCGGCGAAGAAGGCTCCGGCCAAGCAGCCGGCAGCGAAGAAGGCTCCGGCGAAGAAGGCTCCGGCCAAGCACGCGGCGAACCGGGGCTGAACGTGCGGGTCGTCACCTGGAACATCAACTCGCTGCGGGCTCGACAGGAGCGTGTCGAGGAGTGGCTGGGCGAGGTGCAGCCCGACGTGCTCCTGCTGCAGGAGACCAAGCTCGCCGACGATGCGTTCCCGGCCCTTGCGTTCGAGGCGCTCGGCTACTCGAGCGCCCATTACGGCCAGGGTCAGTGGAACGGCGTGGCGATCCTCTCGCGTGTCGGCCTCGACGACGTCGTTGCGAACTTCGCCGGCGACGTCGAGCCGGACCCCGATGCCCGGATCATCACGGCGACGTGCGGTGGGGTGCGGGTCAGCAGCGTGTACGTCCCCAACGGTCGCTCACTGGACGACGATCACTACACCTACAAGCTGTCATGGCTCGACCGACTCGTCGCCCACCTCGACGCGGACACCGATCCGGCGCAGGCGGTCATCGTCGCCGGGGACTTCAACATCGCCCCTGACGATCGTGACGTTCCGGACCCCGCCAAGCTCGTCGGCGCGACGCACGTCAGTCAGCCCGAGCGGGACCGGCTGGCGGCGCTCGAGGCGTGGGGCCTCGTCGACGTCTTCCGACAACAGCACGACGGCGATCGCCTGTACTCGTGGTGGGACTATCGCGCCGGGGACTTCCACCAGGGCCGTGGGATGCGCATCGACCTCACGATGTGCTCGGCGTCGGTCGCCTCGCGGGTCGAGTGGTGCGTCGTCGACCGAAACGCTCGCAAGGGCAAGCAGCCGAGCGATCACGCACCCGTGATCGTCGACCTGTCCGACTGAACGAGGATCTCCACGATCTGAGGCGCCAGCCGCTCGGCGGTCATGGCACCGAACGACGTCGCCGCCGCGAGTTCCTCGGCGGACCGTGGTTTCGTGCGAGCGATGGCCTCCAGGTCGCGGTCGCTGCACAGCTGCGTCGGCAGGATGTCGGCTCGCTTCGCCGAGTCGTTGCGCCACTGCCGGAGTGCCGCCCGAACCGGATCGACACGCGTCCGTGGCCGGGTGCGTGGCGGTGGGGGAGCGGCCGGGGCGACATCGAGATCGATGTCGGTGACGAAGGGGCTGACCGACCGGGCGTACCCGCCGCGGCGCGCGGCCCGCGTGATCAGGAGCCGGTCGGTGGCGCGGGTGAATGCCACGTAGAGCAGCCGGGCCTCTTCCGCCTTCGCTGCGGCCGTGCCCGCGGACTTGTGCGGCATCAGGCTCGTCTCGACACCGGTGACGGCGACGGTGTGCCACTCGCGCCCCTTGGCGGCGTGGAACGTGAGCAGGTCGACGCCCTCGGTCGTCGTGTCGTCGAACGGGTTGGTCGTGGCCACCCACGCGCGGAAGGTCGCGCCGTCACCGAGCGGCTGCTCGCGCAGGAAGTCGAGGACGGCAGCCGCAACCCGTCGCTCGGGGTCGGGTGTGTCCGGCTCCGCGGACACGACGTGCTGCCGGGGTGTCGTCGGCGGTGCATCCAGCACGTCGTGCGCCCATCCCCGAAGGCGTGACGCGGACCCGAGGGCAGCCGCCTGTCGGACCGCGGCCTGGAGCGGCGAACCGGTCGCGGTTGCGGATCGCCTGGTCGGGATGCCGGCGTGCCGGAGTTCGTCGGCGAACGTGGTCAGCTGGGCGTTCGTGCGTGCGAGGATCGCGATCTCGCCGGTACGGACCAGGTTCGGATCGCTGCCGAGCACGAACCGGGCGACGTGTTTCGCCTCGTCGGCTTCGTCGTCGGCGACGAACAACGCTGCCGGCGGACCGTCGGCGCGATCCGAGACGAGCCGACCGGGCTGGCCACTGCTGTCGAGGACGTGCACCCCGGCGGCAACGATCTGCGGCGTGCTGCGGTGGTTGACCGGGAGTCTGATGATCTCGATCCCCGGGAACTGGGACTCGACCTCGACGAGCAGGGTCGGGTCGGCGCCGTTGAACCCGTAGATCGCCTGCGCCGGATCACCGACGAGGAACAGGTCGTCACGGCCGGCCCGTAGGAGATCGACGATCGCGTGTTGGAGCGGGTTGAGGTCCTGCGCTTCGTCGACGAGGAGGTGCCGGTAGCGCCACCTCACCGAGTCGGCGAACTCGTTGTCGCGCCGGAGGTCGCGAATCGTGTGGGCGAGCACGTCGTCGAAGTCGATCACGCCCCGGCGCCGCTTCAGGATCTGGAAGTCGGTGTAGGCCTTCGCGCAGCTCTCGATGCCCGGGGCGGGGTGGCGCTGCGCGCGCCGTGCCGCCGACGGATAGGTCCCGGCGTCGATGCCCCTCGCCGACGCCCAGTCGATCTCGGCGAGGTAGGCGGAGAGGCTGCGGCGGTCCCCGGCGTCGATTGCGTCACCGAGGAGTCGTCGGCGGTCGGAGACGACGGTGAGTGGCGGGCGTTCGGTGTCCTGCCACCGCTGCTTGAGGACGGCGAGCATGACGGAGTGGAACGTGCCCGCCTCGACGTGCTCGCGCAACCCCAGTCGCAGCAACCGCTTGCGCATCTCGCCCGCTGCCTCACGTGTGAACGTGAGCGCGAGCGTGTGGCGGGCCTCGGCCGATTCGGTGGCGATGCGATACGCGATGCGGCGTGTCAGTACCCGGGTCTTGCCGGATCCGGCCCCGGCGATGACCGCGACGAGGTGCGACTCGGCGGTGACCGCGGCGCGCTGGTCGGCGTCGAGATCGGCAACGAGCGCCTCCGGATCCACCCCGCAACTGTAGGGCGTTCCCGGACCGCCACGCCGCCCCGCGCCCCGGACCCATGCCGCAGCGATGAGCGAACGGACCGCCTGCGCGGTCCGTTCCCTCATCGCATCGCCGCGCCGGGCCCGCTGCGGTGAGCCAACGGACCACCTGCCGGGCCGTTCGCTCATCGCATCCCAGGAGTGGGTGGGTACGAACAGGTGTTCCTTGGTAGGATGCGCCGATGGCTGAGACCGTCACGCCGTCTGCGGCTCCGGACGAACTGTTGCTGGAGTCGGCTCCGTCGAGCAACTACGCCGCCCGCGACGACGCCAGGTTCCGCGTCGTCTCCGACTTCCAGCCCGCCGGCGACCAGCCCCAAGCGATCGCTGCGCTCAGCAAGGGTCTCGACGAGGGCCAACGGTTCCAGACGCTGCTCGGTATCACCGGGTCGGGCAAGTCGGCCACCATCGCCTGGACCATCGAGCAGACCCAACGCCCGACGTTGATCCTCGCGCCGAACAAGTCGCTCGCCGCACAGTTGGCGCAGGAGATGCGCGAGTTCTTCCCCGACAACCGGGTCGAGTACTTCGTCAGCTACTACGACTACTACCAGCCCGAGGCGTACATCCCGTCGAGTGACACCTACATCGAGAAGGACTCCTCGATCAACGACGAGATCGACCGCCTGCGGCACTCGGCGACGGCGGCACTGCTCACCCGGCGCGACGTGATCGTCGTCGCCTCGGTGTCGTGCATCTACGGCATGGGCAACCCCGAGGAGTACCGGGGGAACCTGCTCGATCTCAGCGTCGGTGTCGACTACGACATGCGCAACATCCTGCGCCGCCTCGTCGACATGCAGTACGGCCGCAACGACATGGCCCTCGGCCGTGGCAACTTCCGCGTCCGCGGCGACACGATCGAGGTGCACCCCGCCTACGAGGAGTCGGTGCTGCGGATCGAGATGTTCGGCGACACCGTCGATCGCATCACGACGATCGACCCGCTCACCGGCGAGCAGCTGAGCGAGATGCAGCGGGCCTACGTCTTCCCGGCCACGCACTACGTCACCGGCCCCGAGCGGATGTCCAAGGCGATGGCGCTGATCGAGGACGAGCTGCAACACCGGTTGAAGTGGTTCGAGGAGAACGACAAGCTGCTCGAAGCGCAGCGCCTGCGGATGCGCACGCAGTACGACCTGGAGATGATGAGCGAGGTCGGGTACTGCAACGGCATCGAGAACTACTCGATGCACATCGACGGCCGCGAGTACGGCGAGCCACCGTTCACGCTGCTCGACTACTTCCCCGACGACTACCTGCTGGTGATCGACGAGAGCCACGTCGCGGTCCCGCAGTTGCACGGGCAGTTCGCCGGCGACCGCAGCCGCAAGGACATGCTCGTCGACCACGGGTTCCGGCTCCCTTCGGCTCGCGACAACCGACCGCTGACGTTCGAAGAGGTGCTCGAGCGGGTCAACCAGTGCATCTTCCTGTCCGCCACCCCGAGCCCGTACGAGCTGCGGGTGTCGACGAACATCGTCGAGCAGATCGTGCGACCGACCGGGCTCGTCGATCCCGAGGCGATCATCAAGCCGACGAAGGGCCAGATCGACGACCTGATGGAGATGGTGAACGACCGCATCGCCCGCGGCGACCGCGTGCTCGTCACGACCCTCACCAAGAAGATGGCCGAGGATCTCACCGACTATCTCCTCGAGCAGGGGCTGCGCGTCCGGTACCTCCACTCGAACATCGACACGATCCAACGCATCGAGATCCTGCGCGGTCTCCGGCTCGGTGACTTCGACGTGCTGGTCGGCATCAACCTGCTCCGCGAGGGTCTCGACCTGCCCGAGGTGTCGCTCGTGTGCATCCTCGACGCCGACAAGGAGGGCTTCCTGCGTTCGGAGACCTCACTCATCCAGACCATGGGCCGCGCCGCCCGCAACGTCGACGGCCAGGTCGTGATGTACGCCGACACGATCACCCGCTCGATGCAGGCGGCGATCGACGAGACCCAACGGCGTCGCAAGGTCCAGATCGCCTACAACCTCGAACACGGCATCAACCCGCAGACGATCCGCAAGGCCGTCGGCGACATCCTGTCGCTCCTGCGTCCCGACGAGACGTCGCCGTATCCGGGCAAGGACAAGCGCCGGCAACGTGAACGCGACAAGGTGCAGCGCGACCTCAAGTCGCTCCCGCAGCAGGAGCTCGCCCGGCTCATCCAGACGCTCGAAGCCGAGATGCACGAGGCGTCGGCGGAGTTGAAGTTCGAGTACGCCGCCCGGCTCCGCGACGAGGTCAACGATCTCAAGCGTGAACTGCGCGACGCGCAGTAGGGTCACGGCCGTGGGAAGCAGCAGCAGCAAGCCGCGTAAGGGTCACGAGAAGTCGAAGCACCTGCCGAAGGTCGGGACGCCGGCGAATGAGGAGTGGGAGCACGAGACCCACAAGCAGGTCGAGTTCGGGTCCACGGCGAAGATGATGGTGATCCTCGCCGTCGGGATCCTCGCCGTCGTCGGCCTGCTCATCCTCACGCTCTGATTGCCGCTCACCGGAACTCGTCGCAGAACCGCCTCCGGCGCGACGCTCCGCCGTCGGCGGGGTCGGAGCCGTCCGGGGACGGCCGATCGGAACGTTCGATCAGTGCGGCCAGCATCAGCAACCCGGTGCCTCCGACCGCGATCCACGCCCACGTGGGTGCCGTGGCGAGCCTCGGCCCTGCCGAGATCAACAACGTGCCGACGACCATGACGGTGCCGGCCACCAGCGGAGCCCCCAGCCGTCGTCGGCCACCGATGGCCGTGGCCGATGATCCCGATGACGAGAGCGCTCAGTGTCGCCCAGTCGGCGCCGGGCTCGATCTGCGAAGCGAGCAGCCACGTCGTGACGAGCGCGAGACCAGGACCGTCGGCCAACCAACTCGAGATCGCGTGGCGACGGCGGACGGCCGAACCCACGCCGAGCAGGAGCAGAGCGACGAGAGCGACCGCCAGATCGACGCCGGTCGCACCGTAGGGTTCGATCCGGTCGATGACCCAGGCGTTGGTGCCGGTCGTCCACCAGAAGCTGGTCAGACCGAGCGTGGCGATGGCCGTGCCGGGGAGCGCGCCGACGAGGTCGCGCCGGATCGATCCGGTGACGGCGAGCTGCAGACCGAGGACGGTGACCGCAATCGACGCGAAGACGGGTGACGCCGACGTACTCGCAAGGACCGCCAGAACCGACGCAGCGGTTCCGCCGGCCAGCGCAGCGGAGTACCGGCGATCGACGAGCGCGACCCCCGTGAGGGCGATCGCGACGACCGAGCCGGCCACTGCGGCGGTGCCTGGATCCGTGTCCCACACGACAAGGGTCAAGGCGGCGGCGATGACGGCGAGTACCACGCCCACTTGCAGGCGCACCGATTGCGAGTCTCGGGTCGAGCCCGACGAACGCGAGCGCCAGCGCGACCACGATCGCCACCGATGGCCATGCGCCGACCTGGTCACCGACGGTTCCGTAGGTGATCGCGCCGGCCACGGCCAGCGGCCACGTCGACGGTGCAGGCCGCAGCGTGACACCCATCGCGATCAGGGCGACCGTCAGGATGGCCCACGCACCGATGGTGTCGGTGCTGATGAGCGCCACTGCGCCACCACTCACGCAGGCCGTGAGGATCAGCCGGAACCCGTGGTCGGTGCGTTCGGTCGTGGCCGTCGACATCACCATCCCGAGACCCGCCGCGACGACGAGGGCGATGCGAACGTTCGTCGACAGGCGGTCGTCGAACAGCGTTGCTGCCACGACCCACGATGCGCAGGCGGCGGTCGGGAGGTCCAGGATGCTGCGCGGCGTCGCCACGCGGAGGCCAACCCAGACCACGAATGGCCAGATCGACGCCGTCCACAGGGGCAGCTCGGAGGTGACCAGCATCGCGAACGCCGCAGCGCTCGCGGCGGTGAGCGCCGTCGCCGACCAGCGAGCGTCGCCGGTCCGGCGCGCCGACCCGGACCCGGCGGCGACGAGCGCGAGGGCCGTGAGTGCGAAGGGGACCAGGGATCGGGCGTCCGTCGCCACCGCCCAGTCCGATTGCTGAACGAGTGCGTGGTACGGCAGGACGAACGCGACGGCGCCGAGCCCGATGGCGAGGAACGGGGCAGCGCGTCTCGCGATGACCCGCCAGACCGAGGCGGTGTTGGTCGCCGCGACGGCCTCGAGGGCGATCAGTGCGATGGCTGGAACCGTCCACCAGACCTGGGCGTCGGCGCCACCGGACGCGAGCGCGGTGAGCAGCCCGGCGCCGAACGTGGCGATCGCACCGAGAGCCAGCGGCGCGTTGTCGTGTCGGTGAGCGACGACCCCGATGACGATCGCCGAGATCGTGCACGACACCAGCGCCGACCACGTGAGCCCGGTGCCATCGGCGCCGATCCGCGGGAGGGTGCCCGTGCCGATGCCGAGATCGGCGAGCGAGGTCAACAGCGGTGCGACGCCGACCGCGAGCGCCAGCGCGACGGCGCGACGTGTCGCCCCGGCGGCGAGTGCCACGGCAGCTCCGAGCGCCGCGATGACCGTGACGGGGATCGAAGTGAGTGCCGATGCGCCGACTGCGGCGAGCCCGAAGGCCACCACGGTCAGCGCCTTCAGTGCCGGCACCTCCCAACGGCGTGACTGCACCTCCGTCGCCGCGAGCGCGGTCGCCCCGCCGACCAGCGTGCACACCGGCCACGGCTGGTGGAGTGTTGCAGCAGCAGCAACACCGACCGGTGCGGTCAGACTCGCGGCGAGTGTGGCGAGGGCTTGCGAGGTCGAAGGAAGCCGACGACGTCCGGCCTCGGCGGCACCGTAGACGGCGACCAGGGAGGCAACGAGACCGGCGAACCGAACCTCCGGATCGATCGACTGCCAGTTGCCGGCAACGACGATGATCGACGCCGCCAACAGCAACACGGCGCCGATCGTCGCCAGCCAGCCGGCCGGGGACAGTTGCGGCGGCTGCCACCGGCTCGGAACCTCAGGCCGGCACGACTCAGGCGGGCGCGGCACCTGACGAGGGCACGGCGCCGGCCACGGTGCGTTCGGGGGTGGGAAGGGTGCGTTGGTCATGCCTCGATCGTGCTGATCGACAGGCGGCGACGCCATCGGGGAAATCCCCCAGACGACCCTGGGGGAAAGACCGGATGGACGATGACCGTGCCGATCCGCACACTCGTGACATGCATCAAGCACCCGAACCGGAAGACCCGTGATGCTCGCCGGAGCGATCTGCGAAGAGACCGACTGCACGGGCCTGGTGATGATCTTCCTGGCGATCCTGGCCGGGTTCATCATCATCGTCACGATCGTCGCCGGGGCATGGGCGATGACGATCTCCGCGGTGCTGCATCGCCGGGGTTGGAAGCCCGCACCTCGTCGGGTGATGGGCGCGCTGACTGCGGGCGTACTCGTCTCCCTGCTGTGGGGTGTTGCGACCGGGGTCCCTGATCTCGCCCCGGGGCTGATCGGTCCGGTCGCACTGGCGTCGGTACCGGTCGCCGTTTGGCAGCGCCGCGTGACTCGTCGGGAGCTTCGCGCTCGGCGACCGTCAGTCGAGCCCGTGCTCGACGGCGTAGCGGACCAGGTCACTGCGACGCGACAGGTGGAGCTTGCCGAGGATGTTGCGGACGTGGTTCTCGGCGGTCTTCGGCGAGATGTCGAGTTCGGCGCCGATCTCCTTGTACGTGTGGCCCCGGGCGACGAGTTGCAGCACCTGACGCTCCCGTTCGGTCAGCGGGTTCGTGTCGGTCGACTTGGCGAGCCGGCGGAACTCACCCAGCACGAGGGCGGCGAGCGACGGCGAGAAGACCGGTTCGCCGGCTGCGGCGGCGAGCAGCGCGCTGCGGATCTCGCTGATCGGGGCACTCTTGACCAGGTAGCCGGCCGCCCCGGCGGCGACTGCTTCGAGGAGGTCACCTTCTGCCTCGCTGACGGTGAGGATCACGATGGGGCAGACCGTTGCACACGCTTCGACGACGGCGAGTCCACCGCCTCGCGGCATGTGGAGATCGGACACCACGATGTCGGGACGTCGGGCAAGGATCACGTCGATGGCGCCGTCGGCATCGTCGGCCTCACCGACGACCTCGAACCGGGCGCCCAACTCGGCCCGAAGACCGGAACGCATCAACTCGTGGTCGTCGGCGATGACGACCCGGATCGGTTCGATGGCCGGATGGCTGCCGGAATCGATCGTCATGTCGACCACAATCGCACCTCGGTGCCCGCTCCGGGGACACTCACGAGCTCAGCTCGGCCGCCGATGTCGCGCAGTCGACCGATGATCGATTCATCGATGCCGAATCCGTCGCGCCGGGCATCCGTCGAGAAGCCGTGACCGTCGTCGCGAATCGACGCAAAGACGTGTCCATCGTCATCTGTCTCGACGAAGACGGTGACGTGTCGCGGTTCTGCGTGTTCGAGCGCGTTCGCGACGGCTTCGCCGGCAGCTGCTGCGATCGCCTCTCGGACGGAGGCTGCGACGTGCTCATCGCCGCCGACGATGCTGACGCTGGTCGGTACTTCCGCTGCGGGGTCGTGGAGGGCGACCGCGCGCTCGACCGCAGCACGAACCTGCTGTTCGAGAGTGCCATGGTCCCGTCCGGCGCTCCCGAAGAGAAATCGTCGGAGTTCACGGTCGGCCTCGCGGGCGGTGCGGGCAAGATCCGGGTCGGTCGCCGCAGTGCGGCGGTCCACGAGGGCGAGTGTCTGCAGCACGGTGTCGTGGAGGACGCGCGCAACGTCGTCGCGGGCGCGGCGGTCGGCGATCTCGCCCTCGGCGTCGCGCAGCAAGCGGGACTGCCACCCGAACACGAAGCCGGCGGCGGCGTAGAAGAGCGACGTGGCGAGCAGTGAGATGACGTGTTTGGCGCTCCACTCGTCGAAGTCGTTCAGGACGGCGCCGAGCCACTCCGCCGGCCCGATGAGGAGCCCGTACCCGGCCGCAACGATCGGTCCGCGGGCGAGGCCGATCGAGACGACCGCGATGAGTGGGTACTGGGTGGCGAGGCTCTGTGACACCTCGAAGACATGTCCGGGTTCGAAGACCCAGCCGTCGATGATGCCGAGCACGATGCCCAGCGTTCCTTCGACGACGAGGAAGCGGTCCCGACAGCAGTGCGGACGGGTTCGTCCGGACCGCCCAGGTGGACCATCCGGCAGTCGCGGCGACCGCGACGACACTCAGCCACGCGACGAGCGGGTGCTCCAGCGCGTCGCGATCCGTCGACACGACGACGACACCGACCATCCAGATCAGGGTGAGCCATCTCGCGACGACCAGTGCCCGAGCGACGGTCAGGGCCGTCGGGAACATTCGCTGTCCGGAGGCAGGCGCCGGATCGGCAGTGGAGGGAGACGCCACACTGGAACTCTTTCAGGTCCCGCTCGTCGACGAGCGGCAACGCGGGTGGCAGTACACATGTTCGTACGGTAGGATCGGCGGGCGATGGCCGCCCGCACCCCTGCCGCCACGCCGGCAACCACGACTCCCCGCACTCGCCGCTCCGCTCAGGCTGCGGACCCGCAGATCATCGTGCGCGGCGCGCGGGAGCACAATCTCAAGAACGTCAACGTCGAGCTGCCGCGTGACAAGCTCATCGTGTTCACGGGGTTGTCCGGGTCCGGCAAGTCCAGCTTGGCGTTCGACACGATCTACGCCGAGGGGCAGCGTCGCTACGTCGAATCGCTGAGTTCCTACGCTCGCCAGTTCCTCGGGCAGATGGACAAGCCCGACGTGGACGTGATCGAGGGGCTGTCGCCGGCGATCTCCATCGATCAGAAGTCGGGGAGCCGGAACCCGCGGTCGACCGTCGGCACGATCACGGAGGTCTACGACTACCTCCGTCTGCTCTACGCCCGGATCGGTGTGCAGCACTGTCCGAACGACGGCACGAAGCTGCAGCGCCAGACCCCGCAGCAGATCGTCGACCGCATCCTCGACATGGACGACGGCATCCGGTTCCAGGTGCTGGCGCCGGTGGTCCGTGGCCGCAAGGGCGAGTACGACACGCTGCTGCAGGATCTGTCCGGCCAGGGCTACGTGCGGGCGCGCATCGACGGCGAGACCGTCGACATCGACGAGTTCCTCAAGCGTGACGAGCGGCTCGCGAAGTACGAGAACCACAAGATCGAGATCGTCGTCGACCGGCTCGTGCTGAAGGAGGGGATCGAGCGCCGGCTCACCGACTCGTTGGAGCAGGCGCTCGGGCTGGCGGACGGCGTCGCCGAGATCGAGGTCGTGCCGCGCGAGGGTGAGGGGCCCGCCGAGACGCTCACGTTCAGCCAGCACCTCGCGTGCCCGGTGTGCGGTGCGAGCTACGACGAACCGGCGCCGCGCAACTTCTCGTTCAACTCGCCGTACGGCGCGTGCGTGGCGTGCGACGGGTTGGGGACGACGTTCGAGGTCGACCCCGAGTTGATCATCCCCGACCCCGAACTCTCGCTGCTCGACGGGGCCATCGCGCCGTGGCGGACGGCGAACACCCAGTACTTCACCCGCATGTTGGAGTCGGTCGCCGAGGTGCACGACATCGACATGAACGCGCCGTGGGAGCAGCTGACGGCCAAGCAGCAGAAGGTCATCCTGCACGGGGTGAAGGGCAAGATGACCGTCAAGTACAAGAACCGGTACGGACGGTCGCGGACCTATTCGACCGAGTACGAGGGCGTCATCCCGTGGATCAAGCGGCGTCACGAGGGCAGCGACAGTGAGTGGGCGCGCGAGCAGTACGAGGGCTACATGCGCCTGGTTGCGTGTACGTCGTGCAACGGCGCCCGGCTCAAGCCGTCGACGCTCGCCGTCACGATCGAGGGCAAGCACATCGCCGAGGTGTCCGACATGGCGATCGGCGAGTCGGCGAAGTTCCTCGCCGCGCTCGAGTTGTCCGAGCGCGACCGGCTGATCGCCGAGCGGGTCACCAAGGAGATCAACGCTCGGCTCGGGTTCCTGCTCGACGTCGGGCTCGACTACCTCACCCTGTCGCGTTCGGCGGGGACGCTGGCCGGCGGCGAGGCGCAGCGCATCCGGCTGGCGTCGCAGATCGGTTCGGGTCTGGTCGGCACGCTGTACGTGCTCGACGAGCCGTCGATCGGCCTGCACCAGCGCGACAACCGCCGGCTGATCGACACGCTCGACGCGGCTGCGCGACCTCGGCAACACGGTGATCGTGGTCGAGCACGACGAGGAGACGATCCGCGAGAGCGACTGGATCGTCGACATCGGTCCGGGTGCCGGTGAGCACGGGGGCGAGGTCGTCTACTCCGGCAAGGTGCCGGGGATCCTGAAGGTCAAGGAGTCGATCACCGGGCAGTACCTGTCGGGGCGCAAGTCGATCCCGGTGCCCGAGGTGCGGCGGCCGCAGGGGCTGGAGTTCGTGCGGATCGAGGGGGCACGCGAGCACAACCTGCAGAACATCGACGTCGACATCCCGCTCGGGAACTTCGTGGCGGTCACCGGCGTGTCGGGGTCGGGCAAGTCGACGCTGGTGCGCGACATCCTGCTGCCGGTGCTCATGCAGAAGATCTACAAGTCGAAGATGTCCGCCGGCAAGCACAAGCGGATCACCGGCATCGAGCTAGCTCGACAAGGTGATCGACATGGACCAGTCGCCGATCGGTCGCACGCCGCGATCCAACCCGGCGACCTACACGGGTGTGTTCGACAACGTCCGCAAGCTGTTCGCCTCGACGAACGAGGCCAAGGTGCGCGGGTACATGCCGGGCCGATTCAGCTTCAACGTCAAGGGTGGACGTTGCGAGGCGTGTTCCGGCGACGGCACGTTGAAGATCGAGATGCACTTCCTGCCCGACGTGTACGTGCCGTGCGAGGTGTGCAAGGGCGCCCGGTACAACCGCGACACGCTCGACATCGAGTTCAAGGGCAAGAACATCGCCGAGGTGCTCGACATGCCCGTCGCCGAGGCCGTCGACTTCTTCGCCAACCAGCCCGGGATCGCCCGGTACATGCAGACGCTCGTCGACGTCGGGCTCGGGTACGTGCGGCTCGGGCAATCGGCGCCCACGCTGTCGGGCGGCGAGGCGCAGCGGGTGAAGCTGTCGGCCGAGCTCGCCAAGCGGTCGACCGGCCACACGATCTACCTGCTCGACGAACCGACGACGGGTCTGCACTTCGACGACGTCCGCCGTCTGCTGACGGTGCTCCAGCGACTGGTCGACCAGGGCAACACCGTGCTCGTGATCGAACACAGCCTCGACGTGATCAAGACCGCCGACTGGGTCATCGACCTCGGCCCGAACGGCGGCAACGGCGGTGGCACGATCGTCGGCGAGGGCCCACCCGAGCACATCGCCACGATCGAAGCCAGCCACACCGGCCGCTTCCTCCGCAACGTCCTCTGACCCCACGGTCCGCCCGTCATGCGATGAGCGAGTGAGCGCAACGCGCCTGCACGTCAGTCTCATCGTGGCGAGTGTCAATGCCGTGCGCGATGAGCTTGAGTGAGCTGGGGGTGCGGCTCGTTGTCTCATGCGGACGACGGTCGGAGGCGGGTGCGGTGGTACGTCGCTCGACGAGCGCATCGACGGTGCTGTCGAAGTGGAGTCCCGTAGTCCGCTCGGCGCCGACGCGAGTCACGAACCAGCCGATCGACCGCGCCGCTGCGATCTCGACGGCGATCCGAGTCGACGCCGGCGGGTCTCGCGGTGCGTCGGGTGGACGTCGACCTCGATCGCCCAGCGCAGCGGCGGCACGGCGAGATCGAAGCGGGCGCGGCCGTAGCCGGGGAGGTCGATCGGGTGCTGGCGGACTGCAGGCCCCGCACACCGGCAGCCGCGACGGAGCGTTCGGCCACGATGACCTCAGGGTGGGATTCGGCCGCTACCTCCCGTGCACCCGTCGGTCGAGCTGCTCGCAGGAATCGTCCGAGCCCAGCGGACGTCGCGGGTGACAACCAGTCGACCGCAACGTCGCACATGTCGTCTTCGGCGAGACCGCCATCGTGCAATCGCCTGCTCGATGACCGACGGAGATCGAGCGGTGACGAGGTACCGGGCGAGGTCGAACGCAGTGCGTGCACGTGAGGTGATCCGGATGCCGTCGGCGCGTTCGACGATGTCGTGGTCGTGGACGGCGGCGGTCCGGTACGGGACCACCCACTGGAGCGATCGTCGGATTGCTCGCCGGGCGGCGCGAGCACGTGGATCCGCGCGATCGGCTGGCAGCCGCCGAAAGCCCCACAACCGTCCCGCGGTCGGGCCGGCGATCGTGAGCTGTCGGGTGAGCGAGGCAGACGGCGGCACATCGGGTCAGCTCGGTCGAGCGGCACGCTCGGGCGAGCGGTACGCACCGTCGCAGGCGACGACGTTCGAGCGCCACCGGCTTCGCTGGACGTTTCAGCGACGGACGTCGTGCAGCGGGCGACGCGCAGCAGTTGGTCGACCGAGGCCGACTCCGTGCTGGGCGGCGAACAGCCGATGGATGCGCTGCGGGCTGAGGTGCATCGCAGCCTCCTCGTGATCGAACACGGCGGTGGAGGGGTCGGCCCGACCAACGCTACGTCGACGCGCATCGAGCGCCGACTGCGATGAGGGCGTGGCCCGGCAGTCGGCCCGATCGCTCATCGCAGGTCGGGTTGGGGGCGGGGTGCGATGAGGGAGTCGCCCGGCAGCGCCCTGCGCTCATCGCTCATCGCGGGGAGGGTGGCGGGAGGGTCAGCGGTTGCGGAGGCGTTTGCTGAGGTCGTTCAGGCGCTTCTTCTCGTCGTTGGTCAACGAGTCCATGCCGGTGGCGCCGATCTTGTCGAGCAGGGAGTCGAGCTCGACCTGGTCGGCGGGCGACGGGCCCGACGGCGGCACCGGTGCCGGAGCGTTCTTCCACGGTCCCTCGACGACCTTCGAGTTCGATGCGGAGTTCTTCGGCTGCTTCTTGGACGGCTTGCTCGACTTGGCCGGCTTCGCCTGCTTCGGCTTCTTCGGGCCGGCACCGTCGAGCGGAAGGTGGGGGATCGGCCAGCCGGTGGCGAGTCCGAGCGATCGGCCGGCGACGAGCGCCGCGCCGACCGACACCAGCAGGAAGATCGTCTGGCCGGTCGCGTTCGACGCCGGTGAACTGCAGCAGGTTGAGCACCGTGAACACGGCGGCGAGCGCCCACAGCGGGATCACCTCGAACCACTTCACGCCCGGGTAGGTCGCCGCGTACACCCAGATGCCGCCGAGGAACAGGTTGCTCAACCCGAACACCAACATGTGTCGATGCTGTTCGAGAGCGGCCCGAGGAACGTGAGGATGAGCGCCGGGAGCGAGCGTCATGGTCGCCACCCACGCCAGGAACCGGCCCCGGCCGAAGAGTGACTCGAGCTGCTGGCCGAACAACCAGAAGAACACGATGCCGAGCAGCGGCCAGATCTGCGGCTCGGTGGCGAACGGCCACGTGAAGAGCCGCCAGATCTCGAACTCGCGCACCAGGGCGGGCACGAAGACGAGCTTGTTGAAGCGGTCGACGCCCGAGCCCGTACACGAACATCGTCGACAGGCTGAGCACGCACACGATGTCGGTGGTGGTGACGTCGTACCGTCCGGCGCGAAACCACCCGTCGTTCGGTCGACGGCGGAAGATAGCGGCGAACTGCTCGGACATCGGGCTTCACGGTACCCGGCCGTCCGTATGCTTGATACGTCATGCAGAGGATCGAGCCCCGCGTCGTTTCCGGCCGATGGTGAAGCGTCCGCCCGCCGGCACGATCCCGGAGTCACCGGGCTCCTACCAGTTCAAGGATGCCGCCGGCCGGGTCATCTACGTCGGCAAGGCGTCGAACCTGCGTCAGCGCCTGTCGAACTACTTCCAGTCGCCGCGCAACCTCCATCCGCGCACGGCCCAGATGGTCGAGACCGCCGAGTCGGTCGAGTGGACGACCGTGCGCAACGAGGTCGAGGCGCTGATGCTCGAGTACTCCTTGATCAAGGAGCATCGGCCGCGGTTCAACGTCCGGCTACGCGACGACAAGAGCTACCCGTTCCTCGCCGTCACCGTCGACGACCCGTGGCCGCGGGCGATGGTCATGCGCGGTCGAAAGCGCAAGGGCACCCGCTACTTCGGCCCGTACGCCCACGCCTACGCCATCCGCGACACCCTCGACCTCTTGTTGAGGTCGTTCCCGATCCGCACCTGCAGTCCGGCCAAGTTCAACCAGCACGAACGGCTCGGGCGCCCGTGCCTGCTGTTCCACATCGAGAAGTGCGCCGGCCCGTGCGTCGGCGAGATCGAGGAGATGCCGTACCGCGAGCTGGTGAACGAACTCTGTGCGTTCCTCGACGGCGACACCGACGAGATCGTGGATCGCCTCGAAGCCGACATGCAGTCCGCGGCGAGCGATCTGGAGTTCGAGCGCGCGGCCCGCCTGCGTGACCGTCTCGTGGCGGTCCGCAAGGCCATCGAGAAGCAGCAGATGGTGGCGGATCGCAGCGAGGATCTCGACGTGATCGGCATCGCCGAGGACGAACTGGAGGCGTCGGTCCAGGTCTTCTACGTCCGCAAGGGCCGGGTGCTCGGCCGCAAGGGGTTCGTGCTCGACAAGGTCGAGGAGTTGACACCCGGGCAAGCTGATCGATCGGATCCTCGAGTCCATGTACGGCGACGAGCCGATCCTGGGCGTGCCCAAGCAGGTCCTGGTGCCGTTCGAACCCGACGATCTGGCGACCTACGAGGAATGGCTGTCGATGGGTCGTGGGTCGCGGGTGCAGGTGCGGGTGCCCCAGCGGGGCGACAAGCGGGCGTTGCTCGAGACGGTCACCCGCAACGCCAAGGAGGAGTTCACCCGACATCGGCTGCGTCGGGCGAGCGACCACAACACGAGAAGCCGGGCGCTGACCGAACTCCAGGACCACCTCGGCCTCCCTGAAGCTCCACTTCGCATCGAGTGTTACGACATGGCGCACCTCCAGGGCACCGACTACGTCGGGTCGATGGTGGTGCTGGAGGACGGCCTGCCCAACAAGCGGGAGTACCGCCGCTTCAAGGTCAACACCGTCGGGGGCGACGAGATGACGGCCAGCGACGACTACGCGGCGATGGCCGAAGTGGTGCGTCGGCGTCTGCAGGCCTACCTCGACGAGCGGGACCGGCCGGTCAACGAGCGCGGCGACAAGCCCGGCAAGTTCGCGTATCCGCCGCAACTGCTCCTGGTCGACGGCGGAAAGGGCCAGCTCAGCGCGGCCAAGCGGGTGATCGACGAGCTCGGCTTGACCGACGAGATCCCTGTCGCCGGGTTGGCGAAGCGGTTCGAGGAGGTGTTCGTCCCGGGCCGCAGCGCACCGGTGGAGATCCCGCGCGGCAGCGAGGCGCTGTTCATGCTGCAGCGCATCCGCGACGAGGCGCACCGGTTCGCGAACACGTTCCACCGCGAACGACGCAGCAAGCGCATGACCGTCAGTGCGCTCGATGGCATCCCCGGTCTCGGCGAGGTGAGGCAGAAGAAGCTGGTGAAGGCGCTGGGTGGCGTGAACGCCGTGAAGCGAGCGGAGCTCGACGAACTCACGGCGCTCGGGTTCCTGCCCGACGCCGTGGCCGAAGCGGTGTACGCCAAGTTCCATCCGGGCTGACATTTGCGTCGAAGGTGACAGCCCGGCAGCGCTGTTCAGCTACTGTCAAGGCGTTGCTACTCAGCTCCGAAACGAGTTCCATGTTGATCTGGAGATGGAGGTATCTCAGCTCCCGACAACGTGGTGAAGGCGGAACATTCACGTGAGACCCGACAAACGACTGCTGGCGATCGTCGTCGCCATCGTCGCGTCCGTGCTCGTGGTCGTTCCGCCGGCGGCGTCGTCACCCGCACTCGCGCAGACACCGTCGCTGACGGCGACCAAGACGGCGCCCGGCAACCTGCTCGCCGGCAAGAACGTCCCGTACACGATCAGCACCACCAACACAGGGACGGCCCCGCTCTACAACGTGACGTTCCGCGATGTCCTCCCGCTCGGCGCCACGTACGTCGGCCCGAGTACCCCGGCCGACTTCGGCGAGCCGGAGATCATCGTCAACCAGGTCCCGGACCCGCTTGCGGTTCCTCCTGCCACGATCCCGCAGCAGACGCTCATCTGGTCGAACATCGGGGACCTCCAGCCCGGTTCGACCCTCGCGCTGTCGTTCTCCGTCGCTCTCAACCGCACTGCCGATCCGGCCCGGCCGAGCCTGCCCGTGTACCAGGTCGGCTCGACCGTGCGGAACTCGGCCGAGTCCTACGCCAGCCCGAACGAGCGGGTGCTGCCCGCGTTCGACGCGCAGGGCGTGCCGATCGACAATCCGGCGGTCACCACCGCGAGCACCGGTCCCACGACGACACGGCTCACGGCGATCGAGATCCGCAAGTCGGAGCCGAGCCCCGAGGGTGAACTCCTGCGCGGTGTGCACGACCACGACACCGTCTACACCCTCGACGTCGAGACGACGGGCCTTGCGGGCGTCGCCGCCGGCGCGGTCGTCACCGACTACCTCCCTGCCCAGTTGGAGTTCCTCGGGTGCGGCGGGGTGGACAACAGCACCGTGGCCGGCGGGCAGCGACCCGGAGTATCCCGGCGCCCCGCTGCTGACCGCCACGCCGACCCCACCGGACTGTCGGTTCCCCAACACGGTCGAGACCGTCGTCAACCCACCCGCAAACGGTTCCACGGTGTACCCGCCCGGCGTGTACACGAAGCTCACGTGGATCCTGACCGGCGCCGACACCCAGGCCGGCACCACCATCCGGCTGCCGTACGCCGCCGGCATCCCGCTGCGTGCGAACGTCCCGTTCCCGGCGGGCACACCGACGACCGGCGTGCAGGCGTCGAACCTGGACAACAACACCGGGGCGTCGACTCGCGAGCTGCCGACCGAACAGGCCATCACCAACATCGCGCGGGTGTCCGGCACCTACCTGGGCACACCGGCGCCGGGTGGCAGCACCGCCGTGGCGGACGACGATCGTCTCACGCGGACGATCGAGGACGTGCGCATCCGCAAGTCGATCCGCCAGCCGGTCCCGAACGTGTTCCGCACCGGGGCCTTGGCGATCTACGACATCACGGTCGACGTCAGTGAGTACGTCAACGCGTCCGGTGTCGTGCTGACCGACAACGTCCCGAACGGTCTGTGCCCACGCAGCAATGTCGCCTACACCTCGACCGGCACCGACAACTGCGGGATCGCGCTCGGTCCGGGCAATCCGGAACCTGCCGTCGATCCCCATGGCGTCGGTGACGCCGAATCCGGCCGGCGGGTTCACGGTGGTGTTCACGCCGATTCCGGCGGCGTCGAGCGAAGCCAACGACACCTTCGTCGTCTCGTACACCGCGCTCATGCGTCAGGCCTACGAAGGCGGCACGCTCAACGGGAAGCCGACGGTGAGCGGCGACACGTTCACGAACACCGTCACCTCGTCCGCGTCGACCACACCGATCCCCAACACACCGGAGACCGGCACCATCACCGGCATCCAGGACGGCTCGAGCGCGACGTTGGTGTCCGGTGGCGAGTCGATCGGCAAGGGGCTCCTTCCCCGGGATGCTCGACGAGTGGCCCCGGGTACACCGTGCCCGGAGACGGGGTACATCGACCCGACGACGGTCCCGCCGGCTCAGTACTTCGACAAGCTCGCGTTCCGGCTGGGTGACGAGATCTGCTTCCTGCTCCGAGTCGACTTCGACCCCTCTGTCCGCACCAGGAATCCGGTCGTCACCGACTTCCTCCCCGCCGGCGTCGAGTACGTCGCCGGTTCGATGGCGCCGACGGCCAACAACTCGCGGGTCAATCTGAACCTCGCGGCGGCGTCGCTCCCCGCCGCCGGGCCGCTCGTGCTCAACTCTCGGCGACGACGATCCGCTGATCGCCGGCACCGATCGGTTCGTCGATCTCGGCGCCGTGATGGAGGTCGTGTTCAAGGGTGTCGTCGTCGACGTGCCCGACAGCAGCGTGCCGCTGATCACCGGCAACCTGATGAAGATGCGGACCGAGAACTCCGCCGGGCAGGCGCGTTCGTACCGCGATCGGGTCGGCTTCGGGATCGTGCCGGCGCCGCCGATCCTGCTCACCAAGGGCGTGGCGGCGGTCGACGTCCCGGCGTTCTCGACCACCCTGCCCGACCAGGACGACAAACTCGGTGCAGCAGGGATCGGTGGTCACGTATCGAATCGATCTCACGAACGGCGGCACCGCGGCGAGTTTCAACGACTTCACCACGCGCGGGCTTCGACGTCTGGGACGTCCTGCCCGACCGGATCACCTGCGCCAACATCGTGCCGGGCAGCATCACCGCCTTCGGCGAGACCAACCTGGCTCCGCCGATCGCCACCTGCACCAATCCGGGTCAGGCCGGCCACCCGACCTTCGCCGGCAACACGGTACGCAGCGCCATCCGATGGAATCTGGCGACAGTCGCCGGCAACGTGGACCGGTGGGCGCTGTTCCCCGGTGCGGCCAACTCGAGGCAGTTGACGTACCAGATGACGATCCCGACGCCGACGAGTGCCGGGGTCAGCTTCGTCAACGACGCAGCGGTTCGCAGCTACGAGGGATTCACCAACCAGCTCGACACCACCGGCACGTACTTCCCGGCCGACAACATCGACACGAGCGTGACGCCGGCCCAGATCAACGCACCCGCCGCGGCAGACCCGTCGAGCGTCCGCACGCCCGGCGCCGTGACCACGAAGACCGGGACGACCGGGATCGTGGAGTTGCCGAACAACGACCTGCCCGTCGTCGCGGTGCCCGGCGAGACGATCACGTACACGATCGGTGTGGAGATCCCCCCGCAGGTGACCGTCTACCAGGCGGTGCTGAGCGATGTACTCCCGAGCCAACTCGAGATCGTCGCACCAGCGCCGGTGGCGAGGTTCTTCCCGAATGCCGCCTCGGCGACGACTGCGCCGTTCCCGGCACCGGGATTCACGACGAACGGCTTCGTGCTGAACGCCACGAACGGGACGTTGACGTTCCCGCGCAATCCGAACCCGGTACTCGACACGGGTTACTCGAACAGCACCTCGACCACGCAGCGGTTCGAGGTCGTGATCACCGCTCGGGTCAAACCGACCGAGACGGCCCAGCGCACGATCAGCAACGCGGCGCGATTCCAGTCGGTCGATCGTCCCGGCGGTCGACCCGTCAGCACGCCCGACGCCACCTACTCGAACAACATCCGCCAGGCGTCACCCTCGGTCGTGAAGTCCAACAACTCGAACGGCACCGTCCGGGCCGGCCAGACCGTCACGTACACACTCAGCGGCCGCAACGCGAGCGGCCGACCGCCGGTGCACGACGCGATCCTGAGCGACTGCATCCCGGCGGGATTGACCTTCGTGGCGTTCGGCTCGGGCTCGGGAACGACGCAGGGCCCGACCCCCGGCAACCCGGCGACGAACGGCTGTGCCGCCGGGACCACGTTCATCTCCTTCACCGTCGGCACGATCAATGCCGGCACGCCGGTCAACCGCACCTACACGGCCACGGTCGAGAACACCGCCGTGGGAGGGACCGCCTACACCAACACCGCCCGGATCGTCGGGAGCTCGCTGAACAACGGCGTCAACAACGCGACGGTGGAGGCGGTGTACCGGCCGAACCCGACGACGAACACCGTCCGGGTGCCCGGCGCCGGCGTCGTCAAGACGGTGACGCCCACCGTGGCGACCGTCGGTGAACTCGTGACGTACTCGGTCGTCGCCACCGTGCCGCTGAACGTGAACTTCTACCAAGCGGCGGTCCGCGACCTGTTGCCGGTGGGGCTCGACCCGTCGACGGTGCAGTTGCTCGGGGTGCAGTGCGTGTCGGTGCCCGAACGCCACCGTCCCCAGTCCACCCTCGTGCGACGTCGCCGGTCACGTTCCTGCCACCCGAGGCCGTGACGGGAGGTCTGCTCACCGCCTACTACATCGGGGATCTGCTCGGTGTCCCGTACGACCGGATCTTCACCGTCAGGTACTCGGCGCGTCTCGCCGACGTTCCCTCCAGCGTCGCGGGCGCCGTGGTCACGAACCGGGCGCAGACCGTGTGGGACAACGTCGACAAGCCCGACAGCCCGACCTCGCCGTCGTACCCGTGGACCAACTCCGGCACGGTCGTCACGGCCGACACCCGGATCGTCGAGCCGTCGGTGACGGTCGCGAAGTCGGTGTCGGACACGACCCCTGAACCCGGTGAGGACTTCGTCTACACGCTGCGGTTGACGAATGCCACCGGTGCCAACGTGAGCGCGGCGTACAACGCGGTCGTGGTGGACGACGTTCCCATCGGGGTCATCGTCGACGAATCCTCGATCTCGCCGACGCCGACGTCGTTCAACCCCGCGACCGCGGTCAGCCCGGGAACCATCGTGTGGGGACCGGGTGGCCTGCTCGCCGGCCCGCTGCCCGCGGGAGCGACCGCGGATCTGACCTACCGGGCGAGGTTCGCACCGAGCACCGTGTTGAGTTCGGCGCCGAAGGTGAACTCGGCGAACCTGTCCCGCTACGAAGGTCTCCCCGTGGACGAGCCGGCCGGCGCCAATCGTCGCGTGTACACCGGCAACACCTCGACCGCGACCGTCACCCCGCAGTTCCCGAAGCTCACGACCGTGAAGACGGCTGTGGGAGGCGAACCGACGTACATCGGTGCCGAGTACCCGTGGCGCGTGACGGTGACCAACACGGGCACGGGCACGGCCTTCGGCGTGAGCATCAACGATCTCCTGCCCCAGAACTGGAACTACGTCACCGGGAGCGCCCAGGTCACGTTCCCGAACGGGACGACGTCGGCGCGTGAGCCGACCAGCAACGGTGCCTGCCCTGCGAACGAACGCTGTTGGTTCGGTCTCGGCAACCTGCTGCCGGGCCAGTCGGTGGTCCTGAACTACCGGTCGACGCCGCAGAGCGCCGTCGTCACCGCACCGGGGGTCGGTTCCACGATCCGTCAGACCAACACCGCGGCGGCCGACGGAGCCGACGGCACCGGCGCGACCAGGAGCCTCGCCGGACCGTACGGGAGTGGCCCGGTGACGGCCTCGACCCGGATCGATTCGGCGGACGTCCAGATCGTGAAGTCGAACGCTGCGAACCCGCCGATCGCCGGCACGAACTACACCTGGACGATGGTGGTGCGGAACAACGGCGCCGACACCGCCGTCGGCCCGTTCACGGTCGTCGACACGCTGCCGACGCTGTCCCCGGAACCCCTCGTGTACGTGTCGGCCACGGGAACCGGCTGGAGCTGCACCCAGGCGGCGGGTGTGGTCACCTGTACCCGGACCGGCACGCTCGCACCAGGTGCGTCGTTCCCGCCGATCAGCCTCACGGTGCGGCCGCCGGCGGACTTCCTCGGCGCGATGACCAACACGGCCACGGTGAGCGCCCGCACCTACGATCCGAACCTCACGAACAACACCTCGACGGTCGTCGCCACGGCCGTCGACCGAGCCGACCTGCGGATCGAGAAGTCGCGGACGCAGCCGGAGATCGTCGCCGGTCGCACGGTCACCTACCTGCTCGACGTCACCAACCTCGGTCCGTCGACGTCGCGGGCGACGATCACCGTGACCGACACGCTGCCGGCGAACACGACGTTCGTCGATGCGCCGACCGCGGCCGCGGGCGACCCCTGGAACTGTGCGCACCTCGCCGGCGTGGTGACCTGCTCGCTCGTCAACGGCACGACCCGACCTCCCGTGGGTGACCTCCTGGCGGGAACTGCGGCGCCGCAGATCCCGATCACGGTGCTCGTTGCGCCGGGAGCCCCTCCGGGCGTGGACCTCACCAACACCGCCACCGTGAACGCCGGCGCGACGATCGACCCGGTCCCGGGGAACAACACCGACACCGACGTCGGAGCGCCCGCAGCGTCGGCCGATCTCTCGATCAACAAGCAGGCGACCGGGGCGCTCGTCGCCGGCCAGCCGGCGACCTACCAGCTGCGCGTCGACAACTTCGGTCCGTCGAACGCCGCTGCCCCGGTGATCTCCGACACGCTCCCGGCGGGGTTGACGTTCCGGAGCTTCAACTCGGTCCGCCAGGCGGGCACCGGCGCGGGATCGTGGAACTGTCCCGACGGCGGTCGGCAGCGCATCGTTCACGTGCACCCTGAACGGACCGCTGGCGGCCGGTGACTACGCGATCGTCGACGTCGTCGTCGATGTCGACCCGACGGTCACCGGCACGATCACCAACACGGCGTCGGTCTCGTCCACCACACCCGACCCGATCCCCGGGAACAACACCGACTCCGACGACTCGCCGTTCGACACGCTCGCGGACCTGTCGATCGTCAAGACCGGACCCACCGCGCCGATCACTGCCGGCACCTCGTTCCAGTGGACGCTGCAGGTCACCAACAACGGCCCGTCGGTGTCGCGTCAACCGATCACGGTGTTCGACGCGCTGCCCGACGGAGTCGAGTACGTGGGCTACACGGGCGCCGGGTGGAACTGTGTCGCTGCGCCGGCAACGGTGGCCGGGTTCTCGACGGTGCTGACCTGCACCCTGCCCGCCGACATCGGGTTCCCGCTGGGCGCCGGGCCACCTGGCATCGATGCCCCGCCGATCGTCATCGACGTGCGGGTGCTGCCGGATGCGGGCCCGGCACAGCTCGAGAACGTCGCCGCCGTCCGGGGGACCACCTTCGACCCGAACCTCGACAACAACGTCGATCGCAACGTCGTGGATGTCATCGACGACGCCGACCTCCAGATCGTCAAGACCCCCGTCACCCAGAACGTCCGAGCCGGCGAGAACGCCACGTTCACGCTGCAGGTGACCAACAACGGGCCGTCCACCGCCGACAACGTGATCGTCGTCGACGATCTGCCGTCGGGGATGACCGTGGTGCCCTTCGCATCGCCGAGCCCGTGGCAGTGCTCGACGCCGACACCCGTGCGGGTGCAGTGCGAGTTGGACACCCTGGCACCAGGCCCGGCGCCGGCGATCACCTTCCAGGCGGTGGTGGGCTCCGGTGTTCCCAACGGCACGAGGCTCACCAACACCACCTCGGTCGACTCGGTCACACCGGATCGTGTTCCGGGCAACAACTCCGACGACGCCGAGGTCGTGGTTCGTGCCGAGGCCGACCTCCGGATCACCAAGTCCCACCCGGCCGGGCCGGTCCTCGCCGGCAACGACCTGACGTTCACGATGACCGTCGAGAACCTCGGCCCCAGCGACGCCGTCGCGAACGTCGTGGTGACCGACACGCTGCCGGCCGGTTTCTCCTTCGTCGCGGCCACGGGCCCATGGGACTGTGCACCCGGCACCGTCGATCCGCAGATCGTGAGCTGTACCTACCTCGGTGGCGCCCTCATCGCGACGACCTCGGCCGATCCGCTCGTGATGGTGGTGGCCATCTCGCCGGACACGCCCGAAGGCACCTACGACAACGTCGCTCGCGTCGCGTCGCCGACGACGGATCCGGTCCCCGGCAACAACACCGCGACCGACCCTGTCGACGTGGTGGTCGTCGCCGACGTCTCCATCGTCAAGACCCACGATCCGGCGACGGTGAAGGTCGGTCAACCACTGGTGTTCACGCTCGCCGTCCGCAACGACGGACCGTCCGACGCGCAGAACGTGATCGTCACCGACACGATCCCGGCCGGCTTCGAGTTCGTCTCGGCCGCCGGTCTGGACGCCCCGTCGACCTGGGACTGCACTGCCACGGTCGCGCCGCTGGTGAGCTGCGAGCTCGCCGGGCCGCTGCCGCCGGGCACCGATGCGGAACCGATCCTCGTGACCGTGAACGTGCTCCCGGCCGCGTATCCCGGCCATCGTCCAACACCGCCGACGTGTCGACGGACTCGTTCGATCCCGACACCTCCAACAACACCTCGACCGATGATGTCGTGGTGCCGCCCCTGGTCGACCTCACGATCACGAAGACCCACACCGACCCGGTCGCCGTCGGGGGTCGGATCACCTACACCGTGACCGTCACGAACAACGGCCCGACGCTCGACCCCGGTCCCATCTCCGTCTCCGACAACCTGCCGGTGTCGCTGATTCCCGTGACCGCGGGCGGTCCCGGGGTCACGTGTGGCATCCTGCTCCAGCTCGTGACCTGCACCTCCGACGCGCCGCTCGGCGTCGACGCCTCGTTGACCGTCACGATCGTTGCCGACGTGCTGCCCAGCGCCTACCCCTCGGTGACGAACGTCGCCGTGGTGAGCACCGCTTCCACCGAGACGGACCTCTCGAACAACACGGCCACTGACACCGCAACCGTCACGCCGCTCGTACGGCTCGCCCTCGTGAAGACGCTGGGCGAGACGTCCCTCGGCTCCGCCACATGGTTGCTGACGGTCACCAACCTCGGGCCGAACGACACCGTGCAGCCGATCGTGGTGGTCGATCAACTCCCGGCCGGGCTCACCTATGTGTCCGCCACCGGCAACGGCTGGGTCTGCACCCACGCATCGGGTCGCGTCGAGTGCACGTACGCCGCATCGTTGGCGGTCGGCGCGGCTGCACCGGTGATCACCCTGGTCACCGCCGTGACCGCCCCGCCCGGCACGTCGATCGTCAACACGGCGACCGTGAGCGGCGGTGGACCCGAGGTGCCGTCGGTGACCGACGACGCTCAGGTGGTCGTGCCGGCGCCGTTGCCGGCAACGGGCTCGTCCAGCGGCAGCCTGCTCCAGGTCGGCATGATGCTCGGTCTGTTCGGCGTGCTGTTGCTGGTCGTCTCCCGCCTGCGGCGCCCCCGTCGGGTCGCTGCCTGAGGTCGCCGGTCGGCAGTCCTCAGGTGAGCTGCGAGATCACCTCCGACTGCAGCTCGCCGTACTTCTCGAAGCGCTCCTCGGCCGTGCCTCCGAGGGTGAAGTCGGGGATGATCAGCTCGTCGAAGCCGAGTTCGACGTAGCGACCGAACTCCTCGACGAGCTGGTCGTTCGAGCCGAGGATCGAGCGCTCGCCCATCTCGCCGGCGCGGATGTTGGCGGCGAGTTCGGCGTTGTCGCTCATGAACACCAGCGCCTGCGTGGACTTCCACATCGTGGCCGGATCCCGTTCGACCTGCTCGCACGCCGTCAGCAGCTTGGTCAGCGCGCCGCCGGCCATCTCCGGAGCGCCCCACGTGTTCCATTCGTCGGCGTGGCGGGCCGTGATGCGCAACATGCGCGGGCTGCCGGTGCCGACGAGGATCGGCAGCGGTGACTGCACGGGCTTCGGGTCGGCGGGTGCGTCGGTGATGTCGTAGAAGTCGCCGTGGAAGTCGGTGCGGTCATCGCCGAGCAGCGAGCGGATGACCTGGATCGCCTCCTCGAACCTCGACACCCGGGCCCCCGGCTCCTCCAGGTCGATGCCGTAGGCCTTGTGCTCGTTGATCTGCCAGCCGGCGCCGATTCCCAGGACCATCCGGCCGTCCGAGATGTGGTCGATCGTCGCGGCCCGGTTGGCGAGCACCGCGGGGTGGTGGACCGAGGTCGGGGCGACGAGGGAGCCGACCCGGATGTGTTCGGTCACCGCGGCGATCGCCGGAAGGATCGCCCAGCACTCGTGCACGTCGCCCGGCTGGATCTCCTCGCTGCCGGTGTTGGGCATGTAGTGGTCGGCGAACCACATGCCGTACCAGCCGGCGGCATCGACGAGGCGGGCGAGGTCGAGGATCTCGCTGGTCGGACGGGCGGGGTTGGGCCACACGGAGAACTTCATGGCCCGACCGTAACGCTTCGACCCGTAGCCCCCCGTCCTGACCCGGCTCACCTCGGCCCCCTAACCTCTGGCCCGGTGACGGACGATCTGTGGGAAGCCCATGCCGACTGGTGGATCGACGGGTTCACGGAGGGCGCCGACCCGGAGTACACCGAGCAGATCCTGCCGATGGCGCTCGACGAGCTCTCGGGGTTCGGGCGGATCCTCGACATCGGCTGTGGCGACGGCCAGATCAGCCGGATGATGGCGGCGGCCGGATCGAACGTGGTCGGGATCGATCCGACGTGGAACCAGATCGCCGTTGCCCGGCAGCGTGGCGGGGGAGCGGCGTACGTCCGATCGGGCGCGGCGGAGTTGCCGTTCGCGAACGCGAGCTTCGATGCGGCGGTCGCCTGCCTGGTGTTCGAGCACATCGACGACGTCGACGGTGCGATCTGCCGAGGTCGCCCGGGTGGTGCGGCCCGGTGGGCGGTTCTCGTTCTTCCTCAACCATCCGCTGCTGCAGACCCCGGGCAGCTACTGGATCGACGACCACACGGTGGATCCGCCGGAGCAGTACTGGCGGGTCGGGCCGTACCTGGCCGAGCAGAGCTTCGTCGAACAGGTCGAGCACGGCGTGTTCATCCGCTTCGTCCACCGGCCGCTGTCGCGGTACCTCAACGCGCTCGCCGACCACGGCCTGGTCCTCGAGCACATGATCGAACCCGTCCCGCCCGACGGCTTCCTCGCCCGCGCCGAGGAGTACGCCGAAGCCGCCGCCATCCCCCGCCTCCTCTACCTCCGCCTCCGCCGCACCTGACCTCCACCGCGTTGCGATGAGCGATGCGAGCAGGGGGTGCGCTCACCTCTCATCGCGGCTGACTTCCCGCGTGCGATGAGCGATGCGAGCAGGGGGTGCGCTCATCTCTCATCGCAGGGTGGTCGGGGCGGGATCGGTAGGGTGGCGGGGTGGCCGACATCGTGCTGATCACCGGGTTGTCGGGGGCCGGTCGGTCCGGGGTGGCCGACGTGCTGGAGGATCTCGGGTGGTTCGTCGTCGACAATCTGCCCACCGCGCTGATCGGCACGATCGTCGAGCTGGCAGCGAAACCGACGAGCGACATCGAGCGGCTCGCGCTGGTCGCCGGCCGCCAGCACACCGAGGTGCTCACCAAGGTCGGTGAGCTGCGGGCCGACGGATACGACGTGCGGATGGTCTTCCTCGACGCGTCGACGCCGGAACTGGTGCGCCGCTACGACGCCACCCGACGACGTCATCCGCTCGCCGACCAGTCCGACGGCCTCGTCGAATCGATCGAACTCGAGCGTTCGATGCTCGAGCCGGTCCGGGCTGCCGCCGACCTCGTGATCGACACGAGCGACCTCAACGTGCACCAGCTCAAGGAGCGCATCGATCACGCCTTCGACACGTCGGCCGGCTCCCGCCTGCAGGTCGCCGTCGAGAGCTTCGGGTTCAAGCACGGTCTGCCGCTCGACGCCGACATCGTGATGGACGTGCGGTTCCTCCCCAACCCGCACTGGGAGGACGACCTGCGCCCGCTCACCGGACACGACCCGAAGGTTCGCGACTTCGTCCTCGAAACCGCGGCCGGCTCGACCTTCGTCGACCAGTTCGACGGCCTGCTCGGGACACTCGTGCCGCAGTACCAGGCCGAGGGTCGCAGCTACCTGACGGTCGCCATCGGATGCACCGGCGGCCGCCACCGCTCGGTTGCCGTCGCCGAGGAGCTCGCCGCGCGGCTGCGCCAGCGCGGCGTCGCCGTGCGGACCTCCCACCGCGACGTCTCCCGCTGACGGTCGCATCGCGGCCGACCCGTGCGGTCACGCGGCTTGGGAGGCGGGGTGGGGCGAGCCGTTACAGTTGAGAGCTGGACAACGTCGTTCATCCCCAACGCCAGGAGGCACCCCCATGACGATCAGAGTCGGCATCAACGGTTTCGGACGGATCGGTCGCAACTTCTTCCGAGCGGCCAAGGCGAGCGGGGCCGATTTCGACTTCGTCGCGGTGAACGACCTCGGGTCCATCGACACCATGGCCCACCTGCTGCAGTACGACTCGGTGCTCGGGCGATTCCCCGAGAAGGTCTCGGCCACGAAGTCGAGCATCAAGGCCGGCAGCGACAGCCTCCGGGTGCTCAGCGAGCGCAACCCGGCCGACCTGCCGTGGGGCGATCTCGGTGTCGACGTGGTCATCGAGTCGACCGGCTTCTTCAACACTCGGGACGCGGCGAGCGCCCACCTCGACGGCGGTGCGCCGCTCGTCATCGTGTCGGCACCGTGCACGAACGCCGACGCGACGTTCGTCTACGGCGTCAACCAGCACCACTTCCGCTTCTCCGAGCACAAGGTGATCTCGAACGCCAGCTGCACGACCAACTGCTTCGTCCCGATGGTGAAGGTGCTCGACGACAACTTCGGCGTCGAGCAGGGCCTGATGACCACGATCCACTCGTACACGGGTGACCAGAACCTCGTCGACGGGCCGCACAGCGACCTGCGCCGCGCCCGGGCCGCCGCGATCAACATCGTGCCGACCTCGACCGGCGCCGCTCGCGCGACCTCGCTCGTGATGGAGTCGATGAAGGGCAAGCTCGACGGCACGGCGCTGCGCGTGCCGACGCCGACCGGGTCGCTCACCGACTTCACGGCCACGCTGAAGAAGAAGGCGACGGTCGAGGAGATCAACGCCGCGTTCGCCGCCGCGGCGAAGAAGGAGCTCAAGGGCGTCCTCAAGTACACCGAGGACCCGATCGTGTCGAGCGACATCGTCACCGACCCGCACTCGTGCGTGTTCGACGCCGGGCTCACGATGAGCATGGGCAAGCTGGTGAAGATCAACGGCTGGTACGACAACGAGTGGGGCTACTCGAACCGCCTCGTCGACCTGACGGCGTTCACCGGCGCCAAGGTCAAGCGCTGACGACGATGAGCGACAGCACCTCCGCCATCCCCACACTCGAGGATCTGGAGGCCCAACTCGGAGGTCTGACCGGCAAGCGCATCCTGGTGCGCACCGACTTCAACGTGCCGCTCGACGACTCCACGGGCGAGACGGTCATCACCGACGACTTCCGGATCCGGGCGGCGCTTGCCCACCATCGAGTGGCTGACCGAACGGGGGGCGACCGTCGTCACGGCCAGCCACCTCGGCCGACCGAAGGGCGCGCCGGACCCGAAGTACTCGATGGATCCGGTCCGCGCTCGGCTCGCCGAGCTCGCGCCCGGTGTGGAACTCCTCGAGAACCTCCGCTTCGATCCGGGCGAGACGAGCAACGATCCGGCGTTCGTCGCCACGCTCGTGGAGGGCATCGACGGCTACGTGAACGACGCCTTCGGGGCGTCGCATCGGGCACATGCATCGATCGTCGGGCCGCCGCAGTTCGTGCCCTCCGCGATGGGGCGACTCCTCCAGAAGGAGGTCGAGGTGCTCCTCGGCCTGCGCAACAACCCGAAGCACCCGTTCGTCGCGGTGCTCGGCGGCGCCAAGATCTCCGACAAGCTCGGGGTGGTCGAGGCACTGTTGGAGGTCGTCGACTCGCTGGTGATCGGCGGGGCCATGTGCTTCACGTTCTTCGCCGCGCAGGGCAATCCGATCGGCGACTCGCTGTTCGAGCCCGACCAGGTCGACACGTGTCGTCGGCTGCTCGCGGACGCCGGCGCCAAGGGCAAGACGATCCATCTGCCCGAGGACATCACCGGCGTCGACGCTCGCGGCGAGTTCGCCACGTTCGGTACCCGCCTGCCCGACGGGGCCAAGGGCTTCGACATCGGCCCCGGCTCGGCAGCGGCGTTCACCGACGTGATCATGGACGCCCGCATGGTGTTCTGGAACGGGCCCGATGGGCATGTTCGAGGACGAACGGTTCGCGGCAGGAACCCGCACCGTCGCCCAGGCGATGGCCGACACGAAGGCCTTCACCGTCGTCGGTGGTGGCGACTCGGCCGCTGCGCTCGCGCAGTTCCGGCTCGACGACGAGGTCGACCACGTGTCGACCGGCGGGGGAGCGAGCCTCGAGCTGCTCGAGAACGGCGATCTGCCAGGGCTGGAAGCACTGAGAGCGGGGATGGAAGTAATGGTGCGTCGACCGCTCATCTCGGGCAACTGGAAGATGAACCTCAACCACTACGAGGCGATCCAGACCGTCCAGAAGCTGTACTACGTCGTCCCCAAGGAGGTGTTCGAGGACGTCGACGTCAGCCTGCATCCTCCCTTCACCGACATTCGCAGCGTGCAGACGTTGATCGAGAGCGAGGACTTCTCGTTCCACATCGGCGCCCAGCACTGCCACTGGGAGGACTCCGGTGCCTTCACCGGAGAGGTGTCACCGGCGTTCCTCGCGAAGCTCAACGTCGTGTACGTGATCGTCGGCCACTCGGAGCGCCGGGAGATCTTCGGTGAGACCGACGAGATGGTGAACCGCAAGGTGGCGGCCATCCAGGCGCACGGCATGACGCCGATCATGTGCTGCGGGGAGACGCTGGCCGAGCGTGAGGCGGGGGAGACCGAGTCGAAGGTGCTCGGCCAGATCGAGGCCGGGCTGGCCGGCCGGAGCAGCGAGCAGGTGGCCTCGCTCGTCATCGCGTACGAACCGATCTGGGCGATCGGCACCGGCATGACCGCCACGTCCGAGGACGCGCAGACTGTCTGTGCGGCGATCCGCGGCAAGATCCGCGAGCTGTACGACGACGCAACCGCCGAGGCCGTGCGCATCCAGTACGGCGGTTCGGTCAAGGGGCCAACGCCACCGAGCTGATGGCGCAGCCCGACATCGACGGCGCCCTCGTCGGCGGTGCCAGCCTCGATCCCGACGAGTTCGCCAAGATCGTCCAGTTCCGCACCTGAGCCGGTCCTTCGGGGTCGGGTCCGGGAGGACAGGCGGACGGTTTGGGGGCGCTTTACATTTCACACGGCGGAAACAGGGTGGCTACCGGTCGGTAGCCATCGCTGCTAACGTCATGTCCCTTCGTACCGCCGGGGAGGGGGTCGAAGAGGTTGCCGTGGTCGAACGCCGGACTGCCGGGCGGTTCCCACACGCTTCCCATCAAGTATTCATCTATCAGGAGGACAACTACGTGAACACGACACGACGGGGCCCAAAGCTCCTCGCACTCGTCGCCGCGTCGGCATTGGTCTTCGCTGCCTGTGGTAGCGATGACGATGGCGGCTCGACCGGCGGCGGCTCGACACCCTCGGAGGGGACAACGGGAACTTCCGACGCCACGGACACCACCGAAGGCGAAGCAGTTGAAGGTGCCGCAGGTGGCACGCTCATCTGGGCGCACGAGCAGGAACCGCCAGACCTGCACCTCGATGATCCGGAGAACAACCTCTCGATCGTGTCGTGGATCCGGTCGCCGATCCTCGAGGGCGCATACGGCATTTCCGGATCGACCGAGTACTACCCGGAGCTTCTCGCCGGAGAGGCCGAGGTCACCGAGAACGAGGACGGCACCGTCACCACGGTGTACACGCTGCGCGACGGCCTCACGTGGAGCGACGGCGACGACCTCACCGCCGACGACGTCAAGTTCACGTTCGATGCCATCATGGCCACGGACGGCGTGGACGAAGAGGGCGAACCGGCCTACGTGTACCTCCTGGGCAGCCGGGTCGGTTACGAGGACATCACCGACCTCACGGTCGACAGCCCGACACAGTTCACCACGACGGCCGGAGGCTTCTACGCCGGCTACAAGGGTCTCTTCAACGAGATCTACCCGAGCCACGTCTTCTCGGCCGATCCGGTCGAGGCGGCGAACGAGCTCAACACCGCCCTGCGCGAGTGGAAGCTGGCTGACGGCACGGTCATCCCGTCGTCAGGCCCGATGATCTTCGACTCGTGGGAGAAGGGCGTCCAGATGAACCTGGTTCGCAACGACAACTACCACGGTTCGAACAGCCCGGATGCCGAGAACAAGGGTGTCGCCAGCGTCGACGGGGTCCAGATCAACTTCGTCACCGACACCGATGCGCAGATCAACGCGCTGAAGGCCGGCGAGGCGCAGATCGTCATGACCCAGCCGCAGCTGGCATTCGAGGATCTTGCGTCGACCGAGGGCTTCACCGTGTCGAGCGAAGCTGGTCCGGTGTTCGAACACTGGGGTCTCAACACCCAGAACGTTCACCTCAAGAAGCCTGAGGTTCGTGAGGCACTCGCATTCGCCATGAACAAGGCGGAGGTCATGGAAGGCCTCTACGCACCGCTGTTCGGCGACAGCCTCCCCGCGGAGGGTCTCGGCAACACGTACTGGCTGTCGAACCAGTCGACCTACGTCGACCATGCCGGAGAGGCCGGCTACGGTGCCGGCGATGTCGAGTCCGCCGCGGCGGCGCTCGAGTCGGCCGGCTACACCCTCAACGGCGACGGCATCTACGAGCACCCCGAAGACGGTGTGCTCACGCTGCGTGTCGGCACGACCGGTGGCAACCGCCTCCGCGAGATCCAGCAGGAACTGATCCAGGCCCAGATGAAGGAAGCCGGCATCGACATCGTCATCGACAACGTCGAGGGCGCCGACTACTTCAGCGCTCAGCCCTTCAGCGAGGACGCACTGCTGTGCTCGTCCAGCGGTGGAGCCGAGGGCAACTGTGGTGTCTGGGACATCGCCCAGTTCGCATGGGTCGGTGGACCGTGGCCGGGCGGTAACAGCCCGAACTTCGACACCGGAATCGGCGAGAGCCCGTACGGATGGACCAGCGCGGCGTTCGTCGCCAAGTCCGCCGAGTGCGACGCGACCGTCGACGACGCTGATCGCGCCGACTGCTACAACGAGCTGGACAAGTTCGTGACCACGCTGGAGAACGACCCGACCGGTCTGTTCCTCCTGCCCATCACCCAGAAGCCGTCGTTCTACGGTTACACCTCGGACTTGGCGAAGGCGGGTGTCGCTCCTGACGCCCAGGGCGCCGGTCCGCTGACCAACGTTGGCGACTTCCAGTTCGCGAACTGATCAACAACCTGTGATGTACTGGTCGGGGACCCACTTCGGTGGGTCCCCGACTCGTACGCATACTCCGGTCGGTCTCTACTGAAACGGTCCCCTTGTTCGCCTACATCACCCGTCGAGTGCTGGCAACCATCCCGTTGCTGATCATCGCGCTCTATGTCGTCTTCGTCGGCGTGTCGTTGACGCGCGATCCGCTCGCCGACTTCTATCTGTGCCTGCCTCGCTGCCAGGACGGATTCGATCGCATCACCGAGGTCTACAACCTCGACGTCCCGATTCTGATCCGGCCCTTCGTCTGGTTCGGCGCCATCCTGCGGGGAGACCTCGGCGACTCGAGCGCTCTCGGTCGAACCGGTGTGGGAGGTCATCAAGAATCGCGGCTGGAACACCGCCATCCTGGCCATTCCTGCCTTTCTCATCAGCGCCGTGATCGCACTGTTGCTCTCGGTGTACTCGGCCCGTCGCCCGTACACGAAGGGCGACTACTTCTTCACCGGGCTTGCCTTTCTCGGGCTCGCCTTCCCCTCGTTCGTCCTCGCCCTGATCATCCAGAACATCTTCGGTGTCCAGGTCGAGAACTGGTTCGGCGTGAAGCCGTTCAACACCGGACGCAAGTCCGGTGACACTCCGCTCGAACTTCTTCGGGACATGGCGCTGCCGCTGCTGTGTCTCGTCATCCTGTCGATCTCGGCGGACTCGCGGTTCGGTCGCTGCCTCGATGCTCGAAACTCTCAACCAGGACTACATCCGCACCGCTCGCGCCAAGGGCCTCAGCGAGAAGACCGTGGTGTGGAAACACGCGCTGCGCAACGGGATGATCCCCCTGGTCACGCTGTGGGCACTGAGCCTGGCGGCGCTGCTCAGCGGGTCCATCGTGACCGAGTCGATCTTCTCGTGGCCGGGCCTCGGGCCGGCCTTTCTGGCGGCGCTCGGTGACACCGACCTCGATCTCATCTTGGGGATCGTGCTGTTCACGGGCATCATCACCGTTGCGTTCAACCTCCTCGCCGACGTCCTCTACGGCGTGCTCGACCCCCGGATCAGGCTCGGTTAGGCAGCGATGGCAGACACACTCGAAGACGTCGACACCTCCTCGGGCCCACCGCGCCGGGTTCCGATCTTCATCCCTGGTGAAGTCGAAGGGCTCACGACGACATCGCAGTCGTTCGGCCGGCTCGCGTGGCGGCGATTCCGCCACCACAAGATGGCCATCTTCGGCGCGGTCGGCCTGCTGGCGATCACCCTGCTGTTCATCTTCGGCCCCATGTTCTCCGACTTCGCCTTCGACGAGCGCAACATCGCCGACCGCCTCCAGGGGCCGTCGATGACGCACTGGTTCGGCACCGACGAGATCGGTCGAGATCTGTTCGTGCGCACGGCCCAGGGTGGGCGCTACTCGCTCCTGATCGGCTTCCTCGTTGCCGTGATGGCGACAACGATCGGCACCGTGCTCGGCGCCATCTCCGGATTCTTCGGCGGCTGGACCGACGGCGTCATCTCCCAGGTGATCAACCTGTTCTTGATCGTTCCGGCCCTGATCGCCCTGTCGGTGTTCTCCCAGACCTTCGGTCGTGACGCCATGGGCATGTCGGTGATCCTTGCGCTGCTGCTGTGGACCCGCATCGCGAGAGTCGTGCGAGGCGTCGTGCTGTCGATCAAGGAGCAGGAGTTCATCATGGCGGCGCGTGCTGCAGGCGCCGGCAACACGCGGATCATCGGGCGCCACGTGCTCCCGAACGTCGTGGGCCAGATCGCCGTGGAGGTGACGCTGCTGCTGGGCACGACCATCGTGCTCGAGAGCACCCTGTCGTTCCTCGGACTCGGCGTCCAGCCACCGAACGCGTCGCTCGGCACCCTGGTCGCCGACGCGAAGGGCAGCATCGAGAGCGACCCGGTCCGCGTGCTGATCCCCGGTCTGTGCATCGTGTGGATCGTGCTGTGCGTCAACTTCCTGGGCGACGGTCTGCGCGACGCGCTCGATCCTCGCTCCAAGGACGAGCGAGGCTGACGTGGACCGAGCACCCCTGCTGTCGGTGAAGGACCTCGGTGTTTCGTTCCGCACGCCCGATGGACTCGTGCGAGCGGTGATCGACTCCACGTTCGACATCCACCCTGGTGAGGTACTTGCCGTCGTCGGCGAATCGGGATCGGGCAAGTCGGTGACAGCGTTGGCCCTGATGCGCCTGCACGCCAAGAACGCCGAGATCACGGGCGACGTGATGTTCCAGGGCCGCGACCTGCTGGCGATGAGCGACGACGAGGTACGAGCGATCCGCGGCAGCGAGATCGCCATGATCTTCCAGGATCCGATGACGGCGATGAACCCGGTGTTCAGTGTCGGTTCGCAGATCGTCGAGGTGATCCGACTGCACAGCGGCGTCACCAAGCAAGGAGCGTGGGAGCGTGCGGTCGACCTGCTTGAATCTGGTCGGTGTCCCTGATCCGAAGGCCCGCGCCGTCGCAGTATCCGCACGAGTTCTCGGTGGCATGTGCCAGCGTGCGATGATCGCGATGGCGATCTGCGAACGATCCGAAACTGCTGATCGCCGACGAGCCGACCACTGCTCTCGACGTCACCGTGCAGGCCCAGGTGATGGAGGTGCTGCGACGACGTCCAGAAGGCGACGGGTTCGGCGATGATGCTGATCACGCACGACCTCGGTGTCGTCGCCGGCAGCGCCGATCGCGTGCCAGGTGATGTACGCCGGTCGGGTCATCGAGACCGGAACGGTCGACGAGATCTTCTACGAGACTCGCAACCCGTACACGCAAGGCGCTCTCGATTCGATCCCGGATCTCGACGGGCGACCAAGGAGATGTCTGCACCCGATCCCCGGCAACCCTCCGAGCCTGCTGAATCCGCCGTCGGGCTGCCGGTTCCGGCCGCGGTGCGCCTACGCCGTCGACATGTGTCGCCGAGTCGGTGCCGACGCTCGACGAGATCTCCGACGGCCACTCGAGTCGCTGTCACCATGTGGCGGAGCTGTTCGTGCCGTGCGGGTGCCGGCGATGACCGACACCGAGACGTCCGCACCGGCTACCGACGCGTCGGCGGCGGCAGGGCCGGGCTCGCCGACCGGTGCTTCGGGTCCGGAACCTGGTCAAGGAGTATCCGATCCCGGCCGGCGTCTTCCGTCGACAGGTCGGGTCGGTGCACGCCGTGTCGGACGTGTCGTTCGACCTGTCCGAGCACGAGACCCTCGGCGTCGTCGGTGAGTCCGGTTGCGGCAAGAGCGACGCTCGGCCGGTCGATCTCCTGCGGCTGGTGGAGCCGACGTCGGGGACGGTCATGTTCGACGACGACGACGTGATCGACGGCGTCCAAGAAGCATCTGCGCCAGCTCCGCAGCGAGCATGCAGATGGTCTTCCAGGACCCGTACGCGCTCGCTGAACCCGCGCATGCCGGTCCGCGAGATCATCGGTGAGCCGCTGCGCATCCACGGAGTCTGCAGGAAGGAGGCCACGGACACGGTCGGGCGAGCTGCTCGGCGGGTCGGCCTGCTGCCCGAGCACGGCAACCGGTACCCGCACGAGTTCTCCGGTGGTCAGCGCCAGCGGATCGGCATCGCTCGGTCGCTCGCCCTGCGACCCAAGGTGGTCGTGCTCGACGAGCCGGTGTCCGCACTCGACGTGAGCATCCAGGCGCAGGTGTTCAACCTGCTGGACGACGATCCAGGACGAGTTCGAACTCAGCCTAGATCTTCATCGCCCACGACCTGTCCGTCGTGCGCCACACGAGCGATCGGGTCGCCGTGATGTACCTCGGCCGCATCGTCGGAGATCGCGGACAGCACGGCACTGTACGACGGAGCCAACCCACCCGTACACGCAGTCGTTGCTGTCGGCCGTGCCGATCGCCGATCCGCACGTCGGGAGCGCCCCGCGCAGCCGGATCGTCCTGCAGGGCGACGTGCCGAGCCCGCCGAATCCCGCCGAGCGGGTGTCGACTTCCACCCCCGTTGCCCACTCGCGCAGGACCGATGTCGCCGAGCAGACGCCGCGCGTTGGTGGAGATGGCAGCCCCTGTCACGAGGTCGCCTGTCACGTCCCGCTCGAGCCAGGCGAATCGGTTGCTCGGGCGTGCTGGGTCAGGTCTGACTCGGCCATCCGTGACCGACCCCGCGACCAGCGCTCGGTCACGCTGCACTCGTCGTGGCGGGGATCGTGCTGAGTTATCTGTCGGTGCGTCGCCGTGTTGGCGTCTCGGCTTCGTCTCGGTGATGGGATCCGGGGCGCGACCGTGTCGTTGGTGCGTGCTGGTGCTCGGTGTCGTGCTGCTCTCTGTGGCGGTCGTCGACTACCCGATCGCCGTCGACGTTCAGCGCTCACGGCGTGCAGCGCCGACCACTCCTGCGGGCGCGATCTCAGTTCACCGGGCGGGCCGGTCATGACTCCCGGCGGGCGGCCGTCGGCTCCGAGGTGGTGCCATGCGTGAGCTCGTCCGGGAGGGCTCGTCGCAGTGGTCGGCGACGACGCCGTTACCTGCTGGTCGACCGTGTCGAGTCGGCGACCGAGTTCGACCGGCTCGGAGCGTGGTGTCGGACGTGGGCGATCGCAACATGGGGCTGGGACACTTGCGCCCGTCCGCACGGGACAATCCGACGTGGCTCTACCGTCGCAGTCGGTGGGCGCCGAACGACTCGCGACCGGTAGGATGGTCAACCGTGCGTGACGTCATGCTCGTACATCGTGCTGGTGATCAACGTGGTCTCGATGTTCGCTCTGATCGTCGGGCATCCTGATGCACAGCGGGCGTGGCGGCGGTCTGTCCGACATGTTCGGAGGTGGCGGCGGCGCGGCGACTCGGGTCGACGGCTGCTGAGCGGAACCTGAACCGGATCACGTTCGTGTTCGCACTGATCTGGATCTTCACGGTCGTGGCGCTGCGTTCCTCTCGTGAGTGATCGTCGACGGTGTGGTAGCCGGTCGCCGAGCGAGCTAGGGCCTGAGGCCCAACACATCACGTCGGAGTGGCGGAATGGCAGACGCGCTAGCTTGAGGTGCTAGTGCCCTACTAATGGGCGTGGGGGTTCAAGTCCCCCCTCCGACACCAGCAATCGACGTTCTCGTGAACAAGTCCACGCACAGAACGTCTTCTTTGTTCACGAGTTCGCGGCGAGCCGCTAGTGGCCGGTACGTGAGTTGCTGACCGGTCCTCCGACGCTGAGGTTCTCGCCTTCGCCGCTGGGGCCGGGCCTGGCGTCTAGCATGTGGCGTCTGGAGGTGAGCCGGTGAACATCGAACGCGTCGAGCCCGATCTCGAGGTGCTGGCGCCCCGCCGCACGATCGTGACGGCGCTACCGCTCAAGCGTGCAGCACGACAGCGGCTCGCTGAGCTCCTCGACGCCAGAGCGCTCGACGTCCGCGATCCGTGCGACGACCCAGACCTGGTTCTCACGCCAGCGTGCAGTCCCCAGCTCATCGGCGCACTCGGCCGCAAGTACAACGGTGCCCAGGTGATCGTCGTGGAACTCGACGACTGGGAGTTCGACATCGAGCTGTCCGGTCCGGTCAAACGGATCTTGCGCAGTGGCGCCGCTGCCTATGTACTGGCCGACAGCATTGACGAGCTCGCCGCGAAGATCGGCACATCATCGGCGACAAACAGCCAGACGCGAGTCGGACACTGCGGCGGACCACGAATTGACGCTCCAGTCACCATCGACGACCTCATCGCCGCGTTCCTCAAGGAGTCCGTCGAATACTCGACACGTCACCGAGTCAACGACACCTGAAGCCGACGGCAACGCACAACGCACCATCGACGGGCGACGACTCTTAATTCGCAGAGCAGCAACTGCGCCTGCCGACACCCCCATGACGTTCGGCAGCCCCGGCCTTCGGACCCGCCCCACACCGCCGGGTCCGGATGGGATGATCTCGTGTCACGGAGGGCGATCGCCATGTCGGGCACCGCGATCTGATGGCTGCGCTGAAGCATCTTGGACATCGTGTTCGGGAGCCGCGGCATGATTTCGGTTGACTCCCATTCGTCGTGATGCGAATGTCGTCTTCGTCAACGCTCGACACACCGACGAGGAGATCACCTAACGTGTAAGGCCGAGGCGAGTACGAGGACCACAAATGCCCAGTGTGCGGATCGATGACCTCGAGATGTACTTCGACGACTATGGCGACCCGAGCAACCCGACACTCGTTCTGCACGGCGCCGGCGCGGACGCAAACGATCCGATCGGTGGATGGGCGAACCTGATCCCCGTGTTTGCCGCAACCCATCGTGTTGTGGCGGTGGAACATCGCGGGCACGGGCGCACAGCAAACCCAGCTGGATACACTACGTTCGAACAGATCGCCGACGACGTGGAGGAACTCGTCGTGCAACTCGGCCTCCGGTCATACGACCTTGCCGGCATCAGCGACGGTGGAGTCGCAGCGCTCGCCATCGCTCTACGAGGACCTGATGCGCTGCGATCGGTCATCGTCGTCGGAACGAACCACTGTGTCGACGACAGCATTCTTGCGCAGCTGCCGATGGTGGATGCCGACGCCATCGAGCAGGCCGCTCCAGAGGCGGCTCTGGCGTTCGCGGACCGGCACGACGGTGGGAAGTATCCAGGTTTCTGGCGTGAACTGTTGCGACAGATTCGCGAGAACAACCTCCACAATCCCGACTGGTCGCCCACTGATCTGTCGACCATCGCCTGCCCGGTTCTGCTCATCGTGGTGAACTCGACCGATTCGCCAACATCGACCAGATGACCGTGATGCGACGCTCAATTCCCCGCTCGGAGTGGCTCATCGTGAATCACGCCGGCCACGCCGTCCACCACGAACACCCGGACCTCGTCGGACCACGAATCATCGACTTTCTCGACCGCGTACGTTCTGGCGGTGACTCTGTCAACCTGAGCGGCTGGCGCGGCGTGTCGCCTGCCGACACGTTCGGCGTCGAGATCGCCGAACGCGGGTTGATTAGCTCACCGTGCGATCTGGGACACCGAGAATGCTCGGTATCGGCATTCCGATCCACCCATCGACCTATCGGACCAGCGCGATGATCGCTGGCCAGAGCGCTCCGCCGTGCGCAGCATCGCCGGCGAACTGCTGCGCCCACTCGGTCGCGGTAGGCCACTGCAGGTTCACCCTTGTACGGCTCGCCATCCGCCAAGACGGTTGGCAGTTGAGATGGGCGATCCCGGTCGTCCGACACCCGCAATCGACGTTCTCGTGAACAAGTCCACGCACAGAACGTCTCCTTGTTCACGAGTTCGCAGCAAGCCGCCAGTGACCGGTACGTGAATCTGCCTCGACCGGCCCTCCTCATATGTAATGACCGGGGCATACGCCCTGGTCATTGCCGTTGTTCGGCGCGGACTCGACATTCGTGCGGACTGCGAGTCCGGGAACGTGTTCACTCTGTGCCGATATCGACCAACGGGTTCGGGAAGCCGGCGTCAAGGCTCCCGATCTCGACATCGAGTTTCGCCTACGCCCGAATGTGAACCGAGCCTTGGAGTCGTTCGACTGCTTGCTCCCGGGTCTGCGGTACCCCATCTGGGCCATTCAGCAATGCTGGGCTACCTTCGAGAAGTTCGAGGGCATACGGATCGTCAATTCCAGCATCGCCATCACCAAGCAGTAGGGGGTGATGACGCCCTGGATGGTCGTCACGGTCGTGTCGAAGTCGGCGACCAGCTGACTGATCGAGACGTTCATCACGGACTGGTCGGGCACCATCAGAACTGCGCCGTGGCCAAGGCGATCAGAGCCGCCCAGCGC
>CAVZTM010000011.1:0-69294 GCA_963778175.1 Ilumatobacteraceae bacterium
CTCTCGATGTCCGCACCTGCAGTGGCCTGGCCCGAACCGCGATCGATCTCGGTCGCGTAAAACTACCCGGCGGCCTCGAGTCGAAGGCGGATTCCCTTCGACTCCACAAGCCCCAAACAGTTTCGAGGCGTCCTCGACTGCTGGCCGGGATTTGGTGTTCTCAATCTCGCCGCACAGCCTGCGGCACTCGTTCATCACCGCTGCCCTCGATGCCGGTGTCCCGTTGCGGGACGCGGAAGAGGCCAATCGCATGCCGACCCTCGCACAACAATGCGTTACGACCGGGCCCGTCGCAGCCTCGACCGGCATGCCACCTACATCGTGTCCACGTTCATCGCCGGAGCAACCAGACCGGCCTGAGCATCACCCACCACAGCCCATCGCGTGGACCCTTCGACGGCGTCCAGATGTCACGACAGTCCCAGTATGTCAGTCGGAGGACGGTCACTTTCCGGCCGTCCGGCGTTGTCGGTCGCGGCACGAGATCTGCACAAGACTCCAGTAACGGAACTTGATCTCGTGAGGCCTTCTAGAGGTATCCGATCGAGTTGGGAGCAAGCGCATGACCGTCGACCAGGCCGAGATGACGAAGCGACCGAACGACACCGTGCGACGCGGACTCGATGCGCGGTCGGCCGGTCTGCTCGGCGTGCGGGAACTCGCTGATGTCCTCGGAACGAATGAGCGCTTCGTGCGGCGGCTCGTCGCCGAACGTCGGTTGCCCTTCCACAAGGTTGGCAAGTACGTGCGCTTCGATCCTCGAGACATCGAGGCCTGGCTTTCGGAGCATCGAGTCGAGTCGATCAGTTGACTCCTCAGCGCAAGCAGAGTCACGAGTCCGCGATGGTCGAGATCTCGTGCCGCACGAACTTTCGACGTCCAACGCTTTCTCCTGAGCGAGGAATCCGGATGTGTCTTACTTGGTGCCGACATGGACGTCCTCGACGACTGACGTGTCAGGTCCCGGTGGCCGGCCACCAACGACGAGACCGAAGTCGGGCGTTCCCGGGGCCTGTTCTACGCGGCGTCGTCCGCAACCGTCCGAGCGGTGCTCCTGGCCGTCAAAAATTGGAGGACGTATGCGGGCCGCCCGGCAGGATGAGTCCGCTCAACGAAGGTCATGACCATGACGATTCGGCGGAGTGTCCGTGCCATTGGCGTGCCAGTAGTAGTGGGGAACAGGGGTCAAAAAGGGGTAAGACCGGAAGGGGGGAGGCTCGCATCTTCCCTGGTAGATGGCCATTTACCAGGGACTTCCGGATCTCCATCGTTTGCTTTGCAAGCAGGGGGTCGTGGGTTCGATTCCCATCGTCTCCACCAGATAACGCCAGCTGGGATGGCCAAGTCGCTACGTGCTCCTGGGCCTGTCAGCATCCAGCTGTGACATTGGCGAGTGCCCGACCGGCGGGCGCCGACCGGGCAGACGTCGGGGCCTTCAGATGGCCACGTCCAGTGCGGTGTTGCGGAACTGGCGGGCGCCGGTGTCGAGCACCCAATCGTGGCCGAACGTTGCGACGGGTCGGGCGAACTCGAGTGACGACGCGCAGGGCGCGAGTCGTTGGGCTCAGTTGCGACGTCAGGCGGAACTCGCTGCCGTCGTCGTGGTCGGCCGCAGTGAGCTCCGCCCACCCCGTGATGTCACCCTCGATGCGTGCCCGAACGAGGTCGTGATCGACGACGTCGACCAGCGTCACGTCGAAGTGCAGCGTGTAGGGAAGCGGTGGCTTGACGATGCATCGCCAGCGCGCTCCCTGTCGAAGGTGGTCCCGTCGAATCCGTGCAGCCACGGCCACCACTGCTGGTAACGGTCGACGGCGGTGATCGCTCCCACACCGACAGCGCGATCGACGTCGAACTCGGAAGCGACGATCGGAGCGGATGTCCATGTCCCCACCCTGTCACGATGTGGCAGGAGCGAGCGCCGAGGTGAGCCAGCGGCCCGGTGACCGAGGTCTCCGCCGTCACGCGCTCGTCGAAGCGGAGGAGGCGCTGCACCATGCGGCACAGGCGTCGACACGAGTCCTCGATCGTGTCCGGCGTTGCTCGGCGACTGCCTGTTGCATCACGCCGTCGAGTGCGGCCTCGATCATCGCGCTGGCGTCGTCCACGTCGATCGACGCGTCGACGACTCCGGCTTCCTGCGCACGGCGGATTCTCGACGTGATCCAGTGGCGGGCCTGTTCGGCCGCCTGGCGCCGGCGGTCGGCGACGAACGGGTGACCAGGGACGGCGGCCGACATCGCGATCCACACGACCGCTTCCTCGGTGCTGACCGGGTCGGTCGGCAGCAGCGCACACAGTTCGCGCGTCAGACGATCCGATCGGCGAGTCCGGTACTCGGCACGCTCGCCAGTCGGACGGACTGTCGGTGCACGGTACGGTCCAGCGCGGCGACGGTGAGTTCGACCTTGCTCGGGTAGTGGTGCTGGACGGTGCCGCCGGTCACCTGCGCCTCCCGTGCGACACGGCGCACGCTGAGCGCGTCGAAGCCCTCACGGGCGATGATGCTGATGGCGGCGTCGGCGAGCCGATCGGCCGTCGAGATCGCCGGACGCCGGTCGTCTCGCTCGGTCGCGCCCACGGGTGTGACCGTAGTCGCTTGACACCGCTCCTCATACGATCGTAAGGTCACTGTCATACGACCGTATGGGCCCGATGGCCCGGCATCTGCATGATCGAGGAGCCCCCCAATGGCACGTGGATCGATGAACACCGACGCCCCCGGTATCGCTCACACACCAGTCGTCCGACGCCCCCGACACCGCACGGACGTCGCCGCCGACCGGACCCGCGGCGATACGGCCTCATCGCTCGCCTCGCCGGGTGGTGCGTGCGTCACCGCTGGATCGTCATCGGCTTCTGGCTCGTCCTGCTGGTGGGTGTCAACGCCTTCGCCGGAGCGGTCGGGCCGGACTATCGCACCGACTTCACGCTCCCGGACGGCGAAGCGAAGCAGGTGCAGGAACTGCTCGAGCAGAACAACCCGGATCGAGCGGGCTTCACGTCCCAGATCGTGGCGCGCAGCGAGACCGGCTTCGACGATCCGGCCGTGCGCAGCGCGCTCGAGGAGATCTTCGCGTTCGCCGAATCGCAGGGGGACATCCTGGTCACGTCGCCCTACGACGAGCCGAGCCAGGTGAGCCGCGACGGCACGATCGCATTCGCCCAACTCGACATCCGCGACAGCCGGACGTTCACCGAGTTGCAGGACGTCGGCAACGAGATCCGCGAGTTCGGCGACAGCGTCGATGCTCCCGACGAACTCCAGGTGGAGTACGGCGGCGACCTGTTCGCCGAGTTCGAACTTCCCGAGAGCGAGATCTACGGCCTGATCGCGGCGGTGATCATCCTGATCCTGGCCTTCGGGTCGGTGTTGGCGATGGGACTTCCGATCGGCACCGCCCTGTTCGGCCTCGGCGTCGCGTCCGCGCTCGTGTCGCTGCTCAGCAACGTGATCCCGATGCCCGACTTCACGACTGCCATGGTCGCCATGATCGGCATCGGCGTGGGGATCGACTACGCGCTGTTCATCGTCACCCGGTTCCGCGACAACCTCCACGACGGTGCGCCGGTGGACAAGGCGATCGTCGACTCGCTCGACACGAGCGGCCGCGCCGTGCTGTTCGCCGGACTCACGGTGATCATCTCGCTGCTCGGGCTGATGCTGATCGGGCTCAGCTTCGTGCAGGGCGTCGCCGTCGCGTCCGCGGTCGGCGTCGCGCTCGGTGATGGCCGAGCGCGCTCGACCCTGCTTCCGGCGCTGCTGCGGCTCGTCGGGGCACGCATCGACAACACGACCTGGGCGGCGCTCGTCGCCGTCGGTGTCGTCGTCGTTGCCGCGATCGTCGGCATGACGACGGCGACATCGGGCATCTTCCTCGGCGGGCTGCTCGTGGCGATCGTGTTCTTCGCAGCCAGCTTCGCGATCCGGCCGCTGCGTCGACTCGTTCCACGACGGACGCAGCCTCCACGCGAGGAGCAGGTCTGGTACCGCTGGAGCCGGTTCATCCAGCATCGCCCGTGGCCGTCGGCGATCGTCGCCGTGGTCGTGCTCCTCGTGCTGGCGCTGCCGCTGCTGTCGATCCGCCTCGGGTTCGGCGACTACGGCAACTACCCCGAGAGCACGACGGTGCGCCAGGCGTACGACCTGCTCGCCGACGGGTTCGGACCGGGCTCGAACGGTCCGCTGTTCGTGACGGTCGAGGGTGCCACCGCCGACGATCCGGCTGCGCTGGACACGTTCGTGGCGACCCTCGAATCGACCGAGGACGTGGCCTTCACGGTTCCGACACCGATCACCGGCGGGCTCGCGCTCGTCATCGTGTACCCCGAGAGCGCACCGCAGGACGAGGCCACGTCGCAGCTCGTCGATCGCTTGCGCGACGAGGTCATCCCCGCATCGGGCGTCGACGCGGCGGTCGGTGGCTTCACGGCAGCGTCGACTGACTTCGCCAGCTACCTCGGCGGGCGCATGCCGCTGCTGATCGGCGTGGTGCTGCTGCTCAGCTTCCTGTTGCTGATGGCGGTGTTCCGCAGCGTTCTCGTGCCGCTCAAGGCAGTCGTCATGAACCTGCTGTCGATCGGCGCGGCATACGGCGTCCTCGTGGCGATCTTCCAGTGGGGTTGGGGCCGCGAGCTGATCGGCGTCGACAAGGCCGGACCGATCGAGGCGTGGGTGCCGATGTTCCTCTTCGCGATCGTGTTCGGACTCTCGATGGACTACGAGGTGTTCCTGCTGTCGCGCATCAAGGAGGAGTACGACCGCACCGGCGACAACGCCACCGCCGTTGCGGACGGACTCGCCGCGACCGCCCGGGTCATCACGGCGGCGGCTCTCATCATGTTCTGCGTCTTCTTCGCGTTCGTGCTGGGCGACGATCGCTCCCTCAAGCTGTTCGGATTCGGTCTCGCCATCGCCGTGCTCATCGATGCGACCATCGTGCGCATGCTGTTGGTGCCCGCCACGATGGAACTACTCGGCGATCGCAACTGGTGGCTCCCGCACTGGCTGGATCGCATCCTGCCGCACATCAACGTCGAGGGCCATCCCGACGAGGACGTGGAGTCCGACGCCAACGATCCACGCAGCGACGAACTCACGTCCGTGTGATGGGCCCACCCATGACGTCGCAGCTCGTTGCTCTGTGTGTCGATGCGAACGATCCGCTCCGGCTCTGACGACCACATCGCTCGAGGACCAGACCGTCACCTCTGCGTGCTGACTCCCCGCTAGCTGCGGCAGCGCTCGTGGACTCGAAGGTGCTCGGCGGGTTTGACGCGAACGGGAGTGGGTAGCGGATCGTCATCAACCCGCAACCCGCAACCCGCAACAAGGAGGAGCGCTCATGTGCTTCGATCGCACGGATGTTCACGCAATCGGTCAGGTGACACGATGAGCGGCAATCGAGACGACGGCTGGGCCACGCCGGCCCAACGTGTCGTCCAGGTCCAGCAGGGCCAACCCGTCCAGCCCGTGGTCACCGCCCAGCCCGGTGGTCACCGCCCAGCCCGTGGTCACCGCGCCGGTCACCAACTCGGTCAGGTCCACGTCCGTTCGACGATTCGCTCCCGACGCCGTGATCGCCGCCCTCGTCGGTCTCGTACTCACCGTGATCGGCCTCATCGCGATCGTTCGTGCGGGCCTCGACGATCCGGTCGAGCAGCCCGTCATCGAGGTGCTGGGACTCACCCACACGGCGTGGCTCGGCGTGATCGAGGTCGGGATCGGCCTCGGGCTGTTGCTCAGCGGCGCGGCGAGGTCGCGTGGCGGCGCCATCCTCTTCGGGTCGATCCTCGCCATCGGAGCCTTCGTCGGGGCGGTGCAACAGGATTCGTTCGAGGAGACCCTGGCCCTCGAGTCGTCGTTCGCGTGGGTCCTCGTGGTCGCCGGTGCCGTGGTCGTGCTGGCGGCCCTCCTCGTCCCGCGGACCATCAGCCGCACGGACACGGTGAGCTCGCTGTGACGGCGCCACGATCGTTCGCAGGAGTCGCGCGGTCGGCGGCGGTCCTGGCAGCGTGCGCCGCGACGCTGGCGCTGAGTGCCTGTGCGAGCGACGGAGTGACCGTCGACGAGACCGGACAAAGCGATGGCGAGATGGTCGAGGAGGAGCTCGACGACGTGGCGACTGACGCGTCCGCAGGTGAGCGCCGAGGGAGCGGACAGGTTGAAGACCGCCGGCGCAGCCCTGGCCGACGGCGACTTCAGCATCATGGCGCAAGCGCTCGGGGCCTCGGGCCTCGGCGATGAACTGGAGGATCGCGACGTCACGATCCTCGTGCCCACCGACGACGCGTTCGCCGACCTCGGCGCCGATGGCGCCGTCGATCTGCTGGCCGACCCGTCGTCGATCGACGACGTGCTCCGCCGCCACGTCCTGGTGGAGGTCTACACGCTCGCCGAGCTCGCGGAACAGACGTCCGTCGAGACGATGGCCGGTGACGAACTCACGGTCACCGTCCAGGGCGGTGTGGTCGAGGTCGACGGCGCACGGGTGACCGAGATCGACGGCTCTGACGGAGCGAACGGGGACCGGTCGCGAACTGCAGGTCTTCGCGGTCGACCGACTCCTGCTCGAGGACTGATGCCGGCGTCGGCCGCTGTCGTCGAATCGGCCACCGACACTCGGGTCGACGCCGAAGCCATCCTCCGGGTGGAGTCCATGAGCAAGGACTTCGGCGAACAGAGGGTTCTGCACGACATCTCCCTCACGCTTCCCGCCGGCGTGATCGTCGGCCTCATCGGACCGAGTGGTTGCGGCAAGACGACCCTGGTGCGGATCCTGACCGGCATGATCGCACCGACAGAAGGCCGGGTCGCCGTGTTCGGCGAGGACCCCACCGCGTTCTCGGTGACGCAACGTACGAGGTTCGGCTACATGCCCCAGTTGCCGGTGCTGTTCCCGAACCTCACGGTCTGGGAGAATCTCAACTTCGTCGCATCCATGTACGGCGTGTCACTGCGAGGACGGCGTCGTCGACTCAAGGAACTCCTCGATCTGGTGGACCTCTCGGACCATCGATCGAAGAAGCTGTCCGAGTGCTCCGGGGGCATGCAGCGCCGACTCGCGTTGGCCGCAACGCTCGTTCACGAGCCCGAACTGCTCTTTCTCGACGAGCCGACGGCAGGCGTCGACCCCATCCTGCGTGAGCGCTTCTGGGCGCATTTCCGCAGCCTGCGCGACCAGGGCAGGACGGTCGTGGTTCCCACGCAGTACGTGGGCGAGGCGGTGTCGTGCGACGTCGTCGCAGTCATGGCCGAGGGCCGTCTCCTGACAGCGCTCGCACCCGACGAGCTGGAGGGATTCGCGTTCGGTGGCCGGCCGATCCACGTCGAACTCGGAGGTTGGCTGCCGCGGTCGGTTCTCGAGCGAATTCGCAAGGTCGAACATGTGGCGGCCGTCCATCTGTCGGAGTCCGGGATGACCGTCGTCGTGGACGACCACGTCGACGACGCCGAGATCGTATGTTCGCAGCCACGTCGTCGAAGCGGGAGCTTCGGTGGGTGAGATCACGGCCCTCGAGCCGACCTATGACGACATCTTCGTGGAGATCATCCGGCGCCACACGGCGCACGGGAGTGGTGGGCAGTCGTCGTGAAACCGGGCAGACTGCGGCGTCCGGTGCAGGTGGGCGCGTTCTTCCGAAAGGAGAGCACCGAGGTCGTCCGCCAGCCGCTGCTGCTGTTGACCCTGGTCTTCGGTCCGTTCCTGATCATGGCCATCTTCGCAGTGGGCTACGACGAAACGCCCGATCGGCTGCGGACCCTGTTCGTGGCCGCCGAAGGGAGTCCCCTCACGGAACGGGTCGAGGGGTACGCCGATGAGATCGGCACCTACGTCGAGTACGCAGGAGTGACGAGTGACGCCGAGGACGCGGTCCGCCGCCTGCGCGCCGACGAGGTCGACGTCGTGATCAGATTCCCGGACGATCCTCTCGACACCGTCCTGACCGGCGAACGCGCCACGGTGACGGTCGTCCATACGCGCCTCGACCCGATCGAGCAGACGGCGATCAGCTTCGCCGCACGGCTCGGCGTCGACGAGATCAACAGCCAGATCCTCGCGGGGATCGTTCAGGGCGGCCAGGACCTCGCAGCACCGGCAGGGGCCGTGCTTGGCAGCGGCGGAGTCGTCGATCGACGAGATCGAGGCGGCGCTCGGGTCGAACGACCCGGGCGACCTCGAGGGCGCCGTCGAGGCGCTCGCTGACCACTCGGATCGCATTGCGATGTCGGTCGAGCTCTCCACCTCGGTGACCGAACAGCTCCTCGGCCCGCAGGAGTCGGCGACGATGACCGAACAACTCGTCGAACCGCTGCAGCAGCTGAGGTCGACCGTCGACGGGATCACGTGCGTCGCCGACCTCGGCAACCGTCGACCAGGTGGCGACGCTGCGGTCGCTGCTGGCGACGGTCAGCGAGAACTACTCGGCGTTCACGTCCGTGGATTCGGCGGTGCTCGTGCGACCGTTCGAGAGCAGGATCGAACTTGCCGTCGACGAGGTCGGCGAGGTGACCGACTGGTATGCGCCGGCGGCGGTGATCCTGATGCTCCAACAGTTCGGTGTGGCGTTCGGCGCACTCTCGTTCGTCCGCGAACGACAGTTGGGCATCATCGACGTCTACCGGGTGGCGCCGGTCAACGCGGCGGAGGCACTGGTCGGCAAGTACCTCGCGTACCTCGCCATCGGCGGCGTGATGGGCGCCGCCCTGCTCGCACTGGTTGTCACCGCGCTGGGTGTGCCGATCGCGGGGTCGGTCGGGCAACTGGGCCTCGTGATCGGGTTGACGCTGTTCGCATCGATCGGGCTCGGCGTCGTGATCTCGCTGGCCTCGGCGTCCGACGCCCAGGCGGTGCAGTACACCCTGATCGTGCTGCTCGCCAGCTTGTTCTTCAGCGGATTCTTCCTGTCGCTCGGCCAGCTCGAAGGTGTCGCTCAATGGGTCTCGTACCTCTTGCCGGTGACCTACGGCATGCAGATGCTCCGCGACGTGATGCTGCGCGGCGTTGCGCCGGATCCCACCATTGCGGTCGCCCTTGCCCTCTACGGCGCCGTCGCCTTCTCGCTTGCGCTCGTCGCGGCTCGTCGACGCATGGGCCCGGTCACTCGAGCGGCGTGACGGGCGGCGGGGCTGGGTCCTGTTCGAGTTGATCACCCGGTGCCCACTACGAGACCGATGTTTCGCTGAGGAGCCACCCGGGCACTGTCGCTCAGGGCGATCGCCGGTATCCCCGGGAGGAATGACATGACGGAGACCACGACATCGCAGGCGGTTCCGGGAACTGGCAGCGAAGACGCCAGGGACCGCCATCCGATCTTCGTCGCTCGCGACGACATCACCGTGGAGCGGTCCGACCTCGGATGGTCGATCGTCGGCCTCGTCGCCCTCGTCGTCATCTTCTTCGCAGTCGGTGAACTCGTCGTGTCGTCGAACGCCATCACCTCGTTCGACCAGCGTGTCGCCGAATGGTTCGTGGATCGCCGGACCCCGACGCTCGACACGATGTCGCTGGTCGGCTCCTACCTCGCCGAGACGGTCGTCAAGATCGCCGTGACGGCCGTCCTGGCGATCGGCATGGCTGTGGCGTGGAAGCGCTGGCGAGAGCCGCTGCTGATGGTCCTTCCGTTGATCCTGGAAGCGACAGCGTTCATCACCATCACGTACCTGGTCGGGCGTTCGCGACCCGACGTGGAGCGACTCGACACGTCGCCGGTCGACAGCAGCTTCCCCTCGGGCCACGTGGCTGCCGCCGCTGCCTACGGAGCCCTCGTCATCATCGTGTTCTGGCACACCCGCAACTGGTGGATACGTCGTAGCGACACTGCTCCTGATCGTCGTCGATCCCCGTGATCGTCGGCGCCTCACGCATGTACCGGGGAATGCACTTCCTCAGCGACGTGATCGCCGGAGCGGTGCTGGGCGTGCTCTCGATCGCGCTCGGTTGGATCATCGTCCACCGGATGTCACGCCGAACCGAAGCGCAGGGCCGGTAGCCGACGATGGAGACCACCATGATCGTGCTGGCGTCGGGCGGAGCCTGTGCGATCGCGCTCTTGGCTCCTGCCTGGCGGCGCCGTGGCACTGATGGCCCCCTGGATCCACAGCGAGTCGAGCACTGGTTGGTGGTACACGCCGCCGGCCACCCCACGTTGCAGCACCTCCTTCGGTGGGTGGATCGGCGTGTCGTCGGTGGGGTGAGCGTCGGCATCGGTTTCGCCGCGCTGTGGGTGGCTGCGCTCGGCGTCGGCTGGCTCCTCGACAGCGTCGACAACGGTGGGGGATTCGCCCGCTACGACTCTGCGGTCGCCGCCTGGGGGGCGAACCATGCCACGGAGCGCTCCGTCGACGTCCTGCGCGCCGTGACCCAACTCGGTGACACCTTCGTCGTCGCCGCTGCGGTGGGGCTGGCGGTCGCCTTCGACTACTGGCGTCATCACCACGCGCCGGTGGTCGCCTTCGGAATCACGATCGTGGTCGGCGTCTCACTGCTCAACAACACGCTCAAGGTGATCATCGGTCGAGAACGTCCGGACATCGACCAGTTGATCGGCACGGCGGGCTCCTCGTTCCCCTCCGGTCACTCCGCGACGGCTGCGGCAGGTTGGGCCGCGATCGTTCTCGTTCTCGAGCGGTCGGTTCCGCGACGGGCCCGGCCACTGCTGGTGGCGATCGGCGGCTTCATCGTGGTCTCGGTCGCCTGCAGTCGTGCGCTGCTGGGGGTGCACTGGCTCACTGACGTCTTGGCGGGTGTGATCGTCGGGTGGGCCTGGTTCCTGGTGGTCGCCGTCATGTTCGGTGGACGTGTCCTGCGTCTCGGGGAACCCGCACTCGAAGTGACCGGATCCGCCATGTCCGTCGCGACGTACCTCACGACGAAAGGTTGACGAGATGACCGAGATCGGCGTCATTGCACACACCGACAAGACGTTCGGCGGGGGATTGTCCGAGCTGCGTCGCCTCCTCGCGAAGGCCGGTCATTCCGACGTCCCGTGGGCGGAGATCCACAAGAGCCGTCTCGCTCCGGATCGGCTTCGCGAGATGGTCCGAGGGCGGTGTCGAGCGGATCATCGTGTGGGGTGGCGACGGCACCGTCCGCCGATGCATCCACACCGTGGTCACCGACAAGATGAACGACGTCTCACTCGGCGTGCTCCCCGCAGGCACTGCCAACCTGCTCGCCAAGAATCTGCAGATTCCGACCGACCTCGCAGCAGCCGTCCAGATCGCTGTGTGCGGGGAGGCACGCCCGCTCGACGTCGGCGAGATGAACGGCAAGTGCTTCGCTGTGATGGGCGGCACGGGTTTCGACGCCATGATGATCAAGGACGCCGACGAGCACCGACTGAAAGAACGGTTCGGACGCGCCGGCTACGTGGGCGCCACGCATCCGCAACTCGTCGGTGACGACCCACGGGCGTGTCCATCCAGGTCGACGGACGAGCCGTGGTTCACCGGCGACGCCTCGTGCGTGCTGACGGCCAACGTCGGCACGATCCTCGGAGGGATCGAAGCCTTCCCTGACGCTTCGCCGACCGATGGCCGGCTGGAAGTCGGTGTGGTCCAGGCTCGGACCCGGCGCGAGCTGGGCGCGTCTGGCGGCACGGGCGGTCACCGGGCGTCTCGAGTTCTCACCGTTCGTCGTGACCAGCTCGTGTCAGGACATGGACATCGTGCTCGACAGGTCGTGGCCATGGGAGATCGACGGCGGCGACCGACCGAAGGCGAAGAAGTTCGCGTGCGGTGTCTTCCCGATGCGGTCCGGATCTGTCAGCCGGAGGTCGTGTCGTGACGTTGTCACGCCCGTTCGGGTCCAGCGCATCCGACACCACACCGGACGAGGACCGCTCATCCGGCACCGACGACGGCAAGGTCGGGCACGATGGCACGCAGGAGTTCCTGGCCGAGCACCCCGCGCTCGTCAGACGTCGGCCGCGTCGGTTGGGTGGCGAAGGGGGCGGTGTACGCCCTGGTCGGGGTGCTGGCCATGGCGATCGCGCTGCGGCTGGGAACAGGACGGATCGGGTGCGTCCGACGAGGCCAGCCAGTCCGGCGCCATCTCCAGGATCGCCGAGGCGTCGTTCGGCGGGGCCGCTCCTCACGTTCGTCGCCGTCGGGCTGTTGCTCTATGCGATGTGGCGGCTCGTGACGGTCGTGCTTCCGGCCGACAACACGGCCAAGGCGTGGGCTACTCGTGCCGGATATGCAGTCAGCGCTCTGGTTTATCTGCGTGCTGGCCTGGAGCGCGTGGTCGTTCGGAATCGGCGGCGGTTCGTCGCAGGCGTCCGGAGGTGCCACGGAGGATTCCAAGGTCGAGCGTGTCACGCAGCGACGTGCTCGCCCACGCCGGCGGCCGCTGGTTGCTTGGCGTCGTAGCGGTCGACGTGATCGCGATCGGCTGTTACTTCGTGGTCAAGGGCGACGCGCACGTGACTTCGACGATCAGCTGAAGGGTGGCGGAGTTGGTCCGCTGGCGCATCGGCACATCGTGATACTCGGCCGTGTCGGCTGGGTGGGACGTGGCGTGATGCTCTCGTTGGTCGGGTTCTTCCTCTTCCGGGCCGTCTGGCGTGCCGACCCGCAGGAGGCGCAGGGTCTTGACGGGTCCCTCCGGCAGACGCTCGAAACGACCGGTGGCACCGCTGTGGTGCTGTTCGTCGGGGCCGCGTTGATCGTGTACGGAGCGTACTGCATCGTGAGCGCGCCGCTGCGACGGCTGGCGCCTGCTGAGGAATGACTCGCCGACATGCCTCAGCTCTCCTCGGCCCGCTCCTGCGCTATGTCTCGCGTGACGCGGCGACGATCTGGGTGGAGACCGACCGGCCGTGCACGGTCGGGATCCTCGATGTCACCACGCCGACGTTCAGCGTCTGGGGGCACCACTACGCACTGGTCATCGTGCGTGGCCTCGCGCTGGCGAGCGTGATTCCCTACACGGTGACACTCGACGGTGAGCAGCGGTGGCCGTTGCCGGACAGCTCCGTATCCCACCGAGTGTCATCCGCACGCTCGGCGGATCCGGCCCGACCAGGGTGCTGTTCGGGAGCTGCCGTGCGGCGGGACCGCACGAGCCACCCTTCGACCTCGGTCCCGACGAGGACGAGCGAGGGATCGGCGTCGATGCGCTGCGGGCCCACGGTCTGCGAATGCTCGACCAGCCCGTCGAGGACTGGCCGGACCTGATCATGATGCTCGGCGATCAGGTGTACGCCGACGACCCGTCGCCCGAAGCCGCCGCCCAGCATCGAGGCCGACGCGACGCGACGACGACGACGACGACGAAGCCGCCGACCGAGATCGTCGCGGACTTCGAGGAGTACACGAGGCTGTACCACGAGTCGTGGACGCCCGAGGTCGAGCGTTGGATGTTGTCGGTGCGTGCCGTCGGCGATGATCTTCGACGATCACGACATGATCGACGACTGGAACATCTCGGCGTCGTGGGTGCGCGACATCCGGGCCGAGCCGTGGTGGGAGGAACACGTCGTCGGCGGGCTGGTGTCGTACTGGATCTACCAGCACCTCGGCAACCTGTCGCCCGACCAGATCGGCGACGAGGGGATCTCGTCGGAGCTGCTGGCCACCGGCGACGCCGGCGAGGTGCTGCGCCGCTGGGCGCTCCGGTCGAGGAGTTCACGCCGGTGCCCGGCGGCTACCGGTTCAGCTACGACCGCCATCTCGGCGACGTGCACCTCGTCGTGATCGACAGCCGCAACGGCCGGGTGCTCGATCCGGGATCGCGAAGCATGGTCGACGACGACGAGTGGGCGTTCGTCGAGGCGGCTGCTCGGCAGCCGTGCCGGCATCTGGTGCTGGCCACGTCGTTGCCGATGTTCGTGCCCGGCGGGCTCCACGGACTGCAGCAGTGGAACGAGGCGGTGTGCGACGGTCGCTGGGGCCGCCGCATGGCGGCGTCGGCGAGAAGCTCCGGCGTGCGCTCGACATGGAGGATTGGGCCGCGTTCGACCGGTCGTTTCGTGCCATGGAGACGCTGATCATCGAGCGGGCAACGACACGGCGCAGGGCGAGCGGGCGCCGGCGACGATCACCGTGCTCGGCGGGGACATCCATTTCAGTTACGCCACCGAGTTGACGGCTTCGTGACGGCACGGCGACGGAGAGCCGGATCCACCAGCTGGTCAGCTCGCCCATGCGAAACGTGCTGGCTCCCCGTGACCGTCGTTGCCTTCGGTTCGCCGCGTCCCGAGCGGGACGGTGGACAGCCGAACGCTTGCAGCGCTGGGTGGGTCGCACGCCGTCGCGTCTGTGCTGGGAACTCGAAGACGAGCCCGTGTTCGCCAACACGATGGGCCTGCTCTGTTTCCACGGCGAGAACGGCGTCGCCGTGATCGAGCGGGCGTTCCGCGACGAGGACGAGCGGCAGCGTCTCGAAGTTGCCGTGGAGCGACGACTCTCCCGATCAGACGACCACGAGTCGGTTGCCGACACCACGCACACCTCGTCCGGCACGACGACGCCGAAAGAATCCTCGCCCACTGACGAACACCTGGTGCCAGGCACCGGATGTACGTGACCCACCCCACCGACAACGCGTCTCAGGTCGCCTCGACCACCGAGTCGTCACCGCCGAAGTCGTTGGCCTCGTAGCGGTGGGCTTCTGGATCGTTCTCCCACCGCTGTCCGTCGAGCAGGAACGTGTACCGGTAGGCACGGCCACGCTCGAGTTCGACCTCGGCGGCGAACCACGCGGTCGGCCTGTCGCTGCATCACCGTTGCATCGCCGGACCAGTCGTTCAAGTCACCGCCGACGGCCACCTGCTGTGCCGGCACGTCCACGGGCAACTCGAAGCGAATCGTGATCTCGCGGAGTTTGCTCGAGATGGCGCAGGGGTATGGCCGTTCCGTGACCCGCACCGACAGCAACCAGTTTCCCGCTCGTTCGACCGACGATGCGGACGTCGCAGCATTCGACGCCACGTCGTCGGAACGGATGGTCGATGCACCGATCGAGGGCGCTCCATCGGACAACACCACGATGACCGAAGTACTCAACGGGCTCCGGGAACTCGGCTTCACCGCGTCGTTCACCTCGCAGGACGACGCACTGCTGCACTGTGACCACTGCGATGTCACCTCGACCGCGGCGTCGTTCGAGGTCGTGGACACACGACACCTCGAGGGCGCCTCGGACCCCGACGATCTGGTGACGCTGGTTGCTGCGCGCGCTGTCCGTCCTGTGGCTCGGGCGGCAACGTCGTGCTCGGCTACGGCGTCAACGCCACGGCCCAGGACGCCGAGATCTCAGCGGCGATGTTCAGAGCGACCGACGCCGCCCTCGACGTTCGATCCGACCTGACCTGCCGGTCGCGTCACCGGACGTCGACGTCACCCTGCTCGCCGCCGCCGTTGCCACCCAGCGCAGCCCGCAGCAACGACGAGCGCGCTGCCGATCCGACCGGACGGAGACGACCAGTAGCGGCCTGCGGTGATCGAGACTCGCAACACCGCGATACCCGCGGTGTCGCGCCCGTCCTCGAAGTACGCGGACGCGGCCGGGTTCCAGAGCGCATCGATCAAGTCGACATCGGACGTCAGCACGGCAGTACCGCGAAGATGCGCCCAGTCGTTGGAGCGAGTGTCGCTCAACACCAGATCGACCATCTCCAGCGGATTGAAGCGACCCACCCAGCTCTGGCCGCCGTCGATGAGGAAGTCGATCTCCTCGTCGTGCACTGCCGCGGCGGTCAGCGGCCTGAACTCCGAGTTCTCCGTGGTCGCCCGAAGGCGTACCGACCATCAGGATCGTGCCCGCAGCGACGAGGTCCTCGAGTTGTCGGGCCACGTCGGGCAGGGTGTCGTCATGCGTCGTCATGAGTTCCCGTCTACCCACGACCGATCGTGCGGAAACCCACTTCGCTCAGCGGACCGTGGGGTCGTGCAGTTCCCGCGCCAGTCGCGCCAAGGAACGGTCGTTGCGTAGCTTCACCAACGGGCCCGAGGAACCAGACGAGAAGCCGGAACCGGCCGACCGGCGTCTCGGTCATCACGAGCTCGGTGTGCTCGGGTCCTTCGCTCCGCACCTCGAATTCGACGTCCGCCTCGAGGAGCGGACGGGCACGAACACGGAGCCGGAACGTCCGACCCGATTCGCCCCCTTTGGCGGTCGTCACGTCGTTCACGGTGACGGGACCTCCCCCGACTTCGTGGGCGAACGACGCGCCCGGCTCGGGCCATCGCTCGTCGACCGATTCGACCGCTCGCGCCCCGACGAGCCATCGGGGGTATCGGTTCGCGTCGATCACTGCGTCGTACACATCGTCTGCCGGGACGGCAAACAGTCGTCGGCTGACGGTCATGCTCGCTCGGGACCTGTCGGCAACATGGTTCGACCGTGCCCGGCCGTGCCCGTGCCCAAACCCTGTGCGGTGCCGTGGGCGCTCCTCAGGACGCCTGGTACGGTTCGACGCCGAGCAACCATGAGCAACGACGATGCGCAGCAGTGGGATCGTGTGGCGTTGACGCTGCTCGATGTCGAGGCGCCGTCGCTCGCCGCGCTCGCCGGCGTCGTTGCGACGGCGGTGGGTGCCACTGACTGCCGTCTCCTGATCGCCGACTATTCGCTGCGGTTTCTGCGACCGCTCGAGTCCGACGGGTCGGTGGGCGAGATCATCCCGGTCGAGGGCACCATGGCGGGACGGTGCTTCGCGAGCGGCGAGCCGGTGAGCAACGGCGACGCGTCGCCGACGACGTGGCTGCCGCTGAACGACAGCGCCGAGCGGATCGGCGTCGCCGAGCTCCGGTTCGTGAACGCAGGGCGACCGGGAGCCGATGCGAACGGCTCATGGATTGTTGGCCCTGGCGATCGTCAGTCGCCGGCGCTACACCGACGTGATCCACCGGGCCCGACGGGCCCGCCCGTTGTCCGAAGCCGCCGAGGCGCAGTGGGACCTCCTCCCACCACTCACGCATTCGGTGGCGGAGCTGCGGTTCCGGGTGCACTGGAGCCGGCATATGCGATCGGCGGCGACTCGTTCGACTACGCCTTCAACCCGGCCACACTCGACTTCGCGGTGCTGGACGCCGCCGGGCACGGGCTCGACGCCGTGCTGATGTGCGCCGCCGCAGTGCACTCGTTGCGCAATGCCCGACGTTCCAATCGTTCGCTCGCAGACACCTACGCTCAGATCGATCGCCGTATCAGGCTGCAGTTCGGGAACTCCTACTTCGTCACCGGTCAACTGTGCTCGCTGGATGTCACCGACGGCACCCTGACGTGGATCAATGCGGGACACGTCCTGCCGCTGCACGTCCGGGGACGCACGCTCATCGGGGAGGTCGACTGTGCCGCCTCGCTCCCGATGGGTCTCGGCGGCGACGTGCGAGAAGTTGCGCAGCCGTCCAGCTGCAGCCCGGCGATCGGGTGCTCTTCTACACCGATGGAGTCACCGAGTCACGCTCGGCCGACGGCGTCACGTTCGGTGTGGACAGGCTCGCCGACTTCCTGGTGAGGGCCACCAACGATGCCGTACCCGTGGCGGAGACGGTTCGCCGACTGACCACCAACGTCGTGGACCACGTCGGTGGCCGTCTGCGCGACGACGCGACGGTGTTCCTGGTCGACTACTCGGGTTGAACGGGGGCATCGACTGGTTTAGGCGGTGGGAAAACCGGGCAGAGCGACGGCCGGTACCCGTGATGAGCGTGAACTCGACCCCGATCGTCCACCGACGCCGCGTCGGTCGCTCGGCCCGCGGCGTCTGCGAGCCGGACCGGAGTGGCTCGGGAGGTCGTGCTCGATCGTTGCCGTCTATCTCGTGTACCGCCACGTGCGCCATCTCGCCCGTGACCAGGCCGACCAAGCGTTCGACAACGCTCGCCGGATCGTCGACCTCGAGCGGACAGCTCCACGTCTTCACCGAGCAGTCCGTGCAGCAGGCCGTCGTCCACCACGACGCGTTCATGTGGCTGGTCAACCACTACTACGCAAGGGTTCACTTTCCGATCACGGTGCGTCTTTCTCGGCTGGCTCCTCCTGCGCCGCCGTCGCGCGTATCGGTTGGTGCGGACTTGGTTGATCGTCGTGACGTTGTCTGCGCTCGTGATCCACGTCGACCTTTCCGCTCGCGCCTCCCCGCATGCTCCCGTCGCTCGGGTTCGTCGACACGCTCCGCGAGAGCGGTCTGCGGATCTACAGCGCGAATCCGAACGACTCGGTGGCCAACCAGTTCGCGGCGATGCCGTCGCTCCATTTCGGGTGGTCGGTGATCGTCGCGTCGACCTTCGTCGAGCGTCCGACGCACCGTCGCGAGCGTACTGGTCGTCCTGCACCCGATCTTCACGTTGTTCGCCATCGTGGCCACGGCGAACCACTACTGGATGGACGCGGCCGTGGCGCTGGTGCTCGTCGGCGGCGCAGCGGTACTCGTTCGTGCGATGAACCGACGGTCGCCTTCTCGTACACCCGTGGCGACCCCATCGTTCACATCGAAGGCGTAGCTGTGCCCAGGAACCGCTGCTCTCACACCACGAAGGTGACCGCTCCGCCGAGGCCTCGAACACGTCCGCCGGTTTGACCAAGGAAGCCTTCGGGTACCTGCCGGAGAATGAGGCCACGGCCGAAGCCATGAATCGATTCGAGCGCCTCGCGGTGTACGCATGGCGAGTCGTGATCATCGCGGCGGCGACCGCCGTTGTCGTGTGGAGTGCGGGTCAGCTGCTCGTTGTCTTGGTACCGGTCGCAGTCGCCGCGTTGGTGACGCACGCGGGCTCTGGCCGATCAACCGGAGGCTCCGGGATCGGCGCGTGCCGGCGGGTGCTGCGGCCGCCTGCTGCCTCGTCGTCTTCTTCGCCGTCGTCGCAACGGCGCTCGGTCTCGCGGGTGCGGCCGTCGCCGCCGAGGCCGACGACATCGGGCCGACGATCCGGTCAGGCATCGACGACATCACGGACTGGCTCGTCGACGACAGCCCGTTCAACGTGTCGCGCGCAGACGTCGAGAACGTCCGAGACGAGATCCAGGAGTCGTCGTCGGCACTCCTGCGTTCGAGCGGTGGCTTGACGGGTGGGGCGCTGGTCGCAGCGGAGCTCGCTGCGGGTTCGTTTCTCGCTGTCATCGCCACGTTCTTCTTCCTGAAGGACGGCGACCGGTGGGCCGCCCGGACCGTCGCCCGCGTGCGTTCCGATCGGCGTGAACTGACCGGTCGCTGTCTTCGACGGGGCTGGGACGCCGTGGGCGGCTTTCTTCGAGGCGCCGCGACGCTCGGGCTCGTCGAGGCGGTGACGATCGGCATCGCGATGACCGTCGTCGGCGCCGACCTGGTCGTGGCCGTCATGGTGCTGACGTTTCTCGCCGCATTCGTTCCGATCGTGGGCGCAGTCGTCGCCGGTGGCGCCGCCACGTTGGTGACGCTCGCGACCGCCGGGCCCGTCCCGGCGTTGGTCGTTGCGGCCGTCGCGCTCGTCGTCCAACAGCTCGACAACGACATCCTCGGACCGTTGATCTACGGGCGTTTCCTGCGAATGCACCCGTTGGTCATCCTGCTCGGAATCACGGCCGGCGGCTCGCTGTTCGGCCTCATCGGCACACTGTTCGCAGTCCCGGTCCTCGCCGTCACGGTCAACGTCGCGGACGAATGGCGTCAGGGTGAGGCCACGCCCGCACTACCCCGTGACGATGCGGGAGCCAGAGCCGCGTCGTTCACGATGGGGCGGTGACGACTGGCCGTCGTCGATCCGTCGCTGGTGTCGGCAGATGCCGCACGAACTGGTGCAGCCTTGCGATCGGATGCCGGACGTGTGCACCTCGCGGAGAATGGGTATGGCGACACATGCATGTCGCTCTCATCGGAACCTACCCACCCCGACGCTGCGGGATCGCCACCTTCACCGCCGACGTCGAAGCAGGCGCTGACCCAGCAACGGCGTCACGGTCACGGTGGTCCCGGTGGTGACCGACGACGAGGCGCCGGAGCGACTCGTCGATCCGACGCGACGACCGGAGTTCCTACTGTGCGGCCGCCCGCGCGCTCAACCAGCTCGATGTCGACGTCACCCTGATCCAGCACGAGTTCGGCATCTTCGGTGGCGACGCCGGAGCGTTCGTCCTCTCGCTCACCGAGCAGCTCGAGATGCCGTTCGTCGTCACGATGCACACGGTGCTGCCGGAGTACACCGACGCCCAGGCGTCCGTGGTCGAGACGCTCTGGCGTCGCGGGCGACGTTGTCGACCGTGATGACCGAATCTGCTCGCGACCTCCTCGTCCGACAGGATCTGGTCCGTGGCGAGATCGTCGTCGTCATACCGCACGGGGCGCCCGAGGAACTCTTCGACGTCCGCGACCTGCCGGCCGTCCGCGAGCAGTTCGGGGTGCCGGCCGAGCGTGCCGGTGATGACGACGTTCGGTCTGCTGTCCGAGGGCAAGGGCATCGAACTGGCGCTGCGGGCCATGGCGGCGCTTGCGGCACGTCACCCGGACCTGCACTACGTCGTCGCCGGTCGGACCCATCCCGACGTCGTGCGACACGAGGGTGAGCGCTACCGCGGTCGCTCGAGTCGCTGAGCGATCAGCTCGGTCTCTCCGATCGGGTCCATTTCGTCGATCGGTTCCTGGACGTCGACGAACTCGCCGACCTGCTCGGCATCTCGTCGCTGGTCTGCACGCCGTACCGGGGTGAGGACCAGAGCGTGTCGGGGGTGCTCACCTTCGCGCTCGCCGCGGGATGTCCGGTGGTCTCGACGCCGTTTCGATACGCCGAGGCGCTGCTCGCGGACGGTGCCGGACGCACCGCTGCGTCTGACGACGTCGATGGATTCGCCGCTGCGATCGCATCGATGCTCGACGGACCGCTGGCTGCGTCCGCACGTCGGGCCGCTCGCACGGCGTCGTCGGCGATGCGGTGGCCGCGTGTCGGGGCCGACCTCCGGCGCACGCTCGAGATCGTGCGTCTCGACGCCTCGAGCGCGAGCCGGCGTCGGCCGTCGTGGTCCCGCTTGCGTGCACTCGGCCCGACGAGCACACCACTCGCGCTCACCCATCTGCGCCTGCTCTGCGACGACACGGCGATGCTGCAGCACGCTCACCACGGCGTCGCGCGGATCGAGGATGGCTACTGCGTCGACGACGCCGCTCGGATGCTGCCGATCGCCGACACGCTCGCGCAGTCGCCGGGCGGCGAGGAGTGGTCCGTCGTCGCTCGGGCGGTTGCTCGCGTTCGTCCGGGCCGCATCGCCTCGACGGCGACGGTCGGATGCGCAACTTCATGGCGTGGGACCGACGCTGGCTCGACGAACCCCACGGCGGCGACCACGTCGGCCGGACGATCTGGGGTCTGGGTGAGATCGTCGCCGCCGACGGCCCCCACGCGACGATCTGGCGCGGAGCTGCTGCGGCCGCTCGCGCGTCGCGTCGAACCGGATTGGCCCACCCGGTCGCTCGCGTACGCAGCGCTCGGACTGGTGGCGGCATCGCTCGTCGACGCATCGTGGGAGCCGCTGCTCGATCCGGTCCTGCACGCAGCACGGACCTGGCAGCCCAGCGGCGATCCGCCGCTGGCGTTGGTTCGAGCCGGAGCTGCGCTACGACAACGCCCGACTGCCCGAGGCGCTCATCCGACTCGGCGTGCACACCGGCGACGACGCCTGGTCGACCGAGGGGCATCGTTGCTGGAGTGGCTCGAACGACTCTGCCGCCAGGGTGATCACTACCGATTCCCCGGCCACCGGGGAATGGCCGCCGGCGACGAACTCAACTGGTCGGGCGACGAACAGCCCTTGGAGGCAGCCGCGATGGCCGACGCCCAGGCGGCCTGGTTATCGGCATCTCCGGCGACTCCGCCGCACTCGCCTCGATCGAGCGCTCGTGGGCGTGGTTCCACGGCGCGAATCGGCTCGGCGAGGTCATGATCGACCGTGCCGTCCGGCGCCTGCTTCGACGGTCTCGGCGAGCGGGGGGTCAACCTCAACCGAGGGGCGGAGTCGACCATTGCCGCCCACCGCTGCGCGCTCCACCAGGATGTCGGCACGATCACCCGGTGCGGCGCATCAGCGTGCCGCCACCTCACGAATCTGAGCGAGGCGGCTGGATCGTCGATTCCTCGGATGCCGGCTTGTCACCACTCGGGCGTGTTCACCAGTCGGGCGTGGGATCGGTGATCTCGTCGAGTCGGACGATGATCGCCTCGTGGTCGGCCTCGATCCCGAACCGGCGTGCGGCCTCCTCGGCCTCGGAACGGTCGTCGGTGTGGTACGAGACGAGGATCTTGTCGTAGGCGTCGGAGGGAACGAACGAATCGAGGTACGCGTCGCTCAGACCCATTCCGATGAAGGCCCCCCACATCGCGCCGATCACCCCGCACAGCAGTGCAGCAGCCACCGCTCCCGCGGCAACGGTGACCGCATCCGGGTCTCCGAAGAGCAGGATCACCCCGATCGTGATGGTCGCGCCGCCGAGACCGAACAACGCCGCACCCTTGGCGGCGCGAGGGATCACACCCCTCACGACACCTTCGGCATCTGCGCCGAGCGCATCGCCGACGTCGTCGGTGCCCGACGCCAGCAGGGCGTCGTAGTGCTCGAGAGATCCGAGTGTCGCCATCCCGACGGCGCTGTCGTGTGGATCGAGGTGCTCCACGGCCAGCACCGCGTGGCGTGCCGCATCGCGTGAGTCGAAGACCCCCACGGCGTTGTACTCCCGCAAGATCGGCTCCGGGCTCGAGACGGTCAGCACGTCCAAGTCCGGTTCGATGGCCGCTACGAGGTCGAGGATCGAGACGTCGTTGGTTGACATGTCGTTCGTGTACCCGTTGGCTCGGGGCCTCAATCCTCTGACCATCCGGTGGTTGCGTGTGTTGCATCCAACTGCGATGGGTATCGGACCGCGATGACCACCTCCCAGGCACCCACTTGCCAGGCACCCACCGCCGAGTCGAACGCAGTGCCCGTTCAGTTCGGACTCACCGTGTCCAGCGAAGAGCACGATCCGGCACGTCTGTTGGACATCGCCGAACTCGCCGAGGCATCGGGGTTCGATTTCGTCTCGATCTCGGACCACTTCCACCCGTGGCTCGATGAACAGGGCCACTCGCCGTTCGTGTGGACCATGCTCGGGGCGCTCGCGGAGCGCACCGAGAGTCTGGGCGTGGCCGTCGGGGTGACCTGTCCCATCATGCGCATCCACCCCGTGATCCTCGCCCAGGCGACGGCCACCGCGTCAGCGCTCCTCGGCGAACGATTCACCTGGGGGGTGGGGACGGGCGAAGCCCTGAACGAACACGTCCTCGGCGACAAGTGGCCACCTGCGCTGCGACGACTGGAGATGCTCGACGAGGCGGTCGAGCTGATCCGGGTGCTGTGGGGCGGCGACGAAGTCAACTTCGACGGTGAGTTCTTCCAGGCCGAGAACGCCCGGATCTACGACGCTCCTACGGTTTCCATCCCCGTCGTCGTGTCGGCATTCGGTCCACACGCCGCAACCCTGGCGGCAGACATCGGCGACGGACTGTGGGTGACGGGTGGCGCGTCGGACGCCATCAGTCGCTGGAAGCAGAGCGGGGGATCAGGTCCCGTCTACAGCCAGCTCGACGTCTGCTGGGCGCCGACGACCGATGAGGCCCTCGACGTCGTCGAACGCGTGTGGCCGACCGCCGGGGTGCACGGTCAGCTGAGCCAGGACCTGCCGACGCCGGCGCACTTCCGCCAGGCCTCGGACATGGTGAAACGAGAGGATCTGGCCGACTCGGTGATCGTCGGACCGGACGCGGAGCGCTTGATCGGCCAAGCACGCAACGCCGTCGACGCCGGCGTGACGCACCTCTACTTCCACCAGATCGGGGACGATCAGGAACTCTTCTGCGAGATCTGGTCGAGCGGGCTCGGGGACGAAATCCGCTCGCTGTGTGCGGGGGTCGGGGATTGAGAACCGTGTGCCCTGGGTAACGGATCGTCATGGACGCCATCACACTCCTCCGCACCGACCACAAGACCGTCGAGGCGCTGTTCAAGCGCTTCGAGAAAGCCGGCGACCGCGCCTTCGTCGAAAAGCGCGAGATCGTCGACCGGATCATCGAAGAGTTGTCGATCCACGCAGCGATCGAAGAGCAGGTCTTCTACCCCGTCGCCCGAGCGACGGTGCCGGCGACCGAGGACATCGCGCTCGAGAGTCTCGAGGAGCATCACGTCGTCAAGTTGCTGCTGGCTGAACTCGCTGACATGGATCCCTCCCAGGAACGCTTCACTCCGAAGGTGACGGTCCTCATCGAGAACGTTCGCCATCACGTGAAGGAGGAGGAGACCGACTTCTTCCCCACCGTTCGCGAGGCCCTCAGTCGCTCCGAGCTCGCCGACATCGGCGCGACGCTGTCGGAGGCGAAGAAGACCGCTCCGACGCACCCCCATCCCTCGCTGCCCGACGATGGCGCGGCGAACGCAGTGACCGGCGCCATCGCCGGGGTCGTCGACCGTGTCGGCGACAACTTGAGTGGAATCGCGCAAGGCGGTGTCACGGCGGTACAGGACCTCATCGCCCGGATCACGGGCAACGACCGCCCCAAGGTGTCGCCGACGGGTACGCGGGCAACTCGCTCTCGTGCCTCGAAGGTCCGAGGCGGAGCCGACGCCGCCGTTGACGGCGTGCAGGACACAGCATCCACCGCCGCAAAGGGCGTGAAGAAGACGGCCCGAACTGCCAAATCGGCATCGAAGGCGACGGCCTCGACCGCGAAGCGGGCTGCGAAGAAGACCGTCTCGGCCGCCAACTGACGGCCCCCGTCGTCCGCATCCGCGAGCGATGAGTTTCGGCGTGGAGAGGTCGCGCCGAACTGATCGCCGCCGCTCGGACGACGTGAGCGATGTCGACTCGGCTGCACGTGCTCAGCGGTGAGTCTCAACTCCACGGGGTCAGCCCACGGGGTCAGCCCAGGGGTCAGACGGTGCGGGCGATCGAGCCGACCGTCTCGAGGTCGGTCTCGTCGTGGTGCTGGCGGACGTACAGCTGCAACTGGCTGATGCGGCGAATCACGAGGTCCTGCTGGATCAGCGGTCGCGGGCCCACAGCGCGGCCGTGGAGGTCGACGATCTCGGTGGCCGTCCGCTCGACGCGATGGCGCAGCATGAGTGCACGTTGGGTGGCCTCGTGACCGATCGCCAGGGTCGCTCGTCGATCTGGTCACCGGCGAACTGCAGCATCGCGTCGAGGTTCCAGGCCAGCGCCAGCAGCGCGCCGGTGTAGGCATCGAAGTGGGGTTTCGCTGCCTTCGGCGGGAACCGACGGCGACGGCATGATCGACGAGGCCGAGTGCCCCTCCGGCCCAGCACGCAGCCGGACCGCACGCACCGTGGGCGAACCCGACACGATCGAGGTACCAGCCCGGCGGACCGATGACGTCGTCGGGCAGCACGGGCAGGTCGTCGAACGTGGTCGTGGCGGTCGCCGTCGCGTCGAACGCCGGGGTCCTCCAGGAACTCGCGTCGAACGAGAGTCGTCGATCGTGGAGGTCGACGTCGATCAGCAACGGCCCCTGCGGAGGTACGGACCGAGACCAGCGCACGGTCGATGAGCGTCGATCCGGTGCAGAACGCCTTGGTGCCTCGCAGCCGACCCGCCGTGACTCGGGGCGGCGCCCGTGCGGACCTTCACGAGCTCGAGCCGACACGACGGGTCCTCGGCTGCCCAGACGCCGTAGAGCGCGTGCGGGCTCGGGTCGTCGGCATGCCTCCCGCAGGATGGCGACCGCGTCGGTGTGCGCCTCGACGAGCCGGGCCAGTTCGAGGTCCCGACGGGCAACACGGCAGAGGCCGGCAAGCCGCTCCGCTGTCGCCCCGCCGCCAGGCAGCGGCAGTTCGAGCTCCCCCGCGTCGAGCATGCGGCGAAGCCGTCGGAGAAGCCCCGACGGATCAGCATCGCGACGTGGTCGATCGCTCATCGCGCCGCGCTCCACGGGTGCTGCACGCCACGTGTCCAGCACGAATCCGTCGACCTCTCAGGGCGTCGCTGTACTCAGCGTGCGTCACGTGTCGCAGACCCAGGTGTGCGTCGAGCAGGGCGTGCACTCGTGGACCTGCGAGCACGTGGTCGTCGCTCTGCCCCGTCCAGTGGGCGGCGAGGAGCAGGCCGTTCGGGTCGAGCATGTCGCCCGAGCCTCCCGGCGATCCGGCCCAGCTCGCGCTCGTCGAAGTAGTAGCCCACCTCGCTGATCACGATCAGATCGAACGGTCCGGCCGGCAGATCGCCCGGCCAACGAACCCTGCTCGATCGTCACGTTCGACCTGGCACGCGCAGCGTCGGCGTGCCATCGCCACTGCGGTCTCGGCGATGTCCGTGGCGACGCACGTGCCCGCACCGATCGGCGAGTATGTCCGTGAGCACCCCGACGGAACAACCGGGCTCGAAGGCACGTGCGTATCGCCCCGCCTCGACGTGCTGCACGAGCACTTCGTAGCGCCGTTGCTCGTACGCGTCGCTGGCGAACGACCACGGGATCCGCGTGGGCTCGGTACTTCTGCTCGAAGAACTGTCGGCTGGTCGGGTCCAGGAGTCGTCATGCCGCGGTGATGTAGTGCTCGACGGACTGGAGGAGCCGCGCGACGAGCGTGTCGTCCAGGATGGGGCGGTGACGTCCGCCGTCGAACTGCGATGCATGTGAGCGAAGGGCCACCCGTCGCCACATCGCCTCGTCGTCGGTGAGCGAGAGTGCTGCGATCCGGACGTCGGGATGGTCGTCGGGTTCGACCCGGTGGAGCGCCCAGAAGAGCGAGCCGAACAGTGTGCAGCGATTGGCTCGTGCGACGGTCTCGGCCGCCCGGCCGCACGCTTCGTGGTCGGCGTGCCAGTCGTGCCGCCACGGCGCGACGATCACGTCGCCGGGCTCCACCAGCCGGTCCAGGCGCTGCCGCCAGGTCGTCCTGATGCGCTGCGACCGAGCTGTCGGGGAGTCCGAGCCGAACGGTCGCCGCGGCGGGGACACCGAGCAGACTGAGCGCTGTCGCCTGCTCGTCACGACGTGCGGCTGCGAGGCCCGGGGCGGACCAGCTCGGGTAGGCCGCTTCTCCGTCGGTCACGGCGACCACGGTGACGGGGACCCCTCGAGCGATCTGGTGCATGATCAGGCCGCCGCTCGACAGGGTCTCGTCGTCGGGGTGCGGTGCGACGACGATCGTGCGTCGCGCCGGAAGATGCACCGGAGTGGCCGAGCGCAGGATGGGCGCCCATGACGCGGCGACGTCTCCGTGCCCGCGCGAGCCGTCAGGTCGTCGTTCGATCGTGATCTCAGACATGTGCCGTCGACGCAAGCTCGGGGTGCAGCTGCTCCAGGTTCGTCGCGAAGCCACCCACGACGCGGCTGTTCACACGCGCGCTCGTGAACACACGCAGTGCCGCAGCCTGCACGACTCGGCACCCGCCCGCGACGAGCGCGTTCCACAGGAGGTGGTCCTCGCCGACCTCGGTGGTCGTGCACCAGCCACCGGCGGACCGATAGGCATGTGCCGAGACACCGATGTTCGCTCCGTGGACGTGCGGATGGTGGTCGCCGTCGAGGCGGTACGAGGCGGCGAACGCATCGAGCAGCCGCCGTTCGGTGGTGTGGGGGTCGAGCTGCACGATCCCCCCGATCGCGTCCACGGACCACGCCATCGTGGCCTGCAGCCGGAGCCACGACGGTGGGACGACACAGTCCGCGTCGGTGTTGGCGATCCAAGCGGCCGAGGCGTGGCCACCGAGCTGCGCCAGGCCCTGGTTCACGGCGGCGGCCCGGGTGGCGCCGGCCGTGCCCCACTGCCCCTCGATCACCGAGAGCCGGCAGGAGGCCACGTCGAGCCTCCGGGCGATCTGCGCGGTCGCGTCCGTGCAGCTGTCCGCCGCGAGCACGACGGTGACGTCGTTGCCGACGCACCGGGCGGCGAGGTCGATGGACTCGATGCAGGCGGCGACGCTGGTCGCTTCGTTGCGGGCCGGTACCGCGACCAGTATCTGGCGTCTCTCCACGATGATTCCTTTCTCGTTCATGGTCTGCAGATGCAGTTCGATGGGCGTACCCGGTCCTCCCGAAGCGAAACCCTCGACAGCTCGACGGTTGACCGACTGCTGACTGGGGTACGCACGCTGCTGTGTTCCCCGACCAGCTCTGCGCTTGCCCGGTGCGTGGGTGATCCCACCGTGTTCGCCCGCGAACACTGGGGCGCTGCACCGATGCTGCGACGCGGCGGCGGCACCGTTCCGCGACCTGCTCGACGTCGACGTCGTCGAGCAACTCGTGGCAGCGCCCGCGAGACGGCCGATGATTCGCCTGGTGCGAGGAGGATCGCCGGTGCCGTTCGGCGAGTACGGCGCGTCGCTCCGCCTCGGCGGCGTGCTCGTCGACGACGTGGTGGACGTGCTCACGCGTCATGCACTTGGTCGCAGGCGGTGCAACCGTCGTGCTGCAGAGTCTCCAGCACTCGTGGCCGCCGATCGGCCGGTTCTGCGACGCACTCCAGCGAGAGACGGGTCACGCCGTGCAGGCCAACTGCTATCTCACCCCGCCGGGGTCCACTGCCCTGGCGCGACATCGCGACACCCACGAGGTCCTCGTCGTGCAGATCGAGGGATCCAAGGCGTGGGAGGTCGACGGGTTGGGAGCGTTTCGCGCTCGAACCCGGCGACGTCGTCTACATGCCACGGGGTACAGCGCACGAAGCCGCCGCACAGGACGGTCTCAGCCTGCACCTGACGATCGGAATCCTTGCCACGACGTACCGGACGGTCCTTCACCGCGTCGTGGACGACCTCCCGGCGGAACTCGATCGGCCGATGCCCCTCGGCTTCGCACTCGCGGCCCGGGCAGGCTGCCGGCGAGACGCGACTGGCCGCCGCGCTCGCCACGCTCGCCGACCGTGGACCCCGCTGATGCCGTTGATCGCCAGATCCGGTCGAACCGCACTCGGCGAGCGGGTGGTTCCGATGGGCCATCTGCGCGCGGTGCTGCACGACGGCGACATCGACGAGTGCACGTGGATCCACCTCGACCCTCGACTCGATACGACGATCGACGGTGATCGGCTGGTCCTCAGCGCCGGGGCCCGGCGGCTCAGCGTCCCCCTCGGCGTCGCGCCGGTCGTGGAGTCGTTGCGCATCGCGGGGACCGGTGGCGGTCGGCGCACATGACGGAGCCTCGACCCCGAGTCCAGGATCGTTCTTCGCGCGGCGCCTCGTTCGGGAGACCCTCGCCTACGTCGTGGAGGGTCCCAGCGATCCGCCCGACGCGGCGCCCAGCTCCGCGGGTTGAGTTCGGTCAGCTCGTGGGGTCGGCGACGAGCTCTGCCACGTTCGAGGTGGCATGGTCGACGACGTCGGCCACACGGTCGGTGGCAGCGTCGGCGATGTCGCCGATCCCGGAGCCGACGCTCCCCGCGACGGTGGCGGCTCGACCGGCCCGCACCCGATCGGCGATCGACCGCACCTTGGCGCGTTGGTTGTCACTGGTGTTGTCGGCAATCACGAAGCCGAGAACGACTCCGATGGCAAGTAGAGCGAGTTTCATGGCATCTCCTGGAGAGTGGGCGGAGTCGGCCGGAGGGCCCCGCCGGGTGGGGAGGGCCGCTCCGGCCGGAGTGGTGAGGTACCCGCTCGGCGATCACTCCAAACGCCGGGCCGGCTGGGCCCAGGGCATGTCGAAGCCCGGACGCGACCGTGCCGACGGGGAGGATCCCGTCGGCACGTTCGTGGGTGTCAGGTGGGCGCAGGGGTGATCCGCACACCGGACCGGTCAGTCGGTCAACTTGTCCTTCACCTTGTCGACGACGTCGCCGATCTTGTCAGCAGCCTTGTCGGCGGCCTGCTTGACGCTGGCTCCGGCCTGGTCGGCCTTGCCCTCGCGCTTGAGGTCGTCGTTGTCGGTCAAGTCTCCGGCCGCCTGCTTGATGCGGCCCTTGGTCTCGTCAATGTTGGAGTTGCTCATGGCACTGTCGTTCCCCGCCCGGGCGTCGTTCAAACGACGATTCACACATTTGCGGTCCTCGAAATCCGGTCGACGGATGATTGAGATGCAACGGCACAGGGAACTGTACGGCCATGACCAACCTCAGCGATGACGACATGACCAGCCACGAACCGACCGAACAGGACGACGACAACGATCGAGGAGGGCACGGCAGCCAGGACACCGGCGACGAGCCCACCGAAGCCACGGAGGACCTCGACGCCGGCGGCGAAGGCGCCAGCGACACCGGCGACGAGGCGTAGTCCGATCGTCCTCGCCGCACGTCAGCCTCGCCGCACGTCAGCACAGGTTCCGCTGGCACCGCCGACGATGGTGGCCGCTCATGAAAGGGCGTTCGATGTCCCAGACGGACGGCACTGACCTCGAAGTTGCAGTGTTCGCCCCGGCACTCCTGCTGCTGGTGGAGGTCCACCACACTTCCGAAGGCGAACCGGAGGTGCATCTGCACGCAGGAGGCCAGGGCTACTGGGTGGCGAGGATGGTGCGGGCGCTGTCGGCGCGAGCACTGCCGTGTGTGTGCGTCGGTGGCGAATCCGGCGAGGCGCTGCGCTCGTTGCTGATGGCCGACGGCTTGGATCCGTGGATGACGTCGACCAGCCGGCCGAACGCTGTCCACATCGAGGATCGTCGCGATGGCGGGCGCAACACGATCGTGACCACCGACGTGCCGCCGCTCGACCGCCACGAGATCGACGAGCTCTACAGCAGCACCATCGGAGCGTCACTTCGCGCCGGCGTCTGCGTCCTCGCGGGCGCTCAGCTCGCGCCGATCCTGCCGGCGGACATCTACGGCCGTCTGGCCGGCGATCTCCGTGCGAACGACGTCACCGTGGTGGTCGATCTCAGCGGTGATCCACTCCGCGCGGCACTCGAGGCGGGCGTCGACATCGTCAAGATCAGCGACGAGGAACTCGTCGACGACGGCTGGAGCAGCGACACCGACCTGGCGTCGGTGACTGCTGGAATCCAGCGGATCCGCGCTGCGGGCGCCGATACGGTCGTGGTGTCGCGTCGCGAACACACCACGATTGCGGGCCGCGGAGGTGAGCTCTACGAAGTCAGATCGCCCGATCTCGCCGTTGTCGACGGGCGCGGCGGCGGCGACTCGATGACCGCGGCGTTGGCGGTCGCCGCGGCGAGAGGGCTCACGGCCGATCAGGCGCTGCGGTGGGCGGCGGCGGCTGGTGCGCTCAACGTGTCACGGCACGGATTGGGATCGGGCCGGCTCGATGCCATCGAAGCGATCGCCGCCCGGGTGGACGTCACCGTCCCTCCGGCGGACCCACAGGCTCGGCTCGATCAGTCCGACGACACCAGGCACCTGCATCGACCGATCGTCGGCTGAGCCCGCCACGGAACGCCGGGATTCGAGGTCGGCACGCGCGCGGGGTACATTCCGACGATGACCGCCCCCGAACCCACGCAGGGGGTCATCGGCCCCGCTACCCGCTTGGCACTCGTCAACTTCCAGGTGTCCGGGCGGCCGATACCTCTGTCGATCGTTCGGGCACTCGTGGTGATCAAGCGATCCATGGCTCGCGCCAATGCCCAGCGTGCTGCCGAACTGACCGGCGTGGATGCGGCGATCGCCGATGCGATCAGCCGCGCCGCCGACGAGGTCCTACGCGGTGACTGGGACGACCAGTTCGCGATCGACACGTTCCAGACCGGGTCGGGCACGTCGACGAACATGAACGTGAACGAGGTGCTCGCGGCGCTCGCCAGTCGTCATCTCGACGGGATGACCGTCCATCCGAACGACCACGTCAACGCATCGCAGTCGACCAACGACGTCTTCCCGACCGCAGTACGTATCGCAGTCCTCAGCGAGGTCCGAGACGTGCTTGATGCCGGGCCTCGACGTGTTGCACGACGCACTCGTCTGATCGTGCCGACGAGTTCGCCGACGTCGTCAAGGCGGGCCGGACCCACCTCATGGATGCGTCGCCCATCACCCTGGGACAGGAGTTCGGCGGGTACGCCGCGCAGATCGCCGAAGCACGCGAACGCTCTCGGACACGATGGTGCGGGTCGCGGCGGTCCCGCTCGGGGGTACCGCCACCGGGAACGGCCTGAACGCTCCCGCCGGGGTCGCCGAGCTCGCGATCGCCGGACATCGCGCGATCGACCGGCCTTGCGGTGTACGCGACGCCGAACCGCTTTGCGTCCGCAGGCCAGCCCCGACGGTCTGGTCGAGCTGTCGGGCCAGCTGCGGGTCACCGCGACCGGGCATGTTCAAGATCGCCAACGACATTCGGCTGCTGGCGAGCGGGCCCCACGCGGGTTTCGCCGAGATCCGGATCCCCGAGCTGCAGCCCGGCTCGTCGATCATGCCCGGCAAGGTCAACCCGGTGCTGTGCGAGGTCGTCACGCAGGTCGCGGCACAGGTCGTCGGGCACGATGCGGCAGTCGGCTTCGCCGGAAGTCAGGGCACGCTCGAGATGAACACCTATCTACCGGTCATCGCCGACAACCTGCTCTCGCCGCGATTTCACTGCTCGGTCGTGCGGCCGGCGACTTCGGCTCCCGATGCGTACTCGGGATCGAGGCCGATCGGGACCGCTGCCGGGCGTACGCGCACGCGAGTCCCGCCATCGCCGCCGCACTCAATCCGCTGGTCGGTTACGACGTCGCCACGCAGCTGGTCCGCCGAGCCGAGGCCGAACACCGCCCGCTTCGCGACGTCGTGCTCGACAGCGGGGTGCTCGACCCGGCACCGGTCGACGCGGCGCTGGACGTCGACAGGCTGGCACGTGGACCAGGCTGGTTTCCCCTCGATTGAAGTCACCGACGACGGACGCAGAGTTGGTACCCGCCCAACGGTCCCTCAACGGCGTCTCACACCCGCCTCGCCAGGAAGACGATCGCCAAGATGATGAGCACCAAAATCAAGATGCCTCCGATGCCGTACTCCATGTGAACTCCTTGTCGTGCCGGTCGGCGTGTCCGACCGTGGCGCTGGCGCTCTACCCGGAATCTTGCGCAGTAAACCTGGAAGGGGGACGAGCGAGTCCTGAACGGATCAGCCAATCGACGGCTCCGTCTCGCGATGCCTCACCGTCGGCTCGCGATCCCAGAATCGGAGCGCCGCACACCGCTCGATGAATGCCTGCACCGTCGCCGGCTTGGCGTCGAGCACCGTGTAGCCATCGTCGATGAGATCGACTCAGTGCCGGCCGCCGACAACGAACTCGGCTCGCATCGATGCCGTACCCGATGAACTTGCAGTGGGCGTGCGCGTCGCGCAGGAAGTCGAGTGGCGGGGGCGTGCTGCGACAGGCGTTGCTGCACCTTCCGCGCTCGGGAGCACGACGACGGCGTCGAACAGCACCGACGGGCGCTCCGTCGACCTGGTGGTGGACCGCGATGGTCGTACCGTCGCTGGCGGCGACGCCGCCGACGACGGGTGCGACGAGCTCGACGACCACCCCCGCCTTCGGCGCCGCCTTCGTCACGGCGGCAATCACCTTGGCGTCGCTGCCGTCGGTGACCAGGACTCCCAATTTGCGGCCTTCGAAGCTCGCCGGGGGATTCGCCACGATGCTCAGCGAGGGCGACGGCTCGAGATCGACGGGTGCGACCACCGGCTCGGTGCTGCTCACGTCGACCCGGGTGCCGAGGCCCGGCGGCGACGGCCGTCGCCAGCGACTCGTCGACGTGGCGAAGGTTGGCGACCATCCGGGCACGGATGTCCGGGCGCTGCACCTTCGACAGTTCGAACACGAACGAGTCGACGATGTGTCCCTGCTCGACGGTCGTCTGGCTCGCGTAGAACTGACGGGCCTGGCTGAAGTGGTCGGCGAACGACTCCGGCCGCACGCGTCGGAGTCTCACCACTCTCGGTCCGCCCAGCGGTGCGGAACCCGCGCTCGGGATCTTCCCGTGGGCCCGATGTCGATTCCAGGAGTTCGGCTCGTAGTTCACCCGACCCTTCGGATTCGAGAAGGCCATGTGGCCGTCCTGCTGGAAGTGGGCGACCGGGCACTTGGGTGCGTTGATCGGCAACTGCGCGAAGTTCGGCCCGCCGAGGCGCTTGAGTTGCGTGTCGAGGTACGAGAAGTTGCGTCCCTGCAGCAGCGGGTCGTTGGTGAAGTCGATGCCACGCACCACGTTGCTCGTGCAGAAGGCCACCTGCTCGGTCTCGGCGAAGAAGTTGTCGACCGTGCGGTCCAGCACGAGCCGGCCGATCGGGCGGATCGGAATGCGTTCCTCCGGGATCAGCTTGGTCGCGTCGAGGACGTCGAACTCGAACGCGTCGGCGAACTCGTCATCGAACACCTGCACACCGAGTTCCCACTCCGGGAACGCACCGCGTTCGATGGCGTCCCAGAGGTCGCGTCGATGGAAGTCCGGGTCGGCTCCGTTGATCTTGACGGCTTCGTTCCAGACCACCGACTGCAGGCCGAGCATCGGCTTCCAGTGGAACTTCACGAACGTCGAGACTCGCCGCGTCGTCGACGAACCGGAACGTGTGGACCCCGAACCCCTCCATGAACCGGAACGACCGGGGAATGGCCCGATCGGACATCGTCCACATGAGCATGTGGGTGCTCTCGGGGAGCAGGGAGACGAAGTCCCAGAAGTTGTCGTGGGCCGTCTGGGCCTGCGGGAACGCCCGGTCCGGCTCCTCCTTGGCGGCGTGGACGAGGTCCGGGAACTTGATCGCGTCCTGGATGAAGAACACGGGGATGTTGTTGCCGACGAGATCCCAGTTGCCCTCCCTCGTGTAGAACTTGACCGCGAATCCCCTGACGTCACGCGCGAGGTCGACCGATCCCTTGTTGCCGGCCACGGTCGAGAAGCGCACGAACACCGGCGTCTGCTCACCCGCACGCGCGAAGATGTCGGCAGACGTCACGTCGTCGAGCGATTCGTAGGTCTCGAAGAAGCCGTGTGCCCCGTACCCCCGAGCGTGCACGACCCGCTCCGGGATCCGTTCGTGGTCGAAATGGAAGACCTTCTCACGCAGCACGAAGTCCTCGAGCAGCACCGGTCCTCGTGCTCCGACCGTGAGCGAGTTCTGATCGTCGGAGATCGGAGTGCCCTGCTGCGTGGTGAGACACGTTCGGCCGGGCGGTCTGGTGGAGTTCTCCGCCGAGCCCGACATCGCTGAAGGATCAGGGCGCGTGGACGGCCGAGACGGCTGGCGATCCTTGGGCTTGGACCCATCCTCGGGCTTTGGCGTGATCGGGAGGCGGGCAGCCCCGGCCCATGACAACGATGTCCGAAACACGCGATGCTCACCGCTCCGACGCACCGACACGTCGTCGGCCGACGGTTCGATCACCGCTCTCCGGCGACAACCTCGGACTGTTCGTCGTGCACGCCGCCCAGGGAGTGGCGGTCCTCCTGTCGAACTCGTTGTCGCTCCCGGTACGGCGTTCGGCAATGGCCCGCCCGGCCAACCCGACGGACCGGTCGAACTGGACACGCTGTTCTCCTACGCCCTCGGCCCCGCGGTGGCGCTGTTCCTGTTCCTGTCGGCGGGTTCCATCTCCTCGTCGCGTCGACGTGGGGCAGTGATCGCTACGGCGGCGAACTGCACCAGGAGCGCAACCGGTTCCGGTGGGTCGAGTACTCGATGTCGGCGACCTGCATGATCGTGCTGATCGCAGGGTTGGTCGGCATCACCGACATTGCGGGCTGCTGGCGATTGCCGGCACGAACGTCGCGATGATCCTGTTCGGCTGGCTGATGGAGACGACGAACGACCGCGCCGCGGGTGAGCTGGACGCCGTTCGTGTTCGGATGCATCGTCGGGTCGATCCCGTGGATCGTGATCACGGTGTACCTGGTGGGCGCCGGATCGAACGTGCCGAGCTTCGTGTACGTCATCTTCGTGCTGTTCGTCCTCTTCAACTGCTTCGCGCTGAACCAGTGGTTGCAGTACCGGCGAGCGGCCGATGGGCGGACTATCTCGTCGGCGAACGGACCTACATGTGGCTGTCGCTCATCGCCAAGAGCGCGCTGGCGTGGCAGGTCTTCGCGAACGTGCTGGTCAGCTGATGTCCGACGACCGGTGCTCCGACACCATCTCGCCCAAACGGCAGGAGCCGCATGGTACGGCCGTGCACGCCAGGATTGAGCCGCTCGAGCCTCGGGGTAGGCCTCCGCCATGACAGCCGAAGAAGTTCTGACCGTCGTCCCGAACCCGCCGGAGCCGGACGGACCACCACCGATCCTGCCCGACACGGAGCCGGCTCCGCGCCGCCGTCGCCGGTCGAGCCGCCGGTCCGTCCCGACCGGTCGCCGATCAGGACGCGATCGTGTGCACCGGTGAATCTGCCGCTCGAGGTGCTCGCTCACGCCGACGTGACCGGACTGTTCGGCTCTCGGCGTCGATCGTCTACGTGGCGTCGTCGTCGTCGAGGGCCAGCAGCGACTCGTCGAAGGCGGCGATCAGGTCGAAGAGGAGTCTCAACAAGGACACGGGGTCCGTGATACCCGGCGGAGTCGGCCACAAACCGACCGCGACTCCCCTCAGCCTGCGTCGGTCGACGGTGCACTGATGTCGCGAGCCAAGGAGCGGAAGATCGGCTCCAGGATCTCACCGACGGTTGGAAACGCGTGCATCGACATCGCCAACCGGTCGAGTCGCACGTCGCCGTCGACGGCGATCACGAGTGCATGCACCAACTCCTCGAATCCCGGACCGGCACCGTGGGCGGCGATGACCGAACCGGTGCTGCGCGGGCGGCGACGGCCAGGAATCCCTCAGGGAGGTCGTCGGTGACCGCGGGCGAGGTCGGCCACCCGACCGGTCGCCCAGATCACGTCGGGATCACCGTCGAGCTCCGACACGTCGGACCGACCTGGATCAGCGGCGGGTCGGTGAACACGCATGACGAGGTCACGACGTCATCGAACCGCCTGGCCTTATCACCCGCGAGCTGGTTCGCGACGACCCGGGCCTGATGATTGGCGACGTGGGTGTACTGGCCCCTGCCGGCGACGTCACCCATCGCCCAGACCGAGCCGGGACAGCGCACCCGGCCTCGGTCGTCGACGTCGAGGTCCTGGTCGGATCGACGCCGAGCGACTCGAGGCCCAGATCGGAGACACGCGCACGGCGTCCGACTGCGACGAGCACGCGATCACGACGACCTGATCGGCGTCGGGGCGATCGTCGGTGTCGAGTTCGATCGTCGCCAGCCGTCGGACTCCGGACAGCGAACCGCCCGGGTGCCTCGGCGAACCGACACTCCGGCCGGCGCAGGCCCTCGTCGATCAGCTCGCCGACCTCGGAGCGAGATCGGGGAAGGCTCGGGGCATCTCGTCGATCAGGGTCACGATCGAGCCGAGCCCGGCGAACGCGAAGGCGAGCTCGCATCCGATGACGCCACCTCCGAGGATCGCGAGTCGTCCGGGAAGCTCATCCGTCGTCATCGCATCGGTGGTCGTCCACATCCGTCCCCGAGCGTGTCGAGGCCGGCAAGGTCCGGGACGATCGCCTCGGATCCGGTGGCCAGGACGATGTGGGCCACGTCGAACCGGACGCCGTCCGCTTCGATCGTCTGCGGGTCGACCACCCGCCGTGGCTCGGACGAGGACCGCACCCGCCTCGGTGAGATCGACGGCGTGCGAGGTGTCGTCCAGGTGATCGTCGCCTCGTCTCGATGGGCCACCGCGGTGTCCCAGTCTCCCGTCGTCGCCGCAACGTGCAGGAGCGTCTTGCTCGGAATGCAGGCAACGAACGGACATTCGCCGCCCACCCGCTCGACCTCGAAGACCACGATCGATCAGTCCGGTTCCCCGGAGGTTCGGCGACGAACGCTTCGGTCGCCGATCCGCCTCCGATCACTCCGATGTCGTACTGCTGCGTGTCCGTCGATTCCATGGATCGGCGGTACCCGATCCGGTCCGTCCGACCCGTTCGGCCGACGTACGGCGACGCACCGCGCGCCGCACCGTTTCGTCGAGGAGTCGACGGGGTACTGAACGGTCGCGGCACGAGCCGTTCACCTACCCCCAGGAGCAGACCATGAACGCAAACGACAAGCAGCATTCGATCGACGTGGACGTGCCCGTACGGGTCGCCTACAACCAATGGACACAGTTCGAGCAGTTCCCGATGTTCATGGACGGCGTGTCGTCCATCACCCAACTGCAAGACGATCAGTTGCACTGGGTCGTGGACATCGCCGGTGTGACGCGGGAGTTCGACACCACGATCACCGAGCAGATCCCCGACGAGCGCGTTGCCTGGACGACGACCTCCGGGCCGTCGCATGCAGGTGTCGTCACGTTCCACTCGATCGACGACGACACCACACGGGTGACCCTGCAGATGGACTTCGAACCCGAAGGGTTCCTCGAGACCGTCGGCGACAAGCTCGGATTCGTCAGCGGCCGACTCGCAGGCGACATGAAGAACTTCAAGGCCTTCATCGAGGACGAGGACGGATCGACCGGAGCCTGGCGCGGCACGATCGAGCACAACTGACCGATCGGGCCCCGGCCCACTTCGTACACCACCCCAACGCCACGACGTGGCAGAAAGAAGCGTCCCATGAAGAGTTCCCTCCTGTGGATCGTTGCGGCGATCCTCGTGATCGTCGGCATCGTCCAGATCTTCCAAGGTCAGATCATCCTCGGCATCGTCCTGATCATCGGCGGGTGTCTCGTCGGCCCGGGCGGCTACAGCCTGTTTCGCGAACGCGCCTGAGCGCACTGCCCCCGCAGTGGGCGTGACGACGGGCGTTGCCCGTCGTCACGCCCGCGTTCCGGCGCGGTCGTCCGGAGGATGATCGTGAACACCTACGCCATCGGCGCCGTCTGTGCCGGGCTCATCGTGCTCCTGGCGGCGTGGCTGCCCGAGTACTTGAGCGACCGACCATTGTCGCTTCCGATGGTCCTCGTCGCCATCGGCGCCGTGACCTTCAGCGTCCTGCCCGGTTCGGTGAGCCTCGACCCCCGCGACCACCTCGGGCTCACCGAGCACCTCACGGAACTTGCGGTCCTCATCTCACTGCTCGGCGCCGGTCTGGCACTCGATCGGCCGCCGGGATGGTCACGGTGGGTCGAGTGCGTGGCGTCTGATCGGCGTGACGATGCCGATCACCATCGGTCTCATGTTCCTGGCTGGGTGGGCCGCTGGAGTGGCTCCTGCAACGGCCCTCCTCTTCGGCGCCGTGCTCGCCCCCACGGATCCGGTCCTCGCTGCTGACGTGCACGTCGGCGAGCCAACCGTGGACGGGCATGACCTCCGGCGACGAGGACGAGGTCCGGTTCGCGTTGACGAGCGAGGCCGGTTTGAACGACGGACTCGCGTTCCCGTTCGTGTTCGCCGCGATCGCGCTCGCAACGTCCGCCGACGGCTGGGTGCTTCAGTGGGTGTGGTCCGACCTGATCGTCGGTGCGGGAGTCGGTGCGGTGGTGGGGTGGGGTGCCGGAAGGACGCTCGCCCGGATCATGTTCGACCCGCCGGGCCGCCTGGTGGGACTCGCGTCGGCGACCCAGGGCTTCGTCGCCGTCGGCGCGATTCTCGTCACGTACGGCGTCACCGAGATCGCGCACGGCTACGGCTTCCTCGCCGTGTTCGTCGCAGCGGTGACGCTCCGGCAGAGCCGGCGCGAGGATTCCTACCACGCGGTCATGTACCACTTCACCGGGCAGATCGAGCAGTTGCTCAGCGTCGGGCTGTTGGTGTTGCTCGGCGGTGCATTGGCGACCGGGTTGCTGGACGACCTGACCTGGAGGGGTGCCATCGGGGGTCTGCTGCTGATCTTCGTGGTCCGACCGCTGGCTGGCCGAGTGGCGATGGTGGGCTCGGTGGCGCGGCGTGGTGAACGGCGTGCGATCGCGTTCTTCGGCATCCGTGGCATCGGGTCGATCTACTACCTCGCCTTCGCCGTACAAGCAGCACAGTTCGTCGGCGAGGACGAAGTGTGGTCGGCAACCGGGTTCACCATTCTCGCCTCGGTGTTCGTGCACGGCGTCACGGCAACGCCGGTGATGAACGCACTCGACCGACGCCGGCGGCGCAGGGACGAACTCGTGCATCGGCGGCGTGCGACGTCGCGGCGATTGAGTTACGTACCAATGGGGAACAGTGCCTGGTATGGCCACTTGCGACCTCGCCGCCGACCCGCTCCATCGTCATCGGACGAATGACGTCATGGACCTCCTCACCGCCGACCATCGGCACATCGAGGAGTGCCTGGGCGCACTGAGGAGGAGCCTGCCCGGCCCGCAGCGCACCAGCCTCGTGACCGAACTGAACGGACTGATCGTCATCCACCTGCAGGTCGAGGAGGCGACGCTGCATCCGATGATGCGTGACCTGGTGGGAAGTTCGCAGGAGGAGGAGTCCGACGTCGAGCACGAGCTGATCCGCGGAATGCTCGCCCAGGCGACGCAGTTGGTCGATGCGCCAGGCTTCCGATGCTCCATCGAGATGCTGTCGGCAGCCGTGCAACGCCACGTCGACGACGAGGAGCGGATTCTGCTGCCGCTGCTGCTGGGACAGCTGACGCGCGACGAAGCGATCGGCGTTGGGTGCGGCGTTGCACGACGCACGTCGAGATCCCGACGGATTTCGGACGGGGCGACACCGCTCGTGGGAGTTTCCGGCAGCGAATGCGTTCAACGCCGGCCACTGACAGCCGGAGCCGTGCGGCGGCGACCCATGAATCTGCCACTAGCTTGTCCAGGGTGAACACCCGCCGTCCCGCTGCCGGGATCGTCGGATTGTTGGCCATGATCGCATTCGGAGTCGTGGCGACGTTCTTCGCGCTGGGTGATGCTCGCAATCGGGAACGAGACGACGACGAACGGGCGGCGGCGCTCGCCGCCGCGAACGTCAGTGGTGCGCTCGAGGCCACCGTGGCGGCCGTGCGCGGGGCCGACGTACTCGTGGCCGACGGCGAGGTCGACGACGACGAGTTCGCAGCGTTCTCCGATTCGGTGATCCGCGACACGTTGTACCGAGCACTCGCCTTCGCGCAGGTCGTCGAGTCGGCGGATCGGGATGCCTTCGTTGCGGAGACCGGTATCGCCATCACCGACACCGACGGCAGCGGCGGGTTCGTCCCGGCGCCATCGCGCCCGCAATCGATCGTCGTCACCGACGTCTACCCCGCCAACCCCACGACCAGCGAGCTCATCGGGTTCGACCTCGCCGGTGAGCCCATCAGACGCCGAGCGACCGAACTGGCGTCGAACTCCCGGACCCCGATCCTGTCGGACCGGACAACCGTCGCCAGCGCCCCTACGGCGGGCCTGTCGGTCTTCCAGGCCGTTCGCTCGACGAGCGGCGAGGTCATCGGCTTCGTGACCAGCGGCATCACACTCGACGATGTGCTCGCTCGCGCCGGCGTCGACCTCGAAGGCGCGGCGTTCGGACTCTCGATGGACGGCCAGGAGTTGACACGAGATCCGCCGACGAGGCGGCGCCACGTCGACGTTCGACGTGGCAGGTCGCACGTTCGAGGTCCGCGCCGACTCCGGCGGTTCGATGTCGCTCGTCCCGGCACTCCCCCTCGCTGCTGGGACCGTTGCGCTCGCGATCGCGGTCGGTGTCATCGCCAATCGCGACCGAGAACAACAGCACCGCCTGGCGCGTTTCGCCGAACGCAGCCGAGCGATCGCCGAACTCGCCAACAGCCTGACGACCTCCAACGAGGAAGCGAGCATGCTTGCGGACATCGCTGACCGTGCCGGCGCGATCCTGGATGGCGCCGTGGTGGTCGTCGCTCGGCGCGCTCCCGACGATCCCACCGTCGCCCGGATCGAGGCGACATCGGAGTCGCTCACGCAGACGTCGGTGGACGATCTGCTGCGAGGACCGATCGCTTCGACACTCGAAGCCGGCACGGCCGTGGTACTCCACGACCATCCCCGGTCGTACGGCACCGTGGTGTCCGTGCCACTCCGGTTCAGTGGTGGGTTCACGTTCGGCGCACTCGTCTTCCTCTGGCGGAAGCCGGTGTCACCGACCGAACTCGACGAGCGGTCGGTTGCCGCGGACACGATTGCCGAGTTGGCCAGCTCCGCACTCGAGCGCGCGGCGATCGCGAACGTCGTACGTACCGGCGCCGAACAGATGACGGTGTTCGCCCAGACGCTCGCGGCGTCGCACACCTCCGACGACGTGCGCTCGGCCGTGGGCGAGTTCGTCCCCCGGATCGTCGGAGCCGAGTCGGCGGAGTTCGTCGAGTGACACGAGCGAGCAGAGCGAACAGTGGCCGACAGACGGCGAGGTCCGCCAGGTCGTGCTCGCACCCGACCGTCAGCCTGCGGGAGAGCTCGTCGTGCGATGGCGCCATCCGGGGCCTGTTGCGACCACCCAGCTCGCGGTGATCACCACGCTGGCGAACCTGATCGGCCAGACGGTCGACCGGACCGCGCGGGCCCAGCTGGAACACGACATCATCCTGCAGCTGCAGCGGGATCTGCTGCCGCCTCCTGTCGCCATCAACGGACTCGACGTCGAGGTCAGCTACCTCCCGGCGATGAGCCTGGTCGGGCTCGGCGGCGACTTCTACGACGTGATCGCCTCGGACGAGGGTCGCGTCTTCGTCGTCATCGGCGACATCACCGGGCACGGCTCGCGGGCGGTTGCCGCGATGAGCGAACTCAAGTCCGCCATGCAACACCTGCTGCGATCGGGTGCCTCGATCGACCTCGTGTGTTCACAGGCCGACGTCCTGCTCGCGCAGCGCAACATGCTCGCAACGGTGCAGATCTGCGAGTTCGACCTCGACCTCGACATCGTCCGGTACGTCAACGCCGGACATCCCTACCCCATCTTGAGGCGAGCGAGCGGCGAGACGGTGTCGCTGCAGGCCGGGCACCGACGCCTCCTCGGTCTCACCGGCGATGTGCACACCGACGTGGCGTCCAGCGTGTTCAGCGAGGGTGACACGCTGCTGCTGTACACCGACGGGCTGATCGAGCGACGTGACGAGCCGATCGACGTCGCCATTGCGGGATTGGTTCGGATGGTGGCGGACTCGAAGATGGAATCGATGCCGGCGCTCGTCGCTCACCTGCAGACACGTCTCCTGGACTCCGTCGAACGAACCGACGATGACGTCGCCATCGTGGCGATTCGCAGACTCCGGGTCACGCGGACAGTCGACGACGGCACGCGCAACGCGCGCGTGACGTAGGTGTCTCGACGACCTCGAGGTCGTCGACCAGTGACTGGACCACGAACAGCCCACGTCCGGTCGGCTGGGAGACAGCGGGCAGCGCAATGACGTCGGCCAGGACGAAAGGATCGACCACGTCGTCGACCTGGATGACCCATGCCTCGGTCGTCCTCTCGATCGTGAGGGTGATCATGGGTGCGGAGGTGTGTTCGATCACGTTCGTCGCGAGTTCGCTCGTGACCAACTCCAGATCGTCGGCGATCGATCGATCGCCGCCCGTGGATCGGATGTATTCCCGCACCATCCGTCGAAGCTCCGCCAACGCATCGGCCCGTGCCGGTACCTGCACGGTGACCGCCTTGACCCCGTCTCCCGGGTTCGATGGGCCATCCGACATCGCGGTGCTCGCCTCTCTCCTTCGTCTCACCACCCCGACCTGCCGCGAACTGCCGGGAGGCGGGATCTCAATCGTTGAGGTCGGGGTCCGCCGCCGGTGCGACGAAGAGTTCCGCCAATCCGACCATGGCAAACAGCCGCTGGACACTGACACTCGGATCGACGACGGCGAACTGCTGCCCGGCCGCCACACGCCGCTGCTGTTCGGTGACGAGGACCCGCAGACCACTCGAGTCGATGAACTGAGACGCCACTCATGTCGAGCACGACGTTTCCGTTCGGTGCCTCGCCGAGCCGTGATTCCAACACCGGCGCCGAGTGGGCATCGATCTCACCGCTCACGACGAGCACCCCCGAGTCGGTCTGTCTGAATGTCGAGGTCGGCGTCGGGCATGGCGGCAACGATACCGCCCGGACGACGACGGCCTGTTCGGTCGAGCGACCCACCGGGTTCGATCGTCCTGGCACGAGGCCAATTCGCACGTCGAGTTCATGGCTCGACTCCGGCGTCGCCCACTCGCGCATCTGCTCGAACGACTGTCGCAACAGGCGCGACACGTGCATCTGCGAGACCCCGACCCGTTCGGCGATCTCCGCTTGCGAGAGCTCCTCGAAGAAGCGCAGCTCGACGATCTGGCGCTCCCGCGGAGGGAGGCGCTCCAGGAGGTCCTGCACGAGCGTCCGATTCTCGCTGGCGACGAACCCGTCGTCCGGCGACGCCAACGTCTCGCTGTCGGTCGGTGCCCCCACCGATCGTCGTGCGGCGAGTCGAGCGTGTCCATTCGGTACGCCGCCGACGCAGCAAGACCCCGCAACACGTCGTCGCGGTCGATGCCGCAGGTAGTCGGCGAGCTCGTCGACGCTGGGGCTCAGAGCCGTTTCGCTGGGTGAGTTCCTCCGACGCCTGACGGACGGCGAGATGGAGTTCCTTCGCCGATCGCGGCACACGGACGACCCACGTGCGGTCTCGGAAGTACCGCTTCAGCTCCCCCTCGATCGTGCTGCCGGCGAAGGACACGAACTGCGAACCGTGGTCGGGATCGAATCGATCCACCGCCTTCACCAAGCCGTAGAGGGCCACTTGACGAAGATCGTCGATGTTGCCCCGGGTCGACGAGAACCGCTGTGCGATGTGGATGGCGAGTCCGGTGTGGCGCTCGACCAGAAGATTCCGGATGCGCGCGATCGCCCGAGGCAGCAAACGATCGGAACAACTCGCCGTCGTCGACGTCGTCCGGTATCCGTGGCGGGGTCATCGATCATCAGGTTGGGACTGGTGTCGATGCTTGATCAACGTGAGCGTCGACCCGTCGGTGCGGACGTCATCCACGGCGGAGCGAATGATGGACTGCGCCAGATCGTCCAGGGCGATCGGGTCGGTCCGTCGAGCACGCCGACCCGCACGACGAGTTCGTCCGGCCGAGTCTCGAACTGCACCACGACGGTCTCGCTCTTCGAATCCGACGCGGCGACCGCGCACGTGAACACCTCGTTGACCGCGAGCCGGATGTCCTCGACGTGATCGACCGTGAATCCCGCGTCGGCCGCCATCGACGCCGCAACGAGCCGAACGGTTGATGCGTGAGCGACACGGGCGGGAACTCGCAGTTCGATGACGTTGTCGGTCGAGGCGTACGACATCACGAAAGGTTACGTGGACGGCACGGCGTGCGAACCGCTTCTCCCGACCTGACCGGCCGGTCGAAGCTGTGGGAACTCATGCATAGGGGGTTCCCTCGAACGCGCGGTCCGAAACCTCGGTCAGCGCCCGGCTGATGGACGGTCAGGCGGGATGAGTGCGGCTCGACGTCGTGCCGTCGCTCTCGAGCCCGAACATCTCCGCGAGGCCGGTGATCTCGAGCAGGCGCGGCAACGGTCGGTGACGGACGATCGAGCGTGACGGAACGCCCCACCTCGCTCGCTCGGGTCGCGAGGGCGATGAGCACACGTAACCCGCTCGAGTCGATGAACGACACCTCCTCCAGGTCGAGAACGACCGGCCCGTCGCCTTCGGGCAGATTCACCAGTGCTCCATCCAGCGTCGGCGCCGTACTCGCGTCGATCTCGCCGATGACCGTCCAACCATCGGCGGTCTCATGGACGGTCAACAGATCCGACTCTACGTCCCATGTTCCGTACGCTACACGTGTGCAGACGACCGGTCGACTCGACCGCGAGCCACCGCTGCGCAGTTCACACTGGAGCCGCGGCACCCTGATGGCGGTGCGAGGGGACCGGATGTACGGTTTCAGCGCGATTCTCGGGCAGGGTGCCCGACAGGGTGTCGGACAGGGTGTCGAACTCCCCCGTCGAACGGCGCCGCCGGCGCAGCACGCCGATCCCGATGAGGACGACCAGAGCACCGCCGGCGATCAGGATCCACGTGCGTGTCCGCAACGTGCGTGTCCGCCACGCTCGTGACGCCGCATGGGCAACCTCGCCGGAGATGGCATGGACAACGGGAGACGCCGCAGCTGCGATACCGGCGAAGTCGGGCAACGCTGCGGTCACGGCGTCCCTGTCGATGCGGTCGAACGTGGACTCCGTTGTTCTGGCCACGCTGTCCATCACGTCGGACACGCTCATCCCGACACCTGCTCCGCAGTGCGTCGGGAAGTAATGATGGACAGGTTGTATCCCATGGCCCATGGCTTCCCGATTCCAGCCGCGTTCAAACGTCGCCTGCGACCACGTCGGTCGGATTCCGACGACTGAGGTCGGTCGGCGCTTTGTCGAACGCGTCACCCCGACGCGGGAGGAGGAGGCGCGCAGCGATTGCCGCGCCGAGCACGACGAGCGAGCCGACGATGGCAGCCATGCCGAGCCCGTCGACGAACGCCTGCTGCGCCGCGCCGACGAGCGACGCTCCCTGATCGCCGCCGATCTGCTCGCCGACGGCCAACGCACCGGTGAGGCCCGTGTCGGCGATCTCCCGTGCCTGGTCGGGTAGCCCGGCGAGCGCCGACGAGATCCCCGATCCGTACTGCGACGACACGATCGATCCGAGGATGGCCACGCCGAGTGCGCCGCCGAGCTCGCGGGTCGTGTCGTTCATCGCCGAGCCCGACACCGGCGCGGCCGAGCGGCACCGACGACATGATCAGCGACGTCAGCGGCGTCATCGAGATCGCCATGCCGGTGGCCAGCGGGATCATCGACGAGTACAGCGCCCACAACGAGCTGTCGACCTGCAGGATGCTCAGCAGCGCGAGGCCGGTGGCGATGAACGTCATGCCGACCGGCACCACCGCCGCCGACCCGAACCGCTTGACGAAACGTGGCACCTGCGGCGCGATCAACATGATGATGAAGGCGAACGGCAGCTGGAGCAGACCGGATTCGAGCGGTGAGTAGCCGAGCACGAGCTGCAGGTACTGGGCCAGCAGGAAGAACGTTCCGAACATGGCGAAGAACGTCAACGTCATGCCGCCCGAGGCGACGCTGAAGCGACGGTCGCTGAACAGCTTGAGATCGAGCATCGGGTGCGCGGCGGTCGACTCCCGCCAGATGAACAGGCCGATGGCGACGGCCGACAGCGCGAACGCGCCGAGCGTCGCGGCCGACGTCCATCCGTTGTGCGGCCCTTCGATGATGCCGTAGACGAGCGACGACAGGGCGACGATCGACAGCGCCGCGCCGGGCACGTCGATCGGATGGTCGCCGGGGTCCTTCGACTTGGGGAGCAGGATCGCACCGGCGATGACGGCGACGATGATCACCGGCACGTTGACGAGGAACACCGAGCCCCACCAGAAGTGCTCGAGCAGCAACCCGGACGTGATCGGCCCGATCGCCACGCCGGCTCCCGAGACGCCCGCCCAGATGGCGATCGCCTGCGTCCGCTCGTGGGCGGGGAACACGTTGGTCAGGATCGACAGGGTCGACGGCATGATGAACGCGGCGGCGAGGCCCATGATCGCCCGGGCGGCGATGATCTGGCCGGACGAGTCGGAGAACGATGCGAACAGCGCGCCGGCCATGAACAGGACGAGTCCGAACTGGAGCGCTCCCTTGCGGCCGAACCGGTCGCCGAGGGTGCCGGCGGTGAAGAGCATGCCGGCGAAGATGAGGGCGTAGCTGTCGACCATCCACTGCAGCGACGACGTCGACGCGTCGAGTTCGCGGGCCAGCGTGGGCAGGGCGACGTTGAGGCGTCGTGTTGCCGATGATGACGATCAGCAGGCTGAGGCACAGCACCAGCAGGATCGACCATCGCCGTGCGTAGACGACGCGGATCGATGCCGCCCAGGTCGACGAGTGCTGCCGGATCGCCTGCTGGGGTGGTGTCCACGAATGCTCCTCGGGTACAGGTGTGCTCGCTTCTGTACTGCTCAGCCGACGCTACCCGCCACCGGCTGATCTCATCCCTGCGGTCGGCGTGTCACTGTCGATGGCGTCGGATCCGGCTTTGCGTCCTGGGCACCGAACCTAGGATCAGGCCGGGACAAGGTCACCGAAGAACCCGATGATCCGGACGAGTCGGCCGGCGTCGTCGAACTCGACGATGTCGGTCCCGCCGACGGCGACCGTTCCATCGGCATCCACCAGTTCCCAGCCGTACCGGGCGAAGTGGTGATGGCTGTCGACGTTGGTCGTGCGTCGGAACGTGTGGCCTGCGTAGTGAGTGAGCACGACGTCGGTCATGGCCGCGATCTCGCTGCGGCCCGCGCCCTCGAAGGGCGGGTCGATGAGGGCGCCGTCGGTGTGCCACACCGATGCGATGAGCTCGCAGCGTCGCACCGGGTCGGGGTCGCAGTACGCAGCCAAGTGGATGTCGATGGCGGTGGTGAGGTCGGTGAGGTCGGTGGTGGTGTCTGTGGTGGTTGTCATGGCACCATCGTGAGCTTGTCGACGGTGGTTGGCGATTACTCGTCAGGTCATGTCGACATGACCTGACACGTCATGCAGCCGAGCTGCGACGAGGGTTATCGTCCAATCATGGCAGCCACCTCGACGATCGGGCCGCTGATGCGTGACTGGCGGGATCGACGTGGCCGCAGCCAGCTCGACCTGGCCATCGACGTCGGCGTGTCGACCCGTCACCTGAGCTTCGTGGAGAACGGTCGATCCCGTCCCAGTCCCGAGCTCATCCTGGCCGTCGCCGAACACCTCGATGTGCCCCTCCGCGAACGAAACACGCTGTTGCTCGCAGCTGGCTTCGCGCCCAGATATCCGGCGCGTGACCTCGCCGATGGCACGATGCGGCGGATCTCCGCCTCGTTGCAGCGGATGCTCGACCTGCACGATCCGTATCCCGGAGTGGTCATCGATCGACAGTGGAATGTGCTGCTCACCAATCGTGGGGCAACCGCACTGACCGATGGGCTGCCGGATCATATCCTGGCACCGACTCCCAACATCTTCCGAATGTGCTTGCACCCAGAAGGTCTCGCGCCCGCCACGATCAACTTCGCGGAGTGGGCGGCGTACCTCCTGCGCCAGTTGCGTCGAACGATCGTGCTCACCGGCGACGACGGCTTGACCGATCTCGAGGCCGAAGTGCTCGATTACCCAAATGTCACGCGCTTGGCTCGTCGAGCCGGCAACGATGCAGGCGACGAACCGCGAATCCTCGTGCCGTTCGTGCTGGCGGTCGGCGGTGGCGTCGAGTTGTCGTTCTTCACCACGCTGACGACGTTCGGGACGCCGCTCGACGTCACGCTCGATGAACTCGCGGTCGAACTGTTCTTCCCTGCCGATGATCCCACCGAACACGCCCTGAGAGCGTGAACTGTTGGTGGTGACCTGTGGTCAGAAGCCGGCAGGGCTCAGTTGTCGGCTTCGCCCTGGACGGCCTCCGGCTTGACGGGCTCCGCGTCATCGTCGTGGAGTCGCTCGTCGACGTCCTCCCGTGCCTTGTCGTGCTCTGGTCGGTGCGACGGCTGTCCGGTGTTGTCGTTGATGTTGAACGGCTGCGTTGATTCGTTGCTCATACCGATCCCTTCCATGGTGCCGAAGTCGTTGTGCGACTCGACGTCGTCGGTCCGAGTACTACCCGAGTCGACCAATGCCTAAACCGTGCAGTCCGCGTAGCCGGCAGCGACAGGTCGACCAGGGCACGTGTCGGCGGGCTACGGTGCCGACGATGGTCGCATCGACTGGCGATCCGGCGTCCACGGAACTCGGAATGGGGCGCGGAAAGGTGTTCCCCGCGTCGAAGGCCCCTTCGCTACTGAACCCCGCCCGGCGCCTGGTCCAGTCACCAACCCGCCTCGGCATCGCGGCTGGGTGTCAGCCCGAGCGCACGGGTCCTGGAGCTGGGCTGCGGCCCCGGTTACTTCAGCCCGTCGCTGGCGGCAACGGTCCCCGAGGGGGAACTGGTCCTCGCCGACCTGCAGTCGGAGATGCTGGCGCTCGCACGGAACCGGGTCGCCTCGTCCACCAACGTCCACCTGGTTCAGGCCGATGCCGCAAGCCTGCCGTTCTCCACCGCAACATTCGACGCGGTCGTGATCGTGCTCATGCTCGGTGAGGTACCCGATCGAGACGCCTGCGTCGCCGAGTGCCGACGACTGCTCCGCTCCGGCGGCGTCGTCCTGTTCGCCGAGACACGACGCGACGGTGACTTCATCCGACGCAAGGAGCTGTGCAGCCTGGTCGAACCGCACGGCTTCGGACTCGACGAGTTCCACGGATGGTCGTGGGAGTACACGGCACGCTTTCGCGCCCGCTGACCGGGCCGGCTCAGAGGTACCGGTTGCGCTCCAACCACTTCAGTGAGAAGAAACCCCAGATGGGCGGCGTGTAGAAGGTGGAGAATCGATAGAGCAGGACGGCGGTGAACGCGATCTCCTGGGGAACGCCGAACGACGTCAAGCCGAAGATCAGACCGCCCTCGGTGACGCCGACGCCACCGGGAATCGGGAGCAGGCCGGCGAACAAGGCCACGGTCATGTTGATGAAGAGCAACTCGTGGAGATCGAGCGAGTAGCCGAACGCCAGCACGAAGACGCCGAGCGCGGTCGCGAACAGCACCTCGGCCATGAGGTTGCCACCGAACAGCATCACGAGTCGGCGTGGCGACTTCAGGCCTCGAAGCACGGTGAACGCTTCGCGCACGGTCTTGCGAACCCCGCCGAGGACGTACCGTCGCAGCCGCGGGATCGCGAGGATCACGACGATGACGACGGCGAGGACGATCCCGAGCATCCAGGCGATGCGGATCGCCGCCGAGGCCGGGCCCCCGAGGTCGACGTCGAGCGACAGGCCGGTGAACAACAGCAGCGACGTGAGCAACAGGGCCTGCACGATGAAGCCGCTGACCCCGTCGAGTGCACCGGTGGCGACCGCAGCGCCGGGAGCGACTCCTTGGCGTTGGAAGAACCGGACGTTCACGGCGATGCGGGCGGCGGCGGTGGGGATGGCGAGGTTGATGTAGGAGATCGCGAGCTGCAGGGCATACACGGGTCCGAGCGGCATGGGAATCGGGGCCGCACCGAGGGTCGACACGGCCTGCGCCACACGCGGCAACTGGGCGACCACGAAGCCGATGACGACGAGCCACCACGCGGCGTCCTGCAGCGTGTTGGCGAACTCCTCGAGGTCGAAGCCGGCGAGTGCGGACAACAGCATCACGATCGCCAGCGCCGGCAGCGCCACCCTGACGACCGATCCGAACGTGAACCGACGCATCTGGATCAGTGGGGGAGACTCGACGCCCGCGGCCTCGGCGACCTCGGTCCGCAACTTGTCGAGATCGATGTCGAGTGCCTTCATCATCCGTCGCTGGTCGGGGGTGAGCGCTGTCGGCTGGAGGTACGGGAGGAGCCCCTCGATCTGCTCGAGGGATCGTTGCTCGACGAGTCCTTCGAGGGCGAGGTCGCGCCCGAACAGCCCGATCGACGTCGTGAAGAGCTGCGCGTCGTCGCTGCGCAACTGCGCAGGTGTCGGCGCGACCGCGGCGCCGCGGAAGTCGATGACGCCGAGCCGACCGTCGTCGAGGACGAGATGGTCCTCGTCGAGCTTGCCGTGCGCGATCCCGTTGTCGTGGAGTGTCGTGAGCAGGTCCCAGAGTTCACGGAGCCGACCACGCGCGTCGTCGCCGGTGAAGATCGGGGCCGGGGTGCCCTCCGGGTCACGGAACCGGTCGGGTTCGACGAGCAGCGTGCCGGTACGCCGCAGCACGAGTACGGCATCGTCGGTGTGCGTGGCCCCTGCGATCACGACCGAGTCCGTGGCGACTCCGGCTTGCGCGGCGAGCAGCGTCAACAGGGCCTCGTGTTCGACCTGACGCAGTCGACCGAAGCCGACGGGGGAGCCCGGCTGGCGGAGCCAGATGGTTCTCCACACGGTCGAGACGAGCGCGGCATCGTGGGCGTCACGCCCGTACAGCTTGATGAGCAGGTCACCGCCATCGGCACCACGCGCGGCGACCGCGAAGTGGCCCGCGTCCTGACGGTCGGCAGCGCCGAGTTCGGTCACCTCGACCTTCATGTCCGCCAGGGCGAACCGGACGTCGTCGAGGCTCGGGCGCCCCGCGCTCGACCCGACGGCGAGGTGCACGATCGCGGCTGCGCCGGCGGCCGAGAGCAGGCCGCCGAGCACCCCGAGCGTCGAGCTCGCCCCGAGTGCCACCGCAGCGATCGAACCGAGGACGATGACCGCGTACCCGAAGCGCCGAGCAGGTCGGACGAGGTGGGGTGACGCCGTGATGATCAACGCCGTCGGGATCCCGAGTCGAGCGGACGGGAAGACCGGTGGCGGTTGGACGTCACCGAACAGTCGCGGGAGGTCCGGCCAGTCGCCGGTGACGACCCGGGCCAGCAGCAACCACATGGCAAGGCCGACGACGATGGCGAACAGCATGTCGCGCCCGACCTTCGCCCTTCCCCGGACGAATGCGGCGACGAGGAGGATGGCGGCCCACACGGTCGGCATGTCGGCGAAGAGCTCCCACATGCCGATCAGCGCGTCCGGGAAGGCGAGCAGGAACCTGGTGACGGCGTTGGAGATTCCGGGTTCGGGGATCGCGACGAGCCCGACGAGCACGATGCCGACGAAGGAGACGATCAGCAAGATGAGGTCGGTGGCTCGACGCGACCGGGGTTGATCCCCGCCGCTGGCGAACAGCCTCAGGCCGCGCCGGAGCTTGCCCGCCACCGCGGTGACCGTGTCGGTGACTGCATCGGTGACGGTCTCGGTGACGCCGCCGGAGTCCGGTTCGGGGACGTGGTCGGGAACGGTCGTCATCACGTTCGCCGGAGTTCGCGCAGGTTGAGGACGAGGAACACGACGGCCAAGGAGGCCAACAGTACGACCATCGTGACCTGCCAGGAGGCGATGAGCCCGGCGACGATGACACCTGCGAGCGTGAACACCGCGAAGAGGAATGCGACTCGGACGAGGTAGCTCGCAAGACGCCGGCGCGTGAGCGCCTCGATGCCGAGCACGAGCAGGAAGGCCACGAGTGCGCTGCCCAGGATCGACGGTCCGCCGGACGAGAACATCAAGGCGAGCAACGCGAAGAGCAGCGGGGTGCTGATCGTCGCCCAGATCCGCAGCAGCCGCCGGCGTTCACTCGGGTCGGTGGGCAACGGGAGGGCGCGATGGCGCAGGTGGGCGTGCGGGTGATCGGCCACCGGGTCGCCGTCGAGCAGCTTGGTGAGGCGGAGCTGTTCGTCGGCGTTGACCGTCGCCTGGGCCGCGAGGTCGGCGAGCGTGCGTTCGTCGGTCCCGTGGGTCGAGACACCGGCGATGGAATCGGCGCGCAACTGGGCTCGGCGAGCTGCTCGTTCGGCGTCGATGCTGCGGCCTTCGGTGGCGAGTTGTTCGAGCCGGGCGCCGATCACGGCTCGTCGTTCGGCGTCGGTGGGGGCGACCGCGTCGAGCGCGACCCAGCCCACGGGATCCGACCACGATGCCCGCACCGTGCCACTGCGTTCGTACCGTGGGCCGGCCGGGCCGCGTTCACCTCCGAACGGATCGTTCGTGTCGTCACCCCAGAGCCCGCTGTAGGCACGGATCCACGGCGTGTCGTCGCCGACCACGACCGGTCGCCAGGTGTTCGACGTGTCCGGCCCGATCGCCACGCCGTCGCCACGGTTGTACTCGACGTACGGAATCCCGACGCCGGCGCGCTCCTCGTCGTCCGTGGCCCACGGTTGCAGGTAGTGCGACACGGCACGAAGGACCGCAGTGAGGCGGGCCCACCGATGGGTTCGGACCGTGATGAGGTACTCCCCGGCCAATGCGGCGCCGGCGTGGGATCCCAGTCCGGCGAAGACCACGGGGTGTTCGCCGACGAACGACAGATCAGGATCATCCCAACGTCGTCGCAGGTCGGCGCCCTGCTCGTCGTGCGCCGAGAACGCAACCCAGGCGGGCCGCACCACTCCCGCGCCTTCGTCCACGAGGTAGATGGTGACCTGTTCCCAGTCGCCCTCGTGGTCGTTGACACCGTAGGCACGCGAGCGCCAGTCGTTGAAGAAGTAGAAGAACCAGTACTGCAGCACGACGTAACCGGCGCTGCGCACGACGCGCCCGTAGTACGGGTGATCGCCGTGGTCGGCGCGGTCACGGTCGAGGAGTGCCGCAGCGGCCTGAGCCCCTCGAGGTGTCCGTCCGCGAGCCAGCAGCGACACGCGTCCGGCGGCGTCGACGAGCCGGGTGAGGACACCGACCCGACCGAGTCGGGTCTCCGGACCGGAACCGCGGGCGATCTCGACGGCGTTGCCACGCGAAGAAGTCGGTCCGGCTCAGCCGGCTGTCGACCAGCCGCAGGAAGTGGCGTGCCCGCTGTGCGTCCGTCAGTTCGACGAGTCGGTCGAGATCGAGCGTTCCGGCCGGCGCGACGAGCCGCTTGTCGGACGGTCCGGTCCGTTCCCACAGCTCGGCAACCCGCACGTAGGACTCGACCGATGCGGGGAGGAAGTACTCGCCCTCGTTGAAGCGCACGACCGGCTCGAAGCGCCGGAGCAGTTCGAGGTCGTCGGCGTCGGAGGGGCCGCCGTGTGACGCCCGATCGCCAGCGGTCGACATGGCGGTCACCGTAGTGCGGCGACCGTGACCCGACGGCCACGCGACCCGATCACAGAAATTAGGTACATCAAGTTGTACGAATTGTACTTCGTGTATTAGGGTTCTGGCGATGTCTGGAGTCCTGGTCGCAGTTCCCGCCGTGCCGCTGGTGGCAGCGCTGGCACTCGTCGTGTTGCGGTCGGCGGCGGCGGTCGCTGCCCGCGTGGCAATCATCGCCAGCGCCGTGGCATTCGCAGCGGCGGCGGTCACGCTCGTCGCGGTAGGGGTCGACGGTCCCATGAGCGTCGTCGCCACCGGAGACGACGGCGGCGCCATGGTCGGCCTGGTTGCCGACCGCGTCGGGGCGATCCTGATCACGCTCACCACCCTCGTCGGGCTGATCGTGCAGTCGTTCGCCTCCCGGTCACTGCGAGGTGATCTGCGGCGCCGGCGATTCCACGTGCTCGCGCTCGTGCTCACGGCGTCGACCACCGTGGTGGCGATCTCCGCGACCGGCACCGGGTTCGTCGTCGGCTGGATCGCCACCAGCATCGTGCTCGTGGCACTCATCGGTCACCGGGCTCCGTGGCCGCCGGCAGTCGCTGCGCAACGCCGGACCGGGTGGAGCTTCCTCATCGGCGACAGCGTGCTCGTCGTGGCGATGGTCGTCACCCTCGTACTGGTCGGTGACATCGACCTGCGGGCGGTCGGTACCGAGCGCGGCAGCACTCGACGGCGAACAGATCGCCGGCGTCAACGCACTCACCGTCGTGGCCACGCTGCTCGTGCTGGGCGGAATCGCCCGGTCGGCGCTGGTGCCGATCCACCGGTGGCTGCCTTCGACGCTGGCCGCCCCGACGCCGGTGTCGGCACTGCTCCACGCCGGCGTGATCAACGGCGCCGGCGTGCTGCTCATCCGCTTCTCGCCGGTCTTCGCCTCGTCGGCCACGGCGATGGCCCTCGCATTCGCAATCGGCATGCTCACCGCGCTGTTGGCCACGGCGGTGATGCTCGTGCGTACCGACGTGAAGGGCGGCCTCGTCTGGTCGACCGCCGGGCAGATGGGCTTCATGGTCATGCAGCTCGGCGTCGGCGCGTTCGCCGCCGCGCTGTTCCACATCGTCGGGCACGCGATGTACAAGGCCACGATGTTCCTCGGAGCCGGCGGCGCCATCTCGGCCCATCAACGCCAGCAACAGCGCCCGCACCTCGGCCTCGCCGCGCGGACCACGCTGACGTCGTGGCCCGTCCGGCTCGCTCATCGGTCTGATCGTTCCGCTTGCCTCCTTCGCGCTGGCGCTCACGATCGTCGATCCGCACCTCACGGCGTCGGCGACGATCCTGATCGTCGTGTTCGGGGTGCTGTCCGTCGGACGCGCGGCGAACGGCTGGATGGGCTCGACACCGTTCCAGGTCACCACCACGATCCTCACCGCGACGATCGGCATCGTCGTCGGCGTGTTCGCCTACGTCGGGGGCATCACCGTGTTCGAGCACTTCGTCGTCGACGTCGTGCCGTACGACGTACCGGCCGCGGTCGGCCCGCTGTGGGTGGCCGCCACGCTGTTCGGCATCGCCATCGTGGTCGCTGTCATCACCCTCACGCCCGGGCCTCGCGGACAGGATCTCCGCCGCAGGGTGTACGTCTGGCTCGTCTCGACCGGTGCGGCAACGCCCCGGCCCGTCCGTCGCTCCCATCGCTCCCGCTCCCCGTTCGCCGAAGCCGGCGAACGCGGCCCCCACCGAGGTCGCAACGCCCGTCACCGTCGGAGACCCCTCATGACCACCATCACCCGATCCGCTCCGCCCAATCCGCACGACTGCTGACTGCCGTCGAGCGGAGCGAACTCCTCGCCGACGTCTCGCAAGCCGGCTCGTTCGTGGCGCCGTACTGGCCGTTGACCGCGTTCGTCGCCGTCAACCCGCTCGGTGGGCTGCAGGACCGATCGTTCGCCGATGCGACCGACACGGCTCGCACCTGGTTCTCGGCGCGTACGCATCTCACTCTGGCGGCCTACCGCGACGAGCGGAGCCGCGGCCGGATCAGCGACGCCGACCTCGACGCCGCCATCCTGCGCCTGCTGCCCGAGGTGGCCACCGCTGCGCCGCTCACGTTGGGGTCGGCGCGCGTGGAGGTGCTGGACCTGCTCCGCCTCGATCTCGTCGAGGGACCGACCGGTGCCGAGTCGGGCAGTCACGACGCGATGCCACAGCCGCCGACGCCTTCGACGAGATCCTGACGACCTGGTGCGCTGCGTTCGTCGACGATGCGCACGTTCCCTGGGCGATGCCCGATCGCCACCTCGGCTTCTACCGTTCGTGGCGCGCCGTCGCGGGTGGCGATCGTCGACTTCGCGGCCTCATCGGGCGTGACGGGTGCTCGCGAGTCGGTGATCTCCCCGAGGACCCCGCCGACATGCTGGCCCTGGCGATTCCCGATCCTGACCACCGGGTCCCCATGATTCGGACGCTCCTGCTGCGCACGCCCGGCTGGGCGAGCTTCGCCCGGTGGTGCGACGACTGGGCGCCGGCCGATCATCCTGGTGTCCGACTCCGGATGCTCGATCTCGCCGCCGTCCGCGCCGCACTGGATCATCTCGCACCGGAGCGCCTGCAGGCCGTCGACGCCGTCGATCACGACGACGCGGCACTGACGGCGCAGCGAGTCGATGCGATCGTCGAGGCGCTGGGGGCACCGTCATCGTCCGAGCTCGCCGAGCTGTCGACGTGGATCGGTCGGGTTCCGGCATCGCTGCGCTCCGCAATGTGGCTCAGCGCGCACGAGTGGAACTTCCGTGATCGCCTGCTGACCCGACTCTCGGCACCGTCGAGCCGACGCAGTGACGCCGCCGGGCGCCGCGACGCCCAGCTGGTGTTCTGCATCGACGTCCGGTCCGAAGGGTTCCGACGGCATCTCGAGTCACTGGGTGACTACGAGACCTTCGGGTTCGCCGGATTCTTCGGCGTGCCGGTCCGGTGGCGGCCGCTCGGCTCGCCGGTGGCCCAGGCCCGCTGCCCGGTCCTCGTGTCGCCACGCCACGAAGTGGTGGAGCAGCCGCTCGACGATGACGCCCGCTACCTGGCGAGTTGCTCGACGTCGGCGGGTCTGCACGACGCCTTCTACGCCGCCAAGGGAGGGATCGGGTCACCGTTCGCCCTCGCCGAGTCGGCCGGGTGGTTCGCCGGGCCGGTCGCCGCGGCCCGCACGCTCGCCCCGGGCAGGGCGACCCTCGACGCTGACGCTCCCGCTCGTTCGCGTTGGCGTCGCCGGCCGCGCACCGCTGCGGTCGTCGCCGAGAACGCCGACCTGCACTCGGGCCTGTCGCTCGACGAGCGCACGCTGTTCGCCGAGGCGATCGTCACGACCATCGGTCTGTCGGACTTCGCGCCCGTCGTCGTGCTGTGCGGCCACGGCAGCGTGACCACCAACAACCCGCACGCCTCGTCGCTGGACTGCGGCGCCTGTGGTGGCGCGCCGGGTGGTGCGAGCGCGCGGATCGCCGTGGCGATCCTGAACGACCAGGGTGTCCGCAGCGGACTTCGCCGAGCGAGGCATCGAGATCCCGGCGGACACGTGGTTCGTCGCCGCCGAGCACGACACGACCGCCGATGTCGTGACGATCTTCGATCGGGACACGATCCCCGCCGGCAATCGTCCCATCGTCGACACGTTGCAGCGTCATCTCGACGCCGCAGGTGCCGCCAACGCGCAGGATCGGGCGCACCGTCTGCCGGGGAGTCCCGACCGGGTCCGTGACCGAGGCCATGACTGGGCGCAGGTTCGGCCGGAGTGGGGACTCGCCGGCAACGGAGCGTTCATCATCGGTCCGCGCTCGATCACGGCGGACCACGACCTCGCCGGCCGCTCGTTCCTGCACAGCTACGTCGCCGAGCGTGACCCCGAGGGTGTGGCGCTCGAGACGATCATGACCGCGCCGCTCGTCGTGGCGCAGTGGATCTCGGCGCAGTACTACTTCTCGACCGTCGAGCCCGACGTGTTCGGCGCGGGCGACAAGATGCTGCACAATCCGGTCGGTGGGATCGGCGTGGTCGTGGGGGAGTCGGGCGATCTCGCCGTCGGGCTGCCGATGCAGTCGGTGATGTACGGCACGCAGCGGGCGCACGATCCGATCCGCCTGCTCGCCGTCATCCAGGCCCCGATCGAACGCATCGACGGCATCGTCATGCGCAACCCCGGGCTCCGACAACTCGTCGACGGCGAGTGGATCCACCTCGTCGCACGCGAGAGCGAGCACGATGGCTGGTCGTTCCGTACTCCCGGCGGCAGCTGGGAACCCTGGCAGCCAGCCGACCCGGACGCCGCAGCGGCGACCGGCCTCTCGACCCCACTGGAGATCTCATGACCACCTGGACCAACCTCACTCCCATGGCCAAGATCGAAGTCGTCGTCGACGGCGAGGACGTCCCGGCCGTTCGGGACCTCTTCGTCGAGGCCGGCGCCACCGGCTACACGACCGTTTCAGGGCTGTCGGGCCTCGGACACGACGGCTATCACCAGGGTCAGCTGTTGTTCAACGACCGCGCCAGCCTGTCGATGCTGATCACGGTGGTGCCGATGGATCGATCCGACGCGCTGATCGCCGGCATTCGTCGACTGCTGGAGTCCCGCAGCGGCGTGCTGTTCGTGTCGGAGACCCACGTGAGTCGCCCGGAGTACTTCACCTGACGACGACCCGGCAATCGGGCGACGGTTGCCGCATCGACGATCGAGCGCGGCAAGATGGTGCCAACCGACACAGATGGAGCTCTCGTGGACACGATCATCGACACCGACGCGGTCAACCCGATCCTCAACGAGATCATGAAGGCGGAGCTCGCCGGCGTGGTGCGGTACACGCACTACTCGCTGGTGATCACCGGCCCGACCCGCCTGCCGCTCGTCGACTTCATGAGGGCCCAGGCCGCGGAGTCGCTGTTGCACGCACAGCAGGTCGGCGAGATCCTCACCGGGCTCGGCGGCCATCCGGAACAGGGGATCGCCCGGATCGACGAGTCACACGATCACGCGATCGAAGCAATCCTTCGAGAGTCGATCGGCCACGAGCGACGGGCGTTGGACCTGTACCGGGACCTGCTCGCCATGGTCGAGGGCAAGTCGATCTACCTGGAGGAGTTCGCCCGCGGGCAGATCGGCCAGGAGGAGTTGCACGTCATCGAGATGAACAAGCTCCTGCGCGACTACGCCATCGTCTGACGGCCCGGACGAGTGATGACGGACGAGTGATGACGGACGAGTGATGGCGGGACGACGTTCGACGACGACACCACCCGAGGTCGGGTTGTGCACCGGCAAGGATTGTCGTCGCGCGGACGGGTTCCGAACCGTGCAGCGGGAGCTGGCCTCGGCGTGCACGGTGATCGAACTGCCGTGTCTCGACGTGTGTGACGGTGCGCTCGTCGTGCTGTCACCACGTGTCGAACCGGTCGTGATCGAACGGGTCCGCAACCGAGCGATGGCTCTCGAGATCATTGACCACGTGGTCGACGACGCTCCGCTGCCGGGTCGCTTGCGCAAGCGCCGACTGAGCGGATCGAAGCGATCCAAGGCGTTGCGACGCCTCGACCGCGCGCTGTGACGGTCAGGACGTTACGGGCGATGTGGAAGGCGGGGATCACACGTGGCGCTGCCGACGTGATGTAGTCGCCGAACTGCGGCATGAGCTCGGCCTGCGCCCGCAGCTTGGCCTGGCCGACGTCCTCGGGAAGTTCGGTCACGGTGGCCTCGAAGGTCTCGACGCCGAACTCGACGGTGATGTTCGGGTTCGCCTTCAGGTTGTAGTACCAGTCGGGGCTCGTCGGGGCACCGCCCTTGGAGGCGAACACGTAGAGGTCGTCGCCTTCGACGAGTGCCACGAGCGGGATCTCTCGGACCTCGCCGGACTTGGCGCCGATCGTGTGGAGGATCACGAGTGGGTTGTCGCCGAACTGTGCGGCCTTGCCGCCGGTGGCTCGGAACTCGGCAATGATCTGTGCATTCCAGTCGCTCATGCGGACGAGGATACTCGAAGTCTTTGAGATCGCAATGTTTGCGGACGCCAGATCTCGGAAGCAACGTTGTAATTGTGTAATTGACTCCTACGCTGCCGGCATGACCAACACCGACAACTCCACCATCACGGCATGGCTCCTCGGTCGGCTCCCCGAGTCCTGGAGCACCGTCGCCCCACCGACCATCACCATCGATCGCGACGAGATCACCATCATCGTCACCGTCGAAGCACCCGTCCTCGAGGACACCGCCACCGATGCCGACCGCGCCGAGGCCGTCGCCGGACGCATCTCCGGGTATCGGGAGGACACTCGCGAACAGCGGATGCAGATCGCCCGTGAAACCGAGCACCGTTACGACCGGAAAGTCGCCTGGGGTGTCACCGTCGGCGATCGCACCGCGTTGTTCACCCACCTCGCTGCACCGGTGATGACGCGTCTGCGTCAGCCCGAGCGCATGGTGCTCGACACGCTGGTCGCTGCCAACGTCGCCCGCTCACGCGCCGACGCGTTGGCGTGGTGCGTCCGGCTGGTCGGGCAGCACACCGACCAGTGGCTGACCGAACTCCGTGAAGCGATGGAGGCCGTGGATCGACTGCGAGCCTCCGGGCCCGTCACAGGGTGACGCGGCGCTCGAAGACGAACTCGTACTCCAGATAGTTGTTCAGGTGCTCCTCGCCGGGGAGTGGCGGGGTGAGCTGCGACGACTGCAGCAGCATCCAGCCGTCGCGTAAGGCGGCAACGCCGCTCGAGTACGGAGGCGAGGATGCGGGAAGTTCGGGCCCGGCACCGTCGGCACCGTCGTGGAACGCCCACCCGACGGTGCCGGAGTCGAGCGCCGACCCACTGGCCCACAGGTACAGGATCTGCTGGCGCTGGGTCACTGGCGTCGCTCACCGGCCGACCAGCGCCGCGCGCCCTTCGAGCCGGGTCAGGTAGTGGTCGACGTCGTAGGTGTCGTCGCCGGTGAGGTAGCGCCAGAGGCGGGCCCGTTGGACCTGCTCGTTGCGGTAGTCGGTGACGCTCATCCACGGATGCCAGGTGCGGAAGATCTGCGCGACGCTGTCGGGCAGGATGCGGGCGAAGATGTGATCCGACGGCGGATTCTGCAGGTCCGGCAGATCGTCGGTGTTCCAGAGGCGGACCTGGGCGACGGTCGGGTTGAGGCGCACCTTGTGCATCCATCGGTGCCCGTCGCCGGGGTTGGGTTGGCCGGCGTGCCACAGCCCGTGGTGGAACACGACGACGGTGCCGGCCGGTCCGGAGAACTGCTGCTCGCCGGCGATGTGCTGGTACCGATCGAGCCCTGACGACCGCACTCGCCGGAGGTGGCTGCCGGGGACGAAGCGGGTGCCGCCCTCGCCGGGAGCGACGTCGTGGGGATACCAGAACAGCTGCACGTCGAACGTCGGGTCGTCGGAGTCGGTGATCGCGTCGACGTGCAAGGGCTGGACATAGGTGGCGTGGGGGGCGATGTGGTGCGTCCAGTCGTGGTCGAACCTCGGGTTCGCGCCCACGAACGACTCGATGATCCCTCGGATCTGCGGCAGGCGGAGGTACTCACCGATCGCCGACGGGGGTGGGTAGCAGTCCTCGAGCAGCGTGCCGGTGTGGGGAGGTTTCATCCCGCCCGGCGCCAGGCGTTCGGCTTCGAGCTGTTGCATCTCGATGATCGCCCGCTGGTTGACGTCCTCCGGGACGATCGAGTCGAACCGGATGTATCCGTTGGCGACGAACTCCGCCATCTGGCGCGTCGTCAATCGATGATCGGTCATCGCCCGATTCTGTCAGGCGTTGCACCAGGGGTCAGACCCCAGATGTCGGACCCCGGATGTCAGGATCGCGGTCAGTTGGACTGCGTGCCGACCTTGAGTTCGCGGAACGGGAGGCCGCGGTCGACGGCCGGCTCGCGCGGCAGACCCGAGCACGCGATCACCGATGATGTTGCGCTGGATCTCGTCGGTGCCGCCGGCGATGCTCGATTGGAAGCTGTTGAGCACGATGCGCTGCAACTCGGCGCCGCTCTCGTCGTCGGGATCCCAGGCGACCGAACCCGGGCCGGCGAACTCGAGCGCCATCTCGCGGACGCGCCACGCGATGTTCGAGCCGAAGAGCTTGCCGAGGGAGCCGCCCGGCCCGGGCGTCTTGCCCGCCTTGAGTTCGTCGCGGGTCTTGATCGCCACGAGCGACTTGCAGGTCTCCATCGACCAGATCTGCATCAACTGGTCGCGCACGACCGGGTCACCGAGCTTGCCGGTCGACTCGGCGGCCTTGCGGAGCATCTTGAAGTTGGGTTGGTTGATCTTGCCGGCGCCGGCGCCACCGATGGCCACACGCTCGTACATGAGCATCGCGGTCGCGAGGTTCCAGCCGTTGTTGAGGTCGCCGATCAGCCAGTCCTTCGGGATCCGAACGTCGGTGAAGAAGACCTCGTTGAAGTGGGAGCCGCCGTCGATCTGGTGGATCGGGCGGATCTCGACGCCCTGGCCGCGCATGTCGAGGATGAACATCGAGATGCCCGCGTGCTTCGGCTGGTCGGGATCGGTGCGGGCCACCACGAGGCCGTAGTCGCTCTTGTGGGCGAGTGTCGTCCAGACCTTCTGGCCGTTGATGACCCACTCGTCGCCGTCGAGTTCGGCCTTGGTCTGCAGGCTGGCGACGTCGGATCCGGCGCCGGGCTCGGAGAACATCTGGCACCACATGGTCTTGCCCGAGATGTTGTCGGCGAGGAACCGCTCCTTCTGCTCGTGGGTGCCGTACTCGGCGAGCATCGGCATGCACATGCCGTGGCTGATGATGAACTCGCTGTCGGGCATCGGGTAGTTGCCCTTGACTTCGCGCCAGATCTTTTCGTGGGCGAGTGTCTTGCCGCCGCCGCCGTACTCGCTCGGTACGGGCAGCCCGGCGAGGCCGGCGTCGGCAGCCGCCGCGAGGAACGCCTTCTGGTCGTCGAGCGTGGGGTTCTGACCCGGTGCGAACTGGTCCATGAACTCCACGCACTTCTGGCGGAACTCGGCGGCCTCGGCGTCGGTCAATCCGGTGGCGGTGTCGGTCATGTCATGTCCTCCGTTGGCGTGGCGTGGCGTCTCGCGTGCGGACCGGTGTCCGGGTGATCGGCGATCTGCAGTTGCAATACTGTATGGCATCGTACAGTATGTGTCCACACCGAGCGGCATGAAGCGATCCAAGAGCCCGCCCAGATGAACCCGCCCAGATGAACCCCGCCAGATGAACACCGCCAACCTCACCACTCACGAACTCGATTCGCCACCGTGGCTCCGTGTGGAGTCGACGCTGATGGCGACGGCGCGTCTGCTGCGCGTGGCCTTCGACGCCCGCTTGGCCGCACTCGACCTCAACCTCACCCAGGCGTCCTTGCTCGGCTACGTCGGCGAGTTCGGTGCCACCACCCAGACCGACCTCGCCGACCACCTCGGCATCGGTCGGGCGGCGATCGGCTCGGTCATCGACCGTCTGGAGTCCCGAGGTCTGGTCGAGCGTCGACCGAAGGCCGATGACCGCCGGGTGTGGCTCGTCGCCATCACCGACGACGGCAGTGAGATGGCGACGCAGATCTCCGACGTCGATCGAGGTGCTGCGCGCCGAACTCCGCCACGGCATCGGTCGTGAAGAACGCCAGGCGCTCGCATGGGTGATGACCCGACTCCAGCAGAACCTCGCCAGCGCCATCGCCGCAACGCCCACCCCGCCCCCCCTGCAACATCGAATCTCAACCAACACCACAGGAGAACAGCAATGACAGAAGCAGTGATCGTCGACGCCATCCGCACCCCGGGCGGCAAGCGCAACGGCAAGTTGAAGGACCAGCATCCCGCTGCGCTCGCCGCCCAGGTGCTCAAGGCGCTCCAGGAGCGCAACAACCTCGATCCCGGCCATGGTCGACGACGTCATCATGGGCTGCGTCATGCAGGTCGGTGAGCAGTCGCTCAACATCGGCCGCAACGCCGTGCTCGCCGCCGGGTGGCCCGAGGAGGTTCCGTCGACGACGATCGACCGCCAGTGCGGTTCCAGCCAGCAGTCGATGCACTTCGCCGCCCAGGGCGTCATGGCCGGCGCGTACGACGTCGTCGTCGCGGCGGGCGTCGAAGTGATGACCCGCACGCCGATGGGCGCCTCGGTCGTCCAGGGCATGGGGTTCCCGTTCCCGAAGGAGCAGCTCGACCGCTACGCCGAGACCGGCCTGCCGCCGCAGGGCATCGGCGCCGACATGATCGCCGCCGAGTACGGCATCACCCGCGAGGACCTCGACGAGTTCGGTGCCCTCAGCCAGCAGCGCGCCGCGATCGCCCGTGACGAGGGTCGCTTCGACAACGAGATCATCCCGATCGACGTGGAGATCGACGGCCAGATCGAGATCGTGACGTCCGACGAGGGCATCCGCGAGGGCACGACGGCCGAGACGCTCGCCAAGCTCAAGCCGCGCGTTCAAGGAGGACGGCGTCATCACCGCCGGCAACTCCTCGCAGATCTCCGACGGCGCGTCGGCGGTGCTCATCATGAGCAAGGAGAAGGCCGAGGAGCTGGGCATGAAGCCCCGCGCCCGCTTCCATGCGTTCGCCGTCACCGGCGCCGACCCGGTCACGATGCTCAAGGGGCCGATCCCGGCGACCAAGAAGATCCTCGAGAAGACCGGCCTCACGATCGACGACATCGACCTGTTCGAGGTCAACGAGGCGTTCGCCTCGGTCGTGCTCGCCTGGCAGAAGGAGACCGGCGCCGACATGAGCAAGGTCAACGTGAACGGCGGCGCCATCGCCCTCGGCCACCCGCTCGGCGCGTCCGGCACGAAGCTGATGGCGACGCTGCTGAACGAACTCGAGCGCACCGGCGGCCGCTACGGCCTGCAGGTGATGTGTGAAGGCGGCGGCATGGCCAACGCCACCATCATCGAACGCCTCGACTGACCCGCCGCCATCTCCCGACCCCGAAACTTCGCGGAATCCGGACGCTCAGCGTCCGGATTCCGTCATTTTCGGTGGGGGTCGGGGTCGGTCGGGTACGGTCGCGGGGGTGGAGACCGACGTCGCGATGACGACCGTGCGGATCGCGTCGACGAGCGGGGCGATTCGGGTCCTCGCTGAGAAGCGCTCCGACATCGAGGTGCCGGATTCGGTGGAGTACTCGGTCGACGAGTCGACGACGACGATCAACGCCGGAAGCCGACGCGTCACGGTGCGAGTGCCCGAGGGGATCGACCTCGTGATCGGCTCGACGTCAGGCCGTGTCGAAGTGCTCGGCCGGGTGGGCGCCGTCGCCGTGGTCACCACGTCTGCTCGCGTGTCCGTCGAGGTGGCGGACTCCGTGGACATCAGAACGACGAGCGGACGCGTGACGGTCGGTTCGGCGACCGAGTCCTGCCGGATCCTGAGCAAGAGTGGTCGTGTGCAGGTCGGACGCTGCGGCTCCGCTCACCTGACCGCGTCATCGGGCAAGATCACCGTCGACGCGGCGAGCGGACCGGCACACGCGCACTGTGTCTCGGGCAGGGTCGACATCACGATGGTCGCCGCGCAGGACGTCGATGCCGAGACCGTGTCGGGTCGGATCACGGTGCGTCTGCCTCACGGAGTGCGGCCATGGGTCGTTCGTCGAAGCGACACCGAACTCGTCCCTGATCGCCACGACTGCATCGTGACGGCGCGGTCGGTGAGCGGCCGCGTCGATGTCGTCACGGCATGACCGCGACGTCGGGAGCCGTCGAGACCCAACTCGGATCGGTGCTGTTCACCGACCTCGTCGGTTTCACCGAGTACACCGACGCCGCCGGCGATGCGGCGGCGCTCCGGGTGCTCGACGAGCAGACCAGGCTGGTGTCGTCCGTTCTTGCGACCGACGCGACCTGTCGCGTCGTCAAGGAACTCGGCGACGGTCTGATGGTGTGGTTGGCCCACCCCGTGACGGCGGTCGAGGTCGCCTGCCGCCTCCTCGACGGGTTCGGACAGGCACGGTGCCGAGGATCGAATCCCGCTCGCCGTTCGCATGGGCATGCATTTCGGTGAGGCGATCGTTCGCGGCGCCGACTTCATCGGCCAGACGGTCAACATCGCGTCGCGCGTGTCCGATCTCGCCGGCCCCGGTGAGCTCCTGGTGTCCGAAGATGTCGTTGCGGCCGCTCGCACATCACCGGTGTCGAGATCGTTCGAACCGGTGGGCCCGACGCAGGTGAAGGGTGTTCAGGCACCGGTCTGGCTGTACCGCGTCGCCGAACGGTGATCGATGAGCCCGAAAAATGCGCAGCATGTCGCCCTGAGCGCGCGCGATTCGACGCATTTTTCGGGGTGGGGGCGGGTGAGCGGGCAGACTTCGCCAATGCGCAGCATCGTGATCGACACCGACACCGCGTCCGACGACGCGATCGCACTGGTCCTGGCTGTGCGGGAGCCCACGGTCGAGGTGCGCGCGGTGACGGTCGTCGCCGGCAACGTGCCGCTCGATCTCGCGGTCCGCAACGCCATCGTCACGCTCGACCTGTGTGGTGGTGCCGACATTCCGCTGCATGCCGGACGGGCCGTGCCCCTCGCGCGTCCGCTCGACACCGCGCAGTTCGTCCATGGCGAAGACGGCATGGGCGGGGCGACCCTGCCCCTGCCATCACGAGCGCCGACATCGATCGACGCCGTCGCCGCGCTGCTCGACATCGCCGCGAACGAACCTGGTCGACACGACCTCGTCACGCTCGGGCCACTCACGAACATCGCAGCTGCGATCCAGGCTGATCCGGACGTGCTCACGAAGTTCGGTCACACCTACCTCATGGCGGGCTCACCGGACGGGGTCGGCAACGTGGACGCGCTCGGCGAGTACAACGTGTGGGCAGACCCCGAAGCGGCCACGATCGTGTTCGCCGCCCCCGGCGCGAAGACGATGATCGGCTGGAACATCTCGCGTCTCTATGCGGTGATGGACCACGATGAACAGTCGCGGCTCGCGGAGGTCGGTCGCCTCGGGCGGTTCGCCATCGACATCAACGGTGACGTCGATCAGTACGCCGTCGACACCGGCCTCGCCGGGTTCGATCTCCCCGACCCGATCGCGATGGCGGTCGCGCTCGACGACTCGATCATCGTCGAATCGACCGACGAGTGGTTGGTGGTCGGCCTCGACGGCCCGACGCGAGGGTGCACGATTCCGGACCGCCGCCACGGTCGTCCGGCTCCCAACACCCGGGTGCTGTGGTCCGTCGACGAAGCGGCGTTCAAGCGTCGCCTGTTCACGGCCTGCGCCGACTGAACGCGATGTCCGTCAGCGAGGCAGCGGACGGTCGCCGGGCTTGGGACCTTCGGTGCGGGTGCGCTTGAGCTCGAAGAACGAGTCGACGTCCATCAGCGTGACGAGGGCGTCCCACATCGCGACGCTCTGCTCGGTGCTCGGAATCCGCGTGATGATCGGGCCGAAGTAGCCGGTCTTGACGCCGGCCGAGTTCTCGAAGGCGATGATCGGCGTGCCGACGTCGTTGCCGACGAGCTCGAGCCCGGCGTCCATCCCCTCGCGGATCACGGCATCCCACGACTCGTCGTCGAATGCCGCCGCGTGCGAGACATCGAGCCCGACGGTCCTGAGTGCGTCGGCGGGATCGAACGGGAACTCCTTGTCGTGGTGGATTCGGCTGCCGAGCTCCCAGTAGAGCTTGAACACGCCGTCGTTGCCGTCGGTCGCGCGAACGGACTCCATCACGCGGAGCAGGCCATGGGTGAACTTGGACCCCTCGTACCAGGGACTGTCGGGGTCGGGCTGGTTCTTGAAGAACAGACTGATCGGACGCCACGTGATGTCGAGATCGCGATGCGGTTGCACCTCGTCGACGGCCCAGCGGGCGGTCGTCCAGCAGAAGGGGCATCCCGGGTCGACCCAGAAGTCGATGTTCATGTCGTCACGTCACTTTCGTGTGGAGGGGGTGGAGAGGGGTGGCGAGGAGATGCCGATGCCGCCGGGTTCGTCGGCGCCGAACCGGGCAATCTCGGCGGGCAGGTCGAGCGCTCCGATGGCCGTGCGGGCAGCAAGGTCTTCGGGCGTCAGGAGTGCGGCCGGAATGATCCACACGACCTCGAACTCGAGCCCGTCGGGATCCTTCGCGTACAGGCTCTTGGTGGTGCCGTGGTCACTGGCACCGACGCAAGCGCGCCGCGTTCGCGTAGGCGGGTGGCCAGGCGTTGGAGTTCGCCGAGGGTGTCCACCTCCCAGGCGAGGTGATACAGGCCGACGGTCGACCGGACCGGCCTCGGAGGCACCGGCGCCGGTGCCGATCTCGAAGACGCCGAGGTCGTGGTCGTTTGTCGAGTCCGGCGCCTGCAGGAACGCGGCGCCGGGCTTGCCATGACGACACGGAATCCGAGCACATCGCCGTAGAACTCCGTCGTCCGCTCGACGTCTCGCACGTAGAGCACGGCGTGGTTGAGACGGTGAACTGCCATGGGCGTGCAAGCCTGTTTGCGGTCGCAAATATTCCTTGGTCGGGGATCACGGGCCCGTGCGTGAAATCCGGCGCGTGCTGACGCGGCCGGTCGGGAGACTGTCGGGATGGCAACCGGGACCGGAGCGGCCGTGTTGGCGCGGACTCGGCGCTCTCCGGCCCGACGTCTGGCGTTGGGTCGGCCTCGGCGTGCTCGTCGCCCTGGGTTCGGCCCTCACGATCGCGGGCCGCTCGTCGTCCGGCGGATCATCGACGACGCGACCGACGGTGCGTCGAGCGGCGAGATCGCGCGGCTGGCGGTGCGGGAACTCGTGGTCGCGGTCGCCGCGCAGGTGCTGGCGGTCGTCGTCGTGTGGCTCGCGACGCTCGCCGCGTGGAGGACGACCAACGAACTGCGTCTGCGATGACCCGTCACGTGCTGGGCCTCGACCACGAGTTCCATCGGACGCACACGCCGGGCGAGCTGATCCAACGCGTCG
>CAVZTM010000012.1:0-29805 GCA_963778175.1 Ilumatobacteraceae bacterium
CGGAGCCGTCGCCCATCGTGTACACCTTGCGGACGCCGGACATCTCGAGCGCAGTGGTGACGGCGGTGGTCGTCATTGCGGTGCTCCATTCGGTAGATCGGTGGTGGCGGGTCGGTTCGCAGCGTGGGTCATGACGTGGTGCCGATCGCCGAGGCCGGGTCGATGCGCAGGACCCGTCGGAGGGAGAACGAGCAGCCGAGAACGGCCGCCACGAGGAGCAGCACGACACTGGTGATGATGCGCAGCGGGGTGATCAGCAGCGGGATCGAACCGGGGGGGATCAACAGGTCGAGGATCACCACGAGGCTGCCGGCGATGAAGGTGGCGACGAACGTGACGACCACGGCTTGCGCAACGAGCCCGCCGAAGATCGTGGACGACCTGGCTCCGAGTGCCTTGAGGACGCCGTAGAGGCTCGTGCGCTCGACGGTGAGCAGCGCGAAGAACAGTCCGATGACGACGAGGGCGATCACGACGGTCACGCCGATGATCTGGTTGAAGGTGGACTGCTGTTCCGTCACGCCGGGGATCGCATCGATCGCCTCGGGCACCGTGAGGGTCTCGGTGGCCCCGCCGGTTGCCGCGTCGATCGCTGCCGGCAGGTCCTGACCGTCGCCGCGCACGACCAGACCTTGGAACACGTCGGGGCCGACCTGGGCGTCGGGTCGGTTGGCGCTCAACACGTCGCGCCAGGTGTCGGGTGACGCCCACAGGCTCGACTGGCCGTTGAACTGGGTGTCCTTCACGAACCCGACGATCTCGATCGGTGTCCGGGCGGGTCCGACCTCGATGACCATGCCTTCCTCGACGCCGTCGGCCTTGATCGCCTCGTCGGCCCACGCCTGCCCGAACGGCGGTGCGTCCGGCACGCCCTTCGGCGCGATCTCGTAGCCGAACAGGGCAACGCTGGCGAGCTCGCGGGGCCCGTTGCCGGGCACGCGGGCGCCGAGCTGCACATTGCCGATCCCGCCGACCTCGGTGACGCCGTCGACCGCCTCGACCTGGGCGCGTACGTCGGGCTCGATCCGGCTGCGGACGAACGAGGCCTGGGCGGTGTCGGAGTAGACGATCGCCTGGGCGTCCTGGGCGCGAATGGCTCCGGTCGACGTTGCGATCAGCCCGTCGAGCAACCCGCCGAGGAACATCAGCAGCAGCGCGATCAACGTCAGGATGATCGTCGCCGTCGCGAACTTCCCCGGGCGTCGTCGGAGTTCCTTGAGTGCGAGCTTCACGAGCCGACCCCCGCTCCCGTCGTCGCCTCGATCGGGTCGATCTTCAGCACGCGCCGCGCCGCGAACAGCGAACTCAGCACGGCCAGCGACATCAGCAGCACCGACCAGAACACGACCGCGGTCGTTTCGAAGCGCAGCGAGATCCCGCCGAGCGATTGCTGCGACAGCGGGTAGTACAGCAGGGTGCCGACGAGCAGGCCGGCGCCCACGATCACGACCACCTGGATCAGGAGGGAGGAGACGAGCCTCCCTGCCGGCGCCCCGATGGCCCGCAGCAACGTCAGTGAGTTCGCCTTCTGGAACGTCACGATCAGGAAGAACAGCCCGGTGACGCACGGCACGACGAGGCCGTACAGCAGGAAGATGATGTTGAACGACTGTTGGACCTGGGCGACCCCGGGTGTCTTGGCGGCGGCGTCCTCGCGGGTCAGCGCATCGAGATCCAGCGACTGGTCGTTGATCGACGTGACGACCTGGTCGGGGGTGTAGCCGTCGGCAGGGACCACGCCGAGCACGTTCGGCAGCGGTGTGCCGGCGTCGGGGTTCACGCTCTTCACGGCGTCGAGGTAGGTCGCGTACGACGTGAAGATCGTCGGGGCGACGTTGAGTTGGATGTCCTCGGCGATCCCGACGATCTCGATCTGCTTGCCGCCCGGAAGGAGCGTCACGACGTCGCCGATGTCGTAGCCGAGCGGCACGTCGGCATCGCTGACCACGCCCTCGTTGTCGGCGGTCGGCAGGGTGCCCTCGACCAATGTCGTCGGAGCGCCGATCCCGTCACCGTCCGGCCCCAGTTCGTAGCCGATCAGCGTGGTGTCGAACGTCTCCCCGTCGGCGTTGCCGCTGGGTTGCCCGGTGAACGTGCCCTGGGCGATCGGGCCCACGTCCCCGACGCCTTCGGCGGCTCGTACCTGCGCCTCCATCTCCGGGGTGATGACGCTGCCCTGGAGGATTCGCTGGCCGTCGACGCTGTAGACCAGCACCGGAGCGTTCTGGTCGCGGATGGCGCCGATGAACCCGTTGATCAACCCGTTCTGCAGCGACTGCTGGAACAGGATGAGGAACACCAGGAGCCCGATCGCTGCGATGAGCAGCGCGAAGCGCACCTTGGCTCGGGACATTTCTTTCAACGCCAGGAACATGGCGGCGGGGGACCTCGGGTGGCGAGGCTACCGGTGTGCGATGCTGGATCGATGAGCTACCCGGTTGCGCTGTACCTGCAGGACGCCCACGACATCCGAGAAGGCATCGAACTCGTTCGGTACGCCGAGGCCAAGGGGTTCGACGCCGTGTGGCAGGCCGACAGTCGGCTCGTGCGCGACGCCGTCGTGCCGATGGCCGCCTTCGGGGCGACGACGGATCGGATCAAGATCGGGTCGGGCGTCATCGACTGCTGGACCCGCAACCCGGCCCGTCTGGCGTCGACGTTCTCCACGCTCGATGACCTCGCGCCCGGCCGCATGATCTGCGGGCTCGGCGCCTGGTGGGATCCGCTGGCGGCGAAGGTCGGCGTGGACCGCGGCCGGCCGCTGCGGGTGATGCGCGAGGTGGTCGAAGCCGTTCGCCGACTGTTGAACAACGAGACCGTCACGATGGACGGCTTCTACGTGCACCTCGACGGGGTCGAACTCGACTACGTGCACCAGGAGCGCCGCCCGAAGGACGTGCCGATCTACATCGGCGCCACCGGCCTGCAGATGATGGAGCTGACCGGCGAGATCGCCGACGGTGCCGTGCTCAACTACCTCGTGTCACCGAGCTACAACGTCGGCGCCCTCGATGCGCTGGCGCGGGGCGCGGCGAAGGTGGGGCGGACGCTGGACGACATCGACCGCCCGCAGCTCATCGTGTGCTCGGTCGACGACGACCGCCAGGCCGCGCTCGACGGCGCCCGCCTCCTCGTGACCCAGTACCTGGGCCAGCAGCCCCACATCATGAAGGCGTCGGGTGTGCCGCAGGAGTTGCTCGACGAGATCGGCAAGGTGCTCACCTGGCCCGCCACGCACGACGAGGTCGTCGCCGCCAGCAAGCTCGTGCCCGATGAGATCGTCCAGATGATCACCGCCTCGGGCACCCCCGACGAGGTGCGGGCGAAGGTCGACGAGTACGTCGCCTCCGGCTGCACCTGCCCGATCCTGTACCCGCTGGCCGACGACGTCCACCTGATGATCGACACCTTCGCCCGCTGACGTACATCCGGTGCCAGGCACCAGATGTACGTGGTGTCTAGGGTGCCGGGCATGCGCATCACCTTGCCGTCGGGAACCGAGGCCGAGATCGCGGGCGACTCGTCGACCATGGGGTTGGTCATCGCCCCGGACATCTTCGGGCTGCGACCGCTCTACGACGACATGGTCGCCCGGCTGGCGTCCGACTGGTCGATGACGGTGTGCGCGGTCGAGCCGTTCCCCGGCTTCGACCTCGGCCCGGACGTCGAGCCGCGGATGGCCGCGGTGCCGGACCTCGACGACGAACGTCACCTCGCCGACCTCGAAGCTGCCGCGGACGCCACGGGCTGTGACCGCGTCGGACTGCTCGGCTTCTGCATGGGCGGCATGTACTGCTTCAAGGCGGCCCGCAGCGACCGGTTCGAACGGATCGCCAGCTTCTACGGGATGATCCGGCTCCCCGAGAACTGGGCCGGGCCGGGCCAGGGTGAACCGCTCGCTCACCTCGCCGCCGGTCATCCCGATCGTGTGCTGGCGATCATCGGCGAGCTCGACCACTACACCCCGCCCGACGACGTGGTCGCCCTCGACGCCTCAGGCGTGACCGTCGTGCGCTACCCCGACGCCGAGCACGGGTTCGCCCACGCCCCCGAACGTCCCGCCCATCGCCCCGCCGACGCCGCTGACGCCTTCCAGCGCGCCCACGCCTGGCTCACCGCCTGAACACGTACACACTGGTGTCTGACACCAGTCGTGTACGTGGTCAGCGGGAGCGGAGTTCGAGGCGGTCGCGCTGGGTGATGCGGTAGGTGCGGTCGTGCTGCTCCAGCCAGCCGAGCCGGATGAAGCTGGCGATCGCCTTGTTGACCCGCTCGCGTGACGCGCCGACCATGCCGGCCAGCTCCTCCTGCGTGACCGGCAGCGTGAACTCGTCGGTGCCGTTCGCCAACTCGAGCAGGCGCTTCGCCGTGCGCCCGGTGACGTCGAGGAACACCGAGTCCGCCAACGCTTCGTCGGTGACCCGGATCCGCTGCGCGAGCAGGCGGGTGACGTTCCACAGCAGTTTCGGGTTCTCCTCGAACATCGCCAGGACCGGCCCGTACGGGATCGACAGCACCTTGGTCGGTTCGAGCGCGCGGGCCATGGCGGAGCGAGGTCCGTCGTCCAGCATGCCCATCTCGCCGAACAGGTCGTTGGCCTCCATCAGGGCCACGACGCTCTCGCGGCGATCGATCGGGTTGGCGAGCGCGATGGCGATCCGTCCACTCAGGACCAGATAGAGCGCTTCGGGCGGATCACCCTCGTTGAAGAGCACATCGCCGCGGATCAGTTCGAGTTCGTGGCCGCTCTCGGCCACGCGCTTGAGGGCGTCGGGGGATGCGTCCACGAAGAAGTCGGTGCGGGCGAGGTTTGCTTCGTGAGCCATGACATCGGTCACGGTACTACCCTGCGGCGGTGTGACCGGCGCTGAGCACACATGGACCATCGTGGTCGGCGGCGGGAGCGGTCAGCGCTTCGGGACCCTCAAGCAGTACGAGTTGCTCGGAGATGTCCGCGTGATCGATCGGTCGCACGCGGTCGCCGCAGCGTCGACCGACGGTGTCGTCCTCGTCGTGCCTGCCGAGGATGCCGCCCGCGAGGGCGGCGTCGCCGGAGGCGCATCGCGCAGCGACTCGGTGCGTGCCGGGCTGGCGGCGGTCCCGACCGATGCGACCATCATCTGCGTCCACGACGCCGCCCGACCGTTCGCAACGTCTGCGCTCTACGAGCGAGTCATCGGCGCCGTGCGCGCCGGTGCCGACGGTGCGATCCCGGGTGTCGCCGTCACCGACACCATCAAGGTGGTCGCCGACGGTGTCGTGGTGTCGACACCCGACCGTTCCTCGCTCGTTGCCGTGCAGACCCCGCAGGCCTTCCGTGCCGACGTCCTGCGTCGGGCGCACGCAACGCGGTGATGCGTCGACGGATGACGCGGCGCTGGTCGAACGGCTCGGGGGACGGGTCGTGGTCGTCGAGGGCGAAGCCGACAACCGGAAGATCACCCACCCCGATGACCTCGACTGGGCGCGCCGGCTGCTCGTCACGGAGACGACAGGATGAAGCGATGACCGTTCCCGAGTTCCGTGTCGGCCAGGGCTTCGACATCCATCGGTTCAGCGACGATCCGCAGCGAGTGCTCGTCCTCGGCGGATGCCGATTCGACGGCGTGCCCGGACTCGAAGGACACAGCGACGCCGACGCGATCGCCCACGCCTGCGCCGACGCACTGCTCGGTGCCGCCGGCCTCGGTGACATCGGGATGCACTTCCCCGACACCGACCCACGGTGGGAGGGCGCCGACTCGATGGCGTTGCTCCGCCATGTCGCGGCGATGCTCGCCGAGGACGGTTGGCGGGTCTCGAACGTCGACTGCGCCGTGGTGTGCGAGCGACCCAAGCTGGCGCCGAACCGCGACGAGATGCAGCGCAATCTGTCGGCCGCCGTTGCCGGACCGGTGACCGTGAAGGGCAATCGCGCCGAGCAACTCGGTGCGATCGGCCGTGGTGAGGGCATCGCCTGCTTCGCGTCGGCGCTGATCCACCGCTCGGGGGAGCCGTCATGAGCACCGGTCGATCATCAGGTCGTGGGAAGCCGTCAGGCGGTCGCTCGGCCGGAGGCAGGCCCGCAGGTGGCAAGTCGTCGGGTGGCAGGTCGTCAGGTGGCAGGTCGTCGGTGGCAAGCGCAGTCCTCGGGCAGCCAGTCCTCGGGCAATCGGTCCTCGGGCAGTCAACGGCCCGGTGGCAGGCCTGCGGGTCGCCGACCGAACGTCCCGCCCGGCAATCCCGGTGCGGCCAAGGGTCTCGGTGGCCGCCAGGTCGAGGGGCGCCAGGCGGTCAGGGAGCTGCTGATCGCCGAGCGTCGCAAGGTGCACGAGGTCTGGATCAGTGCCGAACTCGAAGGTGATGACGGCGTCGCCGACATCGTCGAGATCGCGGCGGCCCGCCGCATCCCGCTGCTGCACGTGGCGAGAGCGAAGCTCGAGCGGGAGGCGCGCAGTGAAGCCCCGCAAGGGGTGCTGGCCCACGCCGCCGAACTGCCTGAGGCCGATCTCGGCGCACTGCTGGGTGCCCGCGGCGCGGGTCGCACGGCGCCGTTCCTGGTGGCGGTCGACGGTGTGACCGACCCCGGCAATCTCGGCGCCATCGTTCGAAGCTGTGACGGTGCAGGGGTCACCGGCGTGCTGCTGCCGCGACATCGTGCGGTCCACATCACGCCGACGGTTGCCAAGGCCGCTGCCGGCGCCGTGGAGTACGTACCGATGGCGCTCGTGCCGGGCCTGCCCGCCGCACTGCGTCAGATGAGCGAGCACGGCATCTGGATCGTCGGGCTCGACGACGGCGCCGATCGGGGCCTCTACGAGATCGGTTCGCTCGCCCGTGAACCGATCTGCGTCGTCCTCGGCGCCGAAGGCGCCGGTCTCTCCCGACTCGTGCGTGAGCGATGCGACGCCATCGTCAGTATCCCGATGGCGGGCCAGGTGAGTTCGCTCAACGTGTCGGTGGCGGCAGCAGTCGCGCTGTACGAAGTCAATCGGGCTGCGGCTCGATCTCGCGTAGGGTTCGACCGAATGGGTGTCTCGGACCATGCAGTGTCGGGCTCGAGATTCGGGCGGCGGGCGTTCATCGGCGGCAGTGCCGGTCTGGTCGCCGGAGTCGCACTCTGGTCCGGTTCGGTCGAGGCGGTCGAACCGGGGGCGAGCTACTTCCAGGTCGTGGACCAGCGCCGACTGTGTGACACGCGTTCGCTGTCCGGAGGCGCCGTCCGGCTACGGATACCAACCGGTCGGCGACAAGTGGATCCGCGTCGGGATCACGGATCGACCAGGTGTTCCCGCTGACGCCGTTGCGGCCGTGCTCACGGTGACAGCCGTGAGTCGAGGAGCGGGGTGGAACTACGTGACCGTGTTCCCGGCAGGCGAAGGCCCTCCCGACACCTCGAGCGTGAACGCCGGGGCATTCGACGGCGCGGTCGCCAACCTGGTCACGATCAAGCTGGGTGGTGGCGCCGTCGATCTCACCTCCTACGTCGGCTGCGACCTCATCGTCGACCTGGTCGGGGTCTATCGACCGACCGCCTCACCGGTGGCGTCGGGCCGACTGGTCGCCTACCCCTCGGCGGTTCGTGCCCTCGACACTCGTAGCGGCGGCCAACCGGGTGTCGGTCAGATCTCCAGCGTCAACTTGAACGGACTCGTACCGGCGGATGCGACCGCCGTGGTCGCCACCCTCACGGCGGTGACCGCCGGCGCCAACGGGTACGTGACCGCCTTTCCCCGCGGTGGCGCCGTGCCGGACACGTCGAATCTGAACGTGGCGGCGGGTGAGACGAGGGCGGTCGGTGTCATCACGCGGCTGGGCACGCGTGGCGTGGTCATCGGGGTGGATCTCTTCAACGTCGCCGGTGCCCATCTCTTGTTCGATGTCGTCGGCTACATGACCGGACCGTTCGGCGGAAGTTCCTCTGGACGGGCTGTTCGTGCCCGTCACCCCGACACGGGTGTTCGACACCCGTCGGGAACGAATGCGGGTGTGGAACGGTTCGACCCGTCAGTTCGCGCTTCCGGCGCCGATGAACAGCCGAGCCCAGGCGGTTGCCACGAATCTCACCGTCACGGGGACGGTCGGCGCCGGGTACTACACGCTGTACGCCGCGCAGACACCTCGGTACGACGTCTCCAACCTGAACGTGACGGGGTCGGGGCAGACGATCGCCAACCACGCGATCACGAGGATCAGCAATCGGGGTGTCGCCTGCTTCTCGTCAGCGGTCGGGCACGTGATCTGCGACGTCACCGGCTGGTTCACCGGGTCGCCCACGGGCGCCAGCACCGCGCCCGCGTTCAATCCGCCGCCTCCGCCGGCGGCAGTGCCGTGGATCGTGCAGATACCGCGCCTCGGACCTCGGCCAGTGGGTGCTCGACGGCGACGCCAAACGGGTGGTGGACTCGGGCAACACGTGGCACTGGGCCGGCACCGGGCTCGTCGGTCAGGGGGCGAGCATCGTGATGTTCGGTCACCGCACGTCGGCCGGTGGTCCGTACCGGTACCAGCACCTGCTGCGCGGGGGCGACCTGATGTACGTCACGACCTCCGACGGTCGTCGCTACACGTATCAGATGGCCGCAGAGTTCATCACCGGCAAGAACCCGAACGACATCCTCGCCGCCTGCCGCGCGCGTCGGTGGTGAGACGGTGTCGCTCGTCGCGTGTTCCAAGCCCAACCGACTGCCGACCAGTCTCGAGTACCGGTTGGTGTCGACGTTCCAACTGGTCGGCTGGGAAGACCTCGGCTGACCGTCGGCTTCGTCGGTATCCTCACCTCACCCCGCCGGGTTAGCTCAGTTGGTAGAGCACTTGATTTGTAATCATGAGGTGGCGAGTTCGATCCTCGCACCCGGCTCCAGTGAGTGGCCTGCTCGGCAGTTGGCGAGTTCGTCAGGCGTCGCCGAGGGTGATCTCTCGGACGCGGGCGAGGAGCACGTCGAGCGCCGGCCGATTGAGTCCGCCTTCGGGGATGATCACATCGGCGTGACGTTTGCTCGGCTCGATGAACCGCTCATGTGCCGGTCGGACCGTGCTCAGGTACTGCTCGATGACGAACTCGGGGGTGCGCCCGCGTTCGGCGACATCTCGCCGGAGCCGGCGGATCAGCCGGATGTCCGCGGCGGTGTCGACGAAGATCTTGAGATCGAACCGTTCCCGCAGGGCGCGGTCCCAGAGCACGAGGATGCCGTCGACGACGATGATGCGGGCCGGCGACACGATGCGGACGCGGTCGCTGCGATTGTGCTGCGCGTAGTCGTAGATCGGCACCGGCACCGAGGCGCCGTTCGCGAGTGCTGCGAGGTGGTCGTTGAGCAGCGCCCAGTCGAACGCATCGGGGTGGTCGTAGTTCACGGACTCCCGCTGTGCGATCGGGGCGTCTCCGAGGTCCAGGTAGTAGGAGTCGAGCTCGATCAGCGAGAGGTGCTCGCTCCCGGTGAGGGCGGCGAGACGCTCGGTCACGGTGGTCTTTCCCGAGCTGCTCCCGCCGGCAATCCCGATGATGAACGGTCGTCGCACGACGGGCACGTTAGGCGATCCGCATGCCGAGCAACGCCGTGACTTGACCGTTCCGTGACACCGAGCTGTGGTCGCCGTGACCGTCTTGATCAACTCTTGACCGCTATTCGTGGTCGATGCCATTGCTCTGAGTGGTCGATGCATTTACTGTCAAGCGGGCGGCATTGACAACGACATCAACGAAGGCGGCACCGTGAACGGACCAGCGCTCCTCACCGAACCTGAGCAACTCGATCGACACGACGATCTCGTCTGTCGTGCGTCCTGGCCGGCGCCTTCCCCAACGGCCAACGCGCTGCCCCGAGTTGGTGCCGTCCCGGACTTCCCGACGGCGTGCCTGGCGGCCCTGCCGTCGCCGTCGATTCCCTTCGCTCCGCCGTCGATTCCCCCATCGGTGTTGATGCCGGCGGTGACGCCGACCGGCGGACTGCCGACGGCGTCCGAGCGCACGACACGGCGCTGGGATCGTCGCTCGGCCGCCGCGGGATGCTCGCAGCAATCGCCGGTTCCACCGTCGGGCTGGCCGTCCTGATCTCCGGATGCGCAGACGACTCGGTGGACGAAGCGGTCCAGAAGGCCCAGTCGAACGCCACGTTGCCCGATGCGAAGCTCACCCCGAAGCAGCCGGCGCCGTCGGCGGCGCTCGACAAGCCATGGCGCACCGGCGGGCCCAGCACGGCGTCGAAGGCCGACGGCAAGGTGGCGACCGCCCAGCCGATCCCGGAAGCGAAGGTCGTCGCCGAGGGCAGCACGGCAGCGCCCGGTACCCCCGGCACCTCACCGGCGCCGACCGGCCGGGGCGCGACACCCGTCAGCTCCTCCGGCTCCGGCAGCGCCACCGGCTCCCGCCGGTCCGGTTCCGCAGCCCACCCCGCCGACTCCCGCCCCGGACCCGGCGGCTCCCGTCCCCCCCACGCCGCCGCCACCACCTCCGCCGCCGCCGGGACCGACGCCCGAGCAGCTCGAAGCGATGCACAAGGTGATGCTGCTCAACCGGGTCACCTACGGCGCGACGCCGCAGGTCACCGCCGAGGTCGCCTCGCTCGGAGCGGTTGCGTTCCTGGAGAAGCAGCTCGCGACTCCTCCCGAGACCAGCACCGACAACGTGCTGACGGGTACCCATTCGCTCGCTGACGACGTCGTCGCCCGGTGGGTCAAGTTCAAGGACCAGGACAACTACCGCCCCGCGAAGGAACTCCGCCACGCCGCGGTGATCCGGGCCGCCCGACATGACGGCCAACTCGCCGAACGGATGGTCGAGTTCTGGACCAACCACTTCAGCACCTACTCCGGCGAGGAGGACAAGGACGTCCGCTTCGCCGCCGCATCCGACGACCGTGACGTCTTCCGTCGCTTCGCCCTCGGACGCTTCTCGGACCTGTTGATCGCCAACGCCAAGAGCGTCAGCATGCAGTTGTACCTCGACAACTTCCGTTCGACCGGCAACCGTCCGAACCAGAACTACGCCCGTGAGGTCATGGAACTCCACACGGTCGGCGTGTCCAACGGCTACGACGAGGACGACGTCCAGCAGGTTGCGCTCCTGCTCACCGGTTGGGGTCTCGTCGGCCGCCTCGACGGGACCGGGACGACCGGCCCGCTGCGCTACGAGTACCAGCCGAGTCGTCACTACAACGGGGCGGTCACCGTCACGATCGTTGCGCCGAACGGCACCGTCAACACCTTCTCGGCACCGGCCGGGCGGACCGGGATGGAAGGAGAGCAGGACGGCATCGACTTCCTCAACTGGCTCGCCCGCCTCCCGAACACCGCGGACTATCTGGCGACCAAACTGGTCCGCCGCTTCGTCGCCGACGATCCGCCACCGTCGCTCGTCGCGTCGACGGCTGCGGTGTATCTCGCGAACGACACCAACATCGTTCCGGTCCTGCGTCACATCCTGACCAGCCGCGAGTTCATCACCAACCAGTACCCGAAGGTCCGCACGCCGTTCGAACTGCTGGTCGACATGGTGCGTACCACGGGCGCCGTCGTCAATCCGGACTTCGATCCCACGACCGACCGTCCGGCCACCTCGACGATCAGCGATCAGTTGACGCGGCTCGGCCACGCGATGTGGTCATGGCCGACCCCTGACGGGTTCGCCGACCACCGCGACTTCTGGATCTCGACCATCACGATGCTGCGGCGTTGGGAACTGGCGGGGCGGCTCGGCAACTCGACCCTCAACGGGATCACCGTCAACACCACGGCACTCCTGCCGAATCCTCTGCCCGCCACGATGGACCTGCTCATCCGGGCGCTCGCTGCACGACTCGGTACGACGATCACCGAGACGGACATCACCGCGATCACCACGTTCCTCGGCGTGGCAACCGACGCTCCGCTCGCCGGCTTCAACCTCACTCCCGTGCTCGGCGACATCGTCGGGCTCCTGCTGTCCCACCCCTCGACCCAGTACCGCTGAGAACAGGAACCTGCCATGTCGCCCATCTCCGAATCGACCTGCGCCACGTGCGCACCGGTGCCGACCAAGCGGATCTCCCGCCGCGCCGTCCTCAAGGGCGCCGGAGCCGTCACCACGGTGGCCGTCGCGGTTCCCGGCTGGGGTGGCCTGGCCTTCGCGTCGAACAACGCCAACCGTGTCGGTGACATCGTCGTCAACATCTTCCTTCGCGGCGGCATGGACGGGCTCTCGGTCGTCGTACCTCGTCACGAGGGTGCCGGCGCCAACTTGCTCGCCGGCCGCCCGCCCGACGATCGCCATCGACCCGGCCACGCTGCTGCCGTTGACCGACGACTTCGGGCTCCACCCGGTGATGGCGCCGCTGATGGGTCTGTGGGGCGCCAATCGGCTCGCCTTGATCCCGGCGGCCGGGTTCCCCAACGGCGACCGCAGTCACTTCGCCGTCCAACGCAAGATGGACGAGGGCCTCGACAACGGAGCCATCGGATCGGGCTGGCTCGCCCGCCACCTCAACACGACGGTGTCACCGCCGCCGGTCGGGCTGCGGGCGGCGTCGATGGGTTCGGGTCAGCGCAGCATGAGCGGCTCGTCCGTCGCGGTGACCATGAGCAACCTCGACTCGTTCCGGGTGAACGGGTTCCGCGGCAACGGTGGTGCGATCCGGGCGGCTCTGCAGGACCTCCACGTCGTCGACGACACCAAGACGGTCAACGCGCGGGCCCGCGAGGCGCTCACGGCGCTCGACATCGTCAACACGACGCCCCGCACGCCGGCGGAGAACGGTGCGGTGTATCCGACCGGAGGACGTGGCCGTGGCCTCGGCCGGGTCCTGTCCGAGGTCGCTCAGCTCATCCGGGCCGACGTCGGGCTCGAAGCCGTCGCCGCCGAAGCGTCGTTCGGCTGGGATCTCCACGAGGGCTTCGGCAACCAGATGAACGGCAACCAGGCGGTGAGCCTCCAGGCGCTGGCCGAGGTGCTCGCCACGTTTGCCCAGGATCTCGGCCCGAACATGGACCGGGTCACCGTGGTGCTGATGACCGAGTTCGGCCGGACGTTCCGTGAGAACGGCGGCGCCGGTGTCGACCACGGTCGCGCCAGCACGATGATGGTGATGGGCGGCGGCATTCGCGGCGGCCTCTACGGCAACTGGCCCGGGCTGGCGCCGGCGGCCATCGACGGCAACGCACTGCGGGTCACGGTCGACTACCGCTCGGTGCTGGCCGACATCCTGCAGTACCGCATGGCGACCACGAACATGGCGGCGGTGCTCCCCGGCTACGTGGACACGCCGGACAAGCGGCTCGGCTTCGCCCTGCCACTCACCGTCTGACCCCACCATTTGCAGGGGTGCTTGTAATCGGAGTGCCCGAGCGGCCAACCTGTGCGGTGATGCTCGACGAACGCTCTGCCGCCATGCTCGACTTCGAACGTGCGTGGTGGAACAACGACGAACCGCGTGACCAGGTCATCCGCGCGCGCTTCCAGTGTTCGCCGGAGGAATACCATGCGGAACTGACCAAGGTGCTCGACGACCCGGCAGCGATGGATCACGACCCGCTCGTGGTCCGTCGGCTCAAGCGGCTGCGTCTGCGGGCCCGTAGAGCTCGTCTCGACGGCATCGCGTCCGCCGGGGGAGCAGAGGGAGCGCACGCATGACCACCGAAGATCCCAACGCACCGGGCACCCCGCCTCCGTCGTCGCCTCCTCGTCGCTCGTCCCGTCAGGGCGTCGGGGGATCGCCGGTCGGTTCCACGTTGAGCATCGTGCTCGCGGTGGTCGCCGTCGTGGCCGGGTTCCTGATCCTGCGCAACATCACCGATGACGGCGGATCCGGCGGGGAGTGCGGCTCCCGAGGCCACCACCCCGCTGACCGTCGACTCGACGATCGCCACGACGACCTCGACCACCGAACCGCCGCTCGTCACGCAGGGCGCCGTGGTGGTCGTGGCGAACGGCAGTGGCGTTCCGGGCTCTGCCGGTCGCATGACCGAGGAGCTCAAGGTGGTCGGCTTCACGATGAGCGAGCCGACCAATGCCACCACCACCGGCGTGGAGCAGTCCGATCGTCTACTTCGATCCGGCGAACGCCGCGGCGCAGTCGGTCGCCGATTCGGTGGCGCGGGTGATGGGCGGACTCGTCGTCGAATCGGTCCCGTCGCCGCCGCCGATCGAAGGAGGGTCGCTCGGCGACGCCGGCGTCCTGGTGATCCTCGGTACCGCCCAGGCCGACAAGACGATCGCCGAGCTCTCGGCGCCCGCCGCAACGGTCGTCACCGCGCCGCCGGTTGCCGGCGGCACCCCCACCGGGACCGACGTCACCGCCACGACCGGCGGCTGAACCGACCCTCAGCGCCCTGCGAGCCAGTCGGCCGCGACTCGTTCGATGCACTGCTTCGGCTCGGCGAACGCGGTCTGTTCGCCGAATCGCTCCACGAGCGACACGACGTCGAACCCTTCGCGCGGCCAGACGGTCCCCGGTGCGAGCGATCCGACGATCGCCAGCACGGGGATCCCCGACTCGGATGCGATGGCGGCGATCCCGCCGACCACCTTGCCGCGAAAGCTCGTCGCGTCGAGCTCTCCTTCTCCGGTGATGACCAGGTCGGCTCCTTCGAGGTGGTCGTAGAGGTTCAGCTCGTCGGCGACCAACTCGAACCCCGGCAGCAGCGTGCCGCCGAGTGCGGCCAGGGCGCCGCCGAGCCCTCCTGCGGCACCGCCTCCGGGGAGAGCGGTGACGTCGACGCCGAAGTCGTCGACGAACATCTGGGCCAGGCGTTCGAGGCGTCGAGTGAGCATCTCGACCTGGGCCGGTGTTGCTCCCTTCTGTGGCCCGAACACGGCGGCGGCCTCGGTGAAGGTGGTGGTCACGTCGCAGGCGACGAGGAGCTCGACGCGTCGCAGCCGTGCGATGGCAGTGATCGCCCGAACGGCGCCGAATCCGCCGTCGGTCGTCGCGGATCCGCCCAGTCCCACGATGATTCGCCGCGCCCCCGCATTCAGTGCGTGGTCGATCAGTTCGCCGGTACCGGTGGTGGTGGCGTCCATCGGGGCGTTGCCTGCCGCGCCCCCGACCAGTGTCAGGCCACTCGCCTGGGCCATCTCGATCACCGCGGTGTCCTTGGCGAGTCGCCACGCTGCCAGCACCGGGTCGCCGAGCGGACCTGTCACCGTCGACGTGCGGTTCGGTCCGCCGAGCGCCTCCAGGAGCCCATCGCCCCCGTCGGCCATGGGCACCTCGACGCTGTCGACACCGAGTTCCCAGCACGCGTGCCCGATCGCCGCGGCGACCTGTCGCGCGGACAGGCTGCCCTTGAACTTGTCCGGTGCGATCACGACGCGTCGGATCGAACGGCGGGTGGGCACCTGTCGGACGCTACTGCGGCGTCGGTGGGCGGGCGTCGATTGTCGACCATCTCGCTCGGGAATCGAGCCGGTAGCATCGCCGTCATGGCTGTGACCGTTCGAATCCCCACCACCATGCGCCCGCTGACCGGAGGCGACAAGCAGGTCGCAGTCGAGCCCGGCACGCTGTCGGACATCGTCACCGCGCTCGAGGCGGCGCATCCGGGCCTCGGTGATCGGCTGGTCGACGAAGACGGGGCCCTGCGCAAGTTCGTCAACATCTTCGTCGACGACGACGACGTCCGGTATCTGGACGGTCTCGACACCAAGGTCGCCGACGGCATCACCGTGTCGATCATCCCGGCCGTCGCCGGCGGCTGACATCCTGGGAGGATGCCTGGGAGGATGCCTGGGAGATGACGGTACGCATCGAAGATGTCGGTTCGGTCAGGGTGGTCACGATCGATCGCCCCGAGGTACGAAACGCGGTCGATGGGCCCACCGCTCAGCTGCTGTACGACGTGTTCGTCGACTTCGATGCCGACGACTCCGTCGCCGTCGCGATCCTGACCGGTTCGAACGGCACCTTCTGCGCCGGCGCCGATCTGAAGGCGATCTCCACCGGTCGTGGCAACGTCGTTCGCGATGATCCACCCGAGGAGATCGTCGGGTCGCTCGGCCCGATGGGACCGACGCGGTTGCTGCTCGACAAACCCGTGATCGCCGCGGTCGAGGGCCACGCAGTGGCCGGCGGCCTCGAACTCGCCTGCTGGGCCGATCTGCGCGTTGCCGCCGCCGATGCGGTGTTCGGCGTCTACTGCCGCCGATGGGGCGTGCCGCTCGTCGACGGTGGAACGGTTCGTCTCGGCCGTCTCATCGGCCACTCTCGGGCGCTCGATCTGATCCTGACGGGCCGCGGTGTGGATGGCGTCGAAGCCGAACGGATCGGACTTGCCAATCGCGTGGTCGAACCCGGTCGGGCGCTGGACGTGGCGCTCGACCTGGCACGCAGCATGGCTGCGCTGCCGCAGATCTGCCTGCGTTCGGACCGTCGATCGAGCTATGACCACTGGTCGCTCGACCTCGGCGAGGCGCTCTCGAACGAGACGGCACTCGGTCGGGCCACCATCGCGTCGGGCGAGACCCGGGCGGGGGCCCAGCGTTTCGTCGACGGCGCCGGGCGTCACGGCAGCGCGTGACGGTTGCGCGGTTAGCAGTCTCGGCCGTAGAGTGCTAACCGGCTGGGACTCGGACTTCGGGGCCCGTCCTGTCACTCACGAAGCTTCGAACACGTCCAACGGAGGACACACAAGATGGCGAAGATGATCGCATTCGACTCCGACGCTCGCAGAGCGCTCGAAGCCGGCATGAACCAGTTGGCCGACGCCGTGCGCGTCACGCTCGGCCCGAAGGGTCGCAACGTCGTACTCGACAAGAAGTGGGGTGCCCCCACGATCACGAACGACGGTGTCTCGATCGCCAAGGACATCGAGCTGGCCGATCCGTACGAGCGCATCGGCGCGGAGTTGGTCAAGGAAGTCGCGAAGAAGACCGACGACGTTGCCGGTGACGGCACCACGACGGCAACGGTGCTCGCGTGGACCATGGTCCGCGAAGGCCTGCGCAACCTCGCCGCCGGCGCCAACCCGATGGGCCTCAAGCGCGGCATCGAAGCGGGCGTGGCTGCGGCGGTCGAGTCGATCAAGGCGAACTCGATCGAGATCGACTCCACCTCGCAGATCGCCCAGGTCGCCGGGATCTCCTCCGCCGACCCCGAGATCGGCGAGATGATCGCCGAGGCGATCGACAAGGTCGGCAAGGACGGCGTCATCACCGTCGAGGAAGGTCAGACCTTCGGCATGGAGATGGACCTCGTCGAAGGCATGCGCTTCGACAAGGGCTACCTCTCGCCGTACATGGTGACCGACACCGAGCGGATGGAGGCGTCGTTCGACGACCCGTACCTGCTCTTCGTGTCCTCGAAGATCTCCACGATCCGCGATCTCGTCCCGATCCTCGAAAAGATCATGCAGACCGGACGCCCGCTCGTGGTCGTCGCCGAGGACGTCGACGGCGAGGCGCTCGCCACGCTCGTCGTGAACAAGATCCGTGGCACCTTCAAGTCCGCAGCCGTCAAGGCCCCGGGCTTCGGTGAGCGTCGCAAGGCGATGCTGCAGGACATGGCCACCATCACCGGTGCCCAGGTGATCAGCGAGGACGTCGGTCTCAAGCTCGAGACCGTCACCCTCGACCTGCTCGGCGAGGCGAAGCGGGTCATCATCACCAAGGACGAGACCACGATCGTCGAGGGCGCAGGGTCCGAGGACGACATCAAGGGTCGCATCAACCAGATCAAGGCCGAGATCGACAACACCGACTCCGATTACGACCGCGAGAAGCTCCAGGAGCGCCTCGCCAAGCTGACCGGCGGCGTTGCCGTGCTCAAGGTCGGCGCGGCCACCGAGGTCGAGCTGAAGGAGAAGAAGCACCGCATCGAAGATGCCGTGTCGACGACCAAGGCCGCCATCGAAGAAGGTGTCGTCGCCGGTGGCGGCGTCACGCTGCTGCGAGCACAGGCAGCGGTCACGAAGGTCGCAGAGTCACTCGAAGGCGACGAAGCGACGGGCGCCCGCCTGGTCGCGTCGTCGCTCGAGGGCCCGATCCGTCAGATCGCCGAGAACGCCGGAACCAACGGTGGCGTCGTGATCGCCAAGGTGCTCGAGATGTCCGGCAACGAGGGCTACAACGCCGCCACGGGTGTCTACGAGGATCTCGTGAAGATCGGCGTCATCGACGCGGCGAAGGTCACCCGATCGGCCCTGCAGAACGCCGCGTCGATCGCGGCGCTCTTCCTCACGACCGAGGTGGTCATCGTCGACAAGCCGGAGAAGGCGGCCGCCGGCATGCCCGGCGGCGACATGGACTTCTGATCCCGCGACGCCAACACCCCGAGAACGTGTGAACGAATGGCGACCTGAGTCGTCCATTCGTTCACGCGTTCCGCGTTTCCGGGGGTGCGCCTAGCCTGGTGGGCATGCGTATGGAAGCTGGTCTGGCCGTCGTCCACCTGTTCGGCAAGCCGACGTCGTCGATCGATCGCGAGGCGGTCGTGGCGGCGGTGAAAGCAGCCGAAGCCGACGACTGCCAGGTCATCACGGCTGCGATGCTCGGGCACAAGGCCGACGTGGCCTTCATGGCGCTTGCTGCGGATTGGCGCACCCTGCGCACGCTGCAGACAGCGCTGCAGCACGCCGGCGTCGACATCGTCGACAGCTACGTCTCGCTCACCGAGGTCAGCGAGTACGCCAAAGGCATGCCCGAGCACATGCTGCAGGCACGTCTGCATCCGCAGATCCCGCCGGACGGATTGAACGCGTTCTGCTTCTACCCGATGAGCAAGAAGCGCGAGGGGCACGCCAACTGGTTCGCGACGCCCTACGAGGACCGCAACGAGATGATGATGGAGCACGGCAAGAGCGGCCGGACGTTCGCCGGCCGCGTGGCCCAGCTCGTCACCGGCTCGACCGGTCTGGACGACTACGAGTGGGGTGTCACGTTGTTCGGCGCCAGCCCCGACGTGATCAAGGACGTGGTGTACACGATGCGCTTCGACAAGGGCTCGGCGCTGTACGGCGAGTTCGGTGCGTTCTACGTCGGGTATCTCGACTTCATCGAGAACATCCTCTGACGCACCGCCGACCGAGCGTGTCAGCCACTGACCGCGACGGTTCGTTGCACGGTGTCCCGACCGTCGGATCCGTAGACGAATCGGTCGAAGAGCGCGCGTGACGGATCTCCCGTACGCCCGCTGAGTTCGGTGAGGCCGCTGGGCCCGTCGTAGTCGACCTGCAATCCGCTCTCGATCGCGGCCACACAGTCGGCGAACGTTCGGCACACCGAACCGCTGGAGCTGACCGAGCCCACCTGGTTGGCGATGTCGCGTGGTGCGTCCGAGCCGGCGCGTACGGCGGCGAGGGCGATGAGGTTCACGCAGTCGTAGGCGTTCACGGCGAAGACGCCGGGCGGGTCGAAGGGTGATTCGCTCGAGTCGGCCGTGGGGGCGAGGCCGACGATCTTGTTGCGAAGGCTGGGGTCGAGTCCGGCGATCCGCTGCGGCGTGGCCGGGTTGCGCAGCGCGTCGTTGACGACGATGCTCGTGAGCCCGCCGGTGTCGACCTCCCCCAGCGTCTCGAGGAAGCGGGTGCCGTCGTCTCCGTCGGCGAGCACGATCGCGACCGGCGCCCCCGCGTCGACGGCCCGCTGAGCTTCGTCGAGGAGGTTGTCGTCGCGACCGCTGAAGGCGATGGTCTCGCCGACGGACACCGCACCGTCGGCCATCGCCAACTCGACACTCTCGGCGAACGCCCGGCCGTACGCGTCGTCCGTGTGGATGATCGTCGCCTGCAGCGCGCCGGTCTGGTCGGCGGTCTCGGCGATCGCTCGGGCCTGGAGCGAGTCGCTCGGCACGGTGCGAAAGAAGAGCCCGTCATCGGGGAACTCGTCGAGTGCGAGCGCGCTCGCGGTCGGCGAACAGGCGAGCGTCCCCGATGACACGATGTCGTCGAGCGTGCCGAGGGCGATCACCGACGAGCCGGGGCCGATGATCGCATCGACGCCCTGGTTCAGCAGTGTCTGGATCGCGGTCGAGGCGGTGGCGCTGGTGTCACCTTCGTCGGCGCGCCTCGTGCGCACCTGTTCGCCGAGCACCCCGCCGGCGTCGTTGATCCGAGCCACGGCGAGTTCGGCCGCCGCCACCATCGGGTCGCCGATCGCCGTGTCGCTCGTCGGGAGCAGCAGGCCGAGCACGAGTTCGTCGTCGCCCACGTTCGACGGGACCACGGTGGTGGTGGATGCCGCCACGCTGGTCGCCGGGGAGACATCACGCTCGTTCGAGCAGGCCGCTGCGACGAGCAGCGTGAGCACGACTGCTCCGAGGCGGCGTTGAGGGGTCACGGTGCAGCAGCGTAGAAGAGCCCACGGGTACGGGTGGTGCAGACGGAAGCCGACCACCAGGTGTGCCCGGGTGCGTGCTCCGCGTGACGTGGCTGCCTGTGGGGCTCAAGATTCGGTCTGGATTGGCCAGATCATGGCCGACCATGCGCCGCCAGGTGGGATCGTTTCGACGGTGCTGTGGGCGGCGTGTCGTCCACGGCGTCCCCGTTCGCGAGCAGTCACCATCATGTCGGAATCCGCCCCACTTCCCAGCGATCGTCAGCTGGTGGATGCCGCGCGGTCCGGATCGGCGTCGGCGTGGGGAGATCTGGTCGCTCGCCACCGTCCTGCGGTGCTCGGTGTCGCCCGCGAGATCGATCGACGCAGCGCCCAGGAGCGCACCGATGACGCCTTCGTTCGGTTGCGCACCGAACTCCTGAGAACCGAGGAGAGCAACGACCTGCCGACGCAGGAGTTCGGTGTACGAGCGCTGCGACCGCGCGCGCTCGCCCTGCTGACTGGAGGCACGTTCTCGTCGGTACCGCCGCGAGCCGGAACGCCCGAGGTGGCGGAGCTGGCCGTGATGGGGCTGGCATTCGGACGGATGTCGGAGACGTGGCAGACGGTCTTGTGGCATCGATTGGTCGAACTCGAACCGACTGCTTCCGTCGCACCACTGATGGGTCGTACCGCCGCTGAGGTGGTCGCCCTCGAAGCGGCAGCCCGCCGCGGGCCTGTTCGAAGGCTTCCTCGCGGCGGAACTCGATACTCCGGGAGTCGTGCAGTCGGCGTGTCGCCCGGTCGTGCCGCTGCTCGGGGCGTACCACCGCGGGACGCTTCCCGACGCACAGCGCCGGCTCGTCGACGCCCATCTCGGCGTCACCGCGTCGGGAGTCGGCATCGGCGATGGCGGCTGCGATGCCTGTGCTCGACGACTGCGCACCCCCGACGATCTCGCCGCGGTCGTCCCGGCGGCGATCGTTCCCGGCCTCACGGGCCTCGAGGTCGATCGCTATCGCGGTGCAGTCGGTGTCGCCGCGGCTGCACTCGGGGCCGCGGCGCTCGCTGCTCGACGCTCGGCTCGCGCGAACCGGCGGGCGCGTATCGCCGCCGGCGCCGTCGTCGTCGTTGCGCTGCTCGCCGCGGCCTTGCTGATCAGGAGCCCCTTCGGCGACCTCGACGGCGAGATCGCCGATCTGCTCGACCGGTCGACGACCACCACGACTCCGGGAACTGCGACCACGGTTCCCGACACGACGCCGCCGGACGGGACCGAGCGTCTCCCGAATCGGGTCGAACTCGTCTTCGCCGGGGTCGCCCAGGGAATCGTCTACGTCCCCGGTGGTCCGGCCGTCCAGCTCGGGCTCGAACTCTCGACCCCGGCGCCGGTCTACCGCGACGGGACGGCGACGATCGACCTCGGGTTGTCCAACCCCTCGGACGTCGTGCGATCCGTTCGGTTCGCGATACGACCCTCACCGGGTGTGTCCTTCGACGAGTTGGCGGAGGGTGACGCGGCGTGCGTCGCCGCTCGGGGAGACCGGAGCCACGTGCAGCTTGGAGTTGGCGCCTCGCGGGAGCAAGACGGTGTCCTTGCGGCTCGCGCTGGACGCAACGGTGTCGGACCGTCTCCTGGTGGTGCCGAGTATCCGGGCTCGAGCGCTCGACCTTCCCGTCGAGACGGTGCCGGGCCTGGCGCTCGGTGTCGTCGGCCGCGGCGAGTCCGTGGTCGTCGGCGCTCCGCTCGGGTCGTCGCGGCAACTCGATCTGCCTGCCGGTGTCGAGATCGACGAGGCGGTGCTGACGTGGCGTGCCGACGCCCAGGTCGGCGATGGTCCCGGTGAGGTCCGGTTCACGGTGCCCGGTCGGGTTGCACCGGTGCCCCTGAGCGAGAAGCCGAGCGACGTGACCGATCTGATCCGCGCCGCCGGCGCCGGGAACGTACACGGTCGATCAGGCCGTCGGTGCCGGCGGTTCGGGTTCGTGGACACTCGTCGTCGTCACGAGACGGGCCGATTCCCCGCGGCGCCTGTTCGTGGTCGTGGAACCGAACCGTCCACCCGGTGCCGAACGCGACCGTGACCGCGGACGTGCCGATCAAGTCCGCGGCGCCGCCCGGGCCCCCGCGATTCCCGGTCCGTCCCCTCGTCGTGACGCTCACGGGACCGCCGTCCGTGCCGGGCGCGACCGTCACGGTCAACGGATCCGTCGCAGCGCCGCGGGAGTCCGGGGCGGACGAGTCACTCGATGCCTATGATCTCGACATCGATTCCAACGACGATGCCCTCCTCATCGAAGTGTCCCCGACGGCGCGTCCACCCCGGATCGCCGCGATCGGTGTTGCCATCGACATCGTGACGTGAAATCCAAGGCAACGGAGGCCCAGCGCCGCGACGAGCGGCTCGACGAGGCGCTGACCCGCGCCGGTCGTTTCGGCCGGGACTACTGCCGGGCCCTGTCGGACCTCACCGACGACTGGGTGATCGAGATCTTCGACGAGGCGATCACTCGCCATCCACCGGGCTCGGGCCGGGTCGCACTCCTCGCGGTCGGCGGGTACGGGCGAGGCGAGCTGTCACCCGGCAGTGATCTCGATCTCCTGCTGGTTCACGACGTGAAGCCCAAGAAGGTGGCCGCCGACATCGAGCCGACGGCCAGCGCCATGTGGTACCCGCTGTGGGATGCCGGCGTGAAGCTCGGTCACGGCGTTCGCCGGATCGACGAGCAGCTCGATCTCGCCCGGACCGACCTCGACTCGGCCACCGCGATCGTCACGGCGCGACCGCTCGCCGGCGACGATCGGCTCGCCGAGGAGGTCGTGGTGAAGGGTCGCGAACTCTGGCTCGCCAATGCTCCGAGGTTCCTCGGCCAGCTGCGCGACCGCGTGCGGGCGCGTGCGGATGCTGCCGGTGACGTCGCCTACCGTCTGGAGCCCGATCTCAAGGACGGCCACGGTGGGTTGCGTGACGTCCAGTCGCTCTGGTGGGCGCAAGAGGGCGGCCTCAGTTTGCGAGCCGAGGATCTGATCGATCTCGACCACTGCTACGACGTCTTGCTGCGGGCCCGGGTGTCGTTGCACCGCTCGACCGACCGGTCCGGCGACGTGTTGCGGCTCGAGGACCAGGACGGCGCCGCACGGGCCGGTGGCTGGAACGATGCCGATCACATGATGACCGATGTGGCTGCCGCAGGCCGGACCGTTGCCTGGCTGTGCGACGAGAACTGGGGACGCGTCCCGAAGGCCAAACGCGTCGACGAGCGGGCCGTGGCTCCCGGGGTGGTGCTTCGTGACGGTGAGATCGAATTGACCGCTGACGCCGACCCCGGCTCCGACAGCACGTTGGTCCTGCAGACCGCGGTCGCTGCCGCGCGTCACGGTGCTCGTATCGGCCGGGCGACCCTCGATCGGCTGCACCATGAGGTGGAGGGCTGGCCCGGTGCCTGGCCGGTGGGGGCCACCGATGAGTTGATCGCCCTGCTCCTGGAAGGTCACCGCGCCGTTCCCGTGCTCGAGTCGCTCGACCAACGTGATCTCTTCGCCCGGCTCCTGCCGGAATGGACGCCGGTGCGGTCCAAACCCCAGCGCAACGCCTACCACCGCTTCACCGTCGATCGGCACCTGTGGGAGGCAGCCGCGAACGCGTCGGATCTGGCGGATCGTGTCTCCCGACCGGACCTGCTGGTGCTCGGCGCGCTGCTGCACGACATCGGCAAGGGCTATCCGGGCGATCACACCGAAGTGGGGATGGAACTGGTGCGTTCCATCGGGCCCAAGCTCGGGCTCCCACACGATGACGTCGAGGTGATCGTGACGCTCGTCGAGCAGCATCTCCTGCTCCCGGACGTGGCGATGCGGCGCGACCTGACCGATGAAGCGACCATCCGCCACGTCGCCGACGCCGTGGCGTCCGTCGAGGTGCTGGATCTGCTGCATGCCCTGACGGAGGCGGACTCGTTGGCGACGGGTCCGTCGGCATGGGGCGACTGGAAGGAAGGACTGGTCCGCGAACTCGTCGACCGGGTTCGCCATGTGCTCGGCGGCGGTGACGTGTCCGAAGCGACGTGGCGTCTGTTCCCCGATGCCGAGACGCTCGCCGCGATGGCGGTCGGTGAACTGTCGATCTCGCGGACCGACGACGTCATCACCGTGGTCGGCCCGGACACGGCGGGCACGTTCAGTCGCATTGCCGGGGTGCTCTCACTGCACGGGCTCGACGTCGTGAGCGCCCAGGCGCACTCCGACGAGAGCGGCATCGCGGCGTCGCAGTTCCGCATCGTCGTGCCCGAGGCGGGTCTGAACTGGCGGTCGATCAAGGCCGACCTCGGCCGAGCATTGGCGTCGCAGTTGGCGATCGAGGCGCGCCTGGCCGAACGTGAGTTGACCTACCGACGCCGCCGGCGCACGCAGGCGGCGGCTCCGGGGCCGCCGTCGGTGGTGTTCGACGATGAAGCGTCGAGCAACGCCACGGTGATCGTGGTGCGGGCCGTGACCAAGATCGGGATCCTCCACCGGATCTCCAAGGCGCTGGGTGAGCTCGGCCTCGACATCCGTCATGCGACGGTGCAGACGATCGGGATGGAGGTCGTCGACACGTTCTACGTGCGCGCCAACGGCGCCCTGGTCACCGATCCGGCCCACCGCCGGGAGATCCAGCGTGCGCTGCTCCATGCCGTGTCCTGATGACGTGGCGATCCCCTAACGTGAGCGACGTGACAGTCAGCGAACGTGACCTGGCGCGGTGGAGTGAGTCGCTCGCGGCGATCGCTCGTACGGGCATGGGCTTCACCGAGAACCTCTACGAGCGGGAACGATACGAAGAGGTGCTGCACGTCGCGGCCGACATCAAGGCGGCGGCGCAGGAGATGCAACGCAACGCGGCGGCGGCGTCCGAGGCCATCGAGGTGCAACGGGAGACCGACCACTTCGTGCAGGAGTGGATGGAGTCGATCGGCGAAGGAGTGCCGGGGTACGTGACGCCGAAGGTGGCGGTCGGAGCGATCGTCGGCAACGAACTCGGCGAGATCCTGTTGGTCCAACGCAAGGACTCGGGCATCTGGCTGTATCCGACGGGTTGGGCCGATGTCGGGTACTCGCCGGCGGAGGTGGCCGTCAAGGAGGTCAGCGAGGAGACCGGGATCGATTGCGAGCCACAGCGGTTGCTCGGTGTCGTCGACGGCCAACGCATGGGGTTCAGCCGGTTCGGGATGTACATGCTGCTGTTCCACTGCACGGCGACGGGCGGCGAGTTGCAGGGTCATCCGCTGGAGACCGCCGACGTCGGCTGGTTCGCCGCCGATGCGCTGCCCGAGGCAACTGCCGGTGCGCAGTGGTGGGGGCCGATGGCGTTCGCTGCGATCGCGGGGGTCGAGTCGGCGGCGACGTTCGACGCCGTTCGTTCGCCGATCTGGCGCACGTCGGAACCCTGACGACCCGGGATCGGATCACCCGGGATCGGAGGACTCGGGTTACTCGGGATCGCGATCGCGCAGGAACTGTTCGACTTCCTCGACGAGGGCGTCGGGGTCGAGTGTCGAGTCGACGGTGAAGTCGTCGTCGTCGTCGTCGGACTCGTCGTCGCTGAGTTGTTCGAGCCGCGAGAGGTACTCGATCATGTCGTCGTCGTCACCGATCATCGCGGCGACGCGGGCGTCGTACTGAGCGGCTTCCACCGCCAGGCGGGCGAGGGGTGCCGGAGTGCCGATCATCGAGCACGCCCGCTCGACGAGGGCGAGCGCCGCCTTCGCCGAGGGGATCTGGGATGCATAGCCCGGAACGGCCGCCCACAGTGATGCCGTTGCCATGCCGGATCGGTTGAGGTGGTCGTGCAGCACGCCGACGATGCCGGTCGGGCCCTCGTACTGCGATCGGCGCAGCTCGAAGCGTTCGATCAACTGGTCATCGGTTGCGGTGCCGATGAGCGGGACCGGCCGGGAGTGCGGAACGTCGGCGAGCAGCGCACCGAGTGAGATCGCCATCGTCACGCCGAATCGCTCGGCGATGCCACCGATCTGCTCGCAGAACAGTCGCCAGCGCAGCGCAGGCTCCGGCCCGAGCACGAGGATCACATCGGTCCCCGGCAGCGACACCGACCAGATGCCCGACGGTGGGCCAGACGATGGATCGGTGGTGGTGCTCGTCGAGGCGGACCTGCGGCCGGACGGTTGCGAAGTCGGTGAACGCTTCGGGATCGATCTCGGCGAGCGCCTGCGCGCCCCATGACTCGATCATGGTGCGCAGTGCGCTGGACGCAGCGTCGCCGGCATCGTTCCATCCCGTGAACGCGGCGATGAGCACCGGTCGGTTCAGGTTGGGCTCCGCCAGCCAGCGGACGTGCTCGGTTGCCACGGCGACCACGCTACCGGTGCCAGGCGCTAGCGTCAGCGGGTCGTGAGCGAGACCCCGCGTATCGAACAGGTCGACCGAGTGGACGACGAACTGGTGGCTGCCTTCCAACGGCTGATCCCACAGCTGTCGTCGTCGTCACCGCCACCGTCCCGGGAACATCTCGAGGCGATGATCGCCAACGCCGACACCGTCGTGTTCGTGGCGCGTGTCGACGGCTCGATCCTCGGCAGCCTGACGCTCGCCTTCTACCGCATCCCGACCGGACTCAAGGCGTGGATCGAGGATGTGGTGGTGGACACCGAAGCGAGGGGTCGCGGCGTGGGCGAACTGCTCAACCGGGCAGCGCTCGACGAGGCCCGGCGCCGCGGCGCCAAGGACGTGAGCCTCACCAGTCGGCCGTCCCGTGAGGCGGCCAACCGGTTGTACCTCCGGATCGGCTTCGAGGCACGCAGCACGAACGTGTACCGCTACACGCTCTAAGGCTGACGCTCCCCGACGGTGATGGTGCGGGCGAGTCTGCGCCGCGCCATAGGGAGCGCATGTCGCCGCCGCAAACCTGTGTGTGGACCGAGTAGATCGGCAGTTCTGAGCGGTCGTCGCTGAGCACGCCCTTACGCCACGGTTGAGGAGCGCGTCGAGTACGCGACGGTTCTCGTGGGGCTGTCCCAGCGCCTCCGCACCTCGCCGCTAGCTTCGTTCGCGCGGCTCGCAGGTCGCGGAGACCAACCAGATGGATGCGTGGAGGCGAATTGCACCGTCCACGACCCGATCGGACAAAGAGGCGCGCATGGCCTCTGACCACGGCCGGTTGGTCCTCAACGGCCACCTGATCACGCATCAGCTGACCCATCTCGGACCCGAGCAGCATTGCGAGGCGTTCCTCGACACCGTCGGAGTTCGGCCATCCGATAGCACATGGAACCTCGTGCCCGTTGATTGAGATGTCAGTCCAGCCCGCCGCAGACAGAATCGTCCGAGTGCGGTCGGGGTCGGCGAAGGCATACATCCCGGTGCATTCGGAGGTACCGCAGGTGGCGGGGACGGTAGAGCGGCTACGAGCACTTCGCCACCGGCCCACGCACCGCGTGGATCCCGGTGCCTGATCATTCCAGCACACGAAGGTGATCCGTCCGCCAGGTGCGGTGGAGTTGCCGATGTTGGTGAACGCCGCCACCGGGTCGTCGAAGAACATGACCCCGAACCGGGAGACCACAGCGTCGTAAGGTCCGCCAAGCGGCTCGGTCTGTGCATCGGTGACATCAAACGTGGCCTGTGGCCGGCACGAGCCAGTGCGGCGTCGATCATCGGTGTGGAGATGTCGACACCGTGTACGGACGCGCCGAGTTGGGTGATCTCGAGTGAGGTGGTGCCGTAGCCGCACCCCACATCGAGCACCCGTTCCCCGTCTCTGATCGCGCCATGATCAAGAAGCAGGGTGCGGATTGGTTCGAGCAGGCAGTCAAATGTTCGTTGAAACTCGACCCACGACTGACCGCTTCGATCCCATTGCTTACGATTCTGCTCGTTCGCCACACAGTGAGCGTAGACGGGTGGCCGAGGCCCTGAAGCCTCCATCAAACTGAGGGCATTCGGGCAACGTGAAGTCAGAGGAAGTGCTCGGGAGGTAGCGCCTATTGCCCGAAGTGGACGGGGATTGCCAGCACCGAGCGGCAGATAGGTGCGGGCTGTTGACGATTTGTCGGCGAGCACGCGAGGATTTGTCACGACGAGGGCAATCGCAATGGCCGACATCAAGCAGGGACGGTGGACCGCGGAGATTGAGGGCGACTTCGTCGTGTTCATCATCGGTGCGCGAACTCGATTGAAGTGGCAGGCCTTCAAGTCATTCGCCGACCTGGGTGGCCGCAGAGGAATGAACCACATGCTGAAGTACCTCACCGAGCACCCTGAGAAGGGCCTGCTCGGGTACGAGACGATGGGATTCGTGAACGTCCAATACTGGCGCTCGTTCGAACATCTCGAGGCGTTCGCAAAGAACACCGACGACCCGCACCTCGACGTGTGGCGCAGTTACTGGAAGCGCGTGGGCAAAGATACGCGTTCGGGGATCTGGCACGAGACCTACCTCGTGCGCTCCGGCGAGTACGAGGCGATCTATGGGAACATGCCGGCGCATGGGCTCGGCAAGGCCAGCCGCCTTGTGCCGGTCGCCGAATCGGTCGGGGCTCGACAACGACTCAAGGCCGCGCTGGCGGCTCGCCCTGACACACGGCGCGGAGCCGACACGACCTGATTCGGGCGGGTAGCCACCTTGCCGCGTAGCGGCTCGGCGGTTATTGGCCGCAGAGGTGCTCATCGAGCCGGGCATTGTCGACTGGCCGGTCGGACCGCTCACCCGGACCGATCGAGCCACGCAGATCGGCAGTTCTGTGCCACCTGGCCGTTCTAGAAGTCCTCACACAGTGGCGCGAAAGGCTGATTCGGTCGCCACGGTCAGTTCGCCGTTCCAGTACATGACCTCGCCTGGCTGCATGCCATCCAAATCACTGAGACGAAAGGTCACGTGCTCCGTCGACCAACTGTTGTCGGCTGTCCACCCGTACAGGCTGTACTCGTCGGTGCCAGAGGGAGTCGAGTAGCGGCGCTCGGCGGTCCAGCCGCGACCAGGGTCCGATAGCGACCATGAGACGAAGTCGGTGACTGGCTCGTCCGCTTGCCACCTGCCGAGCTCGTCGTCATCGCTTCGGTAGAGCGTTGCCCCATCGACGTGGTGATCGCACATCTGGATGAAACCCACCAGGTCACCGTTCGCGTCGAGACCCACGCCCGTCACCCCCGCCACCTCGACGCTGCACCCCGACAAGGCAACGACAGCGGCCACCATCGCGAACGCTGTGACACACCTCCGACGGTTCGAACGCTCCAAGAGCGAACTCACCACGAGATCCCGCCCGTCGTTCGCATCAACGAAGACTGCCACCGTGACGTCTTCAGTGGCCAGCACCGAGCGGCAGATCTGTGCGGGGCGGGGAAGGCCATCGGAGTAGTCGAACGGTCTACTGTCGCTGGCGTGTCGAGTGAAGCGCCGCAACGACTCAGCCCATTGATGATCGCGTGCATCGGCGTGGTCGCGGGTTCAATCGGGGCCGTCCTCGCCGGGAGCGAGCATTGCTGGAGGACTGTTTCTCGGCGTGCTGCTGGCGATCATCGTGTCGCTGTTGGCATTCTGGAAGTCGAAGCGCTCGCTCCGAACCCCCGACGGCACTTGAACCGGAATCGCTAGTGCCGAGCGGCA
>CAVZTM010000013.1:0-168445 GCA_963778175.1 Ilumatobacteraceae bacterium
AGACACCATGACCTATTGCCTCGCTCTGCGTCTCGACGACGGGCTCGTGTTCCTGTCCGACACCCGGACGAATGCCGGCGTCGACAACATCAGCACGTACCGCAAGCTGCACGTCATCCAGCCGTCGGAGGATCGGGCCTTCGTCATCCAGTCGGCCGGGAACCTGGCGACGACGCAGGAGGTGCTCGACCGGATCGACCGTGACCTGACCACACCCGGCAGCCACGAATCCCTCGCGACCGTCGCCCACCTCTTCGAGGCGGCGCTCTACGTCGGGCGCATCAGCCGCGAGGTCGTCGCCAGCCATCGCGACGCGCTGGCCGCATCCGGCGCCGACGGCACGGCGACGTTCATCCTGGGCGGCCAGATCCACGGCGCCCGGCCCGAGATCTTCCTGGTGTACCCGGAGGGGAACTACATCCGGGCGTCGAACACCAAGCCGTTCCTCCAGATCGGCGAGACGAAGTACGGCAAGTTCTGGCTCGAGTTCGCCGTCCGGGTGCGCGCCGACCTCGATGTGGCCACCAAGGTCGCGTTGGGTTCGATGCTCAGCACCGCCCACGCCAACCTGTCGGTCGGCCCGCCCTACGACCTCGCCGTCTACCGCAACGGATCACTGACGTTCGAGGAACACCGCATCGAGGCGAACTCGGAGTATCTCCACGAATTGCAGCAGGTCTGGGTCCGCCACCTGCTGGGCGCGATCGAGGAACTGCCACCGATCCCGTGGCAAGCGCTCTGAGTCGTTTGGTCGGGGCCCCGCAACGACCTACGGTGGTCGCGTGACCGACCAGGAACGGCCCTACGGCGCCGCGGAGAACGACCCTGCGCTCAAACGAGTACGCACGCGCCATTTCCAGCGCGCCAAGGAACAGGGCATCAAGATCACCGGCCTGACGAGCTACGACTACCTGTCGGCGTCGATCTTCGACGACGCCGGGATCGACTTCCTGCTGGTCGGCGACTCCGCCGGGAACACGGTGTTCGGCTACGACACGACGATCCCGGTCACCGTCGACGAGTTGATCCCGCTGACCGCCGCCGTCGTGCGCGGAGCGAAGCGGGCGCTCGTGATCGCGGACATGCCGTTCGGGTCCTACGAGAACGGTCCGGACGAGGCCCTCGCCACGGCGATCCGGTTCATGAAGGAGACCGGCGCCCAGGCCGTCAAGCTCGAAGGTGGCGTCCGCAGCGCGAAGCAGATCAAGCGGATCGTGCGCGCCGGCATCCCGGTGATGGCCCACATCGGGTTCACGCCGCAGAGCGAACACGGACTCGGGGGCCACATCATCCAGGGACGGGGCGATGGTGCGCAACAGCTCCTCGACGACGCCCATGCCGTCGAGGAGGCCGGAGCGTTCGCCGTCGTCCTGGAGATGGTCCCGTCGGCGGTGGCCGCGCAGGCGACCAAGGAACTGTCGATCCCGACGATCTCCGTCGGAGCCGGCCCCGACTGCGACGGCCAGCTCCTCGTCTGGAGCGACTGGGCCGGGTTCACCCGTGGCCGCATCCCGCGGTTCGTGAAGCAGTACGCGTCGATCGGCCAGACGTTGCTCGACGCCGCGATCGCGTACCGCGAGGACGTCGAGTCGGGCGTGTATCCGGCTCCCGAGCACGAGTACGGCGAGTGACCCGCCTCAACGTCGTCCGTGACGGCTCGGGCCCGCCGATCGTGTTCATCCACGGCATGGGCATGTCGGCGGCCACGTGGACGGCGTGCATGGACCTGCTGGCGGACCGCTACACCGTCGTCGCGATCGATCTGCTCGGCCACGGGGCGTCACCGGTGCCGGAGGACCCTGCGGAGTACACGAGGGACCGGGCGCTCGATGATCTCGACGACGTCCTCGCGGACCTCGGCGAACCCGCCGTGCTCGTCGGGCACTCCCTCGGCGGCTACCTGGCGCTCGCGCATGCCGCCACACGGCCCGGCGTCGACCGGGGCGTCATCGTGCTGAACACCGGTCCGGGCTACCGCGACCCGGTGAAGCGCGAGGAGTGGAACGAGCGCTCACGACGCAACGCCCACCGGTTCGGTGTGCCGGATCAGGTGACCACGCTCAACCTGCAGGAGGACTCGGTGGTCATGGACCGGCTGGCCGAGATCACGACGCCGACGCTCGTGCTCGCCGGCAGCGCCGACCGTCCGGAGTACACCGGCGCCGGCGAGTACCTCGAACGCAAGATGCCCGACGCCCGCCTCGTGATCGTCGAAGGTGGTGGTCACTCGATGCACGAGGACACCCATGCTGCCGAGGTGGCTGCACTCATCGCCGGATTCGTCGACGGACTCCCCGCCTGAGGCAGATCCCGATGCCGCGACGCGAGGACTACGAGGCCGCCGGTCTCCTCGAGGACTGCGACACCGCTGACCGCATCGCACTCCTCGACTGGTTGTCGTCGCTCGGCATCACGATCGAGGACATGGCGACCGGTCAGCGTCGGCACAATCTGAATGCACTGGCCGGCGACCTCCGGATGGTCCCGGGTGTCCGGTTGACCGCAACGGAGGCGGCCGAGCGCAGCGGCCTCGACCGCGACCAGATCGAGGAGGTGTCGACCGCCCTGGGTTTCGCACCGATCGACGGAGCGCCGCCCGGCGAGATCGGGTACACGCTCGCGGAGGTCGAGCTGTTCGAGACGATGACCGTCGTCGCCGCCATGTTCTCACCGCCGGAGGCGCTGTCGATCCTCCGCGTCATCGGGTCGTCGGTGGGACGGTTGGCCGAGGCACTCGTGTCGATGTTCCTCAGCGACGTCGAGTCGCCCCATGTCGCCGCCGGGGCGAGCGAGTTCGAGCTGGCGACGAAGATCTACGAAGCGGTCGGTCTGCTCGACGGATTCGCCGCCCGACTCGACCCGATCCTGCGCCGTCACGTGCTCCAGGCGGTCGAACGCAGCCGTCGGGCGACGGTCGACGACAACCGTCTGAGGTACCGGTTCGCGGTCGGTTTCGTCGACCTCGTCGGATTCACCGAACGATCGGCCCGGATGTCCCCCGCCGAACTGACCACGTTCATCCGGGACTTCGAGGGCCGCGCCCATGACGTGGCGACCGCCTGCGGAGCCCGCGTCGTGAAACTGATCGGCGACGAGGTGATGTTCGTGTCCACCGATGCCGATGCTGCGTGCCGGGCCGCTGCCGCGCTCACCGAGGCGTTCGACGACGACGGCAGCCAGGTGCTGCCTCGCGGCGGTCTGGCCTTCGGCGACGTGCTCACCCGCGGTGGCGACTACTACGGGAGCGTGGTGAACCTCGCCTCGCGTCTGGTCGACGAAGCCGTTCCCCAGGAGGTGCTCGTCACCGCCGAGGTGATCGCCGTCGCGACCGGCTGCACCTTCCAGCCGGCGGGACGACGGATGGTCAAGGGATTCCACGACCCGGTTGCGGTGTGGTCGCTGTCGTCGGTCGAACCGTCCTGACCTGGCCGATCAACCCTCCGACCGCCGTCAACCCTCGACGACGGTGATGTTGGCCGATTGGCCACGCGACAGGTGGTCGTCGACGTCACAGATCAGTCGATACTGGCCGGCCTCGTCGAACGTGACGGTGACGGCAGCGCTCTCGCCCGGCTCGATCCGTCCGGTCTTGCCGAGCGAGCTGCCTTCGGACGACAGCACCTCCATCGAGTGCTCGAGCACGCCGGTGTTCGAGACGTCGAACTCGATGGTGTCACCCGCAGGCGATCGTGCCGGGATCGCCATTGAACGAGTACTCCTTCGCCGTGACCTCCACGGTGCGGGCATCGGTCGAGCCTCCGGCACCACCGGCATCGTCGCTGCCTCCGCACGACGCAATGGCCCACCCGAGCGTCAGGGCGAACACCACCATCGTCGAGGATCTGAGACGTCGCATCACCGGCGACGCTAGCCAAACGGCGGTTGCCGCCGGGCACCACCTCCCACGGCGCAGCGATCCGGGGCCGCTCAGTAGTAGCGCAACTCGACCACGGTGCCGTCCGGGTCGCGGACGTACAGCGACGTGCCGTCACCGCGGGCCCCGAAACGAGTGCCCGGTCCGTCGACCACGTCGAAGTCACCGGACGCGACCAAGGCATCGAAGTCGGTCGGCTCGACGACGAGACAGAGGTGATCGAGGCGACCGTCGCGCGGCTGGCCGGCGAGCAGATCGATGATGGTCGACTCGTCGAGCCGAACCGACGGGAAGAACACCTCCCCCCGCCGCCACTCCTCGGCGCGCTCGGCCTCGAGACCCAGCAGATCGCAGTACCACGTGAGCGTTCGCTCGACGTCGGCGCAGACGAGCACGATGTGGTCGAGGCCGGTCACGTTCAGCACGGTTCCCATCCACCGATCGTGCCACGGGTTCTCCACCCCGTCGACCACGACCTCACCCGAAAGATGCCGGAATCCGGTCGCTGAGCGACCGGATTCCGCGAAGTTTCGGGTGGGTGAGTCGGGCGTGGTGGGACGGGTCAGGACATGTCGCGGTGATCGAGGGCCGCCAGGCCGATCCCGACCAACCCGGCGGCGACACACAGCAGTGCAATGACGGGCAGCCACGACATCGACGCGGCGGGGAGCGCCGGCACATGCTGGAAGGGCGACAGGTCGAGCGTCCAGTCCGGCAGACGGAGCACCGTGGCCAGCATCCCGGCCACCATCGACCCACGCGTAGAACCCCCAGATCACCAGCGACCCACGCGGTGTCACTGCGTACAGGGCGAATCCGATGCCCGCGACCAGGAGCATCGCGGGAACCATGACGACCGCAGCGGCGAGCATCCGCCCGATCTGCGATGCATCTCCCGACACCAGGGCGAATCCGAGACCGATCGACAGCCCGGCCACCACCATGATCACGACGGTCCCGGTCACCGCGACCGTGAGATGACCGAGTGCGAGCCGCCGGCGGGTCACGGGGGTGGCCAGGAGCGCATCGGTTCGACCCGCCAGCTCCTCCGAGCGCAACCGGAGGACCGAGGAGATCGTGAAGCCCGTCGCGATGAGCGCGAGGATGAGCACCGACGTGGACAGGAACGCGTCGGTGATCGACGCCCCACCCAGTTGCGCGAAGAAGTCGGCGAGGTCCGGGTTGTCCTGGATCATCGACTCGGCCTGATCCGCCACGATGCCGTAGAAGAACGAGATCAGGCCGACACCGATCGCCCAGCCGACCACCGAGGCCCGTTGGAGACGAACGGCCAACGCGAGGGGACTCGACAGTCGCGGCCCGGCAACCGCGGGGCCAGGGCGTTGCTCGACCAGCCCGGCACCGAAGTCGCGACGGTTCTGCAGCGCGACGGCTGCCAGGATCAGACCGGCGGTCGCCAGGAGCGGGATGGCGAGCACCCACCACCGCTCGTCGGCGAAGGCGCGGATCGCCTGCGCCCATCCGATCGGCGACGCCCACGACAGGACACCGTTGCCCACATCTCCGACCGCTCGGAGGACGAACGACACGCCGATCACGGCTCCGCCCAGCGCCAACGCCGCCCGCGACCCGCTCGCGACCTGCGCGGCCACTGCCGCGACCCCCGCGAACACGAGACCGGCTCCGAAGATCGACATCCCGAAGGCGAACGAGCCCCACACCGGGAGCCCGTACGCGATCAGGGCCACGGCGCTGCCGATGGCGACGAGTGCGTCGGCGATCGCGACCCCGATCAGCGCAGCAGCCAACGGCGCGTGGCGACCGACGGGCGCCGCCCGGATCAGCTCGGCGCGCTCCGACTCCTCCTCGGTGCGCGTGTGCCGAACGGTCATGAACACGCACATGAGCGCGACCCCGATGATCGTCCAGATCGCACTCTCGTTCATCATGACGGCGCCCGTGGTCGGATCGTCGAGGCCGTACCCGGGACCCGACTGGACGATCAACGCCGAGTTGCCACGCACCAGACGTCCGTAGGTCTCGAGCTCCGCCGGGGTGTGGTAGAGCCCGGTGATGCTTGCTGCGCTCACCACGATCAAGCCGACGATCGCCGTCCACCACAGGGCGATCCGCAGACGATCGCGCCGGAGCACGAGCCGAACGAGGTGGCCGATCCCCGCCGTCGAGTCGTGACCGCCGGATCGAGAAGTGGGACCCGGCTCGAGTGGCACGGCCGGAGGCGGCTCTCGCCGCTCGAGCGTCGGCACGCCGGTCATGCCGTGGCTCCCTCATCGCGGACGTCGACCGCCATCGCCGCCAACTCGTCGCCGTAGTGCCGGAGGAACAGCTCCTCGAGGGTCGGGGGCTGGCTGACCAACGAGCGGATGCCGAAGGTCGACAGGTGGGCGATGGCGGCGCCGAGATCGGGCCCGTCGACGTCGAAGCGAGTGTGTCCATCGGTGTCGGTGACGTGATGGACACCGGGGAGGTCCCGCAGTCCGCTCACCGGTCGATCGGTGACGGCGTCGACCGTGGTGCGGGTGAGGTATCGCAGCTCGTCGAGTGTGCCCGTCTGCACCGCTCGTCCGCGTCGGATGATCGTCACTCGATCACAGAGCTTCTCCACCTCGGCCAGGATGTGGCTCGACAGCAACACCGTGCGCCCCTCCCGCGGTCGCGTCGAGGATGCAGTCCTGGAACACCGACTCCATCAGCGGATCGAGACCCGAGGTCGGCTCGTCGAGCAGCAGCAGCTCCGCCCGCGACGACAGCGCGGCGATGAGTGCCACCTTCTGCCGGTTGCCCTTGGAGTAGGTACGGCTCTTCTTGCGCGGGTCGAGCGCGAGTCGCTCCACGAGGTCATCTCGACGAGCGGTGTCGACTCCCCCGCGCAGCCGAGCCAGCAGGTCGATCGTCTCACCGCCCGACAGGTTGGGCCACAGGTTCACGTCGCCGGGCACGTACGCGAGCCGACGATGCAGCTCCACCGCATCGTTCCACGGGTCGCCGCCGAGCAGTGTCGCGCGACCGCTGTCGGCGCGGAGCAGACCGAGGAGGATGCGAATCGTCACCGTCTTGCCGGAGCCGTTCGGACCGAGGAACCCGTGGACCTCACCTTCGGCCACGTCGAGGTCGAGCCCATCGAGCGCGCGGGTCGAGCCGAAGCTCTTCACGAGGCCCTGGATGGAGATCGTTGGCGTGGTGGCGGGCATGAGGCGCACCTCCCTCGACTCCAGTCTGCCACCTCCTGCACGACGTCCGCGTGGTGGTCCCGATGTGGTTCGATGGAGCGGTGCCCCACGGCGACGAACCCGGCGACGTCCAGCGACCCGCCACCGAGAACGCCGAGTCGATCTGGAGCACCGACGACGATCCCGGTGCGCGACGAACCACTCGACATCGTGTGGTCCAAGCGTGCCGGCCGAGATCGACGAGCCGATCTCACTGGCGCAGCCACGGACGACGTTCGATGAACCGGTGGAGCCACCGATGAGCGCAGATCGCCGACGCGAGCGCAGCGTCCGTTCGAAGTTGCTGATCGGCGGCGGGGTACTGCTCGCGGTGGCCGTCGTGGTCGGCGTCATGGTCCGATCCGGTGACGACGAGACCGCCGTTCCGGACACCACCGTGGACGACACGACCCCCTCGACGACGTCGGAGGCGCCCACGACCACCGACGACCCCTTCGACGGACGGGCAGCGGCCGAGACGGCGGCCGGCGTTGCGTCGACGACGCCGATCGAGATCGACCTGCCCGCCGGCCGTGGCGGCGATCCAGACCCCGACCGAGGTCGTGATGCTCACCGACGACGGTCTCGTGCACACGCTGTCGTTGCCATCCGGTCGTGTTCGGTCTGTCGCCCGACCGACGAACCCGTCGGGTGGAGGCTCGGGATTCGGCGGAGGCATCGTCGTGGCTCCCGAGGCGTCAGCGATCGTGCGACCCGACGGCCGAGCCCTCACGATCGTTCCCCGGACCGGACTCCCGGTCACCGTCGCCGCGGATGAGTTCGGCGGTGAGGTCGGCGGATTCCAGGTCGCCGGCTGGTGGCGCGCCGGGGACGGGTCGGAACGATTCGTGGTGGCGATCTACCCGCCCGACGGCGGGAACACGACCTTCGCCTCGGTCGGCCTCGACGGCGACGTCGTCCCACTTCTCGCCTCCGCAGGCGGTGTCGTCGGGATTCGGGCTGACGACGCCGGACGGCACCTGGATCGTCAACGACGCCGGTGGCGCCTACGAGGTCGACGCCACCGGCACCTCACGCCGGATCGACAACGGCGTGGTGCAGGCGGCGGCGCGGGACCACCGACTGGTCCGCGAGTGCGACGAGTCGCTGCAGTGCTCGACGGTGCTCGTCCGCAGCAGCGACGGTGAACGCCGAGTCATCGATCCGGCACTGCTCCCTGAGGAGTTCAACAGCATGGTGTACGGCATGACCATGGCACCGGACGGCTCCGCGGTGTCAGTCGGTTCGCAGCGGGGCCAACCAGCAGGAGCGGGTCATCATCGATCTCGGTGTCGGCGAGGTCGCCTCGGCGCCGAGCGGGTTCTGGCCACAGGGATCGACCTGGGCCGCCGACAGCTCGGGCATCTTCGATGCCCGGATCGACGGGCCCGGCTTGCAGTTCGTCGCACGAACCGGCGAGATCGTGACCTTCGGGGAGGATCTGGGCCAGGTCGTCTCAGTCGGCGTGCGTTGGCCCGATGCAGAACTCGATCCGACCGTCACCGTGGTGTCCGAGACCGTGAGCGCCGCCCGGCCACTCGCCCCGACGGGCATCACGATCGTCGGCGCCTTGACGAGCGGCGGGGTGACCTACATCGACGTCGACGCCGGTGTCGCCCAGAGCTGGCCCACGACCGAGCGACTCGCCGGCGAGCCTCGACGCTGATCAAGTCCGACGATGCGATCCTCGCCCTCGGTGCGCCGACGACCCGGCGTTCGCGTTCCGGCAGGGTGTCCAGGAACCGCTCGACGCGGTGTTCGCCGCCGACGGCGTGAAGCTGGCGGGTCCGGTCGATGGAACCATCTGGGTGCCCGCACCCGAGCTCGCCGCCGCCACGGTGGCGTCGCGTATCGCCTCGTCACCATCGACGGGCTCCCCGTCGATTCGAGTGGCGCCACGATCGACCTGCCCGACGCGGAGCTGCTCGGCAGTGACGGGCGAGGCGGCCTCGTGGTGCGTCGCGCCGGCGACGTGTTCGCGGTCGGTGTCGACGGCGCCGACCGGCTGACCACCGGAGAACTCGTCGCGATCGGTGCCGACGTCGCCTACGTCCGCAAGTGCGCGGACATCGACACGTGCGACATCACGCGCGTCGATCGACGGTCCGGAGCCCGTTCGACACCCGATGGCGGGTTCGGTGCCGACAGCCACCCGACGGCCCGGACCGCTCGGACGCCTGCGCTCGGCACGTCGGTGTCGCCCGACGGCGACGTGCTGCTGGTGAAACTGCCCGGTGGCCGCTCGGCGACGCCGGCACGGTCGAGACGTGGGCATTCGCCGACACCGCCAGCGGTCGGCTCACGGTCATCGACGGCTTCGACGCCGGCCAGCCGGTGGTCTGGAGTGCCGACTCCAACTTCGCGGCCGTGCTCGCCGACTCGAACCTGTTCGTGTTCGATCGAGCGGCCGGCGAGCTGGTGCCGCTGTCCACGCCACGACTCCGGGCGATCGGCTCCGCTGCCTCGCCATCGCCCACCGCGCCCGCCGACTGAACCGTCCTCCGCACCAGGCGCCGCTGCGTACGATCAGCGCAGCCGCGCCTTGGCGGCCTGCTTCGCCCTGGTCAGCTCCACTCGTTGCGGGTGCTCCTTGTAGAACGGGTCGAGCGGGTAGCAGCCCGACACCAGCCCGGCACGCGGCGCCGTGGTGCAGTCGCTGAACGTTCGACAGATCAGACGGGGGTCGAGGTCACGGGCCGCGAGCGTGTCGGCGGCGAGGCCGGGATACGAGAGCATCATCCGACCCAGGCCGATCATCGACGCACCGCCCTCGTCGATCACGGCCTGGCCGACATGGGCGACCCAGTCCTGCAGGTACGAGTACCCCGATCCGACGATGGTGAGGTCCGGATGGGCGATCGTGAGTTCCCGCGTGACGGCGAGTTGTCGGGCGACACCGACCAGCGGGTCTTCGGGAGGGTGGTAGCCGTCCGACGGCGGGAAGTAGGCCGGGCGCTGGATGTGGGGGTTGTAGTACGGGCTGCCCGCGGTCGTGCTCACCAGCCCGATACCGAGGTCGCGGAACACGTCCAGCAGCGCATGGGTCTCCGTGAGGTCGACACCCAGGCCCGTGCCGTCGCCCCCGAACGCGTAGCGGTACGGCCCGCCACCCTCGGGTTCCCCGACACCTCCCGCGCCCGCCGTGTACGGCATCAGATCGAACGCCGAGAGGCGGACGGCGATCGCCAGCCCCGGTGCCCGGGACCGAATGCCGGTGACGACTCGACGGAGGAACTCGGTGCGACCCGACAGGTCACCGCCGTAGCGGCCCTCGCGGTCGTAGCCGGACAACAGCTCGTGCAGCAGGTAACCGTGGCAGTGCTTCACGTCGACGAAGTCGAACCCCGCGTCCTGTGCGAGGACCGCCGCCGTGACGTAGTCGTCGGCGAGGGCATCGAGTTCGTCGTCGGTGAAGATGACGCTGCCGATCCACGCCCACCCGCCGGTCGAGCGAGGGATGCGCGTAGGCGGTCCGTGGCAGCGGCCGGCCATCGGGTCGTGACCACCGACCGGAGTGCGTCAACTGGAGGCCGGCCACCTGGCCCCGGTCCAGCAGGCCCCGCAGGGAGGCGATGTCGTCGACCGTCGTCTCGTCGAGGACGAGTTGGTTCGGGTTGGCACGACCATCGGGGCGGACCGCCGTTGCCTCCCCCCACACGAGACCACAGCCACTCGCAGCGAACCGCTGCCATCGGCGGCGAACCAGGTCTGTCGGCCGACCGTCGGTCGTCGCGTCCCATCCCTCCATCGGAAGCACGGCGAAGCGGTTCGGCGACACGAGTGGCGCTCCAGCCACCGTCGTCGACGACCACCGGCGCCGCCAGCGAGCCGGACGCGTCGACGGACTCCGCGATCGGGATCTCGACGCCCAGACGCTCGCAGTGATCTCGGAACGCGCCGACCGAGTCGAGCTTCTTGACCTGGGTCCAGCGAACACTCACGAGGTGCCCTCCCACTCCTCCACCCGCTCGAGGATGTCGGCCAGCACGGCGCGATCGGCTTCGGGGCGTCGGGGCACCGACGCAGGCGTTCCGTCGCTTCGGGCCCAGCCCACGGAGCTCGAACCACATCGCCGCGTCGTGTCGGTAACCCGGCACCGGAGCACGGAACGTGAACGCGCCGAGGTACTGCAGCAGGTCGTTGAGTTCGTGGAAGCGCGGATCACCGGTCGCCCACAACCGGTCGCGGATCGCGAACGCTTCGGGAGCGAACGTCGACAGCCCGAGCAGGTAGTCCGAGCCGTACATGACCATGTCGATCGCCAGATCGTTGCCCGTCAGGACGGCGAAGTCGGGTCGCACACGGTCGCGGAGCTCCAGCCGGTCCCATTCGAGTTGGCGGCTGAGCGACGAGTGCTTGGCCCCGACACAGGCCGCAACGCCCAGCAGACCCTCGTAGGCGTCGAGCGACGGGATCCGTCCGTAGGGAACGAACATCGCGCCGAGTTCGAACCCGATGAACCGGTCCACCTCCGAGCCGATCTCGGCCAGCGCAGCCACCCATCCGTCGTCGTCGAGTGCGTTGAGGCCGTGCGACGGGAAGACGACGGGAGTACCACCCCGATCGACGACCTGCGTACAGGCGTTCACGTAGCCCGGCAGGTCGAAACGTGCCCCGGCGGCATCGGCGACGTACGCGCCGGCGACGAATCGGCCTCCCGTCACGTCGGCGGCGAGATCGAGCACGCGACGTCGGTCGTTGTCATCGAGCAGTTGGACGTAGCCGGTGTCCATGTTGACCGCTGGTGTCAGCCCTGCCTCCAGGGTTCGAGCGACATGGGCCTCGGTGGCGCCCCAGTCGATGTCGCCCTCGGGTGTGAACGGCAGGAGCACGGCGGACATGCCGGTGATGGCGCGGCCTGGCCGGACCCGGTCGATCACGGGACGGGCACCCATTCAGAGCAGGACGGCGAGCCCGTCGCCGATCAGCTTGAAGCCGAAGACGAGCAGCAGCACGAACATCACGGTGTTGTTGTTCTGGAGCAGCCAGGTCTTGGCCTCCGACAGCGGCTGGTCGGCCCGTTCGCCGAGGATCAGGTAGAACGCCACCGGTGCGATGATCGTGACCGAGGCGATCAGCACGTAGACCGCCAGCGTGATGTACTCGTCGCTGGAGTCGAGCCCGGCCGAGGCGATCGTGGCCGCTGCACCCACCGTCAGGGCGAGGTTCTTCGGGTTGACCGCGGACAGCAGCATGCCGATGCCGAACGCCCTGTTGGGGGTGAACGAATCGATCGCCTCCATCCATGCCGGCATCTTCGGCTCCTCCCCGTCGTGCGGTCGCGACCGGAACTGCCGCACGGCGGCCACGAGCAGCAGCAGCCCGAGCACCAACTTGATCGTCGCCGACGTGTCGGACTCGCCGCCACTGTTCGAGTCGAGACCGAGGGCGAGCACGATCGCGCCGACCAGGGCGAGCCCGAGGATCCATCCCAGTGCGAACGCGATGCTGTTCCGCTTGGCCGACGCGGAGAACAGCATCAGGATCAGCGCGACGATCGGGATCGGGCTGATCGCCACGCCGATCGCGAACGGCAGGATCTGTCCGATTGCCGAGCCCATACGTCCTCCCCCGTGCCTCTCAGATGGTCCTGATCGTCGGCAACCGTAGCCGACCGTGATCCACGGGATCGTGTGGCCTGCCGGCCCGGTCGGGTGGGATACTGCGCCGATGACGAACGAGAGTGCCCAGGACCGCTACCGACAGGCCGCCCAGATCCTGCACGACGTCGCCAAGCCGATGCGGGTGCTGTCGGCCCTCGCCTGGCCGGGCGAGATCCGCGAGCGAGTTCCTCGCCGGTGGTGCCGACAAGCTCCCCGAGCCGACCTACACGATGATCGACCCGAATCCGGTCATCGACGGCGTCGATGCCGCCCGCCGACTCCTGCGCCCCGGCAACGTGGTCGACGACTGGCTCGATCGCGAGGCCACCTCGATCGAGTCGACCGCGCTGATGCTCGCTTCGCTCGGCACGCCGGCGTTCCATGCGTACAGCCGCAAGCTCTACGGAGTTCCCGGCCAGCCGCTTCGCTTCGACCCGGCCACCCCGCTCGACCTGGCCCGCAAGGTGCACGACTCGATCGAGGATCTCCAGCACGCTGCGCTGTTGCGCCCGGTGCTGCGCTCCAAGACGGGCGAGGAGGTCGCCGCGTTCATCGAGGAAGCGGTGAAGGACCACTTCGGTGACTCGGCCCCGGAGGTCCTGCTCGTCGACGAACTCTCGGCGAACGCGGTCGCGTCGACGAGCAGGATCAAGATCCGTCGGGACGCCAAGTTCACCGCCAAGGATTCGGCGCAGCTGTTGAACCACGAGGCGTTCATCCACGTCGCCACCGGCCTGAACGGGCGAGCCCAGACCGACATCCCGATCCTCGCCATCGGCCACCCCGGCACGACCCGCACCCAGGAGGGCCTGGCGGTCTACTCCGAGTACGTCTCCGGCACGCTGGGCATGGATCGCCTACGCCGGCTCGCCGACCGGATTCTCGCGGTCCAGATGGTGATCGACGGCGCCGACTTCATCGAGCTGTACCGCTGGTTCCTCGAGCGCAGCGCCGACCCCGAGCAGGCGTTCGAGTCGACGCGGCGCATCTTCCGAGGTGGCGCCGCTGACCGGAGGGGCGCCGTTCACGAAGGACTGCGCGTACCTGTCGGGGTACCTGCAGGTCGCCACCTTCATCCGAGCCGCGTTCCGAGCGGGCCGGGCGGACACGATCGGGCTGCTGTTCGCCGGCAAACTCGACCTGTTCGCCATCCCGGCGCTCGGCGAACTCCGCAGCCAGGGCCTCGTCCAGCCGGCGCTGTTCGCTCCGCCATGGGCGACCGACCCGGGCTGGATCCTCAGCCACCTCACGCTGATGACGTTCATGGCCGACATCGACCTGGCGGCCGTGACCGACGCCATTGCCGATGTGCTGGACCATTGCCCCCGTGTCGAGGTGCACCTGCCCGAGACCGAAGGCGGCTGATCCGCCAGCGGCTGATCCACCACCGGCTGGTCTGCCACCGGCTGTTTCGGTGGGTCAGCTCCTCGGCACCTCGCGGAGGTGCTTGTTGCTGCGGGGATCGTTCTTGGTCTTCATGTCGGTCAGCTGACGGATCATCTCGTCGCGGACCTCGTTGAACGCCTTGTCGAGATCCGGGTTCGACGATGTGGCGACCAGGGGGGCATGTCCGTCGATCTTGACGTCGAGCGTCACGTGCTGGCTCTTGGTGTCGCGATCCTTGACGAAGAGCTCGAGGGCGACGGTTCCGGCGTCGAACGAGCGGAGCCGCGTATCGAGCTTGGCCCAGTGATCGACGATTCGATCGACGTCACCGTCGTACAGGTCGCCGTGCACCGTCAGGCTGTCGGCGACGGTGGCCGGATGCTGATTGGTCATCAGAACTCCCTTGTCCAAGGGGTGGGCGGAACGCCCGTCCTCTGACTCCATTCAATCCGATCAGGGCCTGATCGACCCAACCTGCTCGGGCTTCAGGCAAGGTCGTGCGGTCCGGCGCCGAGGTACCCGCGACCGGCGCGGATCGTCTCGCCCCACGGCGCCAGGATGTCGAACAGCTCGTCGATGTCGTCGCCGAGCGCGTCGAGCGCCGGGAGCATCTGGGCATCGGTGGCGACCTCGAGTTGTTCACGGGCGTGGCGGCCCTCCAGCGACAGGTGCGTCCCGGCTCCTTCACCTTCCAGATGGCCGAGGTTGCGGAGGTGGTGCTCGGACGCGTCGAATTCCTCGGTCGTCCAACCACGGGTGCGGCTGTAGCTGCGCACCGGCATGCCCCAGTACAGCTCGGTCAGGATGCCGATGTCGGTCGCGGTGAGACCGGCCGCCACCCAGGCCGCGTTGTGGCAGTCCCCGCGGTACTCGCGCAGGAAGTCGCCGACGTGCCAGAGCGCGGCCAGCGGGTCGTCGGGAACCGGGAGCGCCGCGATTCCCGCCGCCATCGGTCGACCGTTGATCGGGAGCGGGGAGGCCGCTCGTCGCAGCAGTTCGAGGGCGCGCCCGGTTCCCTCGGGCTGCTCGCCGAGCAGCCGCCGGAGCTGACCGACGGCACCATCGGCACGGGCGGCTCGGATGGTCGCGGCGTCCGTGCGACTCCAGGCGAGTTCGACCAGCGGCACGACGACGGCCGAGCTGAACACGCCGAACGCCGCGGCGATCACCTGGCCGGGCACCTGCCCGAGCACGCTGCCCCGGCTGGCGAAGTACGCCGGGCCGTCGGGAAGCGCCACACCGTCGGCGTCGCCGCTGCTCGGGTCGAAGCCGAGCGCGACGTAGTTGGCGTGGCATTCGGGCGAGAAGTAGACCTGCCCGATCACCGGTTCGAGGACCGAGCCGAGCCGGCGAGCACGCGCTGATGTCGACGAGATCTCCACGGCGGCGACCGTAGGCGTTCGGCAAGTGAGCGGTCGCACCGGAACCGGTACCGTTCGCTGATGGCCAACCGCACCGTCGTCTTCGTCCACGGCAACCCCGAAACGGCAGCGATCTGGGGCCCGCTCACGGCGGCGCTCGCCACGCGTGGCCACGCCGATGTCGTCGCGCTGTCACCACCCGGGCTTCGGCGCGCCGGTTCCCGACGGGTTCGATCCGACGATGGACCACTACGCCGACTGGCTCGTCGGAGAGCTCGAGACCGTGCGGGCGGCCGGGACCGAGATCGATCTGCGTCGGACACGACTGGGGTGCGGGCCACGTGTACGGCGCGCTCGCCCGACGCCCGGATCTCGTGCGGACCTGGGCCGCCGACTGTGCCGGGCTCCTTCACCGCGACTACGTGTGGCACGACGCGGCGCAGGCCTGGCAGACGCCGGAGATCGGCGAGCAGGTGGTGGCGATGATGGTGCAGGTGAGCCACGGCGACAAGGTGGCCATGTTCACCGGTCTCGGGCTCCCCGCCGATCTCGCCGACGGCCTGGCCGCTGCCGCCGACGACGAGATGGGTCGGTGCATCCTCCGCCTCTACCGCACGGGCGCGCAGCCCGCCGTCGGCGAGTTGGGCGATCGACTCGCCGCGCTGGAGCTTCCGCCCGGCCTCGTGATCAGCGCCGAACTGGACCCGTACGTCCCGACCGACCTCGGTCGCGACGTCGCCGGACGACTCGGCGCCGACGTGTTGACCCTCGACGGCCGGGGCCACTGGTGGATGCTCGCCGACCTCGACCCCGTCGCCGACGCCCTCGTCACCTTCTGGTCCGCCCACTGAGTGACGACGGTGTACTCATGGTGTCAGACACCATTCGTAACGTTCACTCGACGGGGAGGCCGAGGCCTCGCGCGATGACGAGACGCTGGATCTCGCTGGTGCCTTCGCCGATCTCGAGGATCTTGGCATCACGGTAGAACCGGGCGACCGGTGACTCCTCCATGAACCCCATCCCCCCGAACACCTGGGTGGCGACCCGCGCCGCATCCATCGCGGCCTCGGTCGAGTAGAGCTTCGCCATGGCCGCCGCCTGCCGGATCGGGCGCCCCTCGTCCTTCAGCCAGGCCGCCTTGTAGGTCAGGTTGTGGGCGTTCTCCACCTGCACGGCGAGATCGGACAGCTGGAACGCCAGGCCCTGGAACCGACCGATCGGGCCACCGAACGCGTTGCGCTGCTGGGCGTACTCGAGCGCCATCTCCAAGCAGGCCCTGGCCGAACCCAGCGCCAGCGCCGAGATCGCGATGCGACCGTCGTCGAGGATCGACAGGAAGTTCCGGAAGCCCTGCCCGGGTCGTCCGAGCAGGTGGTCGACCGGCACACGACAGTCGACGAACGTGATCCCGTGGGTGTCGCTGGCGTGCCAGCCGAGCTTGTCGTAGGCGGGCTCGATGATCATGCCGGGTGTGCCCGCCGGCACCACGAACGCCGAGATGCCGTCGTCCGTCCGCGCCGTGACCGTCACCACCGACGTGATGTCCGTGCCGCAGTTCGTGATGAACGCCTTCGAACCGTTCAGGATCCACTCGTCGCCGTGCAACTCGGCCCGGGTGCGGGTCGCTCCCGCGTCGGATCCTCCGTCGGATTCGGTCAGCCCGAACGCCCCGAGCGACCGACCGGCAACGAGGTCCGGGAGCCAGCGATCGCGCTGTTCGTCGTCGCCGAACCGGAAGATCGGATTGGCACCGAGGCCGACACCGGCCGACAGGGTGATCCCCATCGACTGATCGACGCGCCCCAACTCCTCGATCGCAACGCACAGCGCTGCGAAGTCGCCCCCACCGCCGCCCCATCGCTCGGGGAACACGATGCCGAACAACCCGAGGTCGCCCATCGCGTGCACCACGTCGACGGGGAAGTGGCAGGAGCGGTCCCACTCGGCCGCGTGCGGAGCGATGTGCTGCTCGGCGAAGTCCCGGACCGTCGCCCGCAGCAGTTCGTGGTCCGCACCCAGCTCCCAGCTCATCGGCACCCGACGCTACCGACGACCGTTGCGTCTTGTCGGCCGGCGCGCATCATCTCGGCCACGCTGCTGTCCGGCGCCGGGAGGTCACCCACGGGTACTCTCGCCGTCGTGGACACCCGTCGAGTCGCGCTGTGGGGCGGCGTCGTGGCTGCCGCGCTGCTCCTCGTCGTCCTGCGCGGCTGCCGCGGCCGGCGACGACCGGGGGTCGACATCGACCACACCGGCGACGCTGCCGACCACGTCGACGCACCACCACGACGAGCACCACCACGACGACGACCACCACCAGCACGACGACCACGACCAGCACGCACCACCAGCACGACCACCACCAGCACGACCAGCACCACGACGACCACCGTCGAACCGCTCCCGAACCCGGCGCTCCCGGCGACCAACGCGGCGTTCGATGCGCTGGCGGCGGGCAACGCCGCCGCGAGCATGACCGTCGTCCGTGACGGACGCGTGGTCCTGGCTCGCTGCCTCGGGCACGACCCTCGACGGCGCGCCGGCGGTCTCCGACTCGCCGATGGTCGTGGCCAGCGTGGGCAAGCTGCTCACGGCCACGCTCGTCGCCCGGCTGGACCAGGCCGGACTCGTCGACGTCGATGCACCGGTGCCCTGGGGGGCGCTCGGTCTCGCTCCCCACCCCGGCTGGGCCGATGTCACCCCTCGGGAGCTGCTGAACCACACCTCGGGGATGCCGGTGGTGCGGCGCCAGTGGTTCCTCCCCGAGGGCGACTGCGCGAGCTTCCTGCCCACCCTGCTCGTCGAACCTCCGCAGGCGCACCGGGGCAGATGGACCTACTCCAACGGGAACTACTGCGCGCTCGGTCTCCTCGTGAGCGCCGTGACCGGCCTTCCGCTCGACCAGGCCGCCCAGTCCACGCTGCTCGACCCGATCGGCGGATCCGGCGTGCATCTCACGACCGGCGGTCAGCTCCCGACCGATGTCGGCTACGCCCTCGGGGTCGAGCGCCTGGCCCGCCTCGGCGGGGCGGGTGCCTACATCGTGTCGACCGACGACATGGCGGCCGTGCTCGGCTCCGTCACACGTGCGGATCGAGAGGTGATGACCTGGCCCGGGCTGTTCATCGACCAGTACGGGTGGGGACACACCGGATCCGTCGACGGCGCCGTGTCGTGTGCGTGGGTCATGGAATCGGACCGCACGGTGATCGTCGCCACGGTCGCCGGCAATCGGCCGAACACCGGCGGCGCGGTGTGTGACCGCGTGGTCGTCGCCCTGGCCACCGATCTCGGCGTCCCGGCGGGCGAACCCGACCGTCTCCCCCGCTGAGCGCCGAGATCTACAGGTCCCAGCGCTGACGGGCCGCGATCACCGTCGGCAGCCCGACCTCACCGGTCGATGCCTCCTCGGGTCGGTACGACTCACCGATCAACGCCGAGAGCGTGGCGCCGGTCGACGTCGAGAGCGCCTCGAAGTCGTAGCCGCCTTCGAGCACCACGACCGTGCGACGTTCGGGAACGAGTTCCTGGAGTCGCACGGCCAGGTCGGCGTAGTCCGCCGAGGACAGTTCGAGGCCGGCGAGCGGGTCACGGCGATGGCCGTCGAACCCGGCGGAGATGAAGAGCCAGTCCGGCGCGAAGTCGGCCACGAGCGGACAGATGACCTCGTCGAACACTCGCCGGTAGACGTCACCCCGGGTGCCGGCCGGGAACGGCAGATTGACGTTCGACCGCGGCGCGAGTCCGCCGCCCATCTCGTCGGCCCGCCCGGTCCCCGGGTACAAGGGGGACTCATGGGTCGAGACGTAGAGCACGCGGGGATCGTCGTAGAAGATGTCCTGGGTGCCGTTGCCGTGGTGCACGTCCCAGTCGACGATCGCCACGCGTTCGCCCTCGTCGGCGAGCCGTGCCGCGGCCACGGCGACGTTGTTGAACAGACAGAACCCCATCGCGCGGTCGGCCACCGCATGGTGCCCCGGCGGGCGGCCGGCGGCGAACGCGACGTCACACGTCCCCGCCTTCAACGCGTCGACGGCGTCGAGCACGGCCCCCGCTGCCCGTCGGCCCGTGGTCCACGATCCCGGCGCGGCGAACGTGTCCGGATCCAGGTCACCGCCGCCGAGCCCGCAGAACCGCTCGAGCTGAGCGAGATACGACGGATCGTGCACTCGACTCAACTCGGCGACGGTGGCGAGGCGGGGTTCGTGGAAGGCCACGGCGTCGAGCAGATCCGCCTCGGCAATGCCCGACAGCGACGCGTCGAGGCGTCCCGGGCGTTCCGGATGCCAGTTCGGCGTCAGGTGTTCGTCGAGTTGCGCAGCTGCGAACACGGCAATGGGAACGACCACCCCCTCACACTAGGCAGACCGCAGCCTCGGACCACAGATGTCACACCGGTCCCTTCTCGGTCCCGGAGATGTCATGCTGGTCGGGTGTGGTGCGAACGATGAACGATGACCCGGTGAACTCCTCGCCGTGGGCGTCGTCGGTGGTGCTCGGAAGCGGCGACACCGCCTTCATCCGACCGCTCGTCCCCGCCGATCAGGAGGCGCTCGCATCGTTCCACCGGCGGCAGTCGCCCGAGAGCATCTACCGACGGTACTTCTCGCCCAAGCCCGAGCTCAGTGAGAAGGAACTCGACCACTTCACCGCCGTCGACATGGTCGACCGCGCCGCCCTCGTCGTGGAGTCGCACGACGAGCTGATCGCGTGGGCGAGCTACGAGCGGTGGCCGGGCCGGAACGAGGCCGAGGCAGCCTTCATGGTCGACGATCAGCGCCACGGCGAAGGGATCGCCACGCTGTTGCTCGAACACCTGGCTGCGATCGCCCGCTCCAACGGCATCGAGCGGTTCACCGCCGAAGTGCTCGGCGACAACCGCGCCATGCTGGCCGTGTTCGCCAAGGCCGGCTGGCCCCTCCAACGCCGCTTCGACTCGGGCGTCGTCGACCTCGACTGGGAGTTGGCGACCACCGACGAGTTCCTCGACAGCGTCGAACGACGCGAGCAACGGGCGGACTCCCGCGCCGTCGCTCGGATCCTGCTGCCCCGTGCGGTCGCCGTGATCGGCGCGTCCGAGCGCCCCGGTACGGTCGGTGACGCCATCTGGCGCAACGTCGTCAACAGCGTCGACGTACCCGTCTACGCCGTGAACCCCCGCCACGACAGCATCCACGGCCACCCGTGCGTCCGATCCGTCGATGATCTCCCCGACGAGGTGTCCTTGGCGATCATCGCCGTCCCCGCCGCTGCACTCGACGCGACCATCGACGCCTGCATCACCAAGCGGATGCGCGGCGCGGTGATCGTCACGTCGGTCGACGGCACCGACATCGACGTCAGCGCCATGGTGACCCGGGCGCGCCGCAACGGCCTGCGCATCATCGGACCGTCCAGCATGGGCATCGCGTCGCCGCGCCCGGACACGCCGCTGCAGGCAGCGCTCGTCGACGTCACGTTGCCTCCCGGTGGCGTGGCGATCTCCATGCAGTCGGGCTCGCTCGGTGGTTCGTTCCTCCGCAAGGCCCGTGACGTCGACCTCGGCGTGTCGTGGTTCATCTCGCTCGGCGACAAGAGCGACATCTCCGCCAACGATCTGCTGCAGTTCTGGGAGCAGGACGCCAACACCACCGTGGTCGCGATGTACACCGAATCGTTCGGCAACCCGCGCAAGTTCGCCCGCATCGCCCGGCGCGTCTCGCGGACGCGTCCGATCGTCGCCGTGCGAACCGGCAGCGCCGGCGAGAGCGAGATCGGCTCCGCGCTCTACCAGCAGGCGGGCCTCATCGAGGTCGCCACGGTCCCGGCCCTCCTCGAGACCGTGCGGGTGCTCGCCACCCAACCCGTGCTACGCGGGCCTCGCGTGGCGGTCCTCACCAACTCCCGGAGCCCTGGCACGCTCGCCGAGCGCGGCGCTCACCGCGGCCGGCCTCGAACCGGTCGTCGGACCGATCGATCTCGACTGGAGCGCACGCGCAGCCGACTACCCGGCGGCGATGCGGGCCGCGCTCGCGGACGACGACGTCGACGGCATCCTCGTGATCTACGCGCCGGCCGTCGCCGACGATGTCGCCGCCGCCGCCCGAGACATCGACATCGGCGCATCGGGCAACACCAAGCCCGTCGTCGCCGTGCTGCTCGGCGGTGCCGACGGCCCGGTCGCTCCCGGCTCGCCGGTTCCCTCGTTCACGTTCCCCGAGCAGGCCGCTGCAGTCCTCGGGCGGTCCTACGCATACGCCCGATGGCTGCGCGACGAAGCAACCGACGAACCGAGCCGACCGGTGGATCCGGCGGCGGCTCACGCCCTGATCAGCGCTGCCATCGACGCCACGACGCACGACGAGCCGGTCGTCGGGCTCGATCTCGGCAGCGCCGGGAGATCTTGCGCAGCTACGGCATCGAGATGGCCACCGCCACCGAAGCCACGCCGCTGAACGCCGCGGCCTGCGCCAACGACATCGGGTATCCCGTCGCGGTGAAGGCCGTACGACGTCGGCCCGGACGTTCCGCTCGGGCAGGAGTGGCACTGGATCTGACCACCGACGCCGACGTCCACGAGGCGGTTGCGGTGATGCTCGATGCCCTCGGCGCCGACGCCGAAGACCTCATCGTCCAGTCGATGGCGGCTCCGGGCGTCGACGTACGAATCCGGTGCGAACACGACGATCGCCTCGGTGCGATCGTCACCGTCGGACTCGGCGGCGCCCAGGCCGACGCGATCGACGACCGCACCAGCCGACTGGCACCGGTGTCACCGGCGTCGGCCACGACGATGATCGCCGAGACCAGGGTGCAGGCGGCGCTGGACGGCGCGGGATTCGACCCGGAGGCACTCGTCGACGCCATCGTGTCGGCCGCCCAACTGGCGAGTGACCACCCGGAGATCAGCGAGATCGATCTGAACCCCGTCATCGTGTCGGAGTCCGGCGCCGTGGTCACCGATGCCGAGTTCACACTGGTCCGCCACATTCCCGAGGACGGACCGCTTCGTCGGCTTGACTAGACCCGTGGACCTGGGCATCGTCATCCCGCTCATCGTGCTTCCCGTCGTCATCGTCGGCGGCTACCTCTGGTACCGCCGTTCGATGGCCCGGATGCGACCCGACGAGGCGAAGCCGATCTCCGGCAGTCCGCCTCACGGCCGAGGCGCTCCACCGCGAGTCGCCGCCCTGGCGGGTCGTCTACGAGATCGGCGGCACGCTCGGCGGTGTCGATCACGTGATCATCGGGCCGGCAGGGATCATCGCCATCACGCACCGTGGTCGCGGACCGTCCGTCGGCCCGAACGGTTGCTCGAGACGATCGGCGACGCACAACTCGTCAGCGACGCCGCCGTCGGCCCGTGGACCCGTCGACGAGGTCGCCCGACCCGCCGGCGTGGCGTGCCGGCTGTCGGCCAAGGTGTTCTGGGGTCGTCCCGACTCCGCCCGTCCCGCATACGACGAGGTCGCATTCGGCAGCCATCTCGTCGAGGGCCAACGCATCCACGAGTGGCTCACGGCCATCGTCGATCCGACGGTCGAACGCGACGAACCCTTGCTCGAAGCGTCGCAGGTGGACCTCGCCTGGCAGTCGATCGTGATGGGGATCGGTCGCCCGAACCCGCTCGGCTGAGGTGCACTAGCGTGCCGACATGACCACGGCCGAAGAACTGACCGGACCGGCGACCGAACTCCTCCAGGCCCTGATCCGCAACGAGTGCGTCAACGACGGCACGGCGGACTCGGGCAACGAGACCCGCAGCTCGGATCTGCTGATCGACTACCTCGAAGGAGCCGGGCTCGACGTCGAACGGTTCACGCCCCGCACGGGACGCGACTCGATGGTCGCGCGCATCGAAGGGAGCGACCCTGACGCACCGTCGCTGTGTCTCATGGCCCACACCGATGTCGTGCCGGTGAACCCCGACGGATGGACGAACGACCCGTTCGGCGGCGAGGTGATCGACGGCGAAGTGTGGGGTCGAGGCGCGATCGACATGCTCAACCTCACGTCCTCGATGGCCGTGGCGTTCAGGCGACTGGCGGCCGAAGGGTTCCGCCCCAAGGGCGACCTCATCTACTTCGGCGTCGCCGACGAGGAGGCCGGCGGTGTCTGGGGAGCGGAATGGATGGCCGAACACCACTGGGATGCGATCGGTGCCGACTACGTCCTGACCGAGCTGGGTGGCTGGTCGTCCGCCGGGCACGACGGCCACCGCGTCGTGACGGTGAACGTCGGCGAGAAGGGACTCGCGTGGCGGCGGCTGAGGGTGCACGGGACCCCCGGTCACGGATCCATGCCGTTCGGTGCCGACAACGCACTGATCAAGGCGACCGAGATCGTCCGCCGGTTGGCCGAGTTCCGACCGGCCGCCCACATCGACGACCTCTGGCGCACCCAGGTCGCCGCGATGAACCTGCCGGACGACGTCCGCGAGGGTCTGACCTCCACCGAGCACATCTTCGCCACCCTGCAGGATCTACCCGTCCCGGTTGCCCGGATGTGTCACGCAATGACGCACACGACCGTGTCGCCCAACGTGGTGCACGGCGGCCAGAAGACCAACATGATCCCCGACGTCGTCGACATCGAGGTCGACATCCGCACGGTCCCCGGCACGACGAGAGACGACGTCGACGCCCTGCTCCGCGAGGCGCTCGGGGACCTGTTCGATCAGGTCGAGATCACGGTGCTGCAGCACAGCGATCCGACCTCCTCACCAGTTCGGGTCGAGCAACCCGCTGTGGGAGCTGGTGACCAAGCACACCCAGGTCGCCTACCCGAATGCCACGATCGTCCCCGGACTCATCGTGGGTGGCACCGACGCCCGCTTCTACCGCGAGCGTGGCGTCACGGCCTACGGTGCCGGGCTGTTCTCACCCGGCATGGACCGGGCCACGTTCGGCTCCCGATTCCACGGCAACGACGAACGCATCGACGTCGAATCGCTCGGACTCTCGGCCAACTACTTCTACGGCATCGCGAAAGACCTCACCGGCTGACCCTCCCCGTCCCTGCCAACCCCGTTCTCGTGAACAAGGACGCGCGCCAGGGCGCGCTGTTGTTCACGAGAACGTCAGCGGAAGAGGTCGCGTTCGGCGTCGCGGAGGACCGGGGCCATCGACGCGGTGTCGTCGGTGGCCCACTCGTAGCCGCGGATGACGGCGACGGGGACACGACTGGTGTTGCCCTTCACCAGTTCGGCGGCCGCGGTCAGTTCATCCACCACACAGATCTCCTGCACTCGGAACTCGTGGCCGTGCGGGTCGACCTCACCGATGTAGCTGTGCAACGGATGCATGCCCGGCCACCCCGATGGCGATGTCGGTCTGCCCTTCCCGCCAGGGCCGGCCGAACGTGTCGCTGATCACGACCGCGACGTCGAGGCCGAGTTCGGCGAATCGGGAGCGAAAGCGGCGCGCCGATGCATCGGAATCCTTCGGGAGCACCAGCACGCGGCCGTGGGCGCCACTGGACGACTGATCGACACCCGAGTTGGCGCAGCAGAACCCGTGATGGGTCTCGGTGATGAGCACCGGACCGATCTGGCGGATGATGCGCTTGGATTCGCGGAGCACGACCTCGACCACCCGCGGATCCTTGTCCCAACGAGCCGCCCAGTCGCTGGCGAACTGCGACGGCTCCACGTCGTCCAACTCGATCGCGCAGCCCTCCGCCTTCGACACGATCTTGGACGTGATGACCACGATGTCGCGGTCGGCCAGCGGTGCACCGCTCGCTGCTGCGGCATCGACGATCTCGGCGGCGATGTCGTCACCGGCTGTCGATCTCCGGGAGTCCGGCGACGCCGAACACCTGCAGACCTCGCGGCGGTCGCTCGTTGACTTCGGCGTGCGGCATGGGCGCACGGTACCTGATCGGCCAACATGGGGCGATGGCCGAAGCTGCAGCACCACGAGTCGTCTCCGAGATCTTCGATCCGGAGGCCTGGTACCCCGTCTCCGGCTTCGACTTCACCGACATCACCTACCACCGCGCCGTCGACGCCGGGGTCGTGCGGATCGCCTTCGACCGACCCGAGATCCGCAACGCGTTCCGCCCGCACACGGTCGACGAGCTCTACACCGCGCTCGACCATGCCCGGATGTCGACCGACGTCGGGTGCGTGCTCCTCACGGGCAACGGCCCATCGGCCAAGGACGGAGGCTGGGCGTTCTGCTCCGGCGGGGACCAGCGCATCCGCGGCAAGGACGGCTACAAGTACGCCGAAGGGACGACCGCCGACACGATCGAACCGGGCCGGGCCGGGCGCCTCCACATCCTCGAGGTGCAGCGCCTGATCCGGTTCATGCCCAAGGTGGTCATCTGTGTGGTTCCCGGGTGGGCAGCCGGCGGTGGCCACTCGCTGCACGTCGTCTGCGATCTCACGTTGGCGAGCACGGAACACGCTCGCTTCAAGCAGACCGACGCCGACGTGGCCAGCTTCGACGGCGGGTTCGGGTCGGCCTACCTCGCCCGCCAGGTCGGCCAGAAGTTCGCCCGCGAGATCTTCTTCCTCGGCCGGGAGTACTCCGCCGACGACATGGTCGCCATGGGTGCGGTCAACGCCTCGATCCCGCACGCGGAACTCGAAGCAACGGCGTTGCAGTGGGGCCGTGAGATCTGCGCCAAGAGCCCGACGGCCCAGCGCATGCTGAAGTACTCGTTCAACCTGATCGACGACGGCCTCGTCGGCCAGCAGATCTTCGCGGGTGAGGCCACGCGGCTCGCCTACGGCACCGACGAGGCCGAGGAGGGCCGCGACAGCTTCCTGGAGCGTCGCGACCCCGACTGGTCCCCCTACCCGTACCACTTCTGACCATGCCCCGTCTGATTCTCCGTTTGCGGGAGTTTCTCGATGGCCCGCCCCATCGGAAAACTCCCGCAAACGGGAAGTGGGGGGCGCCATGGAGGTGATCCGGATCGAGGATCCGGAGGATCCCCGGTACCGACAGTTCCGGCTCAACGAACGCGGGCTGGCCAGCCGGACCGACAAGCGCGACGATGCGGGAGCCGGGATGTTCCTCGCCGAAGGTGACCTCGTGGTGGAGCGGGCACTCGCGGCCGGATGCCTTCCCGTCGCCGCGCTCGTGGACATCGAGCGGGTTCCGCCTGTCGCCGCCGAGCTGGGTTGCCCGGTCTACGGGGGCGGAGTCGCGGTGCGTCAGGCGGTCTCGCGTCTCGGCGTGCCGCTGTCCATCATCACCCTCTTCAAGCGGCCACGCCGGCCGTCGGTGGCCGAACTCGCGGGCGGAGCAACCCGTCTCGTGGTCGTCGAGGGTGTCGACAACCCGTCCAACATCGGCTCGATCATCCGCAACGCGGCCGCGCTCGGCTGGGACGGGCTGGTCCTCGATCACACGAGCGCCGACCCCCTCGCCCGACGATCGCTCCGCGTGGCGATGGGCACCGTGTTCGCTCTGCCACACGCCCGCACCTCCACGCTCGCGGCCGATCTGCAGCTCCTCGACGGATTCGACCTGTACGCCATGACTCCGGCCGCGACTGCAACGCCACTCGACGAGGTTCGTCCGGGCGGCAAGGTCGCCGTGCTGATCGGATCCGAACGCGCCGGGCTCAGCCCCGAACTGCTCGCCCTCGCGACTCCCGTCCGCATTCCGATGGCTGACGGTGTCGACTCGCTCAACGCCGCGGCGGCAACCGCCGTGGCCTGCTACGCACTCCGCGGGCAATCACGGTAGAACTGGCATCGATGACCGCCGTGCTGTTGCTCTCGTGCCCCGACCAGCGCGGTGTCGTCGCCGCCACCGCCGAGTTCATCGCCGCCCACGACGGCAACATCGTCCACGCCGAACAGCACGTCGACCCCGGCACCGGCGGCACGCGCCGACGCGGTGTTCTTCCAGCGGGTCGAGTTCGAGCTGGACGGCTTCGGGCTCGGGACGCGACGAGATCGTCACTGCGTTCTCACCGACGGCGCAACGGCTCGGCATGACCGTGGACCTGCGCTTCACCGATGTCCCGACCCCGACGGCGATCATGGCGTCCAAGCAGCCGCACTGCCTCTACGACCTGCTGACCCGGTGGCGCGGGGGTGAACTCCCGATGGACCTTCGCCTGATCGTGTCCAACCACCCGGACCACGCGGGAATCGCCGAGCACATGGGCGTCGAGTACCTCCACCTCCCCGTCACCCCCGACACGAAGCCCGAGCAGGAGACGCAGGTGCTCGCAGCCCTCGCCGATCGCGGCGTCGAACTCGTGGTCATGGCCCGCTACATGCAGATCCTGAGCGACCGGTTCGTGGACGCACACCCCAACCGGATCATCAACATCCACCACTCGTTCCTTCCGGCGTTCATCGGCGCCAACCCCTACCGGCAGGCCTACGACCGCGGCGTCAAGCTCATCGGCGCCACCGCCCACTATGCGACTGCCGACCTCGACGAGGGCCCGATCATCGAGCAGGAGACCGTGCACGTCACCCACCGCGACGATGTCGCCCGCCTCACCGCCCGGGGCCGTGACCTGGAGACCACGGTGCTCGCCCGCGCGGTGCAGGCCCACCTCGAACACCGCGTGCTCGTCCACGGCCGCAAGACCGTCGTCTTCTCCTGACCGCGAACCACCCGAAAATCGCCGGATTCGGTCGCTGAGCGACCGAATCCCGCGACATTTCGGAGTTGGTGGGGTCAGGAGGCGGCGGTGGCGGAGCGGCGGGCGCGACGGGCGCGGGGAGCGCTGCCGCTCGGCTCCCAGGTGAACCGCCGCAGGGCGACGATCGCACCGACGACACCCCACGCGGCGATGAACGCGAGGTTGTCCCACTGGAACGCCGGCGCCTCGACATAGGGCGTGAAGCAGGCCTGGAACGCCTCGGCGAACGGCTTGAGCGGGAACAGGTTGCCGAAGATCTCGATCCAGCGCGGCGGGTCGTCGAGTTGGATGAAGATGTTCGACACGAACGCCGAGCGGCAGGATGATCGCGTTCGCCGCCGCCGATGCCGACGTCGCCGACTTCACGAGCGACGCGAGCGCCATCCCCAGCGCGGCGAACGACGCGACCCCGACGAGGAACGTCACGGCCGCCGCCGGCATCTTCGCCGGATCGATCTCGAGGTCGTAGGCCACCACCCCGAACGTGAGCAACGCCGTCACCCCGACGAACGCGATGACGATGGCCGAGCAGATGAACCCGGCGATGTAGATCCACGTCGGCAACGGCGTGCCCCGCCACCGCTTCAGCACCCCTTCGTCTCGACGGATCGGCACCATGTTGGCGAGGTTCGTGAACGTTGCCGACGCCGCCGTGAACGCCGCCAACCCGCCCGTGTAGAACTGCCGCGTCGGCCAGCTCCCCTCGGGGGTGTCGATCGTGCCGCTCCCGAAGAGCGCGTTGAACAGCACCAGCATGATCAGCGGAAGCCCCAGTGTGAAGAACATCGCCACCGGGATCCGCCAGAACGTCACGAGCTGATACCGGGTCTGGACGCCGACCAGGCGCAGCGTCGAGGGGAACTCGTTCATCCGTCGGCTCCGTCGACATCCGGTGCGGGCTCGCGATCGACGTCGGTGAGGCTCAGGTAGACGTCTTCGAGCGATGCCCGACTGACCGACAGGGAATCGAGTTCGACACCGGCTTCGACGGCCCATCCGGTGAGCCGGTGCACGGCGGCGGTCGGGTGGTCCAGGTTGGCCTCGACCAGGCGACCCGACAGTCGCACCGGGCCACCGAGGAGCGGGCCGAACGTCGCTTCGACATCGGTGAGCGCAAAGGATTCGGGCAGGGTGAAGCTCACGACGGTCCCGCTCACCCGATCGATGAGCTGGTCGGGCGTTCCCTCGGCGATCAGCTTGCCCTTCGAGAGCACGCCCACGCGGTCGGCGAGGTGTTCGGCCTCGTCGAGGTAGTGGGTGGTCAACAGCACGGTCGTGCCGTCGGCACAGAGCGCCTCGATGAGATCCCACGAGCGTCGACGAGCCGACGGATCGAAACCGGTCGTCGGCTCGTCGAGGAACAGCAGCTCGGGGCGACCGATGATCCCCAGCGCCAGGTCGACCCGGCGGCGCTGGCCTCCCGACAACGATCCGACGCGCTCGTCGATCTTCTCCTCCAGACCCGACCAGGGCCACCACCTCGTCGACGGGCCGGGGACGTCGATAACACCCGCCGTAGAGCGCCAGCACCTCACGAACGGTGAACTCGACCTCGACGCCGGAGGACTGCAGGACGATGCCGATCCGATCGCGGAACTCCCGCCCGGCCGTGGCAGGGTCCTCGCCGAGCACCTGCGCCCGCCCCGCCGAGGCCGTGCGGTGGCCCTCGAGAATCTCGACCGCCGACGACTTGCCGGCACCGTTCTCCCCGAGCAGTGCATAGACCTCACCGACCTGCACCTCGAAGCTCACACCGTCGAGCGCGACGACCGGACCGTAGAGCTTGCGAAGATCCTCGACGACGATGGCAGACACGACCGTGCGAACCTATCGGTCACCGGCGGGACTCGCAGGTCGCGAATCCGACGAGGAGATGGGCAGGCCCGGTGTCGTTGCGCAGGTGCTCGGCCGCCGGGACGAAGTACGCCATCAACTCCTGCGCCACCTCGTCGGGAAGCTCGTGCTCGCGGCACGTCGACTCCACGGCGGCGGCCATGTGCACCAGCCAGCGATCCCGCTCCAGCGGTCCCACGTGGAACGGCATGTGTCGCATCCGCAGTCGAGGATGGCCACGCTCTTCCATGTAGGTCTGCGGGCCGCCCCAGTACTGGGCCAGGAACAGGGTCAGGCGATGACGGGCTCCGGTGAGATCGGGGCGCTCCGGGTACAGCGGCAACAGCACGCCATCGGTCTGCACGCCGTCATAGAACGTGTCGACCAGGTGCTCGAAGAACGGCATGCCGCCGACCCGGAAAAACAACGTGGGCGCCGTGTCATCCACGGCGCCCACGCTAGGGGGATTCCCCTCGAAGCGGGAAGGGGGACCGCTTCTGGAGATCTGGTCGACGCCTCAGGCGTCGGCGAACATCGACTCGGCGTCGAAACGCCGATACTCGAGGAGTTCCTCGACGTTGACGACGAACGGCGTCTGGTCGTTGCACGGGTCCAACACGAGCGAATCATCGGTGGCGAGCAGCACGAGCACGGTCATCACGTCGCCGTCGGCGCCGGTGATCTCGATCACGTCGCCGGTCGTCAGCTGTTCCGTCACCATCGTGCTCATCGTGTTCCCCGATCTTCCTCGACCGATCCGTCTCGGTCGTCTCTCGCGTTGTTCAAGACATCGGTAACAACGCCGATCGACTTGAGGAATTCCCGAACATCGGGTGGCGGGCGTCACAGCAGCCCGCCGATCAAATGAGACGCGGGGTCTGACCCCGCGTCTCATTCTGGTGCGGTCAGTGGAAGTCGGGCTCGACGTAGTCGGGGAAGATGTCGGGCAGGCCCTCGCTGACCTTCACCGGGTAGACGGGCTGCCGCTTCTCGAGGAAGCTCTCCACGCCTTCTCGGGCGTCGGCGCTCGCTCCACGGGACTGGATGCCTCGCGAGTCGACACGATGGGCGTCCATCGGATGGTCGGCGCCGAGCATCCGCCACAGCATCTGGCGGGTGAGCGCCACCGAGACGGGCGCCGTGTTGTCGGCGATCTCGCGAGCGATCTCCCGGGCCGCCGGGAGCAGGTCGGCCGGCGCGTGCACGCTCCGTACGAGGCCACGTTCGAGCGCCTCGGCGGCCGGGAAGACACGGCCGGTGTAGCACCACTCGGCGGCGGTGCTGATGCCGACCAGCCGCGGGAGGAACCACGACGAACACGCCTCGGGCACGATGCCCCGACGGGCGAACACGAAACCGAACCGGGCGGTGTCGGCGGCCAGCCGGATGTCCATCGGCAGGGTCATGGTGACGCCGACGCCGACGGCAGCGCCGTTGATCGCCCCGATGACCGGCTTCGTGCAGTCGAAGATCCGCAACGACACCATGCCGCCACCGTCGCGGGGCACGCCGACCTTGGTCTGGATGTCGCTGCCGCCCCGGGCGAAGGTGTCGCCACCACCTCCGAGGTCGGCGCCCGCGCAGAATGCCCGCTCCCCCGAACCGGTGACGATCACGGCTCGGACGGCGTCGTCCGCGTCGACCTGATCGAACGCATCGATCACCTCGTACATCATCGTGCCGGTGAACGCATTCATCCGCTCCGGTCGATGCAACGTGATCGTCGCCACCGAATCGGTCACCTCATACAAAATCTCCGAATACTCCATCGCCAGACCGTACCCAGAGTCGAACGCGTCGCGAGAACCGACGGACGCAGCCCGAGAGCGAACGGGTGGCACCGGGATCGTTCCGAGGACCGGCCGCAGGCCGCACGCCTCGGGACGATGCCGGTGACAGGACCCGTGAGCGAGGACCGTGAGCGACCACAGGACCCGTGAGCGGTACTTACACGTCGAGGAACTTGGAGGCAGCGATGCCGGACCCGATCGCGCCGGCGAGCGCACCGATCGCGAACATGATCAGCATCACCGTGGTGTCGTACCCATCCACCACCACGAGCGCGGAGAACCCGCTGTTGTCCGGGAAGTTCTGGACACCCGAGGTCCACTGGCTGTTCCATGCCCACAGCCCGACGCTGGCCACCGCGGCACCGATCAAACCGTGCAGGAGCCCTTCCAGCATGAACGGCAACCGGATGAACCAGTCCGTTGCTCCGACGAGCTTCATCACCTCGATCTCGCGTCTTCGTGCGAAGATCGCCGTTCGGATCGTGTTCCAGATCAACAGGATCGCGGCGAGCAGCAGGAACACCGACAGCAGGAGCAGTCGGAACCCGAAGAAGCTCTGCAACTGCGTGATGAGACTGATCTGGTCCTCGGCGAAGCTGACGTCGTAGACGCCGGGAAGCTCGGCGAAGGCGTCGGAGACCTGGCGGAGCAATTCGACGTCGGTGTCCTCGGTCGGCACCGCCTTGAACTGGGTGAGGATCGTCTCCTCGGTCAGCAGGTCACGCACGCCGGGCTCACCGGCGAAGATCCGGTCGGCCTCCTCGAGCGAACAGATCTCGTCGCAGTAGGTGTACTCCTGGATGAACTGGTCCTGCGCGGTCAGGGCATCGCTCACCTGCTGCAACTGGTCCGGCGTCGCGGTCGGGTTCATGAACACGATCATCTCGACGCCGCCTTCCCAGCGGGCGAGCAGGTTGTCGAAGGCGTGCTGGCTGAGCAGCGTGAGACCCACGCCGAGCAGCGAGATGGCGGCGGTGATGATCGACGCGACCGTCAGCGTGGCGTTGCGCCGGAAGCTGTCGAGCGTTTCGCGAAGGATGTATCGAAGGCGGGAGAGCACGGGTCAGCTCACTCGTAGACGCCGCGCGCCTGGTCACGCACGATGACCCCGCGATCGAGCTGGATGACGCGCTTGCGCATCGTGTTCACGATGCGCTGGTCATGGGTGGCCATCACGACGGTGGTGCCGGTCTTGTTGATCCGGTCGAGCAGCCGCATGATCCCTTCACCGGTGGCGGGATCCAGGTTTCCGGTGGGTTCGTCGGCGAGGAGGATCAGCGGCCGGTTCACGAACGCTCTCGCCACGGAGACGCGCTGCTGTTCGCCACCCGAGAGCTGGTGGGGCAGGCGGTCTTCCTTGCCGGCGAGGCCGACGAGGTCGAGCACGGCCGGCACCTGCTGCTTGATCACGTGCGAAGGACGTCCGATGACCTCCGACGCGAAGGCGACGTTCTCGAAGACGCTCTTCTCCAGCAGCAGCTTGTAGTCCTGGAAGATGTTGCCGATGTTGCGGCGGAGGTGCGGCACCCTGCTGGCCGGCATGTCGACGATGTTGCGCCCAGCGACCCACACGGCGCCGCGCTCGGGGCGATCCTGCCGGTTCAGCATGCGCAGCAACGTGCTCTTGCCGGAGCCCGACGGCCCCACCAGGAACACGAACTCGCCCTTGGCGACGTCGAAGCTGGCATCGCGAACCGCGACGACCTCGGACGAATAGCTCTTGGTGACGTTCTCGAGTCGGATCATACGTACTCCCCTGAAGGCCCGCCAAGGGTACCGCTGGTCATGCGCCAGCGGGCGTCACGGTCTCACTGAGCGCGTTTCGCCCTGCGCGCGCCGCATGCGGAGGTAGCCCTCCACGAACTCGTCGATGTCGCCGTCGAGCACGCCGGTCACGTCGCTCGTCTCGATCTCGGTGCGAAGGTCCTTGACCATCTGGTACGGCTGCAGGACGTAGCTGCGGATCTGACTGCCCCAGCCGACCTGGGCCTGCTTGCCGGCGATGGCATCGAGCTCAGCGGCCCGGTCCTCCTCCGCCTTGGCGGCGATCATGGCCGTCAGCCGGCCCATCGCCCGCTCCCGGTTCTGCAGCTGGCTGCGCTCCTCCTGCGAACTCGCGACCAGGCCGGTCGGCTCGTGGATCAGGCGCACGGCCGAGGACGTCTTGTTGATGTGCTGGCCACCGGCGCCCGACGCCCGGAAGACCTCCATGCGGATGTCGGACTCGTCGATGTCGACGTCGACGTCATCCAGCAACGGCCACACCTGCACCGCCGCGAACGACGTCTGCCGGCGGCCCTGGTTGTCGAACGGGCTGATCCGCACCAGACGATGCGTTCCCCGTTCCGCGGTCATCAGGCCGTAGGCGTAGCGGCCGCTGATCGTCACCTCGGCGGACATGATCCCGGCCTCGGCGCCCTCGGACACGTAGTTCAGGCTGATCGTGAAACCTCGGCGTTCACACCAGCGCTCGTACATCCGCAGCAGCATCTCGGAGAAGTCCTGCGCATCGACACCGCCGTCCTTGGCGTTGATCTGCACGATGCAGTCGCTGTCGTCGTGCTCACCCGTGAACAGGCTGCGGAGTTCGAGCCGGTCCAAGGTCGCGTTGATCGCAGCGATCGACGACTCGATCTCGGGCTCCTGGGACTCGTCGTCCTCCTCCCGAGCCAGTTCGTGCAGGACCTGCACGTCGCCGAGTTGCTCGGTCAGGCCGTCGAAGGTGCCGAGATCGTCACGGATGTTGGCGTACTCGGCATTGAGCTTCTTCGCCCGCTCCTGGTCGTCCCACAGCGCCGGGTCGGACACCTCGGCCTCCAGCACCGCGAACCGTTCACGGTTGTCGCTGACCGACAGGTAGACCGCTGCCTCATCGAGACGGCGCTGGACGTCGCGGAGATCCGAGGTGAAGTCGCGCATGTCGATCGGCCCGCGTCACGCGGCGCCGTGGCACTGCTTGAACTTCTTGCCCGAGCCGCACGGGCACGGGGCATTCCGCGGAGTCTTCTCGAAGTCGTCCTTGACGACGGTCTGCTGCTTGACCGGCGCCGGTGCCTGCACGGCGTCGGGGTCGAGACTGCCTTCGGCGACGGCGGCTCGCGCGGCCTGGTCGAACCCGCTCGTCTCGACGTCGTCGGACGAGGAGGTCTGGAGGTTCTGCACGGCGGGGGCATCGCCGGCATCGAGCACCGGCGCCTGGTTCTGGACCACCTGGACGTGCATCACGTACTTCACGAAGTCCTGCGCGATGCCGGTCATCATCCCGCCGAACAACTCGAACCCTTCACGCTGCCACTCCACGAGGGGGTCCTTCTGACCCATCGCCCGCAGGTTGATGCCACCCTGCAGGTAGTCCATCTCCTCGAGATGCTCGCGCCAGCGCTGGTCGATGATGCGCAGCATGACCTGCCGTTCCACCTGGCGCAGCACCTCGTCGCCGAGTTCCTGCTCCCGGCGCTCGTAGTGCGCCGTCGCATCCGACATCACGAGGTCATAGATCTCGTCGGTACTGCCGCATTCCCGGAGCTGGGCCTCGGTGATCGAGTTCGGCCAATAGGTGGTGAGCTCCTTGGCCAGGCCGTCGAGATCCCACTCGTCGTCGGCGGCGGAGACGCAGTGCGTGCTGATCAGCGAGTCGACGGCGTCAGCGAGGTACTCCATCGCCGCGGACCGGAGATCCTCGCCGTCGAGGATCTGATCACGCCGGGCGTAGATCACCTTGCGCTGTTCGTTCATCACCTCGTCGTACTTGAGCACGTTCTTGCGGATCTCGGCGTTCTTGGTCTCGACGGTCGTCTGGGCCCGCTCGATGGCCTTGGTGACCATCTTCGCCTCGATCGCCTCGTCGTCGGGGAGCGCCCGACCCATGACGTAGCTGAGCGCACCGGTCGCGAACAGTCGCATGAGCTCGTCGTCGAGGCTCAGGAAGAACCGACTCGCGCCGGGGTCACCCTGACGGCCGGCACGACCGCGGAGCTGGTTGTCGATGCGCCGGCTGTCGTGTCGCTCCGACCCGATGACGTACAGGCCGCCGAGCTCACGGACCTCTTCGCCCTCCGCCTTGCACTGCTCCGAGTACACGTCCAGCAACTCCTCGTAGCGGGCGAGCGCCTTGGTCCGGGCCTCACGGAAGTCGTCGGGCATCTGATCGAACGGCACCGGGAGTTCGTACTCGTCGACGAGCAGCTCGGCGCCGTAGCCCTCCTTGAGGACTTCGTGGCGCGCGAGACCCGCCGGGTTGCCACCGAGGAGGATGTCGACACCACGACCGGCCATGTTCGTGGCGACCGTGACCGCACCCTTGCGTCCGGCCTGCGTGACGATCTCGGCTTCACGAGTGTGCTGCTTGGCGTTGAGCACCTCGTGGGGGATGCCGCGTTGGGTCAACAGCCGCCCGAGGATCTCGCTGCGGGCGACGCTGGCGGTACCGAGCAGGATCGGCTGACCCTTGGCGTGGCGGGGCTCGATGTCGTCGATGATCGCGTTGAACTTGGCCTCTTCGGTCTTGTAGATCAGGTCGGCGCCGTCGATGCGCGCCGTCGGCCGGTTCGTCGGGATCGGCACCACGCCGAGCCCGTAGGTGTTCATCAGCTCGGCCGCCTCGGTCTGGGCGGTACCGGTCATGCCGGCGAGCTTGTCGTACATCCGGAAGTAGTTCTGGAGGGTGATCGTGGCGAGGGTCTGATTCTCCTCCTTGATCTTCACGCCCTCTTTGGCCTCGACGGCCTGGTGGATGCCCTCGGACCAGCGGCGGCCCTCGAGGATGCGACCGGTGAACTCGTCGACGATCTTCACCTCGCCGCCCTGGACGATGTAGTCCTTGTCGCGCTTGTACAGCTCCTTGGCCTTGAGTGCGACGGTGAACTGGTGCACCAGGTTGGCCTGGACGTTGTCGTAGAGGTTCTCGACGTCGAGCGCCTTCTCGACTTTCTCGATGCCTTCCTCGAGCGGCACGACGACCCGCTTGTCCTCTTCGACCTCGTAGTCGACGTCACGCTGCAACGACCGGGCGATCGACGCAAAGCGGTAGTACAGCTTCGCCGCGTCGCCGACGCGACCGGAGATGATCAGCGGTGTCCGGGCCTCGTCGATGAGGATCGAGTCGACCTCGTCGACGATGCAGTAGTTGTGGCCACGCTGCTGGGTCTTGTCCTCGCGCCGTTGCGCCATGTTGTCGCGCAGGTAGTCGAAGCCCATCTCGTTGTTCGTGCCGTAGGTGATGTCGGCTTCGTAGCTCTGCCGCTTCTCGGCGGGGCTGTGGCGGAAGCCGGGGATGATCAGGCCGACGTCGAGGCCCAGCCACCGGTGGATCTGTCCCATCCACTCGGCGTCGCGACGAGCGAGGTAGTCGTTCACCGTCACGAGGTGGACGCCCTTGCCCGTCAACCCGTTCAGGTAGGCGGGCAGGGTGGAGACCAGCGTCTTTCCCTCGCCGGTCTTCATCTCGGCGACCCAGCCGAAGTGCAGCGCCGCGCCGCCCATCAGCTGGACGTCGTAGTGCCGTTGGCCGATGGTCCGCTTCGCGGCTTCGCGCACCACGGCGAACGCCTCGAGGAGCAGGTCGTCGAGGTCGGCGCCGTTGGCGAGGCGGTCGCGGAACTCGACGGTCTTCGCCTTCAGGGCGACGTCGGTCAACGCCGAGATCTCCGGCTCGAAGGCGTTGATCTCCGGCGCCATCGCCTGGAGCGCCTTGATCTTCTTGCCCTCGCCGGCGCGGAGGATGCGATCCATGATTCCCATGCAGCCACCGATGCTACCGGCCCCGGCGGGCGGGACCGGTCAGGCCGCGATGGCTCCTCGGCGCTCGACGAGGAACCGGACGCCGGGCCCCGACCACACCGGCCGGAGTGGCGGCGACCGCATAGAGCCTCACCTCGGTGGCGCCGGCACGATCCAGCGCTCGCCGGGCGGATCGCAGTGTGGCCCCGGTGGTGACGACGTCGTCGACCAGGAGCACGGACCGACCGGCAACCGACGGCCGCGCCCTGAAGGCCGGCCCGGCGAGCCGCTCACGGCGAGACCGACCCGTCTGGGTGTGCTCGTCGCCGAGCGATCGAGCAGACGGCGCGACGGCACACCGAGCTGGCGGCCGACGTACCGGGCGATGAGCTCGGCCTGGTCGAATCCTCGCGCCCGCCGTCGCGCCGCGCTCGTCGGCGCCCAGGTGACGACGTCGACGCCGTCGTGGTCGCCGTTGGCGACGATGGCGTTGACGACGAGACCGGCGAGGTGTCGAGCCACCTGACGACGGTTGCGGTACTTCAACCCGAGCACCACGTCGCGGGCGCGACCGGCGAACGGGAGCGCCGCGTGGATCCCGTCCGCACCCACCCGCGGGCGGGGGCCGAGCAGCGCGAATCGGCAGGTGGTACATACGGCGACACCCGGGGCGTCGCAACCGGCACAACGAGTCTGGAACATCATGCGGCCAGTGTGACGACAGGGTGTCACAGAGTTCCGCCCCGACCCGCACCACCGAGCTGCGATGAGCCGGACCGCAACGGCCCCTCGCTCATCGCAACCGGACTGCAACGCCGAATCGCGATGGTTAGCGTGCCGGGGTGCGTCGATTCCTCCCCACCGATCGGCCGGTCGAGCGGATCGTCCGGTGCGTCGGTGGGCTGGCGCTGTTCGGGGTCGGGATCGCCCTCTTGCTGGCGGCCGACCTCGGGGCGGCGCCGTGGGACGTGTTCCACACGGGTGTCAGCGACCTCACCGGCGTCCCGGTGGGCACCGTCATCATCATCACGGGGCTGTTGCTGTTGCTGCTGTGGATCCCGCTGCGGGAGTCGCCCGGACTGGGCACGCTGCTGAACGCCATCGAGATCGGCGTGGTCGTCGACCTCGTCCTCCCGGTCCTCCCGGAGCCTGATCAGCTGGCGGTGAGGATCGTGATGATGCTCGCCGGAGTCGGGATCATCGCCGTCGGCTCGGGCCTGTACATCGGCGCCGGCCTCGGCCCGGGGCCTCGTGACGGGTTGATGACCGGGCTCGCCCGCCGGGGGGTCTCGATCCGCGTCGCCCGCACCGGCATCGAGCTGACCATCCTCGCCATCGGCGTGGCACTCGGCGGCGCGATCGGCATCGGGACCGCCGTGTTCGCCCTCGGCATCGGGCCGCTCGTGCACCACCTGCTTCCCCGGCTCACCATGCACGACCCCGACCCGACCGTCGCCGCCCGAGCCGGCAGCGCCGTAGCGGTCAGAGCGACGAGGCGCGGTGCGAACTGCGTCGCTGGAAGAAGTCACCGACCTGGTTGAGCGCCAGCACGGTGAAGGTGAGGATGAGCGCCGGGTACAGCACCTGGCCGAAGCTGACCTTGATGTCGCGTCGGGCCTGGTTGATCATGTTGCCCCACGTCGACGTCGGCAGCTGCACGCTCAACCCGAGGAACGACAGCGCGCCCTCGACCACGATGACGCCGGCCGCAGCGACCATCGCATAGGCGATCAGGGTCGGCATGACGTTCGGGATGATCTCGCGCCACAGGATCGTGCGTTTCTTGGTACCGATCGCCTGGGCGGCCATGACGAACTCACGATTGGAGATCGCCAGGCTGTTCGCCCGCGACACCCGCATGTACGGCAGGAATCGACAGCAGGCCGATCACGAAGCTGATCACGAACAGGTCGCGAACCTCGAAGATCGAGATCAGTGCGAGCAAGAGCACGAGCGCCGGGAACGCGAGCAGCACGTCGATCAACGACATGAACACCGTCTCGGTCTTGCCGCGCACGAACCCGACGAGCGAACCGAGAATCCCACCGACGAGCACGCCGCACGTGACCGACACCACGGCCACGATCACGCTGACCCACGCGCCGTGCACCGCACGCGAGAACGTGTCACGAGCGAGGGCGTCGGTACCGAGCGGATGCGCCCACGACGGCCCCTCGAGCGGCTCGGCCGTGCCGAACTGGCCGGTCGCCGGGTTGAAGTTGTTGAGCTGCAGGTTCGGATCGGCGAGCGGCAACGCTCCGTTGAACACACGGGCGTCGAGCTGGGCGTAGATGGCGCCGAAGAAGACCAGGAAGAGCCAGATGACGCCGAGCTTCACCAGGATCGGCATCTCCTTGAACACGCCGAACACCGACTTGCGCGGCTGCTTGACGCCGGAGGGGACGACGAACTCGTCGTCCGACGTCGTCCCGGCGGCTCACGGCCGGTGGGACGATCGGGTCATCGAGCACCACGTTCGATGTCGTCTTCAGTGGTCGCCACGATCAGCTCCTCCGAATTCGCGGGTCGAGCACGGCGTACATCAGGTCGACCACGGTGTTGATGATGATGAACATCACGGCGATGAAGACCGTGATGCCCTGGATCAGGATGATGTCGCGCCCGTTGATCGCGGCGATGAGCGATCCGCCCAGGCCCGGGATCGCGAAGAGTTGCTCGATCACGACGGTGCCGCCGAGCAGCGCACCGAAGCTGATGCCCGACGATGGTCATCAGGCTGAGCGAACTCGGGCGGAGCGCGTGCCGGAACAGGATGTACCGGTCGCTCAGCCCCTTGGAGCGTGCCGACAGGATGAAGTCCTCCTTCAGCGTCGCGATCATGTCGGAGCGGATCAGGCGCGAGAACACCGCCATGGTGCCCAGCGCCAGCGCGATCGCCGGCAGGATCGACGTCTGCAGGTTGGCGCCGATGCCGTCGCTCAGTCGGTTCCAGTTCGACGCCGGTAGGAGGTTCCATCGCACGGCGAACAGCCAGATCAGGAAGATCCCGACGATGAAGTTCGGGATCGACAGCGCGACCTGCGCCACCGCCGAGGTCGTGCTGTCCTGCCACTTCGACTGCTTGTAGGCACCGAGTACGCCGAGCGGGACGGCGACCAGCACGGCGATGCCGATCGCCATGAAGGCCAACTGCGCGGTGACCGGCACCCGCTGCTGGATCGTCTCCGAGACCGGCTGGTCGGTGATGTAGGAGTCACCGAGATCGCCGGTCACGGCGGCACCCAGCCAGGCGAAGTACCTGACCAGGAACGGATCGTCGAGGTTCAGGTCGTCGCGGATCTGTGTCGACCTGCTCCAGGTTCGCGCGGACCGGTTCCCAGGATCGTGTCGACGGGGTCCCCGGGGAGCAGCGCGACCATCAGGAACGTCAAGAACGTGATCGCCAGCAGTGTGGCGACCAATCGCAACAGGATGAATGCGATGGTCTTGAGCATGATGGTTGCAGCGTCTCCCCGGGGTCCGTGTGGTCACATCAGGTCAGTCGCGGATCACTCCGAGACGAACACCTCTTGCCAGCGAACTGCGGCATCCGGGATCCCGACACCGAGCTCACCGGACGGCAGGGTCCAGCTGTTGATGCCCTTGATGCCGGGTTCGATGGCGACCATGACGGCCGTGCCTCCCGAGTACCAGGTGATCGCCTGCTCGTTGATCTTCGTCATGATCTTCGAGTACAGCTCCTTGCGGAGTCTCGAAGTCGTCGGTGGCGTTGGCCTCGGCGGCCCACGCCTGCATCTCCGGATCGTTGAAGTTCGGGAAGTTCGCCACGGAGACCGCGGGATCGGCCACGAACGGGTTGATCTGGGCCGCCGGGTCGCCCTGGCCACCCCAACGCCAGCAGTGAGCGAAGTGCTTGTCGCTGACCGCGTTGTTGATGTGGGTCGCCTGGTCGAACTGGGTCAGGTTGACGTTGACCTGCTCCGAACCCGACCACACCTGCTCGATGCACCTGCATGGCGGCGATCAGCGTCGGGTCGGGCGGGCAGGACAGCTCGACGTCGATCTTCTCGCCGGGCGCCTTGCCGTCGGACCGGTTGGGATCGTCGATGTACTCCTGCAGCGATGCCTTGCCGGCTTCGAAGTCGAACGCCGGGTAGGCGTCGGCCGCTGCCTGGGTCCAGAACGGGCTGTCGGTGCGAGAACCACTGCGTGGTCGGCAGGGAGATGCCGGTTCCGCCGAGGGCCTCGATGACGGCTTCCTGGTTGTTCATGTAGTTCAGGCCCAGGCGCACACGGACGTCGTCGAACGGCGGCTACGGCGGTGTTGTACATAGCCACCACCGGTGCTGTTGCCCTGGAACTCGATGAGCTCGATGCCCGACTCGGCGCGGGCGTCGCGGATCGTGCCCTGGCGAAGCGACTGCATCGCGGTCACCGTTCCCGACAGCAGCGCGTCGAGGCGTGTGCCCTCGTCGGGAATCGGACGGAACGAGATGGAGTCGAGGTACGGCAGCTGGTTGCCCTGCTCGTCGGTACGCCAGTAGTCCGGGTTCTTCTCGACGACGGTCTCGTTGTCGATGTCACGGGACTTGATCACGAACGGGCCGGTACCGACGGGCGCCGTGCTGTACGCCGCACTGTCGGCGGCGGCCAGCAGCCGGATCGAACGGCATGCCGAGGGGAGCGCCGGCGAGCGCCGACGGGGAACGCCACGTTCGGCTCGCTGAGCGTGTACACCACGGTGAGCGGGTCGGTGGCCTCGACACTGACCAGCTTGGCCGACGTCGATCGCGGAGGAACCGGCGGCGCCCGCCTGCTGGATCGGGAACATGTCGACGATGGTCTGCGACGTCAGCGGCGTGCCGTTGTGGAACGTGATGTCGGGACGAAGCGTCATCGTCCAGACGGTGAGGTCCTCGTTCGCCTCGAGGCTCTCGGCCAGATACGGGGCCGTAGCCGCCGCTCGGCGTGCTCCTCCATCAGCGGGTCGTAGATCGTCCGCATGATGTTGTAGCAGCCGGTTGCACAGCTGTCCTCCCACGGACGCAGACCGGTCGCCTCGGCCTCGAGACCCATGATCACCGAGCCGCCCATCACGATCTCGTCGGTGTTGCTCGACGATCGACGTGTCGACGTCGCCTTCGGCCTCGGCCGGTGTGGTCTCGTCGGTGGCCGTCGTGTCCTCGGTCGCGGTCTCCCCGCCGTGGTGCCGTCCGAGGAGCTGTCATCGCTCCCGCACGAGGCCGCCACGAAGGCGAGCACCAATGGAATCGCGAGTGCTGTCAGTACCCGTCGCTGTCGCATGTATCCCCCATCTCGTTGTGTTGTTGTCTGTTGTTGATGACCGGAGTCGATCACGATGCCGGATCGCCAATGTCGCCATCGACTCCCCCTCGTCGTGCGGGCGACTCCCCCCGCACGAACGCATCGACTTTTCTAGCACACATGACCGATGTCACACAGTCGGGCCCTCATCCTGCGTGCCGAGGCTCCACCGAGACCGCCGTCGCCGTGACGTCGCGTCGTCGGGCCACGGCTCGATCAGCGGGTGATGACAGGCCACGAAATGGTCCTCGCCGACCCGGCGCAGCTGGGGCTCCTCGGCCGCGCACTGCTCGTCGGCGAACGGGCACCGGGTCCGGAAACGGCAACCCGACGGCGGGTTGAGCGGTGACGGCAACTCGCCCTCGATCACCCGGATGTCGTCGACGTTCACCGACGGGTCGGGCACCGGGCTCGAACCGAGCAGCAGCTCGGTGTAGGGATGCGCCGGGTGCGCGTACAGCTCATCGGCCTCGGAGACCTCGCACATCTTGCCGAGGTACATCACCGCCACCCGGTCGCTGATGTTCTTGACGACGGCGAGGTCGTGCGCGATGAACACCAGCGTCAAGCCGTACTCGGCCTTGAGGTCCTCGAGCAGGTTCAGGATCTGGGCCTGGATCGACACGTCGAGGGCCGACACCGGCTCGTCGCAGATGATCAGCTCGGGCCCCGTCACGAGCGCCCGAGCGATCGAGATGCGCTGACACTGCCCACCGGAGAACTCGTGCGGGCGCTTGTACCGCGCCGGGCCCGGATCGATGCCGACCTGATCGAGGATCCGAGCCACGATCTTCCACTGCTCGTCCTTGTCCTTCGGGCCCCACACGTTGAGCGGCTCGGCGACGACCTCTCCGACCATTCGGCGCGGGTTCAGCGACGAGATCGGATCCTGGAAGATCATCTGCAGGCGGGTTCGCCGGGTCCGCATCGTCTTGTGGTCGAGCGCGACCAGGTCCTCGCCGTCGAGCATCACCGAGCCGCCCGTCGGTCGCGGGAGCTGCAGGATCGCCTTGCCGGTGGTCGACTTGCCACAGCCGGATTCACCGACCAGCCCGAGGGTCTCGCCTCGTGCGACGTCGAGGCTGATGCCGCTGACCGCCTTGATCGAACGATTCCTCCCCGCCGGGAACTCGACGACGAGGTCGTTGACCTGGAGCAGGACGTCGGCGGCAGGCCGGAGGTGGGCAGTCCCCGATCCGGCCATCAGACCGCCAACTCCTCGGTCGCGCGGACCTTGCCGATGGCCGCCAGCGTGACGGGATTCCCCGCGGCGATGTTCGCCTCGAAGGCGGCGTCACCCTCCGGCGTGCCCACCGGGAAATGGCAGGCGAAGGTGTGGTCGGGCGAGTCGATCGAACGCAACACCGGCTCCTCCGTACGGCACAGATCCTGGGCGTAGGCGCACCGTGGCGCGAACTTGCAGCCCGGTGGCGGGTCGATGAGGTTCGGCGGACGTCCGGGGATGGCGACGAGGCGCGTGTGCTTGGCCTGGGTGATCTTGGGGATCGACCACAGCAGCCCCTGGGTGTAGGGATGCCGGAGGTTGGCGAACAGGTCGGCGGTCGGGGCCTTCTCCACCGGACGCCCGGCGTACATCACCATGATCTCGTCGGTCCGTCCGGCAACGACACCGAGGTCGTGGGTCACGAGGATCATCGCCATGGCGCGGTCACGCTGCTGTTCGGCGAGGAGGTTGAGGATCTGGTGCTGCACGGTCACGTCCAGCGCGGTGGTGGGTTCGTCGGCGAAGAGCATGCGGGGGCCGCAGGCCAGGGCGATGGCGATGCAGACCCGCTGACGCATACCGCCGGACATCTGGTGCGGGTAGTTGTCGAGGCGGTTCTCGGCCTCGGGGATGTTCACCGACTTCAGCAGCGCGATGGCCACCTCGTTGGCTTCCTTGCGCCCCATGCCGAGGTGATAGCGCACGTGTTCGGTGAGCTGCCGCCCGATGGTCACCACCGGGTTGAGCGACGTCATCGGATCCTGGAAGACCATCGCCATCTCGGCGCCCCACAGGACCTTCTTCTCCTTGGCGCTCTTGCCGATCATCTCGTCGCCGGCGTACAACACCGAGCCGGTCGTGGTCGCGTTGGCACTCGTGTTGAGCCCCATGATCGACCGGGAGAGCACCGTCTTGCCGGAGCCGGACTCGCCCACCACGCCGAGCGTGCGGCCGCGATGCAACGAGAACGAGACGCCGTCCACCGCACGGACCGAGCCGGCGGCAACGGCGAACTGGGTCCGAAGGTCGTCGACGACGAGGAGTGGCTCTCCCTCGATCTCCCGACGAGCAGGCGTGCGCCCGGACCGGTTCTCGTTCTCCATGCTTCCCCTTCCCTCACGCCGACTTGCGGCGACCAACCGTCACACTGATCGTAGTGTGGCCGAGGTCACACCCCGCGTCCACCATCGTGCCAGATGATGGACGCCCGGGGTGCACGGGACCAACTCGTGCGAGACGGTCAGTAGCGGTAGTTCTCGGGCTTGAACGGGCCGGCCGGATCCATGTCGAGGTACTCGGCCTGCTCATCGCTGAGCACGGTGAGCTTCACGCCGAGCGCATCGAGGTGCAGGCGGGCGACCTTCTCGTCGAGGTGCTTGGGGAGCACGTAGACGCCGAGCGGGTAGGCCGCCGTGTTGCCGAACAGCTCGATCTGGGCGATCACCTGGTTGGTGAACGAGCACGACATCACGAAGCTCGGATGGCCGGTGGCACACCCGAGGTTCACGAGACGGCCCTCGGCGAGGATGATCACCTGGTGGCCGTCCTCGAAGCGCCACACGTCCGTGCCGGGCTTGAGCTCATCGCGGGTCGCGCCCGAGCGGGCGAGGCCGGCCATGTCGATCTCGTTGTCGAAGTGACCGATGTTGCAGACGATCGCGTTGTGCTTCATGCGGCGCATGTGGTCGGTCGTGATGATGTCGGCGTTGCCGGTGGCGGACACGAAGATGTCCGCGGTGTCGACGACGTCTTCGATCGGCAGTACCTGCACGCCTTCCATCGCTGCCTGGAGCGCGTTGATCGGATCGATCTCGGTGACGATGACGCGGGCACCCTGACCGCGCAGTGACTGCACGCAGCCCTTGCCGACGTCGCCGTAGCCGCACACGACGGCGGTCTTGCCGCCGATCATCACGTCGGTCGCCCGCGAGATCGAGTCCACGAGCGAGTGGCGGCAGCCGTACAGGTTGTCGAACTTCGACTTCGTGACCGAGTCGTTGACGTTGATGGCCGGGAACAACAACTCGTTCTCCGCCATCATCTTGTAGAGACGCTTCACGCCGGTGGTCGTCTCCTCGGTGACGCCCTTGATCTGCGACGCCATCCGGGTCCACTTGCCCGGGTCGGTGTTGAGGGTGCGCTGCAGCAGGCCCAGCACGATCGCCAGCTCGGGGTTCGAGGCCTCCGTCGGGTCGGGCACGGCGCCGGCCTTCTCGTACTCGACGCCCTTGTGGAGCAGCATCGTGGCGTCGCCGCCGTCGTCGAGGATCATGTTCGGCCCGTCGTACTTCGTGCCGTCGGCAGCGTCCGGCCAGGTCATCATCTGGTCGGTGCACCACCAGTACTCCTCGAGCGTCTCGCCCTTCCAGGCGAAGACCGGGACACCCTGGGGGTCCTCGGGGGTGCCGTTCGGACCGACGACGACCGCGGCCGCAGCGTGGTCCTGGGTCGAGAAGATGTTGCAGCTCGCCCAACGGACCTCGGCGCCGAGTTCGGTCAACGTCTCGATGAGCACCGCGGTCTGGATGGTCATGTGCAGCGAGCCGGAGATGCGGGCGCCGGCGAGCGGCTTGGATGCGCCGTACTCCTTGCGCAGCGCCATCAGGCCCGGCATCTCGTGTTCGGCGAGGATCATCTCCTTGCGGCCGAACGGCGCCATCGAGAGATCGGCGACGCGGTAGTCCTTGCGGGACGCGACCGGGGACGTGGATGTCGGGGTGTCGGTAACCGTCATGAAGAGCCTCCGTGGTTCGGGGATGTGCGAACCGGGCAGGGGCCTTCAGGCACCGATCGAATCAGCCCGGCGATTCGGTACGACCACTGTACCGACAGCGACGGCATCGTGCGGCGTTACTCATGGTGTCTGACACCATGTGTAACGCGTCAGTCGGCGAGGACGACGGCGTAGACGTCGAGCAGGTAGTGCACCTGCCCGTCGAAGTTGTACACGGCGATCGCGTACGGGTCGGCACCGACCGTGCCGTAGCTCAGCAACGAGGTGTTCGGCACCGACGTGCCCGCCGTGAGGTTGATGTTGGAGCTGTTCGGCGGAGCCCCGTTGCCCGGGTACACGGTCATGTAGCTGGTCACCGGCTGGCCCGGATACAACCCGGTCAAGCCCGTGCCGGTGAAGTTGCCGATCAGCGCCGACTGCTTGCCGACGGGCACACCACCGAGGTTCACCGACTCGGCGAACGACTTGAAGCTCCAGTCCTCCTTGGTGCCGAAGCCCAGGGGCACGCTGCCGAAGGCGGGCTGCCTGGTGTCGAGCACCCGGAACGGTGCATCGAGGGGCACGACCCGACCGGCTCGGGTGGTCTCCGGTGCGCCCCGCTCCAGGTAGCCGAGCACGTCGACGATGAGATGCGTCGCGCCGGATCGGTTGAACAGTCGGATGGTGCCGTCGTCGCCGACGGGCACGATCGCCATGTTGGCCTTGACCTGGCCGGGGTTGAGGTTGGTGACCGACGTGGCCGGTTCGGCGCCGGGCGGCGGTCGCCACCGGTGTCGCGGCCAGGAAGGTCGGCACACTGCCGGGGAGATTGTTCGCGGCGGTGATGTTCACCATCACACCGGTGACATCGGCCGAGTTCGGCACGAGTCCGTTCGCGCCACGGATCGGCAACGTCAGTTGCTCCATGGTGCCCATCGGTCGGCCACTCGACCATCCGGCAGGAACCGGCACCGAGCGGGTGTCGAGCACGCGTGACGGGCCGACCGGCACGAACCGCGCGCCGGTGTCGGCGGTGTCCGGGAAGTCGGTCTTCGAGATCCAGCCGAACACGTCGATCAACACGTGGGCCGTTGCGTTGGTGTTCGGCGTGACGATGGTGATCGTCGAGAGGCCGCCGGTGCCGACACCGATGACGGCGAGATTCGGAACGGCTTCGACCGGGCCGAAGTTGACGAGCGACGACTCCCCGGCGTTCGAGCCGGTCGGCGAGATCGAGAGATACCCGGCTGCAGTCGAGCCGACCACGGTCACGTTGGCAACCACGGCGAGCACGTCACGATTGACCCCACCCACCTCGGCGGGAACCCCGCCCTGACCGAGGATGTCCACGTTGAAGCTCGCGCCGGTGTTGCTGGTCGGCTTCGCGCCGAACGGCGCCGGGTCGTTGATGCCCGACGCGGGTGTCCAGGATCCGGGCCGGAGCCAGCGGGTGGTACTCGCCGCCTGCGCCGAGGCCCGGTCGCTGCGCGAGCAACGGGCGATCGGCGCCCCCGACGGCGGCAGGACGACGGCCGCGGCGACACCGAGGGCGCCGAGCACTGCACATCGGGTGATCCAGGTTCTGGTCCTCATGATCCCAACGTCACCATACTGACACCACGTTCTCGACCGGCGCACCGATGCGGAACGGTGCGGACTCGTTGTCTTCGGTCAAGATCAGCTCTGGCTTGAGTCGGTGTCGAAGGTCGGCGTGATGCCGCGTTCGGCCACCACGGCCATCAGACGTTCGTGCTCCGCGTCGTCGACGGTCGGTCGACTCGGCGATCAGCATGACCGGAATCCCGTCGCGGACGTCGTACCGGCGATGCAAGCGAGGGTTGTAGAGCAGCGCCTCGTCCTCGAGGTAGTACAGCGGCCCTTTGTCCTCGGGGCACGCGAGGATCTCGAGCAGCGCAGGATCGAGTGTCATCGTCGTTGTCTCCTTCAGTTCGAACTGGTGATCTGGGTGAGCAGTTCGCTCACGGCATCGTCACAGGCCGTCGCGGTCGTTGGCTTCGAGGTTGAGGCGCAACAGCGGTTCGGTGTTGGAGGGTCGCAGATTGAACCACCAGGTGCCACAGTCCACGGTCAGGCCGTCGAGCCGGTCCTGTTCGTACGCACCGTACTGCACGCTGATGCGTTCGATCACGGCCTGGGCGTCGAGCACCTCGGTGTTGATCTCGCCGCTGGAGGCGTACCGCTCGTAGGGACGACGAACCACCGACAGTGGCTCCCCCGACCTGCCGACCTCTGCCATCACCATCATCGAGGCGATCAGCCCACTGTCGGCATTGAAGTTGCGCGCGAAGTAGTAGTGCGCGGAGTGCTCCCCGCCGAACTCGGCGCCGGTCTCGGCCATGACCTGCTTGATGAACGAGTGACCCACCTTCGTGCGGATCGGGGTACCGCCGAGTTCCCGGACGACTTCGGGAACCGCCTTGGAACAGATCAGGTTGTGCAGGATCGTGGCACCGGGATGGTGACGCAAGGTCGCTGCCGCCAGCAGCGCGGTCGTCGTCGATCCGCTGAGCCCGCTACCGGTCTCGTCCACCACGAAGACGCGGTCGGCGTCACCGTCGAACGCCAGACCGAGGTCGAATCCCCCGGCAACCACTCTCGCTCGCAGGTCGCGTTGGTTCGCGGGCTGCAGCGGATCGGCCGGGTGGTTGGGGAACGTGCCGTCGAGTTCGGGGTACATGACCTCGAGCTCGACGCCGTCGAGACGTTCGAACACCGCGGGCACCACGAGGCCTCCCATGCCGTTGGCGGTGTCCGCGACCACGCGCATCGTGCCGATGTCGGCAGGATCGATGAAGCTGACGACATGATCGGCGAATGCGCCCAGCAGCTCACGCTCCGACCGGGATCCGCAGGTCGCAGCCGGCCTCGGTCGATCACCGCTGAGCACTCGTTCCGCAACGGCCTGCACGTCGACCAGACCGGTGTCGACCCCGATCGGGCGGGCACCGGCCTGGCACAACTTCACCCCGTTGTAGCCGGCGGGATTGTGCGACGCGGTGAACATCGCCCCGGGCCGGTCGAGGACCCCGGACGCGTAGTACATCAGGTCGGTCGAGGCGAGCCCGATGTCGATGACGTCGACCCCCTGCTCCATCACGCCGCGGGCGAACGCGTCGACGAGCTCGGGCCCGGACGGACGCATGTCGCGGGCGAGCACGACCTCGTCGGCGCTGACAAAGGTGGCGAATCCGACTCCGAGCGCGTGGGCGACCTCAGCATCGAGCTGGTCGGGCACCGTGCCACGGATGTCGTACGCCTTGACGATCTGGTCGAGGACAGACATGGGCCGACCAGGCTACCGGTCGGAGTCCGAACCCGCCGGGACCGCATCGACCGCGCGCCCGCCGTCGACGGGCCGCGGCGCCGGCATCCCGTCCGCCGGTGTCGGGTCGTTCGTCTCGGCCGTCGTGACCTCGACGGGTGCGGGCGCAGCTCGCCACGACGGGCGCTCGCTGTCGTAGTGGACGTCGCCGCGGCGCCGCCAGTAGAAGCACAGCGCGATCCCGAGGAACGTGAGACCGTAGAAGAACCAGTCGAGCGGGGTCTTCGAGTACGTCAGTGTGACCTCGTTGCTCGTGGGAACGACGACCATCCAGTTCGGGGCAACCCGGTACGGACCGTCCGCCCCCTCGACCTTCCAGGTCGGGAAGTAACTCACGCGAACGAGGACGGGGACACCCACTTCGTCGACCTCGAAGCTGATCTTCTGGTCCTCGATGACGACATTGCTGACCGTGACCGGGTCGAGCGCCACGGGCTCGATCGTCTCGGTCGGCACCACGTAGTCGACGTTCCGGCTCCGATCACCGGGTTCGCCGATCCGTGCCGACAGATCCACCTCCACGGGCACCCGCTGCCACTCGTCGGGGCCGTCGTCCGCGGGCAGGGCCGCCCAGTCCTCTTGACGTTGGAACCAGCTCGTGCCCACCTCGAGGTTGCGTTCTCGCTGGTCACCGCCGCGCGGTTCGACCACGACCGGCTGCACCGTCAACGGTTCGACGATGCTGGCGGTGCGCAACTCGAAGATCTCCCACGGCCCCGACGTCGTCACCAGCTCGAGATCCTCCTGCGCTCGCGCCTCGTGCCTTGGCCTTGTCGGTGCGCACCATGAGGTACCGGACGCCGAGATCGTGCATGTGCTGCACGCCGACTTCGGCGTCGTTGTTGACGTAGCGGAGCTGGCGAACCGGATTGGACGACTGCTCGGACATCGCCGCCGCGGTCAGGAAGTGGTACGGGGTCGTGCCCGACGCCTCGAAGAACAGGCCCTCCATCGACGCGATGCAGCCGTCGGTCCAGTGCGGGAGCAGCATCAGCGACATGGTCGTGCCGTACTCGCCGTTCGCGCTGTTGTTCTCCCACAGGGCTCGACCGCATCCCCGCTCCTCACCGATGTCACCCATCGTCGTGACGAGCTCGTTGTACTCCGGGTACTTGGGGCGGCCCTCGTAGCCCAGCATGTTGTAGCGGGCCCAGCCGTCAGCGACCGCTCGACCCGACTCCGCACCCTTGCGGAACGGACCCCAGGCATACACCGACGTGTCGCCGTTGGTGGCCCGACCGTCGAACGGCAGGGTCTCGTACATCCAGCCGAACACGAGCAGACACGACATCGTGATCGCCACGGCGGCGCCGGACCCTCCGTACGCGCCGAGCTCGGTCGAGGCACGCCGGTCCTTGACCGCGTTCACCACCCAGGTGATCAGCTCCAGCGCGCCGATCACCATCAGCAGGTACCGCGTGAGATAGACGAACGGCAACAGTCGCGGATTCCAGAGCAGGCCGATCCCCGGCAGGCTGTCGCGCGTCAGGTACACGAGCGCCACGAACGTGAGCGACGTCAGGCCGATGGCCGTGCCCGTGAGGTTGCGGCGCAGGATCATGGCGACGAACCCGATGACCGCGAGGGCGGTGATGATGAAGTCGAGCGGCGCCGCCAGCGGGAAGAACATGTCCCAGAACGAGTCGCTCGCGCCTTCCGGCCGGAACCCGTACTTCATGTCGGTCATGAACTCGTGCCCGAACAGGAACGGACCGACCCACCACGCCGACAGCAACAGCACGGTCACGCCGGTCGTGAGCGCGTAGATCAACCGCCGCCGGTCGAGCCAGACGAGGCACAGGATGATCGCACTCACCGCCACGAAGATCAGCACGATGCCGTGCGAGACGGCCGCCAGCGACAGCACGACAGCGGCCCAGACCCGGAATCTGCCGGTTCGCAGGCCGTGGGCGAGCAGACCGAGACCGAGCACCGCCAACGTCAGCGCGATCGAGAACGAGTACTCCCCCGCCATGGTCGACTTCACGTTGCCGCCGTAGATCGAGAAGCTCTCGTCGAGCAGGAAGCAGAGCGCCGCCACGGAGAACAACTCGGGAATCGGGTGGCGGAAGTTGGCGAGCCGACCGAACGCCCAGCACGCCAGCGGGAACAGCACCAGGCCGGACACCGCAACGAGCTTGAAGGCGACGCCGTACGGCAGCACGACATCCATGGCGACGATCGCCAACGCCGGGATCACCATGTAGAACCGGTACAGCGGCAGCCCGCCGTACCAGTCCATCGTCCACCCCGAGAGCTGGAAGTTGGGGAGGAAGTTGTCGCGTAGGAACGCCGGCGCCCAGACGTGGGCGCCCATGTCGCCGCCCGTCGGCGTGGTGCGGTCGAAGATGAGATCGTCGTTCGGTGAGAACGGATTCAGGTGGACCACCATCATCATGATCACGGTCGTGGTCACGAGGATGGCCGACGTGACCAGCACCCGCACGATGCGTTCGTTGCTCCACGGTCGCTTCCACCAGGCGACCGGTCGCCGGAACACCCGGCGGACCGCTCGTGTCGCCCAGCCGTCCGGCGTCGGCTCCGACGTCACGTCACCCGGGTCGCCGACGGGGTCGTCCGTCGCGTGTCGGCCGGGTCGGCGGCAACCATCGGCTCGTCCAGCAGTACCGACGCCGGTTGGGATGCCGGCGACGAGGTCAGGTCCGTCGTCGTGGCGGCGCCGTCCTCACGATCGAACTCCCGGTCGAACCAGGCTCCGAAGTCGTCGTTCGGTCCGGGCGCGCCGGGATCACGCACGTCGTCGTTCGCGTCGCGCACTTCGTCACTCATGGCTGCGCCCACTCGTCGACTGGTCCATCAGACCGCCCATCATGGCAAAGCCACCGGCGTCTGCGCCGTCACAACGCTTGCAGGATGCCGGTGGCATTGAACCCGGCATGGATCATGATCGCCATACCGAGTCGACCGGTGCGCAGTGCGGCAACTCCGAACACCAGACCGATCACGAACAGCCCGGGGATCTCGATCGGGCGGAAGTGCACGGTCGCGAACAGCAGGGCGACGCCGACCACCACGAGGCCTTCGTTGAACCGCGAGGCCAACGATCGTTGGAGGAGTCCGCGGTAGAAGAGTTCCTCCATCACGGGCGCACCGACCACCACGACCAGCAACACGACCCACGTCGAGCTTCCTGCCCGGTCGACCAACTCGCGTGCGTTCTCGGTGAGTCGGTCCTCACTGAACGTCGCCGGCCACAGGGCCTCGAGCGGCAGGTACACGATCCGGATGAGGACCAGGCTGCACAACACCCCGATCGCGATCCCCAGCAGGTCGACCCACCGGAACCACAGGCCGTAGTCCGCGACCATGCTGCCCGAGCCGGCCCGCTGCGAGGCCATCCACATGGCGACGAGGTAGGTCGTCCAGGCACCCACCAGGGCCAAGGCAGTGATCGAGAACGTCGGATCGGTCGTCGTGTCCGATCCGTGCAGGACCACGACGACCACGGACGCAACGATCTGCGCGACGAGCCAGGCACCGACGAAGGTCGCGGCAGCCGTACGGGCGTCGATGGGGCGCGGGGCAGCCGACGGGAGAAACCCACCGGGCAGGGAGGCGCCGCGGCGCGCCGAGTCGACCACGGCTCGACCTTATCGCTGGGTGCCGTCGGTGTGCGCTCGGCGCGGCTCGGTGGCGACGCGCGTCGTGCGGCGAGCGGTCAGACGGCGATCAGGGTGTGATGCCCGAATCGGCGATCGTCGAGCATCCAGCCGGAGGGCACCGAGAGCCTGGCGGCGTGGCGATCGCAGAGGTCGTAGGCATGGGGATCACGCTCGGGCGACAGGTGGTCGAGCCACACCTGCGATCGACCGTAGTGATAGGTCAACGTGACCTCGGCAGGCTCGGAGCAGCCCGTCCGTGAGCACAACCGTCCTCGAGCACCCGAACGAATCATGGCGCAGAACGCTAGATCCCGCGAAACGCTCCATCGGGGATACCGAACCGTGTCCGTCGGGGTCGGGTCCGGAACGGACGGCGGGGTCGGATCCGAAAGGACCGGCACGACCTGGCATCGGGCGGGAACCCGCGTAGCATTGGGGAGATGAACGATCTGCCCCCTCCCCCGCCTCCGCCGCCGCCGGGGCGCGGGCAGCGCCGGCCCGACACCGACCGATCGTCGCGCAGCACGACGGACAAGAAGTCCAAGAGCCCGGACCTGAACGCCGACGGCACGCCCGCATCGGGCCGCGGCCCGGGAAGCTGGCCGAAGTGGACGATCTGGGTCCTGATCGGCGTCCTCGCCGCGGCGTTCCTCGTTCCGAGCCTGTGGCCGAGCAACGACGGCGAGACGCTCGAGTACTCCGAGTGGCGCACCCAGGTGATCGAGGGCAACATCGCAACGGCCGACATCAACACCGGTTCCGGCAAGATCACCGGCGAGTTCGTCAACGGCGACAAGTACACGACCTCCGGCGGCGGCGAGCGAGGGGTCTCCGAAGCCGACGAGCAGTTGATGATCGACAACGACGTCCAGTACAAGTTCACGCCGCCCAGCAACAACTGGTTCCTCGGGGTCCTGACGATCTTCCTGCCGGTGATGCTCATCATCGGGTTCTTCGTCTGGATGCAGCGACGCGCCCAGGGCCAGATGGGCGGCGTCATGTCCATCGGCAAGAGCAAGGCCAAGAGCTACGACGCCGACAAGCCGTCGACGACGTTCGACGACATCGCCGGGTACGCCGGCGTGAAGCAGGAGATCACCGAGGTCGTCGACTTCCTGCGGATGCCCGAACGGTTCCGCGAGATCGGGGCGCGGGTGCCCAAGGGGATCCTGCTCGTCGGGCCTCCCGGTACGGGCAAGACCCTGTTCGCCCGCGCCGTCGCCGGCGAGGCCGGCGTCGGGTTCCTGAGCGTCACGGGCTCGGACTTCATGGAGATGTTCGTGGGGGTCGGCGCCAGCCGCGTCCGCGACCTGTTCCAGCAGGCTCGCCGCATGGGCAAGGCGATCATCTTCGTCGACGAGATCGACTCGATCGGCCGCAAGCGTGGGGCCGGCCTCGGCGGCGGACACGACGAACGCGAGCAGACGCTGAACCAGATGCTCGCCGAGATGGACGGGTTCGAGCCCTCCGAGGGCATCGTCATCATGGCGGCCACGAACCGCCCGGACATCCTCGACCCGGCGCTGCTGCGTCCCGGTCGATTCGATCGCCAGATCGTGGTGCCGCTCCCGGAGTCCAGCGAGCGCAAGGCGATCCTCGAGGTCCACAGCCGCGACAAGCGCATGAGCCCCGACGTCGACATGGAGACCATGGCGCAGGCGACCCCGGGGATGTCCGGCGCCGACCTGGCGAACCTGGTCAACGAGGCCGCACTCGTCGCCGTCCGCCGCGGCTCCAAGCAGATCGAGCGCATCGACTTCGAGAACGCCCGTGACCGGGTGGTCCTCGGCGCCACACGCGAGTCCATGATCCTGTCGGCCGAGGAGAAGCGGGCGACCGCCTATCACGAGGGCGGCCACGCCCTGCTGGCCACGGTGCTGCCCCACGGCGATCCGTTGCACAAGGTGACGATCCTGCCTCGCGGCATGGCCCTGGGCGTCACCTGGTCGCTCCCCCAGGAACGCCACACGTACTCCAAGGAGTTCTTCGAGGACACGATCTGCAAGGCCATGGGCGGCCGTGTCGCCGAGATGCTCGTGTTCGGCCACCTGAACTCCGGCGCCGCGAACGATCTCGAGCAGGCCACCGGTATCGCCCGGCGGATGGTGCGCGAGTGGGGCATGTCGGAACGCGTCGGGCCGATGGCCTGGAGCAGCCAGCAGGCCGTCTTCCTCGGCGAGGACCTGATGTCGTCGCAGCGGGAGTACTCCGACGACACGGCGAAGCTGCTCGACGAGGAGATCTCGCGCATCCTGACCTCGCAGGAGAGCCGGGCCCGCGACATCATCTCGCGTCACCGTCGAGGGCTGGAGCTCGTGGCCGAGGCGCTCCTCGACCGGGAGACCATCGACGGCCCGGAGGTCGCGAAACTCATCCAGCAGGGCATGGCCGAGTCGGGCCAACCCGCCGGCGACATCGTCGCTCGCTGATCACTCGGCGGGTTCGCCGACGCCGTTGCGTTCGCACGACCCGCCGCCGGGCGTCGAGCCCGGATCACGCGCCTCGGCGACCGCCGCCCAGAGATCTGTCGCGGTCATCGGACCCACGAACGTCGCCACGGCAACTCCGTCACCGTCGGCGATCACCACGGACGGAACGGCGTCGATCCCGTACCGCTCGTGCAGCGATCGATCGGCGCCGTACTCCACCTCGACGACCGCCACGTCATCGCTGTCGAGCACCTGCGCCTTGGCGAGTACCCCGTGGCAGACCTCGCAGGTGGCCGAGGTGAACACCGCCACGATCCATGGCGCGTCGGGTCGCCCGAAGTCACGGCGGTCGAGCTGCGTCGGGACGCTGTACCGGCGCTGGGTGGGCGCGTCGGGGGTTCGCCGACGACGCACCACCAACGCCACCACGGCCACCACCACCACGATCAGCAGGGCGACGACGACGCGGTCCATGGCATGCGCAGGCTAAGACGTTTGCGGGAGAAAACTGATGGCCCGTCCCATCCGAAAGCTCCCGCAAACGTGAAGGGGAGGGCGGGTCAGCCCCCGGCTGACGGCAACGCCCAGGAGCCCGACCTGCCCTCGAGATCGGCGCCCCGATCCAGCGAGCGCTCGACGAAGACCCGATTCGACGACTGCACGATCAACTCCCGGTCGAGCACCTCGGGAGCGACGAGGTCGATCGTGAGGATCGCGCCGGGCCCGATCGGGATGTCGGTGAGGCCGGCGACATCGGTCGGTCCGGCCGGCCCGACCGATTGGATCGTGACGGTCCCCTCGACGTTGTCGACGTTGTAGACGACGAGCGCCGCCGGCGTCGGCGCCGACGGCCCGATCCCGACGTGCCAACGCGACGCGACATAGCCGTCTTCCCTCGGTGGAGCGCCGAGCACCACCGACGTGGAGACCGAGTCACCGGCGGGCCGGGTGAGGATGCGCTCGACGACGACCGACGGCGACGACAACGTCGAGAACACCGACGCATGTCGACCCGGGGGAACCGCTCCGGCGAGCGGACTCGTCGGACGGGTCGAAGATCACGACGCTGTTGGCGGGCACCTCGATCGGTGGCACGTCACCGAAGTTCGAGTCCAGCGGCAGGCCGAGGAAGACCGCGTCGACCTGCACATCGGTGTCGGTGGGGTTGTAGATCGCGAACGTCTCGGTGACCCCCTCACCCAACTCGCCGTCGGCGAACCAGAACTGGTCGCGCAGCGCCGGGGCCGCGAGCGTGACGTCGTAGCCGAGCCGCCCGCCGCCGAGGAAGTGCTGCGCCCTTCCGACCACGAGGCGGCCGCGTTCGGCGGCGACCTCGACGGCGATCACGGGCTCGTCACGGGCACCGAGTTCGGCGATCGGGATGGTCCGCACCGAGCGCGGTGGCACGGTGAAGCCCTGGAACGCCGCCGGCTTGGATTCGCCGGCGAGCGTCGCGAAGCGCAGGTCGACGCTCGCGGTGTCGTCGTAGGGGTTGGTGAGGATCAACGTCTCGATGCTGCCGTCGACGGTGAACCCGTCGGCGAAGTACCACCGGTCCGACGTGCGATTCGCGCAGGCCGCGACGGACTCCCCGGCCGGATGGATGGCACGCTGCTCCACGAGACCGGTGCCGCCCTCGATCTCGACGACGACGCTCGCGAACGGAGCGGTCGCGAGCGCGTCGACGTCGACGGTGGTCCGGGACCATGGCTCGACGACGAGCTCCTGCTCGGCCGCCGGACCGTCCGGGGTGAGGACCGTGAGGCTTCCGCGGAGTTGCTCGTCGTCGCGGTTGGCGATGATCACCTCGCCTCCCACGCCCTCCTCGCCGGTCGCCGGGACGCCGGGACAGAACCACGTACTCGTCAGTGCGTCGCCCTCCGTCACCGCCGGCATCCAGGCGCCGGCAGGGGTGGCGAAGAACGGATCCGGCTGGACCGCGTCGTCACGACCGACGACGACGAGCGCGGCGAACCCCGCGGTGATCACGACCAGCGCGGGGACGGCCCGCCGGATCATCGGTCCACCTCGTCGACGGACACCGACGCATCGTCATCCGTCGACTCCGCTCCACTGGTCGTCGTGATCCGACGTCGACGCGACGGCCACGGCGGGGTCGGAGAGATCGATCAGCGTCTCGTTCGTCACCAGCGTGCGGCTCCGGCGCGCTGCCGGCACCTTCAACCGCAACACGATCACCAGCGCAATGATCCAGAGCGACACCTGGACCAGGAGCATCAGCGGCCGCGTCAGCGGAGTCTCGTAGCGGAGTTCCCCGACACCGGGTTCGGGCACGTCGAACGCGGTGGTCTCCCCGAACGCTCGCCGCGCCTCGAGGCCCGTGCCGTCCACGCTCAGCGACCAGTTGTCGTCGTACGGGATGCCGAGATGCACCACGCCGGGAACGAGATCGTCCGTCGACGTCCCGAACTGGTCGGCGCCCACGAACACCGGCGACGCCTCACCCAGGTCCGATCGTGCGAGCACTTCGGGTCCCGCCGAGGTGCTCGCCGCTGCGGTCGAACCCTCCAGCAAGGATGCCGTCGGCAGCCAGGCGCGATTCTCGAAGACCTCCAGCGTCGGCAGCCGGGGCTCGATCGCGACGAGGTCGAGTTGGTCCTCCAGCGACGAGATGAGGCCCACCGGCAACGGCAGCGGGTCGTTCACCGTCGACACCACGCCGTCGAACTCCGGCACGACGACGTACCTGATCCCGAGCGGAGCGAGCAATCGGCCCGCCCGGAGCGTCGACGCCGCCGAGACCTCGTCGAGGGCCGAGGTGATGAGGTCGGCCGCCTCGTTGGACGGTGACATCCAGCGATCCCGGGCGTCGAGCGCTCCGTCGTTCATGATGGCCCAGGACACGCCGTCGCGGTACTCCGTCGACGGCACCGGCAACAGCCGGGAGTCACCGACGAAGAGCACGTTGTAGTCACCGGTGTCGTCGGCGTCCGGAAGCGACGCATCGATGAGACGGGGCAGCGGGGTGGTCGGGGCGCTCGAACGCCCCGTCCGCCAACGCCGCAACTCCCGGGACGAGGCCGACGACGATCGCGACACCGGCGATGATGCCGAGGGGCTGCTTCCAGCCGAACGACGCCCCGCGGACGTCGAGGTCGAACGCGGCCAGGGCGGCGGCGGCAGAGATCGCCGTTCCGAGCGCGACCGGCACCAGCAACACGCCCGCCTGCGGCGCGGTGAACGGCAACGAATCGCGGTCGGCCAGCACGGCGAGCGCGCCGAACACGATCACCATCAGGCCGGCCCGCACGGCCCAGGTCAGGCGCCACGCTCGGGCGAGGAGGAGCGCAGCGACGACCGGGATGTACAGCGCCAGGGCGAGCGCCGCGAAGTCGGTGGCCCCGATCTCGAACGATGCGATCGATGCCAGGCCCAACCCCGCTGACCCGATGGGTGGGGCGCCGACCAGACCCTCCCAGGTCCACGTGAGGATCCACGGGAGATTCAACAGTGCCGCCACGATCGCCGCTCCGGCTCCGGTGACGAAGAACCACATCGCGGTCCGCCACGACGCAGCCGCGAGCAGCGTGCCGAGCGCGAGGACGATCGCCAGCAGCAGCGCCACGGGCAACATCACCGGGGCGAAGGCAACCGCGACGGCGAGCACGAGGCCGGCCAGCACCGTCCGTCGGATCCGCTCGCCGGTGTCGAGGTCGACCAGGCCGTCGGCGACGTCGTCCACGAGCCTCGGGTCACCGGTCGAGATTCCTGCCGAGCGGCGAATCAGATGGACGAACCACGGGGTTGCCGCGTAGACGACGAGCACGGTCAACCGGCCCGACGACATCGACCCGCCGATGAGCGGCGAGGCGGCGTAGACGACGAGCGCAGCCACCTGTGCGCGCGTCGACGTGAAGATCGTCGACAGCTTGCGCACGCCGGCGACTCCGACCAGCACGAGCCCGAGGACGAACAGCGTCTGCAGCATCCCCATCCGGAACAGGGTGACGATCGAGAGCCCGGACAGCGTGGCCCACCCGGTCGGGTTCGACGACGTCGCGCCGGCCCCGTTCGGGTTCCACCCGGACATGAACGTGTCGAGCAGCGCCCGGGGACTCTCCGGGAAGGGAAGGAACTCACCGACCGGCGGAACCCCGTTGCCGATGAACGAGCGAGCCCCGATCACGAGACCGACGATGATGGCGATCCAGGCGATCACCGGAGCGGTGGTGCTCGGCTTCCACCGTCGGACCTCGGTGTCCGAGCCGACATACGTCGTCGTCTCCCGACTCCGCAGGTACGAGTTGAGGCGAGCGCTGCCGCGCTCCTGCAGGCTGAACACTTCGCGTTCGGGCACGAGTCGCTGGGGCTTGACCTCGCGGCGTCGTGCCAGCAGCTCCGGCGTCCGTGGGATCAATCCGAGCAGCGCTCCCAGCGATTTCCAGGCCTGCCCGAAGCGGCCGGTGAACGGCCCGACGACGAGTTCGGTGAGCGTCAGCAACACCATCTCGACGGAGCGGCCCGGCAGCCGGGATGCACCGGTGAGCGTGGCGACCGATCGCATCCGGTGTCGCGCTCGGCGCCGGCCGTGGGGAAGATCGGGTCGGCGGTCCACGAGCCGCGCACGGTGCCGCACCGTTGCCGACGGCGCCACGATCACCCGAGCGCCACTGTGGTGGATCCGCCAGCACAACTCGGCGTCCTCACCGTAGAAGTCGATGGCCGGATCGAAGCCCCCGAGGGTCCGGAACAGATCCGCACGTATCAGGAGATAGGCCGACGGCAGGACGAACACGTCGCGAACTCCGTCGTGCTGCTCCTGGTCCACCTCGCCGGGCTCGATGATCGGATCGATCTCCCCGAAGCGGTCCATCCCGAGGCCGACGGCCTGCAGCACGTTCGGTTCGTCCCAGTCCAGGAACTTGGGACCGACGGCGCCGGCGTTGGAGCGGTAGAGCTCCTCGACGAGCTCCCGGAGTGCGTCCGGGGCCGGGGCGACGTCGTCGTGGCAGATCAGGAACATTCCGTTGTCTCCGTCGACGAGGCGGAGCACCTCGTTGGCAGCCGGGCCGAAGCCGACGTTCGATCCCAGTGAACGCACGAACGCCGACGGCACGAACCGCTTGATCCGGGCCTCGATCTCCTCGGAGCTCACGTCGGCGTCGGCACCTCCGGCGAGATCGGCAGCCCTGCCGCGTCAGGAGGAAGAGCATTCGCAGGTTCGGATAGTCCTGCGCCGCCAGTGCGGCGAGGGTGACATCGAACCACGGGCCGGGATCGTGGACGACGACGACCGCAACGACGGGCGGGGCTTGTTGGGTGTCGGCTTCCACGATGGAGCGAGGCTAGCGACGTGACTCGCTAACCTACCGTCATGGCCCGATGGAGCCGGTTCGACCCGACGAACCTCGACCTGACCAACTTCGATCTCACCAAGGTCGACCTCAGCAGTGTCAGCGTGGAGGACGTCGTACGAGCCGGGATCGAAGGCGCCGGTCACCTCACTGCAACGGTCGCGGGCCAGGCGACCGAACTCGCCAAGGACGCAACCTACGTCACCGTCGGCGCGACGCTGCTCGGCGTGCAACGAGCTCAGGTTCGCCGGCGCGAGGTCGCCCGGATGCTGCGTCGGTAGCATCGAGCAGCCGTGTCAGACCCAGTACCAGCGCGTACGCGCACCCCGTTACCCGAAGGCACCATCCCCGTCGGCGTCTCGCTGCTGATCGCCGGTTTTGCCACGTACGCGTTCTTCAAGGTCGGTACGGTCGCTGTCGGCGGTGCCGAGGAGTTCGCTCCGATCGCGGCGATGTGGTTCGCGGTGTTCGCACTGGCCCCCGGCTTCTTCCTCCCGCTCGAGCAGGAACTCGGCCGAGCGCTCTCCCATCGACGGGCCATCGACCAGGGCGGCCAGCCGGTGGTGCAGAAGGTCGTCCGGCTCGGCGCGATGCTCGTGGCGCTCGTCACGATCGTCATCATCCTGCTCGGCCCCTTCCTCGCGTCGTCGTACTTCGACGGCGACTGGTTCATGGTGATCGCGCTGATCTGCGCATTCGCGGCCTACGGACCCGCCCACATGACCCGGGGCATCTCGTCGGGCACGGGACGGTTCAACGACTACGGGATCGTGCTCGGCGCCGACGGGATCGTGCGCATCATCCTGTGCGTCGCCCTGGCGGTCGTCGGCGTGACGGCTGCAGGCGCCTACGGCATGGCGATCGCCGTCTCGCCACTCTTCGCGGTGGCATACGTCGCTCGTCGGGGGGCACTGCGCACGGATCCGGGGCCGCCGGCGGAGTGGAGCGAGATCACTCCGAACCTCGGCTGGCTGCTGCTCGGTTCGGTGTGCGCAGCGACCCTGCTCAACGCCGGGCCGATCACGGCAAGCCTGCTCGCCGGACCCAATCAGGAGGCGCTGGTCACGGCCTTCTCCTACGGTGTGCTGCTCTCTCGGATCCCCCTGTTCCTGTTCCAGGCGGTCCAGGCGGCGCTGCTCCCACGGTTGAGCCGACAGGCCGCCCAGGGGGAGTTCGACGAGTTCCGGGCGGGACTGAAACGCCTCATGCTGCTCGTCCTCGCCGTCGGCGTCGTCGGTACGATCGGCGCGTTCCTGCTCGGCCCCTGGGCACTCAGCCTGGTCTACGACGCCGATCTCAGCGGCCGAACCATGGCGATGCTCACGCTGAGCAGCGTCGTGTACATGCTGGCGCTTGGCGACAGCCCAAGCTGTCATCGCCCTGCAGGGGCACGCGCTCGGTCTCCGTCGGATGGGTCCTCGGCCTCATCTCATTCGTGCTGGCCACCTGGCTGTCCAGTGACGGAGACCTTCCGTCGCATCGAGATCGGATTGGTCGTGTCCTCGGTCGTCGCGCTGATTGCATTCGCCTTGGCGCTGCATCACCGGATGAAGGTGGGCGGCACACCCACCCACGGCTCAATGCTCGAAGCGATGACCGACATGCCCTTCGAGACCTGATCGACTCAGGTCAGTCGGGTTCAGTCGAGGGCGAGGCCGGCTTTGGTGGCTTCGCGTTGGAGGTCGTGGGCGACCATCATCTTCACGAGTGCCGGGAAGTCGACTTCGGGTTTCCAACCGAGCTTGCTCGCGGGCCTTGGAGGCGTCACCGATCAACAGGTCGACCTCGGCGGGCCGCAGGAACTTGGGGTCCTGACGCACATAGTCCGCCCAGTTCTCGATCCCGACCTCGGCAAACGCCCGCTGCACCAGATCCTCGATCGAGTACGTCTCACCGGTCGCCAACACGTAGTCATCCGGGGAATCCTGCTGCAACATCAACCACATCCCCTTCACATAATCCCCCGCGTACCCCCAGTCACGCTTGGAATCCAGGTTCCCCAACACCACCTCGTCCTGCAACCCCAACTTGATCCGCGCCGCCGCGTTCGTCACCTTGCGCGTCACGAACTCCAACCCCCGCCGCGGGCCCTCATGATTGAACAGAATCCCCGAGCTGGCGTGCAGCCCGTAGGACTCGCGATAGTTCACCACGATGTCATGACCGAACACCTTCGCACACCCGTACGGCGATACGCGGATGGAACGGCGTCAACTCGGTCTGCGGCGTCTCACGCACCTTGCCGAACATCTCCGAACTGGACGCCTGATAGAAGCGGATCGGGTTGTTCTGGGAACCGCCCACCATCCGCACCGCTTCCAACATCCGCAACACCCCCAACCCGGTGATGTTCGCCGTCAACTCCGCCTGGCTGAAACTCAACGCCACGAAGCTGATCGCCCCCAGGTTGTACACCTCATCGGGCTGACAGGCCTCCATCGCCGACACGATCGACGGCAGATCGGCCAGATCCCCCGACACCAACTCGATGAACGGCATCTCATCGTGCAGCGCCTCCACCCGAGGATTGTTCTGGCCCTTCACCATCCCGAACACCTCATAGCCCTGACCATGCAGGAACTCCGCCAAATGCTGACCATCCTGGCCAGTGATACCGGTGACAAACGCTCTGGGCATAAGGCAGGAGAGTCTACGGCGTTCAGGCGACGGTCCCGCAGCTACGCTGCCCAACCGGATGACGGTGGACCGGTGACCCTCAACGTTGCGATCGACGCCGGACCCCTGCACGGTCCGCGCACCGGCATCGGCAACGCGGTCGCCTGGACGATCGATGCGCTTCGGGCCGATGGTGGCGTCGGACTCCGCCCCTACGTGGTCAGCATGCGAGCGCGGGTACGCCGCCCCGAACGGCGTCTCCCGCTGCCGGCGGCAGCTGCGGTTCGCCTCTGGGCCCATTCGTCGATGCCCGTCGATCGGTGGCTGGGACGGCCCGACGTCGTCCACGGCACGAACTACGTGGTCCCACCGACGACGTGCGCCCGGCTCGTGTCGGTGTACGACTGCTGGTTCCTCGATCACCCCGAGGACGCGACCCCCGACGTGCGCCGAGCCGCTGCGGTGCTGCGGCGGTCGGTCGCCGAGGGGGCATTCGTCGTCACGACGTCGGATGCGACCACGCGTCGAGTTCGCGACCTGCTCGACACGGATCGGGTCCGGACCATCCTGCTCGGACCACCGCCCGGCGCTGTCGTGGCGCCGACGGATCCCCCGGCCGGACTGCCCGAGCTCACGACCTCCCCGTTCGTCCTGTCGCTCGGAACCATCGAGCGACGCAAGAACCTCCCGACGCTCGTCGCCGCCTTCGGGCGACTGGCGCGGGAGCACCCGACGGTCAAACTCGTGATGGCCGGCGCCGTGGGCAACGACGCGGGCAGGGGTGGATCGGGCGATCCGCCGACTCGACCCGGCGATCGCCGAACGAGTCGTGCGGACCGGTGCCGTCGACCAGTCCACCAAGTCCTGGCTGCTGAAGTCGGCGCGGACGCTGGCGTACCCGTCCCTCGACGAGGGATTCGGTTTCCCGATTCTCGAAGCCCAACAGGTCGGCACCCCGGTCGTCGCGAGTACCGCCGGATCGATTCCGCAGATCGCCGGCGCCGCAGCTCTGCTCAGTCCGGCACTCGACGCCGAGGCGCTCGCGGCCAATCTGTACTGGATCGTCACCAACGACGAGATGCACGCGAAACTCGTCCGCCGCGGGTACACCAACATCGGCCGCTTCTCGTGGAGCGACACCGCTCGGCAGCTCATCGACACCTACCAGGACGCTGCCCGCCAACACGTCGCGGCGGCCGAGGGGTCATGACGCCGCCCACCGCTTCAGCTCCCGGCGCACCGGACGTCGCCGTGGTCTCCGGCGGCGTGGGCGCGGCACGGTTCCTGGTCGCACTCGTGGACGCTGTCGCCCACGGGCTCGTGCCAGGCGTCACCGACCCGTCCCGGATCACCGCGATCGTGAACACCGGCGACGACTGCGTCCTGCACGGCCTGTCGATCTCACCCGACCTCGACACGGTGACGTACACGCTGGCCGGGGCGATCGATCCCGAACGCGGCTGGGGTCTCGTCGGGGAGACGTGGACTGCCATGGAATCACTTGCCCGATACGAGGTCGTTCGCCCGGTCGGATCGACGGCGGCACCGCGCTGGTTCAATCTGGGTGACCGGGATCTCGCCACCCACTTCTACCGCACCGCACGTCTGGCGGAGGGAGCGACGCTGACCGAGGCCACCGAGGAGATCCGCCAGGCATGGGGTGTCCCGATCGCCGTCGTGCCGATGACCGATGACCGCTTCTCGACGATGGTCACCCTGGACGGTGACGGGCACGTCGAGGTGTCGTTCCAGGACTACTTCGTCCGGCTCCGTCACGGCGTGCCGGTGCGGTCGGTCCGCTTCGACGGGGAGGCCACACTGACGACGGCGGCGCGCGAGGTGTTGGAGACCGCCGACACCGTCGTCATCGCGCCGTCGAATCCTCTCGTGTCGATCGGGCCCATCAGAGCGCTTCCCGGCGTCGACGATCTCCTGCACCGCCGCCGGGACCGTGTCGTCGCCGTCTCACCCATCGTCGGTGGTGCCGCACTCAAGGGGCCTGCGGATCGGATGCTCACCGAACTCGGACACGAACCATCCGTCGTCGGGGTCGCACGGCTGTATGCACCCGTCGCCGCCGTCCTCGTGATCGACCCGGTCGATGCGCATCTCGCCGACGCCGTCGAGTCCGCCGGGATGCGCTGCGTCGTCACACCGTCGGTGATGTCGGCGCCCGATCTCGCTCGGAACCTGGCAGCCGTCACGGTCGCCGCACCGGCGACTCGCTGACCGCTCACCGACTGGTCGCTGTCACCGACTGGTCGTGTCACCGTCGACGAGGCGCGCCAATCCGGTGTCGAGGTCCGTCCACGGTGACCAGGCCAGGTGGATCCGAGCACGCACCGCAGACAGTGCGAAGCGGGTCAGTTCGTCGGGCCGGGCCGGGCCGTGGGTCGCTTCGACCGTGGCCCCGAGACGGCCCGCGACCTGCTGCCAGAGGTCGGCGATCGAGGTCTGGACTCCCGTGCCGACGTTGACGACCAGGCCTCCGCCCCGCTCGGCCGCCCGAGCCAGCGCATCGACGGCATCGTCCACGAACAGCAGATCCCTCGTCTGGCGGCCGTCCCCGTGGATGACCGGCGCCGTCGACGAGCGCGCAGCCTGAAGGAATGCCGCAACCACGCCGGAATCGGGTCGAGCCCGCGGACCGTAGACGGTCGCCATCGCGAGCGCGGTGAACTCGACCGCATGCAGGTCCCGGTACGAGACCAGCAGTTCGAGGATCGACTTGGCGACGACGCCGCGAATTCCTCGGGGGACGAGTTCGGCGATCTCGCCGTCCTTGAGCGGGAGGGCCCTGACCGGCGGGTGCCCGTGCAGGACGGTGGCCGGGAGCGCAACGACGATCTTGGCGATGCCGTGACGTCGGGCTGCGGCGAGTACCGCCAACGCCACCTCGAAGGCGTGTGCGTACGTCGACGAGGTGCCGTCGGACCGGATGCTCGGAGCGAGGAGATAGATCACCTCGGGGCGACGCATCCCGATGACGGCCTCACACTCGGCCGACGCGGCATCGAGATGGTGGATCTTCAACGAACCGCCCGCCGCTCGTGCCTCGGCGAGGTTGCCGAGGGAACCGACCGACAGATCGTCGATCACGTCGACGGCATGACCCTCGGAGAGCAGCCGATCCACCAGGTGGGAGCCGACGAAGCCGGCGCCACCGACGACGATGATGTTCACTGCGATGCCGGGATCGCAGCTCCGACCACCACGGAGTCGGCCGCAACGACGCCGTCGGCACCGACCATCGTGTCGGTCACACGGGCGCGCGGCTCCACCGATCCCATCACCAACGAGCGTTCGATCGACGCGAATGCCCCGATGCGGGCGTTCGGGAGCAACACCGAGTCCACGACGACCGCCCCGTCACCGATGACGACGTGCTCACCGACGATGCTGTTGCGGACCGTCGCATCGGCAGCAACCGTCGCCGACGGGGCGATCGGCTCGCAGCGGTCGAACCGACGGATGCCGTCGAGCAGATCGAGGTTCGCCGCACGGTACAACTCGGGGCGGCCGGCGTCGATCCAGTAGTCCTCGGTCGCGACGCCGTACAGACTTCCGTCGGCAACGAGTCGGGGGAAGGTGTCGCGCTCCACCGACACCGGGCGGCCCGGCTCGATCCGGGCGAGCACGGACGGTTCGAAGACGTAGGTCCCGGCGTTGATCAGGTTGCTCGGCTCCGTCCCGGGCGCCGGCTTCTCCACGAACGCGTGCACGCGTCCGTCGGCGGCCAGGTCCACCACACCGAACGCCGACGGGTCGTCGACGCCGATCAGGTGCAGGGTCGCCTCCGCTCGGAACCGGCGGTGTGCCTCGACCAGCGCAGCGACGTCGAGATCGGTCATGACGTCACCGTTCGCGACCACGAACGTGTCGTCGATGCCGGCAACGTCAGCGGCGAATCGGATGGCCCCGCCGGTGTCGAGCGGCTCGGGTTCGACGGCGTAGGTGAGGCGAACGTCGCCACAGCGCCCATCGGGGAAGGCAGCGATGAACGGCTCGGGGCGAAAGCCGAGCGCCAGCACCACCTCGGTGACACCCCCGCGTGCGAGACGCCCGACCAGGCGCGAGATCATGGGTTCGTGCCCGATGGGCAGCATCGGCTTCGGAATGGTGGCGGTGAGCGGACGCAGCCGAGTGCCGAACCCACCGACCAGGACGACGGCGCGCATCAGCCACCCGTGGTGGGCGTGGTACCGGCCGGAACTGTCGAGTCGGTGCCGGCATTCGGAGCGATCGAGGCGCCCGGGACCGACGAAGCGGGCGAGAGATCTTCCGGGGTCAACTGTCCACTGTCGATCTCGCCGAGCGCCGGGAGTTCCGCCGCCCACGGCGGCATGGTGACGTCGGTGTTCTTCGGAACGAACGCGATGGACACGACCATCTGGTCCTGGTCGAGGCGGATGTTGTCGAAGTCCGCGATGTAGGTCGTGCCGTCATCGGTGTCGGAGAAGTTGTCCCAGACCACGACCTTCAGTTCGCCCTCTTCTTCCTTGCCGTCGATCGTGCAGGTCGTCTCGCCGTTCTCGAACACGCCGGTCTCCTGCTGCGACGGCAGCCCGGCTCGCTGGCTCTCCGGGAACGTGAGCTTGTCGTTGGTCAGTTCGACGCCGTACACGTCGAGGAACACGCCGAGCTTGGCGTTGCTCCCGACCGCCGCGTCGGAGAACGGGTGCCAGTGGATGAGCCCGTCGTCGTGGCTGTGGATCCCGGTCCGGGCGAAGTCGGTGTTGACGAAGCCGGCATCGTCCTGCTCCTCGGCGTCACCGGTGAGCTTGAACCAGGTGTCGCACAGGTAGAAGCCGTAGGCGTGGTGCCAGTGATCGGTCTGCTGGGGTGCCGATGCATCCGCAGCGGGCCGGCTCTGGCGGGCGTAGACGATCAGACCCAAGCCGAGCACGATGACGATCGCGACGACCATCGGGAACAGCGTGCCGTTCTGGAAGCGGACCTTCTTGCCCTGTCCGGACTTGGCCAGCTTGGCGGCTTTCTTGGTGGATGACGAGGAGGGTGCCACGAGTGAGAGAGGCTATCGGCGCCCCTGGTCCTTCGGGGATCGCCCCCGGCAGTGCTCTCAGCGAAGCGATCGCGAGCAGCTCGTCGTAGGCGGCACCGACCGCCGCCGGCGATGCCTCCCGAACCACCCACGCCCGCCCGCGGACGCCCAGCGCGTGTCCGAGGGCCGGATCGTCGACGAGCGACCGGATCGCCTGCACGAACGCAACGGGATCGTCGGGCCCGACCGCGATGCCACCGCCCGACTCCGCCAGGATCATCGGGACGGCCGTGCCGGCATCGATCGCCGCCACCACCGGCCGACCGGCAGCCATGATCGAATAGGTCTTCGACGGCACACTGACCCGCCCCAGCCCGGCCCGCAACGGCACGACGTGCACGTCACCCGTGGCGAGCAGCTCCCCGAGCCGGCTCGGTTCGATGAAGCCCGCGAACCGCAGATTCTCGAGACCCCGGGCCGATTCCTCCAGCGCGGAACGCGCCGCACCGTCGCCGTTGATCAGGAAGACGACGTCCGGGAGCGCTCGTGCTGCGTCCACCACGAGCTCCAACGACTGGGAGAAGCCGACGTTGCCCGCGTACAGCACGACCGGACCGTCCCCCAATCCCAACTCCGCCCGATAGGCCGTGAGGCGGTCCATCGGCACGATGACGTCGGTGTCCACGAAGTTCGGGATCACGTGCACACGATCAGCGTCCGCCGGAGGCATCTTCGCCACGACGTTGTCGCGGAGGTCGTCGGACAGCACGGTGACCGCATCGGACGCCCGGTAGCTGACACGTTCGAGCCACGCGGCGGCACGAATCACGTGGCGATTGGTGATGGCTCCCGTCTCGACGGCGGCGTCGGGGAAGACGTCCTGGATGTTGAAGACGAGCGGGGCCCGGCGAAGGCGGCTCGCGATCCAGCCGGTCAGCCCGAGGGTCAGCGGCGGCGACATGGCGATGACGCCGTCCACGCGTCTCCCCCACCCCCCGACTCGCAGACACTGCACCCCGGCCAACGCCGAGTAGCCGAGGAAGCCGAGCGCCCGGCGCGGCAGGTTCGTCTTGTCGTTCCCCGGGAACGGATGCACCCGAGTGACCGAACCCCACGACGTGTCCTCCCGGCGGACGAGTCGGCCGTTCCAACCCGGGTCGATGGCGTGACGGCGGTACCACGGCAGCGAGGTCACCACGTGCACCGTGTAGCCACGGCTCACGAGTTCCTCGACGATCCTCGTCATCACGGTGCCCGTCGGCGCGGTGTCGGGCGCGAAGTGGGGACACAGCACCACCAGGACCCGAGGCGGTCGATGCGTTCATCGTCCGAACTCGAGCGCCGTGCGGTAGGCCACGGCAAGTGCCGCACCGGACTGCGACGCCGTGAACGCCGCCGCTCGACGGCGACCGGCAGCGCTCATCTCGCTGCGTCGCCGTCCCACCACCTCGAGCGCATCGGACCATGCCGACACCTCGAGCGGGAGGACGAGCGCGGCATCATCGACCACCTCGACGAGCGCCTGCTGGTCGGAGCAGATCACCGGGGTCCCGAGGGCCATGGCCTCGACGACCGGCGCTCCGAACCCCTCGTACTCGCTCGGGAACACCAGGGCCTCGGCCGAGCGCGATCAGTCCGTCCCGGTGCGCGTCGGGCACCCGGCCGGGACGGATCACCCGGCGAGCGAGGCCGAGCCGCTCGATGGCCGCGTTCACCTGGGCGTCGGCCGCCCCCGCTCCTCCGAGGAGCACCAGGCGCAGGTCGGGATCGGTCCAGGACGTCGCCATCACCTCGAGCAGGAAGAGGTGCCCCTTGTGAGGGTGGGTGATCGCCGGGAACACGAGCACGCGGCCGCCACCGAGCCCGTAGTCGCGGCGGAGCTCGAATGCCGACGCCGCGGCGGAGCCGAGCGCCGGCTCCACGCCGTGGGGGACGACGAGGACACGCGCCGGGTCGGTGCCGTAGGCGTCGATCACGGTGCGACGGACGTAGTCGGTGGGCACGGCGACCACGGCGGCACGAGCAACGGACCGGGGAATCGCCCAGGACAGGTAGCGGAGCTTGGACGGGCTCAGGTACTCGGGATGGGTGAGGTGCTGCAGGTCGTGGATCGTGAGGACGATGGGCCGTCGCCCCACCAGTGGTGTCGTCCCGCCACCATGGTGCACGAGATCGGCAGCTCCGGTCCGTCGTCGCAACCACGTGTGCTCGGCGAGCACCCGTCGAGGTCGCTCGTCGCCGGTGATGCCGGCGGCGACCATCGGGTACAGCTCGGCCAGTTCGGGGTGGGCGTCCACGAACGAGGGCAGGCAGTAGAGGGTGGGGACGAACTCGGCGGGCTGGGAGGCGAGTCCGATCAGCTGGCGGACCAGGTACTGCTCGGAGCCACCGACGTCGCCCGGAACGCACCAGAGCAGGTTCACGGCGACGTCGACGGGTGACGTCCGGCGGCGGGGTTCGGCTGCGTCGGTCATGGGGCGAGCTCACGGTAGACCGCGAGCGTCCGCTCGGCCGCGGCGGCCCAGGTGAGCTCCGCCGCCCGACGACGACCTGATCGGTCGAGTTCGTCGATGCGTTGCGAGGCCTCGACGATGCCCGCGGCAATGCTGCCGACGTCGAACGGATCGACGAGCACCGCCGCGCCGTCGGCGACCTCCTCGGTCGAGGTCCCGCTGCTGGTGACCACCGCGGTCCCCTGCGCCATCGCCTCGGCGACGGGCAGGCCGAATCCCTCCTGCTCGCTCGGGTAGGCGAACACCGTCGCGGCGGCGTAGAGGGGTGCCAGGTCCGCAGCCGGCACGAAGCCGAGGAACAGGGTGTCGGGATCGTCGTCGAGCCCTGCATCGCCCCAGCCGGCTGCGCCTGCGACGACCAGCGGCAGGCCGACCTCGGGTCGCCGCACCGCCGCGGCGAGGCGCCGGAGGTTCTTGCGGGGCTCCTGGGTCCCCACGAACAGCACGAACGCATCGGGGAGCAGGTATCGACGACGAACCCGCTCCACGTCCGAGGGGTCGACGTCCACGATGTCGACACCGAGTGGGACCAGTCGCAACACCGTCTGGGTCCAGACCGGCGGCCTCGCAGTCGCGCATCGTCGCGTGGCTCGAGCAGATCACGCGATCAGCGCGACGCGCGATGACGTCGAGCGCCCGGCGCATCGTGCGAGCACCGTGGCGGGAGAACTTCTCCGGGTCGTGCACGAAGGCGAGATCGTGCACCGTCACCACGAGCGGAGCGACCGTCGCCGCCGGCATCAACCCGGTGGCGTGGGCGACGTCGATCTCACCGATGACGGACTCGACACGCGGCCAGTTCAAGCGGTTCCACGCCTCGTACAGCAGTGGCCTCGACAACGGCAGCATCGCAACCGACCCGACCGGACGGAACTCCGCCACGGGCACGGACGGGTGGCGGCCCGCGACCAGGTGGAGTTCGACGTCGTCGGGGCGACGCTCCAGCTCACGGGCGATTCTCAGGGCGGCGATCGCCGTGCCCCCCGGTGACGGATGCCAGCACTGCTCGACGGTGTAGGCGACGCGAATCGGTGCCCGTCCGGTGCGTGCGTCGACCTCCGCCATCCGCCCATGATGCCGCGCGGAAGCCGATGCGGGGCGCCATCAGCCGCTGATGACACCTGCGGCGATGGCAGGTTCACGGTAGGCGGCGGCGATCGACGCGACGGTCTCGTGGGCGTTGAGTCCGCTCGGGTTGGGGACCGCGTACAGCCGGGCACCTTCGAAGCAGCCCGGGTTGCTCGCCCATCGTCGCCTTCGGCACTCCGAACGCGGTTCGGTAGGCGGTGATGCCGGCAATCGCCACCACTGCCGGTCGATGACGTCGCACGAACCTCCGGAGCTGCTCACCGCCTTCGCGGAGTTCCACCGCGGACAGCTCCGACGCCTTGGCCGTGGCACGGTGCACGATGTTGGTGATACCGACGCCGCGACCGAGCAGGTAGGTCCGGTCGGCGGGAGTCATGCCCGCACCCCGGTCGATCGGCCGCTCGATGATCCCGGCGGCGAGCAACGCCGGGTAGAAGCGGTTGCCGGGGTGAGCGAAGTGGGTCTGGGTCGCAGCGGTCCAGAGCCCGGGGTTGATCCCGACGAACAGCAACCGGAGGTCGGGACCGACGAGGTCGGGCACGGTGGCATCGACGAAGGATTCGAGCTCGGCACGGGTGAAGCCCACGCCCCGATCCTTCCAGCCGATCCTTCCGGGGCACCAAACCCGATTGCCGCTCCACACCGTCATCCGACAACACTCACCCCATGGCACACGAGCACTGGCCCCTGTTCGACCTCGAGGTTCGTACGCCGCGGCTCACGCTGCGGTACCTCGACGACCGCCTCGCCGTGGAACTGCTCGCCGTCGCCGCCCGCGGGGTCCACGACCCGGCAACGATGCCGTTCTCCGTTCCGTGGACCGACCTGCCGTCACCGCAGATGGAGCAGGAGGCGATGCGTTTCTACTGGCAGAGCCGGGCCGCGACGCGTCCGGAGTCGTGGCGGTTGCTGCACGCCGTCATCGTCGACGGTGAGGTGGTCGGGGCAGCGGATCTCTTCGCCGACGGCTATCCGTCACTGCGGCAGTTCACCACGGGCTCGTGGCTCGGCCTCGAGTTCCAGGGGCGCGGTCTCGGCAAGGAGATGCGGATGGCGGCGCTCACGCTCGGCTTCGACGGGCTCGGTGCCGAGTTCGCGCTGACTGCAGCATGGCACGACAACGCTGCGTCGCTGGGGGTGACCGGTCGTTGGGATACGACCACGTCGGCACGCGCGCGGGTCCTCCGACGCGGGGTGCCCGACGAGCAGCTCGCCTTCCGCATGCCCCGCGACCACTGGGACACGATCCGCCGCGACGACATCACGCTGCACGGGGTGGAGGCGGCGCGGGAGTTCCTCGGGGTCAGGTGAGTCTGGCGACGAGTTCGGCGAGGGGGTCGCGGAAGTCGCGCAGCATCGGCAGGCCGGCCGCACGCCACACCGCGTTGTCGAGCACGCTGTTGGCCGGTCGGGGTGCCGGGCGCGGCGGATCCAGTTCGGCGGTCGAGATCGGTCGAACCCGGTCGGGGTCGTGGCCCGCCGCGCCCAGGATCTCCCGCACGAACTCGTACCAGCTCACCGCTCCCTGGTTGGTGACGTGGTGCACGCCGGTGCGACGTTCGACCGCGAGCAGACGCAGTGCCGGGGCCAGATCGGCGGTGAAGGTCGGGTGCCCCCGCTGGTCGTCGACGAACGCCATCGCCTGATCGGGATTCGCGGCCAGCCGCAGCACCAGCTTCACCATGTTGTTGCCGTGCTCGCCGCACACCCACGAGGTGCGCACGACCGCGGCACCCGGGCCCACCTCGCGCTCGCCGGCGAGCTTGGACCGACCGTAGACCGACTGCGGGTTGGTGGCGTCGTCCTCCCGGTACGGACGATCGAGCGTGCCGTCGAAGACGTAGTCCGTGCTGACGTGGACGAGGTGCGCCCCGACGGCGTCACACGCCCTGGCGAGGATTCCCGGCGCTGTGCCGTTGACGGCGAACGCGAGGTCCACGTTCGTCTCGCACGCATCCACCGCTGTGTACGCGGCGGCATTGATCACGGCGTCCGGCCGCACCGCGTCGAGCAGCGACCTCACCGCGTCGGCGTCGGTGATGTCGAGCGTCGCCTTGTCGACGCCGATCACGTCATCGCCGACGGAACGCGGCATGGGCGACCACGTCGAGGCCCAGTTGCCCCGCGGCGCCGGTGACGAGCAGCTTCACGGGTGACACCCCGGAGTGTAGAACGCCGGACTCGACGTCCTACGGCGTCACCGGCGGCGGCGGACCGATGCCGCGGAAGTAGTCGAGGATGGGCTCGGCGCCGTCAGCCAGCTCCAGCACGGCCATGTCGTTCCTGGTGACGCCGGTGACCGGGAGCTGGTACTTGTTGAGCCCGGTCGCGAACGCCTTGCGCAGTGTTCCGGCCGCCGCCACCGGGTCGAGACCCGGATCCATCCGTACGGCGCTGCTGGCCGCCGTGATCAACTTGGAGGCCATGAACGGATCGGACTGCAGCTTGTCGATGGTCGCGTTCGCCGTGAGCTGCAGGAAATCCTGCTGGCGTTGGATGCGGCCGAGATCGGAGGTGGGGTCGGTCTGCCACCCACCGTCGCGGAACTCCTCGTAGTACCGGCTCCGGGCGTACTGCAGTGCCGCGAGGCCATCGAGCAGATTGCAGCCCGGTTGCTGGTTCAGGCCCGTGTTCTTGTCCCGGGTCGCGTACTCGAAACAGATCGTGGTGCCCCCGGTCGCATCGATCAGCTCCTTGAACCCGTTGAAGTCGATGTCCACGACATGGTTGATCGGGATGCCCAGTTCCTGGGTGATCGTGGCGGCGAGCACATCGGTGCCATCGCTGTAGGCCGAGTTGATCCGGCTCGGACTGCCACGGCCGGCGATGTTCACCCACAGATCCCGCGGCAGGCTGACGATCGACGCCCCGTTTCCGTCCGCCTCCTGGCGCAGGATCATGATCGTGTCGGATCGGCGGCCCTGGACGGCATTCTCGTCGCCGATCCCACCGAAGTCCGGATCGTTCGGATCCGCGTTCTCGCGGGTGTCCGATCCGATCAGCAGGTAGTTCTCGGCGGGACCGTCCTTCGCGGTCAGCACCAGCTCGAGGCCCTCGATGCGTTCGACGTCCGCGGTCCTGGCGTTGGCGGCCGTGATCACCCCGAAGGCGCCGAACCCGGCGACCAACGCCGCGAGCACCGAGCGCGATGGGCGCGGAGCTGCGTCGACGGCGGGCATGCGGGGACATACCCACGACGCTACTGGTGGTCGATGTCCCCGTGGCGGCAGCGCCGCAGAGACGTCGGTCTCACACCGGACTCTCACCCACGTCGGCACCCACGTCGGCACCCGCGTCGGCACCCGGACCGGCACTGGCGGACCGGAGGTGGACGACGTCGCCCACGTCGTAGGCGGTGAGCGCGCCGTTGTCGTCGGCGACCACGAGTCGACCCACCGCATCGACGTCGACGGCGGTACCGATCACCGGGCGTTCCGCTCCCGGCAGGTCGAGTCGAACCTGCTGGCCGATCGTCGACAGCGCCGATCGGTACAGGTCGTCGATGTCGGAGGGCAGACCGTCGAGCTCACCGAGGATGCGGCGCAGCAGTGCCGCGGGGTTCGACGCGGCCAGCGCTGCCGCCCCCTCCGGGGCCCACCCCACGTTGAACCCGAGCCCGACGACCACCGCATCGACGATCGGTCGAGCGCTGGGCGAGAATTCCTGCCACCTTCGAGCCGTCGAGCAGCAGATCGTTCGGCCACTTGAGCGTGACCGGCACCTCGGGGCGCACCGAGCGGGCCGCTGCAACGGCGGCGAGACCGACCCGATGGGTGGCGCGGGCGGGCACTGCAGGAACCGGCGCGAACGCGATCGACACCAGCAGATTGGTCCCGGGCGGCGCCTCCCATCGCCGATCGAGACGGCCACGGCCGGCCGTCTGATGATCGGCGGCCAGCACCGTGCGGTCGCCGGCAGTTCCCGCCTCCAGGGCCGCGAGCAGGTCGGTGTTCGTGCTGCCGGTCGCCTCGACATGGCGGACGTCCCACCCCGCCGGCCAGGGAACGTCCGTCCAGATGTCTCCGTGCACAGTCATGGCCCCTACATTGTCACCGTGCTCCAGAAGATCCTGATCGCCAACCGTGGCGAAATCGCCGTTCGAGTCATCCGAGCCGCCCGCGAGATGGGCATTCCGACCGTCGCGGTGTACTCGGAGTTGGACCGCGAGTCCCTCCATGTCCGCCTCGCCGACGAGGCCTATGCGCTCGGCGGACAGACCGCCGCCGAGAGCTACATCAACACCGAGGTCATGCTCGACGTGATCCGTCGCAGCGGCGCCGACTCGGTCCACCCCGGATACGGCTTCTTCTCGGAGAACGCCGAGTTCGCCCGGGCGATCATCGACATGGGCGTCGAGTTCATCGGCCCGCCACCCACGGCGATGGACGAGATGTCCGACAAGGTGTCGAGCCGTCTCGCGGCGATCCGCGGCGGCGCCCCGATCGTGCCCGGAACGACGGAGTTCGCCAAGGGTCCCGACGAGATCCGCGCCTTCGGCAACGAGTTCGGTTGGCCCGTCTGCATCAAGGCGGCCTTCGGCGGTGGCGGTCGCGGCATGAAGGTGGTGCACAGCGCCGCCGAGGTCGACGACGCCATGGCGAGCGCGCAGCGGGAGGCCAAGAGCTTCTTCGGACGCGACGAGGTGTACGTCGAGCGGTACCTGACCTGGCCGCGCCACGTCGAGGTCCAACTGGTCGGCGACAAGCACGGTGAGTGCGTCTGGATCTCCACCCGTGACTGTTCGGCCCAACGCCGCCACCAGAAACTGGTCGAGGAGGCGCCGGCACCGGGCCTGCCCGACGGGGTCGAAGCGGCGATGGGCGAGGCCGCGGTCAAGGCCGCGAAGGCCGTCGGGTACTACGGCGCTGGCACCGTCGAGTTCATCTTCCAGGACGGCGAGTTCTTCTTCCTCGAGATGAACACCCGCCTCCAGGTCGAGCATCCGGTCAGCGAGATGATCACCGACATCGACCTCGTCGAGTGGCAGATCCGCGTCGCCGTCGGGCGAGCACCTCCCGATGACCCAGGAGGAAGTCGACGCGTCGAGGCGCGGGCACTCCATCGAGATCCGCATCAACGCCGAGGACGTGGCCGAGGGCAAGTTCCTCCCGTCCCCCGGGCCGATCACGAAGCTGGTCGCTCCGGACGGATTCGGCGTGCGCTTCGACTCCGGGTACCACTCGGGTGACGAGATCAGCCAGTACTACGACAACCTCGTCGGCAAGCTCGTGGTGTGGGGACGCGACCGCGACGTGGCGATCGCCCGCACGATCCGGGCGCTCGAGGAACTCGTCGTCGAGGGTGTCGCCACGACCATCCCTGCCGATCTGGCCATTCTCCGTCACCCCGACTTCGTGGCGGTGGAGCATTCGACGAAGTGGGTCGAGGAGACCCTCGACCTGACCGGGATCGGCGGGAAGTCCGAGAGCACCGCCCCCGAGTCCGAACCCGACGCCGAGCCGCTCGTCAAGCGGTCGACCACGGTCGAGGTGAACGGCAAGCGGTTCGACGTCAACATGTGGGTTCCCGAATCACCCGTGGTCGCCGTTGCCGCTGGTGGAGCAGCGCCGGCCAAGAAGAAGAAGCACAGCGCCAGCAGCGGCGGAACCGGTGTGGCGTCCGGTTCGGTCGAAGCTCCCATGCAGGGCACGATCGTCAAGGTGCTGGTCGAGGTCGGCCAGCAGGTCGAGGTCGGCGCCGGCATCGTGGTGCTCGAAGCGATGAAGATGGAGAATCAGATCAACGCCGAGAAGGCCGGCACGGTCAAGGAACTCAAGGTCACCGCCGGCGACACCGTCGGCAGCGGCGACGTCCTCGCCGTGATCGAATGAGACCTGCGGGACGACCCCGCGTCTCATTCGAATCGAGAGCGCGGTGCGTCTGATCGCCGGGTTCATTCGGCGGCTTCGGAGAGGGCTTCGCTGAGCGCGGGGTGCACGAGGATGCTCTCGGCGAGGTCGGTGACGGTCAGCCCGGCGGTGACCGCCACCGCGATGACCGAGATCAGTTCGGCCGCCTGACGGCCGACGATCGACCCACCGAGCACTTCCCCGGTCGCCGGATCCGAGATGATCTTGACGAAGCCCTTCGTGTCGTTGTTGATCATCGCCTTGGCAGTCGACGAGAACGGCACCTTCGTGACGCGGATCTTGCGACCGGAGCTGAACGCCTCCGCCTCGGCGAGGCCGACGTCGGCGATCTCGGGCTCGGTGAAGATGGCCGACGCCGCCTTGTCGTAGTCGAGATGGCGATGACTGCGGGTGTGGCCGCCCATGACGTGTTCCGCGACCTTGCGGCCCTGCATCGAGGCGACCGAGGACAACGGCAGCTTGCCGCTGATGTCGCCGGCGGCGTAGATGTGCTCGACGTTCGTGACGCAGTGCTGGTTGATGGTGAGGTAGCCGCCGGCGTCGACGTCGACACCGGCCATCTCCAGCCCGATGCCCTCGGTGTTCGGGATCGAGCCGATCGCGAGGACTGCGTGCGTCGATCGAACGGAACGGCCGTCGTCACAGCGCACCGTCACACCGCCGTCGTCACGCTCCATCGATTCGGCGCGAGCTCCCATGAGCAGCTTCACGCCGCGACGCATGAACTCCTCCTCGAGCACTGCGGCGACCTCGGGGTCCTTGCCCGGCAACACCTGTTGGCGGCTCACGACCAGCGTCACCTTGGCGCCGAAGGAGCTGAACATGTGGACGAACTCGACGCCCGTCACGCCCGAACCGATGACGGTCACACTCTCGGGAAAGATCTGCGGCGGGTAACAGTCCCGCGTCGTGAGGATTCGCTCCCCGTCCGGCTCACACCAGTCGGGGATACGCGGACGCGAGCCCGTCGCCACCAGGGCGGCGTCGAACTCGATCGTCTCCGCGCCGTCCGGACCCTCCACGACGACGCTCGTCGGGCTGACGAAACGTCCCGTGCCGCGCAGCATCCTGACACCCTGGCTCGCCAGCAGTGAGGTGGTGTTGTCCCGCATCGTGTTCTTCACCCACTCGATGCGTTCGGTGAGCGCCGAGACGTTCACCTCGGTGTCGACGCTGTCCAGACCCATCCCGGGGATGGCCCGGGTGCGACTGATCGCCCGTCCCGTGGCAATCATCGACTTCGACGGGATGCAGTCCCACAGGTGGGCGGCGCCACCGACGACGTCGCGCTCGATCATCGTGACCTCGGCACCGAGTCGAGCGGCCGTGGTTGCGGCGGTGTTCCCGGCCGGGCCGCCGCCGAGGATGACGAAACGGGTGCTCATCACCCTTCCACGATCAAGCCATCGGTCGCGAAGAACGTTCCGATGCCGGCCTCGGCAGTGGTGAGCGCGACGGCGCCGGTGTTCTGACACCAGCGGGACGGATACGGCAGCAGGTCGCGCCGTTCGCCGACGTACTCGAAGTGCATGCCGTCCGGCGTGAGGAAGTTGCCACCCCACGCGAATCCGTACTTGCGGAAGATCTCCACGGTGGTGCATCCGCCCGGGCGCGTGGCGAAGTCGGGCGGCGCGCACCCCTGACACGATCCGACCGTGTTCATGTCGATCGCCATCGCCCACGAGTGCCGGGACAGGAACCCGAGGGAGCTACTCGTCGTCAGAGGCGGTTGAATCGCGGGTTGTGGCACCCTCCGGCGGAGTTGGTGTTGTCGACGTTGATCGTCGCGCCGAGCCCCCGGGCGGCGACTTCGGCCAGCGCGGCGCGGATCGCCGGATCGACCACGTTGTGGCACCGCGCGCCGGATGCGGGATCGAGCCGTTGAGCAGGACCCTGCCGCCGGGGAGGTTCGCTGCTTGCCAGGCACCGTCCTGCGTCACCGAGCCGTCACCGTTGACCCGGTAGGCGAACTCGCCGAGCAGCGCCTTGGTCCTCGAGAGTCCGAGGGTGTCGTCGGGGTCGGGTGGGTCCCAGCTGCGCCGGATGCGGATCGACGTCGACACGAGCCCGTTTGCCGCCAGGGCCTGATCCATCGCAGCTCGCGACGAAGGATTCCACATGACGGCACGGCTCAGGTCGGAGATTCCGAGTCGATCGGCGGCCGCCGTCGACATGAGCAGCTCCGCGCCACCGATGCTCGCGTCGGCGAGGACGGCCGCGATACGGAACGTCGACGACGCCGCCCCAGCCGGCGACGAGCTGCATCGACGTCGCCCGCCTGTGCCCCTCGCAGACCGGCCGAGGTCTGGCCCATGACGACCGCGTCGGGCGCGAGGAAGCCGGCGACGTCACGGCCCATCACGTTGCCCACGAACTCCGGCGGCAACACGGTGGCGCCCATCGAGTAGCGCGAACCCGGCCGGCTGGGAGCTGGACCGGCGTGCCGCCCGCGGTACAGCCCGACCATGCCGACGCTCGGCCGAGCGACCGAACGCAACGGCCGCCCCGGCCTGTCGGGCAGCGTTGATCGAGCGATTGCTGGCGATCGGGCGCATGCTCACCGGAGTTGAAGACGGTGACCACATCGGTGGCGAGCGGGGTCGTCGAGACCGCCGTCGGCTCGCCGTTGCCGGCGTGTTGACGAGCTCAGGGGTCCCTGCGCCACGACGGGACCGGCAGGGCGACGCCGCGGTGATCAAGAGAGCCAGTCCTATGGTCGAGCGGGTACGCACAGGACCCAACTGTACGGGTCCGAGAGCCCGAGTCGGGCGACACCCGGCATCTCGATGCAGACTTTGGGCAATCGACGCACGCTTTGTGGGGCAGTTTCGCTACCGTCGGGTCACCGTGAGTCCAGATCCCGATGCACCCGAGTCGAGCACCGCCGACACGACTCCGCCCGATGCTGCGCTCTCCGGCAGCGGGCTCGCCGCCGAGAAGGCCCGTCGCCTGGCCCGGGTGGATGCAATCCGCGACGCCGGCGGCAACCCGTACCCGTACCGGTTCGATCGAACCCACACCGTCGATCAGATCCGGGCAGCGTGGGGTGACCTGGAGCCGGGGACCGAGACCGACGCCGCCGTGGCGGTGGCGGGCCGGATCATGTTGTTGCGCGATTCGGGCAAGCTCGTGTTCGCGACGATTCGCGATCGGTCGGGCGACCTGCAGCTGTTCATCTCCAAGGCCGTCGTCGGCGACGAGGTCTTCGAGGACATCAAGCAGCTCGATCTCGGCGACTGGGTCGGTGTGGACGGAACCGTGATGACCACCCGCAAGGGCGAGCTCTCGGTCAAGGCCGAGCAGGTCGTGTTGCTGGCCAAGGCGGTCCGACCGCTGCCCGACAAGTGGCACGGACTCACCGACGTCGACACCCGCTTCCGGCAGCGATACGCCGACCTGATCGTCAACCGCGATGCACAACGGGCCTTCGAGATCCGCCACGAGATCATCGCCAGCTTCCGGCGAACGCTCCACGAGCGCGGCTTCATCGAGGTCGAGACCCCGGTGCTCCACGTCGAAGCGGGCGGGGCCCACGCCCGCCCGTTCACCACGCACCACAACACCCTCGACATGCAGCTCTACCTGCGCATCGCCCTCGAACTGCATCTCAAGCGGTTGATCGTCGGCGGCATGGAGCGCGTCTTCGAGATCGGTCGGATCTTCCGCAACGAGGGCATCTCGACCCGGCACAACCCCGAGTTCACGATGATCGAGCTGTACCAGGCCTTCGGCGACTGGAACGACGTCATGGACATCAGCGAGGTGCTGGTGACCCAGGCGGCGCGCGATGCGATCGGAACCACGATGCTCGAGATCCGAGGCGAGGTGTTCGACCTGGCGGAGCCGTGGCCGCGCATCCGGATGGTGGACGCCGTGTCGGCGAAGGTCGGCCGTCGCGGTCCATCCGAGCGATCCGCTCGACGACCTGCGAGCACTCGCCGACGCGAACGGGGTCCGATGGGAGTCGCGCTGGGGTGGCGGCAAGCTCGTCGAGGAGCTGTTCGAGACGCTCTGTGAGGCCGACATCGTGCGCCCGACGTTCGTGACCGGTCACCCGAAGGAGATCTCGCCGCTCGCCCGGGCCGATCGTGATGATCCCTGGCTGACCGAGCGGTTCGAGATCTTCGTCGACTCGCGGGAGTTGGGCAACGGGTACTCGGAGCTCAACGATCCGGTCGAGCAGCGGTTGCGGTTCGAGGAGGAGCAGGCGGCCAAGGATGCCGGCGACCACGAGGCCGGCATGGTCGACGAGGACTACCTGCGCGCGCTCGAGTACGGCATGCCGCCGACCGGCGGGTTGGGCATCGGTATGGATCGTGTGGCCATGCTGTTGGCCGGGGTCGAGTCGATCAAGGAAGTCATCCTCTTCCCGACGCTGCGCCCCGAAGTCCTGTAACGAGCATCGGCCTGAACACGCATCGAAAGGAACGGCAATGACACGTACGGCATGGGGCGCGGGCCTCGCAACGATCGCCTCGGACGGTTCGGTGCTCGACACCTGGTACCGCTGGTTGGGGTGGGGCGAGTTCGGCGACGACGACTGCCCGACCGACGAGATCGAGTCGCAACTCGGCTTGCGCGACCGCACCGACGACGTCCGCGGGGTCGTCATCCGCCCGGTCCGGTCTGACCATCGACGTGGACGAGCCGCCGCAGTCGGCGTCGGATGCGTATCTGCGGCTCCACCTGCTGTCGCACCGGCTCGCGGCGCCGCGCACGCTGAACATGGACGGCATCTTCGGGCAGCTCAACAACGTGGCGTGGACCAATCTCGGGCCGGTCGCTGTCGCCGACCTCGACGACGTGCGCCTGCGGGTGAAACTCGCCGGCGGCGTGCTCGCCGTGCAGGGACTCGACAAGTTCCCGCGGATGACCGACTACGTCGTGCCCGCGGGTGTGCGCATCGCCGATGCCGACCGTGTCCGCCTCGGCGCCCATCTCGCCGAGGGCACGACGGTGATGCACGAGGGCTTCTGCAACTTCAACGCCGGCACGCTCGGGGTGTCGATGGTCGAGGGCCGGATCTCCGCCGGTGTGGTCGTCGGCGACGGCAGCGACATCGGCGGCGGCGTCGTCCATCCAGGGCACGCTGTCGGGCGGCGGCACCGAGCAGATCACGATCGGCGAGCGCTGCCTGCTCGGCGCGAACGCCGGGATCGGCATCAGCCTCGGCGACGACTGCGTGGTCGAGGCCGGCCTGTACGTCACCGCCGGCACGCCCGTGCTGACCCCCGAGGGCGTCGTGAAGGCCCGGGAGCTGTCCGGTCGGGACAACCTGATGTTCATCCGCGACGGACAGTCCGGCAAGGTCGTCGCCCGGGTCCGTTCGAGCGCGTGGGGCGCCCTCAACGACGACCTCCACACCAACCAGTAGCCGTTGCCTCCCAGTAGCCGTTGCCTGGGGATAGCGTCGGCGGGATGGGGAAGGCCGGCGAGTTCGGGGATCCGGTCGAGCTGGATGCCGGGGTGCGGATCGTCGCCATCACGAACCCCGACAAGGTGATGTTTCCCTCGGTCGGCCCCGACAAGGAGCCTCGGACGAAGCTCGACCTGGCTCGGTACTACCTGGCCGTCGGCGAGCCGTTGATGTCGACGGTACGCGATCGGCCGGTGCTGCTCGAGCGGTACCCGAACGGTGTGCGCGAGAAGTCGTTCTTCCAGAAGCGCATCCCCGAGTCGGCACCGGACTGGCTCACGACGACGACCGTCGAGACGATCAACGGCACTCCGTCGCGGGCGCTCGTGATCGCCGATCTCGCCCACGTGCTGTGGGCCGTGAACATGGGCGTGCTCGGTCTCCACGTCTGGCCGTTCCGTGCCTCCGAACCCCGACGACGCCGACGAGATGCGCATCGATCTCGACCCCTCCCCCGGCGTCACCTTCGACATGGTCCGCGAGGCCGCCGGTCACGTCCGCGACCTCCTGGCCGAGCTCGGCATGATCGGCTTCGCGAAGACCACCGGCAGCAAGGGCATCCACGTCTACGTCCGGGTCGAACCGGGATGGGATTCGTTCGCGGTCCGGGGCGCCGTGGTCGCGCTCGGACGCGAACTCGCCCGGCGACACCCGGATCTGATCACCGACAAGTGGTGGAAGGAGGAGCGGGGCGCGCGCGTGTTCGTCGACTTCAACCAGAACGCTCCGCACAAGAACATGTTCGGCGCCTGGGGTGCCCGACCGCGTGTCGGTGCGCAGGTGTCGACGCCGTTCGGCTGGGACGAACTCGACACGATCGATCCCGAGGCGATGACGATCGACACGGTGCCCGCCGCGGCTCGACGAGCGCGGCGACCCGTGGGAGTTGATGGACGACGCACCCTGTTCGATCACACCGCTCGTCGAGCAGTTCGCCTCCGATCTCGCCGACGGGATCCCCGACGCGCCGTGGCCGCCGGTGTATCCCGAAGATGCCCAACGAGGCACCGCGGGTGCAGCCGAGCCGGGCCCGTCAGCCGACGGACTGAGGCACCGGCTCGATCGACACCTCGGCGCGGTGCGACCCGACCACGAGCAGACCCGGCGAGCACCACGACGACGCCCGTCCAGCCGAGCGGGGCGATCGACTCGTCGAGCACGACCGTCGCCAGCAGCGTCGCCGTCAACGGTTCGGCCAACACGAGCGTGACCGTGGTCGCCGAGGTCAGCCGGTGCAGCCCGTAGCCGAACAGCAGGTAGGCGACGCCGGTCGCGAGGACACCGAGGTGGAGCGCCATGAGCGCCCCGTCGCCGGTCGCCAGCCACTCGAACGGCTCGCGTACGGCGACCAGCACGGCGACGACGGTCGCACCGACCGTGAACGGCACGGCCAGCGCCAGCGTCGGTGCAACCCCCGCACTCATCGTCGTCTTGGCGGTCACCGAGTAGAGCGCGTATCCCGCTCCGGCCGCGAGCGCGAGGAGCAGTCCGACGCCATCGACTGCGTCGGCGGGGACGAATCGGCCGACTGTGAGAGGACGAGCAGGACACCTCCCGCAACCGTGACCACGGTCCCGAGGAACCACCCCCGGCTCGGCTGCACGCCGCGCCATCCCCATTCCATCGCTCCCGCGAAGAACGGTCCGAATCCGATGGCGACCACGGTGCCGACGGCCACGCCCGTGCGATCGACAGCCAGGAGGAACGCAGGCGTGTAGATCGCCACGCCGAGACCGCCGGCGAGCATCAGTCGCCAATGCCGCCGAATCGCCCGGACGCACCTCGGTCCACGATCGGACCGCTCGGGGCGATGATGATCGCCAGCCACAGCACGACGGTGCCGATGCAGATCCGGGTGGCGCCGACGCCGAGGGGCGTCGCATCGTCGGGCCCGAGTGCCTGCGCCGTGCCGGCGGTGCCGAACAGCACCGCTGCAGTGACGACCGCAGCGATGGGACGGGTAGCGCCGGACACGCCCCGTTGTCTACTCGCGAAGCCGAACGCGTGAACAAATGTCGGCCCTCGTGCGCCATGTGTTCACGCGTTCGTGGATCCGAGGGTCGAGCAGGGTGGCCGGATCGCGGACGCGGAATATCATTGCGTGCACAAGGGTTGATGATGGCATGACCACGACCGCCCCCACCATCGATGTTCGGCGAGCCTCGGATCGGCCCGCCACGAAGATCGGCTGGCTCGACTCCAAGCACTCCTTCAGCTTCGGGCGCCACTACGACCCCGCGAACACCGGCCACGGACTCCTGCTCGTCAACAACGACGACATCGTTCGCGGCGGATCCGGCTTCGACACCCACCCGCACCGCGACATGGAGATCGTCACCTGGGTGCTGTCCGGCGAACTCGAACACAAGGACTCCGAACGCAACCGCGGTGTCCTGTACCCGGGCCTGGCCCAGCGGATGTCCGCCGGCACCGGCATCTGGCACTCGGAGATGAACAACTCCGGCGAGCGCGGACGTCCACTTCGTGCAGATGTGGGTGCCGCCGGACACCGAGTCGGTGAACCCCGGCTACGAGCAGCTCGACATCAATGCCGAACTCGACAAGGGTGGCCTGGTGCCGATCGCATCCGGCAAGGGCCACGAGGCGGCGATCTCGATCCGTCAGCGGGGCGCCGTCCTGTGGGGCGGTCGGCTCGCCGCCGGCGAGGTGGTGGCCGTCCCCGACGACCGCCATGTCCACGTCTTCGTGCCTCGCGGATCCGCCGACGCTCGACGGCGCCGGCCCGTTGGCCACCGGCGACGCCGTTCGCCTGACCGGTGCGGGGACACCGTCGTTGACCGCCGGCCCCGACGGCGCCGAAGTGCTCATCTGGGCCACGGCGTGACATCCTGACGACATGGATCCCGATCGTGCGGCCTTCGAGAGCTTCTCGGAGCTGGTGCGATCGCGCCGTACGTCGATGATCGTCGACCAGGGACGCGACGTCCCGCTCGAGCTGATCGCCGAGCTGTGCGGTCTCGCCACGTGGGCACCGAACCACAAGAAGACCTGGCCCTGGAGGTTCGCCGTCTTCACCGGCGACGGTCGCGCCACGTTGGGTGAGCGAATGGCCGACGAGATGGAACGCGCCGACTTCGGCGACGACGTCAAGCGAGCCAAGACCCGCACGAAGTACCTCCGAACCCCGGCGACGCTCGTGGTCGGATGCACGCCGGACGACAACGAGATGCTGCACGCGGAGAACCGTGACGCGGTCGCCGCCGGCATCCAGAACCTGTTGCTCGGCGCAACGACCCTCGGCCTGGCGAGTTTCTGGTCGACGCCGGCGCTCACCCAGCCCGCCGGCGTGCTCGAGCTGTGCGGATTCGATCCGGACGATCGACTCGTCGGCATCATCTACCTGGGCTGGGCGACCCAGGCAGTGTCCCGCCCCGGAACGCCCGCAGCTGCCGATCACCCACGTCACCGGCTGACGTTTTCCGCACCGGCACCCTCCAGCGGCGACAATTGCGCCGGTGAGTGCGACCGACGATCCACACCAGATGATCGTGACGCTCGACGTCGAGGGTGTGCTCGTTCCCGAGATCTGGATCGCCGTCGCCGAGCGAACCGGCGTCGACGGGCTCCGGCGAACCACCCGCGACGAGCCCGACTACGACGTGCTCATGCGGTACCGGCTGGATCTCCTCGCCGAGCACGGACTCACGATGTCGCTGATCCAGGACGTCATCGGCGGCCTGACCCCGATGGACGGCGCCGTGGAGTTCCTCGACGAACTCCGATCCGAGACGCAGGTCGTCCTGCTGTCGGACACGTTCGAGCAGTTCGCCGAAGCCGCTGATGCGGCAGCTCGGATGGCCGACGGTGCTGTGCCACCGCCTCGTCGTCGAGGACGACCGGATCGTCGACTACCGCCTGCGTCAGCCCAACCAGAAGCAACGAGCGGTCGAGGCGTTCCACGCCCTCAACTACCGGGTGATCGCGGCGGGTGACAGCTACAACGACACGACGATGCTCGGCGCCGCCGATGCCGGCTATCCTCTTCCACGCGCCGGCGAACGTGATCGCCGAGTTCCCGCAGTTCCCGGCGCTCGACACCTACGACGACCTGTTGGCTGCGATCCGCTCGCACCTCTGACGTACCACACCCTGACGTACCTCTGACGCACCAGTGGGCGTCGAACTGAGGACGAATGCCCTGGTGGTGACGCTGCGTTGAGCGCATCATCGAGGTGTGCACGCCGCGACTCGCAGGTACTCGGACTGACCTCCGCCGAGGCCGCGTCGCGGCTGCGTGAGGTCGGACCGAACTCGTTGCCCGAGCCGCCCGGAACCCCGATCTGGCGGCGTCTCCTCGCGCAGCTGACCCACTTCTTCGCGGCGATGCTGTGGGTCGCCGGTGTCCTCGCGATCATCGGCGGGCTTCCCGCGCTCGGCATCGCGATCTTCATCGTGATCGTCGTCAACGCGCTGTTCGCGTTCGCGCAGGAGTACCGGGCGGAGCAGGCGGCCGAGGCCCTGAAGGACCTCCTCCCGCGCCAGGTCACCGTGGTGCGAGACGGAGCTGCCCGTCGTGATCGACGCCGACGGGCTGGTCCCCGACGACCTGATCATCCTCACCGAAGGCGACCGGGTGTCCGCCGACATGCAGTGCATCGAGAGCCACGGCCTGCTCGTCGACACCTCCACGATGACCGGGGAGAGCGTGCCCGAATCCGTCGGCGGCGACGGGCGCCTGCGGGCCGGGACGTTCGTGGTGGAGGGCGAAGGCCGGGCGATCGTCACGGCGACGGGCGCCGCCACCGAGTTCGCCCGCATCGCCGTGCTCACGCAGACCACCGTTCGCCCCGACACCCCACTCACCAGGGAACTGCACCACCTCGTGCGCACCATCGCGATCATCGCCGTCAGTGCGGGCGCCGGATTCTTCCTCCTCACGCTGTTCCTCGACACGCCGAAGTCCGACGGGTTCGTGTTCGCGATCGGCATCACGGTGGCGCTCGTTCCCGAAGGACTGTTGCCGACGGTGACGCTGTCGCTGGCCATCGGCGCCCAGCGGATGGCCGATCAGCACGCGCTCGTCCGGCGGCTCGAGTCGGTGGAGACACTCGGTTCGACGACGTTCATCTGCACGGACAAGACCGGGACGCTGACGCAGAACCGGATGCGGGTGATGGAGATCTGGACGCCGGCGGGCAGCGTCCACCGGGGTGGCACCGGGTACGAACCCGACGGTGCCATCACGCCGGCGTCCGGTGAGGCGGTCACCGATGATCTGCAGTGCCGTCTCGCCGATCTGGCCGCGGTCGCCCGCAGCTGTTCACACGGCCGGGCCATCCTGGCAGCGGACGGGACGTGGACCTCGTCGGGCGACCCGATGGAGGCCGCGATCGACTCGCTCGCCACACAGGTCGCAGACGGCGACACTCGTGATCGCGACGTCGTGGTCGCCCGCTTCGCCTTCGATCCTCGACGTCGCCGTTCGTCGGTGGTGACCGACCGGCGAGTGCTCGTCAAGGGTGCACCGGACGCCGTCATCGAACGATGCGTCCGAGCAGCCCACACCGCCGACGACCGCCCGATCAGTGATGCCGCAACGGCAGCGATGGTCGAGTTCTCCGAGCGCGGCCTCCGAGTGCTCGCGGTCGCCGCACGCGACGTCGGTGGTGCGCAACCGGCGACGGCCGACGAGGCAGAACGGGAACTGGAGTTGCTCGGCCTGCTCGCGTTCGAGGATCCTCCTCGCACCGAGGCACGCGACGCCCTCGCGGCCTGTCGGGCTGCCGGCATCCGGGTCGCGATGATCACGGGCGATCATCCGCAGACGGCGATCGCGATCGCCAACGAGACCGGGCTACGTCCCCCCGACGGCCTCGTGCTCACCGGCGCCGAACTGCCCGAGGACGAGCAGGTGCTCGGCGCGCTCGTCGACCGTGACGGTGTCGTCATCGCACGAGTCGACCCGGAGGACAAGCTTCGCATCGCCAAGGCGCTCCGCGCACGAGGGCATGTGATCGCCATGACCGGCGACGGCGTGAACGACGGCCCGGCGCTCCGCGAAGCCGACATCGGCATCGCCATGGGAGCGACCGGCAGCGACGTGGCACGCGAGGCGGCGGACCTCGTACTGCTCGACGACAACTTCGCCACGATCGTCGCTGCGGTGAAGCAGGGTCGAGCGACGTTCGCCAACGCCCGACGCTTCCTCACGTATCACCTGACCGACAACGTCGCCGAGCTGACACCGTTCGTGATCTGGGCGCTCTCCGGTGGGCGCTTCCCGCTCGCGCTCGGTGTCATGCAGATCCTGGCGCTGGACATCGGCACGGACACGCTGTCGGCGGCAGCGCTCGGCGCCGAACCGGCCGGACCACACGTGATGCGCCAACCCCCGACCTCCGGGCGACTCCTGAACAAGACCGTCGCCATCCGGGCCTTCGGGGTCCTGGGGCCGACCGAAGCGGTGTTCGAGATGTGTGCGTTCGTGCTCGCACTGGTGATCGCCGGATGGACCGTGGGCAGCGAGTTCCCGACCGGCCCCACGCTGTACGCGGCATCGGGCGCGGCATTCCTCACGGTCGTCGTGGGTCAATCGGCGAATGCGTTCGCGTGTCGGAGCGCCCGGCGACCCGCATGGCAACTCGGCTGGCGCTCGAACCGGTTCCTCGTGCTGGCGGTGCTCGCCGGCTTCGCCTTCGCCGTCGCCCTCGTCCTCGTGCCGGCGGCCGCCGACCTCCTCGATCAGCAGTGGCCCCCAGCGGGGGCGTGGATCGTCATCCTGGCCGCCGCGCCGGGCGTGATCCTGGTCGATGCCCTGTGGAAACGGATCTCCCGGCACACGCACCCGGATGGCCCGTCCGCTCGCAGGTCGTTCGACGCGAGCTGCCCCTCAGCTGCGCCCGGTGTCCGCACCGCGCAGCAGCACCGGCACGACGAGCCCGACGAACACCAGGATGCTCCCGCTGACGAAGATCGCCACACGAACCCCGTAGTGGGCTCGCGAGGATCCCGCCGATCAGCGCCCCGACCGGCATCCCGAGATACACGAGGAACCGGTAGCTCGCGCCGACGCGACCGAGCAGTTCGTTGGGGACCAGCCGTTGGCGCAACGCGACGGTGAGCACGTTCCAGATCATCACCGCGAGCGCTCGAGATGGCGGTGAGCAGGCCGGCAACGATCGCCGACGACGTCGTTGCCAGGAACCAGGTGGCGATCCCCGAACCGAGGACGGCACACGACAACGTCACCTGGAGCGGGAACCGACGGAACCGGGGAGCGATCAACGAACCGGCGATGCCGCCGACCGCGCCGGGCACCAGGAGCAGGCCGTAGCCGGATGCGGACAACTCCGAGCACGTCGCGGGCGTAGAGCACGAACACTGCACTGCTGATGAACGACGCCGTCCCCAACGCCGTCGAGATCAGTGCCAGGGTCCGCAGCAGGTGCTGGCCCCACAGCCATCGAAAGCCCTCCGCGCACGCGGGTTCGCATCGCCACGCCGCCGCTGGGGCGGCGAACCCGACGTGTAGGTGCCGGTCATGAACGCCATGACCAACGCCGCTCCCGCGAACGTCAGCGCGTCGAGCCCGAACGGAACGGCGACGGCCGAGCCCGAACAGCAGTCCACCGACGGGTGGTCCGACGATGTCGTTCATCGCGAGTTCGGTGGACCCGAGTCGTCCGGTCGCGCGTTCGAGGTCGTCGCCGTCGACGGTCGCCGGAACCATCGCCATGCTCGAGGAGTCGACCACGGCTTCGGCGGATGCGAGCAGCGCCGCCACGACGAACAGCACGCCGATCGACACCTGGTCGACCAGGACCACGCCGACCAGTCCGGTCATCACGACCGCCCGGGCGATGTCGAGGCGCATCCGCAGCAGTCGCCGGTCGTACCGGTCGGCCCACGCCCCGCCCGGCAGGATGAAGAACAACCACGGCAGGCGCTCGGCCACGGTCACCCCGGCGATCAGGACCGGATTGGTCGTGACCGACGTCGCCAGCAGTGGCAGCGCGACCAGCCGCAGGCCGTCGCCCAGGTTGGACAGGGCGCTGGCGCCCCACAGCAGCCGGAAGTTGCGCGGGAGGCCAGGACCGAAGCGGGACGACGATCGGAGACGTCCGCCGGCACCGGCTCAGTCACCGGTCACGGGTCCAGTCTCCGGCCTGCTCACGGGGTGTACACGCCGAACACCTCGCGCAGGGCATCGCTGATCTCGCCCAGCGTGGCGTCGGCACGGAGCGCGTCCTTGATGCTGTAGAGCAGGTTGTCGGTCGTCTCGGCAGTCGCCTTGACCGTTGCCAGCGCCGACTCGACGGCGGCCGGGTCACGGTTGGCCTTGTAGCGCGTGAGGCGGGCGACCTGGTTGCCTTCGAGCTCTGGATCGATCGGGAACACCTTCGGTTCGGTCTCGTCGTCCATCGTGAACTTGTTGACCCCGACGATCACCCGCTCGTCGTCGTCGATCGACTTCGTGTACGCGTACGCAGCGTTCTCGATCTCGTCCATCTGGAAGCCGGACTCGATGGCCGCGACGGCGCCACCCATCTCGTCGATCCGCTCGATGTACTCCCACGCCAGACCGCTCGACCTCGTCGGTCAGCGACTCGACGAAGTACGAACCGGCGAGCGGGTCGGGGGTGTCGGCGACGCCGGACTCGTACCCGATGATCTGCTGGGTGCGCAGCGCCATCCGGGCGGCTTCCTCGGTCGGCAGGCTGAGCGCCTCGTCGTAGCCGTTGGTGTGCAGGCTCTGCGTACCGCCGAGCACGGCGGCGAGCGCCTGCATCGTGACCCGCATCACGTTGTTCATCGGCTGCTGGGCGGTGAGCGTCGATCCGCCGGTCTGGGTGTGGAAGCGCAGCATGGCCGACTTCGGGTCCTTCGCGCCGAAGCGCTCGGTCATGATCGTGTTCCACATGCGGCGGCTGGCGCGGAACTTCGCGACCTCCTCGAAGAAGTTGTTGTGGCCGTTCCAGAAGAACGACAGGCGCGGCCCGATGTCGTCGACGTCGAGGCCGGCATCGATCGCCGCCTGCACGTACGCGATGGCGTTGGCGAGCGTGAAGGCGATCTCCTGCACCGCGGTCGATCCGGCTTCGCGGATGTGGTAGCCGGAGATCGAGATCGTGTTCCAGTTCGGGACGTGCTTGCTGCAGTACTCGAAGATGTCGGTGATGATCCGCATCGACGGCCGCGGCGGGTACACGTAGGTGCCGCGGGCGATGTACTCCTTGAGCAGGTCGTTCTGGATGGTGCCGCCGATCTGGTCGCTCGACACACCGTTCTCCTCGGCGACGAGTTCGTACATCAGCAGCAGGATCGCCGCGGTCGAGTTGATGGTCATCGACGTGGTGACCTTGTCGAGCGGGAGGCCGGCGAGCAGCAGCCGCATGTCCTCCATCGAGTCGATGGCGACGCCGACCTTGCCGACCTCGCCCTCGGAGCGGCCGTGATCGGAGTCGTAGCCCATCTGCGTCGGCAGGTCGAACGCGCACGACAGACCGGTCTGGCCGGCGTTCAGCAGGAACTTGAAGCGCTCGTTGGTCGCCTCGGCGTTGCCGAACCCCGAGTACTGACGCATCGTCCAGAGCCGACCGGTGTACATCGAGCCGTAGACACCGCGGGTGTACGGGGGCTTGCCGGGCGCGCCCAGTCGCTCGGCGGGATCCCATCCGTCGAGGTCGGTGGCGTCGTAGAGCCGCTTGATCGGGATGCCCGAGTCGGTCTGCGGCAGGTCGTTCGCATCAGCCATGTCGCCGATCGTATTGCAGCCCGGTCCCCGGCGCCCGATCCCGTGCCTGACGGGTGCGTGCGCCGCTGTGCAACGATCGGACGATGAAGCTCTATCTCGCCGGCCCGATGTTCACCCCCGCCGAACGTGACTTCATCGAGCGCTTGGCCGATCGATTGGAGTCGGTCGGCCACGACTGCTTCGTACCGCACCGCCAACAGTTCGCACCGCTGGACGCACCGACGGTGTTCGCCGTCGATGGGGCCGGGCTCCGGGAGGCGGAGGTCGTGGTCGCCTGGCTCGACGGCCCGATGGTGGACGACGGAACGGCCTGCGAGATCGGCATCTTCACCGAGCTGATCCGCAACGACCCGGACCGCTACCGGGGCATCGTCGGCCTCGCTACCGACTGGCGGATCTGGCGTGCCAGGGATGCCGGCGCTGCCGGTCAGGGCATCAACTTCTTCGTCGCCGGAGCGATCCTCGAACACGGACAGATCGTCTGGAGCATCGACGAGGTCGAAGCAGTCCTGAACGATCTGTCCCGGGCCACTGCGCCGTGAGTCGATGTACGATCCGGATCAGCAGGGGCGCCGCGCCGGAGGGAGCACCGTGATGTCATGGTTCCGCAGAATGGTCGATCGCATCCGCAATTACTTCTCGAGCGATGACGGGCCGGGAAGTGGTGGAACCGGCGATGGTGGCTTCTCGTCCGAGCGTGCCCGAGCTGAGATCGAGGCACTTCGTTGGCGCGACGGCTTCCCGTGAGGCTCCGAACCGATGATCACATCGCAGTCAGTTCGCCGCGACGACGGCGATCTCCATGCGCCATTCGGGGCGGGCGAGCGCGGGCACGGTGACGAGCGTGGACGCCACCCGGTGGCCGCCGAGCGCTGCGTCTCGGGCCGCCATCACCGTGCGCGAGATCCTCCCCGACCACCACGTAGGTGGTCACCGACACGACGTCGGTCGGCACCATGTCGCGCATCGCGCAGCATCGCGGCGATGTTCGCCCACACCAGTCGCCGCCTGGTCGGCGATGTCCGGCGGTGTCGAGCCGTCGGGAGCGATGGGCACCACGCCCGAGGTGTGCAGCCACCGCGTCGCACCCTGCGTGAGCACGGCATGGGCGTAGTTCGCGGCGGGCGGGGCGATGTCGTCGGGACGGATCTCCATGCGCCATTGTCGCGCCTGCCCTCGTGACCAGGTCCGGCGCCGTCTGCCTGACTCCCGCGGACGCACGCCCGACTAACCTCGCGACCATGGCCATCACCGAACACGCCGCCACCACGACCGCTCACCCGGCATGATCGACGGGATCGAACTGACCCCCAAGGTCGTCGGACTCGACGGCATCCCGACGTTCGACAACGTCGACGACGAGCGCTACTACCGCAAGACCCACCTCGCCGGTGCGCTGCGCACGTTCGGACGGTTCGGGTTCTCCGAAGGCGTCGCCGGACACATCACGGTCCGCGACCCCGAGTATCCCGACATGTTCTGGGTCAACCCGTTCGGCATGAGCTTCCGCCACATCAAGCAGAGCGACCTCATCCTCGTCGACCACGACGGCAACGTCGTCTACGGCACCAAGCCGGTCAACCGGGCGGCGTTCGTCATCCACGCCGCCGTCCACTCCGCCCGCCCCGACGTGGTCGCCGCTGCCCACGCTCACTCGCCGTACGGCAAGTCGTTCAGCTCGCTCGGCATCCCGTTGGCGCCGCTCACCCAGGACGCCTGCATCTTCTACAAGGATCACCACGTCATCGCCGAGCAGGGTGGGGCCGTCGTGTTCGACATCGAAGCCGGCCGCGAGCTCGCCTCCAAGTTCCCCGACGGCAAGGCCGCCATCCACCAGAACCACGGCCTGTTCACCGTCGGCGAGACCGTCGACGAGGCGGCGTTCTGGTTCATCTCGATGGAGCGGTCGTGCCAGGCCCAGCTGATGGCGATGGCTGCGGGCACACCCGATCGAGATCCGGGACGAGTACGCCACCTACACGCAGCAGAACACCGGCTTCCACGCGGCCGGCTGGTTCAGTTTCCAGCCGATGTGGGACGAGATCTCGCAGTCCGAACCCGAACTGTTCGAGTAAGCCTGTCCACCACCCCCGCCCCATCGCCGGCCAACCCGGTCAGCCGATGGCTGAACACCGCACAGCCCGAGGCGCTGTTCGTGCTGTCGGCGGTGTCGCAGTACATCGGCGCGGTCATCGCCGTCGCGCTGTTCGACGAGGTCGCACCCCAGACCGTCGCGTGGTTCCGCGTCATCGGCGCCGCGATCGCGGTCGTCGCCGTGTCTCGGGCCTGGCGGGAACGCTGGACGCGCTCCGAACTGCATCGCCGCGGGTCTGTTCGGCGTCGCGACCGCGTTGATGAACACGTTCTTCTACCTCGGCATCGACCGGGTCGATCTCGGCATCGCCGTCACCATCGAGTTCATCGGGCCGATCACCGTCGCGGCGGTCGCCACTCGCAGCCGTCGCAATGCGGTCGGCCCTGGCCTTCGCGATCGTCGGCGTCCTCGTCCTCGGGGGCACCGAGATCGACGGCAACGCCCTCGGGCTGTTCTTCATCTTCCTCGCGTCGCTGATGTGGGCGGCGTACATCGTCATCGGGTCGCACGTCGCCCGGCTCGACCGGGGCGTGTCCGGCCTCGGCATCGGCCTCGCGATCGGCGCGCTCGCGATCACGCCGATCGGAGCGCCGGGCAGCCTCGACGTGTGGAGTTCACCGCGGCTGCTCGCCCTGTGCCTGCTCGTCGGGGTGTTCTCGAACGCGATCGGCTACGGCATCGACCAGTTCACGATGCGCCGGATCCCGGTCCGACGGTTCTCGCTGCTGCTCGCCCTGCTGCCGGTCACCGCCGTGCTGATCGGGTGGATCGCGCTCGATCAGCAGCCGTCGGGGATCGAGTTCGTCGGGATCGCCCTGGTGATCGTGGGCGTGCTGATCCAAGAACGCGAGGAACTCGGCCCGATCGAGCGCGAGGTGCTCACCGAACCGAGCTGAGGTGCCAGACTCGGCCCATGGACACGCACCGGCTACCCGTTCGACGACACGCAGGACTTCGACGACACCGAGCGCGGCTTCATCGCCCGGGCGACGACACGTCAGGTCACCGCCGCCGACGGGCGGGTCGTGTGGGACATGGACGCGTACGAGTTCCTGAGCGAACCCGCTCCCGACACCGCCCATCCGAGCCTGTGGCGCCAGGGACAGCTCCTGATCCGCGACGGCCTGTTCGAGGTGGTGCCCGGGCATCTACCAGTTGCGCGGCTTCGACCTGTCGGTGATGAGCGTCATCGAGGGCGAGACCGGCGTGATCGTGATCGACCCGCTGATCAGCAAGGAGACCGCGGCTGCCGCCTTCGCGCTGTACCAGGAGCATCGCGGACCGCGGCCCGTGAAGGCGATGATCTACACCCACTCGCACATCGACCACTTCGGCGGGGTGAAGGGGATCATCACCGACGACGACGTCGAGTCAGGTCGTGTGGCCGTCATCGCCCCCGAGGGGTTCATGGAGGAGGCCGTGGCCGAGAACGTGTTCGCCGGCATCGCCATGGGACGACGGGCCGGGTACATGTACGGCGCCTCGCTCGCGAAGGGGCCGGCCGGCCAGATCGGCGCCGGCCTCGGGCAGACCACGTCGACCGGCGAGCCGACCCTCATCCCCCCGACGATCGACATCACCGCCACGGGTCAGGAACTCACGATCGACGGTGTGCGCATCGTGTTCCAGGTCACCCCGGGTACCGAGGCGCCCGCCGAGATGAACTTCTACTTCCCGGACCACAAGGCGTTGTGCACCGCGGAGAACACGTCCCACACGCTGCACAACATCCTCACGCTGCGCGGGGCGCTGGTCCGCGATGCCCGCACCTGGGCGGCGTATCTCACCGAGACGATCGATCTGTGGGGTGACGACCTCGACGTGGTGTTCGCCTCGCACCACTGGCCCACCTGGGGTCGCGAACGCGCCGTCGAGTTCCTGTCGATGCAGCGCGACATGTACTCGTACCTGCACGACCAGACGCTGCGCATGATGAACCAGGGCTACGTCGGCGCCGAGATCGCCGAGATGATGGAGACCCCGCCGGCGCTCGCCGCGCAGTGGCACACGCACGGCTACTACGGGTCGGTGAGCCACAACGTGAAGGCGATCTACCAGCGCTACCTGGGCTGGTACGACGGCAACCCCGCCCACCTGTGGCAGCACCCGCCGGTTGCGGCAGCCGAACGATACGTGGCGGCGATGGGTGGCAGCGATGCCGCGGTTGCGGTGGCGCGGGCGGCCTACGACGACGGCGACCTGCGCTGGGCGGTGGAGGTCCTGAACCACGTGCTGTTCGCCGACGAGCACCACGCCGAGGCCAGATCACTGCAGGCCGACGCGTTCGAGCAACTGGCGTTCGGATCCGAGAACGGGACGTGGCGCAACGTGTTCCTGTCCGGCGCGACCGAACTCCGCCAGGGGGTGTTCGGGACGCCGGCCGCCACCGGCGCACCCGACCTGCTGGCGGCGCTGTCGGTGGAACAGATCCTCAGCGCCGTCGCCATCCGGATCGATGGCCCGAAGGCGTGGGACGAGCATCTCGTGCTGTCGTTCGTGATCTCCGACATCGGCGAGACCTACGTGTTCGAGCTCCGCAACGGCACCGCGAACCATCGCGCGCACGAACGCGCCGGCTCCGGGGAGCACGACGCTCACGCTGGGTCGACGGACACTGATCGGCCTCATGACCGGCCGGGTCGACTTCCCGACCGCGCTCGGAGACGGCACGATCACGATCGACGGTGACCCCGCCGACCTGGGCCGACTCGTCGCGGTCCTGGCGCCGGTCGACCGCGACTTCCCGATCGTCACCCCGTGACCGTCACATCGATGGACGCGGGGTCAGACCCCGCGTCTCATTCAGTGGGAGAGGCCGGGGGCGCAGAGCCCGTCGAGTTCCTTGATCTCGATGCGGTCGCGGTTGGCGTAGGTGACCTCGTTCGCCGGGTCGGCCTTGAGGTTGAACACCCGGAACTCCATCTCGGTCGTGTCGACGGTGAGGATGCGACCGATCAGCGGCTCGCCGAGGTCGAGGATCACCTTGATCATCTCGAGCGCCTGGATCGAGCCGATGATGCCGGGCAGCACGCCGAGCACGCCGGCCTCGGCGCAGCTGGGTGCGAGCTCGGCGGGCGGCGGCTCGGGCACCATGTCGCGGTAGGTCGGGCCCTTGGTCGGGTGGAACACGCTGACCATGCCCTCGAACCGGAAGATCGAGCCGTGCACGACGGGGATGCCGAGCTTCACGCTGGCGTCGTTGAGGAGGTAGCGGCTCGGGAAGTTGTCGGCGCCGTCGACGATCACGTCGTAGCCGGCGATGATGTCCATGATGTTCGACGCGTCGAGCCGGGTGTCGTAGGTGACCACGTTGACGTCGGGGTTCAGCATCGTCAGCGTCTTCTTCGCCGAGTCGACCTTGCGGTCACCGATGCGGTCGATGTTGTGCAGGATCTGACGCTGCAGGTTCGAGGCGTCGACCTCGTCCATGTCGACGATGCCGATCGTGCCGACACCGGCCGCCGCGAGGTACAGCGCTGCGGGTGACCCGAGTCCGCCGGCGCCGAGCATCAGCACCTTCGCCTCGAGCAGCTTCACCTGGCCGGCGGTGCCCACCTCGGGCAGCAGCAGATGCCGCTTGTAGCGGTTGTTCTGCTCCGGCGTGAGCGACGCCGGCTGCTTCCAGGGGCGGCCCTCGTCCTTCCAACGACCGAACCCGCCCTCCATCGACTCGACCGTCGGTGTAGCCGAGCTCGCCGAGCGTCTTGGCGGCGAACGCGGACCGGACGCCACCGGCGCAGTAGACGACGATCGGGGCGGACTTGTCGGCGATGCGATTCTCGATCTGCGCCTCGAGGTGGCCGCGGGGGATGTGGATCGCACCGACGAGCGCGCCTTCGTCGTACTCGTCCGGTTCGCGGACGTCGAGCACGATCGCCCCGTCGGCGATGTGGGCCGCCGCGGTCTCGGTGTCGACTTCGCGGATCTCGGACTTGGCGGCGGCGAGCAGGTCACGGAACGTTGCCATCCCGAAAGCCTACCTACTCGGTCAGGATTCGGCACTCCGGCGGCTGCCCGTTGACCGGTACCGGCAGTGATGCCTGCCGCTTGTCGAGGAAACGGGTGAGCGGGGCGGGAAGCGCCGCCGGGCGGTCGCCCCAGTCGTAGACCACCGCTGATCCGGCGGCCACGTCCTGCAGCGCCCGGCGGCGGCGGTCGACGAGCGCCATGAGCGCACCGAGCCGAACAGCAGGAAGCTGAACGGCAGGACGACGGTCCGGATCGCGGCAGCACCGGGCTTCAGTGGCGAACCGTCGGTTCGGACGACCTTGAGGCCGAACGAGTGCCTGCGACACGGTGCGGCCGGTGATCGCCTGGGAGAGCCAGAAGTAGCAGAACGCGTAGAGAACCAGACAGACGACGCCGAGCCAGCCGTCCGACGTGCCGTCGCCAGAACCGCCGAACAGCACGTCGAACAGGTACGCGACCCCTGCCCACAGCAGCGCAAAGGTCGACGAGATGACGAACAGATCCAGGGCCAGCGCGCCGAGCCGGGAGACCGGCCCGGCGTATCGCCCGCTCATCGTGTCCGACCCTGGCTTCGGACGTCAGCGGCGGCCCCGCCGGCAGCGACTCGTAGTCGCGCCGGAGCAACCGGTTCACCACCCGCATGCCGATCTCGTCGATACCGACGACCTGCCGGCGGAGCAGATCGATGAATCGTCCGAAGACGCCCTTCGTGCTCTCCGCGACGATCGCATCGATGTCGAGCGACCGGGCGATCGCGTCGACGTCCACCCGAGCGACGACGCGATCCACGTCGACCCGGTCGATCACAGCGTCGAGATCGACCCGACGCAACCGCCGCGTCGAGATCGACCCGAGCGACCGCCGCATCGAGATCGACCCGAGCAACGGCGGCATCGAGGTCCACCCGGTCGGCGACCCGGTTGACGTCGATGCGATCGGCGACGGCATCGAGATCGATCCGGTCGAGTACCCGCCCGACGTCGATGCGATCCACGATGGCATCGACGTCGAGCCGCGCAATGAGCCGGTCCAGGTCGATGCGGTCGAGTACGGCGTCCACATCGATGCGGTCCAGGACAGCGTCGACATCGATGCGATCGAGCACGGCGTCCACGTCGATCCGATCGATCAGCGAGTTGACGTCGATGCGATCGACGAGGTCATCGGGGTCGACGGCGTCCGCCACCACCGGGACCACGACCGAAGCGATCGCGTCGAACGGGCGCTGGAACACACGCCTGGGCCGACCGCCCTCGCTCATGTACCCAGCGTAACCACCAGGCATGCAACGGCTGGCCTCGACCGCCCGCCGCTTCGGTCGCCGTCGAACGTCACGACCGAATCCCGCCGACTCCGGGGCATCGCCACCACTACGGTGCCGAACTGTGTCAACGGCCGCTCCCGATCATCCCCCCGCCGTCGCTCCTCGCCCAGCAGACCGACAGCCAGTTCACCCCCGCGGACTGGTCGCTGTTCCTCGCGGTCGGAGGGATCTGGGGATCGTCGTTCCTGTTCATCGACATCGGGCTCGATGCACTGCCACCGGGCGTCATCACGTTGATGCGGGTCGGGCTCGGCGCGCTGGCGCTGGCAATCGTCCTGCTTCCTCGACCGTCGATCCCGATCGCCCCGGCCGACCGGCGTCGGCTGGTCACGCTGTCGGTCGTGTGGGTCGCCGTGCCGTTCACGCTGTTCCCGATCGCCGAGCAGCACATCAGCTCCTCGGTCGCCGGCCTCCTCAACGGCGGCACACCGATCTTCGCCGCCGTGTTCGCGATGCTGATCCTGCGCCAGCGGACCCGAGGGGCACAGCTCGATCGGCATCGCCGTCGGCTTCGTCGGCGTCGTCCTCGTCAGCCTGCCGTCGATCGGGGACGGCTCGAGCGAAGCGGTGGGAGTGGCGCTCGTGGTGTTCGCGACCGTCTGTTACGGACTCGCCGTCACGCTCGCCGCACCGATGCAGCAGAAGTACGGATCCGTCAACCTCATGGCGAAGGTCCTGGCCCTCGCGACGATCTGGACCGCCCCCTACGGGCTCTGGCAGATCGGCGATGCGAGCTGGGAAGCCGGACCGGTCCTGGCCGTGGTCGTGCTCGGCGTCGTCGGCACCGGCATCGCCTTCGCGTTCATGGGGTCGCTCGTGGGTCGGGTCGGCTCGACGAGGGCGTCGTTCATCACCTACCTGATCCCGGTGGTCGCCCTGGTCCTCGGCGTCACGTTCCGCGGCGACGAGGTGTTCGCCATCGAGATCGTCGGTATCGGATTCGTCATCGCCGGCGCGCTGTTCGCCAGCCGCCGCGTCGCCGCGAACTGATTCCGGTCAGCCCACGGCCAACCGACCGTGCGATGAGATCTGCGTGCACCTGCTGCGCTCATCGCTCATCGCAGACGGGAAGGAGCCGCGGGCGTCCGCAACGCGAACTACTCGCTCGTGGGTGAGCCGACCAGGGCGGGCAGGATCTCGCCGATCTGGCCGACCAGCAACCAGTCCGCGTAGCGATCCATCGAGGTCTCGGCGCCGTTGACGATCACGATCGGTCGCACCACCCGCCTTCGCCCGCGGCACACAGTTGGCCGCCGGGAACACGCTGAGGGTCGAGCCGACCGCAATCAACAGGTCGCACTCATCACTGACGCGCATCGCCCGTTCGATGACCTCGGGGACGAGCGCCTGTCCGAAGCTGATGGTGTCACTCTTGAGGATCCCGCCGCACACCAGACACGGCGGGTCGTCCTCGCCCGCCCGAACCCGTTCGAGTGACTCGGCCATCGGGCGCCGGTCCTGGCAGTCCCAGCAGCGGGTCCACCAGACCGTGCCGTGCACTTCGATCACCCGCTCGGGATCGTTGCCGGCCTTCTGGTGCAGGCCGTCGATGTTCTGTGTGACCACGGCGTGCAGCCGGCCGCTTCGCTCGAGATCGACGATCGCTGCATGTCCTCGGTTCGGTTCCGCGGTCCACGCCGGCGTCGACAGCCGGTTCTGCCACGCCGCCCGACGCACCTCGGGGTCCCCGAGGTAGAACCGCAGGTCGGCGGCCTTCTCCGCCGCAGGGTTCTTCGTCCAGAGTCCGTTCGGCCCGCGGAAGTCGGGAATGCCCGAGTCGGTCGAGATCCCCGCACCGGTGAGCACGACGATTCGTTGCGAGCCCATCACGGCGGCGGACGCGGCGGCGACGAGATCCATCGACATCTCGCCACTGTCGTCGTTGAGGGAGGCGTTCGGCAAGGCGAAGAGGGTCCAGACGCGGCGGTGCGCCGATAGGCTCCCTCCATCAAACAACTTTCAAAGGAGATGTTGTAATGGGTCTTTTGGACATGGTCAAGGGATTGCTCGGCGGCGAGACGGCGCAGGGACTGCTGGAGGCGACCGGTCTGGGCGAACACGTCGAAGGCATGATCGGCGAAGGCGGGGCCATCGCCGAGTCGGCCGGCGTGGACGTCGGCCAGGTCACCGAGACGTTGGGCGTCGATGTCGGCCAGGTGACCGACACCCTCCCCGGCGGGATCGGCGACGCTGTCCAGGGCGTGACCGACGGCGGCGGCGGATCGAACCGCCCAGCCGGCGCGATCCTGATCCCTCGATCACCGACGCGTCGGCGATGAGCGAGACCCGTATGCGGTCGCTTCGCTCATCGGTGGTCAGGTCAGCGCGGCGAGCGCGGCGTCGAAGACCTCGGTGTGCACGTCGACGTCGGCCTCGACGTGCGCCGGCGACAGCAACGCCATGTTGTGGAACGGGGTCATCAGCACGCCGCGGTTGAGCGCCCACAGGTGCATGAACGTGTCGAGCTCCTCGTCGACCGCGGCGGCGGCATCGGCGCCGTTGACCGGCGGCGGGCAGAACCAGTACTCGGCGCGGCACCCGAGTTGCTGCACCGACCACGGCACCCCGTGGCGCTCGATCGAGTCGGCCACACCGTCGGTCCAACGCGTGGCGAGCGGAATCATCCGGGCGTAGTCGGCCTCGAGCAGGGTCGTCGACAGCGTGGCTCGGACCGCCGCCGTCGCCATGGCACTCCCCGCCAGCGTGCCACCGACGCCGCCCACGTCGGCGTCGTGGCCGTGCAGCGCAGCATCGAGCGCGCCGGCGATCTCGTCGGTGACGCCGTAGGCGGCAACCGGGAACCCGCCGCCGATGGGCTTGCCCATCACGACGATGTCCGGGTCCAGACCCCACGCCAGCGTGCAGCCACCGGGGCCGGCCGAGATCGTGTGCGTCTCGTCGATGATCAGCAACACGCCGTGACGGCGGGTGATCTCACGAACCGCGTCGTGGTAGCCCGGCTGCGGCAGCACGATGCCGATGTTCGTCAGGGCCGGCTCCATCAGCAGGGCCGCGACATCGCCGTGTGCAAGCGCTGCGTCGAGTGCGTCGAGATCGTTGAACGGCACGACCCGTGTCGTCACGGCCGGATCGACCTGCGGGCCGATCGCTCCCGGCCGACTGACGACGGCGCCATCGGGCCCGAGGATGGCGAGCGTCTCGTCGACGGTGCCGTGGTAGCACCAGTCCATCACACAGACCTTCGGCCGCCCGGTGAGGTGGCGGGCGAACCGCAGCACGAACCGATTGGCGTCGGTGGCCGACGTCGTCAGCTGCCACTTCGCCATCCCGAACCGCCGCGACAGTTCGTCGCCGACCCAGGCGGCGTCCTCACTCGGGAGCATCGTCGTCGACGGACCGTCGGCCGAACGGGCCACCGTGCCGTGGCCCGTCATGGCGCCGGTGTCACCGAGGCAGAAGTCGACGTACTCGATGCCGTCGACGTCGACGAAGCGGGCGCCTCGTGCCTCGGCCACGTGCACCGGGAATGCTCCCGGCCACCTGGTCATCCACGGCATCGGGACGCCGGCGAGCAGATGGCGCCGACCGGCTTCCGCGAGCTCCGCCGACCGTGGGTGCAGCTCGACGAAGCGTCGTTCCTCGACGGCCATGAGCGTGCTCAGGGCGCTCCGATCGATCACGCTTCGGCCGACCGCTCTTCGAGACGTCACGGCGTGACGGTAGCCTCGAAACCATGTCCGCACAGGTGCTCAGCGAAGCCGCGCGTCGCCGCACGTTCGCGATCATCAGCCATCCTGACGCCGGCAAGACGACCCTGACCGAGAAGTTCCTGCTCTATGCGGGCGCCATCACGTCGGGCGGCGCGGTGAAGGCCCACGAGGGTCGGCGGGCCGCCACGTCGGACTGGATGGAGATGGAGCAGACCCGCGGCATCTCCATCACGTCGACCGCGCTCAACTTCCCGTACCGCGACCACGAGCTCAACCTGCTCGACACCCCCGGCCACCGCGACTTCTCCGAGGACACCTACCGGGTGTTGTCGGCGGTCGACGCCGTGGTGATGGTGCTCGACTCCGCCAAGGGCATCGAGCCCCAGACCCTCAAGCTGTTCGAGGTCTGCCGGTCACGCAACCTGCCGGTCATCACGTTCCTCAACAAGCTCGATCGACCGGGGATGGAGCCTCTGGAGCTGCTCGACCAGATCGAGGCGCAGATCGGCCTGCGGCCGACGCCGGCGACGTGGCCGGTCGGCTCGTTCGGCGACCTCCGCGGCGTGATCGACCGTCGTACGGACGTGTTCACCCGGTTCACCCGCACCGCGAGGGGTTCGCAGATCGCTCCCGAGGAGGACGTGCCGGCCGACCGCGCCGCCACCGAGGAGGGAAGCGCCTGGACCAAGAGCACCGAGGAGACCGAGCTGCTCAGCGCGATGGAGGCCGACGTCGACCTGCGGTCGTTCCTCGCCGGCGAGTCCACCCCGGTGTTCGCCGGATCGGCGCTGACCAACTTCGGGGTGCGCCACCTGCTCGACGCGATCGTGGATCTGGCGCCGGCACCGACGGCCCGCCTCGACATCGACGACAAGCCCCGCCACCTCGACGAACCGTGCTCGGCGTTCGTGTTCAAGGTGCAGGCGAACATGGACCGCAACCACCGTGACCGGATCGCCTTCGCCCGGATCTGTTCGGGCCGGTTCGACCGCGGCATGGTGATGACCTGTGACCGCACCGGCAAGCCGTTCGCCACGAAGTACGCCTCGACGGTGTTCGGCGCCGAACGCACGACGGTCGACGAGGCGTTCCCGGGTGACGTGGTCGGTCTGGTCAACGCCACCGGGCTCAACATCGGCGACACGCTCTACGACGACTCGGGCCCGTCCGTGCGGTTCCCGGCGATCCCCGCATTCGCCCCCGAGGTGTTCGCCACCGCCCGCCCGGTCGACACCGGCAAGACGAAGCAGTTCCGCAAGGGCCTCGAGCAGCTCAACGAAGAGGGTGTCGTCCAGGTGCTGAAGGACCCCGACTGGGGCGATGCGTCACCGGTGCTGGCCGCGGTCGGGCAACTGCAGTTCGAAGTGTTCGCCAACCGGCTCGACATCGAGTTCAACGCTCCGATCGAGCTGTCGTCCGCGCCCTACCAGGCCATCCGACTGACCGACGCCGAGAGCGCAAAGCTCCTCCGTGAGAAGCCCGGGGTGCGCATCCTCGCCCGCTTCGACGGCCATCTCGTCGCGCTGTTCGAGAACAAGTACGCGCTGGCGCGGCATCGAGCAGAACGAACCCGAGCTCACCCTCGACCACATCATCGCCGGCTGATCGCACCCCCGATCATCGCCTCGGTCGCTCATCTCGCCACCGCTACGGGTAGTACCGCTGTAGACGTACAGGGTCACCTGGCCGTCGACCACCTCGATCGATCGGACCGCCAACACGTCGGTGCCCCGTCCGGCAGTGCGCTGACCGTCGACGTACGGAAAGACGACGGCGAGATCCTGGAACAGCAGCGCTGGGCCGCGTTCGGGTGTGAACACGAAGGAGGTCGTCCCACCATCAGCAGAGGGGCTGAAGCCGAGGTCGGGTTGGCGAGCACGTCGGCGATGATCGCGTCCGGGCTCTCGCCCTGGGAGAACCGGTCGGCGAACACGTCCGCGTACGCCGCCTCCACCTCGGCGGCGAGCGCTGCGAGTTCGGAACCCGTCGCCTTCTGGGGGTCCCGATCGTCGTCAGGATCATCGGCGTGAAGCTCGTTCCAGCCGACCACCACGACCTCGACCGTGTCATCCAACACGACGTTCAGCGGGCGCGATGCCGAGGTGTCGATACCCAACTCGTCGGGACCGAACTCCTCCGGCGTAGCCCTCGCAGGAGAACTCCGGGAGCAGCGCGCACTGCTCGAACCGGAAGACTTCCAGGTCGAGCGGCTGCGTCGGATCCTGGGGCCACTCCAGATCGACCGCATACTGGCCATCGGCGAGAGGTTCACCTGCGGGCGCCAGGGGCGGCGAGACCTCACCGTGCCAGGTGTCGGCACAGCACGGAGGAAAGGCCTTGCTCGACAGCGACTCCCGGGCGACCTTCGACCAACCGGCGCTGGTGACGGGCGGTTTCGTCGGCAGCACCGGCGCGGTGGTCGTCGTGGGCGGGGTCGACGATGTCGTCGTCGTGACCGTCGTGCTGGTGCTGGGCGCCGTCTGGCGCGTGGCGGACGACGGCGACGTCGTTGCAGGGTCCGACCCACAGGCCGCCACGATGGCGACGAGGAGCATCGCCGTGATCGACGAGACCGCTCGTGAACGCATGGTCGAAACCTCCGTTGCCGACAGCTTCCCACAGGTGACGGCGAACGACCCACTGGGCGATGACCGACTTCCTCCGCCTGCTGCCATCCGAGGGAGGTTCCCATGTCATCGACCGCAGCACCCGCCGATGTTCGACCTGCGACGCTGACGATCCGCCCGTGGGTCGACCCGGTCGTCGACGACGACGGATTCGATCCCCGGTCGCGCTACGTCGAACTGTTCTGGCTCGGTGTGCTCGGCCCGACGGCGACGTGGCTGCGTGCGTCGCCTCGTCGCAGGACTCGAGCAGTCCCCGGAGGGCTACGACCTGGATCTCGACGCGATCGCGCGAGCCATGGGCCTCAGTTACTCCGCGGACGAGCCTCACCGTTCAGTCGCGCCTTGCAGCGCTGCGTGATGTTCGGTCTGGCCCATCCGGTCCCCGACGGCATGGCCGTGCGGCGACGGGTGCCGCCGGTGAGCACTCGCCACCTGCAACGCATGCCGCTCGAACTCCAGCCGCCCACGAGCAGTGGCAGCGAACCACGATCGGCCTGGACGAGCTGACCCGGGCCCACCGGCTCGCCACGACGATGCTCGATCTGGGCGACGACACCTCGGTGATCGAACACCACCTGATCGCGCTCGGGGTCAGCGACGCCGTCGCCTCCGCCGCTGCCGACAACGCCTACCGCTCACCAGGCGGGTGACCGCGCGTTACGCGGTGTCAGACACCACAGTAACGCTCAGGGGGCGGGGTGAAGTTGGAGGCGAGGTCGATCAGCAGGCGCGTGCCGAAGCCGGTGGCGCCCTTGGCGTAGATCCCGTCGTCGCCGTCGACCATCATCGGCCCGGCGATGTCGAGGTGCGCCCACGGAACGTCGCCGACGAACTCGCTGAGGAAGATCGACGCCGTGATCGTCCCCCCGTGCGGGCCACCGATGTTCTTCATGTCGGCGACCACGGAGTCGAGCAGCTTGCGGTACCGCTTCGAGTCGAGCGGCAGCTGCCACACCGGCTCGTCGCGTCGCCGCCGACCGCTGCTCGACCTGGTCGATGAACGCCTGGTTGTTGCCGAGCAGGCCGGCGACGCTCGGGCCGAGCGCCACCAGCACGGCGCCGGTGAGCGTGGCGATGTCGACGATGGCGTCGGGCTGCTCCTCGACCGCGAGCGACAGGCCGTCGGCGAGCACGAGTCGGCCCTCGGCATCGGTGTTGTGGATCTCGACGGTCTTGCCGTTGCGCATCGTGAGCACGTCACCCAGCTTCAGCGCGCTTCCCGACGGCATGTTGTCGGTGCACATCAGGTACGCCGTGACCTTCGCCCGGCACTTCAGCGCCTTGAGGGTCGACATGGTGGCCAGCACCGCAGCGGCGCCCGACATGTCCATCTTCATGTTCTGGTGGAAGTGGTCACTCGGCTTCAGCGAGATGCCGCCCGAGTCGTACATGATCCCCTTGCCGACGAGCGCGAGGTGGCCGGTCGGGTTCTTCGGCGAGTACGAGAGCTTGATCATCCGCGGCGGCTCGGTCGATCCCCGGTTCACACCGAGCAATCCGCCGCAGCCCATCTGCTTCAGCTGGTCCTTGTTGAACACCTCGACCGTGAGGCCGGTTCCGGAGCCGAGCGCGACCGCCTTCGCGGCGAGGTCCTTGGCGTTCAGGTAGGTCGGCGGGGTGTTCGCCAGCTCGCGGGCGAACGTCGCGGCGTCGGCCACGACGTGACCACGCTCGGCCCCCTGCTCGACCGCCTTGCGCCGCTTGTCGCCGACGACGAGCGTGAGCGACTCCAGGCGGGATGCGTTCGCCGGGTCGTTCTTCAGGCCGGTGTAGCGGTACGAGGCCAGCAGCACGCCTTCGGTCACCGCCTGCCCGGCGGCGCGAGCGTCGACCTCGTCGAGATCGGCGAGGTTGACCGCGAGATGAGCGTGCTTGGACGCCGCCCGGGCGAACGAGGCCGCTGCGGATCGCAGACCGTTGGCGTCGACAGCAGCCGGATCACCGACGCCGATCGCGATCGTCACGCCCGTCGGAACTGCGGCACCGCGAGGATCTGCCCGGGCTTCCCCTCGAACCCGTTCGCCTCGAGCGCCGACCGGGAGAGTCCGAGCTGGCGCGGCACGGCACCTTTCGTGCCGACGGCGACACCCACGGCGGTCGCCGTCTTCGGCAGCGGAGCGGGCGGAGGACACGGTCACAGCGGACACGGAGGCACTGGCGTCAGTCATGCTCGACAGTCTTGCCGACCGACATGCCGTTCGACAGATCCTCTGCCAGAATCATCGAATGAGCGACGACGCCGGCACGCCAGACCTCGAGTCCGGCTGCCCCGGAGCCGAAGTCGCGGACCCGGTACATCAAGTGGGTGGTACTCGGCATCATCGGCCTGGTGGTGCTGTTGTTCGCCGGCATCTTCTTCTACGCCAACGTGCTCAACGACTCCCCCGACGAGCTCGACGCCGGCGACCTCAGCGATGCGCTCGTCCAGACGACACCACCCGCCGACACCGTCGACGTGCGCGAGTCGCTGCCGGACACGACCACGCCCGCGGGCGACCACGCCCGCCGATGCGTCCCCGGCGACCACCCCGTCGGTCGACGGCCGGGAGCTTCGACGGCGACTGGGTGCCGACCGACGCGTCCGAGTTCGGGTACCGGGTCGAGGAGGTGCTCGCCGGCGTGAACACCACGGCGGTCGGCCGCAGCAACGAGATCACCGGGCTGCTGACGATCGACGGCACGACGGCCACCGTGGTCGACGTCGAGGTCCAGATCGACAGCATCAAGAGCGACAGCGCACTGCGCGACAACCAGTTCACGGGACGGATCATGAACGCCGAGGAGTTCCCGACGGCGACGTTCCAGCTCACCGAGCCGATCGAGTTCGGGACGATCCCCACCGGCGACGAACAGGTCGTCGCCACCGCGACCGGCGAGCTCACCCTCCGCGGCGTCACGAACCCGGTGACGTTCGACGTGACCGCCCAGACCACCGATGGTCGCATCGGCGTGCTCGGATCGATCCCGGTGGTGTTCGCCGACTACGGCATCGAGAACCCGTCGTTCGGCCAGGTCAAGACCGAGGACAACGGGCTCGTCGAGTTCGTCCTCGTCTTCGAACGCGCCACCTGACTCGACCGGCTGACCTCCCGGCTGATGGGATCAGACGACGGGTTGGCTCTTCGCCCAGGCGTCGGCGAGGGCGGCGTACCGTCCGCCGAGCGCGACGAGTTCGTCGTGGTTGCCGAGTTCGGCGAGCCGGCCGCCGTCGATCACCCCGATGCGATCGGCGCGCTGGATGGTCGACAGCCGGTGGGCCACGACGATCGTGGTGCGACCGCTCATCAGCGAGTCGAGTGCCCGTTCGACGATGAACTCGGTGCCCGGGTCGAGGTTGCTCGTCGCTTCGTCGAGCACGAGCACGGCCGGGTCGACGAGCGCCGCCCGAGCGAGCGACACCAGCTGTCGTTCACCTGCCGACAGTCGCGACCCCCGCTCGCGGACCTCGGTGTGGATGCCCTCGTCGAACTCGTCGAACCGCTCCAGCGCACCGATTGCGTCGAAGGCGGCGCGGACGTCGTCGTCGGTCGCGTCGGATCGGGCGATGCGAACGTTGTCGGCGATGGTCCCTCCGAACAGGAACCCCTCCTGGGGCACCACGACCACACGGTGACGCAACGACGCCAAGCGTCGGCGTCGCGGAGATCGATCCCACCGAAGGAGATCGAACCCTCGGTCGGGTCGTACAGCCGGGCCATCAGCTTCGCCAGCGTGGACTTGCCGGCGCCGGTCGGGCCGACGAGCGCGAGTCGCTCGCCGTCGGCGACCGTGATCGACACATCGGTGAGCACGGCAGTTTCCGTTGCCGGGTAGCGGAAGCCGACATCGCGGACGATCAGCTCACCCGAGCGCGGCAGTTCCTTGTCGCCGTCCTGGATGTCCGGCTCGGTGTCGAGGATCCCGAACAGCTTGTTCAGCGAGGCCGCCGACGACTGCACCGTGTTGTAGAGCTGCGAGAGCTGCTGGACCGGCTCGAACAGCTGGGCGTACAGCAGGACCACCGAGACGATCTGGCCGACCAACACGACGTCGTTCGTGTACAGCCATCCGCCGACCCCGACGATCAGCGCGGTGGCCATCACGCCGGCCGTCTCGACGAGCCCGAAGTACCACGTCGACACCCGGACGCTGTGGACGTGGGAGTCGTAGAGGTCACGATTCGACTGCTTGAAGCGGCGGCGCTGCTCCGGCTCGCGGGCGTACGCCTGGATGACCCGGACACCGGCGATGCCCTCCTGCAGGGTCGACAGGTTCTGCCCGATGTTCTCGCGCACGTCGAGGTAGGCGGCGTTCGAGTCGCGCTGGAACTTGCGCGAGGCGACGATGATCACGGGCATCACGAGCAGCCCGACCAGTGCGAGCTGCCAGGACACGACGAACACCAGCACCAGCGAGAACACGACGAGCAGGATCGCAGCGACGAACTGCAGCAGGCCCCACTGGACGAGTTCGCTCATCGACTCGATGTCGGCGGTCATGCGGGCGACGAGCACGCCCGACTTGTTGCGGTCGAAGAACGCCAGCGACTGCTTCTGGAGGTGATCGAACACGCGGATCCGCAACGACTGCAGGAACCCTTCACCGGCCCGGTTGATCAGGATGAACTGCTGGCGGGCCGCGAAGTACGACACGACGGTCAGCACCATGTAGAAGATGACCGTGTTGCGCAGCACGCCCGCGTCCTTGGGTGTGATGCCGTTGTCGATGCCGTAACCGAGCAGCACCGGACCCATCACCACACCGAACGTCGACAGGGCGGTGAAGGCGAGGGCGCCGATGATCGTCCGCTTGAACGGCAGGGCCATCCGCCCGGCCCGGCGCAGGACCTTCTTGCGTTCCTCGGCGTCGAGCCGGTCCTCGTCCGCGATCGCACCCATCCCGTACATCAGTCACCTCCCACAGGGGTGCCGGCCACAGGGGTACCGGCCACGGGGTGCCGGACTCGACGATCGTGTCGTCGAGTTCGCTCCTCGTCGTCGGCAGCCATCGCGGCGAGCACCTCTCGATAGCGAGGTTCGGTGTCGAGCAGCTGCTGGTGCGGGCCGGACGCCACCACCCGCCCGCCGTCGAGCAGGACCACGGTGTCGGCGAGCGCGATGGTGCCGGGCCGGTGCGCGATCACGATGGTCGTGCGACCGTCCATCACGGTCGCCATCGCCGAGCGGATCTCGTGTTCCTTCGACGGGTCGACCGCGGAGGTCGCGTCGTCGAGGATCAGCACCCGCGGGTCGGCGAGGATCGCCCGGGCGATCGCGATGCGTTGGCGCTGACCACCCGACAGCGAGAACCCACGCTCACCGAGCATCGTGTCGTAGGCCTCCGGCAGACCCATGATGAAGTCGTGCGCACCGGCAAGTCGGGCGGCGCGCTCGATCTCGTCGTCGGCGGCGTCGGGCTGGGCGAAGGCGATGTTGGCGGCGACCGTGTCGTGGAACAGCAGCGTGTCCTCGAACACGATGCCGACGGCACGACGCACGTCGTGCAGCGAGAGGTCGCGTACGTCGATGCCGTCGATACTGACGCTCCCGGCATCGACGTCGTAGAACCGCACGAGCAGGCGGGCGACGGTGGACTTGCCCGAGCCGGTCGCACCCACGATCGCCACCGACTGGCCCGGCAGCCAGATCGAGGTCGAAACCGTCGAGCACCGGCGAGTCGGCGCTGTAGCCGAATCGGACGTCGCGTGAACCTGACGGCGCCCGCGTGCTCGGCCGGCGGCAGCGTCCGCGGGTGTTCGCGGGTCGACCACCTCCGGAGCGGTGTCGAGCACCTCGTTCACCCGCTCCAGCGCGGCGCCGGCACGCTGCGCCCACGCGATCGTCATGCCGATCATCCGCAGCGGGCCGACGAGCAGCACCACGTAGAAGTTGAACTCCACCAGCTGGCCGAGCGTGAGATCGCCGTTGATCACCTGCATGCCACCGACCGCCGAGCACGGCGATGAGGCCGAGCTGCGGGAGCAGGTCGATCGCGGGCAGGTACTTGGCACGGATCCGTGCGGCCCGGATCGAGACTGCCTGGATGTCGTCGGCCTCCTTGCGGAGTCGCGCGACTGCACCTCCTCGGCACCGAATCCCTTCACGACCCGGACGCCGCCGACCGTCTCCTCGACGACGGTCGCCAGTTCGGCCTGCTCGATCTGCACCTGCAGGACGGCCGGGTGGATCGATCGCGAGAACCTGTCGAGCGGCCACGTTCACGAACGGCAGCGGGGCCAGCGCGACGAGCGCGAGCCGCCAGTCGGTGGCGAACAGGATGACCGTGACGCCGAGGATCATCGCCAGGTTCGACAGCGTGATCGGGATCATCACGACGAACGACTGGATCTGGGTGAGGTCGCTCGACGACCGGCTCATCAGCTGGCCGGTCTGGCGCCCGGTCGTGGTAGCCGACGTGCAACGACATGATGTGGTTGAAGAGGCGTTCGCGCAGCCGGGTCTCGGTCCAGCGGGCCTCGCGGAACGCGTAGAAGCGACGCATCGCGGTGAACGTGCCGATGGCGACGCCGGCGATCGCGATCAGCGTCACCCAGAGCCACAGCATCTCGCCCTGCTCGATGCCGCGGTCGATGCTGTAGCTCACGAGGAACGGCACGGAGATCTTGCCGAGCGTCCAGAGCGAGCCCGACGGCGCTGCCGATCAGCAGGTTGCGTCGTTGGGCCTTGAGCGTGGACCACAGCAGCTTCCAGCGCGTCGGATGGTGCTCCTCCTCGACGTCGATCGTCGGCGCGTCAGTCATCCGGAACCAGCTCGGCACTCAGAACGGGTCAGCTCCCGGCCAGCGGGGAGAGCAGTGCGGTGACGCGTTCCTTCGGTCGTCCGATGATCGCCGTGTCGGCGGTGACCACCACCGGACGCTGGAGGAGCTGCTTGTGCTTCACCAGCAGCGCGACGATCTGGTCGTCGGTCGCGACGTCGGCGTCGGTCAGGCCCAGCTTCTTCCACATGCTGTCGCGGCGAACCAGGCTCGTGGGTTCGTCCTCGAGCTTGGCGATGATCGAACGCAACGTCTCGGCGTCCGGCGGGGTCTTGATGTAGTTCACGATGTCGACGTCGACTCCGAGTTCCTCGGCAATGCGCACGGCATTGACGGAGGAGTTTCAATGGGGATTGTGGTAGATCGTTGCCACGGCCATGGGTCCGAGGTTACGACCTGGCCGGCACCGCGCGGCCATCGGTTGTCACGCCGTGCCGGACCGGTGGTCCTCGCGCGGCGGCACGTCGCCGACCGGGTGCCACACCCGTTGTCCATGATGGTCGCACCGACTCCCTCCTCGGATCACCACCCACATCCGAAGAGGACCTCATGTCTCGCTCCTGCTCACCCGCCGCATCCCCCGCGGCACCCCCGCCGCGTCCCACCGCGGCTTCATCGATCCGATCGAGTCCCGTGCCGACGCGCTCGCCGTGCTCTCCCTCGCCGCGCCGTTCGGCCATGACACCGTCGCCATCCTGCTCGACGCGCAACGGCGTGGGATCGGCATCGTCGTCGTCACCGGAACGCTCGGATCCGGATGCGACTCTTCCGGGTGATCGACCTCTGCATCCAGGCTCGAGTACACGGACCTCGCCGGTCTCGTCCTCGCAACGTCTCGGCCCGACGGCGACATGGAGGCCGCCGACCGGGAGCGGTGGATCGAGGCGACGCTGCAGCTGCGACGACGCGGCATCGAGTTGGTCGAGTGGTTCGTCATCGGCGAGCACATCGCCTGCCCTCGCGACCTCGCCGGCGAGCCACCGCGCTGGGGATCCCGTTGACCGTCACGTGCGACGGTGGTCTGTGCTGACCGGACCGGGATCATCGACGTCGGGCGCGGTCGCGGGCGCGCCGCTCGGCGGGCGACAGGCGGAGACCGGCAGCTCGCAGACGGCGGACGAGCTCACGGCTCTCGACGTACTGGGCGCCGGCGGCGATCAGCTCCGTCCCGGTACTCCTCGGGGATGTCGTAGTGATCGCCCTTGGAAACCTCTCGCGAGGAATCCCGGCGCGGTCGGCGAACTCGTGCAGTTCGTCGTACGACGTGTCGCTGACGAGGTGACACCACTTCTTGCCGCGCCACCACCAGCGTGCCTCGTCGATCAGGATCGTCACCCGGAAACCCTGCCACACTGACGAGGTGATGACGTCACCCGAGACGGACCTGGACGTGGCGTGGCGGAGCCACATCAGCGACGACCTGCAACTGTTCGAACGGTTGATGAAGCGCCACCGCGAGAAGCACCGGCGCTACCACACCGCCACCCACGTCGCCTGGGTGATCCGCCACGTCGAGGAGCTCGCACGAGGTCGAACCCGTGGACCACCACGACGAGATCATCGCTGCCGCGTTCTACCACGACGCGATCTACGAACCGACGTACCCCGCCAACGAACGCGCCAGCGCCCGGCTGGCGCGACGGGACCTCGCCAGCCTGGGCTGGTCGGAGGAACGTGTCGAGCGGGTGGCCGCGCTGATCGAGGCGACCGAGCACGGCGCCGCGTCGCGGCGCGGATGGGCAGCGACCGCACGACACGGCGATCCTGGTCGACGCGGACCTCGCCATCCTCGGCGCCGACCCGGCGACCTACGCGAACTACGTGAGCCGAGATCCGCAGCGAGTACCGCCACGTCGACGACGAGGCATGGCGCAACGGCCGCACCGCCGTGCTCCGAGGATTCCTCGATCGGCCGACGATCTTCTCCACGCCCGACTGGGCGCGACCGTTGGGAGTCGACCGCTCGATCGAACATCACCGACGAGCTCGCCGTTCTGTAGTCGCCGGCCGCGGGCCTCCTCAGCGCACGTAGCCCAGCTCGAGCGCCGTATGGCGCACCGACTCGGCGACGGCATCGGCCACACCCGGCTCGAACGCGCCGGGGATGATCCGAGCAGGGGTCGGCTCGGCCACGAGTTCGGCGAGCGCGTCGGCGGCCGCCCGCTTCATCTCGATCGTGCAGCGTGTGGCCTGCACGTCGAGCATGCCGCGGAACACGCCGGGGAAGGCCAACACGTTGTTGATCTGGTTCGGATAGTCGCTGCGCCCGGTGGCGATCACGCTCACGTTCGCCGGCATCAGCTCGGGCATCACTTCGGGCGTCGGGTTCGCCATGGCGAACACGATGGCGTCGTCGGCCATGTCGGCCAGCCACTCGGCTCGATGATGCCGGGACCGGACAGACCGAGGAGCACGTCGGCGCCCTGGAGCGCCTCGCGGACGCCGCCACGACGGTCGTCGACGTTGCCGTTGTCGACGAACCACTGCTTGCTCGGAGCCAGACCCTCACGGTCGCGGTGCAGGATCCCGACGCTGTCGACGCCGATGATGTCGCCGTGCCGTCGCGACCCGACGCCGGCGTCGTGGAGCAGTTGGGCCACCGCCACGCCGGCCGCACCGGTGCCGACGACGACGACGCGCAAGTCTCGACGGCTTGCCGACGACCTGGGCGGCGTTCATCAGCGCCGCCAGCGCCACGATCGCGGTGCCGTGCTGGTCGTCGTGGAACACGGGGATGTCGAGCGCTTCCTGCAGCCGCCGTTCGATCTCGAAGCACTCCGGTGCCTTGATGTCCTCGAGGTTGATCCCGCCGAAGGTCGGAGCGAGCGCCTTTCCGATCGCGACCACCTCGTCGACGGTGCGGGCGTTCACGCAGATCGGGTACGCGTCGACGTCACCGAACTGCTTGAACAGGATCGCCTTGCCTTCCATGACCGGCATCGCCGCTTCCGGGCCGATGTCACCGAGGCCGAGCACGGCGGTGCCGTTCGACAGCACCGCGACCGCGTTCGACCGGCCCGTGTACGTCCAGACCCGATCCGGCTCGTCGGCGATCGCCTGCGACACCCGGCCGACACCGGGGGTGTAGGCGAGCGCGAGATCGTCGGGATTGTCGACGGCGACCCGCGAGGCGATCTCAGCTTGCCGCCCGATGCAGGGCGAATGCGGGGTCGTCGGCGTACGGGTCGGTGATGTCGAGCGTCGGGGATGCGGTGTCGGGAATGTCGGTCTGGTCATGGGCACTCCTTCTCGGGCCGTGAATGGCAGGTGTGGGTCCCGAGGACCGACAGCGTCACCCGCCGCCGGATTCCGGCGAGTCGGGCGAGTTCGACGAGACTCAGCGCTGACGCTGTGCTCGGCTCCCCCGCCTGACCCGTACTGGAATGAGTACGGGTGCGGGGCCGCGTGCTGCCAGCGCTACACCTGCTGCCGCAGCGGCTGCTGCAGCAATGGCGGCGATGGCGATGAGCACGAGGACGAACGCGTACCCCATCCACCTGCGGATGTGCTTCACTGATCCCATGTCCGATCTCGTGACGATGCCGATCGACGCTCGACGCCGACACCGACGAGGCGACCGAGACCGGTGAGCCGGTCGCCGCGCACATCGTCAAGACCAAGCGTGGCGAGAACGCCGCAGCCGTCGTCCTGGAGGCCCGGGTGATGGGCACACCGATCGAAGCGCTGTGCGGGTTCGTCTGGGTGCCGTCGCGCGACCCGAAGCAGTTGCCGGTGTGCGAGAAGTGCAAGAGCGTCTACGAGATGTACAAGGCGTTCAACGACGGCCTGCGCGACACCCCGAAGACTGACGCCGTGCCCCGCCTCCGGACCCGACCCGATGGACCGAATTGCGCATCCGCCAGGCGGTGCGCGCCCTGCTCGTCACACCGGATCGACGAGATCATGCTCGTGCGCTTCGAGTTCCCGAAGGGCACGGTGTGGTCGACACCGGGCGGCGGACTGGAGCCGGGCGAGGACCACCTCGACGCGTTGCATCGCGAACTGGTCGAGGAGGTCGGGCTTGTCCGCGCCCGTCGGTCGGCCCGCACGTGTGGAACCGCGAGCACATCACCCCGCACATGGACGGGCTGTACGACGGTCAGCGCGATCGCTACTACCTCGTCGACCGACCGAACGATTCGAGCCGACGCCCGCGCTCAGCTGGGAGCAGCTCCGCGCCGAGAACCTGCACGAGATCCGCTGGTGGACGCTTCGACGAGATCGAGTCGCGCGACGCTGCGACGGCACCTGGTTCGCACCGCGACGCCTTGGGCCTCGCTCCTTCGCTCGCCTGGTCGACCGACGGCCCACCGCGACCTCCCATCGACACCGGCATCTGACGTACATCTCGGTGCCAGGCACCAGATGTTCGTCAGTCGCGTGTGGTGGCTGGTGCGGATGATCGCCGACTGCTGAGCGATCGCCTTCAGCCGCCCGTCCTCGCCCCAGATCCGCAGCGATCCGTGGCCGATCGAACGGTGGAACCCCTCGGCGACGAGTTCGAGCAGCACCCACTCGGTCGGGTCGGGATCGATGACCCGCAGCGTGTTGTCGAGGCTCGTCCCGCCGGGCATGACGCCGAGCGCGGCGCACGACGGCGAGCGGGATGATGTCGGCGACGAACGCCTGCGTGCCGGGACTGCCGATCTCGTGGCCGGGGATCCGGCACCAGATCGCCATGAGCCCGTCCTGCGGGTCGTCGATCGCCTCGCGGCCGATCCTGCCGGCGGCGAACCGACGTTCGAGGTGTCGAAGAACGACCCGGCAAGCTCGACGTCGAACGGCTCGGCCATCTCGGCACTCGTCGGGTGCGGGCACCTCCGGCATCTCGATGAACGAGGTGGCGTCACCGCTCGGTCGCACGGTGTGCGCACACAGCGACGTGAACATCGACCCGGTCGCCGACCGTCGCCGACGACCTGCGCCTGGGTCGTGGCTCGGCCGTGTGCCGCCATCGCCACGGTGAGGTCGACGACGTCGTCGGGCGGCGGCGACCCGATGAACTGGGTGGTGATCCACTGCAGCGGACGATCGGTCGCTCTGCTCCGCCGCCTCGACCGACGCGGCGATCCCGCAGCCGCCGTACAGGAATCCGAACGGTGTGCCAGGTCCTTGCGGGCGCACGAGTCGGAAGCGGTGAGGATCCTCGGTCGGTTGCAGATCGAGCAGGTCGAACGTGGGCAGCACCGCGAGACGATCCCAGAGTCGCCCGCCACGGCAAACCGACTGTACGCAGGTGTCTGACACCAGATGTCATGTCAGTGGAAGTCGCGGCTGACGGTCTTGACGGGCATGGGGAGCGGGGCGAGATGGTCGGCGACGACGTTGACCACGCCTTCGCTGCGTTCGAGGCGACCGCGGATCAGCATCGCCTGGGCCTCGCGGGCGACCTTGCGGAAACGCGCCCAGCATCCCTTCGACACCACGACGTTGATCAGGCCGGTCTCGTCCTCGAGGTTGAGGAACGTCATCCCCTGCGCGGTCATCGGCCGTTGACGGTGCGTCACGACCCCGGCCACCCGCACCATCGAACCCGGCTCCGGATCGAGCAGCTGCGATCGACGTGACCACGCCCATCGCGGTCAGGTGCTCGCGCACGAAGATCGTCGGGTGGCCGTCGGGCGACACGCCGGTGGCCCACAGGTCGGCGACCGCCTCCTCGACCGGCGACATGCCGGGCAGGCGTGGCGCGTCGGCACCGGTGACCACTCCCGGCCAGCCGCCCGGGACGTGACTGCGCCGTCGCTCCGACCGTCCACAGCGCCATCCGCCGGTCGAGGCCGAAGCACTCGCCGAACAGGCCCGCCGGTCGCCATCGCCTCGAGCTGCGGCGAGCGTCAACGACGGCACCCGGCGCACGAGGTCCTCGGTGTCGGTGAACAACCCGTCCGCCTTGCGCACCGCTTCGATCTCGTCGGCCAGGTCGGCGCCGATCCCCCGCACCGATCCGATCCCCAGCCGCACCGCCACCCCGTTCTGCGACGTCGGGATCATCGGGCTCGAGGGTGGCGCCGGCGAGGGAGGCGTTGAGGTCGGGGGTGCGCACGACCACGCCGTGGCGGCGGGCGTCACGCACGAGCGTGTGCGGCGACCAGAACCCCATCGGCTGGGCGTTGAGCAGCGCCGCACAGAACGCCGCCGGCTCGTGGTACTTGATCCACGACGACGCGTAGACGAGGTAGGCGAAGCTCACCGAGTGCGACTCGGGGAAGCCGTAGTTGGCGAACGCCTTCATCTTCATGAACAGCTCCTCGGCGACGTCGCCGGTGATCCCCCGCTCGGCCATCCCGGCGAACAGCCGCTCCCGCAGCTGCTCCATCCGCGCCGCCGACCGCTTCGACCCCATCGCCTGGCGCAGTTCGTCGGACTCGGCCGGCGAGAACCCGGCGACGTCGATCGCCATCTGCATCAACTGCTCCTGGAACAGCGGCACCCCGAGGGTCTTGCCGAGCGAGTTCTCCAGCAGCGGATGGAGGTAGGTGATCGGCTCGAGGCCGTTGCGGCGCCGGATGTACGGGTGCACCGACCCGCCCTGGATCGGGCCGGGGCGGATCAGCGCCACCTCGACCACGAGGTCGTAGAACCGGCGCGGCTTGAGCCGCGGCAGCGTGGCCATCTGGGCCCACGACTCGATCTGGAACACCCCGACGGTGTCGGCCCGGCAGAGCATGGCGTACACGTCGTCGTCCTGGGGGATGGTGGCGAGGTCGATCTCGTAGCCGCGGTGTTCACGGACGAGATCGACGGCGTAGTGCAGCGCCGACAGCATCCCGAGGCCGAGCAGGTCGAACTTCACGAGGCCGGTGCGGGCGCAGTCGTCCTTGTCCCACTGCAGCACCGACCGCTTGTCCATCCGGGCCCACTCCACGGGGCACACCTCGATCACCGGACGGTCGCAGATGACCATGCCGCCGGAGTGGATGCCGAGGTGGCGCGGCGCGTCCTCCACCTCGAGCGCCAGGTCGAGCACCGGCTGGGGGATCGTGCAGTCGGGCTGCGCTGCGGTCGTCGCCACGCCGCCCCAACCGTCGACCTGCTTGGACCAGGCGTCCTGCTGGCCGGGTTCGAACCCGAGCGCCTTGGCCATGTCGCGCACCGCCGAACGCGCCCGGTAGGTGATGACGTTGGCGACCTGCGCGGTGTGGTGGCGGCCGTAGCGTTCGTAGACGTACTGGATCACCTCTTCTCGACGGTCACTCTCGATGTCGACGTCGATGTCGGGCGGGCCGTCACGCTCGGGCGACAGGAACCGTTCGAACAGCAGACCGAGCGACACGGCGTCGGCGGCCGTGACCCCGAGCGCGTAGCAGACCGCCGAGTTGGCGGCGCTCCCCCGGCCCTGGCAGAAGATGTTCGTCCGACGGCAGAACTCGACGATGTCCCACACGATCAGGAAGTAGCCGGCGAAGTCGAGTTGCTCGATCAACGCCAGTTCGTGGTCGATCGTCGTCCACGCCCGCGCCCGCAGGGACAGGTCCTCCGTCACTCCGGTGCGGGGTGCTGGCGTGTGCCGGTCGATCCCCGTACCGCCGTCGGGCGCCCTCCTCGGTCACACGCCGGAGGTACTGCATCTCGGTCATCGGGCGACCGTCGGGTCCTGGCGGGCAGGGGAACGGCGGCAGCTTCGGCGCCACCAGCGACAGGTCGAAGGCGGCCGCCCGTCCGATCTCGGCGGCCCGTTCCACCACGCCCGGATACCGGCGGAACCGACGGGTCTGCTCGGCGCCCGAGCGCAGATGGGCGCCGGCCGCCGCGGGGAGCCACGGATCGATCTGGTCGAGGCTGCGCCGGGCGCGCACCGCGGCGAGGGCCGTGGCCAGCCTGCGTTGCGCGGGGGTCGCGTAGTGGACGTTGTTGGTCGCCACGCACTCGACGCGTTCGCGGTGGGCGATCTCGACGAGCGCGTCGTTGCGGGCCGAGTCGAGCGGGTCGCCGTGGTCCCACAATTCGACGAGCACCCGGTCGCGACCGAATGCGTCGACGAGCCGAAGGAGTTCGCGTCGAGCCGCCGCCGGTCCGTCGGCGACCAGCGCTGCCGGCACCGCTCCCTTGCGGCAGCCGGTCAGCGCCCAGCTGTGGCCGCGAAGTGTGTCGGCGAGGTCGGCGAACGCGAACTGCGGCGCTCCCTTCTCGCCGGCGAGGTGGCCGGTACTGAGGACCCGCGACAGGCGGGCATAGCCGTCGGGTCCGTCGGCGAGCACGACGAGGTGGGTGCCCGACGGGTCGGGGGCCCGGGAGTCGGGCACCATGCCGGTGTCGATCTGCCTGATCGTGTCGACCTCGGATCGAGCTCGCCGGGTGTCGTGCGACGACAGCCCGATCTCGGTGCCGAACACCGTCGGGAGGCCGACCGCCTTGGCGGCTTCGGCGAAGCGCACCACGCCGTAGAAGCCGTCGTGGTCGGTGATCGCCAGTGCATCCAGGCCGAGCCGGGCTGCTTCGGTCGCAAGTTCCTCGGGGTGCGAGGCACCGTCGAGGAACGAGAAGTTCGAGTGGCAGTGCAATTCGGCGTACGGCACCGTCGGCGTCGATGCGGCTCGCGTCGGCGCAGCGTCAGGTCCGCCGGCGCCTCGAACGGCTGGCGCTTGCGACTCCACGCCGGACCGTCGCCACCCGAGTTCCACGACGGACTCCCCGGGGCGCGCCCGTCTCGGCCTGACAGGGTTGCTTCCAGTTCACTCCAGGTCCAGGACGGGTTGTTGAACCCCATCCTCCCCAGTATCGAACATATGTACCCACCCCGCAACCCCGAAACTTCGCGGGATCGGGACGCTGAGCGTCCGGATCCAGGGCTTTTTCGGGGGTGTGGACCCGGTCGCGACGGGACCAATGGCCCTGGCGCGGACCGATGGCATGCAGGCAGCCTGACGTCGAGGGTCTACCTACTGGTCGGTAGGCCAGGACTCGAGGAGCGCCATGCCGACATCCGCAGCGACCACCACGCCGACAGCGACCGCGACACCCACCGGACTCAAGCCGGTCCTCGACGTGATCCCGGCGCACTGCTACGAGCGCTCGACCGTGCGCGGGCTGGGTCTGCTGTTCCGCGACGTCGCCATCTTCGGACTCTCGGTCTGGGGCCTGCTCTCGACGAACAACCCGCTGCTGCTCGTCCCGCTCTGGTTGCTCTGCGGCGCGATGGTCTCGGGCCTGTTCGTCATCGGCCACGACGCGGCCCACCAGGCCCTGTTCGACTCACGTCGCCTCAACGCCGTGGTCGCCCGGGTGAGCATGCTGCCGTCGCTGCACGCCGTCGAACTCTGGGTGTTCGGGCACAACCGCGTCCACCACGGCCACACCCTGCGCCAGGACATGGACTTCGTGTGGCATCCGCTCACCGTCGAGCAGTACGAGCAACTCGGACGGTTGGCCAAGCTCCGCCATCGGCTGGAGTGGGGGCCGTTCGGGTCGGGTGCCTACTACGTGCGCGAGGTGTGGTGGAACAAGATGGTGCGCTTCACGCCGCCGCCCCGATGGGCTCGCCAGATGCGCCGCGATCAGGGGTTCGTCGCCATGTATGCCATCGGCACGCTGGCCATCCTCGTTGCGTTCGACGGGTCGGGCGGTGTCTGGCAGTGGGTCAAGGTCGTCGTGATCCCGTTCCTGCTCTTCTGTCAGACGATCGGCTGGGTGGTGCACGTGCACCACATCGCGCCGGAGATCCGCTGGTGGCCCCGACGCGAATGGAACCGCTTCCGCGGTCAGGTCGAGGGCACGACCATCCTGTGGGGTCCACCGGGGTGGGAATTCTTCTTCCACTGGATCATGGTCCACCTCCCCCACCACGTCGACATGCAGATCCCGTGCTACCGGCTCCCCGAAGCGGCGCACGCGATCGCCGACGCATTCCCCGACGAGGTCGTCGAACGTCCCATTCGGATCCGTGACTACCTGCGCTCGACCAAGGCGTGCAAGCTCCACGACTTCACGACCGGCACGTGGCACACCTATCCCACCCGTCGATGATCCGCAACTGGGCCGGCAACTGGGCCGACCGCTGAACGGGCGTCACCGCATGGCGCGCAGGATCCCGCCGAGGCCGGGGTCGGCCCGTTCGATCGCGGCATCCCACGAGAACCAGTCGATGAGCTGGCTCTCGCCGACGCCAGGTGCGGGATCGGCGTCTCCGCCGTCGATCAGGTAGCGCAGGTCGAGGTGCGTGTGACCCCGACCGCCGGCGTGGACGTCGACGTGGAGGAGGACCGGCACACCGTCGGCGTCGAACGGCCCGGCGAGGTGCACATCGAGTCCGGTCTCCTCGGCGCACTCACGCACCGCCGCCTCCCACGGTGTCTCCCCGGGATCGATGTGTCCACCGGGTTGCAGCCAGATCCCGAGACGCTTGTGCTCGAGCAGGATCACCCCGCGCGGGCCCACCACGATGCCCGACCCGGTCACGTGGACGGGGTCGGACTCCTGGTCGAGAGGAGCGACGAGTCGGTCGTAGGCACCGAGAAACGACTCGATCGAGTCGGCTTCGCGCTGATCCACCGGGGTCCGTCCGGCGACATCGGCCCGGATCCGACGGCGAAGTTCCTGGTCGTCCATGTCCCCGGTGTAGCAGGCACGATGCCAAATGACACGAGTGTCATTTCTTTCGATTTCTTCTTGAGTTCGTCAGTTTCACGACCGATAGCTCCAACAGGACACGAACTCACCGGCCACAACGGGCCATTGAACTGGCGGGACACACATGGACAACGACATCAACATCGCACCTCGGATCCTGATCGCAGTCGACGATCCCGACCTGCGCCGCATCAGCGTGGCGGGGCTGCGGGCGGCCGGCTTCAGCGTCAGCGCTCCGACCGACGGCGATGCAGCGATCATGCTGGCCGAGTCGTTCTCCCCCGATGTCCTGATCGTCTGCTCCCGACTGCGCGCCCCCGACGGGCGTCCGCTCTACGAGCGTCTGCGTGACTCGAGCGAGCAGTACCTGCTCTGCATCACCGACGAAGGCGCCGACCGCGTTCGCGCCGCCATCCTGCACTCCGGCGCCGATGACGCCGTGTCGGTTCCGATCACCCCCGAGGAGCTGTCGGCTCGCTGTCATGCGCTGCTGCGTCGCCCGCGCCAGATGCAGAGCCGGGTCGACAGCCCGCTCACGTCGGTGCTCAACCTCGGCCCACTGACGATCGATCTCGGTCGCCGCGAAGTACGCCTCGACGACGGAGAAGTCGCCACCACCCGGATCGAGTTCTCGCTCCTGGAGCAACTGTGCCGCCGCCCGACCGAGGTGTGCACCCGCGAGGATCTGCTCGACGCCGTGTGGGGTCCGACGTGGGTCGGCGACAACCACGTGGTGGACGTCCACCTGTCGAACCTGCGCCGCAAGCTCGACAAGGCCGCCCCGGACTTCAAGGTGATCCACACCGTGCGCGGTGTCGGCTTCCGGTTGGCCAACGACGTCACCGACCAGCTCGACATCTCCCACACCTTCGCCCTCGCCGCCGTCGGCTGACCCCCCTCGACCTCCACACTCCGAAACTTCGCGGAATGTGGACGCTGAGCGTCCGGATTCCGGCGATTTTTCGGGAGGTTCGTGGTGGGGCTGGGCGGGTCAGTCGTAGCGGGCGGTGATCCACCAGCGTCGATGTTCGGCGACGACGAGATAGCCGTCGTGGTCATCGGTGACCATCTGGAACCGGGCCAGGCGCCGATGACGCTGGGGTTCCCACCAGCGTTCCTCGATCGGCCAGGGTCCCGCCCAGGCGACGATCGGACGCCGGCGGCCCCGCCGCCATCCTGTTGCCTCGTCCCCGCTCAACAGCTGCAACGCGGCCGGTCGGGCGGACACCATCCCGCGCCCGGTGACCTGCACCAACTCCCCGTCGTCGTCGAGCACCTCGACGGGATGCGGTTCGACGAACACCGTCGCCGGTGACGGGGCCGGCAGTGTTCCGGGCCACGGTCCGGTCGGCCCGCTCCCCGTCCCCGCACGGGACACCGCCCGCGTCCGCTGATCGAGATCGACCATCACTGCGGGCACCCATTCGTAGCGATCAGCGGGGAGGCGGCCGCCGCGCCAGACCGGCACGGTCACCGCATCCTGCGACGTCAACGTGCTCAGCCGGGCGATGGCCCGCGCCGCTCGCCGATCGGCGTCGGTCTGGCCGCCCCACAACCCCAGCTGGCTGCCCTCGTCGGCGCGCACCTCGTCGGGCGTCAACCGCACCAGCACGATGCCACCGGTCAACTCCTGGTCGCTGCCCCGCGGCAGGTTCACCCAGGCGTCGAGCTGCCAGCGCACCCGTTCCACCATCGCTGCCGCCGTCAACCCGGCCGACCGGTACCACGACCGTTCGGAACGCTCGCCGTGTTCGGATTCCAACGACACGACCAGTCGGGTGCACACCCGACCCTCCGCAGCGAGCGACTCCGCGAGTTCGTCGGCCAACTGCTTGGCGATGAACACCACGGCACTCGACTGGGCAGCGGGGTCGTCGAGGACATGATCGAGCCGTCGTTCCGGGGCCGGGTCAGTGGTGCTCGACGGGCGCATGTCGGCACCCGATGCCAAGCGGTGAGCGTGCACACCGGGGTGGCCGAACCGGCCGAGCACGTCGACCACGGACAGTGACGCAAGGTCACCCAAACGGCGCAGACCGAGGCGGGCGAACAGCTCGACCAACTCGGCGTCGGCTTCCCCCAGGGTCTGCAACCATCCGATCGGCAGCTCCGCGCAGAACCCCGGCGAGCCACCGGCCTCGACGACGACCGGATGCCCTCGCCGCAGCGCGAGCCGCGCAGCGACACTCGACGCGAACCGGCCGTCGGCGATCCCGATCCCCGGCACACTCACCGGCGCAACCGCCGCGCAGGCCTCCAGCAGACGCTCGGCGAGCATGTCATCGCCGCCGAAGTACCTCGACGGCCCGCGCGAACGCAAGCTGATCCAGCCCGGTTCGACGACATCGAGACGCGGCGACAGCTCGGCCACCGCTCGGACCACCGGCTCGAACTCGCGGGCATCGCGGTCCGTGTCACGATCGACCAACTCGATGTGCGGACACCGGCGCTGGGCCTGACGGCGGCGCTGGCCGATGACGACCCCCTCGGACGCCGCGGACGCCGTCCGGGCGATCACTCGATGAGCCGACATGACCGCCGCCGGAACGTCCGCCCCGAACCCGGCGGCGGTCACCGGCCAGTCGGCGAACCAGACCGAAACGATCCGCTGAGGCACGATCCGCTGAGGCACCTCGATCCCTTGTGGAACTTCCGTCATCGCATCAGGCCGAGAGCGGCGAGCACGCCGGACGTGGCGGAATCGCCAACTGGCAGCGGCGACGGCCGGGCAGGCGGCGGCCCGACGCCTCCACGACCACGCGCCGCTGGCGGAGGTGGCCGTGGCCGTCGCCGAGCCCGGACCATTCCTGAGCATCGGTGTGGAGCACGCCGTCGCAGGCCATGGCGCCCGGGTCGCCGAGCACGACGGTGATCACATCGCGCTGACGCAACCGCACCGCGAGCTTGCGAACCGCGCTCGCCGAGAGCCCGGCCGGGACCCGGACCAGGAGCACGTCGAAGCCGTCGGCAGCAGCAGCCACCACGTCGGGCCAGCGCCGTACCGAGTCCTCGCCGGCGCCACCTGTGGTCACCGCCACGATGCGTTCGAGTGGCACCCCGAGTTCGCTGGCGGCATCGAGGCCGATCGTGGGCAGGTCGATCACCGCCATCCAGGCCCCCGCAGCAATTGCCGGCGCCACCAACGCGAGTGCGGTCGACGTGGCGGCGGGCCCCTGGCAGGCGAGCGTGCGGCCACGTACCAACCCCCGCTCGCCGAAGAGCCCGACGAACTCCTCGCCGACCGGCACCGTTCGTTCCCGAGCCAACACCAGTGGCGCCACCCGGTCCGTCAGCGTCGCGAGGTCTACAGCCAGTTCCATCCCGACAGGGTATCGAACAAACGTTCGTCTCCCCAATCCGAGGCTCCGGATCAAGCTTGTCCTTCCGGACCCGACCCCGAAAGACAGGCCGCAGGGATCGGATCAGTGGGTACCGAGGTGAGCGACCAGGAGCTCGTGCATCTGCTCACCTCCGGACGCGAACGCGTGCGCGCCGAGGGATCGGGCGTGGGCGTCGTCGGTGACGGCATGGCCACCCACGACGACCAGCACGTCGGGGTCCGCGGCGCGGGCCGCCGCGCAGGACTCCGCCAACGACGCCAGGTTGTCCGACGACATCGCCGACAGACCGACCGCCAGGAGATCCGGTGTCTGCTCGATCACATGGGTGAGCGACTCGCTCGGCACGTCCACGCCGAAGTCCGACACCTCCCAGCCCCGCAACCGCAGGAGGTCACCGAGCATCGCCATCGGCAGCGCATGGAACTCGCCCGCCGGCGCCCCGAGCGCGACGAGCCCGCGCGCTCGCCCGCGCCGGTTGAACCGCGGCCCGATCCGGCCGATGATCCGCATGGCGATGCCGCTCGCACGATGCTCGATCGAGATGTCGAGTTCGCCGGCCGCCCATCGTTCACCGATCGACACGAGGGCCGGCGTCAGCACGTCCAGGTAGATCTCGTCGAGCTCCGCACCGGCGGTCATTGCCGCTTCGATCACGCTCCACGAACCAGGTGCGTCACCGGCGATGAGTCGGGACTCGAGCCTCGACGACCACGGCGCTCGCCGATGTCCTGCACCGCCACGACCCGACGCCCCGCTCACCGACGAGGTCTTCGTGTTCGCGCGGAACTGTTCGAGGGCAGAGCGCTGCACCTGCCACACGCCACCCGACTTGGAGGCCTCCATCACGCCGAGCCGTACGTACCGGTACGCGGTCATGTAGTGCACGCCGAGCTCGTCGGCCGCTTCTTGGAGTGTGAGTACGCCGTCGGTCATCCGGATTCCCCCGCCATCGCTGGCGTGACGACGCTAGAGGCAGTCGGTCGCCTCCGCGCAACCGTGCCCGATCCCGGCCGAATCCCGGCCGGTCAGCCCTTGTTGGCGTTGTAGCGGGCGCGCCCGAGGCGGCTGCGTTCCAGCAGGTGGGCCGGAACTCGCTTCGCAGCTTCGGACATCACCGCAGCTTCACCGTCGCCGCCGCCGGCACTCGCAACGACCGCCTCGGGCTCATCGGCCTGGAGGTCCTCGAACGACGGCGGCTCGACGCCGGGCTTCCAGTACTGGTAGAGGTCGCGGACGATGTCGGCCAGACCGGTCGAGTCGTGGCCCTTCTGCAGGTCCACGGTGATGATGTTGGAGTACACGTGGACCGCGTCGACCTGTCCGGTCGCGAACATCTGTCGCGCCAGCTCATCGGACGGCGTGTTGCCCCAGGCATCCTCGGCGGAGCCGAAGTGCTCGTGGCCCGATCCGGACAGTGTGCGGTTGATCTCGAAGCGAACGACCCCGCGTGTCGTGCTCGGTTTCTCGGTGACGGCGACCAGCTGACCCATGACGCCGCAACGCTAGCGCCCGAGGGTGTCGTGCGACCCCATTTGCGACGCGGCCCCATTTGCGATGCGGCCCCATTCGCGACGTTCGGCCGTCAGGTCGACCCGTCGACGATCATCGCGAGCTGCTCGGCCAGCGCCCGGTCGTCCCCCGTCCCGCGGACGGCGACGACGGCGCCCTGGCGGCGGCTGATCAATGCGATCGTGTAGCCGTCAGCGGGATCGGAGCCGGGTGGAACGAACTCGGCGATGCCGACGGCATCCGCGGTCACGGCACCCACCGGTTCGATCGCATCGCGCCGGAACCAGTCCGATTCCACCGCTGCCTCGGGCACGTAGTGGACCTCGGCCACGACGTCGGCGCCACCGGATCGAGCGGTGAAGCGACACGCCTGGTCCCAGATCGCTTCCACCTCGACCGGTGACCCGATGGCGGTACCGATCGCGTCGGCGGTGGCCAGCTCGTCGAGCCGATCACACGCGTTCACGACCGGAGCGTCGGGCAGGGGCGGGAGCGTGTCGCGGGAGTCGGGGTCCGGTTGCGGGTCGCCGACGAGTTCGGTGACCGGAGGCGCCTCGGCCTCGTCGACAACGGTGTCCCCGACGATCGGCACGGTGGGAACCGGTCGCATCTCGTCGGCCAGGGTCGTCGCGGACTTCGAGGAGACGTCGTCGGAGCGGAACCAGCCACATCCGGCCGCCACCACGACGAGCAGGCCGACCCCGAGCACCGAGACGCCCCTCCGCCGATCGACAGCCACGCGGCCACGGTATCCGCGGCGGACGCCGCACCGGGGTCGGCACCGCGGGCCGACCGTCAAGACTTCGTCAGGGCGTCGGCGAGCACCGCGGGGAACTCGTCCGGTGTCGTCGACATGACCGTCGCGCCGAGCGCTGCCAACACCGCAGCATGGCCATGGTCGTGGGCCGGCGTTCCCTCGTCGCTCAGGGCGAGGAGCACGACGATCTGCACACCGGCGCCGACCAGTTCGCTCACGCGGCGGTGGAGCAGATCGGCGTTGCCGCCCTCGAAGAGATCCGTGACGACGAACAGCACCGTCTCGCGTGGCCGCTCGATGATCTGCTGGCAGTAGGCCATGGCGTTGGCGATGTCGGTCCCACCGCCGAGTTGCACGCCGAACAGCACCTCGACGGGGTCGTGCAGGTACGAGGTCAGGTCGGTCACGGCCGTGTCGAACGCGATGAACGACGTCCGCAGCGCCGGGAGCTGGGCGAGTACCCCGCCGAACAGCGACGCGTACACCACGCTGTCGGCCATCGAACCCGACTGGTCGACGGCGATGACGACATCGCGGGCGAGGCTGCGCTGGCGGCGGCCGTGCCCGACGAGCCGTTCGGGCACGACCGTGCGGTACTCGGGGATCCAGTGCCGCAGGTTGGCGGTGATGGTGGTCGGCCAGTCGATGTCACCAGGGCGCGGCCGGCGGGTGCGAGCCGACCTCGCAAGGGCCCCCCGAACGGCCTGGCGGGTCTGGTCGGTGAGCCGCCGCTCGAGGTCGTCGAGCACCTTGGCGATGACCTGGCGCGCGGTCGCGCGGGTCTCGTCGGGGAGGTGACGGTTCAGTTCGACGAGCAGCGTGACGAGGTGGATGTCGGGCTCGACGCTCTGGAGCAGTTCGGGCTCCAGCAGCAGTTGACGCAGATCGAGCCGCTCGACGGCGTCACGCTGGAGGATCTGGACGACCGGGGTCGGGAAGTACCGGCGGATGTCCCCCAGCCACCGAACCATCCCGGGCTTGGAGCGACCGAGCCCGCCGGAACGGCCTCCCCGGCGCCGTGATGTCGGCGAGCCACTGTCGCCGTCACGGTCGTAGAGCGCCCCGAGTGCGGCGTCGATCCGAAGGTCATCGCCGGTGAGGCCGGCCGCCGAGCCGGCGTCGCTCCGCCCCCGTCGCCGCCGTCGCCCGTCGCCGCCGTCCGGGCGGCGACGTTGGCCGCATCTCCGGTTGCACCATCGGTCGCATCGTCGGCAGCCGGCCCCAGCAGCAGCCGCCATCGGCGCCGACGCTCGGTCTCGGACACCTGCATGCTCACGACTCCACCGCCTGACCGGCGAGCACGGCGATCGCGATCGTCGACCGGGAGCCCGAGCAGGTGGCGCACGGTGACGAGCGCGGCTGCGGAACGTGCGGGGTCGACGTCGTCGCCGAACCCGGCCGGGCGCTCGACTCCTCGTCCCATGAGCACCGCCATGAGTTGGCGGCGCTCCGCCGCTTCGAAGGCCCCGAACGTCCGACGCATGAGCACGACGATCGCGTCGAACGCGTCGTGGGGCAGCGAGGCGACCCATCCGTCGAGCACACCGAGCAGGTCGGTGTCGTGCACGAGCACCGAACCCGACCCGGCGAGGAACCCCTCGACGAACGCCGCCCCTCGCGCCGGAGGCGTTCCGCCCGACAGCGCCTGCGACATGCGGCGCTGCACGGTGTCCGCCGACCAGACGCCACCGTCGTGGAGCAGCCGGGTGGCGCGCCCCTGGACGAGGCCGTGTCCGGCGCCGGCCGCGAGCGCCACGAGGGCCGCCGGCAGCCCGTCGTGTCGGGCCGGATGATCGAGCACCGCCAGGGCACCCTGGAACGCGCTCAGCCGTTCGGACATGAGCGCGGCCGCGTCGTCGTCGAGTGACCGGGCGGCGGCTCGGAGCCCCGCGAGGATCCGAACGACGATGCCGTCGACGACGTTGCGGAGCGTGTCGGCATCGGTGCCGCGGACGTCGCCGTAGCGCAGCGCCGCGGCGAGTGGGGGCATCACGTCGAGGAGCCGTCCGACGTCGGGGTCGGTGGCGGCGAGCCGCGAGAGTCGCTGCACGCTCGGTTCGACGGCGAGCGGGAGTTCGGCGAACAGCGCCTGTTCGACCACGCCGACGAGTTCGGGCACGCCCGAGGCGGCCGCTGCGCGTTCGACGAGACGCGCCGTCGCTGCGGCTTCGAGGGTGGTGCCGTAGCCGGCCCGTTCGATCAGACGGATCGACAGGTCCGGGTCCCAGCGCACCTCCCAGGTCTCCCGGAACGTGCCGGACGATCCCCGACCCTCGACCTGCACCCCCCAGCCGATGCCGAGTGCAACCAGCCGGTGGAGCAGGTGCGACTTGCGTCTGCCCCTGGGGGGTGCGCAGATCGACCTCGACCGTGCGCAGCTGCGCACTCACCGGGATGCGGGCGGACTTCTGGAGCTTGGCGACGTCACGGGCCAGCGGCACCTGCGGCGCGGCGTCGGGGACTTCGCCGATGGCGTCGCCGATGACCAGTTCGCGGCGGACGAGGTCGAGTCCGCCCGTGACGGCGTCGGCGGCGTCGAGCACTTCGGCCAGCCCGACACGCGGCCGATCCCGCATCGCCGCGAGCGACGCGGCGAGGCGGGTGCCGGCGATCACCTCGTCGGGCGACGCGGCACCGCCACGGTCGCGCACGAGTCGGGCCGCGTCCACGAAGAACCGGGCGACGCCGTCGGGCCCCGGATGCTCGAACACGTGGCGGTACCAGCCGGGGCTCTCCACGCCGGCGCCGTAGCCGGACCGGGCGGTGAGCCGCTGATGGGTCCACGGCACCCAGGCGACCGCGACCTTCGTCTTGGCCAGTCCGCGCAGCGTGGCGGCATCGACCGACACGGTGGGGACCGGCGTCCCGTCGGCAGGTCGCCGAGTCGAGGTCGAGCGCCGGGACGTGCCAGGCGCCGCACACGACCACGATCGACTCGAACCCGTCGCGCCGAGCCGTGCGGATGGCTCGGCGCATGTGGGCCTCGCGTTGCAGTTCGGCCCCGGTTGCGACGTAGCCGACGCGTGCTGCGTGCATCGCTTCGGCGACGGCGTCGAAGGCCGGGGCGCCGTCGCCGCGGTGTTCGATCACGTCCTCCCACCAGCGTTCGGGGTCGTCGTCGCCGGCTGCTGCGGCGAGATCCCGGAGCGGGTCGGGCGGCGCCGTCTCCTCGAGCATCGACTCCTGCGGCAAATGAGACGCTGGGGTCTGACCCCCGCGTCTCATTCCACGGGCCAGCGTGACCGCGAGGGGCAGGTCGATGGCGCGTACGGGCACCTCACGAGCGTTCGCCCACGCGATCGCCTGCCACTCCGGGCTGAAGGACGCCAGCGGCGCGAATGCGGCGCGGGCCGGTTCGGTGACGACGTAGCTGAGCAACGCCACCGGCGGCACGAGGTCGACGTGGCCGACCCAGCGCAGCGCCGGCTCCACGTCGGCGGGGAGTTCGACGAGCACGATGTCGGGGACGAGATCGTCGAGTGCGCTGAGGACCGATCGCGCGGATCCGGGGCCGTGGTGCCGGATGCCGAGCAGGTGCAGGGTCACGGTCGCCCGTTCACACGTCCAGGTCGCGGCAGGCGTCGTAGAAGTCGCCCCATCCGGCACGTTCACGCACCACCGCTTCGAGGTACTCACGCCAGGCCACCGTGTCGTGGATCGGGTCGCTGACGACCGCGCCGACGATGCCGGCTGCCACGTCGGTGGGGCGCAGTTCACCGTCGCCGAAGTGGGCGGCGAGCGCGAGGCCGTTGGTGACGACCGAGATGGCCTCGGCCGTCGAGAGCGTTCCGGTCGGGACCTTCAGGCTGATCCGTTCGTCCTCGGTCAGACCCGAACGCAGCTCGCGGAACACGGTGACGACCCGGCGGATCTCGTCGGCGGCAGCGGGCACCTCGGGAAGCGCGAGCGCCACACCGAGTTCGTCGACGCGACGCCGCACGATGTCGATCTCCTCCTGCACGGTCGCCGGGAGCGGGAGCACGACCGTGTTGAACCGGCGCCGCAGCGCGCTCGAGAGGTCGTTGACGCCGCGGTCGCGGTCGTTGGCCGTGGCGATGACGTTGAAGCCCCGGATCGCCGCGATCTCGGTGTCGAGTTCGGGGATCGGGAGCACCTTCTCCGACAGCACCGTGACGAGCGCGTCCTGCACCTCGGGCGGCATGCGGGTGAGTTCCTCGACGCGCACGATCGCGCCGCGCTCCATGCCGCGGTAGATCGGGCCGGGCACGAGCGCGGCGACGCTCGGGCCCTCGGCGAGGAGGCGGGCGTAGTTCCAGCCGTACCGCAGTGTCTCCTCGGTCGTCCCCGCGGTGCCCTGCACCAGCAACGTCGAGTCGCCGCTGATCGCCGCCGCGAGGTGTTCGCTCACCCAGGTCTTGGCCGTGCCGGGCACGCCGAGCAGGAGCAGCGCCCGATCGGTGGCGAGCGTGGCGACGGCGATCTCGACCAGCCGCTGCTGGCCGACGTACTTCGGGACGATGACGGTGCCGTCGCTCAGCTCGCCGCCGAGGAGATACCGCACGACCGCCCACGGCGACAGCACCCAGCCCGGTGGCCGTTCACGATCGTCGAGCGCCCGCAGGGCGGCGAGCTCGGACGCGTACTGGTCCTCGGCATGGGGTCGCAGCACGTCGCTCGACGGCCGTTGCGTTGCACTCATCCCCGCCGACGTTACCCACGGCCTGTCACAGACCGAGGGCGGACGGTACGGTCGCGACGCATGGTCGACATCTCCTGCGCGTTCGCGACATCGATGGCCACACCCGAGCACGTGGCGCTCGCCGAGGAACTCGGCTACCGCCGGGCGTGGCTGTACGACTCGCCCGCGCTGTACCCCGACGTGTGGATGATGCTGGCCGAGTGCGCCCGCCGCACGTCGACGATCGAGATCGGGCCCGGCGTCGCCATCCCGTCGCTGCGACATCCGATGGTGACCGCGGCGGCGATCGGGACGCTCGTCGAGCTCGCACCGGGGCGCGTGAACGTGGCGATCGGGTCGGGCTTCACCGGGCGACTGACGCTCGGCCAGAAGCCGTTGCCGTGGACGTTCGTGCGCGAGTACGTGCTCGCCGTGCAGGGGCTGCTCGCCGGCGAGACCGTCGAGTGGGAGGGTGCGCCGATCCGGATGCTGCATCCCGACGGCTTCGGGGCGCCTCGGCCGATCACGCGTGCCGATCATCCTCGGCACCGGCGGACCCAAGGGCGAGGCCGTCGCCCGCGAGATCGCCGACGGCGTGTTCGTCACGTCGCCGACGACCGCGTTCGACTGGTGCTCGGTCCTCACGCTGGGCACCGTGCTCGACGACGGCGAGGATCCGGGGAGCGACCGGGCGATGGCCGCAGCCGGTCACGCCGGCGCCCTCGCATTCCACGCCATCCACCTCCGGGGTTCGGTGACGTCGCTGCCGGGCGGCGATGTCTGGTTGGCGGCCCTGGAGGAGTTCCCCGAACGCGAGCGCCACCTGGCGCTGCACGAGGGCCACCTCATCGAGGCCAACGAGCGCGACCGGCTCGTCGTGACCGGTGACGTACTGGCGATGTTCAAGTACGCACAGACCGCCGAGTCGTGGCGCGATCACCTCGCCGAGCGGGAGTTGGAGGGCGCCACCGAGATCGCCTATCAGCCCGCCGGACCCGACATCCCCGGCGAGCTCCGCCGCTTCATGGAGATGGCCAGCGGCTGAGCCGGCGTCCACTCACCGGAGTTCGTCGAGCATGCGGTGACGGGTGAGGGCGAGGTCGGCGAGGACCGACGCGAGGCCGTATCCCGCTGACGTGGACTCGACCGAGCCGAGCGCCGACGCGATGCCCGGGAGCGACTCCGTCGGGGCTCTCGCGATGAGGTTCACGATCACGGCTCGGTGCGGCGCTCCGAGTTGACCTCCGACGATCAGCGTCGGCGAGTGCCGACCCGATGTCGCCAGGGGCGCCGAGCAGGTCGAGCAGATCGGACGGGATCGGCAGCTCCGGCAACTCGGCGAGCGCCTCCGGGTCGATGGTGCCGCGGGTCGACCGGGCCTCGAGTTCGGGAAGGTGGGACACGAGCCAGGTGGCCAGCGGCCCGCAGGCGACCTCGGCGCGGGCCCGGCGGACGGGATCGGAGCGGTGTCGCCACAGCACCGCGGGGACCAACTCGGGCGCGACCCGCCAGCCGTTGGTGATCAGCGTGAGCATCCACTCGTCCTCGAGCACCGGCCACGACGTCGTGACGTGATGCCACCGCTCGACCGCCTCCGGCGTGCACACGGGGCGATCGTCGGTGGGTGGCGGCTGGAGTCGCTCCACGGGTGGGCCGGGCAGTACGCCGGCGCGGCGCACGGCGGTACAGGCCGCCACCTGGGCCAGCATCCGCTCGGACGCAACGGCACGGAGCGTGTCGGCAACGAGTTCGTCGAGCGGGCCCGAGGGAGGGTCCCGGCGATCCGTCCCGAGCATCGCCGTCGTCACCAACTCCCGCCAGTGCTCCCCCATCCCCACTCCCACTCCCACCCGTTTGCGGGAGGATTCGGATGGGACGGGTCATCGGAAATCTCCCGCAAACGGTGGGTGGGACGTGGTGGATGTGGTGGATGGGACGTCATGCGGCGCTCACGAAGGAGTCGTCGGCTCTCGGGCCGATGTCGACGGAGCGGTCGGCGAAGGTGGATCGTGAGCGGGACGACACCGTGCGGCGTCCACTCGACGGTCACGTCGACGAGGTCGCCGGCGGAGATGGCGAGCAGCTGGGCGATGGAGCCGCCGGCGAGAAGCGGAAGGCTGCCGGTGTCGTCGGTGAGGAGCCAGTTCGACCCTGATCGGGTCACCGCCGCCCGGACCGTCGTCGGTACCCGATCGAGCCACGGCTCGCGGACGAGCAGGCCGCCGATCTCGTCGCAGGCACCCGCCACATCGACCGCCGGTGGTCGAGCGGGCTCCACGGGGTCGGCGTGGCGCAGCCCGACGAGGGCCCGCAGTGCCGGGCCGGGATAGCGATGGAGGTCGGCATGCACCGACGTGCCGACGCGCAACGACGTGTCGAGGCTCTGGCGGTACGCGGCGAACGAGAGCACGAGCGCCCACCGGCGCGAATGCGACGCCACGCAGCCAGACCCGGCGCACCTCGATGCGGTCCTCGCGGGTGTCGCTGCGACCGGCCACGACCCACTCGTCGGTGTCGGGCACACCGGCGAGCACGTCGGCCTGGCGCACCTGCCAGCCGACGGTCGTGGCGACCGCATCGGCCAGCGGTGTCGGCAGCGAACCGAGGCGGCGGCCCGCCTGCGAGAGCAGGTGGAGGAGGCCGAGTTCGGCGAGCACGTCGCTGTGCCAGTCGGGCGAGGCACCGACGAGACCGGCGAGGCGTCGGATGCGGTTGGCGAGGCTGCCCGCCTGCGCGTCGACGAGCCGGGCGGCGAGCTGATCCCACGTGCCGTAGCGGGCGAGCGCCGGGTCGGCCAGCCCGGTCCGCATCCGGTCGTCCAACCACCGGTCGAGCTCCGACAGACCGGCGAACATCCGCTCCACCCGCTCGTCGCGCCCCCGGTCACGATCCGGGTCCGGCGCCGGTCGGCGTCCCGGACGTCCGTCGCGTCACCCGACCCGGGCAAGGTGTCCGACACCGCGCCAGCGGTGTCTGACACCACCCCACGACCGTCACGCGCGTGATCGACACCTGCATCGTGCGTGACGACCTCGTCGGTAGGTGTCGATTCCGCGGAGGGCGATCGGGGGGTGGTGTCAGACACCCTTCGGGTGTCGGACACCTGGTGTGCCGGCGGGGCGGCGAGAGTGACAGCCACTGCTCGACCGGGGGTGGCGCGAGTGTGTCGACGACCTGGCCCTGCGACCAGAGCATCAGGAGGGCGAGGGTGTGTTTGCACGGGCGGCGGCGGCTCGGGCAGGTGCACGAGAACCCGACGCCGACGTGGTCGACGATCGTGTCGTACGGCTCGGCGCCGCTCCCCCGGCAGACACCCCACACGGCCCGGTCGTCGGCGCCGAGCGATCCCCATCGGCTCGTGGAGACGAGCGGCCGAGCGGCCGTCATCGTGGCCGGCGTCGGGGCGATCGCCTCGACCTGCTCCGCCGACCACCGGGTCACGTGAACGAGGCCGACCCGACCGGCGCGACCGACCGCGACCGCGACCGGAACGGTCACCGCTTCGGCCGCCGCCTTCGCGTGATAGCTCGAGCGGGTGAGCGGGCTCGCCTCGACGTGGCCGATGCCGAACGCCTCACCGATCGCCTTCCACCGGGTGTACTCGATCGGCTCGGCGTAGCGGACGATCGGCAGGTGATGCGATGTCGGTCGCAGGTACTGCCCGATCGTCACGATGTCGACGCCGAGGTCGGCGAGATCGGCCAGGCACCCGACGATCTCGTCGTCCGTCTCGCCGAGACCCACCATGAACCCGGTCTTGACGGTCAGGCCTGCGGCCTTCGCCCGGGCGAGCACCGACAGGGAGCGGGCGTACCCGGCCGACGGACGCACGGCGCGCTGCAGCCGGGCCACGGTCTCGACGTTGTGATTGAGCACGTCCGGACGCGCTGCGAACAACAGGTCGAGCGAGCCGGCGTCACCCTTGGCGTCGGAGATGAGCGTCTCGACCCTCGCCCCGGGCCGCCGCCAACGGACCGCCTCGACGCACGCCGCGACGTGCGCCATGCCACCGTCGGCAAGATCGTCGCGGGCGACCATCGTGAGCACGACGTGGTCCAGTGCCATCCGGTCGATCGCCTCGGCGATCCGTTCGGGTTCGTCGGATGCAGGCGCCAGCGGCTTGCTGGTGTCCACCAGACAGAAGCCGCAGGCCCGAGTGCAGCGCTCCCCGAGCACCATGAACGTGGCCGTGCCGTCGGACCAGCAGTCGGAGAGATTGGGGCACCCGGCGTCCTCGCACACGGTGACGAGGCCGAGTTCGCGGATCGTCTTGCGCAGTGTCGTCACGCCCTCGGTGAGCTCGACCTTCGGGCGGAGCCACTCCGGCTTGCGGGTCTCGATCGACAGCCCGGACGTCACGCCGGCGTCCTGCAACCGGGCGGTGGCACGCTCCGACACCAGCGTCACCTTCTCGCCGGGACCCTCGCCGCGTGAGAACGCCGACAGGTCGCGGCCGTCGGTGGCGTGCTTCCATGCCACGTCCTGGCGTTCGAGCGAGCCGTCGGCCCAGCGGTCGGCGGCGAGCCGGGCGACGACGTCGACGACGTCACGCATCGAGACGTCGATGCCCTCCTCGGCGAGCGAGGTGACCGGCCGGTCGGCGATGCCGCACGGGACGATGTGCTCGCGCAGGTAGGTCATGTCGGTCGTGACGTTCAGCGCGAAGCCGTGCATCGTGCGACCACGGGCGAGCCGCACACCGATGGCACAGATCTTGCGCGGCTCGACCCCCGGGACGTCCACGTCGAGCCAGACCCCGGCGAACCCGGCGAGTCGTCCGGCATTCGGCAGCCCGAGTTCGGCGAGCGCGTCGATGATCAGCCCTTCGACGTTGCACACGTGCGCCGACGCCCCCAGCCGGTTGTCGACGTTCACGATCGGATAGCCGACGAGCTGCCCCGGGCCGTGGTAGGTGATGTCACCGCCACGCTTGACCTTCACCAGTTCGGCGCCGACCGCCGCCGGTTCGCAGCGCAGATTGACCGACAGGTCCGAACGCATCCCGTGGGTGAACACGTGTGGGTGTTCGAGCAGCAGAAGGTGTCGACCCCGGCCGTGTTCGAACAGCGACGTCTGGACCGCCAGCGCCTCGCGATAGGGCACCCTGCCCAACCAGCGGACGCGCAGCGGATCCGACACGTTCGTCAGTCGTCCGAGCGTCAGAGCTCGGTGGACCAGTCCTTGGTCTCGAGGATCTCCTTGACCCGCTTGAGGAATCCGGCGGCATAGGCCCCGTCGAACGCACGGTGGTCCCAACTCATCGCCAGATTGCCGACCGGGTGGATGGCGATCGCCTCGCCACCGTCGGCGCCGATCGCGACCACGGGCTTGCGGACGATGGCATCGGTCGAGATGATCGCCACCTGCGGCTGGTTGATGATCGGCATGGTGAGCACCGAACCGGCAGACCCGTTGTTGGTCAGTGTGAACGTGCCGCCGGAGATCTCGTCGGGGCTCAGCCGGCGGGTGCGGGCACGCTCGGCGAGGTCGAAGACCTCGGTCGCGATCGCCGCCAACCGCTTGGTCTCCGCGTCACGGATGACCGGCGCCAGCAGACCCTCGTAGTCGAGGTCGACGGCGATGCCCAGATCGACGAAGTGGTGGACGATCAGGTCGTTGCCGGCCACGCTCGCATTGAGATGGGGGAACTCGCGCAACCCGTCGATGACCGCACGGGCGATGAACGGCAGGTACGTGAGGCTGAAACCGTGCGTGGCCTTCCACTCGCTCTTGGTCCGGGTACGGACGATGTCGACGTTGGCGAAGTCGACCTCGACCACGCTGAATGCGTGTGGGCTCGTGGCCTTGCTCATCACCATGTGATCACCGGTGAGCCGGCGGATCTTCGACAGCGGCACGACCGTGTCCCGTTCGCCTGCGACTGCCGTGGGGGCGGCGCGGGCGGGCGACGACGCAGCAGGGGCCGCCGGCGCGGTCGGGCGGCGGGGCCGCCGGCGCGGTCGGGGCGGCCGGCGCGGCGGGCGGCCGGCGCGGCGGGCGTCGGTTCGGCGGGCGGCGGCGGCGGCGGCTTCCTGGCGACTGGCGCCGGTGGCATCGATGTGGTCGAGCACGTCGTCGCGGGTGATCCTGCCGCCCGGCCCGGTGCCGGTGATCGCGTCGGGGTCGAGGCCGTGCTCGTTCACGAGGCGACGGACCACGGGTGACAGCAGTCGTCCGTCGCCGGGCGCGGCCGTGGTCGGCGCAGCGGGGGGAGCGACCGGTGCCGGCGCCGCCACGGGAGCAGGCGCTGGTTCCGGGGCAGCGACAGGCGCCGGCTCCGGGGCAGCGACGGGCGCGGGCGGCGCCTCCGCCGGAGCGGGCGGCGGTGCGGGGGCCTCCACGGGTGCGGGTGCCGCGGGAGCGGCGGGAGCCGCGCCGGCAGCGTCGCCGACGACGGCGATGACGGTGCCGACCTCGACGGTGTCGCCTTCTTGCACGCGGATCTCGGTCAGCACACCTGACACCGGCGACGGCACCTCGGTGTCGACCTTGTCGGTCGACACCTCGAACAACGGCTCGTCGGCGGCGACGGTGTCACCGACCTGCTTGAACCACTGGGTGATCGTGCCTTCGGTGACGGTTTCACCGAGTTGCGGGAGGGTGACGTCTGCCATGGTGTGTTGATCCTTCGGGATGCGGGTCGATCGAGGGGTTCAGCCGTTGAAGTTGCGGCCGGTGAGAGACATGACCGTCTCGCCGAACAACTCGGAGAGACTCGGGTGCGGCTGGATGAACTCGGCGATCTCGTCCACGGTCGCCTCCCAGTTGACGGCGAGGTAGCCACCACTGAGTTGCTCGGTGACCCACGGGCCGACCATGTGGACGCCGAGTACCTGACCGGCGGTTCCGTCGGCGTTGCGCTTGGCGATGATCTTCACGAGACCTTCGGTCTCGCCGAGGATCTGCGCCCGACTGTTGAACTTGAACGGGTGCTTGGCGACGACCACGTCGTGGCCGGCGGCGCGGGCCTGCTCCTCGTCGGGGCCGGCCCAGGCCACTTCGGGGTGGCAGTAGATCGCCCACGGCACCCTGTCGTACGCCACCGGTGTCGGCGACTCGCCGAGCAGGTGCTTGATCACGAGGATCGCCTCGGCGTACGCGACGTGGGCGAGCTGCGGTGTGGCGATGAGGTCACCGACCGCGTACACGCCGGGCTCGCCCGTCTGGCAGTACTCGTCGACGACGACGAACCCACGCTCGTCGACGACGACGGCGGTTCCCTGGAGGCCGAGCAGATCGGACAGCGGTCGGCGCCCGACCGACACCACGACGGCGTCGACCTCGACGGACTCGCCGTCACCGAACGACACGGTGGTGCCACCGCTCCCGTTCGGCGTGTGGCCGTTGACCATCACACCGGTCCGGATGGCGATCTTCTTCTTCTTGAACGACTTCTCGACGACCTTGGCGAGGTCGGCGTCGAGCCCGGGGAGGATCTTGGGCAGGCCCTCGAGGATGGTGACCTCGCTGCCGAGGTCGGCGAACGTCGACGCGAACTCGCAGCCGATCGCCCCGCCGCCGATGACGACGACTCGCTGGGGCAGGCGATCGAGGTCGAGGACCTCGTCGCTCGTCATGATCGGGCCGCCCCGCTCGAACCCGGGGATCAGTCGCGGCACGGAGCCCGTGGCGAGCAGCACGTTGTCGCCCGTGATCGTTGCCGTGGAACCGTCCGCCATCGCCACGCTCACCGACCGGCCCGCGGCGAGCGATCCGACGCCGTTGAACACCTCGACCTTGCGGCCCTTGCACATCGCGCCGATGCCGGCCACGAGGCCCTTGACGATTCCCTGCTTGCGCTCCTGGGTGCGAGCGAAGTTGACCGTCGGCCCGCCACTCCCCTCGACGGCGCCCTCGATGCCGAAGTCGGCCGCGTGGTCGACGTGACGCTTCACGGCGGCGGTCTCGAGGAATGCCTTCGCGGGGATGCACCCCCGATTGAGGCACGTGCCTCCGAGGGCATCCATCTCCACGAGGGCGACGTTCAGGCCCGCCGACGCCCCGTAGAGGGCGGCCGAGTAGCCACCCGGGCCGCCACCAATCACCACCAGATCGAAATGGTCACTCACGCCGCTCACCGTAGCGCCGGATTGCGCCGACATCATCGAGTGGACGATTCGGCGTCCGCGTGACCCGTGTCAGGATCCCGACAGCGCCCAGTTGCGCTGGTCGTCGCCCCGGCGGAGCACCATCACCCGGCTCGAGCCCTCGGCGGCGCTGACGTCGAACTCGATCCGGCACCGTTGTTCGGCGACGGTGATCTCCGTGCACCGTCCGGCCGCGGGCGCGGTGATCGGTTCGAGTGGCCGGTCGCTCGTGACGAGCCGGAAGCTGTCGATGCCGTCGCTGTCGTCGACCCCGCCGATCTCGACGTCGACGGCGAGGAGACCGTCGGTCTCGGTCACGTCGACGACCGTCACGTCGACGTCGCCGACGGAGACCGCCGTGCCGACGGCTGCCGGCTCGACGACGGACTGCTGGTTCGCGAGCTGGAGGAGCAGGACACCGCCGGCCAGCAGGATGGCGAGGCCCACGGCAACCGACAGGAGCAGCAGCGTGCGCGTCTTCATCGCCGTCGGAGCCTACGAGAACGTTTCGGAAACGTGCCGGCAGCGCGGGGCGCGCCGCCGATCGGGTCGGTACGTTCGAAGCGATGTTCATCGCACCCTCACGATCCTGGAGACAGAACCGACGTACATCTCGTGCCAGGCACCGGATGTACGTCGGCGCCGTGGCACTGGCCCTCACGGCCGCCGCGTGCTCGTCGTCCGGTTCCTCGGACACCGCACTCGGACCCGGACCGAGCGGCAACCCCGGACCGAGGCGACCCAGACCGAGTCGACGGCGGACGCCACCGGCGCGGTCGGGCGAGGTCGAGTCAGGCGACACCACACCGGATGCGGGCACAGCGCCCGTCGAGACGGCGCGTCGTGGTTCCCGAGGCGCTGCAGTTCACCGCCCCGCTCGTGGGTGGCGGCGAGTTCTCCGGCGCGGCAGTTGCGGGCAAGCCGACACTGTTCTGGTTCTGGGCGCCCACTTGAAGCGTGTGCAACCGTGAAGCCCCCTCGGTCGAGGAGGCAGCCCAGAAGTACCGCGATTCCGCCAACTTCGTCGGTGTGGCGTGGACCGGCGACGACGAGTCCTTCCAGGGGTTCATCGACAAGCACGGATTGACGTTCCCGCAGATCAGCGATGACCCCGGCGACGTCTTCGACCGCTTCGGGGTGTCGTACCAGCCGGCGCTCGTGCTCGTGAACACCGACGGCTCGACCGAACTGCTCGCCGGAGCGGTCGACCCCGGACTGCTCGACCAGGTCATCAGCGAAGCCAACTGACCCGCTCGCGCAAATGAGACGTGGGGTCAGACCCCACGTCTCATTTGACCTCCGTCGGGTCGATGCCCGCGATCGGGTCCTACGCTCGACGTCATGCGCATCGCCATCACCGGATCGACCGGCCTCATCGGGTCGGCGCTCCGCCCGCACCTCGAGTCGCTCGGCCACGAGGTCATCCGAGTCGTGCGGGGCACCCCCACCGGCACCGACATCTCGTGGTCACCGGCGGAACGCAGGATCGACACCCACGCACTCGACGGCATCGACGCCGTCGTCCACCTCGCCGGCGCGGGCATCGGGGACAAGCGCTGGAGCGACGAGTGGAAGCGCGAGCTGCTGGAGAGCCGCACGAAGGGCACGTCGCTGATCTCCGAGGCCGTCGCCTCCGCCGAGAACGGTCCGAAGGTGCTCCTGTCCGGCTCGGCGATCGGCATCTACGGCGCCCGGGGCGACGAGGAACTCGACGAACAGTCCAGCCCCGGCGACAGGGTTCCTCGCCGACGTCTGTGTGCAGTGGGAGCAGGCCACGGGCATCGCCGAGGCCTCCGGTGCCCGGGTCGTGCACCTCCGCACGGGGATCGTGCTGTCCGCGAAGGGCGGCGCCCTCAAGAAGCAGCTGCCGCTGTTCAAGTTCGGCCTCGGCGGCAAGATGGGCAGTGGCGACCAGTGGCAGAGCTGGATCTCGATCGACGACGAGGTCGCGGCGATCACCCACCTCCTGACGACCGACACGTCCGGTGCCGTGAACCTCACCGCCCCGAAGCCCGTCACCAACGCCGAGTTCACCGACACCCTGGGCGAGGTCCTGCACCGGCCGACGTTCCTGCCGATCCCGAAGTTCGGACCGAAGCTGCTGCTCGGCGGCGAGCTGGCCGAGAACCTGCTGTTCACCGGCCAGAAGGTCCTCCCCCGCGTGCTCGACGCCGACGACGGCTTCACGTTCCGGCACCCGGACCTCGCGACGGCCCTGCACGCGCTGCTCGGCAAGTGACCGGCAATCAAGTGACCGGCAACGACGAACCGGTCGTCGTCGTCGGCGCCGGCCTCGCTGGACTGTCGTGCGCCGTGTCGCTCCATCGACGCCGGCATCCCGGTTCGTGTCTTCGAGGCCTCCGACGGAATCGGGGGTCGGGTCCGCACCGACCGTGTCGACGGGTTCACCCTCGATCGAGGGTTCCAGGTCGCGCTCACGGCCTACCCCGAGATGCACCGACAGCTCGACATGGACGCACTCGATCTTCGGGCGTTCGAACCCGGAGCGCTGGTGTGGCGCAACGGTCGCGGGTCGGTGGTCGGTGATCCGTTCCGGCGCCCCACGACCACGTTCGCCACCGCCACCGCGCCGATCGGATCGGTGTTCGACAAGGCCCGGATCGGGTTGCTCCGGCGCCGACTGCGCGGCGTCCACCCGGTTCGGCTGCTCCAGGGCGCGGACAGCTCCACCCGGCGACGCCCTCGTCGAGGCCGGGTTCTCCGACACGATCATCGAGCGGTTCTTCCGGCCGCTCGTCGGCGGTATCCAGCTCGATCCCGAACTGATGGACAGCCGTCGGATGTTCGACATCATCTTCCGGATGCTCGCCGACGGAGATTCCGCCGTGCCTGCCGCGGGCATGCAGTCGATCCCCGACCAGCTCGCCGCCCGGCTGCCGGAGGGCACGATCCAGCTGAACGCCCGGGTCACGTCGACGACGGCGCGATCGGTGACGATCGCCGACGGCGACGAGGTCGGCGCCACCGCCGTCGTGGTCGCCACCGAGGGACCCGCGGCGAACCTCCTCCTGGGCATTCCGCCCGTGCCGTCCAAGTCCGTCGGCGCGGTGTACTTCGACGCCCCCGAACCTCCCGCCGGCGGCAAGTACGTCGTGCTCGACGGGACCGGACGCGGCCCGGTGCTCAACGTCGCCGTCATGAGCAACGTGGCGCCGACCTACGCGCCCGCTGGCCGCCATCTCGTCGTCGCCGCGCTGCCCGGGCACATCGGCGCCGACATCGAGGAGCTCGCCCGCGCCCAGTTGCGTTCGTGGTGGGGGCCGCAGGTCGACGCGTGGCGACACCTGCGCAGCTATCGGATCGCCCACGGCCAGCCGGCCCAGCGCCCGCCCTTCGACCCCAAGCAGCGAGTGCGGCTCTCCGACGGTCGCTTCGTGTGCGGCGACCACCGCGACACCGCCTCGATCCAAGGGGCGATGTTCTCGGGTCGCCGCTGCGGGGTGGAAGTTGCGGCCGCATTCGGTCAGACTGGTGACCATGGCTGACGGCACGACGGATCCGACTTCGAGCGACCCGGACCCGGCCGAGGCGACGGGGGACGAGCGCATCGAGCGGGGCATCCGGTTCGTGACCGCCGAGCCGCAGGCGATCTTCGACCTCCTCGCGGACCCGACCCAGCATGCGCTCATCGACGGGTCCGGCACCGTTCGTGCCGCCGTCGAGGGCAACCCCGAGCGGTTGTCCCTCGGCGCGAAGTTCGGGATGTCGATGAAGAAGGGCATGCCGTACAAGATCACCAACGAGGTGGTCGAGTTCGACGAGCCGACGGTGATCGCATGGCGTCATCTCGGCCGTCACGTGTGGCGCTACCGGCTGCGGCCGGTCGACGGCGGCACGGAGGTGACCGAGGAGTTCGACTGGGGGGTCTCCCGCAGCCCGTCGCTGTTGCAGCTCCTCGGGGCACCCAAGGGCGCCGCCAAGTCGATCAACGCCACCCTCGATCGCCTCGCCGCCCACTTCGCCCCGCCCGCCGACTGACCCGCACCATCCCGTCTTCCCGGTTTGCGTTGCAGTTCTGATGGCCCGTCCCAACCAGAACCTCCCGCAAACGGACCTTTGACCCTCACAACAGTTGCGCGGTCGACATATCCTGGGGTCGTGGAAACGAAGTGGCTCACACCCAGCGAGATGGCCGCCTGGCGGACGTACATCGAGACCTACGCCGACCTCAACGCCGCGATCGAGCGCGATCTCGGCGATCACCCGTTGACCGTGGGCGACTACCAGGTGCTCGTGTACCTGTCGGAGGCCGACGACATGGCGTTGCGCATGTGCGACCTCGCCGATCGACTGCAGCTGTCGCCGAGCGGGCTGACCCGCCGGCTCGATGGGCTGGTGAAGATCGGTTTCGTCGTGCGCGAACCCTCGACCGAGGACCGCCGCGTCATGCTCGCGAAGATCACCGACGAGGGCTTCGAGGCGCTCGCGCGCCGCCGCCCCGGATCATGTCGCAAGCGTGCGCCGTCACATCTTCGACCACCTCGACGACGAACAGGTCGCAGCGATGGCCTCGATCTTCGCCACCCTCAAACGGGGGCTGGAGGCGTGACCAGCCTGCCCACCGGCTTCCGCAGCCACGTCGCCAACATCGGCGTGAAGGACGACACCGACGACTTCGTCGTGATCGCAGCACCGGCGGCCGTGCCGACCGCCGCGGTGTTCACCAAGAGCCGGTTCGCCGGGCCGAGCGTCACGCTGAGCCGGGCCAACGTCGCCGACGGGATGGCCCGCGCCGTCGTGGTCATCTCCAAGAACGCGAACGTCGCGACCGGCCGGCAGGGCCACGACGACGCCGTCGAGGTGGCCCGCTCGGTGGCCGAACGCCTCGGCTGCGAGCCGACCGACGTCGTCGTGACCTCCACGGGCGTCATCGGGCGTCGCTACCCGATCGAACGCATCCGGGCGGGAATCGGCGCACTGCCCGCGAACCTCACCTCGGACGACGCCGACGGGCCGGCACGCGGGATGATGACCACCGACACCGTCGCCAAGCTCGCCGAGGCGCACGATCGCCGGATCGACGGCCCGGGTGGTCGGAATGGCCAAGGGCGTCGGGATGATCGAGCCCGACATGGCGACGCACATCTCGCTGCTGTTCACCGACGCCGAGCTGTCGTCGACGGATCTCGATGCCGCCTTCCGACGGGTGGTCGATCGGACGTTCAACTGCGTGAGCGTCGACACCGACACGTCGACGAGCGACTCGTCGATCATCATGGCCTCGGGCGCCGCCGGCCCGGTCGATCCGGTGGCCTTCGAGGCGGCGCTGTACGACGTCGCCGTGGATCTCACCAAGCAGATCGCCCGCGACGGCGAGGGTGCGCATTCGCTGATCGAGGTCCACGTCGACGCCGCCCGAGACGTCGCCCAGGCGAAGCGCGTCGCCAAGGCGATCGTCAACTCACCGCTGGTGAAGACCGCCGTGCACGGTGGCGACCCGAACTGGGGTCGGGTGGCGATGGCGATCGGCAAGTGCAGCGACGACACCGACATCGACCAGGACCTCGTCGTGATCCGCTTCGGCGACACCGAGGTGTACCCACGCCTGCTCGACGATGACGCCCTGGCCGCCCTGTCGGCCTACATGCGCAGCCCCGACGTGCGCATCCACGTGTCGCTCTCGACCGGGGCCGCGGACGCAACGGTGTGGGGCTGCGACCTCAGCGACGACTACGTCCGATTCAACGCCGACTACACCACCTGACGACCCCGGAACGAAACACACGTTTGCGGGAGAATTCGGATGGGGCGGACCATCAGAAAACTCCCGCAAACGGTGAACGCAGCGGTCGGGTGGTCGGCGTTACTTCGGGCGGCATGCGGATGCCGCCGTCGACGCGGATCGTTTCGGCGTTCATGTAGCTGTTGGTGATGCACTCGACCACCATCGAGGCGAGCTGTTCCGGGTCGCCGAGGCGCTTGGGGAAGAGCACGCCCTTCTGCAGGTTCTCCTTGAAGGCCTCGCTGGCTTCGCCCTCGCCGTAGATCGGGGTGTCGATGAGGCCGGGGGCGACGGTGTTCACGCGGATGCCGATGGCCGACAGGTCACGGGCGATCGGCAGGGTCATCCCGACGACGCCACCCTTGGACGCCGAGTAGCTGGCCTGGCCGATCTGGCCGTCGAACGCGGCGACCGACGCGATGTTGACGATCGCGCCGCGCTCGCCGTACTCGAGCGGCTCGGTGGTGCTCATCGCGGTGGCGGCGACACGGATGCAGTCGAACGTGCCGATCAGGTTGATGGCGACGACCTTCTTGAACGCATCGAGGTTGGCGGCCGACTCGAGCGTGCCGTCCTTGCCGACCGTGCGCTGCGCCCAGCCGATGCCGGCGGAGTTGACGAGCACGCGGACCGGGCCCATCGACTTCGCCATCTCGACGGCGTTGACGATGTCGTCGGTGTTCGTGACGTCGACCTTGCAGAACGCGCCGCCGATCTCGGTGGCGAGTTCGTTGCCCTTGTCCTCCTGCAGGTCGGCGATGACGACCTTGGCGCCGAGGGCGGCGAGCATGCGAGCAGACGCCGCTCCGATCCCCGAGGCTCCACCTGTGACGATTGCGCTTGCACCAGAAATGTCCATGGCGGCGAAGCTATTCGCCCGAGCGCCCGAATCTGGAATCCGGCCGGATGTCGAGGTCGCGATGCAGCGACGTCAGAACGGCGCGGGGCCGATGTTGTTGCGCGTGTCGACGAGGCGCTTCGGGACGCTGCCGGTGAACGGGGCCCCGGCCCCTCCGGTGAACCAGCCGGCGATGTCGACGATCAGGTGGGCGTTCGCGCTGGTGAACACGCACACGGAGCCGTCGGCGCCGATCGGGGCGATCACCCCGTTCGCCGACGTGCCGCCACGGCCGAAGTTGACGTTCGACGCGACCGGCATCGGCGTGCCGCACGGCCAGACGGTCGCGAAGCCCGCCTCCTGCGCTTCGACCATCGTGACGTTCAGCGCCACCGCCGAGGCGTCAGCAGGGACCTGCCGCAGCACGCCGTTCACATTCACGGTCACGCCGCGGACGGGCACCGCCTTCGGGCCGGCCGGCGTGATGACACCGGTCGGTCCGCCGATGGCGTTGCGGGTGTCGACGAGCCGTTGCGGGACGGCACCGGTGTACGGCGGCTGACCGGCGCCGGCCGAGAACCAACCGAGGACGTCGACGAGTACATCGGACTGCTGGTTCGAGTAGATGCAGACCGAGCCGCCGGCGCCGAGCGACGAGACCACACCGTTGGCGACGACGGAGCCCGGCGTGAAGTTGACGTTCGAGGCAGTCGGCATCGGGGCCCCGCACGGCCACACCGTGAAGAAGCCCGCCGCGGATGGATTCACCGCCGTGACGTTCATCGCCACTGCGCTGGCATCGGTGGGCAGGGTGATCGGGGTGCCGTCGGTCCGTCGCATCGCACCCCCGGCAAGGGGGATCGTGACGGTCCCGCCCGCCGGAATCCGCACCCGCGGTCCACCGATGGCGTTGCGGGTGTCGAGCACACGTTGTGGCGTTGCCCCGACGAACGGCGCACTGCCGCCCGACCCGCCACCGAACCACCCGGCGACGTCGACGAGGAACTCGGTCTGCTGGTTGGAGTAGAAGCAGACCCAGCCGCTCGCACCGACGGGGGCGATCACACCGTTCGCGGCGACCCCGCCGACCCCGAAGTTGAGGTTCGACGCCTCCGGTCGGGCGACGTCGCACGGCCAGACCGTCATGAACCCGGCTGCCGGCGGGGCGACGGCGGTGATGTTCAGCGCGACGGCGGACACGCCGGCCGGGATTGTCCGTGCGACTCCGTCCGGGCCGACGACCTTCTGGCCGATGACCTGCAGCTCGATGCGTTGGTTCGGGGCGAATCGCCACGACGACGTGTAGTTCCCGCCGATCGGGCCGGTTCCGCCCACGAGCTGGCGGACCCACAGTGCGAACTCGGCCTGGCCGGTGGTGGTGAGGTGGACGCCGTCGACGAACCACGGCGCACTCTCGGCGCCGGCCTCGGCGACGGTTCGACGCCAGTCGGCGACGACCAGGTTCGGCCAGCGGCTGCGAGCCTTGCTGATCTCGGCGTTCGCCTTCGCGTAGGCCGATGACCCGTCGGCGTTCTGCCGGATCTCGGCCATGTTGATCCACACGACACGCTTGACGCGGCGCTGGGTGAGCGCCGTCATCATGGCGTCGATGTCGGCGGCCATGTTCGCGGACGGGTTGTAGCCGAGTTCGACGATCGCGACGTCGAGGTCCATCGGGAGGGCATTCGCCACGTCGACGCCACTCGGCGCCGGCGGGGCCTTCGTGATGAACCGCCCGCTGAGCGTGTCGATCGACAACGAACTGAACGTGCCGTCGGTCAGGATCGGGAACTCCGAGGTGGGCGTTCCGGCGATCGAGGTGCCCACCGAGTCACCGATCAGGGCGACGTCGACGCTGACGGGATCCCGGGTCGCGACCCGGGTGGAGAACACCGCGGACGGCAGGCCCTGAGCGTCGCGGAACGCCGCCGTGGTCAGTCGTTTGGTCCGCCCGTTCGAACCGGTGAGCACGATGTCGTTCCCGACGACGCTCGCCGCGGTGAGCGAGCCGAGCAGGTACTGGTCGGCGAGGACGTCGGCGTCGATGAGCCGGGTCCACCGCAGGTCGGCGACCGTGCCGGTGCCGACACCTTCGACGACGACTGCGACCACGTCGTTCGGTGCGGCCTGCACCGTGGGGGTCGGGAGCGCCGGCACCACGATCGACGTGAGGCCGACGAGCACCATCGCCGATACCGCGATCCGGCGTAGGTTCGGGGTCATGAGATCGGAGCGGGGCCGATGTTGTTGCGGGTGTCGACGAAGCGCTTCGGGATGTTGCCCGTGAACGATGCGGCGGCGCCACCGGTGAACCACCCGGCGATGTCGACGATCAGGTGGGCGTTGGCGCTCGTGAAGACACACACCGAACCGTCGGCGCCGATCGGCGCGATGACGCCGTTGGCGGCGGTCGCGCCGGCAGCGAAGTTGACGTTCGACGCGTCGGGCATCGGGGTGCCGCAGGGCCAGACGGTCGCGTACCCCGCGGCCTGAGCGTTCACCATCGTCACGTTCAAGGCGACGGCGGACGCGTCTGCGGGCACCTGACGGAGGACGCCGTTGACGTTCAACGTCGCGCCCGCGAACCGGCACCGCCTTCGGTGTCGCCGGGGTGATCACTCCGGTGGGTCCGCCGATGGCGTTGCGGGTGTCGACGAGCCGCGGACGGAACGCCGCCGGTGTAGGGCGGCTGGCCGGCGCCACCGGAGAACCAGCCGAGGACGTCGACGAGGACGTCGGACTGCTGGTTCGAGTAGATGCAGACGGCGCCGCCGACGCCGAGCGACGCGACGACCCCGTTGGCGACCACCGCGCCGGGCGTGAAGTTGAGGTTGGAGGTCTCGGGCATGGGCGTGCCGCACGGCCACACGGTGAAGAATCCGGCCTGTGACGGCAACACGGCCGTGACGTTCATCGCAACGGCGGTTGCGTCGCGGGGATGACGTCCGGGGCACCGTTGGTGCGTTGCATCGCCGCGCCGGCGAGCGGGACCGAGATCGTGCCGCCGGCCGGGATGCGTACCTTGGGGCCGCCGATGCCGTTGCGAGTGTCGAGCACACGGTTCGGAGTCGTGCCGACGAACGTCGGTCCGCCACCCCCGTCACCGGAGAACCATCCGGAGATGTCCACGAGCAGATGGCTCGACTGGTTCGTGTAGAAGCAGACCTTGCCGCTCGCGCCCGACCGGGGCGATGACGCTGTTGGCGACGACAGCGACGCCGGCGCCGAAGTTCAGGTTGGAGGCGTTCGGGCGGCCGACGTCACACGGCCACACGGTCATGAATCCCGGCGCGGCCGGGCCGACGGCGGTCATGTTCAGTGCGACGGCCGAGGCGGAGGCGGGTACCACGCTGGTCGTGCCGTCGGGTGCGGTCACCTGGGCGCCGACCACCTGCAGCTCGATGCGCTGGTTGATGCCCATGGGTCGACCGGCGCTGGTCTCGGTGCGCAGCGTGAATCCCGGCGACGGAAGACCCTGGTCGTTGCGGAACGTCCAGGCAGGGATCCGCTTGGTTCCGGCCGTGCCGGTCAGCACGACGTCGTTGTACCAGATGCCGTCGTAGCCGTTGTCGACGTCGACCATCGTCGCCGACAGCAGCGTGCCGAGTCCGTACTTCGCTGCGAGTGCGTTGGCGTCGAGCACCCGGGTCCAGCGGTGGAGCTTGTTGCTCGGGGTCGCGTCGAAGGGATCGTCGATGGCCGGGAAGGTTCCGCCGGCGGTTCGTGGACCGTTCGACGACGAGAACTCGGTCGAGACCAGTGCGCCGCCCTGCGAACGTCAGCCGGACCTCGCCGGCGGTCTCCGCGACCGCCTGGTTGGTGAGCGCGTTCTCCAGCACCGTGACGTCCGGCGACGTGCCGCTCGGCCGTCGGGCGGCGCCGCCGTAGACCTGGCACGACGTCGAGTCGCACGTGGTCGCGTAGAACGGCGCCGCCGGAGGGCCCGACCGGGTAGTTGCGGGTCTGGGAGAGGCCGTACGAGCGCGCCGCGACGGCCTGGGCCTTGAGCGCCTGCATCCCGTTCGGCGCGGCACCCCAGCTGGCGGGGACTTCCCGCGGCAGGACGCCGCGGAGGTACTGCTCGACGAGCACGCTGTTGGCGACGCGGTTGCCGGCGGAGGTGTCCCAGAATTCGACGGTGCCGCGGTAGTGCACCACCGAACCGTCGGGCCGACAGACGCCGAGCGTGTTCTGAGCCGGAGTGTTCGGGTCGTCGCCACCGGCCAGTGTGAACTCGACGACCCGGTCGGGAAGGTGCCGAGGAGCGTGAAGCCGGTGGTGTCGGCGTTGCAGTCGGTCGCGACGGCCGAACCCCACAACTGGAACGAGTTCGGGCCGAGCCTTCGGCGGCGTACACCGAGCCCCAGGAACCGCCGACGCCGGTGACCACCAGCCCGCCGGCCGGCGCGACGACCTTCAGGTTCGGGACGTTGTCGAGGGCGAGCAGGCGCACGTCGAGACGCTGGTTCGGCCAGGGATCGTCCCGTGACGGTGCCGCCGAAGTAGTCGTCGAGGATCTGGCCGTAGTTCTGCGCCGGCGAGGGCCCGGCCGTAGGCGCCGTACTGGCTCAGACCGCGGCCGTGGCCGTTGCCGGTGCCGTCGATGATGACCGAGACGACGGGCGCCTGGGCCGACACGGTCGGGGTCCCGATCGACACGAACGGCAGCAACGACGGCGCCCAGCGCCGCGGAGAGAAGCAGGGTGACTCGGCGCATGTAACGCAACTGTAACAAAGCGAGGCGTGCCATGCGGCGGTCGGCACAGTGGGTTCTTCGTCACGCCGGGCGACGTTCTTGACACATTCCGTACGAATGGCCGTGCCGAGGGCCTCGAGCGCGGGCGTCAGGCGCCGTTCGGGACCGCTTCGACCGCCAACTGGTCGACGAGGTCGTTCATCGGGTCGCCGCTGTGGCCCTTCACCCAGCGGAACGACACGTCGCCGGACCGCACGAGCTCGATCAGCGGCTTCCACAGGTCGACGTTGGCGACGGGCTCCTTCTTGGAGTTGCGCCAGCCGTTGCGCTCCCACTTCACCCACCACTTGTCGCGGAAGCAGTTCACGACGTAGGTGGAGTCCGACACGATCTCGATCCGGACCGGCCCGCCGTGGTCGTTCGCCACCCCGGCGTAGGTCTGCAGCGCATCGAGCACGGCGTGGATCTCCATCCGCTGGTTCGTCGTGGCCGCCTCGCCGCCCGCACCGAACGGCTCCCCGCCGGTGACACCGCCCACGCCCATCCCCCCGGCCCCGGGTTCCCCCGACACGCACCATCGGTGTAGATCACGAGCGTCTCCATCCCCCGCAACCTACCCAACCGCCGAAAAATCCGGGAAACGGTCGCTGAGCGTCCGGATTCCGCGAACTTTCGGATGGGTGGGCGGTTCGGGTGGGGGGTCGGTGCGTACCGATCGGTAACACTGCGAGACTGGCGGCCATGATCTTCGACGGCCACGTCCACCAGCTGCCCGACATCGATCCGATCGAGACCGCGGAGTGGCTCGACAGCCTCGATGCCGTCGTCGACACCCACGGCAAGACCCGGGCCCGCTACCTGCTGACCCGGCTGATGGAGCGGGCGAACGAGAGCCAGGTCTCGTTCCCCGCCACCGTGTCGACGCCCGTACGTCAACACGATCCCGCGCGAGCAGGAGCCGTGGTTCCCCGGCGACGAGCACATCGAGCGGCGCATCCGGGCGTTCATCCGGTGGAACGCGGCGATGATGGTCGTCAAGGCCAACAAGGACGCCGACGGCATCGGCGGCCACCTGTCGACGTTCGCCAGCTCGGCCTCGCTGTACGAGATCGGCTTCAACCACTTCTTCCGCGGCAAGGACGACGGCACGCCCGGCGACCACGTCTACTTCCAGGGCCACGCCGCGCCGGGCGTCTACGCCCGCGCGTACCTCGAGGGCCGGTTGACCGACGACGACCTCGACCACTTCCGCCGCGAGATCGGCCGGGGCGGGCGCGGTCTGTCGTCGTATCCGCACCCGCGCCTGATGCCCGACTTCTGGGAGTTCCCGACGGTGTCGATGGGCCTCGGCCCGATCACCGCGCTCTACCACGCCCGCTTCAACCGCTACCTCCAGAACCGCCAGATCGACGACACGAGCGGGAGCCGCGTGTGGGCGTTCCTCGGCGACGGCGAGTGCGACGAGCCCGAGACGCTCGGCGCGATCTCGCTGGCGTCACGCGAGCAGCTCGACAACCTCGTGTTCGTCGTCAACTGCAACCTGCAGCGCCTCGACGGCCCGGTGCGCGGCAACGGCAAGGTCATCCAGGAACTCGAGGCGACGTTCCGCGGCGCCGGCTGGAACGTGATCAAGGTCATCTGGGGTTCGAAGTGGGACGACCTGCTCGCCCAGGACAAGGACGGCGTGCTGCTCAACCAGATGAACACCACGGTCGACGGCGAGTTCCAGCGGTACGCCATCGAGGGCGGCGAGTACATCCGCGACAACTTCTTCGGACCCGACGAACGGCTGCGCCAGATGGTCGCGCACCTCACCGACGACGAACTGCGCAACCTGCCCCGCGGCGGCCACGACTACCGCAAGCTGTACGCCGCCTACAAGGCCGCCACCGAGAACCTCGGATCCGGTCGACCGACGGTGATCCTCTGCAAGACCATCAAGGGCTGGACGCTCGGCCCGGGCTTCGAGGGTCGCAACTCGACGCACCAGATCAAGAAGATGACCAAGGAGCAGATCCTGGCGATGCGTGACCGTCTGCATCTCGAGGACGTGGTTCCCGACGAAGGACTCGATGCCGAGCACCCGCCGTACATCAAGATGCCGAAGGACTCGATCGAGTACCAGTACATGATGGAGCGCCGCAAGGCGCTCGACGGCTCGATCCCCAAGCGCACCACCGTCGCCCGCCGCCCGCTCGAGCTGCCCGGCGACGGCCCGTTCGCCGAGGTGCGCGCCGGGTCGAACGGCCAGGAGGTCTCGACGACGATGGGGTTCACCCGCCTGCTGCGCGGCCTCTCCCGCGACGAGCACATCGGGCCACGCATCGTGCCGATCATCCCCGACGAGGCCCGCACGTTCGGCATGGACGCGCTGTTCCGCGAGCTGAACATCTACGCCTCGCAGGGCCAGAAGTACGAGCCGGTCGACCACGACCTGTTGCTGTCGTACTCGGAGTCGACGAAGGGCCAGATCCTCGAGGAGGGCATCACCGAGGCCGGTTCGATGGCGAGCTTCATCGCCGCCGGCACGGCCTACGCCACCCGTGGCGTGCCGATGGTGCCGTTCTACACGTTCTATTCGATGTTCGGATTCCAGCGCGTCGGCGACCTCATCTGGCAGGCGGCGGACATGCGGACACGCGGGTTCCTGATGGCGGCCACGGCCGGCCGGACGACGCTGATGGGCGAAGGGCTCCAGCACCAGGACGGCCACAGCCTCGTGCTGGCCTCGACGGTGCCGGCCGTGCAGGCCTACGACCCGGCGTTCGCGTACGAGGTCGGCACCATCGTGCAGGCCGGGCTCAACCGGATGTACGGAGGCGGCCCGGCCACGGAGACCGACGTGATGTACTACATCACGCTCTACAACGAGAACTACGAGATGCCGGCGATGCCCGACACGCCGGGGCTCGCCGAGGCGATCGTCGAAGGGCTGTACCGGTTCGCCGAGGCGCCAGAGGGCCCGTCGATTCCGGCGACGATCCTGTTCTCCGGGTCGGCCCACACCGCCGCTCGTGCGGCGGCAGCGGAGCTCGCCGAGCACTACGACGTCGGCGCCGAGCTCTGGTCGGCCACCTCCTACAAGGCGTTGCGCGAGGAGGCGTTGGCCGCCGAACGGTGGAACCGGCTGCACCCGTCGCAGGAACCGAGGGTCCCGCGCGTGGCGCAGATCCTCGCCGACTCACAGGGTCCGATCATCGCCGTGTCCGACTTCATGACGATCGTGCCCGAGCAGGTGCAGCGCTTCATCCACGACCGCACGTTCGTTCCGCTCGGCACCGACGGCATGGGCCGCTCCGACACCCGCGAGGCGCTGCGTCGCCACTTCGAGGTCGACACCGGCCACGTCGTGCTGGCGGTGCTCGACGGCCTGCTCGCCGACGGCAAGGTCGGCGAGGACGTCGTCGCCGACGCCATCGCCCGCTACGACATCGACCCCGAAGCCGTCGACCCCTACTGGGCATGAACTCGTACTACGAGCACGCCGACTCACGCCTGACTGCGAAGCGGGGCGAGGTCTGGCGACACGTGGGCGCCTACCTGGCGCCCTGGAGTCGACGAGAACGGTGCGCTGCGCTCGATCTCGCCGCCGGCTACGCGGACGTCACACGGTCATCCGTCGCCGCCCGCAAGGTCGCGATCGACTCCAATCCGACATTGCCCGACCTGGTGAGCGATGACATCGAGGCAATCGTCGGTGACGCGACCGATCTCTCGGCATTCGCCGACGGCGAGTTCTCGACCGTCATCGCCAGCAACTTCATCGAACACCTCGACCACGACGCGGTCGACTCCCTGCTCGACAGTGTCCGTCGTGTGCTCGCCTCGGGCGGACGCTTCATCCTGATCCAGCCGAACTTCAGACTCGGCTCCGCGCCGCTACTTCGACGACTACACGCATCGCACGATCTGGACCGACACCTCCCTGGGTGACCTCCTCGCGCGAGTCGATCGCCGGCTCGTGCGCCGGCGTTCCCATCGCCGGCGTGTCGACCCTCACGCTCCGGGCTAGGTTGCTGCTCCGATGGCCGGAACGCTCTACATCACCGGTGACACCGCAGCCGACAAGCTGCTGAACACCAACGCCAACGCGCTGCTGATCGGGATGCTGCTCGACCAGCAGGTGCCGATGGAGTGGGCGTTCGCCGGTCCCGCCACGCTGAAGCAGCGGCTCGGGCACCTCGACCCGAAGAAGATCGCGGCGATGGACGTCGACGAGTTCGTGGCGATCTGCTGCGAGAAGCCGGCCATCCACCGCTTCCCGGGCTCGATGGGCAAGCGCATCCACGAGGTCTGCGAAGCGCTCGTCGCCGACTACCGCGGCAATGCGGCCAACATCTGGAAGGGCGTCGACGACGCCGACGAGGTGTACCGCCGTCTCCGCGCGCTTCCCGGGTACGGCGACGAGAAGGCCAAGATCTTCATCGCCCTGCTCGGCAAGCGCATGAGCGTGCAGCCCGCGGACTGGCAGACTGCTGCGGGCGTCTTCGGCGACGATGTGCCCCGATCGGTCGCGGACAGCGACGGGCCAGAATCGCTGGGGAAGGTACGAGAGTGGAAGAAGGCGCAGAAGGCGGCGAAGAAGGACAAGCAGGGTCGAGCCGCGACCGCGCCTGAACCGCGACCGGCTCACCCGGGCCACACCGTTCCTCCTCGTCACCGTCGTCGGCCTGTGGCTGACGCGATCGTTCTGGTTCCCGGGCCGCTACGTCGTCGGCTTCGACACCTACGCCTACTCCGGCCCGAACCTGGAGGTCACCGAACGGGCGCTGCGCAACTGGCGACTGCCGATCCTGAACGACCTGATCTTCGGCGGCGTGCCCCACCTCGGCAACCCCTCGGCGCTCGCCCTCTACCCGCCGCAGCTCCTGACGCTGGCGTTCGGCACGAACCGGGCGATGGGTGTCCTCGTCGCCGGCCATGTCGTGTTGTTGGGTGTCGGCATGGTGCTGCTCGGCCGCCGGCTCGGCATGACGCGGATCGGCGCCACTGCCGCGGCGCTCATCGCCATGGCGGCCGGATCGACGCTGTCGAAGTCGGTCCAGTTCGAGCAGATCCTGGTGATCGCCTGGATCCCGATGCTGCTCGTCGCGCTCCACGCCGTCATGCACTCCTCACGGCCGTGGCGGGCGGTGGCTGCGCTCGTCCGCGACGACCGCGGCGATCCTGCTGGCCGGCCATCCCGCAGCTCGTGTACCAGACGGTCGTGCTGGCGCTCGCGGCGACCATCGGCTTCGCGTACGACGATCAGCGCTGGCGCCGACTCGGTCACGTCGCGGCGGGTGCCGCCCTCGGCGCGTGCATCGCGCTCCCCCAACTCGTTGCGGTGCTCTTCGCCACGGCGGACAGCGCCATCAAGGGCGGCCGGGACCTCGACCAGCTCCTGCTGCCCGCGTTGTCGCTCACCCCGCGGGCGTCGGTGCGGGCGTTCCTCGGCACGGTGCAGGACCGCGATCCGGCGATCTTCGCCGGTGGGTTCGAGGGCATCGCGTTCATCGGCGTCGTCGTTGCGCATCCTGGTCGCCGTCGGCCTCGTCCAGAGCGTGGTCTCCCGACGTTCCCGCCCCTGGGCCATCGCGCTGGCAACGGCGGCGCTGTTGTCGCTCACGTGGGCGATCGGTCCCCGCACGGCCATCTATCGCCTCGCCTACGAGATCGTTCCCGGATTCGACCTGGCCCGTGCATCGGCGCGATGGGTCGTGATCGTGGTGCTCGTCGCGGCGTTGTTCGCCGGGGTCGGTGCCGACGTGATCTGGCGAGGCGCCCGGCGACGACACCTCGCTGGCCGCGGCGGTCGCCATCGCTGCGGTCGTCGGCCTCGTCGCGCTGGACGTGGTCGACACCGTCGATCGCCGGTCGGCGGTCATCTGGGCGGTCACCGCAGCGGTGGCGATGGCGCTGCTCGATCGCCAACGCCACGGTCGACGGCAAGTCCGGTGGCTCGAGGTGCCGCGGTGGCCATCCTCGTGCTCGCCGGCCTCGAGCTCGACGGCGATGTCGGTGCACTCCATCCCGCAGGCCATCGCGACCGACACCCCCTTCACCGATCATCGAACGGCCACCACCGAGTTCCTCATGGAACAGGACGGGGGGTTCGTCCTCGCCCTGACCGACGACGGGCAGACCGTCGAGTACGAGGTGCCCGGCATGCGCCCCAATGCCAACATCCTCGCCGGCGTTCCCTCGATCGACGGCTACGACGGCGGCGTGCAGATCACGGAGCGGTGGGCCGACGCGCTCGCGACGGTTCCAGCCGGATCCTCCGATCGAGCTGCCGCTCCGCAACAGCTTGACGCTGCCGATCGAACCCGAGCCGCTCGCCCGACTCGGCGTCCGCTACATCCTGTTGGACAACAAACGTCCGCCGGACGTGTTCATCCCGGGCTGGGAGGGGCCACTCGCCTCCGACGACAACTGGACGCGTGTGGGAGAACCCGGCCTGGCTCGGTGACGCCGTGGCCTGGCCGGCAGCGATCGCGTCCGACGATCCCGCCGAACTGCTCCGCGAGACGCCGCGGGTCGCAGCGGTCGCGGCGATCGTCGAGCACCCCGACGACGCATTCGAGTGCACCGGCGGCGCCGACGAGTGCGAGCCGGTCGGGATCACCACCGATCGCCCGCGCCCGGAGCGGATCGACCTCACCGTCGACGCGGACCGTCGGACGGTCGTGAGCGTGGCGCAGCAGGCGCTTCCCGGCTGGAACGTCGAGGTCGACGGCAAGAGCGCCGAGGTCGTGGTGGTCGACGGTCTGTTCCTCGGCGTCCAGGTCCCCGAGGGCCGCCACGACATCCGGTTCACCTACTCCTCACCGTGGCTCACGATGACGCTGGCGATCTCGTTCCTGGCGATCGCCGCGACCATCGCGCTGGTGATCGGCGATACGGTGTCGAACCGGAGGCGGATTTCTCAAGCTGCGGGCGGCGGCGACCGATAACCGGTTGACGTCCATCCCCAGTTCGGAGATCGCCCATCGTGCGCAAGCGGTACCTGCTGATCCTCGGTGCGCTCCTCGGCGCCTCGACCCTCGTCACCGGCCCGGGCTCGGTGGCCAGTGCCGCGCAACTACAGCCTGTCGGTGAACACTCCGGTACACATCGGGATCGACGCGGTCGGAGGGAGCAGCAGCCCCGGCTACGACATCACGCCCTGCCAGCTCAAGGGCGGCCCGGGCAACGATCGCGTTCAGCGTCGGCGGCACACCCAATCAGGTGCGCGTCGAGATGTACCCGGGAACCGTCTGCGGCACCTACGACGGTTGGAGCAACGTCGGCGGCGTCCACATCGAGGCGAACCTCGGCGGCGGAAATCTCGGCGCCATCACCATGCCGATCGACGGCCAGGACGGAGCGTTCGCGCTACGCGGCGGCATCTTGTCGTCCACGCCGATCGGCACCGGACGCGTCGTCGTCGACACGTTCCAGATCCCGACCGGCTATCCGGATCCGCCCGCACCGCTCCAGAGGAACGGGCGGGTCGAGTACGGCGCGTTCGCGTCCACGGCGAGCCGCGGGGCGGTGTGGAGCGGTGGCGTCGGATGGGCCGGTCGCTACCTGCTGTTCGTCACCGACACGGCGACGGGCCGCAAGATCACCGCCAACGTCGACATCGGTCCGAACTCGATCCCGACGATCGACCTCGACGCCGTCTGTTTCGGCTTCGACAACTGCGTCTACAACGCCGGCGGGCCCGGCGTCACTGCCGGGTCGTTCCATCCGACGGCGCCGACTCGCATCCTCGACACGCGCAAGGCACTCGGATTCTGGAATCCCGTGCCGTCGGGCGACGGACGGAACTCGTCGCCGGACCCGATCCGGCGACGGCTCTCGAGCGGCAACCACGACCTCCAGGTGACCGGACGCGTACGGGATCCCGGCGACGGGCGTGTCAGCGGTGCTGCTGAACGTCACCGCCGTGAGCGCCGGCGCACCCGGGCCGGGATTCATGTCGGTCGTCCCGAAGCCCGGAGGGTTCGGCGACGTCTTCAACGACCAGAACACCTACGGCGAGTTCCCGTCCACGTCGAACCTGAACATCGACAACGGTGACCCGGTGCCGAATCTGGTGCTGGCCCGGATCGGCGCCGGCGGCAAGATCCGCATCGCGAACTTCCTCGGCCCGACCCACGTGATCGCCGATGTCGCCGGGTGGTTCGGCACGGGTGGCGCCCACACCGACGGGTCCGGCTTCGCCGGGGTCGTACCGGCACGACTGCTGGACAGCCGCAACGGGATCGGCGGTCCGGCGCAACAGTTCGGTGCCGGTGAGATCCGCTCCCTGCAGGTCGCCGGCGTCGCCGGCGTGCCTCGCGACGCCCAGAGCGTCGTGGTCAACATCACGGTCATCGGTGCCGGTCGGGCGGGCTTCCTCACGGCGTTCCCGGATGGTCAGCCGGTCCCGGATGCCTCGAACGTGAACACCATTGCCAATGGCGTGCGGGCCAACACGGCCGTCGTCAAGGTGGGTGCCGGTGGCCGAATCGGCCTGCTCATGGCCGAGACGAACGCCGACGTCATCGTCGACGTGCTCGGCAGTTTCGGGCCGTACGGTGGCAAGGTCACGGCGATCACCCCTGAACGGATCGTCGATTCGCGCACCGGCATCGGCACCCCGGCGGCCCCGTGGGGCGACGGCGAGGTTCGCAATGTCGCCGTGGCCGGTCGCGGCAGCGTGCCGGCCGGGGCGACGGCGGTCATCGCCAACGTGACGGCGACCAACACGACGGCGTGGGGGTTCCTCTCGGCGTGGCCGACCGGTTCGCCGCAGCCGACCGCGTCGAACCTGAACTTCCTGCCCGGCCAGACCGTCCCGAACCTCGTGATGCTCAAGCTGGGCGCCGGCGGCCAGTTGTCGATCTTCAACGGCCGGGGGTCGGCCAACGTGCATCGTCGACGTGATGGGCTACGTCAGCTGACGCCCACTCGAGACTCGGGGTCTGACCCCGCGTGTCGTTCGGTCACTCGGTCGCTGGTGTCGTCGGCGACGAACTGACCGAGCCGATTCGCGAAGACGTCGGCGGAGAAGTCGGCGGCACGGCGGACGGCTGCCTCGGCCAGCTGTCGGCGACGTGCGTCGTCGGCGGCGAGCTCGACCGTCGTGTCGGCGAGTTGGTCGAGGGTGCTCCAGTGCAGCCCGTCGACGCCGTCGTGCACGATCTCGGCGGGGCCGGCGGCACCGAACACGACCGGCACCGCGCCGGCGGCCATCGCCTCGACGACGGAGATCCCGAAGTGCTCGAAACGCTCGGGATGGTGCTCCGCGTCCTCGCCGAGCCCGGCGCCGTGCCAGTAGATCGAGGCTTCGCCGAGCAGCCGTTCGACGACCGAGCCGGGCGCGTTGACGTGCACCTCGACGGGCAGGCCGCGGGCGGCTCGCTTCACGGCGAGCGCGTAGTCCCGGTTCGTGGCGTCGCATCCGCCGACGATGGCCATGCGCCATCCGGGCAGCCGGCCGGCGCGGTGCAGTGACCGGAACGTGGCGAGCAGTTCGTGCTGCTTCTTGCTGTGGCCGTAGGAGGGGTCGAAGAACCGACCGAGTACGAGGATCAGCGGCGCCTTCTCACCGGGACGCACGGAGGGCCGCACCGGTGGGTACAGCACGTCGCTCGGTCGTCCCCAGAGTCGCTCGACCCACGAGGCGGTGAACTGCGAGTTGGCGAGGTAGCGGGTGTAGGTCGGCACGAACTCGACGCGCGTCGACCCGCCGGTCGAAGGCGGCCTGGACCTCGGTGAGGCGCTGCGGCAGTCGGGGCGCCAGCGAGAGGGCCTTGACGCCGACGACGCCCAGACGGCTGCGGAGATGGTCGCCCCGGGTCGGCACTTCGCCCGGGAAGTGGACGTAGTAGTAGCCGACGGGTGCCCGGTTGAGCGCCTTGCTGAGGTAGGTCCCGTTGACGAAGAGGTCGAAGTCGGCGCTGGCCTCGCCGGCCTCGGCGTCGTCGACGACCTGTCGGTACGCGCATGCCGACAGGTCGACACCGAGGCGGCGCCGGGTGGCGTCGACGTCGGGCATCTGCGGGCCGAGCAGCGTGACGTCGTGGTCCCGGGCGAGCACCTGGGCGATGCTGCCGTCGACCTGTTCGCCACCGCCGAGCGTCTGCCAGTAGAGGTCGTACACGCCGATCCGCAGGCGCCGGTCGGTCTGCCGGCGCGCGGTCATGCCTGTGGCCACTTGACGACCTCCCAGCGCATGACCTCGTTGCGTGACACGGTGCGCCCCGGGCGCCCATCGGTCACGGAGCATCGCCGGCAGGAGGGCGAGGTAGCTCCGGCACACTCGCCACCGGTGAGCGACCTCGGGTCGGGCGGGCAGCCGGAGCGTGAGCGGGCGCAGCACGTAGTGACGGATCGTGGTGGTCACGGCTCGGCGGACCTCACCGAGACCGGACCGCCAGGCCAGACCCGCCGGTGCGTTCTTGGCGAGGGTGAGGAGCCGGTTGCGTTCGGTGCAGAATCGGAACAGGTCCGAACCGACACCCGACGACGCGGCGTGACGGTGGCGCACGACCGCGGTCGGCTCGTAGACGTACCGCCAGCCTCGCAGCTGGCCACGCCACGACAGGTCGGTGTCCTCGTAGTAGAGGAAGAACCGCTCGTCGAACGTGCCGACCTCGTCGAGGTAGCTGCGACGGAGCAGCACCGCTCCCCCGCACCAGGCGAACACGTCGGCGGGTTCCTCGTACTGACCTCGGTCGACCTCGAGGAAGCCACGGTCGCCGCCGTAGCCCGCCGGCGAACAGGTTCGAGCCGACGTTGTTGATCACGTCGAACGGCTCGGGCGGGATCGCGACGTCGACCCATTGGGGTTCGCGGCCGACGGTCACGGTGACGTCGCGTCGACGTCGGATCGCAGCGTCACGACGCGGGGCTCCAGACACGACAGCCGCACCGAGATCGTCGACGGCGAGCGAGCCGTCGGATGCGATGCGCAGCGCGGCGGCGGCGCTCGACCAGCGGGCGAGTTCCTCGCCGTCGCGCAGCTGCGGGGGTTCGGCGCCGTGGAAGCCCTCGTCGAACGCGAGCCGGTCGTCGACGCGCTCGCCGTCGAGCCGCACGCCCGACACCCGTACGCCGAGCATCCGATGCTCGCCCTTCACGAGCGTCGATGCGTCGGGAACGTCGAACTCGATGCCGTGGTACCGGTCGGCGAACAGCATCTTGGCGCAGACGGCGCCGATGCGTTCATCCGATCGGGCGACGGGCACCATCGCTCGCAGCCAGCCGGGGTCGACGGTGGCGTCGTTGTTCACGAGGGCGACGAACTCGTGGTCGCCGGGGAGGCCGATGCCCAGGTTGCAGCCGGCGGCGAAACCGAGGTTGGCCAGGGGTTCGAGCACGCGGATCGATCGGTACCGATCGTCGAGCGCGATCCGTTCGACGACGTCGTCGAGCGATCCGTTGTCGACCATGACGATGTCGAGGCGGTCAGCTCGGCCAGTCCGATGCCAGCAGCGAGTCGAGACACTCGAAGGTCATGTCGCCGCCGTCGAAGTTCAGCACGACGACCCTGACGAGGGGGTGCGGATCGACGGAGGAGCGGATCGGAGGAAGCCATGGGCGGGCGTGAGGTTACCGGTGCCGGATCGTCGAGGGTTCGCAGTCGTCGACGTCATCGAGCCACTCCGCGACGGCGGCCGCGAGGTGCTCGGACGTTCCGGACACGACGAGCACCGGACAGTGGCGGCTCGTTGCCCGTCGGACCCGTTCGGCGGCATCGTCGGACGTCGACGATCACCGAGCGGGCGATCGACAGCGCCTGGAAGTTCGCTCCGTACTCGACGCCCAGCGAGCGCATCGTCGTGCACCCAGAGATGACACGGCACCGGCGGGCCAGTTCCGAGGTGGCGACGTGCTGGGGAGCGCTCCCGAGGATCGCCACGACGTGATCGAAGTCCCAGGGCTTGACGAACCGACCGAGTGCCCGCACCGGCCAGCGGTTCGGGTTCGCATGGGTCGGCTCCGGTGACGTCGCAGCGTCGACGAACGACGACCCACTCGGTGTCGGTCCGGTTCCGTGCGATCGCCTCGACGACCGCTTCGTTGTCGTCGCCGGCGTGCGAGCGCACCGGCGAATCGCAACCCGACGGCGGGGTGGAACGATGCGCTGCGGCCACCGTGGGCCCAGCGATTCGCAGCGTGTCGACGGTCGCTGTCGCGACGTGCCGCCAGGTCCACCGTCTGGACCGCCCGCTCGCCGGCGTCGAGCAGTGTGGATCGGTGGGCATCGTCGGTCAGCGCACGGACGATCGCGTCCGCGATCGACGCCGGGTCGTGCGGATCGAAGCAGGCCGACGGTTCGTCGAGCACCTCGGGAAGCGACGTGAGGTTCGAGCAGATCGCCGGCACCCCGCAGGCTGCTGCTTCGAGCACGGGGAGTCCGAACCCCTCCTCGAACGACGGCATGACCGACAGCGCCGCCCCCTGCAGCACGGCGACCAGTTCGTCGTCGTCGAGCGCCCCGGTGAAGACCACTCGGTCTCGGATGCCGACCTCGTCCGCGCACGCTTCCCAACGTCTCAGCACGTCCGGTGTGTGGGCCGTCGCGATCACGAGGTGGTGGCGGTCGGTCGAGTACCGGTCGGCGAGCGACCAGGCCCGGATGAGGCCCTCGGTGTTCTTGCGGTCGTCGCTGCCGGTGACGGCGACGACGTACGCGCCGACATCCGAAGGGATCACTCGGGCAATCGCGGACGGGGGTCGGGGGTGGGCAGGCGAACTTGGCGTCGACGCCGGCTCCGATCGTGCCGATCCGCGCACCGCGGGAAGCCCAACTCGGTCGCAGCGGTGTCGGCGGCGAACTCCGAGATCGCGAGGAGGGCATCGACGGTCCGGGCGAGCGGGGCACGGAGCTGCGCCTGGCGACGGGCGTTGGGGTCGACCTGGTAGATCTCGGGGAAGCGGTAGGGGATCACGTCGTACATCACCGCCGCAACGGGCAGGTGTGCCTCGGTGATGACCTTCGGAATCGGGTCGAGCGACACGGGGTGCAGCATCAATTGGGTGGCGAGGTACCACGTCCCCGCTCTCGGCGTGCTCACGGATGACCTGCGGACTCCAACGCCGCAGCGGGAGCCCCGGGATCGCCGCCGACAACGTCTCGGCTTCGACGTCCGAGCCGTAGAGGGCGACCACGGGCGCACCGACGGCGACGAGTCCGTCCAGCAGGCCGGTCACGTAGCGGCCGATGCCGCGCTGGCGGGCGGTCGGATGGTCGACGGGTCGGGCGTCGACGCAGGAGCGTGCGCACCCGCTCGTTCAAGACGGCTGGGCTCGTGACGGCTCGGATCCCGGCAACGTCGCCAGGCGCTCCTCCATGAGCGCGAGCTGACGCTCGATCACCTGGGTGGCGCCGATGGCGGTGTCGGCGTCGAGACGCAGCCGTTCGGAGTAGCCGAGGAACAGCGGCAGCGACTGTTCCGCACCGGAGCGAACGTCGTGGTTGAACTCCATCACCGTCTCGTGCAGTTGGGTGACGACGTGGTTGATGTTGAGGACGACTTCCCGCAGCGCCGCGACTTCCGCGGTCAGTGCGCTGACCTGGTCGCCACGCATCCGCCCGACGAGACCCTTGAACGATGCCACCGCGTCAGGCTAGCGACGCGGTGGTTAGCCTCCCGGCCATGTCCTCCGCCGCCGACGAGCCGTCCGCCGCGCCCGTGCCGTTCCGTGCGACGTGTCGCGGGGGCGATTCCTGCCGTCGGTGAAGGACACACTGCGGCCGCTGGCTCGCCGGGTCGGACTGGCTGCGCCGACCGGCGACTGGTGGGCGACGAGCGCGCCCGTCTGGCAGCGAGCCTCACGGGCCGAGCAGACGCGATCGTTGGTGCAATGTCTGCCGGTGGACCGGGTCGGCCTTCCTCGGCGCGGCGCACACGGAGTCGGCGAAGTGCCGCAGTGCGGGTCGATCGCCCGCGACCGGTTCCTGCTCTGGTGCTTCACGAGCCGGTCCGGAAGCATGCGCGGCGCCCGGGTGATCGAGACGAGCCCACGTCTCGGCAGCGGAGTATCGGGCCTACATGCAGCGATGGTTCTCGTACCGCACGAGCGACTTCGACCTGAGCGCCCATCGTGGTGACATCCAGCTCGACCTGCAGCAGATCGACCTGCCCGACGCGTCCGTCGACGTGATCCTGACACCGCACGTGCTCGAGCACGTGCCGGACACCGATCGGGCGTTGTCGGAGCTCTTCCGGGTGATCGCGCCGGGCGGGCGGATGTACCTCCAGGTGCCGCTCACGAGGGGCGCGACCGCAGCGCCGACGACGCCCGAGTTCCACGACGACAACACACCGGTGTTCTGGAACTTCGGTTGC
>CAVZTM010000014.1:0-66404 GCA_963778175.1 Ilumatobacteraceae bacterium
GGAACTGTGTGAGACCCCTGTGTGCATGATGTGCGGACCGACTCCCTCCTTGTCCGGTTGATGATGTGGAGGATGACACATGATGGACACCGACCGGTTACGGGTCGCCGTGGAGGCGTTGCTCGTGGCCGATCCCGAGTGCCTCGATGGAGGTGAATTGACGGCGCTCGTGGCCGCCGCGAGCGCGGTGCGAGGCTGGTTGGATGCGTTCGAGGTGCGGTGCACCCGTCGCAGCCGTGAGCTCGCTGCAGCGGGGACGGCACCGCCGCCGGAGTCGTTGCTCGGCACCGCCGGGCGTCGCTCCGGCAAGGACGCCGCCACCGTGACCGAACGTGATCGGGTGTGCGAAGCCACGCAGAGCTTCGAAGACGCGTTGGCGAATGGGGCGGTGTCGGCGGGTCACCTCGATGCGCTCGCCAACGCCACTCGCCGCCTCGATGACGAACTCCGCGCGGAGTTCTTCTCCCACGAGGACCTGCTCCTCGACGCCGCCACCACGTTGAGTGTGGATTCGTTCGAGCGGCAGTGCCGGGACCTGTCCCGCCACCTCGTCGCGGCCCGACCCGGTAGCGACGTCGACGAACTGGAGAGGCAGCGGGCGCGGTCGTGTGTGAAACGGTGGATCGACAAGACCACCGGCATGCACCACACCCATCTCGAACTCGACCCGGTCCGTGACGCCACCCTGCACGCCGCGCGTCGACGCGCAGATCCGCCGGCTACGTCAACCGGACGGCAACGCCCGCACCCCGTGGGCACAACTGCACGTCGACGCCGTGATCGCCGCGACCTCCGGCCGGGCCAGGTGCGCAGCGGGTACCGGAGATCAGTGTGCTCACCGACTACCACACCCTGGTGTCGGGTTGGCACGCCCACAGCATCTGCGAAACCGACGACGGCATCCCGCTAGCCGGTCGAGACGGTCCGACGCATGTGTTGTGACGCCGAGATCCTGCCGATCGTGTTCAACGGTGCCGGCGAGGTCCTCGACGTCGGACGGGCCCGACGCACCGCCACCCGAGCACAGCGCCGAGCGTTACGGGCGATGCATCGCACCTGCGCCCACCCCGACTGCACCGTGGTGTTCTCCGCCTGCGACATCCACCACATTCGCTGGTGGGGACGAGATGACGGACCCACCGACATCGACAACCTCCTGCCGATCTGCGAACGACACCACCACCTCATCCACGAAGGCGGCTGGACCCTCACCATGACCCCCGACCGCACCGCCACCTGGACCGACCAGACGGCACCATCCACGCCACCGGCACCACCATCGACCGACAACCAACCCGACGGCACACTCGTGCACGGATTACGCTCGCGGGTCCGCCCCCTGACGTAACACGCCATTCCGCCACGAGGAAACCGCCGAGGCCGGCGGGGTCGAGCAGCGCCTCGGCTTCGCTGATCCGGCTGCGCATCTTCATCGCTTCGAGACCGGGCCGGGCCGCCTGCTCGGTCCAGACGCGCCTGCCCTCGTCGACGAGGTCGTCGATACCCCACCGCTGGAGGAACTGGGCCTGCGCGCGCACGGTGTCGGGCTCGGGGAGCTGGTCGATCGGGACGTCGATCGTGATGTCCTGCGTACCCGGTGCCGCGAGGTAGTGGTCCCCGCGCTCGTTGCCTCGATAGGTGCGCAACCACTCCCGCCAGGGGCGCCCGGCGAGCATCGCGGTGATCGGCGTGCCGTAGTCGATCGCCACGACCGAACCGGACCGCACCAGTCGGCGGGCGTCGGCGACGAATGTGGCGGCACGATCGATCAAGGGGGCCCGCGATCCGAACGTCGGCGACACCGGCAGGCACGCGGGTACCGGGTCGAACGGCGCCGAGAGCACCTCGACGAACCGGCCGTCGGAGCCCATGGTGACGAACGCCTCCCGCCAGCCGTTGTCGAACACGGCGAGACGGAACGGCAGGTTGTCGAGCAGTTCGTTGGCGAACACGACTCCGTCGATCAACCCGTCGACGTCACCTTCGAGAGGGGGTTCGGGCAACGTCGCGACCGACTCGATGCCGTCGGGATGTCGGGCCCGCTGGGCCGGCGAGATCTCCACCGCCACGTACCGAAGTGCCTCACGGCACGCGGGTGCTGCGGCCAGGATCGCACGCGCCAGGGTGCCGGGGCCCGCGCCGGCGTCGACCACGGTGAACACGTCCGGCCGACCGATGCGTTCCCATTCGGCATCGAGGTAGCGGGCGATCACCGCTCCGAACAGCGGGCCGACCTCCGGTGAGGTGATGAAGTCGCCGCGCCGACCCGCCGACCCGCCGTCGGGTCGCATGTAGAACCCCTCGGCGCCGTAGAGCGCCAGCTCCATGAACCGCTCGAACGACACCGCCCCGTCCGAGCGATCTCGACGCGAATCTCCTCCGTCATCCTTCTCCGTCATCTAGAACGAGCCGGGATCGAAGTGGGGAGGACAAGGGCGCCGTGAGGAAGCTGCCTCCGGGCAGCGACGAATTCGGGGAACGCAGTGATCGCCGCATCCGGACCGGCTCAGCCGGAGAAGGCGCCCGTGAGGGCGTCGATGGCGCCAACCCGGGCGACGATGTTCGGCAGCACGCCGAGCAGGATCGTGCCGAACGCGGTGAGGGCGATCGCCGCGACGATCGGCGAGGGCGGGTTGACCGGGCTGACGTCGCCGTCGGGTGCCTCGTCCATCCAGACGACCCGCAGCACTCGCATGTAGTACGCCGCTGCGATCACCGTGTTCACCGCGGCGATCGCGGCCAGGACGTACGCCGAGGTGGTGCCGGCGTCGAGCACCGCCTTGAAGGCGTTGAACTTGGCGAACCAGCCGCCGAGCGGTGGGATGCCGGCGAGCGATGCGAAGAAGATCGTGAGCGCCACGGCAAGACCCGGCGCATACGAGAACAAGCCACCGAACGAGGAGATCTCGCCACTGCGGGTCTTGCGCGTGACCGCGATGACCACGGCGAACGCGCCGAGGTTCATGAACGCATAGACGACCAGGTACACGATGACGGCGTTCATCGCCGCTGCGCCGACGCCGGGATCGCCGGCGAACGCCAGCGGCATCAGGATGAACCCGCCCTGGCTGACCGAGGAGTAGGCGAGCATGCGGATGATGTTCGTCTGACGCAAGGCCAGCACGTTGCCGACCGTCATGGTCAACGCCGCCATCACCCACACGAGCGGCTCGTACACGCCGTCGGCTCCTGGGAAGGCGATGAAGATCACCGACATCAGTGCCACGAAGCCCGCGGCCTTGGTCGCCACCGAGAAGAAGGCCGTCACGGGTGTCGGCGCGCCCTCGTAGGTGTCGGGCGCCCACTGGTGGAACGGCACGGCCGAGATCTTGAAGGCGAACCCGCAGACGATGAACACCACGGCGACGACGTCGAGGCCGATCAGGTCACCGTCGAGCAGGGACGCACCGATGTCGGTGAGCAGCGTCGAGCCCGTCGTGCCGAACAGCAGGCTCATGCCGTACAGCAGCACCGCCGACGCGAAGACGCCGAGCAGGTAGTACTTGACGCCGGCCTCGTTCGACTTGGAGTTGCGCTTGTTCCACGACGCCATCATGTAGGCCGGGATCGACAGCAGCTCCAGCGCCACGAAGATGCTCACGAGGTCACGGGCCGAGGCCATCATCACCATGCCGAGCACGCTGCACAGCATCAGGACGTAGAACTCGCCCTGGTAGTAGCCGCCCTCCTCGAGTTCGGTCTGGCTCATCAGCACCACGACATAGGCCGCCAGGAAGAACAGCGCCTTGAGCAGGAGTGCGTAGTCGTCGACGACGTAGCGGCCACCGAACAATTCGTACGGGACCGTCGCCCGCCACCGCCAGGATGACGGTCGCGACGAAGCCACCGAGCAGCACGAAGCCGGTGATGGTCGCGATCGCCCACTTCTTGGTCTCTGCGAGTTGCAGATCGAGCAGCAGGATCAGGTTGATCCCGATGGCGAGCACGATCTCGGGCGCGAGCGCGGCCCATTCGATCGAGGGCGACGTCCAGTCGCCGCTCTGGGCAAGGAGCGAGGCGAGCATCAGCCCAGTGACACTCCGAGGCGGGCCACGAGTTCGGTGACCGCCGGGTTGAAGACCTTGAACAACAGCTGCGGGTACACGCCGAGCACGACGATGCCGATCAGGAACGGCGTCCAGGCGATCCACTCGATCGGCGTGACGTCGTAGATCTCGTCATGATGGTCGGCACTGGCCTCCGCTCCGCTTCGGCTGCTGCCTCCGTGCGCCTCGTCGCTGGCGCTTCCCTCGGCGCCTGTGTTCACCGCTGAGCTCAGCGAATGCGTCACGCCGTGCCCGTGGCCCGAACCGTGGCCGGCGGTCGTGAACTCGGGGTTGGGTTCACCGAACGCGGTGCGCTGGTAGAGCCAGAGCAGGTAGCCGGCGGCGAGGACCGTACCGATCGCCGCGATGACCATGAGCGTGCGGAACAGCGGCTCGCTGAGCCCGAAGCCCGGGTTGTACGCCGACAGGATCGCTGGGAACTCGCCCCAGAACCCGGCGAGGCCGGGCAGACCGAGCGACGCCATCGCCGCGAAGCCCATGATCCAGCCCAGGCGTGGCGCCTGGACGAGCAGACCCGAGAGCTTCTTGATCTCGAGGGTGTGGTAGCGGTGCTTCACCGAACCGGCGACGAAGAACAGCATGCCGGTGATGAGTCCGTGGGCGACCATGCCGAACAGCGCGGCGTTGATGCCGAACGTGGTCAGCGTGGCGATGCCGAGCATCACGAAGCCCATGTGCGCGACCGACGAGAACGCGATGAGGCGCTTCATGTCCGTCTGGGCCAGACACCCGAGGGCGCCGTAGATGATGCCGATCACCGCCAGGATGCCGATCACCGGCGCCCACTCGACCGCAGCCTCCGGCAGCATCGGGATGGCGATGCGCACGAACCCGTACGTGCCCAGCTTCAGCAGGATCGCGGCCAGGATGACCGAGCCCTGCGTCGGAGCCTGCGTGTGGGCGTCGGGCAGCCAGGTGTGGAACGGGAACATCGGGACCTTGACCGCGAACCCGAGGAACATGCCGGCGAAGATCCAGATCTGGACGTTCTTGTCGATGCCGGCACCCGCTTCGATCAGGTACTGGAAGCCGAAGCTCTCGGCACCGGTCTGGAAGTAGATGGCGATGAACGCGACGAGCATGAACGCCGACCCGAACATCGTGTAGAGGAAGAACTTGAGCGATGCGTACTTGCGCTGCTCACCACCCCACACACCGATCATGAAGAACATCGGCAGCAGCACGAGCTCGAAGAACACGAAGAACAGGATCAGGTCCTGCGCCATGAACGTTCCGGCCATGCCGACCTGCAGGATCAGCATCAGGATGAAGAACGCCTTCGGGTTGCCCGCATCGGGCATGTTGTCCCAGGTGTAGATCATCACGAGGAACGTGACCGCCATCGAGAGGATGTAGAGCGGCAGGCTGATGCCGTCGATGCCGATCGTGTAGTTGGCGTCGATGACCGGGATCCATTCGGCGTTCACGTAGAACTGGAGCCGGCCGGCCTCGCTGTAGTCGAACGCGAACAACGTGACGATGCCGACCGCCAGCGTGGCGCCCGCAGTGACGATGCCGATGAGCTTGTGGGTCGCCTCCTCGCTGCGGGGGATGAACATCATCACGAGCACGCCGAGGAGCGGCAGGAAGGTGCCGACGCTCAGCAGCCAGTTCTGATCGGTGAGTGGTTCCATGGTTGAGGTTGCTTTCAGCTCACGTTGATGAGGACGAGGACGATGGCGCCGACGGCAGCAGCACCGAACAGCAGAGCGCCGTACTGGCTGACCTTGCCGGACTGGGTGGGTTGCAGGCCGTGGCCGGACTCCGAGGCGATCCAGCCCGATCCGTCGACGGCACCGTCGACGACCTTCTGGTCGATGTTGTCGTAGACCCATTCACCGGTGCGACGGGCACCCTTGCCCATGTCGTTCACCGCGGCGTCGATCACGTTCTGGTTGAACCAGTCGGTGCCCTTGGCGATGGGATGCGCGATCGCCCGGACGATGACGTTCTCGTAGAGGGCATCGAGGTAGTACTTGTTCTTCAGGAACAGGAACCCGCCGCGCATGAACCTCGAGCGCTCGGTCAGACCGACGAGTCGCTTGTTCCTGCGCCCGTAGAACTGCACGTTGAACCAGATGGCGACGGCGTAGCCCAGCGCGACGACGGCGAGCGACAGCAGGATCTTCGCGAACTTCGGCTCGGCATGGCTGACGGCGGGGAAGAAGCAGGCGGTACCGGGTTCGGGGTCGTCGAAGCCGCAACCCGACTTCTTCGCGCCCTCTTCGCCTTCGCCTTCGGCCTTCGGCGCTCGGCGACGCCTGGGGCCGGCCGTCGACGATCGTCAACGATTCGCCGGGGCCGCCGGCGGCGATGACCTGCTCGAAGGCAACCGGGGTCGCCCGCGGCTCCACGTACGTCTTCAGCGCTTCGACACCCTCACCGAAGACGCGAGGCGAGCGGCGTCGGGTTGGCGAGGCCGGCAACGAGCGCGAGCGACGCCAGGATCACGATCGGGACGATGAGCAGCGGACCGGACTCGTGCGGGCCGTCGATGCCCCCCATGATGGTCGGACCCGTCGTCCGCTGCGCTTCCTCCGTGCCCTCCGTGCGGCTCGTCGCTGGCGCTTCCCTCGCCGCCGTGTGCGGTCGCGCGGCCCCCGGCCTCGTGACCGGCGTTCGCCGCGGAGCTGAGCGAGCGGGGCTCGGGGGCGCCGACGGAGATGTGCTCCATCTCGTGTTCTTCGCCGTGCTCGTCACCGTGGTAACTCGCCGGCCGAGGCGCCCCGGGGCTCACCGAAGAAGGTGAGGTAGGTCGCCCGGGTCATGTACATCGCGGTGAGCACGGCACCGCCGAGTCCGACCCACATCAAGAACGTGTAGCCGTTGTTGCCGACGTTGTCGATGATCTCGTCCTTGGACCAGAACCCGGCGAACGGGAACACGCCGGTGAGCGCGAGCGTCGAGACGATCCACGCGGCGAACGTGATCGGCATCTTCTTGCGCAGGCCGCCCATGTCCTTCTTCATGTCGAAGGAGTGGTGGGAGGCGGAGTGACTGATCGAACCCGCGCACAGGAACAGACAGCACTTGAAGAACGCATGCGTGAAGATGTGGAACACCGCCGGCAGCCAGGCACCCGTGCCGAGGCCGAGCATCATGTACCCGAGCTGCGAGACCGTCGAGTACGCGAGCACCTTCTTGATGTCGTCCTGCACGAACGCGAGCAGCGCGGCGATGACGATCGTGATCGCGCCGATGATCGCGATGAACGTCAGACGTGCCCTGGCCGATGTCGAACGCCTGCCAGAACACGGGGTACACCTGGGCGACGAGGAACACGCCGGCCACGACCATCGTCGAGCTGTGCAGCAGCGACGACACCGGTGTCGGGCCCGCCATCGCGTCGGGCAGCCAGGTGTGCAGCGGGAACTGACCGGACTTGCCGATGCAGGCGATGAACAACGCCACCGCACCCCAGAACAGCAGGAGGCTGTTGGCCTCGCCGGACAGGGCCCATGCCTGGATCGCGGCGATGTTGAAGCCGTTGCTGTCGAGGTTGTCGACCGCCCAGGCGTTGGCGCCGAAGAAGATGATGGCGGTACCGACGAGCAGCCCGACGTCGCCGACACGAACGGTGAAGAACGCCTTGAGTGCCGCCCGGCTGTTGGCCTCCTCCTCCCACCAGTGGCCGATGAGCATGAACGACGTCAGGCCCATGATCTCCCACCCGAGGATGAGCTGCACCATGTTCTCGGACATGAGCATGATGAGCATGCCGCCGGAGAAGAGCGTGATGGACGCGAAGAAGTGCGTGTAGCGACGATCGCCGCGCACGTAGTCGAGGCTGAAGATCTGCACGAGGAACGAGATGAAGGCGACCAGCCAGAGCAGCAGGACGGCCAAACCGTTGACGCTCGAACCGATCCCGAACTCGAGCGTGCCGTCCGACCACCAGACCCATGACTTGACGACGGGCTCGACGAACGGCAACGCCTCCCCTTCGGTGGCCCGGGGAAGCGAGCGGGTGATCGATTGCACGACGCCGAACGCCGATTCGCCGCCCTCGTCCGCCGAGTTCGTGCGCTGCACCCACTGGATGGCGGCACCGGTGGCGAGCACCAGCGAGGCGAACATCGAGAGCAGGCCGATCTCGGAACCCTTCATCGGCAGGCGTTTGCCGAACGCGATGATCAGGGCGAACCCGACAACGGGGATGAGCGCGATGAGCCAGGCGTTCTCGAGGAACCAACCCGAGCTCAGTTCGGCTGCTTCTGCGGCGAGCACGTCAGCCCTTCATTTCCGAGAGTTCGTCGAGGGCGATCGACCTGCGGTTGCGGTAGATCATGAGCACGAGGGCGAGACCGACGCCGACTTCGGCGGCTGCGATGGCGATCACGTAGAGGGCGAACACCTGACCGTCGACGGCGTTCGTCATCATGGCGAAGGCCACCAGGTTGAGGTTGACCGCGTTGAGGATCAGCTCGATCGACATCAGCACCATGACGGCATTACGCCGTGCGATGACGCCGTAGACGCCGATGCTGAACAGCGCGGCAGCCAGCAGGAGGAAGTTGACGGCAAGCATCAGAGCATCTCAGTCCTTCCGGGCCAGGACGATGGCGCCGATGGCGGCGGCGAGCAGGACGAAGGAGATCGCCAGGAACGGCAGGAGGTAGATCGACAGGAACTGGTCGCTCAACGCGACCGTCGCCGTCGGCTCGGTCTCGGGCAGCACGTCGTCGCCGTAGGCATCCAGGATCACCCAGGCGAGCAGGCCGAACATGACGAGCCCGACGGGTACGCCGAGCAGCCACCCCTTGTTGTTGAGGCCGGCTTCCTTGCCGATCTGGGCGCGGGTGAGCATGATGCCGAACAGGAACAGCACCATCACCGCGCCGATGTACACGAGGATCTGGGAGGCGGCCACGAACTCGGCGCCGGCGAGGATGAACTGGGCGGCCATGCCGCCGAGCACCACGACGAGCCAGAGCGCAGCGTGCACGACGTTCTTCGACGTGACGACCTTCAGGGCACCGAAGATCATCATCGCGGCGATGATGCCGAACCCGACGTTCAGCGCGACGTCGACGTCGTTCGTGGCGGCAAGGATGAGCGCGGTCACGATGCCGTCACTTCTTCTGCGCTCCCGCTTCGAGGGCCGGCGCCTCGGGCACCGTCTCCATCCACTCGCCGAGCTTCTCCTTGTCGTGCAGGAGATCGGCGATCTTCGGCTCGGAGTACTCGTACTCCGGGCTCCAGAACAGCGCATCGAACGGGCAGACCTCGACGCAGATGCCGCAGTACATGCACAGCGCGTAGTCGATGTCGAATCGGTCGAGATGGTTGACCTGGCGCGGCTTGCCGCCGGCGCGACGGGCCGGGGCGAGCTGCTTGTGGCCCTCGATGTAGATGCACCAGTCGGGGCACGAGCGGGCGCACAGCATGCAGGCGGTGCAGTTGTCCTCGTGGAGCGCGATGACGCCGCGGGCGCGGATCGGCGGCGCTTCCTTCTCGTGCGGGTACTGCACCGTGTTGGCGCCGTCGACGATGGTGTCCTTGAGGATCCCGAACGTGACGCCGAGACCCTTGAACAGACCGGGAACCGTGGTTTGGAGGGGGGCTTGTCGGGCATCAGAAGGCCACCTTGAAGATTGCGGTGATCGCGGTGTTGAGCAGCGCGATCGGGATGAGGACCTTCCAGGCGAAGGTCTGCAACTGGTCCTCACGGAATCGGGGGAAGCTGAACCGTACCCACATGATGAGGAAGGTCAGCAACAACATCTTGCTGAACATGATCAGCGGGCCGACGAGGTTCATCCAGTCGGGAACGTCGTTGATCGTGTCCCAACCGAACCAGTCGAACGGGATGCCCCAACCACCGAGGAACAGCACCGAGGCGATGAAGGCGAACACGCCGGCGGTGGCGAACTCGGCGATGAAGAAGATGAGGAAGCGGAAGCCGGAGTACTCGGTCATGTAGCCCGACACGAGTTCGGACTCGGCGATCGGCATGTCGAACGGCGCCTGGGTGAGTTCGGCCTGCACGGCGATCATGAAGATGATGAAGCCGACGAACTGGGTGACGATGAACGGGCTACCGAACCAGCCGACGCCGAACCAGCTGCCCGTGTTCTGTGCGACGGTGATGTCCTGCATGTTCATCGACCCGGCCTGGATGACCACGCCGAGCACGGCGAGCACCATCGGCAGCTCGTAGGCGATGAGCTGACCGGCAGCACGGAGGCCACCGAGCAGCGAGTACTTGTTGGCGCTCGCCCAGCCCGCGATCAGGATGCCGAGCACGCTGATCGACGCGACGGCGAGACCGAAGAACACCCCGACGGAGAAGTTCGTGAAGTAGGCGTCCGGACCGAACGGCACGATGACGACGAGGAGGAACGTCGACACCAGCACGACCTGCGGCGCCATCTTGAAGATGCGGTGGTCGGCCGCGTCGGGCGCGAGGTCCTCCTTCTGCATCCACTTGCCGACTTCGGCGACGAGCTGCAACGAGCCGTACGGGCCGGCCTCCATCGGGCCGAGGCGGCTCTGCATGAACGACATCATCTTGAACAGGAACAGGTAGACGATGGCGCCGGCGGGGAGCAGCACGGCCACGATGCCGCCCAACACGCGCAGCAGTGACTGCCCCCAGTAGGGAATCTCGAGAGCGAGCTGACTCATTGCGCCGAAACCTCCGCGGACGCGGCGAGGGAAGCGCCAGCGACGAGTCGCAGACGAGCGAGGAGAACCAGCGGGCCGACGAGTGAGTCCATCATTAGCGGTCGATGTCGCCGAGGATGAAGTACAGGCTGGCCAGGATGGTGATCACGTCGGGAACGTAGACACCCTTGAGCGCCCACGGTGCGATCGAGATGTTGTTGAAGCTGGCCGAGCGGATCTTGACCCGGAACGGGCCCAGGTCACCCTTGGAGACGACGTAGTAACCCATCGCACCGAGTGGATTCTCGGTCTCCACCCAGGCTTCGCCCTCCGGCACCTTGATGATGCGCGGCACCTTGGTCATGATCGGGCCGGCAGGGATCTGATCGAGCAACTGCTCGACGATCTTGCACGACTCGCGGGTCTCCTGCAGCCGGACCCAGCAACGGGCGAAGCTGTCACCGTCGGGGTGGGTCCACACCTTCCAGTCGGCCTTGTCCCACGCCATCGGGAGCTGCTGATCGCGGCGCAGGTCGAAGTCGACGCCGCTCGCTCGCAGGTTGGCGCCGGACAGTCCGTAGTCCTTGGCGACGTCGGCGGGGATGATGCCGATCCCGCGCATCCGGCTCTGGAAGATCTCGTTGCCGAACAGCAGGTCCTCGATGATGTCGCAGAACTCGCGCAGCTTGACCATGACCTGGCGGGTCTCGTCGATCCACCCGGCCGGCAGATCGTCCTTCAGGCCGCCGATGCGGTCGAAGTTCGGGTGGAAGCGACCGCCCGTCGCTCCTTCGATCAGGTTGAGCACGTACTCGCGGTCGCGGAACGCGAGGAACACCGGCGTGATCGCGCCCATCTGCACCCCGAGGTCGCCGAGGAACAGCGACACGTTGGCGATGCGCGACAGCTCGAACAGGATCGTGCGGATCACCTGGGCGCGCGGCGGCGCTTCGATGTCCATGAGCTTCTCGGCGGCGAGGATGAACGGCACCTCGTTGGCGAAGCTGCCGAGCCAGTCGATCCGGTTGATCAACGTCGTGACCTGCGGGAAGGTGCGGACCTCGGTGAGCTTTTCGTAGCCCCGGTGCATGTAGCCGCACGACGGTTCGGCCCACACGACCTGCTCGCCGTCGAGACGGCAGATGATGCGCAGCGTGCCATGGGTCGCCGGGTGCTGCGGGCCGATGTTGAGGGTCATGCCCTCGGTCTCGAGTTCGACGTTCAATCGAGCGTCGGCGGCCTGGCTGGCGATGTAACTGAGCTGTTGGCGATCGCTGAGCACGGTCATCAGGAGTCCTCACCGGTGTCGGCGGCCGCAGCGTCGCCGGTGGCGTCGTCGTCGTCCTGGATGGGCATGGGCTCGACGTCGACGATGCCCGGCCACGGCTTGATCATGCGGGCCAGGAGCGGGAAGTCCTTGCGCAGCGGGAATCCCTCGAAGTCGGTCGGCAGGTACATGTTCCGCAGGTCGGGATGACCGTTGAAGCCGATCCCGAACATCTCGTGACACTCGCGTTCGTGCCAGTTCGCGCCGGCGAACACCGTGCTCCACGAGTCGACGACGAGATGGTCGTCGGGAACGTCGGCCTTGATGGTGACGCCGACGTGGCGGTCGAGGTCGACGAGGCGGGCGAACACCTGGAATCGTGTGTCGCCGCCGGTGACGCCCTGGCGGATCTCGGTGTCGGGTTCCTTCGGCTCGGCCGTCGGGTCGTCCTCGCCCTTGCCGTACGGCGACGGCAGCCAGTCGAGACCCGGAGAGGAACGAGAAGAACGTGAATCCGGCCGCCTTGAGCGCGACGGCGGTCTCACGCCAGGCGTCGGTTCGCACGCGGATCCACAGGTCGTCGTTCGGCGTGATGTGCGTGTCGATGATGGCATCGCCGATCCGACGTCGCAGGTCGTCGATGATCCCCTCGCGCAGCCCGTCGCCGGGCAGCGCGGCGACGTCGGTGGCTTCGGTCGTGGTCTCGTCACTCAATGGGTCCACCGCCCACGACGATCGGCTCCCGCACGGGCTCGACCGGTGCTGCGGATCGGCGCAGCGTCGGCCGCCTCACGGGCCGCTTGACGGGCACGCGTCGTCTGGTTCGACGTGTAGTCCTCGTTGCGCCACTTGGCCGCCATGTCCTCGTTCTTGATGCGCTGCTGGAGCAGCACCACGCCTTCGAGCAACGCCTCGGGTCGGGGCGGGCAACCGGGGATGTAGACGTCGATCGGGATGATCTGGTCGACGCCCTTGGTCACCGAGTAGCTGTCCCAGTAGGGCCCTCCGCAGTTGGCACACGAACCCATCGAGATCGCGTACTTCGGCTCGGGCATCTGTTCCCAGAGCCGACGGATCGCCGGCGCCATCTTGTCCGTCACGGTGCCGGAGATGCACACGAAGTCGGCCTGACGGCGGGCTCGCGGGGAGCGGGATGACACCGAGGCGCATCACGTCGTAGCGGGGCGAACCGAACGCAGCGCCCATCTCGATCGCGCAGCAGGCGAGCCCCCACTGGTAGACCCACAACGAGTACGAGCGACTCATGTTGAAGAGCTTCGTGAGGGAGGCCGGCATGCGGCCCTTGTCGACTAGACCCATCGCAGCAGTCCTCGTTTCCAGGCGTACACCAGGCCGTCGAGCAACAGCACGATGAAGATGAGCATGACGACCAGGCCGAACGTGCCGTAGCGCTCGACGTTGGCCGCCCACGGGAACAGGAACACGGCTTCGACGTCGAAGATGACGAACAGCAGCGCGAAGACGTAGTACCGGATCTGGCTCTGCGACCAGCCGATGCCGACCGGGTCGACACCCGATTCGTACGCGATGCCCTTGTCGTAGCTGGGCTTCGACGGTCGCACGAGCGAGGCGAGTCCGAGCAGCAAGTCCACCGATCGCCAAGGCGGCCACGCCGAACCAGACGACGGTCAAGTAATCGCGCAGGAATACCGACATCGGTGCGAGAAGCTATCAGGGGCCGGGAAATCCCACCCAAATGTGGGTCGCCTGGCCGGTTCGTCGCCCGCTCAGGCCTCGGTGGTCGTATCGAGGTCATCCGCAGCAACGTGCGGACTCAGCACAAGGTAGATCACGCCGGCGAGCGCTGCACCCACGGCGGGGAACACGATGAACGCCCACACCTGTCCCAGTGCCCAGTCACCCTGGAAGATGGCCGTGGACAACGAACGAGCCGGGTTGACCGAGGTGTTCGACACCGGGATCGAGATCATGTGCACAAGCGCGAGACCCAGACCGGCCGTGATCGGTCCGAATCCGCTCGGGCACGCCGTCGGAATTGGTGGTTCCCAGCACGATCAGCACGAAGATCGCCGTCACGACGATCTCGATGATCGCCACGGACAGCAGGTCGAAGCCGCCAGGTGAGTGGATGCCGTAACCGTTGGAGGCGAACCCGGCATCCTGCGCCTGGGAGAGGTAACCGTCGGTGCCGCTCAGGATCAGGGCGAGGATGCCGGCACCGATGATGCCGCCGACGAACTGACCGAGGAAGTACGGCGCCGACTTCGCGGTCGTCGAGCTTCTTCGTGACGATCATGCCGATGGTGACCGCCGGGTTGATGTGACAGCCGGAGATCCGTCCGATCAGGTAGGCCATGGCCGTCAGGCTGAGGCCGAAGGCAAGCGCCACGCCGAGTATCCCGACGCTGAGGCCCTCGTTGAAGCCACCGGTCGCGAAGATCGCGGTACCGGGGCCACCGATCACCAGGACCATCGTGCCGATCGCCTCGGCGAGCGGAATTCGCATGTTGTCGTTCATCGGCCAACCCTAGATTGGGGGTCGGACTGCAGTAGGGGATACTCGCAGCTCAGCTGTCGAGGACGGGAGCGAGGTGGGTCTCGGCCTCGTCGAGCGTCCAGCCCTTGCGGGCCGCGTACGACTCGAGCTGGTCCTGACGGATCTTGCCGACTCCGAAGTACCGCGACCCCGGGTGCGCGAAGTACATGCCGGACACCGACGAACCCGGCCACATGGCATGGGACTCGGTGAGCTCGACACCGATCGCCGCCGTCGCGTCGAGCAGATCGAACAGCGTGACCTTCTCGGTGTGGTCGGGCTGGCTCGGATAGCCGGGCGCCGGACGGATTCCCTGGAACGTTTCCTGCAAGAGGTCGTCGGGGCTGAACGACTCGTCCGCCGCGTACCCCCACAGCTCTCGGCGAACGCGCTCGTGCATCCGCTCGGCGAAGGCCTCGGCGAGGCGGTCGGCGACAGCCTTGAGCAGGATCGAGGAGTAGTCGTCGTTGTCGCGTTCGAACGCGGCGGCGATCTCGATCTCCTCCGGGCCGGCGGTCACGACGAACCCGCCGACCCAATCGGGCCGACCCGACTCCAGAGGCGCAATGAAGTCCGACAGACACAGGTTCTCGTCGATGGCCGTGTTCGCCGACGACTTGTTCGACTGCTGACGCAACCCGAGCAGGCGCGTCCGTTCCTGCGAGCGGGTCTCGTCGGTGAACACGACGATGTCGTCGCCGTCGGCTGTTGGCCGGCCAGAAGCCGACGACCGCCTTGGGGCGGAACCAGTTGTCGGCGACGATCTTGTCGAGCATGGCGAGTGCATCGTCGAACAGGGGCCGAGCAGCTTCCGCGTAGGTCGGGTCGGTGAGGACCTCGGGGTACTTCCCGCGAATACCCCACGTGCGGAAGAACGGTGTCCAGTCGATGTACGGCACCAGCTCGGCGACGTCGTAGCTGTCGAACACCTTCGTGCCGATGAACGACGGCGGCGTGATGGTGGTGTCGTCGAAGTCGAGCTCGAGTCGGTTGGCACGTGCCACGTCGAGCGTGACCCGGTCCCGCTCAGTCGTCGCGCGGGCGTGCGACGCGACGCACGCGCTCGTAGTCGGTCCGCAGCCCCTCGAGGAATCCCTCGCGCTGGGTCTCCGACAGCAGACTCGAGATGACGCCCGACGCCCGGCTGGCATCACCGACGTGCACGACCGGCCCGGAGTACGCGGGGTCGATCTTGAGGCTGGTGTGCAGGCGGCTGGTGGTGGCGCCCCCGATCAGCAACGGCACGGTGAACCCGGTGCGTTCCATCTCGGCGGCGACGCGGACCATCTCGTCGAGCGACGGGGTGATCAGGCCGGAGAGCCCGATGATGTCGACGTCGCGGTCACGGGCGGTCTCGAGGATCGTCTGGGCGGGCACCATCACGCCGAGGTCGATGACCTCGTAGTTCGAGCATCCGAGGACGACGCCGACGATGTTCTTGCCGATGTCGTGGACGTCGCCCTTGACGGTGGCGAGCAGCACCGTGCCCGCCTTCGACGCGACGCCGTCCTCGCCTTCGGCCTCGATGAACGGGGTGAGGTAGGCAACGGCCTGCTTCATCACACGAGCCGACTTGACGACCTGTGGCAGGAACATCTTGCCCGCCCCGAAGAGGTCGCCGACGGTGTTCATGCCACTCATCAACGGACCTTCGATGACGTCGACCGCCCGATCCGACCCGGCTCGGGCCTCCTCGACGTCGTCCTCGATGAACACGGTGATGCCGTTGACGAGCGCGTGGTCGATTCGACGCTCGACGTCCCACGAACGCCACTCGGCGGCAGCGGGGTCGACGGCATCGGAGCCGTCGCCGGCGAAGCGAGGTGCCGCGTCGAGCAGCCGTTCCGTTGCGTCGTCACGACGTGCCAGCACGACGTCCTCGCACAGCTCGCGCAGCTCGGGGTCGATCTGGTCGTACACCGCGAGCTGGCCGGCGTTGACGATTCCCAATCGCATGCCCGCCTCGACGGCGCGCAACAGGAACACCGAGTGCATCGCCTCACGGACGGGTTCATTGCCGCGGAACGAGAACGACAGGTTGGACACCCCGCCGGAGATGTTGACGTACGGCAGCTCGTCGGTGATCTGCTTGGTCGCCTCGATGAAGTCGAGGCCGTAGCGGTTGTGTTCCTCGATGCCCGTCGCCACGGCGAAGATGTTCGGGTCGATGATGATGTCCTCGGGCGGGAACCCGACGTCGTTCACGAGCAGGTGGTAGGCGCGTCGAGCGATGCTCACCTTGCGGTCGACGGTGTCGGCCTGGCCGACCTCGTCGAAGGCCATCACGATCACGGCGGCGCCGTAGTCGAGACAGGTGCGGGCCTGCTGCAGGAACGCTTCCTCGCCTTCCTTCATGGAGATCGAGTTGACGATCGGTTTGCCCTGCACACACTGCAGTCCGGCCTCGATGACCTCGAACTTCGAGGAGTCGATCATCACCGGGACGCGGGCGATGTCGGGCTCGGCTGCGATCAGGTTGAGGAATCTGGTCATCGCCTCGACACCGTCGATCAGGCCGTCGTCCATGTTGACGTCGATGATCTGCGCGCCGCTCTCCACCTGCTGGAGCGCGACCTCCAGCGCCTCGCCGTACTCGTTGTCCTTGATCAACCGGCGGAACTTCGCCGAGCCGGTGATGTTCGTGCGCTCGCCGACGTTGACGAAGGGGATGTCGTCGGTCAGCGCGAACGGCTCGAGGCCCGAGAGTTCCAGCCGCGGGATGCGAGTGGGCACGAGGCGCGGCGTCTTGCCCTCGACAGCAGCGGCCATGGCCTCGACGTGTGCAGGCGTCGTGCCGCAGCACCCGCCGACGATGTTGAGCAGTCCGGCGTCGGCGAACTCCTCGATGAACGCAGCGGTCGTGCTCGGTGACTCGTCGTAGCCCCCGAGCTCGTTGGGGAGTCCGGCGTTCGGGTATGCGCAGATCAGCGTGTCGGCGATCAGCGACAGCTCCTGCAGGTGCGGGCGCATCTCCTCGGCGCCGAGTGCGCAGTTGAGCCCGACGCTGAGCGGTTCGGCGTGACGGATCGACTGCCAGAACGCAGCCGGCGTCTGGCCCGACAGCGTGCGCCCCGAGCGGTCGGTGATCGTGCCCGAGATCATCAGCGGCACCTGGGTCCCGCGGCAACCATCGCCCGACGACTCGCGACGATGGCCGCCTTCGCGTTGAGCGTGTCGAAGATCGTCTCCACGAGGATCAGGTCGACGCCGCCGCTCAGCAATGCCTCGATCTGTTCCTGGTACGCATCGGCGAGCGCGGAGAAGGTGATGGCCCGGTAGCCGGGGTCCTCGACCTTCGGAGACAGCGACAGCGTCATGTTGGTCGGGCCCACGGCGCCGGCGACGAAGCGGCGACGGCCGTCCCGACCGTGCGCCTCCTCGGCGGCCTCGCGAGCGAGACGAGCGGCGACGACGTTGAGCTCCGTGACGACGTCGACGGTGTCGTAGTCGCCTTGCGACACACGGTTGGCGGAGAAGGTGTTGGTCTCGACGATGTCGGCGCCCGCGAGCAGGTAGCGCAGGTGGATGTCGCGGCATTGCATCGGGTTGGGTGATGGTCAGCAGTTCGTTGTTGCCGCCGAGATCGCAACCGTGGTCGCAGAAGCGATCACCACGGAACATCTCGTCGGACAGTCCGAGCGTCTGGATCTCGGTGCCCATCGCGCCGTCGAGGACGACGATGCGCTCGCGGGCGAGTTCGGCGAGTGGATGCTGATTCATGGGTGCTGCTTTCATGCGACGTCTCTGGTGATGCGACTGGAGGTTGCGAGTGTGGCGGCCGGTGCGGCAGTGGTGGTGCGGGATCGTGCGAGCCAGACGGTGACGGTGAGCCCGTCGTCGCCGGCGGGCGGTTCGACGTCGACGATCGTCGAGCAGTCGAGTCCCGCCTGGTCGAACCAGTCGCGGAGCTGATCGTGGGTGAAGCCGAGGCGGCGGTGCGCCGCGGCGCGGAGGAAGTCGTGACGGTGCGGCGCGAAGTCGACGACGAGCAGCTGCCCGCCGGGGGCGACCAGCTGGGCGGCCTGCGCGATGGCGCGGGCCGGGTCGTCGAGATAGTGGAGCACCTGATGGATCACGACGAGGTCGAACGACGCCCGTTCGAGGGGCGGGCTGTGGACGTCACCCTGGCGGAGCTCCCAGCCCTGGACGCCGAGGCGTTCGAGGTTGGCACGGGCGACCGCCAGCATGGAGTGGCTGGTGTCGAGACCGACGGAGCGATCCGCCCGATCGCCCAGCAGAGCGAGCATGCGGCCCGTTCCGGTGCCGATATCGAGCACACGGCCGAGCGGGCGGTCGCCGACGGCGTCGAGAATGGCAGCTTCGACCGTGCTGGCGGCGGCGTGCAGCGACCGTTCCTCGTCCCAGATCGGTGCGATGCGTTCGAAGTACTCGCCCGCGGCTTCGGCGCGGCGGGCACGCACCACTGCGAGCCGATCGCGATCGGCGGCGAACACCGGATCGGCGGGATCGAGCGCGTCGAGCGCGGCGTTCACGAGCGCGCAGTGGGCGCCGGTGTCCACCAGGCAGAAGAACACCCAGGTGCCCTCGCGATGCTTGGCGACGAGCCCGGCATCGACGAGCAGGCGCAGGTGGCGCGACACGCGTGGTTGTGACTGGCCGAGGATCTCGGTGAGGTCGGTGACGGTCAACTCGCCGTGACGCAGGACCGCGACGATGCGCAGCCGGGTCTCCTCCGCAATGGCTCGCAACGCTTCGAGCGCTGCCTCGATCAACATCCGAGCATCATATAAAGACATGTGCATGTCTCCAAGCAGATTGTCGACCCCTCGCCCAGCCCCAACCTCCGAAAGATGCCTGGCTGGTTGCGCTGGGCGCGCAACGCCGGGCATTTTTCGGCGCTGGAGTAGCGTTCGGCGGCATGACACCGGTGTTCCATCTCGGATTGACGGCGGACATGTTGCAGGGCGCGACGTTGGCGATCGTGCCGGGTGATCCCGCTCGGGTCGAACGGATCGCCGCCACGATGGACCGCCACGAGTTCCTCGCCGCGCACCGCGAGTTCACGTCGTGGCTCGGCTGGCTCGGCGACACACCGGTCGTGGTGTGCTCATCGGGCATCGGTGGGCCATCGACATCGATCGCCGTCGAGGAACTGGCGCAGCTGGGGGTCCGCACCTTCCTCCGGGTCGGCACGACCGGTGGCATCCAGCCGCACCTGCAGCCCGGCGACGTGATCGTCACCACCGGGGCAGTGCGCCTCGACGGAGCCAGCCTGCACTTCGCGCCCATGGAGTTCCCCGCCGTCGCCGACTTCGCCTGCACGACGGCACTCGTCGAGGCCGCCACCTCGCTCGGCATCGAGCCGCACGTCGGCATCACCGCCTCGTCGGACACCTTCTACCCCGGCCAGGAACGCTACGACACGTACTCCGGCCGGGTGACCCGACGGTTCCAGGGCAGCCTCGAGGAGTGGCAGTCGATGGGCGTGCTCAACTACGAGATGGAGTCGGCGACCCTGTTCACGATGTGCGCCAGTTCCGGTCTGCGCGCCGGATGCGTCGCCGGTGTGCTCGTGAACCGGACCCAGCAGGAGACACCCGACGAGGAGACGGCGAAGCGCATCGAATCGACCACCGTGTCGGTCGTCGTCGAAGCCGCGCGCCGACTGGTCTCCTGAACCTGCGTCCGGCGATCAGGTCCGCGTGGCGTAACGTCTCGGCGTGGGAGGGAATCGTGCGGTTCGCGCCGCAGTTGCTCGCGTCACCAGCGTCGCGGTCGCCGTGGCGTTCGTCGTCGGCGCCGCCGCGTGCGGCAGCGACGATGCTCCCGACTCGTCCGATGTCGACCCCGCGGCTGCGTTGACTGCGATCGTCGAATGGCAAGTCGGCGAACAGGAACCCGTCCTCGACGACAACGGTGAGGTCCAACTCCCGGTGATCTACGTCGCGTCAGCCGACGGCGACACGATCGACGTCGGCGTCCAGGCCGACGTCGCCGAGTCCACCGTCGACATCGCAACGGTGCGGTTCACCGACGACGAGGTGACGCGTTCGACGGCGATCTCGACGACCAGCCCGTTCGGGAAGACGGTGTGATGCTGCTCGTCGGACCGATGCCCGACGCAGGACCGGAGATGCTCGTCGACGTCACGCGCTATTCGTCCGCCGAACGATCGGAACCGTTCCAGCTGACGATCACCCAACCACCGGGTAGCCAGGGAACGGGCGGCACCGGACGTGCCGCCGTCACCGTGGTGACGCCGCCCTGATCATCCCGTCCGCCAGGCGGAGCGCGTCCGTCGCCTCCGGCTCACCGATGGCCTGATCCACGTCGATGGCAGCGCAACGCAGGGCCTCGAGTTCGCGCCGCTCATCGACCCCGACACCCGCTCCCACCACACTCTGGGCGAGATCGACGGCGGCGGATGCCTCGACGATCGCCACCCGCAGCGACCCTGCCGCAAAGGCCTGATGGGCCATCGCCAACCGCACGTGGGCACCGCCGAGATGATCCTCAGGTGGACCCTCGAACCGGTGGGCTTCTCGGATGCCTCGCACGAAGATCACCAGTGCGGGCACGTAGATGGCGGTCAGCACGATCATGTTCACCTCGACCGGCAGGATGATCGCAGTGGCCAGGAGCCCCCCGAACACCCACGCCAGCTGGAACCGGGTCTCGTATCGTGCACCGGCGCGACCGAGGAGCGCCTCCGGCGCGCGGCGCTGGAGCAACCCGTCGAACGCGTTGCGACCCATCGTGGTCGAGAGTCCGACCAGCGACGAGATGACGATGAGCAGCGGCAGGGACACCCCGAGGATGCCGACGGCGGCGAAGGCTGCCGGCAGCGCGATCGCGAGACCGATCAACTGCTCCTCGCTGAACCAACGGCGAAGCACGGTGGTTGCGGTGTGGCCGAGGAACGCGCCGATCCCGTACGCGGCCGCCGCCACCCCGTAGACGTACGCCGGTTCCGATGACCGCCGGAGCGTGAACGCCAGCGTGAACAGGAAGAACCCGACGGCCGCCCGGATCGCGAGGATGCCGAACGAGGACACCACGACCGTCGGCATGTGGGTCTCGGCGTACTCCACGTCGTCGGGCGTCACCGCAGCGGTGGAGCGGGGTCGCGCCCAGAGGACGGTCCCGCCGGCGAGCGCGAACAGCACGGCGGCGCCCCGCAGCGACCACTCCGGTCCGGCGAGGGAGAAGAGCCCCGCCGCCAGCACCACACCGATCGCTGCGGTGATGCTCGAGAACCTCGCCGAGTCGGGCGTTCGTGGAGACGAGTTCCTCCGGATCGTCGACGAGCGTCTGCACGAGCGTCTGCTTCACGATGCCGGAGGCCTTGCTGGCGATGAGCAGGCAGAGCACGATCGGGTAGAAGGCGACCTGGAGGAGCGTCACGGCGAGGAGCAGACAGAACACCCCGCGGGCCACGAAGAACGAGGACGCGACGTAGCGCTGCGACCCTCGGAACCGATCGACCGCAGGGCCGACCAGCGGCGACAGCACCGCCAACGGTGCCATCGTGATGAGGAGGTAGAGCAGCACCTGCTCGCGTGAGGCGTTGGCGCTGACGTTGAAGAAGAGCGACCCCGCGAGACTGACCGACACGAACGCGTCAGCGGCGGCCGCCAGCGCTTGAGCCGTCGCGAGCGGAACGACGGCGCCGCGACCGATCATGACCCGCCGGATCCGGACATGGGTCGGTACGGGCACGGCGACGGATGGCCCGCTCATGTCGTGTGCGGCGCCGGTGGGCATCGTCTCCATCTTGGCTGGTCCGGGAGCGCCGTGTGCGAAAGTTGCGCCCATGGGGACGATTCCTTCCGATCTCGACATCGCCCGACAGGCGACGCTGCGCCCGTTGACCGACATCGCTGCCGCAGCGGGCATCCCACTCGACTGCCTCGAGCCCTACGGCACCGGCGCGGCGAAGATCGACCTGCGGGCGGTCGGGTTGATGGCCGACCGACCGCGGGCCAAGTACGTGGTCGTGTCGGCGATCACGCCGACGCCACTCGGTGAGGGGAAGACGACGGTGGCCGTCGGGTTGAGCCAGGGGTTCAGCCACATCGGCCGCACCGCAACGCTGGCGATCCGGCAGCCGTCGATGGGGCCGACGTTCGGCATCAAGGGTGGTGCCGCCGGCGGTGGCTACAGCCAGGTCGTGCCGATGGAACTGCTCAACCTGCACCTCACCGGCGACGTCCATGCCGTCACCGCAGCGACCAACATGTGCGCCGCCGCCGTCGACGCCCATCTCTTCCACGGCAACACGAGCGGCCTCGACCCCCATGCCGTGACCTGGCGGCGTTCCATCGACGTGAACGACCGCTCGCTGCGCAACATCGTGTCCGGGCTCGGTACTCGCCTCGACGGCATCCCGAGGGAGACCGGGTTCGACATCACCGCGGCGTCCGAGGTGATGGCGACGCTCGCCCTCACGACCGACCTGCAGGACCTGCGCCGTCGCCTCGGCCGGATCGTGGTCGGCTACACGAAGGCCGGCGATCCGGTGACGGCCGAGGACATCGGTGTCGCCGGTGCCATGGCGGTGATCCTCCGCGAGGCGATCAAGCCGAACCTCATGCAGACGTTGGAGAACACGCCCGTCCTCGTCCACGCCGGGCCGTTCGGGAACATCGCGACCGGCAACTCCTCGATCGTCGCCGACCTCATCGGCATCCACATGGGCGACTACCTCGTGACCGAGGCCGGCTTCGGCGCCGACATGGGGGCCGAGCGGTTCTTCAACATCAAGTGCCGCATGTCGGGACTCGCGCCCGATGCCGCGGTCCTCGTCGCCACCGTCCGCGGGTTGAAGGCGCACAGCGGCAAGCACCACATCGTCGCCGGTCGGCCGCTGCCCGACGCACTGCTGGCGGAGAACCCCGACGAGGTGCACGAGGGCGGCGCCAACCTGCGCAAGCAACTCGAGAACATGCGCATCCACGGATGTACTCCCGTGGTCGCGATCAATGTGTTCCCCGGCGATCACCCCGCCGACATCCGCGCCATCGAGGAGATCGCCGCCGAGTACGACGCTCGATCGGCGGTGTCGACCCACTTCGCCGACGGTGGAGCCGGGGCGAAGGAGTTGGCCCAGGTCGTGGCCGAGGCGGCGGAGGAACCGAGCGAGTTCGAGGTGCTCTACCCCGACGAGATGTCGCTGCGCGACAAGATCCACACGGTCGCCACCAGGGTGTACGGCGCCGACGGGGTCGACTACACGCCGCTGGCCGCACGTCAGATCGACAACTACGAGCGCAACGGGTTCGGCAACCTGCCGGTGTGCATCGCGAAGACGCACCTGTCGATCTCCGCCGATCCGACCCTGCACGGCGCGCCGACCGGCTGGACGCTGCCGGTCCGCGAGGTGCGGGCGTCCGTCGGCGCCGGGTTCGTCTACCCGATCTGCGGCGCGATGAGCACGATGCCGGGCCTCGGCGCGTCACCCGCCCTGCAGCGCATCGACATCGACGCCGACGGCAACATCGTCGGATTCAGCTGAATGAGACGCGGGGTCTGACCCCGCGTCTCATTCGGGGCCGAGGGTGATGCGGACGCGGGTGCCGCCGAGCGGGCTCGGCAGGATCTCGACCCGACCGCCGTGGGCGCGGGCGACGCGATCGGCGACCGCGAGGCCGAGCCCGCTGCCGGGTGTGGTCGTCGGCCCACGCTCGAACGGCGCGAGGAGGCGGACGGCATCGTCCGGGCTGATGCCCGGTCCGTCGTCGTCGACGATCAGGGTGGGCGGTGTCGACGCCACGACGCTGACCTCGATGCGACCGGGCGCGCCGTCGGCCGGCCGACCATGGGTGAGTGCGTTGCGCAGCACGTTGTCGAGCGCCAGCCGGACACCATCGGGCCAGATCGGATGGGTGACCGGGGGCGACGGTGTGGGGTCGACCTCCAGATCGATGGTCGAGTCGGTGCTCGACGAGGTCCTGCTCGTGACCTCGTCGGCGACGTCGCCGAGCGCCGCGACGTCCATCGCTTCGAACCACTCCGGCTGCGCGAGATCCGCCTGCGACAGCGCCTGGACGGTCGCCAGGGAGGTCGCCATCCGGGACAGTTCACTGCGGGCACGGCCGATCGATCCACCGCGGCCTGTGCCGGACCTGGCGGCGGACCCTGGGCGCCGGCCATCGCAACGTCGAGATTCGTCATCGCGCTCTGCAGGGGTGTCCGCAGCTCATGGGTCGCCGAGGCGGCAAAGTTCCGAGCGGCGGCGAGTGCCTCCTCGCGACGCTCGATGGCGTCGCCGAGGTCGGCGAGGCTCGCATTCAGTGCCGCCGCCACGTCGTCGACCTCGGGCGTTCCGTAGCGTTCGGCGACCGCGAGCGCAGGCGGGGCCGAGGACACCGATCGCAGCGGCGTCGTGCTGGAGTCGGGTCAGCGGGCGCGCCGCCCGGCGACCGAACAGCCATCCCACGAACCCGGCCCCGAGCGCAGCGAGCAGCCCGGCGAAGAAGGTGCGCCGGCGGATCTCGCGAACCCGATCCTGCACGGCCCCGAGCGGTTCGGCGAACTCGACGACGGCCTGGTCGCCGACAGCGGGCACGTCGTCCACCCCGACGGTGAGCAGGCGCCAGCTCTCGTCGCCGACCTCGACCGTCCGCAACCCGGCAGCGTCCACGGCAGGCAAGTCCCCGGCCGGCTGCGGGCCGACCACGACCGTGCGCTGCTCGTCGGTGCCGACACCCGTGACGACGCGTGCCGACTCGATCACACCGTTGAGCTCGGACACCGAGATGCGATCACCGACCGCCACGAGGATTGGTGCCGACAGCTCGGCGCGCTCGGTGAGACGCTCGTCGACCCGTTCGCGCAGTACCCGTTCGAACTGGGTCGCGACCACGTTGGAGAGCACGACGATGGCGAGCGCCGATGCGCCGAGCGAGGCCAGGCCGGTGCGGGTGGCGAGCTTCATCGGGCCTCGAACACGAAACCGACACCTCGCACCGTGGCGATGAGCGGTGGCAGACCGGCGGCGGCAGAGTTTCCGACGGAGATACCCGACGAAGACGTCGACGACATTGGTGTCGACGTCGAAGTCGTACCCCCACACGAGTTCCAGCAGCCGCAGTCGCGAGAGCACGACGCCGGGATTGGTCGCGAGTGCGAGCAGCAGATCGAACTCCCGACGGGTGAGATCGAGCAGGTCGTCACCGACGAACGCACTCCGCCGATCCGCATCGATGCGGAGATCCCCGAGACGAAGGACCGCGGTCGTGGTCGGTCGGAGCACGGACCGACGCAGGAGCGCTGCGACTCGCGCCACCAGCTCGCTGAGGTCGAAGGGCTTGACCAGATAGTCGTCGGCGCCGGCCTGCAGACCGGCGACCCGGTCACCGACCTCGTCGCGGGCGGACAGGATCAGGATCGGCACGTCGATTTCCTGGCGCCGCAGGTACTGGCAGACCTCGATCCCCGAGATTCCCGGCAGCCCGACGTCGAGCACGACGACGTCGTACAGCTTGTCGATCACGGCCTGCACGGCGGATTCACCGTCGGCGTGCGACGGTCACGTCGAAGCCGTGAACGGTGAGGCCCGAGCGGATGGCATCGCGCACGGCCTCGTCGTCCTCGACGACCAGAACCCGATCGGAGTGCATCGCTGTCTCGCTCAACGTTCCAGAGTCAACCAGGCCGGCGGGGCCTCACCAGTGATGCCGAAGCACAACCGTGGGCCCCGCCGATCAGTCCGCCGAGAAGTTCTGGGCGAGCTCGTTCAGGATCGCGTCGATCGCCGAGAGCTCGGCTTCGAGCGAGGCAAGCTCCTGAGCGCTCATCGCCGGCGGTTTGGGCGCCGGGGTCACGACGGCTTCGGCGCCGCAGTGACCACGGGCCCGGGAGCGGTGGTCACCGGTGGCTTGCCAACGGTGGTCGCAGGCGCGACCGGTGCCGACGGTCGTCGACGGTGCCGTGGTGGACGGTGCCGTGGTCGTCGTGGCCGTGACCTCGGTCGTGGCCGTGACCTCGGTGGTCGCTGTGACCTCGGTCGTCGGGGGGCCGAGGACCGGATCGGCGTCCGTGTCGGAGGATCCGCATCCGGTCAGGGTGGCGACCGCCACCACCCCGACCAGCGGACCGATCAGGAACCGAGTGCCTTGTCGCACAGCGTCTGGAACTCGACGAGGTTGGCCTTGCGGAGCTCCAGGACGCCGAGGCTCGACTCACGGACCGCCTTGCGGTTGGTGAGCGCCGTGGCCAGGTCGGTGCGTCCGGCGTCGGTGGCCTTCTGGATCAGCGTGTCGAGCCAGAGGAGCGATCCCCGAACGTCGGGGCCGCCGTTGATGCGGGCGATGGCCGCATCGATACGGGTCTGGGCGTTCGGGATCCGGGCGCAGGCCTTCTCGATCCGGGGCCGATTGTTGTCGCTCACGCCGGCATCTTGCGCGTGCACCGAGGTGGTGCCGATGGCGAGGACTGCCGTGCCGGCCACGAGGGTGGCACACACGGCTCGCTTGAGGTTGCTGGTGATGTTCATGTCAGGTACCGCCTTGGGGAGTTGGTGTTCGATGGATGTCGTGATGACAGGGATCATGGTGCCGGACGACTCTGTGAGAACTCTGAGAGCCTCGACCAGCCCCTCGTCAGCGCCGACGCGTCATCGAGGCGAGGCGCACGGCGAACTCGGTGGCGCGAGCCGGCATGGGCACGTATGGGCTCTGCCGGCTGATCGGGAGCGAGTCCTCGACGACCAGACGGTAGGAGACGTACACGGCGATCATCCCGTGGGTCACGACGAGACACCAGAAGAACGAGGCCTCACCGAACACCGCCATGATCGAGGCGGCGATGATCGGCCCGAGCACGGCGCCCACCCCGTTGACACGAAGCGACGTGCCACTGGCGCTCATGGCCGTGCCCGGCGCCGACCGATCGAGGGTGTGGGACAGCAGGAGCGAGTACAGCGGGAACGTCAGGCCTCCGAGCACGAACATCATGGGCAGCACGACCGGGTTGCCGGCGGGGGTGACGGCGAGGAGCGCGCACATCGACGCCCCCAGTGCCGCGACGACGAAGATCACGCCGCGTCGGGGCAGGCGATCCGACGCCCAGCCGATCGGCCACTGCAACACCAGTGCACCGATCGACGGGAGCGCGAGGAACAGCGCCGTCTCTCGTGCGCTGAACCCGGCCCGCGTGGCGTACACCGCGCTCAGCCCGAACAGGATCCCGTGCGAGGCCCCGGTGAAGACCATGCCGACGAGACCGGTCGGCGCCACCCGGGCGAGTTCCCGCATCCGCAGGCGCGGCCACAGACGAACCGGTGGCGCGTCGGTCGTCGCTCCGAGCGCGATCGGCACGAACGACATCGAGACCAGCACCGACGCGAGGATGAACAGCCCGGGTCCTGCGGGGTCGCCGGTCGCGATCAGGAGTTGGCCGAGGCCGAGCCCGCCCATCGAGGCGATCATGTAGACGGCAAGCGTGCGTCCGCGGTTGCGCGGGCGTGGAGGCGTCGTTGAGCCACGATTCGACCACCACGTACAGCCCGGCCATGCAGAAGCCGAAGACCAGCCGCATCAGCGCCCAGCTGAACGGTGAGATCCAGACGTACTGGATGAGCACGACGCACGAGGCGATCGATGCCAGACCGGCGAACACCCTGATGTGCCCGACACCGGAGAGCCACCTGATGACCACAGCGGGTCCGAGCAGGAAGCCGGCGAAGTAGCACGCCATCACGTAACCGCTCACGCGGACGCCGAATCCCTGGTCGACCATACCGACGCCGATCAGCGCGAGATTGAGACCGTTGCCGACCATCAACATGGCGAATCCGGCGAACAAGGTCCACAGGGCGAGCCCGCCGCGGACCGTCGCGTGCGGGTGCTCGTGCTGAGCCTCGGGGAGGGGTTCGGTCACGGCCACGCGGCCGAACGCTAGCGACGTCAGCCGCGGCCGCGGAGACGATCGAGTTGGCGTCGATCGCGCTTCGTCGGCCGACCAGCGCCGGGGTCACGCTGGAAGCTCGCCGCCGAGTTCGTCCCGTTCCGGCGGCGGCGGGCTGTGGTCGACGTAGCAGTCGATCGCGACCGTGGCCCCGACGCGCTTCACGATCACCTTGGTCACCTCGAGGATGCGATCGCGCTCGTGCAGGTAGGCCTCCACCCGATCGCCGGGCTTGACCGGCGACGCCGGCTTCGCCGACTTGCCGTTGACCTTCACGTGCCCGCCCCGACACGCCGCGGCAGCGTCGGCACGCGTCTTGGTCATCCGCACCGACCACAACCACTGATCCACACGCGCCGACTCGATCCCACCAGCCTCCCACACCCGCCCCCAACCCGAAACTTCGCGGAATTCGGTCGCTGAGCGACCGAATTGCGCGATTTTTCGGGTGGGTTGGGCAGGGTGGGGTCAGGCGGGGAGTTGTTGGGTGATGCAGTGGATGCCGCCGCCGCCGGCGGCGAGGATCGCGCCGACGTCGAGGGCGACGGTCTCGCGGCCGGGGTACTGCTCGGCGATCAGGGCGAGCATGTCGGCATCCGCGGCGTGGCCGCACGTCGGCACCAGGACGAATCCGTTGCCGAGGTAGTAGTTGAGGTACGGCACGACCACTCGTTCCGGTCCGTCACCTCGGTCGATGTCGGCGAAGGGCAGGACGGGCACCGTCACCACCTCGAGCGCACGCCCCCGGGCATCGAGCGCGCCCTGCGCGACCCGTCGGTCCACATCGAGGCGCAGCCAATCGGGCTCGTCGGGATCGTCGCAGCCCTGGAGCACGAGACGGCCCGGTGCGGCGAACGCGGCGATGTTGTCGACGTGGCCATCGGTGTCGTCGTCGAGCGCCAGCCCGTGCGGCAGCCAGATCAATCCGCTCGGTGCCGAGCTCGGCGCGCAGCATCGCCTCGATCTCCACCTGGGTCATCGTCGGATTGCGGTTCGGGTGCATCAGGCACTGCGTGGTGGTGACGAGCGTGCCGTCGCCGTCGCCGGTGATCGATCCGCCCTCGAAGACCATGTCGATCGATCGAACCGGGTGACCGGATCGAGTGGCGAACCGTTCCGCCGCGGCCGCGTCGTCGGCGTACGGCAGGAACTTGTCGCCCCACGAGTTGAACCGCCAGTCCGTGGCGACCCGCGACCCGGCGTCGTCGACGACGTAGATCGGGCCCGAGTCACGGAACCAGGAGTCGTCGATCGGCAGCTCGACCACCTCGACGCCGGGTCCGCACATCGATGCCGCCCGCTCGGCCACTCGGGGTGGCGCCAGCATCGTGACCGGCTCGAAGCGGGCGATCGCGTTCGCCACCTCGGCGTGGGCGACCTCGGCGTCGGCGAGCAGGCCACCCCACATGTCGGCGCGCACGGGCCAGCACATGGCCGTGGCCTCGTGCGGCTCCCATTCAGCGGGCAGGCGCGTCACGGCTGCCGGGCCTGGTGCATGGGCCGGGTTCTGGGCCTGGTTGATCCCACGCGAACCGTCGAGCGTCACGATCGGCCCGTACAGCTCGGGGCGACGGTCGCGGAAGAGACCCCACGCCGCACGCTGGGTCCGGAGCTGCTCGCGATCGAACGTGGCGACCAGGACGGCCTCGCCGTCGCGGTCGGCCTCGGCGACCTTGGCACCGGTGTTGTCGGCGATGAACGACGACCCGTAGAACGTGATCTCACAGGTCCGGCCGACCTCCCGACCGATCCGATTGGAGGCGACCAGCGGCATGAGGTTGGCTCCGGCGTGGCCCTGCATCACCCGCTGCCAGTGCCCGCTCGAGTCCCAGCTGGGGTCGGGCGGTTCGCTGCCGATCGCGGTGGGATAGAGGAGCACCTCGGCGCCGAGCAATGCCATGGCGCGCGCCGACTCCGGGAACCACTGGTCCCAGCAGATCCCGACACCGATCGTCCCGTGCATCGTCGGCCAGACCCGGAACCCGGTGTCACCCGGCGAGAAGTAGTACTTCTCGGTGTAGCCGGGCCCGTCGGGGATGTGGCTCTTGCGGTAGTGGCCGAGCACGGTGCCGTCGGCGTCGACGATGACCACCGTGTTGAACAACGCCTGGCCGGCACGCTCGTAGATGCTGAGCGGCAACACGACGCCGAGTTCGGCGGCGACCGCCGCGAAGTGGGCGACCGTCGGGTGCCCGTCGAGCGGCAGTGCCCGATCGAGGTGCTCGGGGAGTTGGTCCTTGCAGAAGTAGGGACCTTCGAACAGCTCGGGGATCAGGATGATCTTCGCCCCCTGCCCGGCGGCGTCGCGGACGAGTCGCTCCGCGGTCGCCACGTTGACCGCGAGGTCGTCTCCCATCGCCATCTGCAGCGCTGCCACCGAGAGTTGCGTCATCGGCGGAACGCTACTGCCCGTCGTCGGTGAGGGCATCGGCGTCACGCCACGCCGCCTCGAGCAGGTCGAGGCGGACCGTGGCGTCGTCACGGCGCGCCACGGCCACATCGACCACCAGCAGGTTGAGCAGCGCGAGGGTGCCGACGTGGCTGTCGAACGGTCCGGTCGATGCGGCCGACACGACGAACGACGCCTGCGCGAGCGCCGACAACGGTGACAGCACGCTGTCGCTGATCGCGGCGATCCACACGCCGCGATCTCGTGCGAGATTCGCAGCGTCGAGCAGCCAGCGCTCGTAGCGGCGCAGGTCGAGGACGACGAGCGTCGCGTCCGCGCCGGCCAGCGCCAGTGTCCGGATGATGTCGATGCCGTTGCCGTCGAGCAGCCGGACGGCCGGGCGGAGTTGTTCGAGGTCACCGACGAACTGCACGGCGACGCCGCGGGAGGCCACGCCCGAGAGCACGAGGACCGGGCGGGTGTCGTCGGCCAGTCGGGACACGACGGATCTCAGCACGTCGGCGTCGACGGCGTCGAGGGTCGCGCGGACGTTGCCGACCTCGACGCCGCCGTGCCGGCCGATCCCGGCGTCGTCAGCGGCGGCCTGATCACGGATGCGTTCGACGGCCGGGCGCAACTGCCCGGCGAGGTCGTGCTGCACCGACGCCTGCAGTTCGGTGTAGCCGTCGAAGCCGAGCTTCACGGCGAATCGCACGACGGTTGCGGTTCCCACCCGCGCCGCCTCGGCGACGTCGGCGACGGTGCCGAACGCGACCAGCTGCGGACTCGCCAGCACGGTCTCGCCGATACGGCGTTCCGACGGGGTCAACGACGCCGTGCGAGCGACCAGCCGCGATTCGACGTCCATGCGGTCACCGTAGCGGCCGGCGTTCGTGATCGACATTGTTCCACTTTGGTGATACACTGGCACATCCGTTTCACTCGGGGAAACGGGACGAGCCGGAGAACGAGCCGGGAGGTAGCTGTGACCGTGATCGAACAGGCCGAGATCGAACAGACCGGCTCGGCGACGGCGTCCCGACCGTGGACGCACAGGGCTGGACCGTCGCCGCTCCGATGGTCGACGAACTGGGCGAGGACCTCGTCCACCTCGCGGCGCTGGGGATCCGCGACCTCCCGATCGAGGTCGACGCCGCGCTCGTGCACTTCGTCGCCGCACCCCATCGCTCCGGCGCCCTGCTCATCCGCAACGCGCCGATCGGTGAGCTGCCGCCGACACCACCGGCGCCGGCCGCGCCGGTCACCAAGGACCTGTCGACCGAGCTCGTGCTGTTGACGATCGCCCGGCGTCTCGGCCAGCCGGTCGGGTACGTGCCCGAGCACGGCGGCCGGATCGTGCAGAACATCGTGCCGACCGCCACCGACGCCGACCGCCAGACGTCCACGTCGTCGCGTTCGAACCTCATGTTCCACACCGAGACGGCGTTCCATCCGCACCGACCCCGCTATCTCCTCCTGCTGTGCCTGCGTGGCGACCCGTCGGCGCACACGACGCTCGCGTCGGTGCACGACCTCATGGATCGCCTGCCCACCGAGGTGGTCGACCTCATGTTCGAGCCGCGCTTTCGTACCGCGGTCGACGTCAGCTTCCTCGACGGCCGCCCCAACGAGCTCGGCCCCGCACGGCCACTCGTGACCGGCACGCGAGACGAGCCGACGTTCATCTTCGATGCCGACCTCACCGTCGGGATCGACGAAGCGGCCGAGGACGCGCTGGTCGCCATCCGTTCGATGATCGCCGAGGTCGAGACATCCGTCGTCCTCGCAACCGGGTGATCTGCTCGTCGTCGACAACAACATCGCCGTCCACGGCCGCTCCCCCTTCACGGCTCGCTTCGACGGCACCGACCGCTGGCTGCAGCGTTCGTTCGTGGTCGCCGACCTCGCCCCGAGCGCCGGCGAACGTGACGGTCGAGTGATCACCACACAGTTCGGTCGTCGCTGACCCCGGAACCGGCGGCGGTCAGCCCTCGAGGAGTTTCGACCGCACCATCTCGGTCTGCGGCGCACTCAGCGGCCGGTTGGACTTCACCCTGACGGTGACGACGTCGAACTCCGGGCCGGGTTCGCCATCGGGCTCGTGCGTCTCGATGTCGCGAAGGAAGACCACGCCGGTGAGCCCGACGTCGTTCGATGCCTCGACGAGACGTTCCGCCGCCGCGAACTCATCGGCAGCCGCCCACTGTGCGAGGGGGACGTCGATGTCGCTGATCGCGGGGAGCTGCGAGAGATTCGTCACGGATTCGACCGCGTGGTGCCCGGCGTGCCACGTGACTCCGTCCGGGGTACGGAGACGGACCGATGCGGTCCCGATCAGGTCGACCGTCCCGCGCACCTCGCTGCCGCCGACGCGCAGCACGACGTCGTCACCGACCGCGTAGCGGTCCTCGAGCAGCGCCCGCGTCCCGGCCAACACGTCCTTGATCAGGTCCTGACCGCTCAGCGCGATCGCGAAACCGATGAACCCGGCGCTGGAGATGGCGAACACGAGGTCGACGCCCAGCAGCTCGAGCGCGGCGAAGGTCGCCACGGTGAAGATGACGACCGTGACGAACTGTCCGATCATCCGGGCGACGGCGTCGGCACGTTGACGCTTGCGGACATCTGCCTGGCCGTCGTCTCCGAGCCGATCGAGCCGTACCCTCCACGAACTGTCGGAACGCTGTGCCCGGCGGACGGCACGACGCGTGAAGGTGCGCAGCGCGGTGCGCGCGATCCACGACGCGGCGATCGCGATCGGCAGCAGGAGCGCCGCTTCGGACAGTGGTGCGAACCAGGACAACATGTCGGGTACTTCCTTCATCGGTGGTCACCGAGTCGTGACGATGACGCGAATTGTTACGATTACGTTACGGACCCAGCGTGCCAGGCTCGGGGACCGGGTCCTCGTCAGCGCCGGGACTTTCGACGTGACATCGCTCACGTCGCGGCGACTCGTGAACCGGACGCTGAGCCGGACGGCGCGCCGCACCGTGTACCGTGCCGATCGTGTCGACTCGGCGATCGAACCGACCGGTGCTCGGCTGGCGGGAGTGGATCGCGCTCCCCGACTGGGAGGTCCCGCACCTCAAGGCCAAGGTCGACACCGGCGCTCGCACCTCCTCGCTGCACGCCTTCGACCTCGAGTGGTTCCAGGAGGGCGGCGCCCCGTGGATCCGCTTCGAGGTCCACCCGTGGCAGCGGTCGACGTCCGACTCGGTCGTCGCCGAGGCGCCGGTCGTGTCGACCCGCGACATCAAGAGTTCGTCGGGCAGTGTCGACCACCGACCCGTCGTGCGGACATCGATCCTGCTCGCCGGCATCACCGTCGATGCCGAGGTCACCCTCACCCGGCGCGACGAGATGGGATTCCGGATGCTCGTCGGGCGCGAAGCGATCCGGAACCGGTTCCTCGTGGACCCTGGCGTCTCCTACCTCGGCGGCCGCCCTCCCCAACACATCCGATCGATGAACCGGGCGCGCGCATGAGGGCGACCGACGTGAAACGGGCTCCCTTCAAGATCGGCGAACTCCAGGTACAACCGGGCCGATCCGCGACCGGCGAGATCCCGATCGCCCGGCTCGTCACGGGCACCCGCATCTCGCTGCCGGTCCAGGTCTTCCACGGCCGCCGCGAGGGCCACACGGTGTGGCTCAGCGCCGCCGTCCACGGCGACGAGATCGCCGGCGTCGAGATCATCCGCCGGGTGACCCGCAGCCTCGACGCCCGCTCGATGAGCGGAACGGTGATCGCGGTCCCGATCGTGAACGTCCACGGCTTCCTGAACGGCGACCGCTACCTGCCCGACCGACGGGATCTCAACCGATCGTTTCCGGGTTCGTCCACGGGTTCACTCGCGGCGCGGATCGCGGACCTGTTCATGACCGAGATCGTGAGCCGGTGCGACGTCGGCATCGACCTGCACACCGGGTCGGACCATCGCACGAACCTGCCCCACACCCGCGCCGATCTCGACGATCCGGAGACCCGGAAGCTGGCCGAGGCGTTCGGGGCCCCGCTGATGCTGCACTCCAAGACGCGTGACGGGTCGCTGCGCGGTGCCGCCACCGATCGGGGTGCGACGGTCCTGCTCTACGAAGGCGGCGAGGCGTTGCGGTTCGACGGCGAGTCGCTGTCGGCCGGTGTCGACGGCATCCGGCGGGTTCTCGCTGAACTCGACATGATCGATCACGACCACGCCGGGCCGCGCAACGTACCGATCGAGAGTCGCAGGAGTTCGTGGGTGCGGGCCCGGCGCAGCGGTATCGCACTGCTCGACATCGAACTCGGCGAGGTCGTCCAGCGCTCCCAACTCCTCGGCGTCATCCACGACTCGGTGGGCAAGCGGCTGAGCCGCATCACCGCTCCCAGGACCGGAATCGTGATCGGCCAGATACAACAACCACTGGTCAACCAGGGTGACGCGCTCGTGCACCTTGCCGAAGTTCCCCCCGATGTCCTGCCCACCCTGGGTCGGTACGTCACCTCTCACATCCACAACGAGGACCTGACGTGAAGCTCGCGATCCTGTCTCGCGCCCCCCGGTGCTACAGCACGCAACGACTCAAACTCGCCGCGCTCGACCGCGGCCACGAGTGCAAGGTGCTCAACACGCTGCGCTTCGCCATCGACCTGTCGAGTTCCGCGCCGGACCTCCAGTTCCGGGGCAAGCCGCTCTCCGACTACGACGCGATCCTGCCCCGCGTGGGTGCGTCGATCACCTACTTCGGTTCGGCGGTCGTGCGCCAGTTCGAGCAGATGGACGTGTACACCCCGAACACGGCGAACGGCATCACGAACTCGCGCGACAAGTTGCGGGCCATCCAGATCCTGTCGCGTCACGACATCGGCATGCCGAAGACCTCCTTCGTCCGTAACCGCCAGGACGTGCTCCCTGCGATCGATCGAGTCGGCGGTGCACCGGTCGTGGTGAAACTGCTCGAGGGAACCCAGGGCATCGGGGTGATCCTGGCCCCGGATCGCAAGGTGGCCGAGGCGATCATCGAGACGCTGCACAACACGAATCAGAACGTCCTGATCCAGGAGTTCATCAAGGAGAGCAAGGGCCGCGACATCCGGGCGCTGGTGGTCGGCGATCGAGTCGTCGCCGCGATGCGACGGACCGCGCAGGGCGACGAGTTCCGCTCGAACGTCCACCGCGGTGGAACCGTCGAGGGCGTCACGCTCGATCCGGCGTACGAACGCACTGCCGTGCGGGCGGCGCAGATCATGGGTCTGCGAGTGGCCGGCGTGGACATGCTGGAAGGCAACGACGGACCGTTGGTCATGGAGGTCAACTCCTCGCCCGGCCTGCAGGGCATCGAGACCGCGACGGGGCTCGACGTGGCCGGCGCCATCATCGACCACGTCGCCAATCAGGTCGCCTTCCCGGAACTCGACGTGCGCCAGCGCCTCACGGTGAGCACCGGCTACGGCGTGGCGGAGCTGCTGGTTCGTGCCGACGGCGACTTCGTCGGCAAGTCGATCGGCGACGCCGGGTTGCGCGATCGGGACATCACGGTGTTGACACTGCACCGCGAGACCGATGTGATCCCGAACCCCCGCGACTCGCGGGTGCTCGAGGCCAACGACCGGTTGCTGTGCTTCGGCAACCTCGAGTCGATGCGCGAGATGATCCCGGCTCGTCGCCGGCGCCGCGCACGCGTCCGCAAGCTCCCGGCCCACCCGCTGCCGGACGACGCCTCCTGATCCACCGTCGCGGCACACGCGGCGGAACTACGGTGCGGACGTGGACGACACCGTCGGACTTGGAAGCGATCGAGACCGCCCGCGCCGTCGTGGGGTCGGTCGCCAAGCACACGCCGGTGCTGACCTCGCTTGACGCTGTCGGACGACATGGGCGGCAACGTCGTGCTCAAGGCCGAGAACCTCCAGCGGACGGGGTCGTTCAAGATCCGTGGCGCCATGAACAAGCTGGCGGCGCTCGGCGACGCTGCCGGCCGTGGTGTCACGACCGGCAGCGCCGGCAACCACGCCCAGGCCCTGGCGTTCGCGGCGGAGCACTTCGGTGTGCCGTGCGAGATCTTCGTGCCGGTCGGCGCGCCGATCACCAAGATCGAGGCGTCCCGCCGGCACGGTGCGAACGTGGTCGAGTTCGGCGCCGATCTCAAGGCAGCGGTGGCCGCCGCGCAGGACCACGCGGCGAGCTCGGGCATGGCGTTCTGCTCGCCCTTCGACGACCCGGCCGTCGTGGCGGGCCAGGGCACGCTCGGCCTCGAACTGCTCGACGACATCGGCGACCTGGAGACGGTGATCGTGCCCCTGGGCGGCGGCGGCCTCATCTGCGGGGTCGCGATCGCCGTCAAGTCGATCCGGCCGACGGTCAGGGTGATCGGCGTGCAGGCCGAGGCGTGCGCGCCGTACGCGGGCGGGGCGATCGCGGAGGGCCCGGTGCTGACGCTGGCCGACGGCATCGCCGTGAAGTATCCGGGGCGGGTGACCGCGCCGCTCGTCGAGCGCTGGGTCGACGACATCGTGACCGTCGACGAGGACTCGATCGCCGATGCGATGGTGCTGCTGATGGATCGGGCCAAGCTGTACGCCGAGGGTGCCGGCGCGGTCGGGCGTGGCGGCGCTGCTGTCGGGCGCGCGTGGCGCCGAGCGACGACCGGGACGACGTGTGTGGTGATCTCGGGCGGCAACGTCGACCTCGGGGTCGTGCCGAGCCTGATCCGGCGGCACGAGAACCAGGCGGGCCGCCGGCTCTCGGTGATCGCGCGGATCGACGATCGCCCGGGTGGGTTGGCGAAGTTGCTGACCGTCTTCGCCGACGGCGGAGCCGATCTGATCGAGGTCGAACACATCCGGGAGGGACTCGACCTGCACGTCCGCGAAACCGGCATCCACGCGACGTTCGAGACCCGTGGACCCGACCAGGCGCGCCGGCTCCTCGAATCAGCGCGGGCGGCGGGGTACGACGTGGTCGAAGCCGGTCTGTGAGCGATTTCGATTGGCCGTCGGACTGGATTCTCTACCTACTGGTCGGTAGGCTGAGCGGACGTGAACGAGACCGACCTCCTCCACGAACTCACTCCCGTCGTCGAGGAGCTGCTCGAGCGGCACCTCGCGACGTCCAAGGAGTGGTTCCCTCACGAACTCGTCCCGTACAGCCGCGGCCGCGACCACGAGCGGGGCCACGAGTGGTCGCCCGCCGATGCCGACCTCGACGGCCACGAGATCAGCGTCGAAGTGCGCAGCGCCCTGCTGGTCAACCTGCTGACCGAGGACAACCTGCCCTACTACTTCCGCTCCGTCGAGCGGATGTTCGGCAAGGACGGCGCCTGGGGAACCTGGGCCCGTCGCTGGACGGCCGAGGAGGGTCGCCACTCGATGGCGATCTACGGCTACCTGATGACGACTCGGGCCATCGACCCGGTCGAACTCGAGCGGGGCACGGATGGCACAGGTGTCCGGCGGGCAGACCCCGGATCCGCCAGCTGCACGAGGGTTTCATCTACCTGGCCCTCCAGGAGTTGGCGACGCGCATCTCGCACCGCAACACCGGCGCCCAGCTCGGCGATCCGGTGGGCTACGAGGTGATGAAGCGGGTCGGCAGCGACGAGAACCTGCACCAGCTCTTCTATCGCGACCTCGCCGCGGCGGCCATCCAGACCGATCCGAACACGATGATGATCGCCATGGAGAAGCAGGTCCGGAACTTCGCCATGCCCGGCACCGGGATCCCCGACTTCGACCGCCACGCCGCGCTGATCGCCAAGGCCGGCATCTACGACCTGCAGGTCCACCACGAGCAGATCCTCGTGCCGGTGGTCATCCGCCAGTGGGACGCCGCGAACATCAGCGGTCTCAGCGGCGAAGGCGCCGCTCGCCCAGGAACGGCTCATGAAGCGCCTCGCCACCAGCGAGAAGGTCGCCCGTCGCTTCGCCGACAAGCGCGACGCCGCCCTCGTCTCCGCCTGACCGATCCGGTCCACCCGCCTGCGATGAGCGAGCGGACCGCACGTCGGTCCATTCGCTCATCGCCCACGCATTCGTCGGGCGACCGATGAGCGAGCGGGCCACGTCGGTCCGTTCGCTCATCGCACGCCGGGTCGTCGGTGACGGTCAGGGGCGGTCGGCGAGGTAGGTGAGGACGGCGAGGACGCGGCGGTGGGCGGAGGATTCGTGCTCGAGGCCGAGCTTGGTGAAGACGTTGGAGATGTGCTTCTCGACGGCGCCGAGCGAGACGACCAGCCGCTCGGCGATGCCGGTGTTCGACAGACCCTGGGCCATGAGGTCGAGCACCTCGAGTTCGCGGGGCGTGAGGCGGTCGAGGTCGGACGCACGCCCTGATCGCCCGATGAGCTGGCGGACGACCTCGGCGTCGACCGCGCTGCCACCGGCCGCCACCCGACGCACCGCGGCGACGAAGTCGGCGATGTCGACGACACGGTCCTTCAACAGGTACCCGACGCCCGCGGTCTCGCTCCCGAGCAGTTCGCTCGCGTAGCGCTCCTCGACGTACTGGGACAGCACGAGGACGGCGACGTCGGGGTGGCTGCGGCGGATCTCGAGTCGCGGCCCGGATGCCCTCGTCGGTGTGGGTCGGCGGCATGCGAACGTCGATGAGGGCGATGTCGGGTCGGGTGGACTCGACGGCGGCGATCAGCGCGTCGCCGTCACCGACCGCGGCGACGATCTCGATGCCGGCGTCTTCCAGAATTCGTGCCACGCCATCGCGGAGCAGGACCGAGTCGTCGGCGAGGACGGCGCGAAGCGGGGTCGGCTCGCTCACGACGACGGCACCGGTGGTGGCAGGCCGACCGACGCTGCCAGCGGGGGGCGTCGGCGTAGCTGTCGGCGGTGGGTGCGACGGGGAGCACGGCCACCAGTGTGGTCGGACCACCGGCCGGTGACTCGATGTGCACGTGACCGTCGACTCCCTCGACCCGAGCACGAATCCCGGCGAGGCCCGTTCCCCGCGCCGGGTCGGCGCCGCCCCGACCGTCGTCGTGGACCGTGATGCGGATCGATCGGGGTGCGTGGTCGGTGGGTACCTCGACCACCTTCACCGAGCCGGCCCGGGCGCCGGCGTGCTTCAGCACGTTCGTGACGGCTTCGCTGACGACGTAGTACGCGGTCGCCGCGGTGTCGTCGGGAAGCGGAGCATCGAGGTCCACATCGACGGAGATGGGGATCGGGGACGACGCGACCACCGACGACAGGGCCGCGTCGAGGCCGCGGTCCTCGAGGACGGCGGGATGGAGGCCACGACCGATGACCCGGAGTTCGCCGATCGCTCCGCGGACCTTGCCGAGCGCCTCGTCGAGCAACGCCTTGGCGGCAGCCGGGTCCTCGTCGATGCGGCCCTGGGCCCGGCTGATGTCGATGCCGAGGGCGACGAGTTGCTGTTGGACGCCGTCGTGGAGGTTGCGTTCGATGCGTCGCCGTTCGGCTCCGACCGCGTCGAGGATCGCAGACCGTTGCTCGGCGAGTTCGTCGACGCGGCCCTGGAGTTCGGCTGTCTGATCGGGCCCCAGGAACCAGGCGACGAACGAGTGCGTCACCTTGGCGATCGCCAGGGTGATCCGGGGCGCCGCACCCGCCAGCGCCAGTCCGGCGAGCACCCCGAGCACGTCGATCGAACCCAGGTTGGCGATGCTCCCCAGGCACAGCACGAGCACGATCACCCAGGGGGCGAGCGCCAGGCCGAACAGCACCGGCGCGACGAAGAAGTACAGCGTGACGAACCCGACCTGACGCCACCGCTCGGGGTCGGACAGGCACGAGCCGATGCGCCGCAACCACGCCGGAGATCGCCCACCGGACAGCTCGCGAAGCGCCCGTGGCGGAACCGGCCGGCCGACCCATCCGGCCCGTCGCCGCTCGACCGAGGCCATGGCGTCGACGAGGGCGAACGTCGGCACGATCAGGAACAACCCGACCACGACGAACAGCAGGCCGAACGCGATCGACGCCGCCGCGACCATCGCCACGAACATGACCAGCGACCACCACGCCCCGACGAAGAGGAACCCGAGGGCGATCCACGGCGCGCCGTCGATCAGCGGTCGGTACCACCACTCGCAGGGCGGTCCGCACCGACGTGACCGTTGCCGGTCGCCCCGGCGATGGCGTGGTGTTCACCGCACCAGTGTCGCTCACCGGCGTCACTCACCGGCTCACTCACGAGGCACTCCGCAGGGTGGCGGCCACCGATTGACGGCTGACCCGTCGAACCGTGAGCGCACCGATCAGCAGACATCCGAGCACGACCGTCACGGCGATCGCCGGGAGGGCGCCATCGGCGAACGTGAAGCCGATCTCGACCGCGTCGGCCCGCTCGAAGGAGTCCATGATCGCCCAGGCGCCGACGTAGCCGAGCGCCACGCCGGCGAGCACCCCGAGCGCGGCGAGCGGGAGGAGTTCGGCGCTCACGATCTGCATGACCGCCCGCGAGCGGCCGCCGATGGCACGGACCGCGGCGAACTCGTGGCGGCGTTCGTAGACGTTGACCGCAAGGCTCGAGGCGACGGCCAGGCCGGCGACGGCGGCGACCACCAGCCCGATGGCCCCGAAGATCAGCAGGAGGGCCGACCGGCCACTGTCGTCGGAGGCGTAGTCGTCGAAGTACGTGGTCGTGGCCAGACCCGCGCTCAGCGCCTCGTTCGGGGCATCGGCGTTCGAGAGCACGATGTTCGCCCGACCGGGCTGCCCGAGATCGGCGGCGAGCGTGTCGACATCGACGATGATCGATCGCCCGCTCAACGGATGCAGTCCGACCACGCGATAGGTGACGGTGCCGGTGGCGATCCGCACGTCGAGGTCGTCGCCGATGTCGATCCCGGCCCGTTCGGCGAACCCGGTCGACACGACGACGCCGTCGCCACCTCGGATCCAGGCGCCGCGGTCGACGGTCCGGTCGATCATGACGGTGTCGGGTTCGAGACCGACCAGGTCGACCTCCCAGCCGTCGACCTCACCGATCGACTCGACGGCCGGTTCGGCGGACGGATCGGCAGCGACGACGGCAGGCCATGGTCGCGGCATCGATGTCGAGGCCGTCGCCGGCAACGGTCGTGCGCGTGTTCCACGACCAGGCCTCGTACTCCGAGGCGTTGTACGCGTTCACGGTGGTGGCCAGTGATGCGATGACGAGCAGGGCCGCGACCGCGGCGGCGACCTGGGCGATGACTGCCACCGATCGGGAGCGGCGATGCACTGCGTTGCGCAGCGCGGCTCGTTCGAGCAGCCCGCCGAGCCGGCCACGGGCCACCGTGCGCTCGGCCCAGCGGCGGCCGAACGGCGACCCGTCACGGTCGCGCAGCGCGGTCGCGAGCGGGATCTTCGTCACCCGGCGAGCGGCGCGGGACGCGACGAGGGCGGCACCGGCGAGGGCGAAGACGGCGCTCGCCACGAGGACCGGCACCGACACGGCGTAGCCGGGGGTGATGTCGAGGAACTCCTGCATGACCATGCGGGCGATCACGTTGGAGATGACGATCCCGAGGGGCAGACCGATGACGACGGCGGCGGCGGCGATCGCAACGGCGAGACGGCGCAGGCGACGGCGCAGTGGCCGGTTCCGGGCCCCGAGCGCCCGCATGACTGCTGCCTCACGGGTGCGCTCGGTGATCAAGGTGTTCGTGGTCGAGCCGAGGAGCACGAGCGCGACGAGCCCGGCGACGATGCCGAGGAACCCGATGAGCGTGCTGACCTGTTCGATCGCCGCTTCGATGGGGTGGGTCCCGTCGGGCACGGTGAGCGGCAGGGTGGTCAACGTCACGCCCTCGGCGGCAAGACGTTCGCGCAGCGCATCCGAGGTGGCGCGCAGGCTGTCGGCCGACGTGTCCGATGCTCGGACGGCGATGCGGTTGTACCCGGCGATGCCGGCGAGGTCGGTTGCCGTGTCGAGCGTCGTGAATGCGGCCGACTCCCCCGCCCAGTAGCTCGTGCCACCCACGCCGACGACGACGAGATCCGTCCGGCGACCGTCGGGCGCGGTGACGGCAAGGGTGTCGCCGACCGCGGCCACGCCGTCGGTGACGAGGACCTCGCCGGTTCGAGTCGGGAGACGACCGGCGGTCGCCGAGACCCGGTCGACGCTGGTGTCGGTGAGGTCGCGTCCGATGACGGGGAGGAGGGCGGATCCGGGGTCGTCCGCGCCGGTTCCGACCTCGACGACGACCTGGCCGAGGGCGTCGTCGACACCTGGCACCGACTCCGCGAGGGCAACCGCGTCGGTGGCGCCGGTCGCGGTGGTGTCGAGGACGATGTTGGCCATCCGGTCCTGACCCACGGTGTCGCGGAGCGAACTCGACGCAACGGCGGGGATGGCGAACACGCCCATCGCGCCGAGAGCCAGTGCCAGCGCGAGCACGCTCGTGATGATGCGGGCAGGCGCCCGCTTGAACTCGCGGAATGTCTGGCGCATCACTGCGCTCCGATCGGGTCGGTGCCGACGCGTCCGCCGGTGATGCGGCCGTCGAGCATGGTGATCGACGCGGTCGGCGCGGGCGGCGAGGTGTTCGTCGTGGGTGATGACGACGACGGTGGTGCCGTCGGCGACGAGGCCGGCGAGCAGGTCGAACACGATCGCGCCCGACTCCTGGTCGAGGCTGCCCGTCGGTTCGTCGGCGACGACGAACTTGGGGCCGGTGACGAGTGCTCGGGCCACGGCGACCCGCTGCTGTTCGCCACCGCTGAGCTGCGTCGGCAGGCGCTTCGCCTTGGCGTCGAGGCCGACGGCGCGCAGCGCGGCGCGGCTGCGATCCCGGCGGCTGCGCCGTGAGGTCGAGCGGTCGGCGAGCTTCAGCGCCAGCTCGACGTTCTCGCGGGCGTCGAGGGTGGGCAGGAGGTGGAAGTTCTGGAAGACGATCCCGACGTTGCCGCCCCGCCACCGGGCGAGTCGGTCGTCGGACAGTTGGTCGATGCGGACGCCGTCGACGACGAGCGACCCGGAGGTCGGCCGGTCGATGCCGGCGAGCAGGGCGCCGAGCGTCGACTTGCCGGATCCGGACGGCCCGACGATGGCGACGAACTCGCCGCTGCCGATGGTGAGGTCGACGCGGTCGACGCCGAGCTGTGCGGTCGCCCCCTTGCCCCAGCGGCGAGTGAGGTCGGTGGCCTGGACGAGCGGCGACGACGGCCGAGCGGACGCTCGGGCCGTCGAGTCGATCGTGAGTGGTGCGGGCAACGTGAGTTCCATGCCGTCGATCGTGCGCCTCCGAGCCGGTTCGGACCATGGAGCCCCCCGGCGAATCGATGGTGGGGTTCTCCCCACCTCGACCGAGGGGCCCCGATCGACCGCGCCACCCGCCAGCGATGAGCGAAGCGACCGCATACGGCACCTCTCGCTCATCGCAACGGGCGTCATCGCCGGGGGTTGTCCTACGCTCACGGGATGGACGACACCGAGAACGCTCGCGAGGTGGCCGAGCGGTACCGCGAGGCGTGGCTGGCGAACGACCTCGCCGGCATCATCGACTGCTACGCCGACGACTTCAGCCTCCACTACTTCGGCAACAACCCGTGGAGCGGGAGTCACGTCGGCAAGCAGGCCGCCATCGACACGCTGCTCGCCGTCGGCGCCAAGGCGCCCCGTCGCCTCCTCGCGGTCGACGAGGTCCTCGCCGGACCGAACGCTGCCGTGCTGGTGGCCCGCGAGGAGATCACCACTCCGGAGGGACCCGTGGAGATCCGCCGGGTCCTGCGCTACCGGGTACGGGGATCGCACTTCGTCGACTGCTGGCTCTACGAGGAGGACCAGGCGGTGATCGACCGGGCGTGGTCGTCGCCGTGACACGATTGTTCGTGGCGATCTGGCCGCCGGAGGAGCTGCTGGAACGGCTGGCGGACATCGAGCGGCCGAAGGATCCGGGTGTGAAGTGGGTCCCTCAGGAGAACCTGCACATCACGCTGCGATTCCTGGGCGATGCCGACGTCGACGAGGTGATCGAACGACTCGACGACGTGTTGCTGCCGACGGCCACGGCGGTGCTCGGGCCGGCGTTCGATCTGCGGGCCGAGCGGTCGATCATGCTGCCGGTCGCCGGCGTGGACGATCTCGCGGAGGTCGTCGAGCAGGCGGTGCGCGGCGTCGGGACGGCGAACGAGCGGCGGCGGTTCGTCGGCCACCTCACCCTCGCCCGACTCGGGAAGAAGGCTCGACCCGATCGCAGCGTGGGTCGGCTGTTCGAGGCGTCGTTCGAGGTCGACGAGATCGCGCTCGTCGCCAGCACCCTGACCGAGCGCGGCTCGATCTACGAGACCGTCGAAACGTGGCCGACCCGCTGACCGGTCGATGTGGAATCCTGCACGGATGCACACTCGACCGCCAACGCATCTCCCAGGGCAGCGAGTTCGAGCGCGAGATCGGCTACTCGCGAGCGATCGTCGACGGGCGCTGGGTGTTCGTCGCAGGGACGACCGGCTTCGACTACTCGACGATGACCATCGCCGACGACGTGGTCGCCCAGGTGGAACAGACGCTGCGCAACATCGACGATGCGCTCACGAGGGCGGGCTCGTGTGCTGCCGACGTCGTCCGGGTGAGGTACCTCCTGCCCGATGCCGCCGACTTCGAGGCGTGCTGGCCCGCCCTGCGCGAGTACTTCGCCGAGGCGCTGCCGGCGGCGACGATGATGGTCGTCGGCCTGTCCGACCCTCGCATGCGCATCGAGATCGAGGTGACCGCTCTCAAGCCCGACTGATGACCGGTCGTCCGGCACCGACGGCGTCGGCGAGCAGGTGCTACGAATACGCACATGGGGGATCTGCTCACCGCGCACGCCGCGAACCAACCGGACAAGGCCGCTGTCATCGACGATCGCACGGGTGGTGATGTCCGCACGTTGACCTACGCCGAGTTGGAGGCGCGGGCCAACCAGTTGGTGTGGGCACTCGTCGACCTCGGCGTGCGACCCGGCGACAAGATCGTGTGGTGCGGTCAGAACTCGACGGGCATCGTCGAGATGATGAACGCCGCGCGCAAGATCGGCGCGACGGCGGTGCCGTTGAACTACCGGCTGTCCGACGAGGAGGCGGCCTACGTCGTCGACCACTGCGATGCGACGACGGTGTACGTCGACGCCGAGTACGCGCCGACGTTCGAGCGGATCCGTGCGGACCTCCCGAAGGTGGTCAACTTCACGGTGTTCGACGGGGACGCTCCCGACGGGATGCTGGCGATCGATCCGCTCGTCGCCGCCGCGTCGACCGAGGTGTGGGAGCGCCCGGAGATCGACGAGGGCGGCGCGACGATGATCTACACGTCGGGCACGACCGGCAAGCCGAAGGGGGCGTTCCGGCGGAACCCGGCCGATCCCCGCCAGGGCGCGGCGCTGCTCGCGCACATCGGCTATCGCCCCGACGACATCTACCTGACGACGGGCCCGCTCTACCACTCGGGTCCCGGCGGGTTCATGTCGAGCGCGATCGCGATGGGCCACACGGTGGTGCTGCAGCGCAAGTTCGACCCGCAGGACTGGCTGCGCCTGCTCGAGACGTACCGGGCGACGTCGACGTTCTCGGCGCCGACGCCGATCCGGATGATCTGCAACCTGCCGGCGGAGGTGCGGGCGAAGTACGACCGGTCGTCGATGCGGGTGATGATCGCCAACGCCGCGCCGTGGAGCTTCGCGCTCAAGCAGCAGTACCTCGCCGACTTCCCGGCCGAGTCGCTGTTCGAGATCTACGGCTCGACCGAGCTCGGCGTCAACACGGTGCTGCGACCGGAGGACCAGCTGCGCAAGCCCGGATCGTGCGGCAAGGAGGCGCCGATGGTCGAGATCCGCCTGTACGACGAGCTCGGCAACATCGTCGAGGGCACCGGACCGGATGCCACCGGTGAGGTGTACGTGCGGTCGGCGGCGGTGTTCGCCGACTACTACAAGCAGCACGACAAGTTCGAAGAGGACCACCGCGACGGGTTCCAGACGGTCGGCGACATCGCCTACCGCGACGACGAGGGCTTCCTCTACATCTGCGACCGCAAGAAGGACATGATCATCTCCGGTGGGATGAACATCTACCCGGCCGAGATCGAAGCCGCGTTGGAGGCGCACCCCGACATCTACGAGGCGGCCGTGTTCGGCATCCCGAGCGACGACTGGGGTGAGCTCGTGCACGCCGTCGTCGTCAAGCGGGAGGGCTCGGATCTCGACGAGGACGGCGTGAAGGAGTTCGCCCGCGAGCATCTCGCGAGCTACAAGATCCCACGCTCGATCTCGTGGCTCGACGAGCTGCCCAAGACCGGGTCGGGCAAGATCCTCAAGCGCGAACTCCGCCAGCCCTACTGGGCCGGCCGCACCTCCAACGTCTGAGACGTTACTCATGGTGTCTGACACCAGGTGTAACGTCACGCCGGCATGATCGAGCTTCCCGAGGTGGTGCGGAACCGGGCGATCGCCGCGGGCGAGCAGCGGTGGATCGATGAGCTGCCCGACCTCGTGGCCTCGCTCGCCGACGACTGGGGGATCGAGATCGGCGCGCAGTTCGACGAGGGCACCGAGGCGCTCGTGACCGAGGCCGTGATGGCCGACGGAACGCCGGCGATCCTGAAGGTCCTGGTCCCCCGGTCGACCGGCATCGCCGACCACGAGGCGACCGTGCTGCGGATCGCGGCCGGCGTCGGCTGCCCGTTGCTCTACCGCGACGATCCCGATCGTGGCGCGCTGCTGATGGAGCGGCTCGGGCCGTCGCTGTTCCGTCTCGGCCTGCCGTACGAGCAGCGCCTGCCGATCCTGTGCGACGCGGCGTCGACGATCTGGCGACCGGCGAACGACAGTGGCCTGCCGACCGGCGCCGAGAAGGCCGCCTGGCTGATGGACTACATCGCGCAGACGTGGACCGAACTCGACGAACCGTGCTCCGAGCGCACGATCGAGCACGCCCTCGCCTGTGCGCAGCGCCGGCTCGACGCCCACGACGACGAGCGGGCGGTGCTCGTGCACGGTGACGTGCAGCAGTGGAACGCACTCCAGGCCGGCGACGGCTTCAAGCTGGTCGATCCCGACGGTCTGCTCGCCGAACCCGAGTACGACCTCGGGGTGATCCTCCGCGAGGACCCCGACGAACCACTCGCCGCCGATCCGGAGGCGACCGCACGGTGGATGGCCGATCGATGCGGACTCGACGCCGCCGCGATCTTCGAGTGGGGAGTCGTCGAGCGGGTGTCGACCGGGCTGTCGGCCACGAAGATCGGTCTCCAACCGGTCGGCCGTCAGATGCTCACGCTCGCCGATCGCCTCGCAGCGACCTGAGCGGCAACCGGCTACTGCGCCGGGTCGGAGGTGAGGAGTTCGGTGATCTCCTTGATGCCGAGATTGCCGAGTCGCTTGGCTTCGAGCTCGACGAACACGTCGTGCTCGGTGTCGGTCAGGGTGATCTCGAGCGTCAGCACGGTCTGATGGACATCGGTGCGCAACGTGCTCCGATCGAACTTCACCATCTTGGTGAGTTTGTCCCAGCCACCGACGAGGCCCATCTTGTTGCGGCCCAACGTGTACACGGCGGTCTCGGACACGGCGAGCACGATCGTCGGCGGAAGCTCCTTGAGGTTGGTGAAGATCCTGCCACCGACCGCAGATCCGACGACGGCACCCACACCGACGAAGTCACTCCCACCGATGAGGCTGCCGGCAGCCATGCCGTAGGCCTGCGACTTCGTGTACCCACGCGGGTACGTGAGCGCCACGTCGAGGATGGTGTCGTCGGGGATGAGCGCCTGGACGGCGTCGTGGGCGGATTGCTCTCGCGACACGACGACTACCCGCGCAGGCGGGCGATCTCCGCCCGAGCGTGTTCGACCTCGGGCGTGTCGTTCGCGTAGGCGCTCGCGATCTCGTCGGCGAGGTCGTTGGTCGCTTCGAGCACGTGCTTGGTGCTGCGATGGTTCGGCTGCGACTTGACGAAGTGCTTGCGCTCCTTGCGGGAACCGACCGCAGCGTCGAGTTCGCCGGCGGTGATGACGCCACGGTCGACCTCGGCCGCGAGGAGTGCCCGCGCCCAGGTGCGCTCCTTGACCACCGTCTTGCGGTAGATCCAGATGAAGCTCGCCAGGCAGACGAGCGTGAGCGGGAGGTAGAGCCCGATCGCCCAGGTGGCGCCGCCGGTGATCCCGCCGATCGAGTCCCAGAACCAGTGCAGGAACATCGCCCAGAGGATCAGCGCGATGCCGAAAGCCCGGCGCGGCGCTTCGGCCGGCCGGCCGATGAGGTAGATCAGCCCGGCACCGCACAATGCCGACCACGTCCAGTGGCCGGTCGACGAGCACCGTGCGGATGAAGAGCGTCTTCGTGCCGTACTCGGCCTGACCGAAGTTGGCTGCAGCAGATCCGTAGACGTAGGCGACGTTCTCGAAGACCTGGAACGCCAGCCCTGAGATCGCGCCGATGATCAGCCCGTCGAAGGCGCAACGCATCACCCGCGGGGCGAGCCCGATCATCAACACGACCGGGAGCATCTTGACGATCTCCTCCGACCACGGTGCCGTCGCTCCGGCGCTCCAGACCTGCATGAACTCGAGGCTGATCGTCTTGGCCAGGATCGACCGGAACGCATCGTTGTTGATCGCCGCCATGGCGAACGTGGACACCAGACCGCTGAACAGGAACGCGACGACCTTCGCCTTGGCCGGAATCGACGAGTAGCGATCCAGGCGCGAGAACAGCCAGAGGAACAGGATCGGCGAAGAGACCGAACCAGACGGTCCCCTGAGCGAACGAGTCGGTGTACGCCTGAGGCGGACGAACTGAAACCCCGGTAGGTGAGCGACGCTCCGGACACGAACAGGAGCACCACCACCCAGAAGGTGAAGTTGTGGACCTGGATGAACCGGAACGGTGCACCCCAGCCGCTCTCGTCGATCACGGCCCGACGGGCAGCGACGACCGAGTCGTCGACGGTGCGTGATGCGGTGTCGGTCATGAGTTCGCCTCCTGGCCGGCAGGCCGATACGTCGTGGTTTCGATCATCGGGGCGTACTCCTCGGCCAACTCCTTCAGACTGGTCCGGCTCGCCCCGAACTTCGATCTCGACGCCGATCTTCGTGCCGCCACCCTCTGGTTCGAACACGAACGTGGCGATGAGCGCCGCCTGATCCACCCCGACCAGGTACGCGAGTTCACCCGGCACGCCGTCGGCGTTCGTGATCGAGATCCGGTCCTGCTCGTCCTTGACGCCCAGGTCGTCCAGGCTCTCGTTGACGTCGATCATCTGGTCGAGCAGCTCCTCGGCCGTCCCGTCCCAGTTGCCCGACTTCGCGCTGTAGGACACCGTCTCGGACAACAACGTGGCGCTCGCCGGAACGGAGGCTGCATCCTCGTTGCCCTCCGTGAGCAAGGACACCGCGAGGAGATCCCAGCCGACGGCGGGAACGAACGTGACCTCACCGTTGCCGAGGTTGATCACATCACCGGCGACGATCGGGTTGTCGAGCTCGATCTGATCGTCGATCCACGGCATCGCCTGCGACCAGAGGGCCCACACGATCAGCAGGACCACACCCGGCCAGATCGTTCGCTTGTCGATGCCGAGAATTCGCTGATCGGCCGGCACCCGGTCCGACGGCGGCTGTTGGTCGCTGTCCGGGCGGTGGCAGCGTCGTGGGCGACGCGCTGTCGGACGTCTCAGTCGATTCGGTCATTGCGATCCAGTCTGTTGTCGCCGACGTACGTCAGTGTCTGTGAGCGGTGGACGAACCGGACGAGTCGGTGGGATCGGCATCACTCGACAGCTCGAGCACTTAGTGCGTAATGTAATCGACACCGATCGGTTAGCACAACCATTCGGTTCGGAATCTCGCGCGCGCTCAACTCGACGACGAACGCCGACCTAGAGTCGCGATGTGAGCGTCACCGAGCGGCAAGGTCGACGGTCGGACGCTGCGCCATCAGCATCGCCGGCCCGAGCTCCTCGACGCCGCCGTGGAGTACGTCCTCGAGCACGGCATCGCCGAACTCTCGCTGCGACCCATGGCGGACGAACTCGGCGTGTCGCATTCGACACTGATCCGCCACTTCGGGACGAAGGAGGCGCTCGTCACGGAGGTGATCGACCGCATCCGAGCGGACCTCTTCAACAGGCCCCGCGCGTCGGTCGACGACGCCACGCTCCGCGCAGGTGTTGCGGGCGACGTGGACGACATCTCTGCGAACCCGCCGAGCGTCGACAGTTCGTGCTGCTGTTCGAAGTCGTCGCCATGCAGGCACGCGATCCCGATCGCTTCGGCTCGCTGGCGCCGATGCTGATCACCGACTTCCTGGGGCCGATGGAGGCCAGCCTGCGCAACCATGGTCTGTCCCGGTCGCGAGCGCAGCGACGTCGCCACCGGGTTCCTCGCACTGGTCCGCGGTCTCCAACTCGATCTCGCGGTCTCGGGCGATCAGCGCAGGGTGGACGCCGCGATGAACCGCTACATCGACACGCATCACGCGACGCCGACCCGTGACGACCCGCTACGGCTGGTCGAACGAGTCGCGCAGCTGCACGAGGGCTGCGTCCGGAACCTGGATGAACCCTCGCTGCGGGCGATCGAGGTCGAACGACACGAACAGGATGATCAGCACGACCGCGGCAGTGATCAACGACGTCGCCAGACCCTTGCCCAGCAGGGTGAGATAGAACGCCAAGACCCCGACGGCAATCGCACTGCCGAGCACGAGCAGGATCATCACCGGCGTCGGCACCCGGTTGCCGAGCGACGCCACTCTCGACGTGTGGGTGTCGAACATGTTGTTCAACGTCTCGGTGTAGAGCCGGGGACCCGTCCCGACCGGGTCGGCACTCACGGCATCGGTCGCGAGCGTCCACAAGTCGCCCTGCAGTCGCTCGACGTTCGCCACCGCTTCTCGGTACGGCCCGGTGCCGGGCACGGCGTCGGCGACGTCGATGGCGGCGTCGGTGTAGTCCTCGAGGAGCGTTGCCGACCGGCTGCTCTCGGGTTCGGCCAGCAGTTGGGCACGGAGGTAGGTGGTGCCGATGTCGTTGGCCTCCTGCACGACGAGCGCACGCCGTGATTCGTACCGTGCCGACCGCCATCGACAGCCCGAACGCGAGGAGCAGGCCGACGAGACCGAGCAGCGCGCCCTGGACGACACCGGCCGTCTCGTGGCGGGTGCCGGGCCGGTCGCGCATCGCCCGCCCGGCCAGGACGCCGATCGCAACGCTCCCGGCGAGTACGGCGATCAGCAGCACCGCGAGCGCTGCGGTGCTCAGTCGGAAGAAGTCCATGACGTCAGCCTTGTCCAACGGCTGGCAGGACACCACGCTCGATGGCTTCGAGCAGGGCGGCGTGGTCGCGTTCGGTCTGATCGGCGTAGGCAGCGGCCCAGTCCGCGATCACCTCGGCGAAGCGATCCGACGTCCCGATGTAGCCACTGATGGTCACCGAGTCGCCGGTGCGGGCGTGGGCGCGAGCGAGCGCCCAGCCGCAGTGACCCGCGTACTGCGTGAACGCGGATTGCCCCATGGACGACACGTCGGCGGACCACTTGGCGTCCCACAGCTGGCGGACGTAGTAGTGCGCACCGTCGACCTCGTCGGTCCCCCACCCGAGCAGGACGTCACTGGTCGCCTGCAGCATGCGTTGACCCTCCACGACCCGCTCACCGAAATGCGGTGCGGGTTCGGTCCCGCGGGCAATGCTGACGACCGACCGGCGCGCCTCTTTGACCTGCAGGAACAACGGGCCCCCGTTCGGGCCCTGGAACAGGGCGATCCAGCAGCGGGTGCCGACACTGCCGACACCCACGACCTTGCGGGCGAAGTCCACGAACCGGTAGCGATCGAGGAGCTCCTGGCGGTCCGCGGTCAACGAGGCGCGGTAGTCGGCCACGAGTCGGACGACCCGATCCGGCTGGTCGTGCGGACCGAGACGCATGCGCATCACGATCGGCGGATCGTCGAGGATCTGGCGGCGGCCGTCGACGACGGCGGTCAGCTTGTCGAGTGCCTTGACGTGATCCTTGCTCTGGGCCTTCTGCAGGGCTCGCGCCTCGTCCCTGCGCTGCGATGCCCGCATCGTCTCGAGCAGGTCCTGCATCTCGATCCGGGCGTACCACACCTCGAGGTGGGTCATGTCGGCGTAGCGCTGCATCCAGTCGCGGTAGGCGGTCACGGCACGCATCGCTGCCCGACGCGTCTCCGCCGGGCCGAAGCCGTTGTCGCGACCGGCGACGACGACGCTCGCAGCGAGTCGCTTCACGTCCCACTCGAACGGGCCCGGCGACGCCTCGTCGAAGTCGTTGAGGTCGAACATCAGCCGTCGCTCCGGGCTGGCGAAGGCCCCGAAGTTCGACAGGTGCGCGTCACCGCACAGCCGCACCTCGAGGTCGGTCGAGGGACCCGATGCCAGGTCGTACGCCATCACCTGGGCCGAGCCGCGCAGGAACGTGAACGGTGACACGCTCATCCGCGCGTAGCGCAGCGGGATGAGGTCCTCCATCCGACCGCGGTTCGACTCGACCAGTACCTCGATCGGATCGCGACGGTCCGCCGGCGGGTCCCAGCGGGCGTGACTCGACCTCGGGACCACCTCTCGCTGCTGCTTGCCGACGAGCCGACGTTCCGCCGGTGACGGGATCGGCGCATCGAAGGCCGCGATGGGATCGACAGGCCGCTTCGACATGACGGTCAACCTCTCACGTCTCGTTCACCTCGGCCGTCAGATGTACTCGTTGCGCTGCAGCCAGCTGGAAGCTGACCCAGCCGGGGAGGATCGGCACCCAGAACGTGAACAGCCGGTACATGAACACCGCCGGCACGGCAATGCTGTTGTCCATTCCGGCCGACACGAGGCCGGCGATCAGGGCAGCTTCGACGGCGCCGAGACCACCCGGCGTCGGCGCTGCGGAGGCAACGGCCGAGCCCACGAGGAACACGGCGCCGACGGTTGCGAACGGCAGCCCTCCACCGAACGCCTGCGTGCTGAAGTACAGCGTCGTGAGGTAGGCGAAGGTGACCAGGGACGACCCACCGACCAGCATGACGACCTTGCTCGGCCGGCGCAGCACGTCGCCGACGCCGTGGAAGGCCCGCGCGATGATCGGGCGAAGTCGGTCCAGGAAGATCCGGCGGCTCGCGGGGATCGCCATCGCGATCGCCAGGACGACCAGCGCCACCACGAGCGCGATGATGAACCACTTCGGATCGGGCAGCCGGAACGAGCCGAACGCGTCGCTCCCGGCCCACACGATGAAGACCGCCGATCAGTGTCATGTGCCCGACGAATCCGGCGATCGTGTTGAGCCCGACGCCGGAGACCGCGACCGGCTCGTCGACGCCCTGCTTCTGGAGGAACCGGATGTTCATCGCCATGCCGCCGACGCCTGCCGGAGCGAGCTTGCTGGCGAACGACGAGCCCGACCGTCGACACGAACAGCGGGCCGGTCGGCAGGTCCTGCGGGATCGCTCCGGCGAGGCTGATCGAGGCGGCGACGTAGGTCATCGCCGAGCCGAGGATGATCAGCGGGGTCCAGGCCCAGTTGGCATCCTGGACCTGTTCCACGATGCCGGGCAGGTCGGCGAACTGCGGGAGCAGGAAGTACGTGACGAGCACGATCATCACGGCGGTGAAGATCGTCTTCTTGCTGACCCGCTGGAGTTGGGTGAACTCGACGTTCTCGACGTTGCACTGCTCGATGACCTGGGCCTGGACGTCCTCGAGCAGACCCTTGTGTTCCTTGAGCGCCGTCTGGGTGGCGCCGCTCAGCGCCGCCATCTGCAGACGTGGGAGCGCCTGGCCGACCGCATCCGGACCGATGGCACCCGACCGCCGCCCGCACCGCTCGCTCCGCTCCGACGACGACCGCGAACGACGCGATCATCTGGGCGACGTCGGCGTCGAGGATCTCGTCGGCGACGGCGAGCTCGGAGAACCCGAAGTCGATGATCCACGGCACGCCGTCGTCCTGCACGAAGACGTTGGCACGCCGGAGGTCCCGATGGGCGATGCGGTGCTGGCGCAGGATCGCCACCTGCTCCCACACCTGGCGCATCAGGTCGTCGGTGAACACCTCGGCGTCCACGCCGTCGATCGACGAGCCGTCGATCATCTCGTAGGCGAGCAGCATCGAGTCCTCGCCGACGTCGACGACCCCGCGCAGGCGCGGAGTTCGGACGCCGATGTCGCGCGCCATGAGCGCGATGAACGCCTCGTGCTCCACGGTGCGGCGCAGCGACGAGAACGGCCGATCGTCGCCGACGTTCTTCAGCCGGAAGAACCGGTAGACGCGGAACAGCAGGTCAGCGGCGCGCTCCTGGCCGCCGAGCACCTTGACGAACAGTCCCGTGCCGTCGTCGAGGGTGGCGAAGTAGGGGGTGGAGCCGCGGGCGTCGACCTTGGCCGCGTGGACCTCGGTGACCGGGCAGACCGGCGTCGCGCAGGCTGGCGGCGATCGCTCCCAGCGTGGGGTGCCGATCCGGACGACCGAAGACGAGCAGCACCGCGGTGCCGATCATCGCGCCGACCGGGAGCGCGAGGAACAGATCGACCGGCAGGTCGGTGGCGACGAGGAGTTCGACGATCACCAGCACCGTGATCGTCACGATCCCGGTTCGTCGCCACTGTCGGCCGACGAAGGGGCGGACGACGATGAACATGGCCGACAGCTGTGAGAGCTGCACGACGCCGTTCAGCGTGGCGTCGCCGAGCTTGGTCCCCTCGAGGAGCTGGTTGACGACGGTCGGGGCGTTGCGGTCGATGAGCGCATCGATGCCCGACATCGCCGCCCACGTGGCGATCGAGGCGAGGGCGACGTAGCCGAGGAGGCGGTAGCGCTTCGTCGACAGCGCCACCACGTACACGCCGAGTCCGATGAGCAGGGCAACGATCTCGGCCGTGCCGTGGATCACCCGGAGCACGCTGTCGCTCAGGAAGTCGAAGAGCTGGAGCAGATCCTGCTCGACACCGAAGATCGACTCCTCGGCCCACGTGGTGAGCGCCATCAGCAGCAGAGCAAGCCCTGCGAACACCACGAGGCGCAACACGTCCTCGGGTGAGCGGGTGTACGCCCGCGTCGACTGCTCGGTCGAGCCGCTCCCGGTGAGGTCGTCGCCCGGGGTGCTGGCGCTCGAGGCAGCGGTCATCGGCGAGACCGTACAGGCCGTCGCGACCGCCATGAGTATCTTGCACCTTCAGTGAGATCGGTCGAGACGTACCCCACCGACGGGACCCGGAGCGGCCGACCCCTGATCATCGTGTTCGCTCGTGGCCGTCGCGGTGGCGATCGCCTGCGGACTGGTCGCTGCGGGCGGTGACGTTCCCGGGTGGGAGCAGTCGATCTTCCACGCAGTGAACGACCTCCCCGACTGGTTGGAAGCTCCGATGTGGGTGTTCCAGCTGGCCGGGCTGCTCTTCGTTCCCTTCATCGTCGCGGTCGTCGCGGCGTTGTTCCGGAAGTGGTGGCTCGCCGGAGCGCTCATCGTCGCTCGTCCCGCTGAAGCTGTTCGTCGAGAAGGCCGTGGTGAAGCAGCTCGTCGAGCGCGAGCGACCGGGCACGACGATCTGCGGGTACCCGGATGCATTCGACGAAGCGTGCGGCAACTTCCGCGACGTGCCGTTGTCCGGGCTGTCGTTCGTCTCGGGCCATGCCGTGATCGCGTGGAGCGTGGCGACGGTGCTCTTCGTGGCGCTGCCCGGTCGCTGGCGATGGGTGCCGTTCGTCGTCGCGACGCTCAACGCCGATCGCCCGCGTCTATCTCGGCGCGCACAACCCGCTCGACGTGGTCGGCGGCGGAGCGATCGGGGTCGCCGTCGGCGTCGCCGTCGTCGGCGCGACCGGGTTCGTGCGCTCGAGGGTCGACGCCCGCCAGCCGAGCAGCGTCGTGTGACCGGGCGCTATCTCGCCGAGTTCCGGCGACCGCTCGTCATCGCGGGCATCGCCGCAGTCGGGTCTGGTGTCGTCGTACATCGTCGCCGTGCAGCGGCCGCTGCCGAGTTCGGAGATCGATCTCACGGACCTGATCAACGACGTCGCCCGGATTGGGTCGGGTCGGCGTTGTACCCGGTGATGCAGATGGGCACGTTCGCCGGGCCGATCGTCGTCGCCGTGCTGATCGCCGTCGTTCCGCAGGGACCTGGTGCTCAGCGCCGCGGTGGTGGTGACCGGCCTCGCCACCTGGTTCGCGGCGAAGGGGGTCAAGAAGATCGTCGAGCGGGGCCGACCTCTGACGTACATGCCCGACATCGTGGTGCGCGAAGGGGACGGCACCGGCCTCGGGTACATCTCCGGTCACAGCGCCGTCGCCGCGTCGGCCGCGATCATGGCCATGGTCGCACTGCCGCGTCGGTGGCGGCCCGTGGCCGCGGTGGTCGCAGCCCTGGTCGGGATCGCCCGCATCGTGCACGGCGTCCACCTGCCCGCCGACGTGGTCGGGGGCTGGAGCTTCGGTGTGCTGATGGGCCTCGGGGGGCTCTGGCTGGCCGGCCTGGTCCCGGACCGAGCGGCGACCGGTGACCAGGTGACCGGCGAACCATCAGCGACCGGGTCGCCGCGCATTCGGCCCGAGCTCGCGCTGCAACCGGGGACCTCGGACGCCCGCAACCTGCTGATCGTCTGGTATCTGCGCAAGTCGGTCTACGGGCTGATGGCGCTCGGGATCATCGCCGGCACGGTCACGCGGACCGACTTGAGCGTCAACTGGAGGTCGGGCGCCGAACTCGGATCCGAGCTGTCGTCTCCGCTCGCCCCGATCGTGGTCGGCCTGATGCTCCGGGTGGTGTCGGGCTTCGCTGCCCTCGTGCTCGCCCTGCCGCTCGCCAGCGCCTACGAAGTCGGGTTGTCGCCGAGGACGAACGTCGGCAGTGGCATCGGGCGAGTGCTCGATCGTCTCAACCTCGCCCGCGGGTACCGGGCGCTGCGGTGGACACATCACGTCCGCCAACTCGCCCTGCAGCGGCTCGGCGACACGGGCCGCAAGCTGGCCCGCCTCGACCCGATCATGGACATCACGAACATCACGCTGTGGGTCGTTGCCGTGGTTGCGCTCGTCGTGACCAGCAGCTCGGTGGGATGACCGGCTCGTTGGGATGACCGGCTTCGGACCCATGAGGCCTTACTGCTAATCTCGACGACTCCCGCCGGACCGCTCGGACCGACAGCACACGACGAACGATTGGACAGCCGATGACCGACTTGAGCACTTCGACCTCGACGACTGCGCCGGCGGTTCCGGCCGCACGAGCGGTCGACGCCGTCAAGACGTACGGTTCGGGTGACACCGCTGTCCACGCCCTCGCCGGGGTGACGGTCGACTTCCCGGCCCACCAGTTCACCGCGATCATGGGACCGTCGGGGTCCGGCAAGAGCACGCTCATGCAGTGCGTCGCGGGCCTCGATCGGCTGACGTCGGGGTCGGTGTTCGTCGGCGACACCGAGCTGTCGAAGCTGAACAAGACCGAGCTCACCCTGCTCCGTCGGGATCGCCTCGGGTTCATCTTCCAGCAGTACAACCTGATCCCGACGTTGTCGTCGAAGGAGAACATCCTCCTGCCGCTCACCTTGGCGGGCGAGGACGAGGACAAGGCGTGGTTCGACACGATCGTGCAGACCGTGGGCCTCGCCAACCGGCTCGACAACCTGCCGAGCCAGCTGTCGGGTGGCCAGCAGCAGCGCGTCGCCGTGGCCCGCGCCCTGGTGCCCGAAGCCCGACATCGTGTTCGCCGACGAGCCGACGGGCGCACTCGACTCGCGCACGGGCATGGAGATCCTCGCGTTCATGCGCAACGCCGTCGACCAGTCCGGCCAGACCATCGTGATGGTCACCCACGACCCCCACGCGGCGTCGTACGCCAACAGCGTGCTGTTCCTCGCCGACGGTCAGATCATCGACGAGATGCAGTCGCCGACGACCGATCGTGTCCTCGACCGCATGAAGCAGTTCGAGGGCTGATCCGGTGATCAAGATCGCCCTGCGCGGTGTGCGCTACAACAGCGGCCGCTACATCGCAACCCTGATCGCCATCATCACCGGGGTCGCGTTCTTCACCTCGGCCGGGTTCATGTCCGATCGCGTGATCGACGCGCTCGAAGGTGACGTGAACCGCCAGTTCGCAGGCGTCGACGCGGCGATCGTCGCCGACGACGACGGCGCCGGGTCGGAGTTCGCCGATCAACTGCGCATCAGCAACGAGACCGCCCAGCAGATCGCGGCGCTGCCCGAGGTCGATGCCGTCGCCGGCGACCTGAGCGCTCCCATCGCATTCCTCGGCGCGGACGGCACGCCGTTCGCCGACGGCGCGACCGGACGGTTGTGGATCACCGACGACGAACTGAACCCGGTCGACGTCGAGGACGGTGCCGCACCCGCGGCGGCCGGTGAGATCGCCGTCGACCAGGGCCTCGCCGAGGACGAGAGCCTCGCCGTCGGCGACCAGGTGGTCGTCCTCACCGCCGCCGGTCAGTTCGACGCGACCATCGTCGGCATCACGAGCTTCGGGAGCACCGACGCGATCGACCAGAACGGCACCGTCTCGGTCCCCGAGGCGACGGCGTTCGACTGGCTGAATGCCGGCAAGGCCGAGTTCGTCGATCTGTACATCCGCGGCAACGTCGACGAGCCGAGCCTCGTCGCCGCCGTCGAGCCGCTCGTGCCCGACGGGTTCAAGGTGCAGACCGGCGACGAGTTCCTCGCAGGACAAGCGCGCCGAGGCGAGCGCCTTCGGCAAGTTCCTCAAGATCGGCTTGCAGGCATTCGCGCACGCTGGCGCTCTTCGTCGGCGCGTTCGTCATCTACAACACGTTCAGCGTCATCGTCGACGCAACGCCTCCGCGAGCTCGCCGTGCTCGCCGCCATCGGCGCAACGCCGAAGCAGATCAAGCGCTCGCTGCGCGTTCGAGGGCCTCGTCATCGGGCTGCTCGGGTCGTTGCTCGGTGTGGTCGCCGGGTTCCTGCTGCGCTTACCTGCTCGTGACCGTGGTCGCCGCGCTGGGGTCAGCCTCCCGGGCAGCGGCATCAAGGTGAGCCCGAACGTGGTCGTGCAGGGCATCGTCGTCGGCACGCTGATCACGTTCTTCTCGGTGATGATCCCGCTCGTCGTGCGGCCGGACCGAGCCGATCGAAGCGCTCCGCGACGCGGCGGTCGAGGCTCCGTCGGTCTCGCGCGGACGCATCATCACGTCGCGCCGTTGGTGGTGCTCGGGGGCTGGCCTGCTGGTGACCGGCGGCGGGCCCGCTATCGGCTTCGGTGCACTGTTGCTGTTCGTCGGCGTCATCGTCGCCGGCCCGATGATCGCCGTCGTCGCAGCCAGTCGACTGTTCCGACCGGTCGGCGAGCGAATCGGCCTCGAAGGCCGCCTGGCCGCCGACAACACCCGCGCGCAACCCGCAGCGCACCGCCACAACGTCGAACGCCTGCTCATCGGCGTGTACCTGGTGACGCTCGTCACCGTCGCCGGCACGAGCATGAAGGACTTCGCCGTCGGCGAGATCAACAAGCTGTCCGGCGCCGACTACTTCGTCACGAGCACCGGTGGATCGATCGACGATGACATCGTCGCCGCAGCTCACCGCGATCGAAGGCGTCGACAGGTGCGCCGTTTCGTCGTGAGTCGGTGACCATCGACGGCGAGCCGCAGCTCGATCTCGACGGGCGACTTCGACACGTTGCTCGGAGGCGGCGGGCATCGAGGTCAAGGAAGGCACGTTCGACGACCTCGGCCCGGGCCAAATCGTGCTCGTGGAGGACCTCGCCATCGGCGCGGGATCGTCGTCGGATGGCCGATCTCGGTCGACCAGGTGAGGGTGGCCAACAGCAACGGCACCACCGTCGATCTCGAGATCGTCGGGCTCGTCGAGGGCTCGCTCGACACGGGGTTCACCGGCAGCTTCGTCGACGACCGAGACGTTCGATTCGTTCGCCGGCGACGACGCCGCCGTCGTCGGCGTTCGTCGACGTGGTCGCGGCGCCGAGACCGACACGAAGGACGCCATCGACGAGGTGCTGTCGCTTCGCCCCGACATCCCGATCGCAGGCAGCGCCATCGGCGAGCTCGTCGGCTCGTCTTCGACTTCCTCATCGACGCGGTGAACGGTCTGCTGCTGATGAGCGTCGTCGTCGCGCTGATCGGCATCGTCAACACCATGTCGCTGTCGATCCTCGAACGACGCCGAGAGCTCGGCCTCCTACGAGGATGGGCATGCTCGACCGCCGGGTGCAGCGCATGGTGCGCATCGAGTCGGTGATCATCTCCGTCGCTCGGCACGGTACGGGCATGTGGTCGGCGGCTTCACGCCCGGCGCTGCGCGCATTAGAGCTCGTCGACGCCGCGGACGAGCTGCTGGTCGGCCACGCTGGCGCGGGTGTCCTCAAATCGGTTGGTTCCTCGCCGGTCTGATCCGGATACGGTTGACGCGCATGGAGGCCTCGATGTGATCCAGGCGACCTGACGCACCGTCATGGGCCTGGGTCAAACTGCTCACATCCTCACGGGCCAGATGTGCGGGTGATGCTGGCAATTATGTCGTGCGCCTGGGCTTGGTCCTCGCGCACGCTCGTCGCACTGCTTGTCACGTTCGTAGCGGTTGCTGCTGGTGCCGCCGAGGATGGTCGCGTCGTCGTCCTCGGGAATCGTTCGGCTGGACGGCGCCGGTCATCGTCGCCGGACCGGTCACGATGGGGAGGGTCTGATGTTCGCGATGGCAGCGATCGCCGTCGTCCTTGCACGTTGTTCACGATGAGCGTGGCGATCTGATCGACTCGTCGCGCGAATGGTCGCCGCCACGGTGATGCGGTGGAACTGGTCACGATCACGTATCTGCTGCTGGAATCGATAGTTCACCGTGCGGCGATATCGAGAGGCGACCGCCATCGCCTGACGCAACGGTGTTCGGCTCGAGCCGGATCGCGTCCGAGCCGCGCGGGTTCGTCGCACGCCTCAGGACGCCGCGGCATCCTCCGCGAAGCCGGCGACGCCTCGACGCGCCCGACGTGCCGCCTCGGGCACGGCGCCAGGAGGGGAGAAGGCGCCAGCGCCGCGGAACCTGAGCCGGAATCCGGCCATGCGCTCCGGACGTCACGAGGGGCTGCAATGTTCAGCACGTTCGAAGACGTTCATGGACTCGGCGAGTGCCTTGATCGCCGAGGTGCAGCGGGGCACGGGCGACGAACGGCGACGAGGTCGTCGGCGAAGGTCCAGGCGCCTGAATCTCGACCAGGTGATGATCCGCGACAGCGAAGCGGTGATGTAGTTGCGGCGTCATCGAGCGGCGCGCGCCGGGTCACGAACGACTCGTCGATCCGCGACTTCCTCGACGGTGTGCGCGGTGGGCTGACTTTACGATCGAACGTGTAGACAACGCGAGGAACTGTTCGTGGCGGTGGAGCAGACCGCGGGCCTTGAGCTGCTGATGGTGTACGGGGAGCTGTTCGGCGAACGGATGCGTCGAGGTTCGCGCAGGCGCCGCATCGGCCGAGGTCGACGCTCCGGCTGTTCGAACTCGACGAACTGACCGATTTCTCGCCGAGTTGTTCATGCATTAGATCTTCGACGTCGGCGTCTACGACGCCGATCCGTACCCGGGGAACATCCTCGTCGAAGCCCGAGGCGGGATCGCGCTGATCGACCTGGATCGGTTCGGCGACGGGCACCGCCCACGGAGCGCGGTCATGGAGATGATGGCGGCGGCCTTCGTCGGGCCGGCATCGCAGCTTCGGCAGTCGTTGAGCAGATCGTGATCATCGATCGCGACGAGGACACCGCGGTCTCGAATGCCGACATCGACATGCTGCTCGCCGTCACATGCTGCGGGCGCGGGATCGCAGCTCGGCCGTTCAGCAATTGGCAACGCCGGTCAGCCGAGGGGATCCACGCCCCGCCGGATCGGCACGCGAGCCGCACGCTCGCGACCTTCTCCAGGGGTCGCTGACGTTGATCGCGGGATTCGCGCTGGTGGAGGATGCGGCCGCGATCACGCCGAGCAGCGTGGTCGGGCGTCCGTCGGGTCGCGACCTCGCGACATTGTGGAGGAGGAGGCCATGCCGCAGTCCGACTTCGTCGGCTCCGAGCAGGTCGACGAGCTGATCGGGCAGGCCGTCTCGGGTCGGTTGTCGGCACAGCTGTCGTGTTCGCGAACCCTCGTGATCAACGGGCGTCGACGCGATTGGTCGATCGGGTGGTGTCGTGCTCATCGTGTCGGGGCCGGGATGGCTTGGTCGGGCTGCTCGCTGCGGACCGCGGCCTGGTCGGTACACGACTGACCTCCTCGTCAACGAGCTGCTGGGCTATTCGGCCTGACGGCTGCGGCGTGCTTGCTGCTACGAGTCGTTGCCGGCGTCATTCGCGACGGATCGACCGAGATCCCCAGCGTCGAAGCCGGTCGCACGACGAGCGGCTCGGGGGCGTGGACCACATCGTGGTCCTTGTTGAGTACGGCAACTCGTGCAGCACGTGACGGATCGATTCGAGGCGAGCCCACTTCTTCTCGTTGGAGTTGATGACCGTCCACGGTGCGTGCGGGGTGTCGGTCCGGCGCAGCATCTCGTCGCGGGCCCGGCCGTACTGCGCGAACTTCTGACGGCGAGCTCGTCCTTCGGCGAGAGCTTCCACTGCTTGAGCGGGTCGCCGCGTCGACCGTTGAACCGTTGCTTCTGCTCCTGCTTCGACACGGTGAACCACAGCTTGAACAGGTGGATCCCCGAGTCGACGAGGTGCTGCTCGAACGCCGGGAGCTGGTGGAAGAACGACTCGTACTGCTCCTCGGTGCAGAATCCCATCACGGCTTCGACGCCGGCGCGGTTGTACCACGACCGGTCGAAGAACACGATCTCGCCGCCCGACGGGAGGTGCTTCACGTACCGCTGGAAGTACCACTGGCGTGAGCTCGGTCTCGGTCGGCTTCGGGAGCGCCACCACGCGAGCGCCACGAGGGTTGGGGTGCTCGGTGAAGCGGCGGATCGAACCGCCCTTACCGGCGGCGTCGCGACCCTCGAAGAGGATGAGCACCCGTGCGTCGGTCTCCTTCGCCCACAGCTGCATCTTCAGCATCTCGATCTGCAGTCGCGTCAGCTCTCGCTCGTAGTCCTTGCCCCTCGGCGGATCGATCGCCGGGGGATGTCGCTCCATGTCCGTGATGGTCAACTCATCCGGCTTGCTCGCAGGCGACGTCATGAACCGGACGATAGTTCGCAACGAATAGTGCTCCCCGACTCTGGCGCCCGATGACATTACGAACCGATCGGTGCGGTAGATTTCTCCGGAATTTCCGACCCCCCCAGAACTGCGAGGCCCGAGCATGCGTGTGAAACCTTCTGCCCTCTCGTCCATCGTGGCGATCCTCGGCTACATGGTCGTCGTCTTCAGCGTGTGGGCTCGCGGTCGGCATGGAGTACGACGAGGTCGGCGACACCGTCGAGAACGTCCGCGAGGGCATCGTCCTCGCCGTTGCCCTGGGCGCCGTGTACCTGGTCATCGTGACCACGGTGCTCGGCTGGTGGAAGCCGGCCATCCGCGAGCCCCGAACGGTGGGGAGCCGGTGGATGTGGACCATCCCCGTGCTGCTCCTCCTGGGCGCCCTCGGCAACCTGGCGACCACGAAGTGGGGCGAGATCGACGGCGTCGGCGAGCTACGTCCTCTGGCTGGCGATCGGCACGCTCCTCGTCGGCTTCTCCGAGGAACTCCTGACCCGCGGTATCGCGATCGTCGGCGGTCGCGGATCGATGCACGAGAAGTGGGTGTGGGTCTTCTCCGGGGTCATCTTCGGACTGCTCCACGTGCCCAACGCGTTCTTCGGGCAGAGCGTGGGCAGCACCCTGCAGCAGGTGGTGTTCGCCTTCGCCGTCGGGCTGATGTACTACGTCACCCGCCGGCTCACCGGCACCCTCGATCGTCACGATGGGGTTGCACGCGATCTGGGACTTCTCGGTGTTCATCCAGGACCACTCCGGGATGAACCTCGAGGACAAGCCCGTCGCCGCCGGCGGCCCCGTCCTGTACGTCGCCATCGTCCTCGGCATCATCGCCCTCGTGAAGATCCTCAAGACCGGCGACGTCGTCGAACCCGGCGGCGACCAGCTCGCCGAGTTCGACAAGGTGGCCTGACGGCGCTTCAGCCGAAGATGACGACGCCGCCGTGCCACGTCGCCACGCTTCATGGCGTCGAAGCCCTCGTTGATCTCGTCGAGGCGGGCGGCGGAGACCATCTCGTCGAGCTTCAGCCGGCCGTCCAGGTAGATGTCGACGTACGCGGCATGTCGGTGCGGAAGCGGTTCGACCCATGTTCGAGCCCTGGATCTTCTTCTCGATCAGGAAGTCGACGCCCGGGCAGCTCGATCTTCGGGCCGAGCGGGATCATGCCGATCACGGTCGCCGTGCCGCCGTTCTTCAGCATCGCGAACGCCTGCTCGGCGGCGATCTTGAGCCCGATCGCCTCGAACGAGTAGTCGACGCCGCCGCCGGTCAGCTCCTTGCACCTGCGCGACCGGATCGCCCTTCTTCGCGTTCACGATGTCGGTCGCGCCGAACTTGCGCGCGAGCTCGAGCTTGGCGTCGAGCATGTCGACCGCGATGACGCGTCCCGCGCCGGCGATGCGCCGCGCCCTGGATCGCGGAGAGGCCGACGCCGCCGCAGCCGATCACCGCCACCGTCGCGCCGGGCTCGACCTTCGCGGTGTTGAACACCGCGCCGACGCCCGTGGTCACGCCGCAGCCGATCAGCGCGGCGCGGTCGAGCGGCATGTCCTTGCGGATCTTCACGATCGCGTTCTCGTGCACGAGCATCTGCTCGGCGAACGAGGACAGGTCGAGGAACTGCGCGATCGGCGTCGCCGTCCTGCGGAGCCGCGACGGCTCCGTCGGCCCGCGTCGCAGCCCCTCCTTCGTGCAGAGCGCCGGCCGGCCCGACAGGCAGAACTCGCAGTTGCCGCAGAACACCGACAGGCAGGTGATCACGTGGTCGCCGGGCTCCACGTAGCTGCACCTGGGAGCCGACCTGCTCGACGACGCCCGCGGACTCGTGCCCGAGCACCGCCGGCATCGGGTAGAGGTAGGCGCCCGTCTGGAAGTGCAGATCGCTGTGGCAGACGCCCGCGGCCACGGTGCGCACGAGCACCTCGCGCGGACCCGGCTTGCTGATCTGGATGTCCTCGATCTCGAGCTCGTCCCGGGATCCGGTTCAACACTGCGGCTTTCATGGTCGTGTCCCTTCGCAGTGAGTGAGGTCGTTCGGTCACGTCTCGAGGAAGCGGCTGAGAATGCAGAGACTGCCGGGGTGGCCCTCGCCGTCGACGACGTGGTCACGCAGCACGGCCTCCTGTTCGAAGCCGAGCGCCGTGAACATCTCGATCAGCTCGGCGCTGGCTCTCGAGCACCTCGACGTACAGCTTGCGCAGCTCCATATTTTCGCTCGCGACGACGGCTCGGTCGGCGAGCACGGTCGCGAGGCCTTCACCACGTGCCTCGGGGAGACCCGCGAGGCGGAGTTCGCCCCACCTGCTTCATCCAACCCTGCTGCGGGTTGACGGTCATGATCGCCACCATGTCGTCACCGATGAAGGCGCCGGTTCGACGTGCCCCGTGCGTTGCGTCCACCCAGCTACCGACACCTGGCTGAGCAACGACCGGTCGATGAACGCCCGATCACCCTGGGGGATCCGCTGCTGCGAACGCCTCGGCGGCGCGGCGGTGATCCGCAGTGAGCGGTTTCAATTCGAAGTCGGGCACCGGTGCTCCTCCGATCATCTGACGGTGGCAGGTCAGCGCCACCGTATTGCATCGAGCAATACGTGGCG
>CAVZTM010000015.1:0-151881 GCA_963778175.1 Ilumatobacteraceae bacterium
GATGCCGATGCGCTGGGCGAGCTGCTCGCGGTGGTACGTGGGATCACCGAACAGGAGCTCGGAGCTCTTGGCACGCTTGAAGTAGAGGTGCGCCGGGTGCTCCCAGGTGAAGCCGATGCCACCGTGGATCTGGATGTTCTCGGCCGCAGCGTGGAAGTACGCCTCCGAGCAGTAGGCCTTGGCGAGCGAGGCGGTCGACGGCAGTTCGTCGTTCATCTCGCTGGCGCACCACATGCCGTAGTAGGCGGCGGACTTCGCGGACTCGACCTCGAGCAGCATGTCGGCGCACTTGTGCTTGATCGCCTGGAACGAGCCGATCGGACGACCGAACTGCACACGGACCTTGGCGTACTCGACGGCCATCTCGAGGACCTTCTGGGCGCCACCGACTTCCTCGGCGGCGAGGCCGACAGCGGCGAGGTCGAGCACGGTCGACAGCGTGTCCCAGCCCTTGCCGTCCTCGCCGATGAGCGTGGCCGGCGTGTTCGAGAACTCGAGCTTGGCCTGCTTGCGGGTCTGGTCCATCGTCGACAGCGAGGTCTTGGTCAGGCCGGCGGCGTCACCGTCGACGGCGAACAGGCTGGTGCCGGCGCCGGTCTTGGCGGCGACGATGATCAGGTTGGCGAGGTGACCGTCGATCACGAACGACTTGGTGCCGCTCAACGTGTAGCCGTCGCCGGACTTCGTGGCCTCCATCGTGATGCCCGACTCGTCCCACTTGCCCGACGGCTCGGTGTAGGCGAGCGTGGCGATGGTCTCGCCCGAGGCGATGCCGGGGAGGTACTTGGCCTTGGCGGCCTCGTCGCCGGACTGCAGCAGCGTGTTGCCGGCGAGCACGACCGTCGAGAAGAACGGCGCGCACAGCAGCGCGCGGCCCATCTCCTCGAGGACGATGCCGAGCTCGACGAAGCTGTAGCCCGACCCACCGAACTCCTCGGGGATCGACAGGCCCTGCAGACCCATCTGCTCGCCCATCTGGCTCCAGACCGCGGGGTCGTAGCCGTCCTCGGTCTCCATCAGCTCACGAACGGCTTCCTCGGAGCTCTTGCTCTCGAGGAAGGACCGGACGGTCTTGCGGAGTTCTTCTTGTTCATCGGTGAAGGCAAAGTTCATGGGCGAGATCATCGCGGGGTTGCATTCGACCGTGCAACTCTGCTTGTGTACACATGTGGACACAGATGAGGTGCGATCGCTGGGAATCCGGGAACTGCGCGCCGGGCTCGCCGAAGCCGTCCGTCGGGCCGGTGCCGGCGACCGCACGGTGGTGACGGCGGCCGGTCGACCGGTCGCCCAGCTCGGCCCACTCGACGCCGACGCCCCCGACCTCGAACGCCTCATCGGCTCCGGCGCCGTCATCCCGCCTCGACGTACCAGCGAATGGCGACCGCCCGCGCCCGTCGCCGTCTGGGCCGGCGTTCGCATCGACCAGGTCCTCCGCGAGCTCCGGGGATGACGCCGCCCATCGCCCCTCCTCACGTTTGCGGGAGTTTTTCAATGGCCCACTCCATCCGAAATCTCCCGCAAACGGGATGGGGGTCGCCGGGATGGGGGTCGCCGGGATGGGGGTCGCCGGGATGACGGTGGTGCTCGACACCAGCGCGCTGTTGGCGCTCGGCATCGACGGCCCGCTGCGGGCCACCACGCTCGATGCGCTCGACCGCGACCCGACGTGGGCAGCGTCGGCGATGGCGCTCACCGAGGCGCTGCCGGCCATCGACCGGCTGACCGATGAGCGGATCCTTCGACTCGACCTGGAGGACGCCATCCGACTGGTGTGGGACCACCTCCACGTGGTGCCCGTCGATCAACGCTGCCTGGACCGTGCGGCCTCACTCGCTCGGAGCCAACCGGTCCGACTGACCGACGCCATCCACTTCGCAGCCGCCGAACGACTCCCCGGACCCATCCGCTTCGTCACGTACGACCCCGTCCACATCGGCGTCGCACTCGGTCTCGGATTCGATGTCGTGAGCGCGTGAGCGAGTCCGAGGAACGAACGCGCAACGGCACTCAACTACGTTGCGGCCGGGATGACTGCTTCGATCAAGGCCTTCGCCAGACGCCTGCCCGGCATCCGATCGCTGGCCGCACAACGAGACGCGTCGTCGGCCGACGTCGAACGAATGCGGGACGAACTCGCTCGGCTCACACACGCCGCCGGGTTCGTCCCTCCCGGTCACTTCTACTCACCGATCCCGTCCTCTGACGAGATCAACCGCGACGAGGCCCGCATCTTCGGGCCACCACCCCGACACCTCGGTGGGATCGATCTCGCCGACGACGCGCAACTGGCCCTGCTGCGCTCGTTCGACACGTTCTACCGTGAGCTTCCCTTCGGGCCCGACCCTCGCGAGGGTCTGCGGTACTACTACGAGAACCCGGCCTACTCGTACTCCGATGGCATCTTCCTGCACTGCATGATTCGTCACCTCCGGCCCTCTCGCATCATCGAAGTCGGCTCCGGATACTCCTCGTGCATGATTCTCGACACGAACGACCTGCACTTCGACGGCGCCATCGAGACGACGTTCATCGAGCCGTACCCCGAGCTGCTGGAATCGCTCCTGACCGACGCCGACCGCGACCGCGTGCGCATCCTGCCCACCCGCGTCCAGGACGTCGACCTCGACGAGTTCGCCCGCCTCGAATCCGGCGACGTGCTGTTCATCGACTCCACGCACGTGAGCAAGATCGGCAGCGACGTCAACTGGATCGTCTTCGAGGTGCTCCCCACACTCGCACCGGGTGTCCACGTGCACTTCCACGACATCTACTACCCGTTCGAGTACCCACAGGTCTGGATCCGGGAAGGGCGCTCCTGGAACGAGGCGTACCTACTGCGCGCCTTCCTGCAGTTCAACGCTGCCTTCGACATCGTGCTGATGAGCACCTACCTGCAGCACAACCACCGCGAGTTCTTCGTCGAGCACATGCCGTTGTGCCTCGAGAACCCGGGTGGCAACATCTGGCTCCGCCGGACCGCGACCTGACGCATCATCGGCCAGTCGACCGCGACGGCTGACAGAATGGCGGGCATGACGACGACCGACACGCTGCACTGGTCGAACGCCGATGTCGAGGTCCACAAGGTGGTGGTCGGGCCGTACGAGAACAACGTGTTCGTCGTGCGGTGCCGCGCCAGCGGCGAGGCGGTGCTGCTCGACGCCGCCAACGAGCACGAGCAACTCCTCGAGCTGTGTCAACGCCTCGGTGTGAAGCGGGTGCTCGAGACGCACGGGCACTGGGACCACATCCAGGCGGTGCCCGCGATGCGGGAGGCCGGCTACGAGGTCGCCGTCACCGCACTCGACGCACCGAAGCTGAAAGACGTCGGCTACGACGTGTTCATCGACGACGCCGAGGTGATCGAGGTCGGACGGCTCCGCCTCCACGCCATCCACAACCCCGGCCACACCCCCGGCTCGATCTCGTTCGCCCTCGACGGCACCCCGCTGCTGTTCACCGGCGACACCCTGTTCCCCGGCGGCCCCGGCAACACCTCGTTCGAGGACGCCGACTTCGACACGATCATCACCTCGATCACCACCAAGCTCTTCACGTTCCCCGCCGACACCATCGTGCTCCCCGGTCACGGACTCGACACGACGATCGGCGCCGAGCGGCCGCACCTCGACGAGTGGATCGAACGCGGCTGGTAGTGCGCTACGACGAACGGCCCGTCGACGACACCCCGGTCCACACCGCGGACCTTCCCCTCACGCCGATCCGCGACCGCAACATCCCCGCGACCGCCTGGGTGGAGGCCCCCGACAGCCTGCTGACGCTCGGCGACGACCTCCCCGACCGTCCGGTCGCCGACTACAAGCGCCGCATCGGATCGTGGCTGTTGTGGCGGGCGGGACCGGCGACCGGCGGCGACGCCCGCTACTGGGCCGCCCACATCGATCGGCTCGACGAACCGTTCACGCTGCGTCTGTTCCCCGACGGGACCGCCGACGGCATCGGCCCGAGCGGCACACGCCATGCGAAGTTCCGGGCCTGGACGCAAGCCTGGAAAGAGGACCTCCGCGACACCTGAACGAGACGCAGGGTCTGACCCCGCGTCTCACCGACGGTCACCTCTACTGGGTGATCTCGCGCGATCTCCTCGGTGGACACCTCGCCCGGCATCTTGCCGATGATGATCATCGCGAGGACCTCGTCCTTGGTGACTTCGTGCTTGTTCACGGTGCCGACGAGCTTGCCCTGGAGCATCACGCTGATCCGGTCGGCGAGGTCGAACACGTCGTGGATGTCGTGGCTGATCAGGAAGATCCCGATCCCCTCCGACTTCAGTTGCATGATGAGGTCACGCACCTCCGCGGTCTCCGCCGGTCCGAGCGCCGCGGTGGGCTCGTCCATGATGAGGATCGTGGCGTTGAAGTGGACCGCCCGGGCGATCGCCACCGACTGCCGCTGACCACCCGACAGCGACTTCACCGGCGTGCGGAGGTTCTTGAACCTCGGGTTCAGACGCTTCATCAGCTTCTGCGTCGCGGACGACATCGCCGAGTCGTCGAGCGAGCCGAACCGGGTCTTCAGCTCGCGCCCGAGGAAGATGTTGCCGGCCGCGTCGATGTTGTCGGCGAGCGCCAGCTTCTGGTAGATCGTCTCGACCCCGTACGTGCGGGCATCACGTGGGTTGTTGATCGTGACGGGCTCACCGTTGATCAGGATCTGCCCGCCGTCGGCAGGGTGCGCGCCGGCGAGCGTGTGGATCAGCGTCGACTTGCCGGCGCCGTTGCCGCCGACGAGGGCGACGACCTCACCGGGGTACAGGTCGATCGACACGCCGTCGACGGCGTGCACGCCGCCGAACGACACTCGGATGTCACGCATGCTCGACGAGTGGGGTGCGGGATGCATCACCGGCGTTGGTCGAGGTCTCCGGGGTGGCGAGATCGGTCATCGGATCCTCCTGCTCACTTCGCGCCCTTGCGGAGGGTCGAGTCGAGACCGACCGCAACGATCAGGACCAAACCGACCACGACGTCCTGAGTCGGCGAGTCGACCTTCAGCAGCACCATGCCGGAACGCAGCGACTGCATGATCACCGCACCGAGGACGGCACCGGGGATCGTGCCGATGCCACCGGCGAACGAGGTGCCGCCGATGACCGCCGCCGAGATGACGTCGAGTTCGTTGGTCACGCCGAGGTTCGTCACGGCCGCATCGAGGCGGGCGGTCTGCACCGCGGCGCTCACTGCGCAGAGCACGCCCATCAGGACGAAGGTCAGCATGACGACCTTGCGGGTGTTGATACCACCCAGTTCGGCAGCCTCGGGGTTGCCGCCGTAGGCGTACACGTAGCGACCGAACTGACGACGCCGCGCCAGGTAGGTCATCAGGATCGCCACCATGATGAGAATGACGACCGGGTAGGCGATCCCCGTCGGATTCCCGGTGATCGGGGAGATGTACTTGTTCGCCACGAGGCCGACCCCGGCCACCACCACGAGACAACCGAGCGCACCGATGCCGACGTCGAGCCACATCGGACGCAGCGGAAGCTCGTAGCGCTGACGGCGGCGGCGGGCGAGCACGACACTCAGGATGATCAGGGCGCAGGCGACCACACCGACCACCCAACTCTTCCAGTCACCGAGCGCACCCTTGGGCCCGCCGCCGATCAACTTGAACGTACTGTCGAGCGGCGACAGCGTCTGGCCCTGCTCGAAGCGGAAGATCAGGCCGCGCCAGATCAGCAACCCGCCCAGCGTCACGATGAACGCAGGGATCTTGACGTACCCGACGAGGACGCCCTGGAAGAGCACCGACGAGCGCGCCCAGCGCGAGGCCGACGGCCAGGGCCACGATCCAGGTGTACCAACGTTCCAGGCCGAATGCGTCGGGGATCCAGCGGGTCTGGACCATCGCCATCACGTAGCCGAGGAACCCGAGCAGCGAACCGACCGACAGGTCGATGTTGCGCGACACGATGATCAGGACCATGCCGGTCGCCATGATGGCGATCGACGTGCTCTGCACCGACAGGTTCCACAGGTTCCGAGCGGTCAGGAAGTCACCGTCGGACAGGAGGTTGAAGCTGATCCAGATCACGGCGGTCGCCAGGATCATGCCGACCATGCGGGAGTCGATCTCGGCCGATGCCAGCCCGGATCGCCAACCCGACTTCGAAGCGGTCGCCGGCGCCGGGGCCGCTTGTGTCTCAGTCATCGTCACGCCTTCTCTACATCACGTTGCAAGGAGTACGGAAGTGCCCCCCGCCTTGCGGGCGGGGGGCACTTCCACTACGGGGTGTTCGTCGTCAGTTGACGATCAGGGGCAGGCTGCCACCGAGCCGGCTTCGACTCCCTGGCAGAGGTCCTCCGTGCTGATCCATTCGGCGTCGACGACCACATCGAGGTTGTCCTGCGTGATGGGGATCGGCTCGAGGAAGATGGCGCTGACGTCGTTGCCACCGGGCGTCGTGAACGCCGCGGCACCTGCCACGGCGGCGGGATCCGGGTTGGCGCACAGCGCGATGGCAGACTCGCCGGCGGCCGTGCCGAGCGCACGGGCGTCCTTCCAGACGTCGACGGACTGCGTGCCGAGGGCGACACGGTTGAGCGCCGCCTGGTCACCGTCCTGGCCGGACACGGGCACCTGGCCGGCGAGGCCCTGCGCTTCGAGTGCGGCGATCACGCCACCGGCCATGCCGTCGTTCTGGACGAGGGCGACATCGATGTCGTTGTTCTCGGCGGTGAGGTAGCCCTCCATCGTCGCCTGGGCGTTTGCGGGATCCCAGTTGTCGGTGTAGTCCTCACCGACGATGGTGATGTCACCGGCCGCGACGGCCTCACCGATGACCTTCTCGGCGCCACTGCGCAGGAAGTCGGCGTTGGCGTCGGCCGCGTTGCCCTTGATGATCACCCAGTTGCCCGTCGGCTGGATGTCGAACAGCGCCTGTGCCTGCATCTCGCCGACCAGCTGGTTGTCGAAGGTCAGGTAGAGCACTGTCGGGATCTTCGATCAGGCGGTCGTACGCGATGACGGGGACGCCGGCGGCGGTTGCTGCCTGCACCGACGGGATGATGGCTTCGCCGTCCTGGGCGAGGATCACCACGACGTTGGCGCCCTGTGAGATCAGGTTCTCGACGTTGCTGGCCTGCGTCTCGGCCGACGACTTCGCGTCGTTCGAGACGTAGCTGCCGCCACCGGCTTCGATGGCTGCCTTCATGGCCGGCTCGTCGAACTTGCCCCAGCGCTCTTCCTGGAAGTTGTTCCAGGAGACGCCGACGACGCAATCGCCGCCGCCGCCAGCGGCTTCGGTGCCTCCGCTGGCGGTCGTGCCCTCGCTGGCGGTCGTGTCCCTCGCTCGACGAGTCGTCATCGCTGCCGCATGCGGCAAAGATCAACCCGGCGACGACGGCAACGGATGCCACGTGTCGTGCTCTCATGTGTGCTCCCCCTCAGGAGTTGGAATCTCAGGGATGGTGTTCGCTCGCTGTTCACGATGAGCTGCGAGCGGTTTGCACCATACACCTCCGCCGGTATCCGGCAAAGGACCAAGGTCCCGACCTCGGCGTGCGGCCGGATCCTCCGCGCCGATGGATCTACGGCTCGGCCGTGCCCGCGAAGAACTCCTGGGCGCGCGCCCATGCTGCGGTGCCGACCTCGGCGCCGATCCTGCGACCCTCGAAATCGTCCTGCGGGATGTGGATGCCCATGTAGAGCCGTGAGATGCCCGCTTGGTCGGCGGCGTCGTAGTACGTCGCCCACTGGGTGGTCACGTCCTGCGTCGGACCCTCCTCGTGCAGCAGCTCGCCGGCCGGGGTGGTCCGCTCGGTCAGTCCGCCGGGGAAGAACTCGCTGCCGGTCATCGCCGTGAGCACCTCGGCGGCGGCTCGGCTGAACGTGCTGTGGCCCGACACGTACCCCGCGAACGCCGGCGTCACGAACGTCTCGCGCTGATACGGGACCCAGTCGACGGCGCGCATCCAACCCACGCCGCTGGTCTGCGTCTCGGGGTCGTCCGGGAACCCGAGCCACGACCGGACGGCAACCTCGCCGACATGGTCGGCGAGCTCCTCGTGCCGTTGCCCGGGCGCGCTCGACTCCGGGGTGATCACCTCGACCAGTCCGGGCTCCAGCGGCAGACCCTCGGGGTCGTAGGCCGTCCCGGCCGGGTCGCTCGACTGGCCCTTGCCGCCCATGTAGCGGATCATCGAGATCGGTCGTGCCGAGTCGTAGTAGCCCTTGAGTCCCCATGCGGCAATCGCCGCGTCGTGGACGGCGCCGTTGAGCGCGAGGTACGTCTTGACGTCCCATTCGAGTGGATCCACGACCGGGCCCGTCGCCGCCGATCCGCCGCTCGAAACCGGGCGCGTCCGACACCTCGTTGGCGATCAGGTTCCAGTGACCCGGAGGGGTCTCCGACTTCGGTCCGTCGGCCCAGTACTCGGCGACCGCCCGTTGGAAGTCCGCCCGCAGCGCGGTGACCGGCTCGTACGGCTGGCCGGTCGCCGGGTTCTCGTCGTGGCCGCTGCCGTCGTTCGTCCCGAGCGTGTTGTCACCGAGCGCGTCCGGCGAGGTCTCCACCTCCACGCCGTCGGCCGGGTCGAGTTCGGAGCTGTACCGGATGACCTCGAGGGCAGCCTGCTTGAAGTCGTCGTCGGTCTCCGGGTCGCCGAGCCGCGGCGGCGGGCCCGGGTCGATCGGCGTGCCGGTCGGCGACGGCTCGAGCGCGAACGGGGTCACGAAGCCCCACTGCGGACCGATGAAGCGTCTGGACGTTGCCGGGGATGGGCAGGCCGTTCTGCGCGATCTGCTCGCCGAGCGAGAGCGGCTGCCACGCGTTGGGATCGGCCATCACCGCGCCGGGATCGGCGACGACCATCGGATCGTTGACCGGCCGATACGAGCTGTCGACGTAGCGATCGTCCTCCAACGCGCCGTCGGTGCTGCCGTAGGTGATGACGGCCTCGGCGATCCGGTTGCCGAGCGCGGCGGGGTCGTCGCCGTCGGTCGATTCGTAGTCGGTGCGATAGCAGAGCGACGCCATCACGGCGTCCAGCTCGTCGGGAGCGGACGCGAGGTCGGACACCGTCCCGTACCGCCACAGCAGCAGACGGTAGGCGGCGTAGCTGATCGCCGCCTCCCGGGCGGCCGTCACGTCATCGGCCGTCTGCTTCTCGGTCACGAAGTAGCCGTCGGCGTCGGGGTCGTAGGCCGCCCACGCGTCCCACATCGCCGCGGAGGTGTGGAACAGGTTGCGAGCGTGCACCGTCGGCGCCGGGATCACCTCGCGGATGAGCTGGAGCAGGGCTTCGTCCCACACCCGCGCCACGGATCGACCACCGAGATCGTCACGCGTGCAGTCCTCCACGGCGTACGCGGGAGTGTCGTCCGACGAGCAGGCCGGCAGCACGGCGGCCGCCAGGGTCACCACCAGGAGCGGCCCCGCGGCGCGGTGCCGACCGTGAAGCAGGTCGAGGCATGGCGGGCAACCTAGCGAAACCGGAGCCGTACTAGTCTGCGGCCCGATGGGAGGGCCAGCACTTCACGCGCCGCGATCGGCGACCGGCGGCGCCACGCTGAGCCCGAACGGCCAGGAGGCCGTCGGCGCGGCGGTCGCCGGCCGCATGCTGCGGATCGGCGCGAACGCCTACCCGGTGATCCTGCCGAAGATCCGCGATCCCCGACTGCACGTGGCCGCGGTCGTCCTCACCATCCACACGCTCGGACAGCTGGGCCTCAACTTCTGGGTCAGCGTCCCGCAGATCCTCTCGGCGATCCTGACCGCGGCGATCATCGAGGTGACGATCACGTTCCGCCGGACCCGCACGTTCGTGTGGCCCGCGAGCGCGATGCTGACGGGCAGCGGAGTCGCGCTGATCCTCCGCGTTCCGGGAACACCTCCGGACGACACGTGGAGCACCCACGCGTGGTACGTCTTCGCGGGCGTTGCCGCGTTCTCGCTCCTGACGAAGTACCTCATCCGCTACCGGGGCTCGCACCTGTTCAACCCGTCGAACCTCGGCCTGGTGGTCACCTTCGTCGTGCTCGGCAGCACCCGGGTGGAACCGCTCGATTTCTGGTGGGCGCCGCTGAACAGCTGGATGATCGCGGCGTACACCGTGATCCTGGTGGGCGGGCTGCTGATCACACGGCGCCTCCGCCTCCTCGCGGTTGCCGGCACGTTCTGGATCACCCTGGCGGTCGGGCTCGGGATCCTGGCCGCGTCCGGTCACAGCATGACGGCGCGCTGGGCGTTCACCCCCGTCACCGGGTTCGACTACTGGCGGGTCATCATGTTCTCGCCGGAGCTGCTGATCTTCCTGTTCTTCATGATCACCGACCCGAAGACCGTGCCGTCCGGCCGCGTCGGCCGGGTCCTGTTCGGCTTCCTCGTGGCGGTGGCGTGCACGCTCATGATGGCGCCGCAGACCGACGAGTTCGGCACGAAGGTCGCGTTGCTCGGTGGACTCGTCGTGATGTGCGCGGCCCGTCCGCTCCTCGACCGGCTCGTGCCCGCGCCGGGAGCGGCGGATGACACGCGTCGGCCGGTTCGCGCACCGCATCGCGGTCGGGCGCCGGCCGGGAGCCTCCGTCATCCGGCCGGCCGTTCGAATGGGTGCGATCGCCTCGTTGATGGTGTTCCTGGGGGTCGGCGTCGTGGCTGCCGGATCGTCGGCGCAGGGTGTCATCGGACTCGGATCGGACGACGTGCTGGGTCGCGTGCCCCACCAGGTCGACCCGGCGACCTTCCCGACGATCACCGTCGAGCAGGGCGTGCTGGACTGGAACCACGAGATCGCCGGGCCGGGAGCGCAGGCGATCGTCCTGACGTTGGCGGAGAACCTGGAACTCGAGAACCAGGCGCTGCTCCGTGGAGACGCGTCGATCCTCGAAGCGGTCGACCACGGCGACCGGCTCGACGCGATGCAGGCCCGGCTCGACGAGGCCGCCGCGACCGGCACCACCGTGATCGACCGCTACGCGATCGACGACGTGCACGTGACGCTGCTGGTCCCCTTCGGGCAGACAGGACGGTCTGAGTCTCGGTCTCGAGTCCCGCGGGACGCAGACCACCGAGACCTACGACGCGGACGGGAACCTGCAGACGCAGACGTCGACGCCGTTCGCCACGACCTTCGCGCTGCGCCGGGCGACCGGCGACCGCTGGCTCAACGTCGACGAACTGCCACTGGCCACCGACGGCTGACGGCCGGCATCTCATCGCCTGATCTCATCGCCTGGCGGAGGGGAATGCGTCGAGCCCGAGGTCGTCGATGATCGATGCGGCAGCCTCGATCTGTTCGGGACGCAGACGGGCCCCGGTCGCGTCGGCGAGACGGGTCATCATCTCGAAGTTGGCGATCACCGCGCAGGCATCGATCAACCAGTCCGGACCGAGGCGGTCGACGAGCATCGCGCGGGCTTCCACCGGCAACGGCGGGATCGTCACCGACCACGGCGGCAACGAACCGTTCCAGGATCTGCGAACGCGTCTCGACCTCCTCGGCGGAGTCCTGACCCGGTGGCTGGTGGTTGACGCTCGCACGGAGCATCATCGTGTGCGACGTCGTTCAAAAGAAGCATTCGCGGACGGCGGAGAGTCTGCGCCGCGACCAGCTCCATCTCGCCGCGGCTGAGCGTGCCCCGACTCCATCCGAGTTCGCCCATCTCGTCGACCGGGATGTACTGCGCCGCGGCGAGCACGCAGACGTTGTCCCATTCCGCCGGCGCCGCGCTCAGGCCCTGCACGACCGCCGCCACTCGATCCGCCGGCGCGGCCACCGGCACCCAGTTCAACGTGGCCGGTTCGACCTGCGGGTGACGGCCGTGGGGCGCACCGCCCACCGCCTCGGGGAGAGGTGGACGCTCGAGCCCTGCCGGACCGGAAGAACCCGTCGACCGCGGCGACTGCGACCACGACCCCGACCATCTCGACGTAGGCGAACGCATCGATGCCTCGTTCGAGTTGCTCCCGGTACCACGCTTCGGTCAGCGTCGAGGCATGCCGGGCGATCCGGTACACCGCGTCGACGACCACGTCGGGCAGCGCGACGTCGATCGGGCATGGATCGACCGACGCTCGTCGGCGACACCCACGGCGGCAGCGGATCGGGGTCGTCCAGTGCGGCGATGGCCGTCTGGGCGATCGCTCGTCGCTCGGCACCGGTCCACGACGCTCCCGGTGACGTGACGTGACGCCATGCGGCAGCCTGCGCCTCCAGCAGATCCGGCCGCACCGGTGGGAGCACGGTGCTCGACATCGACCCCAGCATGGAGGGAATCCGCGCGACACGTCAACCCTCCTCCGGGCTTTCCGGCCGTGTGATGAGCGCATGAGACCACCGTGCTGCGCTCATGCGTGCGTCATCGCGACCGGCGGCGCGATTCCTGCCGGCCGTCGCCAGGTGGTTCAATCAGTGCATGTCCGACGAGCCGGTGATCCCTGCCGAGGATCACTCGACCCAGGCGAAATCCTCGCGGTCGACGTGGCTGGCCGTCGGCGCGCTCGTCGTCGTCGTCGATGATCGGCGCACTGCTGGTCTGGCGCAACGGCCAGTTCGTCGTCGGCGGCCGCCACCGGCGACGCGCCGCGGTTCGTCGACGACACGACCGGTTCGGGCATCGACCATTCGTACGAGGGCGCGTACGAGCACTTCGTCGGCGGTGGCGTCGCCGCCTTCGACTGCGACGACGACGGGTTGGCCGACCTGTACTTCGCCGGTGGCACCGAGCCGGCTGCCCTCTACCGGAACCGCAGCGAGGTGGGTGGCGCACTCCGCTTCGAACCGCTGCACGTCGTCGGTCACCGACCTCACGGCGGTCACGGGCGCCTATCCGCTCGACGTCGACAGCGACGGGCTGATCGACCTCGCCGTCCTGCGTCGCGGGGCCAACGTCATGCTGCGCGGGCTGGGCGACTGCCGCTTCGAGGACGCGACCGAGCAACTCGGACTCGACGGGGGCGACGATTGGACCACCGCGTTCAGTGCAACGTGGGAGGGCACGAACGCGCTGCCGACACTCGCCTTCGGCAACTACCGCACGCTCGACGAGGACGGCTGCGACGACAGCCAGCTCGTGCGCCCGGCGTCGGGCGGGGACGCGTACGACACGCCGATCCCGCTCACGCCGGGGTACTGCACGTTGTCCGTGCTCTTCAGCGACTGGGATCGTTCGGGTCGGCGCGACCTGCGCGTCTCGAACGACCGGAACTACTACCGGGACGGCCGGGAACAGCTGTGGAGGATCGCCCCGGGCGAGCAGCCACGCGAGTACACCGAGGCCGACGGCTGGCGTCCGGTGCAGATCTGGGGCATGGGCATCGCCAGCCAGGATCTGACCGGCGACGGCCATCCCGAGGTGTTCCTCACGAGCCAGGGCGACAACAAGCTGCAGACGCTCGAGAACGGCCCGGCCCAGCCGACGTACAAGGACATGGCGCTCAAGGCGGGCGTCACGGCGCAACGTCCGTACACGGGCGGCGACGTCCTGCCGTCGACGGCGTGGCATCCGGAGTTCGAGGACGTCAACAACGACGGTCTCGTCGACCTGTTCGTGAGCAAGGGCAACGTCGAGGCGCAGCCCGACTACGCGACCCGCGACCCGAGCAATCTGCTGATCGGCCAAGCGGACGGCACGTTCGTGGAGGGTGGTGAGGCGGCAGGCATCGTCGGGTACGACCGGGCCCGCGGCGCATCGCTGGTCGACCTCAACCTCGACGGGATGCTCGACCTCGTGGTCGTCCATCGCGAGGCGAACGTGTCGCTGTGGCGCAACGTCGGCAGCGGCGACGCCGACCAACCGGCGCCCATGGGGCACTGGATCGCCATCGAGCTCGAGCAGCCGGCCCCGAACGTCGACGCGGTCGGAGCGTGGGTCGAGGTGAGGGTGGGTGAGCGGACGGTCGTCCGTGAGGTGACCGTCGGTGGCGGTCATGCCGGCGGCAAGAGCGGCTGGATCCATGCCGGTCTCGGCGACGCGGACGAGGCCGAGGTCCGTGTGCAGTGGCCGGACGGCGAGACCGGACCGTGGATGACGGTCGGAGCCGACCAGTTCGTGACGATCGAGCGCGGCGCAACCGAAGCCACCCCCTGGACACCGGCGGAGTGACGACATGACCGGGTCGAGCGCACATCTGGCGGAGATCACGCTGCCGGACTTCGGCATGCCCGCCGACCGAACCGCTGCTGCCGCCGTCGATCTTCGCCGGCCGGCTCGACCGGCTGCGGTCCGTCATGGAACCGCGCGGCTACGACCACCTCGTCGTGTGGGCCGACCGTGAGCACAGCGCCAACATCGCCTACCTCACCGGGTTCGACCCCCGATTCGAAGAAGCGATGCTGATCGTCGGAGCGACGGGCGACCCGGCGATCCTGCTCGGCAACGAGTGCTTCGACCTCGGCGCGGCGGCACCGCTCCCCGTGCGGCCGGTCCGCTTCCAGGACCTCAGCCTGCCGGGCCAGGCCGCGGGACAACTCGAGACCGCTCGCACGAGACCTTGCGCGACGAAGGCATCGGGCCGGGCAGCCGAGTCGGCGTCGTCGGCTGGAAGACGTACGCGAGCCGCGCGACGATCGAGGCGCCGGCGTTCCTCGTCGACGAGCTCCGGTCGGCCGTCGGCCCGGCCGGGCTCGTCGAGAACGCGACCGACCTGCTCATCGACGCCGCCGACGGGCTGCGGGTGATCAACGAGGTCGAGCAGCTCGCGGCGTTCGAGTGGGCGGCGTGCCAGACGTCGCGCGGCGTGCGCAACGTGCTGACCGGCCTGCAGCCCGGGATGACCGAGCGGGAGGCCGCCCGGCTGCTCGAGTGGAACGGCTCACCGCTGTCGTGCCACCTCATGCTCAGCGCCGGACCGCGGGCGCGGTACGGGCTGCTGAGCCCCGGCGATCGACCGATCGAGCGGGGCGACCCGTTCACGATCGCGTTCGGGATCTGGGGCGCGCTCAACTGCCGGGCGGGGTTCGTCGTCGAGGATGCGGCGGAGCTGCCCGACGGCATCGCCGACTACGTCGAGCGGCTCGTCGCGCCCTACTTCGAGGCCGTCGCCGAATGGTACGAGGCGCTCCACGTCGGCCAGGTCGGCGGCGCGCTGCAGGCCATCGTCGACCGGCACCTGGGCGACCCGTTCTTCGGGGTGTCGCTCAACCCCGGGCACCAGCTCCACCTCGACGAGTGGGTGAACTCACCGGTGTTCGCCGGCTCGACGATCGAGCTGCGGTCGGGCATGGCGCTCCAGTGCGACATCATCCCGGCGACGGGCACGCCGTACTTCACGACGAACATCGAAGACGGCGTGGCGCTCGCCGACGAGTCACTCCGAGCTGCGTTCGCCGCCGCGTACCCCGAGGCCTGGCAGCGGATGCAGGCCCGCCGACGATTCATGACCGAGACGCTCGGCATCGACCTGCACCCTGACGTGCTGCCGTTCTCGAACCTGGCCGCCCACCTCACGCCGTTCCTGCTCCGACCCGATCTGGCCATGACGATCACCAGATGAGTTCACGAGCCGATTGAGTCAGGCGACCGCGGCACCCATCACGCCGGCCGGATCGTCGAGGAGTGGGCCGAAGGCGAGTTCGGCGGCGCCGACCGTCACGGCCTGCGGACCGAGGGCCGCACCCACGACGGCGACATCTCGGCCCGCCGCGAGGTAGCGCCGGTCTGCGAGTTCGTCGTCGAGTACCGCTCGAACTGCCGGAAGGATCCGCGCGAACAGGCCTCCCGAGCACCACGGTGTCGGGATCGAGGACGTTCACGAGCCCGGCGATCCCGATCGCCAGCCAGCGCGCCTCGACGGCGAGCGCATCCGTCGCCCGGAGATCACCGGCCGCCGGCACGTTCGAGCAACTCCTCGACCGCGGCGCGCCCGCCATCGGGGTCGAGGCCCGCTCGTTCGAGGAGCGCCGCTTCGCCGACCTCGGTCTCCCAGCAACCGATCGATCCGCAGCGACATCGCCGACCCTCGGGGTTCACGGGGAGGTGACCGATCTCACCGGCGAACCCGAGATGGCCGACGACCGGTCGACCGTCAGCGACGAGCCCACCGCCGACGCCGACCTCGCCGGACACGAAGATCATGTGGTCCGACGCCCACACCGGCACCGAAACGTGATTCGGCGAGCGCACCGAGGTCGGCGTCGTTGCCGACATGGATCGGGACGCCCGCGGCCGAGCGCCGACGTCGAGCGACTCGGCCAGCGCCACATCGATCCAACCGAGGTTCGGCGCCGCCACGACCACCCCGTCGACGTCGCGGACCAACCCGGGCACGGACACGCCACAGCCGACGAGGCGAGGATCCGTCGGATGGCTCGAGTTCGGCAGCTGCGATCCAACGTGTCCACCAGCGCGGCAACGTCGGCAACCGTCTCGGCAACGGCGACCCTCGCTCGGGGTCGCGCCACTCGGACCGAGGCGACGATGGACCCGTCGAGCGCGACGTACGCCGCGCCGATCTCGTCGACGAAGATCTCGATCGCGAGCGCGACCGACGTCGCGGTCGCTCGACACGCACGACCGGCGACGGCCGGCCGGGGCGACCGTCACGAGCGGGTGCTGCTTCGGCCACCAGGCCGATGCGACTCGAGCTCGCCGACCAGGCCGGCGATCGCGCTTCGCGTCAGGCCCGTCGCCGCGACGAGCTGTGACCGCGAGCACGATCCGTGGCGTCGCAACTGATCGAGCACGAGCGCCAGATTGGACCGCCGCAGATGGGGCGTACGAGCGGCCGAGGTCATGGGTTGCACTCTAGATCGAGGTTTGTCATACTTGTCAACAAACATCCGATGCGTGCGGCGTGCAGCCGACACGCACACCACCGAGCACAGGACGCGCCACCATGAGCAACGACTTCTTCCCCGACATCGACACCATCCGCTTCGAAGGCCCCGACTCGGACAACCCGCTCGCCTTCCGCTGGTACGACGCCGACCGCGTCGTCGCAGGTCGAACGATGGCCGAGCAGCTGCGCTTCGCCGTGTCGTACTGGCACTCGTTCAACTCCGAGGGCATCGACATCTTCGGCGCCGGCACCCTCGACCGCCCGTGGCTCGAGCCCGGACGCGATCCGATGGCCGCCGCGAAGGAGAAGATGGAGGTCGCCTTCGAGTTCCTCGAGAAGCTCGGCGCGCCGTTCTACTGCTTCCACGATCGCGACATCGCGCCCGAGGGCGCGACGTTCGCCGAGTCGTGCCGCAACTTCGACGAGATGGTGGAGTTGGCCGCCGAGCATCAGGAGCGCACGGGCGTCCGTCTGCTGTGGGGCACGGCGAACCTGTTCTCGAACCCGAGGTTCCAGGCAGGTGCGCGACCAACCCCGATCCGGATCTGTTCGCGCTACGCCGCCGCGCAGGTTGCGCACTGCATGACCGCCACGAAGCGGCTCGGCGGCGAGAACTACGTGCTGTGGGGCGGCCGCGAGGGATACGACACGCTGCTCAACACCGACATGCGCCGTGAGCTCGACCAGCTCGGCCGGTTCTTCAACATGGTGATCGAGCACAAGCATGCGATCGGCTTCGAGGGCACGATCCTCATCGAGCCGAAGCCGTTCGAGCCGACCAAGCACCAGTACGACTACGACGTCGCGACCGTGCTACTCCTTCCTGCAGCGGTACGGCCTCGAGAACGAGGTCAAGGTGAACATCGAGGTGAACCACGCCACGCTCGCCGGCCACGACTTCGCCCACGAGATCGCCACGGCGTTCGCCGCGGGGATCTTCGGGTCGATCGACGCCAACGCCGGCGACGACCGGCTCGGCTGGGACCTCGACCGCTTCCCGGTGTCGGTGGAGCAGATGACGCTCGGCATGTTCGAGATCCTCCGCGGCGGTGGCTTCACCACCGGCGGGCTGAACTTCGACGCCAAGCTGCGCCGCCAGTCGAGTCGACCGCAACGACCTGTTCCACGCCCACATCGGTGGGATGGACACGATGGCGCGGGCACTGGTGGCGGCCGCGTCGATCCTCGAGGACGGCGAGCTCGATCGTCGCCGCGAGGACCGGTACGCCGGGTGGGCCGACGAGCAGGACATCCTCGACGGCAAGGTGACCCTCCAGGAGCTCCACGACGCCCAGCTCGGCACCGACAAGGAGACCGACCCGCACCAGCGGCCATCAGGAAGCCCTCGAGAACCTCGTCGCCAAGCACATCGAACGCACCCGCTGACCCGAGCCGCGCCCGCCTCACTCCTTCAGTGCGCGACATGTCCCGGAAGGCGGAACGTGTCGCGCACTGATCGGTTGCGGCTCGTGGCGGTGGGATTTCTCCTACGGGGATAGGGATAATTATCGGCGGGGGTAGAATCGCCGGGTGAGCGAACTGCTGTTTCGAGTCGACAACCTGCACGTGCGACCCGCCGAGGGCGACGCACCCCGAGATCCTGCGGGGTCTCGACCTGGCGGTCGCACCCGGCGAGGTCCACGCCATCATGGGCCCCAACGGGTCCGGCAAGTCGACCCTCGGCAGCACGCTGATGGGCTCGCCCGAGTACGAGGTCACCGCCGGAACGATCAAGTTCCTCGGCGACGACATCACCGAGTGGCCGGTCGACGAGCGGGCCAAGGCCGGCATGTTCCTCGCCTTCCAGTACCCCCAGGAGATCGCCGGCGTCTCGGTGATCCAGTTCCTGCGCCAGGCGCTCTCGGCCACGCAAGGGCATCGACCTGTCGGTGCTCGAACTGCGCCTCGCCACGATGGAGTGGATGAAGCGTCTCGGCATGGACTCGTCGTTCGTCGACCGCTACCTCAACGAGGGATTCTCGGGCGGCGAGAAGAAGCGCAACGAGATCATGCAGATGGCGATCCTCGAACCGGAGCTGGCGATCCTCGACGAGACCGACTCCGGCCTCGACATCGACGCGCTGCGCATCGTCGCCCAGGGCATCCGCGAGGTCCGCGCCGAGCGGCCCGACGATGGGCGTCGTGCTCATCACCCACTACCAGCGTCTGCTCGACGAGGTCACCCCCGACCGCATCCACATCCTCGTCGACGGCCGGATCGTCGCCAGCGGGCGGCATGGAACTCGCCGAGCAGCTCGAACGCGACGGCTACGACGCGTTCAAGGACGCGACGGCCGATTCGACCGACCGGAGCCTGACCGCCGATGGCGCTCGACCTCGACACGCGATGCGCAAGGAGTTCCCGATCCTGTCGCGCCAGATCGACGGCGCGCCGCTCGTCTACCTCGACTCGGGCAACACGTCGCAGAAGCCGCGCCGGGTCATCGACGCGATGACCGACTTCCTCGAGCACTCCTACGCGCCGATCAACCGCAGCTCCTACCGCCTCGCCGGCGAGGCCACCGAGGCCTACGAGGGCGCCCGCACAGCCGTCGCCCGGCTTCGATCAACGCACCGCAGCGCCGACGAGGTGTGTTCACCAAGAACGCCACCGAGTCGCTGAACCTCGTCGCCCGGTCGTGGGGCGGCGCCAACCTCGCGCGCCGGCGACGTGGTCGTGCTCACCCACATGGAGCACCACGCGAACATCGTCCCGTGGCAGATGCTGCGCCGACCGAGCTCGGCATCGAGATCCGCTGGGTCCCGCTCACCGCCGACGGCCAGCTCGACCTCACCGACCTCGACCGAGCTGCTCGACGGCGCCAAGGTCTTCGTCGTTCACCGCGATGAGCAACGTGCTCGGCACGATCACCGCCCGTCGCCGAGCTGTGCGCGGCGGCCCACGACGCCGGCGCACTCGCCGTCGTCGACGCCTGCCAGTACGTGCCGCACAACCCGACCGACGTGCAGGCGTGGGACGCCGACTTCGTCGCGTTCTCCAGCCACAAGATGTGCGGGCCGTCCGGCATCGGGATGCTGTGGGGGCGGATGGAGCTCCTCGACGCGATGCCCCCGTTCCTCGGCGGCGGCAACATGATCGACACCGTCACGCCTCGACGGCTTCACGCACCGCTCCGGTGCCGGCGAAGTTCGAGGCCGGCACTCCGCCGATCACCGAGGCGGTCGGCTTCGGCGCCGCCGTCGAGTTCCTCGAGGACCTCGGCATGGACGACGTCCGCCGCCACGAGATGGACCTCACCCGCTACGCGCTCGACACGCTCGAACGAGCGCTTCGGCGACGACATCACGATCTACGGACCCGACAACGTCGAGCGTCCGCGGCGGCGTGCTCAGCTTCGCGTTCCGCGACCTCCACCCCCACGACGTGAGCCAGGTGCTCGACGAACGCAACGTCTGCGTCCGCGCCGGACACCACTGCGCGAAGCCGCTGATGCAGGTGCTCGGCGTGCAATCGCGACGACCCGGGCCAGCCTCTACCTCTACAACGACACCGACGACGTCGACGCGCTGGCCGATGCGCTCGACGGTGCGACGGATATCTTCGGATTCTGATGCCTGGCCTCGACGACCTCTACCGCGAGATCATCCTCGACCACTACCGCACGCCGCGGAACCGTGGCGAGCTCGAGACGCCGCCGGCGATCGAGTCGCCAGCGGCCACAACCCGCTGTGCGGCGACGAGATCACCGTGTACCTGCTGCGTCGACGGCGACGGCGACGACGCGATCGTCACCGACGTCAAGATCGGCGGCCAGGGCTGCTCGATCTCGCAGTCGTCGGCGTCGATGATGACCCAGGCCGTGAAGGGCAAGCCGGTCGGCGAGGCCAAGGCGCTGATCCGCCGGTTCAAGACGATGATGTCGATCGAAGGGCTACGAGCGCAACCCGGCGACGACGACATCGCCCTCGGCGACCTCGAAGCGCTGCAGGGCGTCGTCAAGTTCCCGGTGCGCATCAAGTGCGCCGTGCTCGGCTGGAACACCCTCGCCGACGCGCTCGACCGCGCCGACGCCTGACGCTCGGTCAGCCGACCGTCCGAATCTGCCGGCCTCGAGGCGCACACGGCTACGGTTCGACGACGTGATCGTGAGCGAGCAGGCCGAAGCATCGAGCCCCGAGCGGCCGTCGACGATCGACGCGCCGTCGTGTTCATCGTGACGCTCGTGATCGCGAGCCGGCTGATCCTGTCGGTGGGCGGGATCATCGCCGCCGAGGTGTTCGACGACGACCGCGCCGCAGACTTCGAGGTCGCAGACGCCCGAGCCGAGGCCGCCGCCAGGACGTGTCGCGCTGCGCATCGTGCACCAGTGGTACAGCTGGGATGCCGGCCACGACGACAACCTGTCGCGGCAGTGGCTCGACGTCGAGCGCCCGCGCTGCCGAACGTGGTCACGCCCGACGGTGGCCGAGCCTGGAACGAGTTCTGCGGCCGCCGCTGTACCCGCTGACCATCGCCACCCGGCACGGGATCACCGGCCTCGAAGCCGGCGCCGCGATGCTCGCTGCTGAACCTCGTGCTCTTCGCGTGGATTCCTCTACCTCGTTCGGCGGCTGGTGCTCGTCGACGGTTTCAGCGAGACCGACGCCCGTTGGGCGATCGCACTCAACGTGGCGGCGCCGTTCGCGTTCTTCTCTGTCGTCGGCGCTCACCGAACCGCTCTTCGTCGTCGCTGGCAGCGGGTTCACTGCTGGCGACGCGCCACCGGCGCTGGGTGCTCGCCGGTGCGCTCGCGGGCCTCATGGTCTGGACGAAGAACACCGGGGTACTGATGGTCGCGCCGCTGGCCGTCGCGGCTGCGATCGACCTGCGCAACGAGGCCGGAACGCGTGTCCGACCGGCTGCCGCGCGATTCGTCGCTCCGGCGCTCTGCCTCGTCTCCGTACGTGGCGTACCTTGGGTTCGCGCGTTGGCTCACCGGCACCGCCGCGAGCGCCGTTCCTGACGCAGCGGTACGGCTGGGGGAACACCGTCGGCAACCCTGTCGTCAACCTCGTGACGAACCTCGACCGTTGGCAGTACGTCGCGGTGCTGGCGCTGCTCGCGCTGAGCGTTCGCTCTCTGGAAGGCCGGCACGCTCACGCTGGTCGACGCGACCTACTGCGTCGTCATGCTGCTGTCGGCTACGGCGGTCGTCCAGATCGGGGGCGCGGCGCCGCGTTACACCGCCGTGGCATTCCCGCTGGCGTCGGCGCTGACGATCTGGGCGTCGACCGCGCCGAGCGGTGATTCCCATCGTCGTGTCGTCCAGCGTGCTGCAGATCGGGCGTGTTCGGCGTGTGGGCCAGCGACTGGCTCGTCGAGATGTTCCGAGTCATTCACCGGGAGACGACGAGCCCCTGGTCACCACGAGCCCGAAGGATGACACCACACGATCACCGACGCGCAGCCGCAGGTGCGGGATCGTGCGTGGTACGGCTGCACGTCGATCGAGGTCTCGAGTGGGTGCTCGATGGCCGACCCGATAGTTGCAGTGCGACGACGTGGCCCGCCGTTCGCAGGCGAGTCAACGAGGCGCCGCAGATCCTGGCGCCGATAGAAGCAGGCGTAGTCGCCGTGCGCCACGCGTCGCCGGTCTCGAGCAGCGGGCCGCCATCGCAGTCGATCTCGGTCGTGTGGACGGCGGTGCCGCCTGGCTCGAGGACGCGCATGCGATTCCATCACGGTCGAACACCTGCATCCGGCGACCCGAGATGCTCGAAACAGCAGGACGACCACGCAACGTCGAATCCTCGGAGGTCGGTCGGGATCGACCGCATGTCGACCGGTCGGAAACTCCACGAGTTCATGCGAACTGCGCCGGGTCGCAGAGATCGGGTCGCTGCACCGCCTCGATGGCGCTCGCATGCTGTCCGCTGTCGCCCCATGCTGCCGGCGTGCTCGGCGGCCTGGTCGGTGGCGAGCACGCGACAGCCCGCGAGCCGCCAGCGCGGCAACGATCGGTTCGGTACCACACTCCGAAGCCCGACGGCGGACACGCCAGGGCGCAACAGGTCGCGGACGCTCAAGGGCCTCGAGGATGAAGCACCATTCCCAGACCTTGCGATGCCGGCCATGCGGCTGACCGATGTCCTTCAACCAGCGTTCGAATCTGGGATCGTCGACGTGCGCGCTCGTTCGCCACCATCGAACGCGACCATCGAAGTCGGCGATCCGCAATCGAACGGATACGCGTCGCTCGAAGCGCTTCTCGCCGAATCTGCCAACTCATCGCGCGCCAAGCTCGACGACCAACCCGCCGCTCGCTCGACGAGCTGCGTGGGCGTCAGCGCGAACACGTCGGTCCACGTGCCGGCCGCCGCCCAGATCTCGTCGTACTGCAGCAGGTCGGGGTCGATGAACACGCGCAGCTCGGTGGTGTGACCGAACGGCGGCACGCCACCGATCGGGAAACCGGTCGCGGCGCGAACGGCGTCGGCGTCGACACGGGAGCACTTCGCGCCGCCGGCCGCCGCGGCCAGCTTCGCCTCGTCGAGCTGGTTCGCGCCGCTCACGTACGCCAGCACGACCTCGCCGTCGACGCCGAAGATCAGGCTCTTCACGATCTGGCCGACGTCGCAGCCGATGGCCGCCGCGGCGTCGGCGGCGGTCTTGGTCCCCTCCGGGAACCGGACCGGCTCGACCGTCGATGCCGAGGTCGCGGCCGGCCGTCGACGACCCGGGCGACGTTGCGATGGAGCGGTGCGGGCTCGTGGTCAGTCATCGGCGACGAAGGTAGCGGGCCCTGCGAGCGACAGGATGATCACGCCGACGAGCGAGCACGCGGCGGCGACGGTGTACGGCATCCGGTACGAGCCGGCCGAGTCGTACAGCCAGCCGATCAACAGCGGCCCACCCGCGGTGCCGACGATCGGCGACCAACTGTGATCGGCTGAAGATCCGCGGGTAGTCCCGCACCCCGAACCGCTCGGCCATCAACAGCGGCTGGAGCATCAGGATGTTGCCGATCGTCATCCCGAACAGGATGATCGCGGTGAAGATCAGCCACGTCGACTCGGCGAACCCGAGCACGACGCAGCGCGACGCACTGCAGCGCGACGAGCAGCGACCGTGAAGCGCATCATCGGCACGAGCTGCACCATCCGGCCGCCGATGAGCCGCGCGACGACCGACGTCGCCGCGAGCACGGTGATGGCGAACTGCGCGGTGCTCGGGTCGGTGCGATCCTCGACGAGCTTCGACGAGCTGCTGGATGCCGCCGACCTGCGAACCGAGGGCGAAGATGTAGCCGACGGTCACGGCGACGAAGAACCTCGTCCGGACCGCCCGCTCGTAGAAGGTGCCGATCGGCAGCGGCCGGCGCGTCGCCGACGACGATCCGCTTGCCGTCGGGATTCCACCCCTCGCGGCCGGGTCGGGGCGCACCATGAACCAGGCGAACGGCACGATGCCCGATCACGAACACGAGGCCGAGCCACGGTGTCGCCGCGGCGAGCCCGCGGTCGTCGATCAGCCGCTTGGCGAACGGGGTGATGAGGATGCCGCCGACCGACAGCCCGGTCGAGGCCACCGACAGCGCGACCGATCGCCGCTCGTGGAACCAGCGGGTCACGACGGTCGTGGCCGGCACCAGCCCGGCCGCCGCGAACGCCGACGCCGAACACGCCGTAGACGACGAACAGCTGCCACTGCTCCTCGACCTGGCCGAGCAGCGCCAGCGACACGCCCGCCGATGAGTCCGCCGGCGACGATCACGTAGCGAACGTCGTAGCGGGCGATCAGTCGGGCGACGCCGACGCCGACCACACCACCGACGATGAAGAAGATGGTGGTCGCCAGCGAGATCGTCTTGAGCGGCCAGCCCTGCTCGTTGCTGAACGCGTTGAGGTAGACGGCGAGCCCGTAGAAGCCGAGTCCGGACGACGTGGTCAGGACGATGAAGCAGCCGGCGACCACCGACCATCCGGGGAACCGGACCGGCGGCGTCAGCCGGGTCGGCGACGACCGCGTCGACCTTCACCTGCGGTCTCCATCCGGCGGACGTTAGAACGCGAAGAGGTCGTCGAGGCTGCTCGGAGCGTCGTCGGTCTGCCGGTCGGTCGGCTCGGCCGCGAACGCCGCGTACCCGTCGGTCTCGAGCTGCAGCGGCGAGCTCCGGCGCCGCCGCTCGCGACGATCCGACCCTGGGCGAGGATGTGCACGTGGTCGGGCTTCAGCTCGTGGAGCAGCCGGTTGTAGTGCGTGATGGCGAGCACGCCGAGCGGCTCGGCGTCGCCGTTCGGTTCGTTGCTCATCGCTTCGACCCGGCGGGCGCAGTCGCGCAGCGCGTCGATGTCGAGGCCCGAGTCGAGCTCGTCGAGGATCGCGATCCGCGGCGCCAGCACGGCGAGCTGCAGCGTCTCGTTGCGCTTCTTCTCGCCGCCGGACAGGTCGACGTTCAGCGCCCGATCGAGGAACCGCTCGTCGAATCCGATGCGGCCGGCTTCGGCTCGCAGCAGCGCATCGAGCCCGTCGGTCGATCGGCCCCGGCTCGCGAGCGCCTCGGTCAGCACGTCGTCGAGCATCACGCCGGGCACCTCGGTCGGATACTGCATCACGAGGTGCAGGCCGGCGACGGCCCGTTCCCACGTCGGCAGGGCGAGCATGTCGACGCCGTCGAGCGTGACGCGTGCCGCCGGTCACGGTGTAGCCGGGCTTGCCCATCACGACGCCCGACAGCGTGCTCTTGCCGGCGCCGTTCGGCCCCATCACGGCGTGCACCTCACCCGAGCTGACGACGAGGTCGATGCCCTTGAGGATCTCCCGATCGCCGACCGCGGCGTGCAGGTTCTTGATCTCGAGGGTGCTCATGGTCGGACGCTTTCCGTCGGCTTCGTCGCGCAGCTCGACGACGATCGAGCCGTCGACGACCGATGCGTCGTGCACGGCGACCGGCTGCGTCGCCGGAAGGGTGCTCGGCTCGCCGGTGATCAGGCTGAACGTGCTGCTGTGCTTCGGGCACTCGATCTCGCGCTCGTCGCACCACACGTCGCCGTCGGACAGCAACACGTTGGCGTGGCTGCACACGTCGCCGATGGCGTACACGTCGTCGCCGATGCGCACGACGGCGACGGGGACGCCGTCGACCTCGAACCCGCGCGCGCGTGCCGTCGGCGAGCTCGTCGAACGCGCAGACGACGAGTGCGCTCATGCCGACGCACCGCCATCACGGCGAGATCGGCGGCAGCCGAGGTCGAGCTTGTTCGACACCCGCACCCGCAGGTCGTCGGCGATGTCGCCGGCGGGGAGCTGGCTGATGACCTCGTCGAAGAAGCCGAGCACGACGAGTCGCTCGGCCACCTCGGGTCGCACGCCCCGGCTCTCGAGGTAGAAGCGCTGCTCCTCGTCGATCGGGCCGATCGTGGAGGCGTGGCTGCACTTCACGTCGTTGGTCTCGATGTCGAGGTTCGGCACGCTCTCGGCCCAGGCGCCTTCGGACAGCGTGAGGTTGCGGTTCGTCTGGTACGCCGTCGTGCCGTTGGCGTGCTTGCGGATCTTGATCAGGCCCGTGTACACGCTCGCCGCGTGGTCCTGCACGGCGCCCTTGAACAGCAGGTCGCTGCGACGTGTGCGGTGCGTCGTGGTCCTGGATCGTGCGGAAGTCGTGCATCTGGGTGCCGCCGGCGAAGTAGAGGGCGACCTGCTTGGTGGCTGCCGCCCTTGCCCGGTGAGGCGGGCCTCGGTGCGCGCCCGCACGTAGTCGCCGCCGAGCGTGACCGTGGCGAGCAGCGTCGACGAGTCGCGCTCGCCCACCGCCTGCTGGTTGCCGATCTGCCACGTGTTCGGTGCCGATCTCGTTGATCGCGAGGTACCGCACCCGCGCCGCCTGCTGCGGCTCGGATCTGCAGCACGGGGACGACGAGCGCCTCGTCGTCCTCGGCGCCGTCGGCGGCGACGAATCGCTCGACGATCGGTGACGTCGCTGTCGGCGCCGGCGTCGATGACGAGTCGCGGGAACACGGCGACGCCCGTCACCGGAGATCTGGTGGGTGACGACGATGGGTTCGGCGACGATCGTGCCGGCGCGCACCCGGACGACGACCGGGCGTCATGAACGCCCGGTTCAGCTCGGCGAAGACGTCGGGGGTCGTCGTCGGCGAACAGCTCGGGTTCGGTCGTCGACGATCAGCGAGCGCGTGCGTCACCGGGTGCATCGACCTCGGTGACGCACGCGGCCGGAGCGAAGCGCGTCGAGGTCGAGCTGGTCGATCCGGCTGTAGCGCCAGATCTCCTCGACGGCAGTCGGGCAGCGGGGCGGCGGCGAATCGTTCGGCGGCGGCCAGGCGGCATGTCGGACCAGCTCTCGACCGAGGCTTCGGCGACTACCGCGTCAGGGGTGAACGCAGACACGACCGCGAAGTCTACCGGAGCGCCCCCGAAATTCTCCTACGGCCGTAGGGTAATTCGACCGACACCGCCTCCACACCGATCGCGCTCGTGCCTGCGCACGACCGCGCATGTCGGGACGTTCGGGACGACCGGTCAGCGCTTGCGGCCGAAGAGGCGCTTGAACACGCCGGGCTTTGCGCCGCGGCCTGCTCGGCTTCGACCTCGGCGCGGATCGATCGGGCCGGCGCGTTCAGGATCTCCTCGGCCTCGTCGAGCACCGCCGCCGCCGATCCGTCGTCGAGCCCGGCCGGCTCGGGCGGCGTCGGCGGCACGACGAGCGTGCCGTGGGTCCAGGCCACGTCGGCGAGGCGACGCTCGTACGCCCGAGCAGTTCGTCCGGGCAACGCCACGGGGCGTCCGGGGCGAGATCGAGGTTGCACTTCCGCACCGTGTCGCCGTTCGGGTACGAACGACTCTCGAAGTTCTTGCACTCCGTCCGCATCGGCATGGCCGAATCCTACGGCGCGCGAATTGCCTGGCAGAACGGTCGGGACCCGACGACTCCTTCGCAGCGGTCAATGTTACGGTTGCGTTACGACGATGGTTCATCGCGATCCATGGCGAGTACCGAACATCGGCAAGCACCGAACGCCGGAGCAACACCCAACGAAGGAGCAGATTCCACCATGCCCGAAGACACCACGACCGCCCGACACCCTGACCGCCGATCCGCAGTCCGAACGATCGTCGCGCCATGCTGCGCAAACTCGCCATCGGCGGCGCCGGCGCGGCCATCGCTGCCACCGCTCTCGGCAAGACCGCCGAAGCCGCCGACGCGAACCAAGCTCACCTCGAACTGCGGCTCGACCAACACCGGCGAGACGCCGACCGACCTCGATCTACAACGACGCTGCGGCCGCGCTGACCGAGTCCGAGCCTGCTCAGCGTCGGCGAGGACCGTCCCAACGCCGCGGACGGCAACGTCTTCCCAGCCGACGGTCGGCGGCTACGGCAAGCGGCGATGTCCCGAACGGCCTGCACGGGTCGACGGTCAACCCGGCGGCTTCGGAGTCGTGGCGGCCAACCTCGCACCGGCCGCGGCCGCAGGCGTCCGGCGCCGACCGCCCAGGCGATTGCGTCGCGGCAACGGCGTCCACATGTTGCTGCTCGCAGGAGCGAAGGCCGGCCCGGCGCGCCGGCAAGCACGTGGCCGGCGAGATCTACGTCGACAAGGACGGCACGCTCTGGTTCACGGTCCCGACGCCACGACGGCTGCGCCGACCGGTGCGCGTTCGTCAAGCTGGCCGGCACCCCGACGGCAGGTACGGCCGTCGTACACGCGATCACCCCGCAGCGCGCGTACGACTCCCGCCAAGCCGAACTACACGGTCAAGGGTCTCCTCGCACCGAACACGAGCCGGGTCATCAGCATCGCCGACGGCCACAGCGCCAACGGCACGGTCACGCTCGCCGACGCCGTGCCCGCCGGTGCGACCGCTGTCCAGATCAACGTCACGGCTGCCGACACGACCGGGCCGAACTACCTCTCCGTGACCGCCGGTGACGCGGCGTCGACGGACACGTCGCTGCTCAACTGGAACCCGGCGTCACGCAGATCGCCAACGCGACCACGGTGCCGGTCGACGCCGAGCGCAAGATCAAGGTGTTCTGCGGCGACCAGGCCGGCAGCACCCACGTCATCATCGACGTCTTCGGCTACTACATCTGAGCAGCTCCGCCCATCCGGCTGCCTCAGGACGCGAGGCGGTCGGGTGGCGCCGGGGACGAGAGGACCGGCCGCAGGCCGCAGCCCCGAGACGTCGCCGGTGACAGGACCCGGCCGCCGGGAAGCACCGGAGTCAGCCGACCGAGCCCTCCATCTGGAGCTCGATCAGGCGGCTCCACTCGACGGCGTACTCCATCGGCAGCGTGCGGGTGATCGGCTCGATGAAGCCGTTGACGACCATGCCCATCGCCTGCTCCTCGGAGAGGCCGCGGCTCATCAGGTAGAAGAGCTGCTCGTCGGCGATCTTCGACACGGTGGCCTCGTGGCCGATCTGGGCGTCGCGCTCGCCGACCTCCATGTACGGCAGCGTCTTGCTCACCGAGTCCTCGTCGAGGATCAGCGCGTCGCACTGCACGTGGCTCTTGCAGCCGGTGGCGCCCTCGTCGACCCGCACGAGGCCGCGGTAGGTGGTGATGCCGCCGTCCTTGCTGATCGACTTCGACACGATCTTCGACGCTCGTGTTCGGCGCGGCGTGGACCATCTTGGCGCCGGCGTCCTGGTGCTGGCCGGCGCCGGCGTAGGCGACCGACAGCACCTCACCCGTCGCGCCCTCGCCGACGAGGTAGACCGCCGGGTACTTCATCGTGAGCTTCGAGCCGATGTTGCCGTCGATCCACTCCATGTGGCCGTCGGCCTCGACCCGGGCCCGCTTGGTGACGAGGTTGTAGACGTTCGGCGACCAGTTCTGGATCGTCGTGTACGTGACGCGGGCGTGCGGCTTGACGATGATCTCGACGACGGCCGAGTGCAGCGAGTCGCTGGTGTACACCGGCGCCGAGCAGCCCTCGATGTAGTGCACCTGCGAGCCCTCGTCGGCGATGATCAGCGTGCGCTCGAACTGGCCGGCGTTCTCGGAGTTGATCCGGAAGTACGCCTGCAGCGGCATCTCGACGTCGACGCCCGGCGGCACGTAGATGAACGAGCCGCCCGACCACACCGACGTGTTGAGCGCGGCGAACTTGTTGTCGCCCGGCGGGATGACCGTGCCGAAGTACTGCTTGACCAGGTGCGGGTACTCGCGCAGCGCGGTGTCCATGTCGCAGAACAGGATCCCCTGCTCCTCGAGGTCGTCGCGGTTCTTGTGGTAGACGACCTCGGACTCGTACTGCGCGGTGACGCCGGCGAGGTACTGGCGCTCGGCCTCGGGGATGCCGAGCTTCTCGTACGTGCGCATCATCTCTTCGGGCAGCTGGTCCCACTCGTCGACCTGCTCGCCCTTCGGGCGCAGGTAGTAGTAGATGTCCTGGAAGTCGATGTCGGGCATGTTGACGGCGAACCACTCGGCCATCGGCTTGCGCTCGAACAGTTGAGGCTGCGCAGGCGCATCTGGGTCATCCAGCGCGGCTCGCCCTTCCACCACGAGATCTGCTCGACGACGCGCGGGTTGATGCCCTTCTCCGGCGTGAAGGCGTACTCGACCTCGTCGCTCCAGCCGAGGTCGTACTTGGTCAGGTCGAGATCGAAGGTGGACATCGCAGCTCCTGCGACTGGCGTGCACGGCGTGGGGATCGGGGAATTACCACTACCGCCATAGTAACAATTCGCCCGGCGATGCACCCGTGACCACGGCGACGCGGTCGGATCGCCGAGCGCTCAGGCGGCGTCGTCGGCGAGACTCGATCGGCGGCGTCGACCGTCGACGTCGATCGACCGTCGACGGTCGGCAGTCGATCTCGATGAAGATGCACTCGCCCGGGCACACCTCGGCGGCGTGGATCACGTCACCGACGTGGCGCGGCCGACACCAGCGCCAGGCTGCCGGAGCCGCCGGGGTCGTTGAGCGCCTCGCCGTCCTCGGCGACGTAGGCGATGCCGTCCTCGAGCTGCACGAACACGTCGGGACAGTGGTCGACGCACAGCCCGTCGCCGGTGCACAGGTCCTGGTCGATCCACACGCGCATGGTGCCGGAACGGTAGCCGGCTGGCTGTCTACATTGACTCGGCCGTGATCGACGCCAGTGCCGTCATGCCGCCAACCTCGATCAGCCCCGGCAGCGCGCCCGACCCTGCCCGTCGCCCCGCGCCGACCGCACACCTGGCACCGGCCCGACCGGCGACGTCGACGACCCGTACGCCTGGCTGCGCGACCGCGACGACCCCGACACGCTGCGCTACCTCGAGGCCGAGAACGCGCACACCGCCGCCTGGTTCGCCGAGCCACGACGCGAGCCATCGACGACGCTGTTCGAGGAGATCAAGTCGCGGGTCCAGGAGACCGACCCGTCGGTGCCGGTGCCGTCCGGACGGCTGGTGGTACGTGACGCCGACGACCGAGAGGGCCAGTCCTACCCGATCCACTGCCGCGGCCGCGCCGCGAGCGACGCCACCGACGAGCTGCTGCTCGACGAGAACGTCGAGGCCGACGGCCACGAGTTCTTCGACCTCGGCGCGTTCGACATGTCGCCCGACCACCGCCTGCTGGCCTGGTCGGCCGACATCGACGGCGACGAGCACTACACGCTGCGCGTCCGCGACCTCGCCACCGGCGACGAGCTCGCCGACGAGCTCGACGACGATCTCGTGGGGCGGCGTCGCCTGGTCGCGCGACGGCACGTGGCTGTTCTACGTGACCGCCGACGAGCAGGAGCGCCCGTACCGGGTGCTGCGCCACCGGCTCGGCACGCCGCAGGCCGACGACGTCGAGGTGTTCGACGAGCCCGACGAGCGCTTCTACGTCGGCATCGGCGCGACCGCGGCGGACGGCCTGGATCGTCATCCACTCGGCAGCAAGACGACCGCCGAGGTGCTGGCTGCTGCTCGCCGACGACCCACCGAGCGAACGCCGGTGTGCGTGCGGCCCCGCCAGGACGACGTCGAGTACCCGTCGACCACTGGGGCGACCGTTCGTCATCCTCACCAACCTCGACGCCGTCGACTTCCGGTCGTGATCGCCGCCGACGGACGCCGACCTCGGCCGACGACGTGGACCGAGCTGATCGCCCACGAGCCCGGCCGCCGCATCACCGGCGCGAGCCGTTCGCCGGCCACCTCGCGCTCCACGAGTGGGCCGACGCCCAGCCGCGACTGCGCATCCTGTTCCGCGACGGCAGCCGAGCACGTGCTCGACTTCGACGCCGAGCCCCACGACGTCGAGTTCGGCGCGAACCCGCAGTGGGACAGCGACGTCGTGCGGTTGACGCACCAGTCGCTCACGACGCCGCCCGCGGTGTTCGACGTCGACGTCGCCACCGGCGAGCGCACGGTGCTCAAGCAGACGCCCGACCCCGAACGTCGACCTCGTCGCCGTACGTCTCGGAACGCGTGTGGGCCACCGCCCCCGACGGCACGCAGGTGCCGGTCGACATCGTCCGCCACGTCGACACCCCGCTCGACGGCACGGCGCCGTGCTGCGTGTACGGCTACGGCTCGTACGAGATCTCGATGCCGCCGTGGTTCTCGGTGGCCCGGCTGTCGCTGCTCGACCGCGGCTTCGTGTGGGCGCTCGTCCACCCGCGCGGCGGTGGCGAGCTCGGCCGGCAGTGGTACCTCGACGGCAAGCTGCTCGACCAAGCGCAACACGTTCACCGACACGCTCGCGGCGCGCGAGCACCTCGTCGACGCGCGGCGTCGTCGCCGCGCGACCGGCTCGCGATCCGCGGCGGCAGCGCCGGCGGGCTGCTCGTCGGCGCGTGCATCACGATGCGCCCGACCTGTTCCGCACCGCCGTCGCCGAGGTGCCGTTCGTCGACGTCGTCACCACGATGAGCGACCCGACGCTGCCGCTCACCGTCACCGAGTGGGAGGAGTGGGGCGACCCGCGCGACGAGCCGTTCGCCGCGTACATGCTGAGCTACTCGCCGTACGACAACACGGTGCCGGCCGACTACCCGGCGCTGCTACGTCGACCGCCGGGCTGAACGACCCACGGGTCAGCTACCACGAGCCGGCGAAGTGGATCGCCAAGCTGCGCGCCGTGCGACCGACGACGGCACCGCTCGCTGCTGCGCACCGAGATCGGCGCCGGCCACGGCGGCCCGAGCGGCCGCTACGACGCCTGGCGCGACGAGGCCCGGACCCTCACCTTCCTGCTCACCACCCCCTGACGGCTCGTCACGCCCGTGCACCTGGTGCCTGGCACCCGAGTGTACGGGCCGGATCAGCGGCGACGATGACGACGATGCGAGGGCGAGCAGCACGGCGTTGCGCACGAGGTGACCGGCGCCGATCGGCTTGGCCGACCAGGCGCCGAAGCAGGCGCACGGCGGGTGCGCGGCCCTGGGCGAGCGCGCGGCGCGATCAGCGCCGTGAACACCAGCAGCATCGCCGATCGCGGCGACGCCGCGGCGACCGGCTCGGCGAGCTGGGCGATCAGCGCCGCGCCGATCGCCAGCTCGACCCACGGCACGAACGGGACGACCAGCGCCGGCGCGCCGAGGTCGCGCGCCTGCATCGGGCCACGCCGGGCCGGCCGCGAGCTTCGAGGCGCCGGCGACCACGAACGCCAGCCCGAGGACGACCGACGCGACGACGGCCGACGACGTCCATCACGCTGATCCGACGCGCGACGGTCGAGACCCTCGCGCGCGGCGAACACCTCGACGCCGGTCTTGCGGCCGCACTCGTCGCCGCCGCCGAGCGATCCGTCGACGATCGTCGTCGTCGTGCGTCGGGTCGTGGTGGAACAGCGCCAGCGCTTCGCACGCCGCACGTCGACCGCCAGCCACACCGCGTACTCGACCGTGCAGTGGCCCCAGTCGGCCTTCTTCGCGAACTCGTCGGGCGTGTACTGCGCGTCGTGGATCAGCAGGTCGGCGCCCGGCACAGGTCGCGCACGCCCGGCGCTGGCCGACGAACGAGCCGTCCGCCGGCTGCTGGTGGTCGCTCAGGTAGGCGACCGACGCGCCCGTTCCACGTCGACCCGGTAGCCGAGGGTGTGGCCGACGTGCGGGATCAGCCGCGACATCACCTCGATGGCGTCGCCGATCGTGAACTCGTCGTCGCCGACCTCGTGGACGTCGACCTTGCCGGGGAACATCGTCGAGGCCGATCGGGAACAGCGGCGGGCAGATCGTGTCGGCGAGCACCTCGCTCGACCGTGCTGCCGTCGTCCTGGACCGGCGCGTAGATCGTCGAGGTGGGCCCCGTCGCGCAGCAGCGGCGTGAAGAACGGCAGGCCCTGGACGTGGTCCCAGTGCAGGTGGCTGAGCAGGCAGGTGCCGCGGAACGGCTCGTCGCGGGCAGCGACGACCGAAGTAGCGCAGGCCCGGTGCCGAGGTCGAACAGGATCGGATCGTGCCCGGGGATCGCCACCGACACGCACGAGGTGTTGCCGCCGTAGCGCGACGATCTCCTCGCCGTGGCACGGCGTCGACCCACGGACACCGTGGAACGTGACCATCATGCCGCCCGACCCCATCAGGACACTGATGAACCCCCGAGGACCGACGTACGATCGTGCGGCGACCGATGTCGCGCAAGCCCGGGCGACGTGACGTGTGTCGCAGCCCGGCGTCGTGGCCGGGTACGTTCGGGCCATGAGCACGGTCTCCGGTCGTCCCCGCCGCTCCCCGACGGCCTCGTCGTCGTCGTCAAGGAGGAGTGCGAGACCTGCCGCATGGTGGCCCCGCTGCTCGCCGACCTCGCCGGCACGCTCGAGCTCACCGTGTACATGCAGGACGACCCGGACTTCCCCGACCGACATCGACGCCGTCCACGACGCCGACCTGGCGGTCAGCTGGCACCACGCCATCGAGACCGTGCCCACGCTGATCCGCGTCGTCGACGGCGTCGAGGTCGAGCGGACGGTCGGCTGGCAGCGAGCCGAGTGGGAGCGCATCACCGGCGTCGACGGGCCTCGGCGCCGGACCTGCCCGTCATGCGCCCGGGCTGCGGCTCGCTGAGCGTCGACCCCGACCTCGTCGACGCGCTGCGACGTCCGCTTCGAGGCCGAGCGTGCTGCTCGCGACGCGTCGACCTCGCCGAGCTCGAGGACGAGTTCGAGGCGATGTTCTCCCGTGGCTGGACCGACGGCCTGCCGGTCGTGCCGCCGACCGAGGAGCGCGTGCTGCGGATGCTCGAGGGCACGACGCGCGCGCCGGCCGACATCGTCGCCACCGTGCCGCCCGACCTCGTCGACGTGACGGTCGAGAAGGTCGCCATCGCCGCCGTGATGGCCGGCTGCCTGCCCGAGTACCTCCCGTGGGTGCTCACCGCCGTCGAGGCGGTCTGCAACGACGAGTTCAACATGCACGGCGTGCTCGCCACGACGATGCCGGTCGGGCCGGTCATCGTCTGCAGCGGGCCGGGCACGCGGGCGATCGGGATGAACGCCGGCGGCAACGCGCTCGGCCAGGGCAACCGGGCCAACTCGACGATCGGGCGGGCGCTCCAGCTCGTCGTCCGCAACGTCGGCGGCGGCGCCCCGGCGAGGTCGACCGGGCCACCCACGGCAACCCGGGCAAGATCGGCTTCTGCTTCGCCGAGAACGACCGACTCGCCCGTACGGCACGCTCGCCGGCGAGCACGGGATCGAGCCCGGCGTCGATGCGCTGACGGTGTTCGCCGGCGAGGGGCCCCGCTGCGTCGTCGACCAGCAGTCCCGCGACCCGGAGTCGCTCGCCCGGTCGATGGCGCGTGAACCTGCAGACGGTCCACCACCCCAAGCTGATCCTCGGCTTCGACGCGATCCTGGTGATCGGGCCGGAGCACGCACGGGTCTTCGCCGAGGCCGGCTGGGGGCGCGACGAGATCGTCGCAGGGATCTCGGCGCACCTCGACCGGCCCGGCTCCGAGACTCGTCCGCGGTGCCGACGGCATGGCCGAGGGCCTGCCCGAAGGATTCGCCGATGCGCCGTCCCTGCCGAAGTTCCGCCCCGACGGGCTGCATGCTCGACCTACGCCGGTGGCGGCGCCGGCCTGTTCTCCGCGATCATCGGCGGCTGGGCGAACGGCGAGATCGGCTCGGCGCCCGTCACCCGCGCCGTGACATACTGAACCGCATGAGCACCACGATCCTCGACCCGACCGGCGAACGCAGCGTCGCCGAACGCGAACGCCTCGCACGGCCGGCGTCGTTGTCCGGGTTGACGGTCGGACTGCTCGACATCTCCAAGCCGCGCGGCGACGTCTTCCTCGACCGCATCGAGGAGCGGCTCGTCGAGCATCGGCGCCAACGTCAAGCGCTACCGCAAGCCGACGTTCACCAAGCCCGCGCCGGTCGACCTGCGCCACCAGATCGCCATCGAGTGCCAGGTCGTCATCGAGGCCCTCGCCGATTGAGGCAGTTGCACGTCGTGCAGTGTGCACGACATCAGCGATCTCGAACTGCGAGGCATCCCCGGGATGTTCGTCGCCTCCGATGAGTTCGTCGACGCGGCCGTCGCCCAGTCGACCTCGCTCGGCTTCCCGTCGGTGGCCCGCGTGTTCACCCCGCACCCGATCCAGGACCGCACCGACGACGAGATGATCGCCTACGCCGACGCGACCTTCGACGCCATCCTCGCCGCCGTCACGGCCTGATCAATCCCCCCGCGCGGCGAGGGAAGCGCCAGCGACGAGCCGCAGTCGGGCCGACCCGACGATCCCCACCACCCGACCGCGGTGAGGCCCGACGATCAGGACAGCGCGGCGATGGCGGCGGCGGTGGCCAGGATGCGGCGGGCGTTGTCGACGTGGAGGTTCTCGATCATGCGGCCGTCCACGGTCACGACACCACGGCCGTCGGCGACGGCCTCGTCGAAGGCGGCGATCACTCGACCGGCGTACTCGATGTCGGCCTCCGAAGGTGCCCACATGGCATTGGCCGGACCGACCTGGTTCGGATGGATGAGGGTCTTGCCGTCGAAGCCCATCTCCATTCCCTGCCGGCACTCCGCTTCGAATCCCTCGGCATTCTGGACGTCGTTGTAGACACCGTCGAGGATGACCTTGCCGGCCTCCCGAGCGGCGAGCAAAGCCGTCGCCAGGTGAGGTACGAGCGGATGACGGCCGGGCACGATCGGCGACCGCAGTTCCTTGGCGAGGTCGTTGGTGCCCATGACCAGTACCGCGACCCGGGGGTGGGCGGCGATGGACCGGACGTTGAACATTGCCGTCGGGGTCTCGATCATCGGCCAGATCCGCACCGAATCGGACGCGCCTGCAGCGGCGAGCACCGTGGACACCGCCTCCACGGCGTCGACGGAGTCGACCTTCGGGATGACGACCGCCGACGGGCCGGCGGGGCCCGCCGCCGCGAGGTCCTCGGCACCCCACTGTGTGTCGAGCCCGTTGCACCGGATCGTGAGTTCCCGGTTGCCGTAGAGCCCGGATTGCACGGCTGCGACGGCCTTGGCGCGAGCGTCGGGCTTCGCGTCCGGAGCGACGGCATCCTCGAGATCGAAGATGATCGCGTCGGCTGGGATCGTCTGGGCCTTTTCGAGGGCACGTTCGTTCGCTGCCGGCATGTAGAGCACCGAGCGGCGGGGTCGCATCGATTCGTCGTTCATGATCGCTCCTGGATCAACGAGCGATGAGTCTCGGCGCGACCCGTGCGCGGCGGAACTCATCGCGGGGTGGCTTGGGGTCAGAATCCGTACATCGCGGCGAGTTCGGGGTCCCGTTCGGACAGCGCGTGGGCGAGTTCGACGACCACCCGGCACTGCTTGACCGACGCGTCGTCTTCCATCTTGCCGTCGAGCATGATCGCGCCGGTCCCGTCGCCCATCGCCTCGATGACCCGCTGGGCGTGGGCGACGTCGGCCGGATCGGGGCTGAACACCTTCTTGGCGATGGCGATCTGGACGGGGTGCAGGCTCCACGCTCCGACACAGCCGAGCAGATACACGTTGCGGAACTGGTCCTCGCAGGCCACGGTGTCCTTGATGTCACCGAACGGCCCGTAGAAGGGCAGGATCCCGTGCGTCACACACGCGTCCACCATCCGGGCGATCGTGTAGTGCCACAGGTCCTGCTGGTACGTCGTGCGGGGAGCCTCGATGTCGTCGGCCCCCTCGGCATCCTTCGGGGGGTCGGCGCGCACCAGATAGCCCGGGTGTCCGCCGCCGACGCGGGTGGTCTTCATCCGTCGATTCGCCGCCAGGTCGGCCGGTCCGAGTGACAGACCCTGCATGCGCGGCGACGCACCGCAGATCTCCTCGACGTTGGCGACGCCGCGGGCGGTCTCCAAGATGGCGTGCACGAGCAGCGGCTTGGTGAGCCCGGCCTTGGCCTCGAGTTGGGCGAGCAGCCGATCGACGTAGTGGATGTCCTCGGGCCCCTCGACCTTCGGGATCATGATCACGTCGAGCTGCTCACCCGCTTCGAGCACTGCGGCGGTCAGGTCGTCGAGACCCCACGGCGAGTCGAGGCTGTTCACCCGCGTCCAGAACTGGGTCTCGCCGAAGTCGACGTTCCGGGCGACCTCGATGAGTCCGGCGCGCGCCGCCTCCTTCTGGTCGGCGGGGACGCCGTCTTCGAGGTTGCCGAGCAGGATGTCGACCGTCGGTGCGATCTCGGGCACCTTGGCGCGCATCTTGTCGTTGGACGGCGGGAAGAAGTGGATCATCCGGCTGGGTCGGAAGGGGATCTCGCGGACGGGCTCGGGGGCACCGACCGCGAGTGGACGGAAGAAGTCTCTCGCTGGACGCACGACCCAACCGTAGAGGCGACCCGGCGACCCTTCCAATCCCGATGCGACGATTGGCGTACGAACGGCCCCTGGCACGATTCGTACGTCGATTCGTACGTCTGGTCACCGGGGGAGGTTGACGGTCGTCCCGGTGACGGCGATCAGGCCGTCGGCCACGAGGCCGGCCACGATTTCGCGGGTCGAAGGCGTCGACGAGCGCCGGGCCGCCCTGGAGCGCTCGGAGGACGGCGCCACGGGCCTGACGGTCGCTACCCTCGAACCTCGCCTGACGGCCGCTCACCCCGGCCGACCCCACCGCCGGATCGGGAACCGCGAATCCGCCGAGCCGCCAGCGACACGACGATCGGATGGGACAGTGGTCGCACTTCGGAATCGGCCGGCACACCGTGGCGCCGAGGTCCATGAACACCTGGTTCCAGACCCACCCATGCCCGGCCGGCACCAGCGCATCCGCAGCCGCTTGGGCCCGCTTGGCCGTCAGACGCTCCCCACCGGCACGCGCCAACACGCGTGCGATGTTCGTGTCGACGACGGCAACGTCGTGTTCGAAGGCGAACGCGAGCACGGCGCGCGCCGTGTACGGACCCACACCGGGCAGGGCGAGGAGTGCGTCGAGATCGTCGGGAAGTCGCCCGTCGTGTCGTTCGACGACCAGGAGTGACGCATCACGCAGGTTGCGGGCCCGACGGGGATAGCCGAGGCCCTGCCACAGCCGGAGCACATCGGCCAGGGTCGCGCGTGCACATGCTGCAGCGGTCGGGAACGACTCGAGGAACTCGATCCACTTCGGTACGACGCGGTCGGCCTGCGTCTGTTGCAGCATCACCTCGGCGACCAGGATCCGCCACGGATCACGCTCGCGACGCCAGGGGAGGTCACGCAGATCGGCTGCACCCCAGGCCAGGACGTCCCCGGAGTCGATCACGTCGACGAGTGCACCCGGCCGACGATGACTCGGCCCAGGGTCACTCGGCCCAGACGTCGGTGCCGTCGTACGGACGCTTGCGGTCCGGAGCGAACTCACGCTTCCAGATCAGGACCTTGCGCGTGAAGTAGCACACTTCCTTGCCGTCCTGGTTGAAGCCCTTCGTCTCGACTTTCACGATCCCACGGTCGGGCTTCGACGAGGACTCCTTCACCTCGAGCACCCGGGTCTCGGCGTGGATCGTGTCGCCGTGGAACGTCGGGAACTTGTGCTGCAACGTCTCGACCTCGAGGTTGGCGATCGCGGCTCCACTCACATCGGGCACGCTCATGCCGAGCACCAGGCTGTAGACGAGGTTGCCGACCACGACATTGCGTCCCTGCACGGATTCCGCTGCGAACCAATCGTTCGTGTGCAGCGGGTGATGGTTCATCGTGATCATGCAGAACAGGTGGTCGTCGTACTCGGTGATCGTCTTGCCGGGCCAGTGCCGAAGGATGTCACCGGGCGTGAAGTCCTCGAGGTACCGACCGAATGGGCGCTCATGCACTGTCATGGATGCGACGGTACCGCTCGATCGTCGGTCTGACGAAAGCCGTCAGTCGTCGCGCTGTGGTGCTTCGGGGTCGGGCTTCATCACTGCCTGCAGCGCGGGATCGTCGGCCTCGTCGGCCGTCGGACGCTTGCCACCGAACCGCAGCGCGAAGTCGAGGCGCGACTCGCCCTTCTCCGACTCGGCCCGGGCGAGATCGCGCAGACCGACCAGGCGGTCACGCTTCTCGATCTTCCAGGGCCCGACACGCAGCGAGGCATAGGCCAGCGCGCCGAGCGCGATCGGCATCAGGTACTGGGCGAGGCGATAGGTGCCGATCGCCGCAACCACCACACGTCGCGGGATCCCGAAGCCCACCAGGGTCGTCAGGTACGTGGCATCGACCACGCCGAGTCCACCCGGGAGGATCGGAATCGCGGCGAGCACGTTGGCCAAGCCGAATGCAACCAGCAGCGCGTCGAGGCTCAGGGTGCCACCGAACGCTTGGACGAACACCCACAGCGATGCAGCGTCGAGCAGCCAGTTGGCCATCGCCCAGAACACCACCTTGCGCAACAACGGGCGATCCCTGACCAGTTCCTCGAGGCGTTCAGCGACCTGGTGGAGTGCCGCCGCGAACTTGTCCTCGTCGAGTTCGGAACCTGCGACGCGATCCATCGCAGCAATCGTTCGGCCCGACCCGAGCCGTCCATGATGCCGACGACGAGACCACCGGCAATGCCGATGATGATGATGCCGGCAAGCGCCGCCAGGCTGTACGCCTCGTTGACCCCTCGGAACGGGATCGACATGATGAGCCCGGTCCAGAAGATGACGTTCAGCACCACTGCCGAGCCGATCCCTGCCGTCGCGAGCGCAAACCCGGCGTCGGGCCCGCTGATCCCCGACAACGTGAGGAGCCGGTAGCCGAGCGCCGAGCTCGCGGCATTGCCACCGGGCACGATGTTCGACAACGCCTTGGTACTCAGCTGGATGCGGAACATCCGCGCGCGATCGAGAGCTGACGACCGGCGGTCCCGAGCGTGGCTCGGGTCAGCAGCGAGTAGCTGAAGAGGGCGAGGACCTGGAGTGCGAAGCCGAGCCGCGAGCAGCCCTGGATTGACCTCACGGGCTGTCTGGATGGCCTGCCGGAAACCGCTGAGGACCGGGTGGCAGCAGGAAGACGGCGAGGACGACGAACAGCAGCGCCTTGATCGTGATCCGGAACGGTCGCAGCCGAGACTGCGGCCGGGTCTCGTCACGCACCAGGGCGGGGAGTTCACCGGTCGGCAGGACGCCGCGGTCCATCTCGTGCGTCGTGTCGTAGACACTGCCCGGGCGGGCCGGGGTCGGGTCCCGACTCGATTCGCTCAGCCACGAGTCAACTCCACTGCGCACACCGCATGGATCAGAGGACGTCGATCATCGCGCGCAAACGGGCCCGCAGCTGGGGTGACGCCTCCGACGGCGTCTTTCCCAGGTGCACCAGCACGAGGTCACGGTCGGGCACGACGACGATGTACTGGCCCTCGTGACCGTGACACACGAGGGACCCCGGGATCTCCGGCCACATCCACCAGTGCCGCCCGTACACGCAGCCGTTCTCCGGATCGAGCGCCGAGAACCCACGAGCGTGATCCGACCAGCCCTCCGGGAGGATGCGCTGACCGTCGGCGGTCACCCCGTCGAGTCGGTAGAGCTCGCCGAACCTCGCGAAGTCACGGGCCGTCGCATACACGTACGACGAACCGACGAAGTCACCGGCGTCGTCGAACTTCGGGATCGCCGACTGCATCCCGGTCGGACCGAACAGCCGGTCCTGCAGGAACCGCTCGACAGCGGCCCGGCGACGATCGGGATCGCCACCGACCGGACTGTGTGAATGGGCCGGCGACGATGTCGCCGACGATCCGAGCGACGATGTTCGTCGTCCCGGACGAGTAGTTGTAGAACGAGCCGGGCACGTGATCGAGGGGCAGCGCGGCGGCGTAGGCGGCATGGCTGGGGCCACTGTCGCCGAACAACATCTCGAGGCAGTGCGACACGCCGTCGTCGACGTAGTCCTCCACGAACCGCAGACCCGAACGCATCTCGAGCAGGTGCAGCAGGGTGATCTCCGCCTTCGGTGTCCCCTCCCACTCGGGTACGGCAGCCGGAGCGGCCGGGTCGAGTGCGCCGTCGGCGACGAGCAGTCCGACGGCCGCGTGCGTGATCGACTTGGCCATGCTCCAACTGGTCAGCGTCGACTCGGCAGTGATGGCGATCTCGGGCTGGAAGATGTTCTCCGGCTGCACGCCGTACCACTCGTCCACGACGACGCCATCACGCTGCACGAGCGAGGGCCAGGGTCAGCCCCTCGTCCGCCGGGCGGGCGAAGAGGTCATCGACCTGGCTGGCGAACGACGTCGTCACGGCAATGACGTTAGTTGGCCGCGACGAGCCGGTCGGCGAGACCGACCAGTCCGTCGACGTCGTGGACATCGACGGCGAGCAGTGGCAGTTCGACGACCACGACGTCCTCGGCCAGGTCCTTCAGCGCCGCCAGCTCCTCGCGCTCGGCGGTCGCCAGGTCGAACAGTTCGTCGTGCCAGGCAACATGATCGGCGAGTGCGCCGGGGGCGAGGTCGGCCAACGCGGCGCGATCGGCCGGCGTCAGCGGCACCGGCAACGGGTGGATCAGGTTCACGACGACACCGGCGAACGGGAAGTTGCCGTCGCGGAGTGCGCCGATGAGGTGCTCGGCCTCCCCGATCGCCTCGGCGCGGGGACTCGACACGACGACGAACGTCGCCGCCTCCGACCGCAGGAGGGCCGACACCTCCTGCGCACGCGACCGCAACCCGGGCTCGATGTTGGCGAGCGACTGGAAGAACGCCACGGTGTCCTCGACGATCTGCGGTCCGGCGAGCCGTCGGACGGCCCAGAGGAACATCGACGCGGCTGCGTTGGTGACCTTCGCGAAGGCCCGTTGGCCCGGCGGTGAGCGTGCGATACACGGGATGGCTCAGGAAGCCGATGAGGCGATCGGGCGCCTCGAGCAGATCGATGGCGTGCCGGGACGGCGGCGTGTCGACGATCACGAGGTCCCACTTGCCGCTCGTGTGCAGCTGGTGGAGACGTTCGATCGCCATGTACTCCTGGGCGCCCGCCAGCGACCCCGAGATCGCCCGGTAGACCGGGTTCTGCAGGATCGCCTCGGCCTGCTTGGTGTTGGCAGTCTGTTCGTGGACGAGGCGATCGAAGGTCGAGGCCGCATCCAGCATCACCGCCCACAACTCGCCATCGCCGGTGACTCCCGGAACGTTCAGCACCCGATGCGGGGCATCGGCGGCCACGCCGGCATCGAGTCCGAGCGCATCGGCGAGCCGACGAGCCGGATCCACGGTCATCACGATGACGCGTCGCCCGGACCGAGCCGCAGCGACGCCGAGCGCTGCTGCGGTGGTGGTCTTGCCGACACCGCCGGGACCGCAGGTGACGAGCAGGCGCGCCGTGGCGATCTCGGAGGCGAACGACTCGGTGGCCTCGGCCGCGACCGTCTTGGCCGTCATGGCCGTCTTGGCCGTCACCTGCCCGATCCCGAGGTGCCAGATCCCGAGGTGTTGGTCAACGGCGCCAGCAGGGCGTCGGCGAGCACCCCGAGATGATGCAGCGTGAAGCGAGGAGTGGCGAGCCGCGGCAGGATCGCCATGGGGAGCTCCAGCGTGGTGGCCAGCCTGCGGATCTGGTCGTGTTGGCGCTCCAGCCGCGCCCGCCCGAACTCCGACGACGAGGCCAACGCTGCCTTGGCCGATGCCGAGAGCGTCACCTTCTGCGACTTCGCCGCCATCGCGGGTGTCTTGAGCAGGCCGGGGCGCTCGGCCCAACACGCATTGACGACGAGCGGGCAGCAGTGCCAATCCGATGTCGGCGCGAAGCTCGTCGGCGAGCTCGATCGCCTCGGTCACGGGGGTCTCCTCGGGGAGGGTGACGATCATCGCCTGGCACCGCGCCGGATCCCGCAGCATCGCGTCGACCTCGACGGCCTGCTCACGGACCGGGCCGGACTGCACGACGTCGGACAAGCCCGGTGGCCGAACGGAGGAACGGAGCTGCATGACCGGCGGGCGGCGCGTCGACGATGATGAGATCGGCCGCCCGGTCTCGTTCGAGTTCCTTGATCTTGCCGAGCACGAGGAGGTGCTCGAGCCCTGGGCGTCGCCGCGGCCACCATCGGGAGCGATGCCGCGGAGGCAGCCCGTCGCAGCATGCCGCCGACACCCTTGAGTTCGAGGTAGTCACCGAAGGCCTGGTCGGCAGGAATCGTGCGCCCGCGGACCTGCCCGGCACCCTTGATCCGGCGCAGGATCCGATCGTTCTGGTCGAGTTCACGACCGCCGAGCAGCGGCCCCATGCCCGGGCGACCGTCGACGGCGATGAACAGCACATCGGCGCCGCGGCGAGCGGCGGCGAGCGCATACGCCGCGGCCACCGTCGATGACCCGACGCCACCTTTGCCGGCAACCACCGCGACCCGGGTGCTGATCAGCCAATCGTCACCCGTCATCTCTCTCACCGTACCGCCCGGTGCGACGCTGGTGACTGACACCGAGCGTTACATCGATCACACCGCGAAGCGGCGGCCGGCGAGACCGATGTGGCTCGACACCGGTCGGGAGACGGCGGTACACGCGAGCCGGGCCGCCTCGACGAGTCGATCGATGTCGAGCCCCGTCGACACACCCATCGCTTCGAGCGCGTGCGCCAGGTCCTCGATCGGCACGTTGCCGCCGGCGTTCGGCGCGAACGGGCAGCCTCCGAGTCCGCCGACGCTCGCATCGAGCCGTTCGGCACCCGATTCGATCGCGGCGATGGCGTTGGCGATCGCCAGCCCGCGCGTGTCGTGCAGATGGGCGCCGATCGGCACGTCGACCGCGTTGCGCACCGCATCCATCAGGATCGTGACCTCGGTGGGCACGGCGACACCGATCGTGTCGGCCAGACCGATCGACGTCGCGCCGGCGCCGACGGCGCGCTCGGCCGCGGCGACCACCCGATCCGGCGCGACCTGATGCTCGAACGGACACCCGAACGCCGTGGCGAGCGTCATCTCGACGACGGCGCCGCCGTCCAGCGCACGGCGGGCGAACACGTCGAACTCGTCGAGCGCGTCGTCGGTGCCGGCCCCGGCGTTGTGACGGCTGTGGGTGTCGCTCACCGACACCACGTACTGCAGATGCGTGAGCCCGGCCGCCAGCGCCCGCTCGGCGCCCCGGCCGTTGAGCACCAGACCCCACATGGTCACACCGGCCGCCGCGGCGACCGAGATCGTGGCCGCGCACATGGCCTCGGCGTCAGCGAGGGCCGGCACCCGATCGGGACGGACGAAGCTCGTGAGCTCGAGCTCGCGGACTCCGGCGTCCACGAGCGCTTCGAAGAGCGCGACCTTCGTCGCCGTCGCAATGGGGTCTTCGTCCTGCAATCCGTCCCGAAGACTCACATCCCTGAGCACGATCGAACCCGGCAGCGACCTCACCCGGTCAGTCTGTCGCGTCGACGCCAGGATCGTCACCACCGCAGATGACCCGACGAGCTAGACAACAACCATGACTGGTGCAGCGACAGGGCCGAGCGATGCCCGAACCGGGCCGCTCGTCGGGGTCAGGGTGCTCGAGCTCGGCAACTTCATCGCCGGGCCGTTCGCCGGGCAGCTGTTCGGCGACTACGGCGCCGAGGTGATCAAGGTCGAGGCACCCGACGGCGGTGACCCGATGCGGCACTGGGGGGTGACGGTCGACGACGAGAGCCTGTGGTGGCCGATCATCGCCCGCAACAAGCGGTCGGTGGTGGCCGACCTGAAGGATCCGGGCGATCTCGCATTCGTGCAACGCCTGGCGGCCGAGTGCGATGTCGTGTTGGAGAACTTCCGACCGGGTGTGCTCGCTCGATTCGGGCTGGACCACGCAACGCTGTCGCAGAAGAACCCGGGGATCATCGTGACCCACGTGTCCGGATTCGGCCAGACCGGACCGCGTGCCTCCGAAGCCGGCTTCGGCTCGATCGGCGAGGCGATCGGCGGGATCCGCCACACGACCGGCGACCCGGACCGTCCGCCGGCACGATGCGGCATCAGTCTCGGCGATTCGCTGGCGGCGATGTTCGCCGTGATCGGGACCCTGGCGGCGTTGCACGAACGCTCCGTCAGCGGCCGCGGCCAGGAGGTGGACGTCGCGATCTACGAGGCGGTTGCGGCCCTCATGGAGTCGTCGATGGTCGACTTCGAGGTCGGCGGCGTGCTGCGTGGACGGTCCGGCGGCACCCTGCCGGGCGTCGCGCCGGCGAACGCCTACCCGACGCGTGACGGCTCGGAGGTGCTGATCGCAGGAAACGCCGACACGGTGTTCACCCGACTGTGCGCGGCCATGGGGACGCCGGAACTGGCGACCGATGAGCGGTACGCGACCCATGTCGCCCGCGGCGCGCACGAACGCGAACTCGACGCCCTGGTGGCGTCGTGGACGTCGACGCTCGACGCGGCCGAGTTGCTGGAGCGGTTACACGACCATTCGGTTCCCGCCGGTCGCGTCTACACCGCGGCCGACATGGTCACCGACGAGCACTATCTCGCCCGCGGCATGATCGAGCGCCACCTCGCCCGCACCGGCATCGAGACACCGATGCTCGGGGTCGTGCCGAAGTTCTCGCGTACCCCCGGCTCGATCCACGACGTCGGCCCGACCCTCGGCGAACACACCCACCTCTACCGGTGAGTGCAGCGGGTCCGACCCGTGACGTGGTCAGAACTCTTCGTCGAAGCTGACGTCGCCGACGACGCCGACCTGATAGGACGACACGGTGCGCTCGAAGAAGTTCGACAGGCCCTGCACGTCCTGCAGCTCCATGAAGCTGAACGGGTTCTTCGAACCGAACTCGTGGGCGTAGCCGAGCTGGGCCAGACGCTGGTCGGCGACGAACTCGAGGTACGTGCGGGTGTCGGCCAGGCTCATGCCCGGCACGCCTTCGCCGAGCACGTCGGCGGCGAACAGGTGCTCGCAGTCGATCGCTTCGTTGAGCATCTCACGGATGTCGGCTTCGAGCTCGATCGTCGAACAGTTCGGGCTGCTCCTTGCGGACCGGTGTCGACCACCTCGAAGGCGAAGTTCATGTGGCAGCTCTCGTCACGGAACACCCAGTTCGTGCCGTCGGCCAGGCCGTTGAGGAGACCCTTGGAACGCAGGAAGTAGACGTAGGCGAACGCGGCGAAGAAGAACAACCCCTCGATGCAGGTGGCGAAGCAGATCAGGTTGAGCAGGAACTGCTTGCGCTGCTCGGGGGTCTCGATCCGCTGCAGGCCCTGGATCGAGTCGATCCACTTGAAGCAGAACTCGGCCTTGGCGCGGATCGACGGGATGCTTCTCGACGGCATCGAACGCCGCTTCGCGCTCGGCCATGTCGGGGATGTAGTTGTCGAGCAGGGTCAGGTAGAACTGGACGTGCAACGCCTCTTCGTAGAGCTGGCGCGACAGGTACATCCGGGCTTCGGGGGCGTTGATGTGCTGGTACAGGTTGAGCACCAGGTTGTTCGACACGATCGAGTCGCCGGTCGCGAAGAACGCCACGAGACGGCGACACGAGGTGCTTCTCGGCGGGCATCAGCTTGCGATCGCAGGTCGACGAGGTCGTCGGAGAAGTCGATCTCGTCGACGGTCCAGGTGTTCTTGATCGCGTCGCGGTACATGTCGAAGAACTGCGGGTACCGCATCGGCCGCAACGTCAGGTCGAAGCCGGGATCGAGGATGTTCGTCGGGCGGCGCGGCGCCGCCGGGGCGACCGGCGCGAACGTCGTCGGCGAGGGCTGCCCCATCGGGGCATAGTCGGTGATCGGGTCGATCAGGGCCATCAGTCGCACGCCTCGCAGGCTTCGGGGTTCTCGAGGCTGCACGCGATCGCCTCTTCGTCGGTGTAGGTCTTCTTCTCGGGAGCCGGTGCGGGCTCGCCGCCCGTCGGCGACGTCGGCGGCGTCGGTGCAGCGGGCGTGACGACGCCCGTGGTCGTCTGGTTGATCCGGGTCGCCGGCCGGCTGCGCAGGTAGTACGTGGTCTTCAAGCCCGGCCTTCCAGGCGTGCAGGTACATCGACGACAGCTTGCCGATGGTCGGGGTCTCCATGAACAGGTTGAGCGACTGGCTCTGGTCGATGAAGGCGCCGCGCTCGGCGGCCATGTCGATCAGCGCTCGCTGCGGGATCTCCCACGCCGTGCGGAAGACCTCCTTCAGCTCGTCGGGGATGCGGTCGACATCCTGCACCGAGCCCTCGGCCCGCTTGATGTCGGCGATCATCTGCTCGTCCCACAGGCCGCGGGCCTGGAGCTCGTTCACCAGGTAGCGGTTGATCTGCATGAACTCACCCGAGAGCGTCTCGCGCTTGAACAGGTTCGACACCTGCGGTTCGATGCACTCGTAGCACCCGACGATCGACGCGATCGTCGCCGTCGGGGCGATGGCGATCAGCAGGCTGTTGCGCAGGCCGTGCTCGGCGATGCGGGCCCGCAGCGCGTCCCAGTCGAGTTCGGCCGGCGGCGTGACGCCCTGCCGTCTCGACCGTTGCGGTCCCACAGGTCGAACTGCAGGTCGCCCTTCGCCGCCCGAGTGCCCTCGAAGGCCTCGTGCGGACCGTTGACCTCGGCCAGCTCGGTCGAGGCCCACAGCGCGTGGAAGTAGATGTGGGCGCTGATCGTGCGGCTGAGTTCCTTGGCGTCGGCGGAGTCGAACGCCAGCCCCTTCTTGAAGAACACGTCCTGCAGACCCATCAGGCCGAGGCCGACCGGGCGCCACTTGTGGTTGGAGAACTCCGCTTCGACGGTCGGGTAGTAGTTGATGTCGATCACCCGGTCGAGGAAGGGCACCACCTGGCGCACGACCTCGCCGAGCTTGGCGAAGTCGAACACCATCGTCGCCGTTCGGGCGTCGTGTCGACGTACGCACCGAGGTTGAGCGAGCCGAGGTTGCACACCGCGGTGTTCTGCTGGTCGGTGACCTCGAGGATCTCGGTGCACAGGTTCGACAGGTGCACCACTCGCGGGCTGCCGTCGTCGTTCGTCGCACCCGGTCTGGTTGCACTTCTCGTTCGAGGCGTCCTTGAACGTGATCCAGCCGTTGCCGGTCTGGGCGAGCGTGCGCATCATCTTCGAGTAGAGCTGGCGGGCGGGGACCTGCTTGTCGTACAGACCCGGCCTCTTCGGCGGCGACGTAGGCCCGCTCGAACTCGTCGCCGTACAGGTCGGTGAGGTGCGGGACCTGCTTGGGGTCGAACAGCGACCACTGCCAGTCCTTCTCGACGCGTTCCATGAACAGGTCGGGGATCCAGTTGGCGATGTTGAGGTTGTGGGTGCGCCGGGCGTGGTCGCCGGTGTTGTCACGCAACTCGAGGAAGTCCTCGATGTCGGCGTGCCAGGACTCGAGGTACACACATGCGGCACCCTTGCGACGCCCACCCTGGTTGACCGCGGCCACCGACGAGTCGAGCGTGCGCAGCCACGGCACGATGCCGTTGGACAGGCCGTTGGTGCCCTGGATGAGGCTGCCCTTCGCCCGGACCCGGTGCCAGGCGACGCCGATGCCACCCGCGAACTTCGACAGCTTGGCGATGTCGGTGTAGCGCTTGTAGATGCCTTCGAGGCTGTCCTCCGGGGAGTCGAGGAGGTAGCAGCTCGACATCTGGCTGTGGGCGGTGCCCGAGTTGAACAGCGTCGGGCTCGACGGCAGGTAGGCGAGCGACGACATCAGGTCGTAGAACTTGACGGCTTCGTCGACGTCGGTGCGACAGCCCGCAGGCGACCCGCAGGAAGAAGTACTGCGGGCGTCTCGATGACCTCACGACGCGACGGATGGCGCAGCAGGTACCGGTCGTACACGGTGCGCAGGCCGAAGAACTCGAAACTGCGGTCGCGGTCGGAGTCGATCGCGGCGTTCAACGCCGGAGCGTTGGCTTCGACGAACTCGAGGACATGGTCGGCGACGAGACCCTCGGTGTGGCCGACCTTGATCGACTCGGAGAACCACGGGATGTTCTGGTTGCGCACTTCTTTGTCGATCACCGTGGCCAGCAGCCGGGAGGCGAGGCGTGAGTAGTTCGGCTCCTCGACGATCAGGCCGGCGGCGGTGCGGATCGAGAGGTCGTCGAGTTCGCGGGTGGTTGCACCGTCGGCGAGCGCCGAGATGGTGCGGGTGGCCACGCGCATCGGATCGACACCGAGCAGACCTTCGGAGGCCCGGGCGATGGCGTTGACGATCTTGTTGACGTCGACCGGTTCGAGCGCACCACTGCGCTTCTTGACCCGCATCACCGCAGCGCCCGGCTGCGCTCGTGGCGGGGCGTGCGCCGCGGCGGCATCCGTCGACCTGGCCGTGTCGCGCAACGTCGGAGTTGCCTGCGTCGGTCGCTCGCGTTGCCGTGTGTTGTGTCGTCGATCAATGTCACCGGCTTCTCCCGTCGTGTCGTTGCATTCGTGTCGTTGCATTCGTGGTGTGCGTTCTTCGAGCAAACGTGTTCGACCACCAGATGTCGTGGCCATCCCCCGTGTTCGGCTGCCCCCGACACCACATGTCGTGGCGGCAGGGTCCGTAATTACAGCAGTGAAACTACGGTGGTGTCAACCGTTGCGTGCAGAAAGTGTCAACTTGCCTGCACAGAGGACGTGTCGGCTCGTCGGACGTCGGCCAGTTCGGCCTGCCGGCGCAGTTTCGCCCACACCTCGTCGACCGACTCGGCGGTGGCGTGGATGAAATCGACACCTCGTTCCCGGGGCGCGCTCCGTTCGGCCTCGGCGTGCCAGATCTCCTCGACCTGCAGGAGCCGACCGTCACGACCCCGCACGTTGTTCTCGCGGAAGTCGAGCGTGGTGCGCCAGCCGGCGCGTTCCAGTTCCCGGCGGTCGGCCTGCTGGAGGATCGCGCCGTGTTGGCGCTGGCGGAGCAGCCGCTGGCGGGGCGTCGGGAGAGCTCTGGGCACCATGGGGCCATCATGAACGACGGGCCCTGTGGAGCGTCAGTGCCGATTGGGTGTGAATTGCGGCCACGACCCTGGGGACAAGCCCCGAATGCCTGTGTGCGCGCTGTGGGCAGCCGACCTGCGGCACGCCACGGCCGCTCGGCCCGCGCCACGACCCCTACAGGTCGCCGATCAGGTCCTGGCAGGCGGCCGCTGCCGCGACGAACGACGGATCGGTGGGGTCGACCCCTTCGAACAACGACTCGCCGGTGGGGTCGGCGAGCAGGTCACCCAGGGACACCTCGGGCACGTCGGCACCGTTCTCCCGCAGGCAGTCGAACAGCGCGATGACCTGGTCGAACTCACCCTCGCCGGCCGGCTGGAAGACGTCGACCGTCACGTCGGCAGCACACGAGGAACCCGCCTCCGGCATGGTCAGGTCGACGAGGTAGTCGATCACGACACGGTCGACGCACGGGATCGTCAGGAACGCGGTGTGGCCCTCGGCTTCGACGGTGAACAGCTCGGCCGAGGCCAGGGAGTCGGCCATCGCCACCGACCATTCGTACGGCGTCGCCGGGTCGCCGGTGTTGCCGATGACCAGGATGGGCGGCGCACCCTCGGCGGGGCCGATGATCAGCGGATCGACCGGCAGCGGCGCACCGATGCAACCGGTGGATGCCCGCAGGAAGCCGTCGAACCACGTGGTCAGCGAGGCCGCCTGCTCGGACTGGGCGCGCACGACGTTCGTGTCGGGGCGCACCGCGTCGTCGGCGCAGTTGATCGCCGAGCCGGCCGCCTGGCTGTTGTCGTAGGAACCGTCGGGCTGACGACCGGCATAGGTGTCGACGAGCACCTGCAGCAGCGTGCCGTCCTGGTCCACTGTCTGCGTCGTAGATGCCCTGTGACAGCACCGGCCACAGCTGGGTGCTGTACAGCGCGGCGACCGTGCCGAGTTCCAGTTCGCCCGGCGTCAGGATCCGGCCGTCGTCGGTGGTCGGCAGGCTGCCGAGCTGCGCCACCCGATCGACGAGCGCCGAGTAGACGTCCTGCGTCGGTCCGAGTTCCTGCAGGACACAGTCGGCATCGGCGTCGCACGCCTGCGCGAACTGGTCGAACGCCCGATCGAAGCTCGGGCCCCTGCTCGGCGTTGAGTTCGGCGAAGTCGGTGGTCGGCTTCACGGCCCCGTCGAGCACGAGCGCCCGCACCCGGTCGGGGAACAACTCGGCATACGTCGCCCCGAGCCGGGTGCCGTAGGAGAACCCGACGTAGCTCAGGCGGTCGTCGCCGAGCGCCTCGCGGAGTTCGTCGAGATCGCGGGCGGCGTTGTTCGTGCCGAAGTAGGGGCTCATCCGAGTGGTGTCGTCCGTGCAGCGTGCGGCGTTCGCCTCGGCATCGGCGACCACGGCGTCCCAGCCGGCGTCGTCGCCCGGCTCCAGCAGGGTGATCTGGTCGTCGAGATCGATCGCACAGTCGACCGCCGTGCTGGCACCGACACCGCGAGGATCGAACGACACGAGATCGAAGCGGTCGGCGATCTCGGGAGGCATGATCAACGCCGCGGTCTGCAGGAACTCGATGCCCGATGCACCCGGCCCTCCCGGATTGAACACGAGCGATCCGATGCGTTCGTCGTCGTTCGCAGTGGCGGCTCGGGCCACTGCGATGTCGATCGTCTCGCCGTCGGGTCGCGCGTGGTCGAGCGGCACGGTCAACGAACCGCACTCCAGATCGGCGCCGGTCGGCGCTCCGCCGTCGCACGGTCCCCACTCGATGGTGCCGACGGTCGTGGGTGGGAGCGTGTCCGCCGGGCACCGTCTCGCCGGGGACGCTCTCGCCGGGGTGCTCTCGCCGGGGACGGCGTCACCGGGCCGCAACTCGCTGGCCGACTGCGTCGACACGCCGGCCGACGAGGCACACGACACGGCCGTGACCGCCAGAGCGACAACAACAGGAGCGAGCGTGCACGCACGTCGCGAACCTAACGCCACGGAGCCGACGAACTCCTTCAGCCGAGACCGCCCATCTGTCGATGGACAGACATGATGCGCCGCCCCGTCTCCTTCCTCGTCCCCGGTTCGCGCTCGTTCCCTCGGCGTTCATTCTGAGCCTCGCGCTGCTCGTCGCCGCCTGTGGTTCCTCGTCGAACACTGCGGACGACTCGGCGTCGCCGACCGCTGTCGCGGTCACGGTCCCGGTCGTCGTTCCGACCACGTCGGCACCCACGGGCCAGGTCGGCAGCATCGGCGATGCCGTCGAAGTGGCGGCGGGAGCGCCGGCCCAGGCGAACGACGCCGCGTGCGTCGCCGATCGCCAGACCCTCGAGTCGGCCGCCGAGATGTACCTCACGTTGAACGGTGTCGAGCCCGCGAGCCAGAACGACCTGCTCGATGCCGGCCTGATCAAGGAACCGTCGCCCCGGTTCGAGATCACCCTCGACGGTGTGCTCGTACCGGCGCCCGGCAGCCCCTGCACCTGAGATCGATCGATCGTCAGCCCAGCCACTTCGGGCGCGTACGGCGCAGCCGGTGAGGTCGCGCGTCGCACCGCTTCGTCCACCGAGCCGGTCCGCTGGACGAGGCCGGCGTGCCCGGCACTCACGAATCCGGCGGCGACGCTGCGGTCGACGAACTCGAACAACGACTCGAAGTAGCCCAGCACGTCGAGGAACACGACCGGCGCGGCGATGAGACCGAGTTGGTTCCAGGTCAGGATCTCGAACGCCTCGTCCAGGGTTCCGAATCCGCCGGGCAGCACGATGACACCATCGGACAGTTCCGCCATGCCGCGCCTTGCGCTCGTGCATCGTGCCCACGATCTCGAGCGAGGTCAACCCGCGATGGGCCACCTCCGCCGCGACGAGTTGCTCGGTCATCACACCGACGACCTCCCGCTCCGGCCAGCGCTGCGTCGGCGACGATGCCCATGAGCCCGACGTGACCACCGCCGTACACGAGTCGGTGGCCGCCCGACGCGATCGCCGTCCCCAACGTGCGGGCCGGTCAGGATCTCGAACGCCTCGTCCAGGGTTCCGAATCCGCCGGGCAGCACGACGACGCCATCGGACAGTTCCGCCATCCGAGCCTTGCGCTCGTGCATCGTGCCCACGATCTCGAGCGAGGTCAACCCATGATGGGCGACCTCCGCCGCGACGAGTTGCTCGGTCATCACACCGATGACCTCTCCGCGCCCGGCCAGCACCGCGTCGGCGACGATGCCCATGAGCCCGACGTGACCACCGCCGTACACGAGTCGGTGACCGCCCGACGCGAGCGCCGAACCCAACCGGCGGGCGGCGCCCGCGTACTCGGGCGCCGCCCCCGAACTCGATCCACAGAACACACACACCGTCGCCATCGGCACATCGTGCCAGTCCCGGTGTGACGAGCGTTGCTCAAATGGCCGCCGTCGGTACCGGCCGGTAAGTTCTGCGGTATGACCGCCGAGACGATCGCCGCTCCCGACCTGCCCGCAGCCGCCGATGCCATCGATCTCGCCGACCGTGTGGTCGGCAAGGCCGTGCGGCAACTGGCCGCGAGCGGCGGCCCCGACGTCCACCAGGTGCTCGCGTACGACATCGCCCACGCGGCCTCCGGCGTCGCCACGGCGCGGTCGCTGCTCGACTACGGCTCGAAGGGTGACGTCGAGGCCAGGATCACCTGCGCGTTCGCGGCGGACATGCTGCACGAACTCGCCTCCAAGATCCTCGGCCGGGAGGACGCCTGGGGCGTCGATCGCGACCCGCTCGCGAACGCCCACGCCTTCATCGCGCAGTTCCGGGCCCCGGAGTTCCTCGCATCGCTGGCCGACCAGGCCGGGCCCCGCCACCTCGACGACGACATGGAGATGGTGGCCGACACCTTCGCCTCGTTCGCCGCGAACGTCATCGCCCCGCACGCCGAGCACGTCCACCGCACGAACGGCGACGTCCCCGAGGAGATCGTCTCGGGCCTCGCCGAGCTGGGTGCGTTCGGCCTCAGCGTGCCGGCCGAGTACGGCGGCTACAGCGAGGGCGGCGACTCGGAGTACATCGCCATGGTGGCCGCGACCGAGGAGCTGTCGAAGGCCAGCCTCGGCATCGGCGGATCCCTGATCACGCGGCCCGAGATCCTCACCAGGGCACTCGTGAAGGGCGGGACCGAGGCGCAGAAGCAGCACTGGCTCCCCCTGCTCGCGACCGCGGAGGTGATGCCGGCCGTCGCCGTGACGGAGCCCGACTACGGCAGCGACGTGGCCGGGATCAAGGTGACGGCGACCCCGGCTCCCGGGCCCGACGGCGAAGCCGGCTGGGTCATCAACGGCGTGAAGACGTGGTGCACGTTCGGCGCCCGCGCCGACGCCCTCACGCTGCTCGCCCGCACCGATCCCGACCGCACCAAGACCCACCGCGGGCTGTCGCTGTTCATCGTGCCCAAGCCCCGCGGCGACAGCCACGGCTTCCAGTTCACCCAGGCCGGACCCGTCGTCGACGGCGTGGAGCGGGTCGGCAAGATGGAGGGCCGCCCGATCGACACGATCGGCTACCGCGGGATGCACTCCTACGAGATCGCCCTCGAGGACTGGTGGGTCCCGGCCGAGAACCAGGTCGGCGGCCCCGACGGGCTCGGCAAGGGCTTCTACTACCAGATGGCCGGCTTCGAGAACGGCCGACTGCAGACCGCCGCCCGCGCCGTCGGCGTCATGCAGGCCGCCTACGAGGCAGCACTCGGCTACGCCGAGAACCGCAAGGTGTTCGGCGAGACGATCATCGACTACCAGCTCACTCGCGCCAAGCTCGGCCGGATGGCGGTGCTCACCCAGGCCGGCCGTCAGTTCTCCTACGCCGTGGCCACGCTGATGGCCAAGGGTGAAGGGGCGATGGAGGCCTCGATGGTGAAGGCGTACGTCTGCAAGGCCGCCGAGTGGGTCAGCCGTGAGGCGATGCAGATCCACGGCGGCATGGGCTACGCCGAGGAGTTCCCGGTGAGCCGGCTGTTCGTCGACGCCCGCGTGCTGTCGATCTTCGAAGGCGCCGACGAGACCCTCTGCCTCAAGGTCATCGCCCGCCAACTCATCGCCTCCTCCACCACCCCCTGAACCCCCTCACCCCACCGAAAAATCCCGCGAATCGGTCGCTCAGCGTCCGATATTCCGCGAAGTTTCGGAGGTGGGGTGGCGTTGCTGGGGTGGTCAGGTGAGTTCGGCGGCGAGGTCGGAGACGGCGCGGATGCGCTCGAAGTCGGCGCCGACGTGGTCGTCGAACGGGTCGAGCAGGATCGGATGGAGGCCGGCCGCCGACGCCGACGCGATGTCCATCGTGACCGAGTCGCCCACGTAGGCGATCCGCGACCGTTCGAACTCGGCGAAGTGCGGGAGCGCATGATCGAAGATCGCCGGATCGGGCTTGGCGACACCGACGACGTGACTGTCGACGATGCAGCGCATCTCGACGTGATCACCCGGCCCGACCTGACAGATCTCGCGGACCAACATCGTCTCGATCTGTCCACTCGCGTTCGACACGACGCCGAGCGGCACGCCCGCCCTGTGGCCGCCAACGCATCGACGCGAGTCTCGGGGATCATCCAACGCCACAACCACGCGGTGCGGGTCCGGCCGAGCACGAACGACTGCCTCGGCCCGGTCGGTCTCAGCGACACCGACGCGTTCGACGTACTCGTCGTCGTAGGACTGCCACGATCCCTCGGGCTCGTTCGACGTCCGACTTCGCCTTCATCGCGGCATAGTGCGCACGACGGTGGAGATCGACATCGGTCGAACCGCCGTACGGACGCGAGCAGCGGGGCGATCACCGTCGGGTCGGGCAGCACCAGCACGCCGCCCGCGTCGAAGAGCACGGCATCGAATCGGGCCATGGAGGTCGCCGGATCAGCCGAGCTTGTCGTGCAGGAACGCGATCACCTGTGGCCAGATCTCGTCGTACTTCGCCTGATCCTGCGTGCCGAGCGCGTTGTGGGGAGCCATGAAGGCGTGACCGGTGCCGAGGTGGACGGTGATCGACACGTCCTTGCCGAGTGCCTTCGAGTTCGTCCTCCAGGTGCATCGCCGCCGACGGCGGGAAGAAGTCGTCGTGCTCGGCCATGTGCCCCTGGATCGCGGCTTGGATCTTGGAGTAGTCGGGCTGACTGTCCCCCTGCGGGAACCCGTAGAACGGCACGGCGGCCTTCACCTTGTCGGGCCGCAGTGCCGCCAGGACGAACGTCAGCATGCCGCCCATGCAGAACCCCATCACACCGATCCCGTCACCGGTGGTGGCCTCGTGGTCGGCGAGGTAGTCCACGGCACCGCTCATGTCGCGCCCGGCCCGATCGGGCGGCATCGACGACATGAGCTCGCCGGCCTTGTCCATCTCGGTGTGGCCGGCGAGTTCGCCGTGGTACAGATCGGGGGCCAGGGCGACGAACCCCGCCTCGGCGAGCCGGTCGGCCATCTCCTTGATGCCCGAATCCAGCCCCCACCACTCCTGGACGACGATGACGCCCGGCCCACTGCCCGACGCGGGGACCGCCAGGTACCCCGACGCGTTCGAACCATTGCTCGGAAACTCGACGATGTCTGCCAGGGCGGTCGACTGGTGAGCGGTCGTCACGTGTGGAAGTGAAGCCGCTGCCGACCGAGATCCACCCACACCGTGGTGAGCTCGACGACTCCGTTCGGGAACTGGCAGCGGGCTTCGACGTCAGCGATCACGCGACGAGCTGTAGCCCACGCAATCTGCGCAGTGCCCGCAAGCTGCTCCTGAGCGAACCGAACACGCTGACGCTCTGCGGATCGACAACCGACGAGTCGCCTGGTACGAACGCTCGAACGTGACGCCGTTCGCAGGGTTCGAATCGATCGAACGATCTTGTCAGCCGAGCGGTTCGTAGGCAGCTCCCGAAGGAACGAAGACCACCAGCTGGCGAAGCGCGTAGCCCCACAGCACTTCAGCGCGAGTGGGACACCGCCATCGGAGCAGGCGCTGACAACGCCATTGGTCGAGAACTTGAGTGACGACCGCACGAGGAGACCGTTGCTCACGAGCTGGTTCACCGGCAGCGCCGAGATCGTCGGAACGAGGCCGCCCACAATCTGAGGAGTCGCCGAGCGCACGCCGACACCAGAGGGACACGCAGGCGTCGACGGTCCACTCGTGGCCGACGACGACGAATCGGGGACACCAAGGATGTTCGCCGGTGTCACTGCCCAGGTGGCCGTCGAACCAACCGGCACCGTGACCGCAAACGCTCGTTCGACAACGCCGGGTTGGAACTGGGTGACCTGGCCCCGGTTCAGGGCGCCCAAGTAGCCCTTGATGTAGACGGCGTTGGCCGACTCGACGAGCGCAACGCGCCGTTCGGCCAGAGGGTTGTTGTAGCCGAACCACACGGTCGTGCCGGTCCGTCTGGCCACGGTGCACGAAGCGAACACGCTGACACCAGGCACTGCGCCCGGGCCGATCACTGTCGGGCCGTCGCCGCCGAGGACGTCACTCCGGCAATCTGCGCTGAGGCGGTGGAGGTGAACAGCATGAGCGCACGGTCGCAAATGACACCAAGGGTAGATCCTGTCGCAGACCTGCCATACGATCGCAACATGACCCAGCTCGACCATCGACCCACCCCGGCGCCCTCCGCGTTGCTCGGTGACGCCTACGCCAACGACCGCTCCCGGGTGTTCCACTCCTGGTCGGCCCAGGGCGCGCTCGATCCGACGGTGATCGCCGGGGCACTCGGCTCGAAGTTCTGGGACGACCGGGGGACGACGTGGATCGACTTCACGAGCATGCTCGTCAACATGAACCTCGGGCACCAGCACCCGAAGATGATCCAGGCGATCAAGGACCAGGCCGAGACCCTCTGCATGGTGGCCCCGCCGTTCGCCAACGACCAGCGCAGCGAGGCCGCCCGGTTGATCGTCGACAAGGCCAACCGTGACGGTGCGGCCGGACAGTCGAGCCCGGACACTTCGAAAAGGTGTTCTTCACGAACGCCGGCGCGGAGGCGGTCGAGAATGCCGTCCGTCTCGCCAAGGGCTACACCGGCCGGATGAAGGTGCTGTCGGCCTACCGCAGCTACCACGGCGGCACCGCGCTCACCGTCGGCCTGACGGGCGAGCCACGGCGGCTGGAGAACGAGCCATCGGTTCCCGGTCTCGTGAAGTTCTGGGGCCCGTACCCGTACCGGTCGGCGTTCTACTCGGAGTCTCCCGAGCAGGAGACCGAGCGGGCGCTGGCGCACCTCCGCGAGACGATCGTCGCCGAGGGCGCCAACAAGGTCGCGGCGATCATCCTCGAGTCGGTCGTCGGCACGAACGGCATCCTCGTCCCGCCGCCCGGCTACCTCGAGGGGCTGCGGGCACTGTGCGACGAGTTCGGCATCATCTGGATCGCCGATGAGGTGATGGCCGGGTTCGGCCGCACCGGGCAGTGGTTCGCCTGGCAGAACTGGGACGCACAGCCCGACCTCATCGCCTTCGCGAAGGGTGTCAACTCCGGCTACATCCCGCTCGGCGGCGTCGTGATCTCGAGCGCGATCGCCCACGCCTACGACGACCGGGTGTTCCCCGGCGGCCTCACCTACTCCGGCCACCCGCTGGCGTGCGCATCAGCCGTCGCGAGCATCGGCATCTTCGAGGAGGAAGGCGTGCTCGCGCAGGCCCGTCACCTCGGCGACGACATCATCGGCCCCGCACTGCGCGACATGGCCGAACGTCACCCGAGCGTCGGAGAGGTACGCGGCCTCGGTGTGTTCTGGGCGGTCGAGCTCGTCACGAGTCAGGCCACCCGCGAACCGGCGCCACCGGCGACGGTCGCAGCAGTTGTCGCCGAGTGCAAGGCGCACGGCATGTGGCCGCTGGCGGCCGCCAACCGCATCCACGTCGTCCCGCCGTGCAACACACCCGACGACCTCGCCCGCGACGGCCTGGCGATCCTCGACGCCGCCCTCAGCGTCGCCGACGCCGCCACCACCGCCTGACTCCGCCGCCTGACCCGACCGGCCCGACGCCCCCATCTGCGTTCTCGTGAACAATGGCGCGCACTGGGCGCGCTGTTGTTCACGAGAACGTCGGGGAAGGGGTGCGGGTCAGTGGGAGGCGAGTTCGTGTTCGGGCACGGTCGGGCTCGATCATCACATCGGTGCAGCGCTTGGAGTAGGCCACCGCGCCGATCAGCACGACGAGCGACACGCCGGCAATCGCCAGACCGGCAGGCTTCGGGCTCGACACGATCGGGTTCTCGTCGTCGATGTTCGACAGGGCGATGATCGCCGGCAGGATCAACAACGACACGAGGTTCATCACCTTGATGAGCGGGTTGAGCGCCGGGCCGGCGGTGTCCTTGAACGGGTCACCGACGGTGTCGCCGATGACGGCCGCCTTGTGCGACTCGGAGCCCTTGCCGCCCTCGTGGCCGTCCTCGATGTACTTCTTCGCGTTGTCCCACGCACCACCCGCGTTGGACAGGTAGTTGGCCATCAGCTGACCGGTGAGGATGACCGCGGCGAGGAACGCACCGAGCGCCGTGTAGCCGACGCCGAAGCCGATGATCACCGGGGTGAGCACGGCGAGCAGTGCCGGCGTGGCGAGCTCACGGAGCGACGCCTTGGTGCAGATGTCGATGACCGGGCCGTAGTCGGGCAGGCGCTCGCCGGACATGATCTTGCCGTCGGCGAACTGGCTGCGGACCTCCTGCACGACCACACCGGCGGTACGCGACACGGCGCGGATGGCGAGCGCGGAGAACAGGAAGCTCACCGAGCCGCCGATCAGCAGACCGATGAAGACCTTCGGGTCGGCGACGTTGATCGGGATGGCGTCGAACACACCGCGCGCCGTGCCGTTCAGGCCTTCGACGATGTCGCCTCGACAGGGTCTCGTTCGCCGCCGTCTCGATGTAGCTGGCGAAGATGGCGACCGCAGCGATGACGGCCGATCCGATGGCGAAACCCTTCGTGACGGCCTTGGTGGTGTTCCCGACGGCGTCGAGGCTGACCATGATCTTCTCGGCCTCGCCCTCGAACTCGCCCGACATCTCGGCGATCCCGGCCGCGTTGTCGGCGACCGGCCCGAAGGTGTCCTCCGACACGATGACACCCGTCGTGGCGAGCATGCCCATGCCGGTCAGGGCGACGAGGTAGAAGGAGAACTGCAGGTTGCCGTCGCCGAGTGCCAGGGCAGTTCCGATGGCGATGGCGATGGCGATGATCGCGTACACCGACGACTCCATGCCCGACGCCGTGCCGGACAGCACCGTCGTGGCGGGGCCGGTTCTCGTGGCCGCGGCGATCTCCTGCACGGGGCCGTGCTCGGTGCCGGTGAAGTACTCGGTGAGCCGGCTCACCACCTGCGCGAGGACCAGGCCGATGACGACGGCACCGAAGCACTTCCAGCCCTCGTTGTCGTTGTCGTTGCCGACGTAGAGCAGTGCGATCAGCGCCGTGCCGACGACGGTGATGATGCCGGCGGTGAGGAACCCACGGTTGATCGGCTTCAGGGCGTTGGTCTCGCCTTCCTTGGCGCGCACGGCGTACACACCGGCGATGGAGGCGACCACGCCGACGGCACGGGCAGCCACGGGAAAGACCAGGCCGAGCGCGGGGTTGGCGCCGATCGCCGCGAAGGCCGGCACACCGAGGATGATCGCGGCGACGAGGGTGACCTCGTAGGACTCGAACAGGTCGGCGGCCATGCCGGCGCAGTCGCCGACGTTGTCGCCCACGTTGTCGGCGATCGTTGCCGGGTTGCGGGGGTCGTCCTCGGGGATGCCGGCTTCGACCTTGCCGACGAGGTCGGCGCCGACGTCGGCGGCCTTGGTGAAGATGCCGCCGCCGACTCGCAGGAACAGCGCGATCAGCGAGCCGCCGAAGCCGAAGCCGACCAGGATGGCCGAGCTCGTGTTCTGGAACAGCAGGATGATGAGCGTGGCGCCCAGCAGTCCGAGGCCGACGGTGAACATGCCGGCGACGCCGCCGGTGCGGAATGCGACCTTGAGTGCCGCCGGGAGCGAACCCGACTTCGCGGCCGCTGCGGTACGGACGTTGCCACGGGTGGCCAACGTCATGCCGATGAAACCGGTCAACCCGGACAGGAAGGCTCCGGCGATGAACGCCAGCGTGCGGAACAGACCCGATTCGGCCTTGGTGAGTGCGACGACCCCGTCCGGTTCGAGGATCTCGGTGGACGTCAGGAACACGATCGCAGCGACCGGGATCATGATCACCGCGATCGTCTTGAACTGCCGGCGGAGATAGGCGGCAGCACCGACCTGGATCGCCAACGCGATCTCGATCATCTTCGGCGTCCCCTGATCCGCCGCGAGGACGCCACGCATCAGGACGAATCCGACGACGATCGCAATGAGCGCGGCGGCGACGGAGAGCCACAACACGAGCATCTCGCTGTTGCCGAGGACGAACTCCTGATAGCCGCCTTCTGCGGCGACGATGCTTGCAAACACGGTGATCTCCCTGCGTCGGTCCACACCGGCGAATGCCGATGTACTTCCCACACGGCCGCAGCCGTGCCTCACGCGGATCCAGCCCCGCTACGTGAGCGATCGAGAAGCTAGCGCACGGGTCCCGCTCGGACTGCAATCCGGAGATCGTGCAGCGATCGGCGGGCTCAGCTGCGAGCGAGGGCCTGTTCCCGCAGTGCCGGGATGACGTGCTCGCCGTACTGGGTGAGCGTGTGGTCCTTGCCGTCGTGCTGGAGGTAGATCGGCGAACTGGTCGACGCCGAGGTCGGCGAGCGCGTGGAGTCGTCGAGCTGTGTCTCGACCGGGCCGAGGATGCAGAACCGGTCGACGATCTCGTCGGGGACGAACGTGGTGTGGGTGTTGCCGGCCTGGCCGTGCTGGTTGTAGTCGTAGGCCTCGCGGCCCTTGATGTACTCGGTCAGCGCGGCGGGCACCGCCGAGGACTCGCCGTACCGCTCGACGATGTCGGCGACGTGGTTGCCGACCATGCCGCCGAACCAGCGGCACTGGTCACGCATGTGGGCGATGTCGTCCATCGGGCCGACGTAGGCCGGCGCGGCGACGCAGATCGTGATGTCGTCGGGATCGCGGCCGGCCGCCGACGCGGCGGAGCGCACGGCGCCGATCGTCCACTCGGCGATCGACAGGTCGGCGAGCTGCAGGATGAACCCGTCGCAGGTCTCGCCGATCAGCTGCAGCGCCTTCGGGCCGTACCCGGCGCCCCACACCTCGAGTCGGCTCTTGGACGCCCACGGCAGCGTGATGGTCGAGCCGTTGTACTCGACGCTGCGGCCGTTGGCGAGCTCACGGATGACGTGGATCGACTCGGCGCATCGTGGCGAGCGTCGTCGGCTTGCCGTTCGTGACGCGCACCGCCGAGTCGCCGCGCCCGATGCCGCAGATCGTGCGGTTGCCGTACATCTCGTTGAGCGTGGCGTAGGTGGACGCCGTGACCGTCCAGTCGCGCGTGGCCGGGTTGGTGACCATCGGCCCGACGATGACGTTGCGGGTCTCGTTCAGGATCTGGGAGTAGATGACGTACGGCTCCTCCCACAGGATGTGGGAGTCGAACGTCCAGACGTGGCTGAACCCGTACGTCTCGGCGCGCTTGGCCAGATCGATGACCCGCGCCGCCGGCGGCGTCGTCTGCAGCACCACGCCGATGTCCATCAGCGGGTCTCCGGGAAGCCGAGGTCGACGGTGCTGGTGGCGGGGTCGGGCCAGCGGCTGGTGACCACTTTGGCCCGGGTGTAGAAGTTGATGCCTTCGGGGCCGTACATGTGGGTGTCGCCGAACAGGCTCGCCTTCCACCCGCCGAAGCTGTAGTAGCTGACCGGCACGGGCACCGGCACGTTGACGCCGACCATGCCGACCTGGACGTCGAACTGGAACTGGCGGGCGGCGCCACCGTCGCGGGTGAAGATCGCCGTGCCGTTGGCGTACGGGTTGGCGTTGATGGTGTCGATGCCCTCCTGGTAGCCGCTGACGCGCATGACCGACAGCACCGGGCCGAAGATCTCGTCGCGGTAGCACGCCATCTCGGGCGTGACGTTGTCGAGCAGCGTCGGGTTGAGGAAGAAGCCCGTCGTCGGGCACGCCCGTCGCGACCGTCGACGACGACCGTCGCGCCCTCCTCGGGAGCATCGTCGACGTAGCCCCTCACCTTGTCGCGGTGCTCGCCGGTGATCAGCGGGCCCATCTCGTTGCCGGGCTCGTTGCCCGGCACCGACCTTGATCGACGGGATGCGGTCGGCGATCTTGGCGACCAGCTCGTCGGCGATGCTGTCGGCGGCGAGCACGACGCTGACCGCCATGCAGCGCTCGCCGGCCGAGCCGTACGCCGCACCGACGGCGGCGTCGGCGGCCATGTCGACGTCGGCGTCGCTCAGCACGAGCATGTGGTTCTTCGCTCCGCCGAGCGCCTGCACCCGCTTGCCGTTGGCGGTGCCGGTCTCGTAGATGTACTTGGCGATCGGCGTCGAACCGACGAAGCTGACCGCGGCGATGTCGGGGTGCTCGAGCAGGCGGTCGACGGCGACCTTGTCGCCCTGCACGACGTTGAAGCATCCCGCCGGCAGACCGGCCGTCGCCAGCAGTTCGGCGAGGTACAGCGACACCGACGGGTCCTTCTCGCTCGGCTTGAGCACGAACGTGTTGCCGCAGGCGAGGGCGTTGGCGAACATCCACATCGGGACCATCGCCGGGAAGTTGAACGGCGTGATGCCGGCCACGACACCGAGCGGCTGGCGGATCGAGTAGACGTCGATGCCGGTCGCCGCCTGCTCGGAGTAGTCGCCCTTGATCAGCTGCGGGATGCCGCAGGCGAACTCGATGTTCTCGAGGCCGCGGGCGACCTCGCCGAGGGCGTCGGTGAGCACCTTGCCGTGCTCGGCGGTGAGCATCGAGGCGATCTCCTTGCGGTTGGCGTCGACGAGCTCGCGCAGCCGGAACATCACCTCGGCCCGCTTGCGACAGCGACGTCGCCCGCCACTCCGGGAACGCCGCCCTGGCCGCGGCGACCGCGGCGTCGACCTCGTCGACCGAGGCGAGGTCGACGGCGCCGGACTGCTCGCCGGTCGCCGGGTTGTAGACGACCACGGCGCTGCGACCAGAGGTCGACTCGACGACCTTGCCGTCGATCCAATGCGAAATCCTGATTCATGAGACATGCCTTTCGAGCCTGACGCAAGGTCAGTGACGACGCAGGGGTGCCAGGACATCCGCGTCGCACGACCATCAGATCAGTGCAGGTAGGTGGACAGGCCGCGCTTGACGAACTTGCCGTGGCCCTTGGTGCCGACGTAGGTGTCGTTCTCGACGACGACGGTGCCACGGCTGATGACCGTGTCGACCTTGCCGTCGATCTCGAACCCCTCGTAGGCCGAGTGGTCCATGTTCATGTGGTGCTTGTCGTTGATGCCGATCTTCGTCGTGCCGTTCGGGTCCCACACGAGGATGTCGGCGTCGGCGCCGGGCTCGATGACACCCTTGTCGGGCGAGGCCGAACATCCGCGCCGGCGTGGTGCAGCACGTCTCGACCCAGCGCTCGAGGCTGATCTCGCCGGCGACGACACCCTGGTAGATCAGCTCCATGCGGTGCTCGACGCCGCCGATGCCGTTGGGGATCTCGGAGAAGTTGCCGAGCCCGAGCTCCTTCTGGTCCTTGAAGCAGAACGGGCAGTGGTCGGTCGACACGACGGCCAGCTCGTTCATCCGCAGACCCTTCCAGAGGTCGGTCTGGTGGTGCTCGTGCTTGGTGCGCAGCGGCGTGGAGCACACCCACTTCGCGCCCTCGAAGCCGGGCTGCGCGAGCTGGTCCTCGAGCGTGAGGTAGAGGTACTGCGGGCAGGTCTCGGCGAACACGTTCAGGCCCGGCGTGCTGCGCGGCGGCGACCTCCTCGAGCGCCTCCGACGCCGACATGTGCACGATGTAGAGCGGCACGTTGCCGGCGACCTTGGCGAGCTGGATCGCCCGGTGCGTGGCCTCGCCCTCCAGCTCGGCGGGCCGGGTGAGCGAGTGGAACTTCGGGTCGGTCTCGCCGCGGGCGAGCGCCTGGGCGACGAGCACGTCGATGGCGATGCCGTTCTCGGCGTGCATCATGATCATCGCCCCCGACTCGGACGGCGTTCTGCATGGCCCGCAGGATCTGGCCGTCGTCGGAGTACAGGACCCCGGGGTAGGCCATGAACAGCTTGAAGCTGGTGATGCCCTCGTTGTCGACGAGGTAGGTCATCGCCTTCAGCGACTCGTCGTCGACGCCGCCGATGATCTGGTGGAAGCCGTAGTCGATCGCGCAGTTGCCGGCGGCCTTCTCGTGCCACGCGGCGAGTGCGTCGTGGACGCTGCCGCCGGTGTTCTGCACGGCGAAGTCGACGATCGTGGTGACGCCGCCCCACGCCGCGGCGGTCGTGCCGGTCTCGAACGTGTCGGACGCCTCGGTGCCGCCGAACGGCATCTCCATGTGGGTGTGGACGTCGACGCCGCCGGGCACGACGTACTTGCCGGTCGCGTCGATCGTGCGGTCGGCGGCTGATGCCCATCGCCGCCGCCTGTCCGGGGGCGAGGATCGCGACGATCTTCTCGCCGTCGACGAGCACGTCGGCCTCGCGACGTCCGACGGCCGAGACGACCGTGCCGCCGGAGATCAGCGTCGTGGCCATGGTCAGCCCTCCACCAGCTCGCCGTAGGCGTCGGGACGACGGTCGCGGTAGAACGCCCAGCCGTCGCGGACCTCCTTGATGCGGTCCATGTCGAGCTCGCGGATGATCAGCTCGGGCTTGTACGGGTCGCCCTTGTCGCCGACGTACGGCCCTCGGGGTCGACGAAGTAGCTCTGGCCGTAGAAGTCGTTCTCACCGAGCGGCTCGATGCCGACCCGGTTGATCGCCCCGACGTAGTACATGTTGGCGACGGCGGCCGCCGGCTGCTCGATGCGACCACAGGTACTCCGACAGACCCCGGTGGGTGGCCGACGGGTTGAACACGATCTCGGCGCCGTTGAGGCCGAGGGCCCGCCAGCCCTCGGGGAAGTGGCGGTCGTAGCAGATGTACACGCCGACCTTGCCGACGGCGGTGTCGAAGATCGGGTACCCACCGTTGCCGGGCCGGAAGTAGAACTTCTCCCAGAACCCCTTGACCTGCGGGATGTGCTGCTTGCGGAACTTGCCGAGGTAGGTGCCGTCGGCGTCGATCACCGCGGCGGTGTTGTAGTAGATGCCGGGCTGCTCGATCTCGTACATCGGCAGCACCATCACCATGTTCAGTTCCTTGGCGAGCGCCTGGAACCGCTTCGTGGTCGGACCGTCGGGGATGTACTCGGTGTACTCGTAGTACTCGGCATCCTGCACCTGGCAGAAGTACGGGCCGTAGAAGAGCTCCTGGAAGCAGATGATCTGCGCACCCTCGGCGGCGGCCTCCCGGGCGGCCTCCTCGTGCTTGACGATCATCGACTCCTTGTCGCCGGTCCAGTCGGTCTGCAGCAGCGCGGCGGTGATGATGTCTCGCCATGGTCTTCCCTCGGTCTCGTCGTTGGTCGTCACCCGGCATGCAGTGCCAGAGCGTCGACACTAGTGACCATCGGGAGACGCGGACAACCGGTCGGTCGCCACTCCTACAGTGAGTTCACGCTGCGGAAACGCCATCCGCACGACGCTCGCGCCCTCCGCCCGCCCGCCGCTAGGAAGTGCTGATGCCCACGTTCCGTTCCGCCTGGCACTGGGTGTTCGGCAAGCATCTCGCCGAAGCCACCGGATCCCGATCGCACCGTCGAGGCCGCGTGGGTGCCGCTCTGGCAGGCCCAGATGATCGTCGACGAACTGATCGCCGAGGGCATCCCGGCGGTGAGCACCGAGGACTTCGTCGTGACGATCCGATGTTGCACAGCCGCGAGACGATGGCGCGGGTCTTCGTCACCGAGGACCGCAAGGCCGAAGCCCGGCGACCTGATGACCGACATCATCGGCATCCCCCCAGCCCTCCGCCACCTCTGACCCCCGCCCCACACACCGTTTGCGGGAGATTTCGGATGGCCCGGGTCATCGGAAAGCTCCCGCAAACGCTGGATTTTCCGTCGGCGGGGGGTGATCACCCACGGACGGCGTGAAGCTCGACATCGCACTGACCGACCTCGCCGCCGACCAGGACGGCCTGCTGACGACCGACCAGCTCCGCAGCGCCGGCGTGACCACATGGCGCCAGCAACGGCTCGGTCGCCGATGGGCTGCTCCGGAGGATCGCGCCCCGGGTCTACGCCATCCGAGGTGCACCCGACACTCATCGGCGACGCCTTCGCGCCGGGCTGCTGTGTCTCGGCGAGCGCAGCTGGGTGAGCTACGAGGCGGCAGCGGCCCTGCACGGCCTCGATCGGTCGGATCGGTTCGCGGTCGAGTTCACGATCGACCGCGGCCGGCGTCCGTCGATGCTCCCGTTCATCGTGCACGTGACCACCCGCCTGCAGCCGATCGATCGGTGGTCGTGGACGGCTTCCGGACGATGTCGGCCACGCGGACCGTCTTCGACCTCGCGCTCGCCCGTGCCCATCCGCGCCGGATCGAAGCGGCGATCGACAGCGCCGTTCGCCTCGAGCTCTCCTCGCCGGAGGTGCTCGCCGGACGACTGGCGGACCTGCGCGGGTCTGGTCGCTGGGGGTGCCGACTCATCGAGGACATGATCATCGACTCGGGCGGACACACGATGCTGGAGCGCCGATTCCTGGAACTCGTCCGGGAAGCCGGACTCCCGCGCCCTCGCACCCAGGTCGTCTTCCGATCGGACGGTCGCCACGTCGCCCGAGTCGACTTCCTGTTCGACGACGTCGGCGTGGTCGTGGAGGTGTCCGGACAGCAAGGGCCACTCGAGCCCGAGCGAACGGGCCCGTGACGCTCAGCGGCGCAACGAGCTGCAGGACATCGGTCGGCGGGTCTACGAGTACACCTGGGAGGACGTGACCGAGACGCCCGCACATGGTCCGCAACACACTCGCGGATCGACTCCGCCCAGCCGCCGCCTGAAACCACCGTTTGCGGGAGATTTCCGACGGACCGGGCCATCCGAAACTCTCTCGCAAACGGAGGAACGGGGTCAGATGGCGCTGTGGCGGAGGAGTTCGTGGGCCATCGGGCATTCGGCGACGATCGCGGGTGGGCCCATCGGGACCCGGCCGTGGGGACCGACGACGTCGGTGACGATCGACGTCGGCAGGACCTCGACGTCGAGATCCCAGGGGTCGACGCCCTCGGCCAGGTCGCGTCGATCCGGTCGACCATCGCCGTCGACGAAACCGGCCGGGAGGCGACGACCGACGCCGGCCACCAGCCACACCGGCGCGCCTGCGGACACGCCGGCAGCCGCGATCGTCGACGATCCGAGCGGCACGATCGCCCGGTCGGAATCGATCGCCAGCGCCTCGACGAGCACGACGTCGGCCGATCGACACACGACGCCGGCGACGCCCGCATCGACGGGATCGACGTCGACGTCGTAGCGCTCCAGGCGCCGCACGAACGACGTGGCCGTGTGGCCGGCGTCGAGCGCCAGCACCCGGACGTCGCCGCGACGGATCGAGCCCCTCGCCGATCACGTCGGGGTCGCCGATGGTCACGACGATGGCATCGTCGGCGAGGGCGGCGGCGAGCTCGGCCCCGGTCGGGTCGCTGCGGATCTCGTCGGCCAGCTCCCAGACGGCCTCGAACGGCTCCGCCGAGGTGGTGACGTTCGCGCACAGCCACCACAGGGGCCCGATGAACGGATGCCGCTCGACGATCCGCCGACACGCCACGACCAGGCCCGACGGGTCGAAGCGCAACGATCCCAGTGCGTGCGCGGTCTCCTCGACCAGCGACGTCGGGTCGGCTCCCTGCGCACGAGCGACGTACCGGAGATGCTCGATCGGATGCACCTACGAGACCGTAGTCCCCGGCCGCCGACGGCGTCTCCTGCTGCGGGCAATACCCCGATCAACCTCACCAGTCGCTACGATCGCTCGCCGTGGCCGACACGACTTCCGACACCACTTCCGGCACCACTTCGGGCACCGGACGCACCGTCCCGTCGAAGGTCGGCGACAAGCTCCCGACCGATCTCGTCCTGACCCCGCTCGCCGCCGACGGCCTCGGCCAGGGCCGCCCGGTGATGGAGTGGCTGACCACGTTCCACCTCGCGTCGGTCGTGCTCGATCCGTACACGAACGAGAGCTCCTGGATCCTGCGGGCCGCCACGCGGGTGCTGGAGCAGTTCCGCGGCTCGGACGCCCGCATCAACCTGATCGTGACCGCCGGCGCCACCGATGCCCGCACCTTCCTCGGACCACTCACCGAGCAGTTCCTCGTGTTCTGCGACCCCGATCGCGCCGCCGTCAAGGCCATGGGCCTCGACGAACTGCCGGCCTTCGTGTTCACCCGGGTCGACGGTGTCGTCGCCGCTGCCGCCGAGGGCTGGAACCCGCACGAGTGGGAAGCGGTCGCCGACGCCATCGCCGAGATGACGTGGTGGACGTCGATCCCGGTCCCCGGCCCCGGCGACCCGGGCCCGTTCCGCGGATCACCCGCGCTCGGCTGATCGTGGCCGACCGTCGGGGACCTCCCCGACCTGCCCGTCGTCGACGCGCTCGATGCGCTTCGTCGGGCACTCGCCGATCACCGGCGTGCGGTCGTCGTGGCGCCCCCCGGCGCCGGCAAGACGACCGTCGTCCCGCTCGCGCTGCTCGACGAAGCGTGGCTCGGCGGACCAACGCATCGTGATGCTCGAACCGCGCCGCCTGGCGACCCGGGCGGCGGCGCAGCGGATGGCAGCGACGACGCGGACGACGGTCGGCGACCTCATCGGCTACCAGACCCGCGACGAACGGCACATCGGCGCTGCCACTCGCATCGAGGTCGTGACCGAGGGTGTCCTGACGCGACGCCTGCAGAACGACCCCGAGCTTCCCGGCGTCGGCATCGTGATCTTCGACGAGGTCCACGAACGCAACCTCACGACCGACCTCGGGCTCGCGCTGGCCCTCGAGGTCGCCTCGACGATCCGACCCGACCTGCGGATCCTCGCGATGTCCGCGACGCCGGACGTCGACGGTCTGACCCGGCTCCTCGATGCGCCGGTCATCGAGAGTCACGGCCGGATGTTCGACGTCGAGATGCACTGGGTGCCGGCACCCTCCGCCGCGCGGTCCGCCGCGGTCGAGCGGGTCGGCCCGTGGCGCAACGCGCCGCCATCGAACCAGCGGTCGTCGCCGCAGTGCTGCGAGCGTTACGGGAGGAGACGGGCGACGTCCTGGTCTTCCTCCCGGGCATCGGCGAGATCCGGCGGACCGAGGCGCAGCTGGCCGACGTCGTCGGTTCGGACGTCGACGTGTACGCCGCTCGCCGGAGCGCTGAGCCTCGCCGAGCAGGACCGGGCGCTCGCACCGTCACCGCCCGGACGTCGACGGGTGGTGCTCTCCACCGACATCGCCGAGACGTCGCTGACCGTCGACGGGGTGCGGGTCGTGGTCGACAGCGGGCTCGCCCGGGAACCGCGGTTCGATGCCAGGACCGGACTCACCCGTCTGACCACGGTGACCACGAGCCGAGCATCGGCCGAACAACGCGCCGGGCGCGCCGGGCGGACCGAGCCGGGCGCCGCCTACCGCCTGTGGAGCAAGATCGAACACGGCAGCCGACCGGCGCACCGGTCGCCCGAGATCATCCAGGCCGATCTCGCGTCGCTGGCGCTCGAGCTCGCGGCGTGGGGCGGTGGCGACGACCTCGGGTTCATCGACGCGCCACCTCCCGGCGCACTCGCCCAGGCGAGAGCACTGCTGCGCGACCTGTACGCGCTCGACGACGACGACTCGATCACCCCGCTCGGTCGCACGATGCTCGGCCTGCCCGTCCATCCTCGACTCGCCCGCATGGTCGCCGTCGACCGGTCCTCGCTGGCGTGCGTGGTGGCGACCTTGGTCGAGGAGCGCGACATCTTCCGCGGGCGCCCCGACGACCTCCCGGCGGACCTCGCACTGCGCGTCGCCGTGCTCTCGGGACGAGATCGTCACGACGCCGCCGATCGAGGGGCGGTGCATCGCCTGCGGGAGCGGGCCGGCGATCTCGCCCGCCGCGCCCGGATCCCCTTCGATCTCGACGCCGTCGACCCGGACCGCGCCGGAGGCGTGCTCCTGCTCGGCTACCCCGACCGGCTGGCCGCCCGTCGACGCCCCGGCCAGTACCAGCTCGCGCTCGGGCGCGAACGCGTGGCTGCCCGACGACGACCCGCTCGCCCGCGAGGAGTTCGTCGTCGCCGCCGATCTCGACGGTCGTCGTGACCGTGCCCGCATCCGGCTCGCCGCCGCCGTCGACGCCGAGGAGGTGATCGCGTCGTTCGGGCCCGAGATCATCGAACGGCGAACCCTCGAGTGGGACGGCGACCGGAACGATCTCGTCGAGACCGTCGAACGACGGCTCGGCGCCATCCGGCTCGGGCGCAGGGTCGGCACACCGCACGCCGGCGACGACACCATGACCGCCCTGATGGCGCAGAGTTCGCTCCACCGGCTGGAGGTGCTGCGATGGACCGACGCCGCGACGTCGCTGCGCGTGCGAGTCGAGTTCCTGCACCGCACCGTCGGTGAACCGTGGCCGGACTGGTCGACGACCCGGCTGCTCGCCACGCTCGACGACTGGCTCGCGCCGTACCTTCCCGGCGCCACCGGTCGCGCCGACCTCGAACGACTCGACCTCGTGACCGTGCTGCGCAGCCAACTGCCGTGGCCCGAGGGGGGCCAACTCGATGACCTCGCACCCCCGACGCTCACGCTCCCCAGCTCCCGGTCGATCCCGATCGACTACGGCGGCGAACAGCCGGATGCGTTCGTGCGGGTGCAGGACCTGTTCGGCGTGACGATCCATCCGACCGCCGGCGGCGTACCGATCCGGCTGCATCTGCTGTCGCCCGCCGATCGACCGATCCAGGTCACCTCCGATCTCCCGGGCTTCTGGGCCGGGTCGTGGGCCGAGGTGCGCAAGGACATGGCCGGGCGGTACCCGAAGCACCGCTGGCCCGACGATCCGGCCGCCGCCGATCCCAAACGACTGAAGGACCGCTGATGTTCGGCCTGTCCGTCGGGATGGCCCTCGCCTGCGTGTTCGTCGTGTTCATCGGAGCGACCGTGCAGGCGTCGATCGGGATCGGGGTCGGGATGATCGCGTCGCCCGTCCTCGCACTGGCCGATCCCGACTTCATCCCGGTGGCCATCCTGCTGTGCATCCTGCCGCTGACGTTCACGGTCGCGTGGCTCGACCGCCGGCACATCCAGCAGCGCCAGGTGGGCTTCGCCCTGTTCGGACGCGTGCCCGGAGTCATCGCCGGTGCGCTCATCGTCGCGGCGCTGTCGGATCAGGTGCTGGCGGTCATGGTCGCCGTCTCGGTGTTCATCGCCGTGGCCGCGTCGATGACGAGCGTGCGATTCCGGCCCACCGATCGTTCGCTCGTGGTCGCCGGGCTGGCGTCAGGCTTCGCCGGGACGACCACCGGAGTCGGTGGGCCACCGATGGCGCTCACGTACCAGCACAGCGATCCCGCCACCATGCGATCGACGATCTCGGCGTTCTTCCTGTTCGGCGCCTTGATGTCGTTGGGGGCGCTCGCCCTGGCCGGCGAGGTCGGCGTCCGCCAGTGGCAGCTCACGGCGCTGCTGCTGCCGGGGATCGCGCTCGGTGTCATCGCCGCCCGGCTCCTGCAGCACCGGCTCGATCCCGATGTCGTCCGTCCTGCGGTGCTCGTCATCTGCACCATCGCGGCGATCGCCCTGCTCATCGAGACGTTCTGACCGGCTCGACATCGGAGCCGCTCGACACGGGTCCAAGCCGTTCTCGTGAACAACAGCGCGGTCAGGGCGCGCAGTTGTTCACGAGAACGCGGATTCCTCGGGCTCGGTGCGCGGTCGTAGGCTCGCGGCATGGCTGAGGTTCCCCCGTTCACGCACACCGAGCTGCTCCCCCTCGGACCCGACGACACCGAGTACCGACTCGTGTCGACCGAGGGGGTGTCCACGTTCGAGACCCCCGAAGGCACGTTCCTGAAGGTCGAACCCGAAGCGATCCGTCGGCTCACGGCCGAGGCGATGCACGACATCGCCCACTTCCTGCGATCCAGCCACCTGCAGCAACTGCGCAACATCCTCGACGACCCCGAGGCGTCGGACAACGACCGCTTCGTCGCCCTCGACCTGCTCAAGAACGCGGCGATCGCGGCCGGTGGCGTGCTGCCGATGTGCCAGGACACCGGCACGGCGATCGTCAAGGGCAAGAAGGGCCAGTACGTGTTCACGGGTGGCGGCGACGAGGAGGCGATCGCGCACGGGATCTACGACACCTACCAGACGTCCAATCTCCGGTACTCGCAGATGGCGCCGCTCGACATGTACACCGAGCGCAACACCGGCACGAACCTGCCGGCGGAGATCAAGATCTCGGCGGTCGACGGCGACGCCTACAAGTTCCTCTTCCTGGCCAAGGGTGGGGGTTCGGCCAACAAGAGCTTCCTGTACCAGGAGACCAAGGCGCTGCTCAACGAGGCGACGCTGCTCCCGTGGATCTTCGACAAGATGCAGTCGCTCGGAACCTCGGCCTGCCCGCCGTACCACCTCGCCGTGGTCATCGGGGGAACCTCGGCCGAGTTCGCCGTGGAAACGGCGAAGCTCGCGTCCACCCACTACCTCGACTCGCTGCCGACCACCGGGTCGCCGCAGGGTCATGCGTTCCGTGATCTCGATCTCGAACAGCAGGTGTTGAAGCTGTCGCAGACCACCGGCATCGGCGCCCAGTTCGGGGGCAAGTACTTCTGCCACGACGTGCGCGTCGTCCGCCTGCCTCGCCACGGTGCCTCGTGCCCGGTCTCGATCGCGGTGTCGTGCTCCGCCGACCGTCAGGCGATGGGGAAGATCACCAAGGACGGCATCTTCCTCGAACAGTTGGAGCGCGATCCCGCTCGGTTCCTGCCCGAGGTCGGCGACGAGCACCTCGGTGATGCCCCGACGGTGCACATCGACCTCAACCGGCCGATGGCCGACATCCTCGCCGAGCTGACGCAGTATCCGGTCACCACCCGGGTGATGCTGACCGGCCCGATGGTGGTCGCCCGCGACATCGCCCACGCCGAGATCAAGGACCTGCTGGACGCCGGCGAACCGATGCCGCAGTACCTGCTCGATCACGCCGTGTACTACGCCGGCCCCGCCAAGACCCCCGAGGGCTACGCGTCAGGGTCGTTCGGGCCGACCACGGCGGGTCGCATGGACAGCTACGTCGAGCAGTTCCAGGCGGCCGGTGGATCGATGATCATGCTCGCCAAGGGCAACCGCTCCAAGCAGGTCACCGATTCCTGCGCGGCGCACGGCGGGTTCTATCTCGGCTCGATCGGCGGTCCGGCGGCGCGCCTCGCGCTCGACAACATCCGCAAGGTCGAGGTGCTCGACTACCCCGAGCACGGAATGGAAGCCGTCTGGAAGATCGAGGTCGAGAACTTCCCGGCGTTCATCGTCGTCGACGACAAGGGCAACGACTTCTACGCCCAGGTGCGCGCCGAACACTCGATGCCCGTCAGCATCCGCTGATCACGCGACCCCCGCACGGTGATACTCGGGGGATGGACGCCGGCTCGACTGACGCTCCGGCACTGACCGCCGACGAACGGGCCGCTGCGCGAGCGTTCGTCGCTCGGTGCGAGGTGCGGCTCTCGACCTTCCACCGCATCGCCGTGGGCATGCTGTCGGGTGCGGGCCTGCTGGTCGTGCTGCCGGTGGTCGCCCGCGACTCGATCACCGGGATCCTGAGCTCGCTCGTCGACGGCGGGTTCGACGCGGCCGACATCGCCCTGATCACTGCGATCGTCGCCATGCTCGCCGTACCGGCGGTGGCGTTGTGGCTGCTGTTCGCCGACCTGACCCGGTTCTACTTCCACGCCAACCACATCGACAACCAGGGCACCTCGACCTTCACCCCTCGCTTCACGCTGACATCGCTGCAACTGCCGTCCGACGAACTCGGGCCGACAGCGAGCGAGGAGATGGAGCGGTTCCGTACCGATCCCGCGATCGTCGAGCTGCTGGTCCCGACCAACGACGAGTCACGTCGGCGGGTCGACCGCCAACTCGACGTCTACGGCGGACTGGGTTCACACGGCGACGACGTCTCACGGGCCGCCGGCCTGTTCGAGCTGGCGGCGTCACGGAGTCGACCGCTCCTGGAAGAAGTCGCCAAGATCGAACACGGGATGGCCCGGCATGCGCTTCGCCTTCGCGGTCTCGTGTTGCGCTACGTCAAGGCACTGCTGGCGTTGCTGACCACGGCGATCGCCGTGTACGCGGGAGACGCCGTCGTCGCCGGGATCGAACCCGGAGCGGCACTGAGCACGTCCGACCAGGCCTGGCTCGCCGCGGTGGTGCTCGTGTGGGCGCCGCTGGTGGTCCTCGCCGTCACCTCGCCGGTGCGGTGGATCGAGCGCGCGATGCGCGACGACGGCGCCCCCTCCACGGCGGTTGGGGACGACCCCGAGCTGACCTTCGTCGAGCGGGTGTCCCTGCGGATCGCTGCGATCGGATGGCTCGCGGCGGCGGTGGCGATGGTCCTGACGGTCGCCGACGGCCCGCTCTCGACGAGCGCCCGCTCGGCCGGGCTGATCGTCCTGGCCGTGTCGGCCATCGCCGTCGGGACCGCTGCATTCACGGGCCGCTTCCGCAGCCTCGCAACGATCGACTGAGCGGTCAGTCGTAGCGGACGACGAACCCGAAGTTCCGGCCCCAGCCTCGGACGAAGGCGAGGTGGATCCACAGACGGGCATGGTCCTCGACCATCGCGAACGCCGATCGATCACCGAGTTCGGCGACATCGAAGCCGATGTCGGCGGCGAGTTCGGCGACCACGACGAGACCTGCCTCGTCGCCGGCGATCGGAAGGAACGCCGCAACCCCGTCGATCCGACCCGTCCCGAGGTGTTCCGCGCCGATCGTGTTGAACGCCTTCACGAGCAGGACGCCCGCCGGCAGGAGCGAGGCGACGTGGTCGCCGACGGTCGGGTGCCCGTCCGGGACGGGGATCCGCACGGCGTTGGTCGCGTCGACGACGATCTGACCGGCAGCCAGACCGAGCGTCGGCACCACGTCCGCCAGCGCAGGAACCGGCACCGCGAGGATCACGACGGCGGCGCCCGACACCGCTGCCACGTGGTCGGCGAGATGCACGGGCGGATCGGTGACGTGCTTCGGATCGGTGGGATCGCGAACACCCATGACCAGGTCGTGACCGGCCCCGGCGAGGCCGGCGTACAGCGCACGGCCGACCGCTCCGCCACCGATGACCGCAATCCGCTTGGATTCACTCACCTGATACCTCCTTGGTGTTGGTGATTCCCGGTGCTCGGGATTCCTGGTGCTCGGGATTCCTGGTGTTCGTGATTCAGAGCTCGCCGGCCAGTTCACCGAGCCGACGTTCGCCCTCGGGCGTCTGACCGCCGAGATCGAGGAACCGCTGCATTCTCGCGTGGGTCTCGTCGTCGGCCAGCGTCGCGTTGAACGCCACCGTCTCGGCGATCAGATCCGCGTGCAGGCCGACCTCCGCTCGCACGACGCTCTCCTTCGCCGCGGCCACCGCGTGCGGCACGAACCCGGCGATCCGTCCGGCGAGCCGGTCCACGAACACATCGATCTCGTCGGCGGGCAGCACCCGGTTGACCCAGCCCCAACGCTCGGCGGTGGCAGCGTCGATGTCGTCACATCCGAGCACGACCTCGAGCGCCCGGCTCCGGCCGATGAGGCGAGGGAGTCGCACCGTGCCCCCTGCGCCCGGGACGATCCCGATGGCGACCTCGGGCTGGCTGAAGATGGCGTTCGGGGTCGCGAATCGCATGTCGCATCCGAGCGCCAGTTCGCTGCCACCTCCCCCGACACGGCCGTCGATCACGGCGATGGTCGGCTTGGGCATGGTCCGCAGGGTCTCGCACATCTCGTCGTACGGGCCGATCGCCGTCGGGATCGGCTGGACCCGGGGGAACTGCTGGATGGCCTCGACGTCGAAATGGGCGAGGAACCACTCGGGATTCGCCGAACGGATCACCACCGCCCGTACGGACTCGTCGTCGGCGAGCTCCTGGATCGCGGCGCCGAGCTCGAAGAACACCTCCATGGTGATCAGGTTGATCGGCGGATGGTCGACCGTGAGCGTGGCAACCCCCCGATCGTCGACCACGGTGCGCACACTGCTCACGAATCCGACCGTAGCGAGACCCGCCAGTCACAGCGCAGTCGGGGCCGCTGCCCGAGCCTGTTACTCATGGTGTCTGACACCATGAGTAACGGGTCAGCTCATGGAGACGAGGTCGAGCCAGTCGTCGGAGAAGTAGTCGACGTCGCCGTCGGGCATCAGCAGCACCTTGGTCGGTGCGAGCTCGCTCGACGAAGTCCGTCGTCGTGGCTGACGAGGATGATCGCCCCCGGCCAGTCGACCAGGGCGTCGGCGACGGCCTGGCGTGACTGGCGGATCGAGGTTGTTGGTCGGTTCGTCGAGCAGCAGCAGGTTGTTGCGGCCGACCATCAGCATCGCCAGCGCGAGCTTGGTCTTCTCGCCGCCCGACAGCGTGCCCGAGTCCTGGAACACCTTGTCGCCGGACAGCCCGAACATGCCGAGCAGGCCGCGCAACTGCGGTCTCGGCGAGCTTGATCCCGTCGGCGGCACCTCGTCGCGGATGTTCGTCGAGCAGCGACTCGTCCGTGCGCAGGTTGTCGTGCTCCTGGGCGTAGTACCCGGCATGCACGTGGTGCCGAACGTGAAGTCGCCGAGGTCGGCCTCGGTCTCCCCGGCGAGGATCCGCAGCAGGCTGGTCTTGCCGGCGCCGTTGAGGCCGAGCACGAGCAGGCGTTCGCCGCGACCGAGGTCGAAGTCGACGTCCTCGAAGATCGGTCGGCCCGCCGTAGGCCTTGCAGAGGCCCTTCGCCTCGATCACCGTCTCGCCGCACGTGGGCGGGTCGGGGAACCGGACCGTCATCGTCTTGGTCGACTGCGGGCCTCGACCCGCTCGGTCTCGAGCCGGGCGATGCGCTTCTCGATGCTGTGGGCCATCGCCGCCTTCGTCGCCTTGGCGCCGAAGCGGTCGACGACGGTCTGCAGCCGGTCGATCTCCTTGGCCTGGCGGGCCGCCATCTTGGCCGAGTCGCTGCCTCGTCCTCGGCCCGCGACCGCTGGTACTGGCGTGTAGGTGCCGCGGTACTCGACGATCGTCGCCGACGGCGGTCTCGGTCGGCCGGTCGAGGTGCAGGACCCGGGTGATCGCCTCGTCGAGCAGTTCGAGGTCGTGGCTGATCACGAGCAGGGCGCCGCGGTACTGGCGCAGGAACCCGAGCAGCCACTCCTTGGCGTCGACGTCGAGGTGGTTCGTCGGCTCGTCGAGGCACAGCACGTCGCTGACCGGCGAAGAGGATGCGGGCCAGCTCGACACGTCGCCGCTCGCCGCCCGACAGCACGCCGATCGGCCGGTCGAGGCGGGCATCGGGGATGCCCGAGTCCGGCGGCCATCGCCCGGGCCTCGCTCTCGGCGGCGTAGCCACCGCTCGTGCGGAACGCCTCCTCGGCGGCGCTGTAGCGCGCGACGTTGCGCTCGTCGGGCGTCTCCTCCATGGCGATGCGCAGCTTCTCGATGCGCTCGATCTCGTCGTCGATCCCCCGGCCCGACAGCACGTGCGTGACGCGGTGCGACCGTCGAGCGCGGAGTCGATCTTCGGGTCCTGGGGCAGGTAGCCGAAGCCGCCCTTGCGGAGCACCTCGCCCGACGTGGGCTCGCTGCGCCGCCGAGCACCTTGAACAGGCTGGTCTTGCCGGCGCCGTTGCGCCCGACGATGCCCACCTTGTCCTTGGGCATGACGGTGAAGCTCGGCCGAGTCGACGACGAGTCGACCACCCACTTCCACCGAGAGTCGCCTGAGCCTGGAGCACCCGACCAGGCTAGAGGTGGAGCGTCAGGAGGTGACCGGCGCGAACAGGTGTCACCCCTCGAGCGGGCGGTGCCTGGCGGCTGCGGCGGCGGCGGCGTGCCCGGGGCAGCGGTCGTGCGGGGCAGCGGTCGTCGGCGGCGCGGTCGTCGGGACCGGTCGCAGCGGTCGTCGCCGGCGCAGTCGTCGTCGCGGTCGGTCGGGTGGCGCCGCCGGTCCGGACGTCGTGCCGCCGCCACCGCCGGATCCTGCGGGCGTCGTGGTCGTCGGCGTGGTCGGGCGGACCGTGGTCGTCGTCGTGCGGGTACCGGACCCGCCGAGGCTGGAGCCGCCGCCGCTCGTGCGGTTGGCGGCGGAATCGTTGCGGAACGACGACTTCAGGCACTCGCCCTCGCCGATCGCCACCGGGCCCGAGCGCGCCGGCCACCGCCTGGGCGAGCACCTCCCGTCCGGTTTCGGTGGGATGGAGCCGGTCGCCGCTCAGGACGCCGGGCGTCGCCGAGATCGGCCTCCCAGTCGACGATCGTGACGTTGTCGTACTCCTCGCCCAGCTTGCGAACGACGTCGTTGACCTCGGAGTAGTTCGGGCGGTACTCGGTCACGGTGAACAGCAGCGTCGGGCGGGGCGCCAGCCGGTCGAGGATCCGGCGCAGCTCGGCCTCGTACCGCGCTTCGTCGCCGCCGTAGTTGCTCCCGAGGAAGACCACCGCCGCGTTCCAGTCGTCCTCGGGCGCCGCGTTCTCCTCCAGCACCTTGTCGAGCACCAGGTTGCCGAAGTCGATGAATCGGCTGGGCTCGGCCTCGACGGCGACCTTCCAGCCGAGGGGGACCAGTTCGTCACACATCTGGCCGCCGTAGCGGGACGATGTCGAGGCCATGATCGAGTCGCCGATCACCAGCACCCGGTTGCCCTCGGTGACCACGCCGAGCGCCTCGGCCGGTGTGCCGTCGGCCTTGAGGGGCGCCGGGATCATCACGACGGCCGCCCGATCGGGTGGCACCGTGTCCGGGAGTGCCCCGACCCCTGCGATGGTCGGCAGCGGGGCGACCCCGAGCAACGACTCGGCGCCGTCGGTTCCGCCGCTCGCCCCGCACGCGGTCAGTCCGATCGACAGCGCACCGAGCGCAACGATCGCGGTTCGACCAAGCATGACCCCTATTAGAGCGTGTCGCCACGCGCCGGTGTTGCGTCGCGTGACCGAAAGCCGTCACGACGACCGGCTGCGCAGTTCGTCGCGGATCTCGACGAGCAGGTCGACCTCGCTCGGCCCGGCCTCGGGGTCCTCGTCCTTGAAGTGGTTGTAGGCCTTGATGATGAGGAAGCACACGAACGCCACGATCAGGAAGTTCACGATCGCCGTCAGCACGTCGCCGATGAGCAGCTGGCTGTCACCGACGTCGATCACGATGGAGCTGAAGTCGGGTTGCCCGAAGATCGCGGCGATCAGGTTGAGGACGACACCATTGACGATGGACGTGACGATCGGGGCGAAGAACAACGCCAGGACGAACGCGATCGACAGTTCGACGAGGTTGCCGCGGTTGATGAACTCCTTGAACTCACTGACCATGTTCTTCATGTGTTGACCTCCGCGTTTCGATGGTGGACCCGATCGCCCGAGAGTACCGCTGCCTCGATCAGCGGGCCGTCCACCCGCCGTCGACGATCAGGCTCTGGCCGGTCAGGAACGTGCCTGCCGCCGAGGCCAGCAGGAGCAGCGCTCCGTCGAGTTCGTGGAGTTCGCCCATGCGTGGGATCGGCGAGTTCGCCTCGACGAACCGTTGACTGCCCGCATCGGTGTCCATCCCCGCCGTCATCTCCGAGGGGAACCATCCGGGGCACAACGCGTTCACGCGGACTCCCTTGCGCGCCCACTGCAGCGCCAACTCCCGGGTCAGGTTGACGACGGCGCCCTTGCTCGCGCAGTAGTGGGCCTGCTTCACGGGAGTCGATCCGACATGACCGAGCATCGACGCGATGTTGACGATCGAGCCACCGCCGCGCTCGATCATCGACGGTGCACAGAGCTTCGACAGGTGCCAGACGGCGGTCACGTTGACCTCCATCGACAGGCGGAACTGATCGATCGGTTCGTGCTCCACCGCAACGGCCCCACCGACGCCGGCGTTGTTCACGAGCACGTCGACCCGACCGAACCGATCGAGCACCTCGGTCACCAGGCGTTCGCGCTCGGTGTCGAGCGCAAGGTCCGCCGCGATCGCCAGCGAGCCGGGGATCTCGCCGACGAGCTGCTCCAGGCGTTCGGACCGTCGGGCGGTCACGACCACCTGCGCCCCGACGGCATGGACGACACGGGCGAAGTGATCGCCGAGACCGGACGACGCGCCGGTGACGATCACCACCTGATCGTCGAGACGGAAACGATCGAGCGGGTTGACCGCGAGAGACGATGAGGTCGACATGGCACCGAGACTACGAGCCGCTCCTCCCCGACGATCCGGTGCCGCCCGGTCACGTCACCGACATCTGGCCGTCACCGTACGGTCACCTTCGCCCGCGCGATTCGGTGACGAACGCTGCGGTCGCGTGACAAGTGGTTGTCAAGGCGTTGTCACACAGGATTTCCGAGCGGTGAGGGTCTAGACACGCAGATGTGGAACTCAGCCGTCGCACCTGGAACGCCGCCGTCAAGCTCGCCGTCGTGATCTCGATCTCGGCCGCGCTGGTTGCTGTTGCGCTCTACGCCGCCGGCGACGTTCCCCAGGCTGCGATCGTGCTCCCCGTCATCGTCGTGGCGTTCACCGCGAGCTGGATCCAGACCGGGCGCATCCATCGCGCCCAGGCACCGGTGCCCGTTCGCCACCGGCACAGCTGACCCGCACGGCTGACCCGCACGAAGCGGGCTGTGTCACGATCACAGCATGAAGGTACGAATCGGGTTCGGGCTGGGCACGTCGACCGATCTGCACGGACCGTCCTACGGCGTCGTGGTGGACACCCTGGAGCGACTCGGCTTCGACTCGCTGTGGCTGTCCGAGCGCATCAGCGGCCCGGCGCCCGACCCACTCGTGGCGATGGCGTTCGGGGCGGGCCGCACCACCAACCTGAAGTTCGGGATGTCGGTCATGGTCCTGCCGGGCAGGAACCCGGTCGTGCTCGCCAAGGAACTCGCCACGCTGGCCACGATGTCGGGAGGCCGGCTGCTCCCGGCGTTCGGGCTCGGCGCCGTCGACCCGGTCGAACAGCAGGCCTTCGGCGTCGAGCGGACCGAGCGGGCGAAGATGTTCGACGAGATGCTCGAGGTGATGCGCCAGTGCTGGACCGGGCAGCCCTTCACCCACCACGGCGAGCGCTACGACTACGACGGCGTCACCGTGCTTCCGGCGCCGAAGCGGATGGACGTGTGGCTCGGCGGCATCGCTCCCTCCGAGCTCCGTCGAATCGGACGCCTCGCCGACGGATGGTTGCCGTCGTTCGTCACTCCGGCCGACGCCGAAGCCGGCCGCAGCGTCATCGAGGCGGTGTGTGCCGAACACGATCGGGAGATCGAGGACGACCACTACGGAGTGCTCGTCCCGTACTCCTTCGGGCCGATTCCGGAACGGCTGGCACGGCTGCTCGCCAAGCGACGTCCGGACCTCGACGATCCGGCTGAACTCGTGCCGACCTCGTGGGATGGGCTGACCGCCACGATCAAGCGGTTCGTCGACGTGGGCACCTCGAAGTTCGTCGTGCTCCCGCTGGTGGAACCCGGCGGTGCCGAGGGGTGGGTCGACCACCTCGAGGAGGCCGCCGACGTGCTCCTCCCGCTCGAAACCGGCTGAGCAACACCCGAACTCTTTCGTCGTTCAGTTGCCATCTTCGGGAACATTTATTCGTTTTCGTGTTGTTTCTCGATCTGGTGTTTGCTAGGATTCGAACCATGTTCGAAGCGGCGCTGAACACGGTGATCGACCTCACCGACAGCGAACTCACCGAACGATTCCGGCAACTGGAACTGCAGCGTCGACGTGCCGCCGCCGAGATGGCCGCCATCGTGCGCGAAGGCGAACGCCGAGCGATCCACACCATCGACGGACACCGCACCATCCGCCACTGGGTCCGCGCCCAGATCAACTGCCCGATGCCCGAAGCCACCCGTCTGCGCCGGTTGGCGATCGCCTGTGACACCACCACCGAACTCGGCGACACACTGATGAACGGCCACATCGGCATCGCCCAAGCCGACGAGTTGGCACGGCTCGCCACCCACCCCCGAGTCGGCGACCAGTACGACACGGTCGCACCACAACTGTTGCGTCACGCCGAGCACCTCTCCTACGAGGAGTTCCGCATCGTGACACGACGCTTCGAAACGCTCGCCGACCTCGACGGCGCCGAACGCGACGACGAGGTGTCCCACGAACACCGCACCGCGACCGTCATCGAACTCGACGGAACTCTCGACGTGCGCGTCACCGGCGGCTCGGCAATGGTGACCGCGGAACTGGTCGGCATCTTCCAACAGTTCGTCGAGGCCGAGTTCGACGCCGACGTCGCCGCCCGCACCGCCCAGTTCGGACCCGACGCACCCGCGCTCGCTGCTGCCACGAACCGACGCCCAACGACGCTTCGACGCCTTCTGCGCGATCTTCCGTGCCGCTGCCGTCGCACCCGCCGACGGGATCGCACCGCGCCCGGTCCTCAACCTGCTCGTCGGACTGAACACCTACGAACGACTGATCGAACGCCAACTCACCGGCACCGACCCCGGCATCAGGCCCGACCTCGACCTGAACATCGAACGCATCGAGACCACCACCGGCGTCACGATCTCCCCCGCCGACGTCCTCGCCGCCAGCGTGATCGCCGAGGTCCGCCGTGTCGTCATCGACGCCGCCGGAGTCGTCGTCGACGCCGGCCGCAAACGACGACTCTTCACCGGCCCCGCCCGCGACATGGCACTGCTGCTGTCACACTCCTGCGGGCACCTCGGATGCACCGTGCCCGCCGCACCGCTGCGACGTCGACCACCTCGCCGAATGGGAACGAGACGACGGCGGAACCGACCAAACCAACGGTCTGCCGAGATGCTCCACCCACAACCCGTGGAAAACCGCCAACGGGATCCGATCGAAACGCAACCAGTCCGGTGACGTCATCGACATCCGCCCCGACGGCACCCCCATGACCCCCATCGGACGACGCGTCCCCGACCGAACCCGACGACGAACCAGATCCCGCCACCGACTGGGAACGACGAACCATCCGAATCGAGTACTGCCGACTCCACGACGCCACGACCCGACACCAACTCGCCGACCTGCTCGCCGGCTGAGCGCCGCTGGCCCCGAGTCGAGACTTCTGATCCGATCGGGAACCCGAGACGGGTCGTGTGACGTCCAACACACATGACCCGTCAACGGCTCCTTCCTCTGGCACTCGCGGCGACTGCCCTGATCGCCGTCACCGCGTGCAGTAGCGACGGCTCGACAGGGAGTGACTCGACGACTCGGTCGTCGCTCGGTGACGCCGTCGACCTCACCGGGGACCACCGCCGAACCCGGACCGACGGGTCGGCCCCAGGGATTCGCGTCCCGACTCGAGTTCTTCGGGGACTGCCCGGCCCTGCTCGACTACATGCAGACCGAGGCCACCGCACGAGTGACCGCATGGGGCCTCGGAGGCGGGATGTACTACGCCGAGGGCGATGTCGCGAGTGGCGGAGTCGGCCGCCACCGACGACTCCGGCCGTGAAGCCGCCCCGGCCGCCACCCAGGACACGCCGGCGGCGAGTTCTCGGGGACGAACACCCAGGAGATCGGCGTCGACGAGGGTGACATCGTCGAGACCGACGGGGAGTACGTGTACGTCGCGAACACCGACGGACTCCGGATCGTCTCGGTCGCCGATGCCGACGTCGTTGCCGAGCCGGAGCTGCCGAGCGGCTCGCACCAGCTGCTGCTGGACGGCGACCGGTTGGTCGTCGTCACGTCCAGTTGGTCGGGATCCGCCGACACCATCGTGTCGCTCTACGACGTCGCCGATCCATCCAACCCTGTGCTGCTGCGGCGCTCGCATCTCGAAGGCAACGTCGTTGCCACCCGTTCGGTCGACGGTGTCGCCCGACTCGTGATCACGACGTCGTTCGACCAGCGTCTCCCCTTCGTCCAGCCGAACCAGTTCGGTCTCGACGAGGACACGGCACTGGAGCGCAACCAGCAGATCATCGCCGAGTCCAGCGTGGAGGACTGGCTCCCGCGTCAGTTCGACGAGGCGGGCGACGGCAGCTTCGGTCCGATGTCGGCGGTGCTCCCGTGCGAGGACGTCGCCGCACCGGGCGAGTTCGCCGGTCTGGGCCTGACCTGGATCGCGTCGGTCGACCTGCAGGCCGACGGCACCCCGATCGGCTCGGCCGGCATCGTGTCCACCGGCGACACCGTGTACGCCTCGACCGACAACCTGTACATCGCCACCCAGAACTGGGACTGGCAGTGGGGCGGCCCGGTGCCGGTCCCGCTCGCCGAGGATCGCGCAACAGCCGAGTCGACCACCGGAGCTGCCGTGTCGACACCCGAGACCAGCAACCCGGACACGACGTCCGTACCGACCACTGCGGTGACCGAGACGACCGAGGTCACCGGCACGACCGAGGTCACCGGCACCACCGAGGTCACCGGCACGACCGAGGTCACCGGAACCACCGAGGTCGCTCCGGCGACGACCGAGCCCGCCGACGTGCCCGGCCCGCCACCGACGTTGATCCATCAGTTCAGCCTCGACGACGGCACCGGCGCCACCTACGTCGCTTCGGGCGAGGTGGAGGGCCGGCTGCTCAACCAGTTCGCCATGAGCGAGTACAACGGCGATCTGCGGGTGGCGACCACGACCGACAACTGGGGCAACTTCGGCGACCAGAGCGAATCGACCGTGTACGTGCTCCGGCCGAACGGCACCGATCTCGAGCAGATCTCCTCGATCTCGGGCCTCGGCAAGGGCGAGCAGATCTACTCGGTCCGGTTCATCGACGACGTCGGCTACGTGGTGACGTTCCGTCAGGTCGACCCGCTGTACGTGCTCGACCTGTCCGACCCCGCCAACCCGGTCCTCGACGGCGAGTTGAAGATCCCCGGCTACTCCGCCTACCTCCATCCGGTCGGCGACGGCCTGCTGCTGGGCGTCGGCCAGGACGCGACCGACGAGGGTCGCACGACGGGCACGCAGCTCAGCCTGTTCGACGTGAGCGATCCGGCGAACCCGCAGCGCATCAGCACCCTGCCGATCGGCGGACAGAGCGAGGTCGAGTGGGATCACAAGGCGTTCCTGTTCTGGGAGCCCGACGGCACGATCGTGCTGCCGGTGTCACCGGGGTGGAGCGACTGCGGACCCGCGGTCGACTGCCTGGCGAAGGGCATCAGCGGCGCCGGCGGTGGCGCCGTGGTGGCCGAACTCGACGGTCGCGAACTCAAGGCTCGCGGCACGATCAGCCACACCGAGCCCGAACAACCAGGGCTGTTGGAACCCGCTGCAGCGTTCCATCGTGATCGACGACGAGCTCGTCACCGTCGGCCTCGACCAGATGAAGTTCAGCGATCGTCAAACCCTCGAAGCCCGCGACTCGGTGTCGTGGGGCGACCCCGAGCAGTACGGCTGCGCCTGGTACACCGAAGGCTGACGTACGAACGGTGCCTGGCACCGTTCGTACGACGGCGCGTGCCTCGCCGGCGAGAAGTTCACGTTCGACGCGTTGGGCACGGGTTCGCCGCACGGGAAGGCTGTCAGGTACCCGGGCCGGACCGCATTGGCCGCGGTGAGGTTCACGACAGCCGCCGTGGCGTTGTCGGGAACCACGTTCGCGGGGATCTCGACTTGACGCACCTGGAACCGGCTCAGCGGCGTGAACCCCGGTCGGCGGCTGTCGTACACACGCTCGGGCTGATCGACGCCAACCGGTCCGGCCCGTCGGACCACCATCCGGACAGATCGACGATCAGGTGCGAGCGACCGTGGCTGAAGATGCAGATCTCGCGGTTCGCGTCGGGAATCGCGACGACGACGTTCGGGGTCGCGACGCCCGCCCGCGAGTTGAGGTTCGACGTGTCCGGTCGACCGGACGCACACGGATAGACGGTGAAGTAGTCGGCCTCGTCGGCGACCGCCGTCATCGACAGCGAGACGGCCTGGGCGTTCGACGGGACGTCGGCGGCGACGTTCGACACGCATCGTGCAACCGCGACCGATCGGTGCACGGCACACCGCCGATGTTGTTGCGGGTGTCGACGAGACGAAGCGGGTTGATCGGCGTGTAGCTCAGCATCGAGGGCGCGGTCGACGGGCCTCCAGCCGGCTGCGGGTCGCAGGTGACCGACGCCGACGCGGCAGCGGCTGGCTCGGGCTCGGCAATGGCCAGCGGCACGACCAGTGCGAGTGGCGCACGCGACCACCAGCAATCGACTGGTCCTGGACATGGGCGTCAGAGTACCGGACACTGACGGCAGCTGTCCCGTCGCGTTGCGTGACGGTCAGGAGCGTTTCTGGATGTTGGCCCACTCGTCGCGGAGGCCGACAGTGCGGTGGAACAGCATGGGCTGGTCGGGGTCGGCGGCGAAGTAGCCCAACCGCTCGAACTGCACGACCTGGCCGGGCTCGACGTCGGCGAGGGCGGGTTCGACCTTGGCGCCGACGAGCACCTCTCGTGACTCGCGGTTGAGGTCGTCGAACGCCTCGCCGGTCGCCTCGCCGGGCACCGGCGCGACGAACAGGCGGTCGTACAGACACACGGTCGCATCGATCGCGTGTGCCGCCGACGCCCAGTGCATCGTGGACTTCACCTTGCGGCCGTCGGGCGCATTGCCCCCGCTCGTCTCCGGGTCGTAGGTCACCTGCACCTCGACGACGTTGCCGTCGGCGTCGGTCTCGTAGCCGGTCGCCGTGACGAAGTAGGCGCCGCGCAGGCGGACCTCCTTGCCGGGCGACAGACGGAAGTACTTCGGCGCCGGCTCCGCCATGAAGTCCTCCTGCTCGATGTACAGCACGCCGCTGAACGGCACCGTTCGCGTCCCGTCGTCCGGGTTCTCCGGGTTGTTCGCCAGCTCGACGTACTCGACGACCGGCGCGCCGTCGTCGTCGATCGGCCAGTTCGTGATGACGACCCGAAGCGGTCGCAGCACCGCCATCCGCCGCAGCGCCGTCCGGTTCAGTTCGGTCCGCACGAACGACTCCAGCAGTTCGATCTCGTGGCGGCTGTTCGTACGAGACACACCGATGAAGTTGCAGAACTCACGGATCGCGGAGGCCGGATAGCCGCGCCGGCGCAATCCCCGCAGGGTCGGCATGCGCGGGTCGTCCCAGCCGTCGACGATGCCGTCCTCGACGAGCTTCGCGAGCCGACGCTTCGAGGTGACGGTGTGGGTGAGTTCGAGCCGGGCGAACTCGGTCTGGCGGGGTGGCTCGTAGGGCAGGGGCAGCTGCTCGAGGTACCAGTCGTACAGCGCCCGGTTGCTGTCGAACTCCAGCGTGCACAGCGAGTGGGTGACACCTTCGATGGCATCGCTCTGCCCGTGCGCCCAGTCGTAGGTCGGGTAGATGTTCCAGAGCGCGCCGGTGCGATGGTGGTGCACACCACGGATCCGGTACATGATCGGATCGCGCAGCTGCATGTTCTCGTGCTGCATGTCGATCTTCGCCCGGAGCACGGCGCCGCCCTCGGCGATCTCGCCGGCCCGCATCCGGCGGAACAGATCGAGGTTCTCCTCGATCGGTCGGTCCCGGTGAGGGCTCTCGACGCCGGCATTGCCGTAGCCGCCGCGCTGCGCGGAGATCGTCTCGGCGTCCTGTTCGTCGACGTAGGCCAGACCTCTGGTGATCAGCAGCTCAGCCCAGTCGTAGAGCTGTTCGAAGTAGTCGCTCGCGTAGAGCGGCTCACCCTCGATCGGGTAGCCGAGCCAGGCGAGGTCGGCCACGATGCCGTCGACGTAGCTCGTGTCCTCGGTGTCCGGGTTCGTGTCGTCGAAGCGCAGGTTGCAGACACCGCCGAACTCCTCGGCGATGCCGAAGTCGACGGTGATCGCCTTGGCGTGACCGATGTGGAGGTACCCGTTGGGTTCCGGCGGGAACCGGGTCTGCACACGACCGCCGAAGGTCCCTGCGGCGTTGTCGGCAGCAACGAGATCGCGCACGAAGTTGGACGCTGACGGAGTGACATCTGGAGCAGGCATGACTGCACGACAGTATGGACGGTCGGGTGCGACGATCGGCGGTCCTTTGGGGTCGGGTCCGGAAGGACCGGTTCAGAGGCGGGCGAAGCGGCGCGCTGACAGGGTGATGAACACCGCCAGGATGATCACGGACCACGCGATGGACCGGACGACGAACCAGGTCGCACTGTGGCCGAGCAGCGCCTCGGTGTCACCCCCGAGCGTCAGGGTCCGCACCGCGCCGACCATCGCGGTCACGGGCTGGTGTCTCGGCGATCGGCTGCAGCCAGCCGGGCATCGTCTCGACCGGGCACGTAGGCGCTCGACACGAAGATCAACGGGAACACCGCGAACGAGATGCCCTGCGCGGCCTGGGCGCTGCCCGAGATCAGACCCGAGGTAGATCTGCAGCCAGCTGAACGCAGCGGCGAACAGCACGCACAGCCCGAGCGCGGCGAGGCCGCCGAGCAGCCCTCCGCTGCAGCCGGAATCCGACGATCGAACGCCGACGACGAGGGTGACGACGGTGCCCCACATGATCAGCGCCGTGTCGGCCATCGACCGTCCGAACAGCAGCGCCCACCGCGGAACGGGCAGCGACCGCAGACGGTCGAACAGGCCGCTCTCGGCGTCCTCGGCGACACCGACGGCGCCGCTGGCGAACAGTCCGCTGACGGCGGCGAGCGCCGGGATGAGGAAGTCGACGTACTCGACGTCGCCGGTCTGGATCGCCCCGCCGAACACGTAGCGGAAGATCAGCAGGAACATCGATCGAGGTCAGCGCTTGCACCACGAGCAGCTGCGGCGTGCGCATGAACTGCTTGATCGTGCGCCCGGCGTAGGTGTTCGCCGTCGCGAGCGCGATGGGCGGATGGGCGGGCGGTGTGATCGTGAGGGTCATACGGATACTCCGGTGAGTGGCGAGGAAGACCTCGTCGAGGGTCGGGCGGCGCAGGCCGATGTCGTCGAGTTCGATCCCGCTGTCGGCGAGCAGCCGCACGGCGTCGGCGAGTCGGCTCGTGCCTTCCGAGCACCGGGACCGAGCACGCGCCGGCCGGGCTCGTCGAGGCGTGGTGGCTCGGTGCCGAGCGGCGCGAGCATCGCGGCCACCGCGGCCAGGTCGCTGCCGTGCGTGACCCGGATCTCGACCATGTCGAGGCCGGCCTGCGCCTTCAGCTCGGTCGGCGTGCCGGTGGCGATCGAACGGCCGTGGTCGATGATGACGACGTGGTCGGCGAGCTGGTCGGCCTCCTCCAGGTACTGCGTCGTGAGCAGCACGTCGGTGCCGCCGGCGACGAGCGCGCGGATCGACTCCCACAGTTCGAGCCGGGTACGCGGGTCGAGTCCGGTCGTCGGCTCGTCGAGCAGCAGCATGCGCGGTGACGCCGACGAGGCTGGCGCCGAGGTCGAGCCGACGTCGCATGCCGCCGGAGTAGTCCTTCACCGGCCGGTCGGCGTCGTCGGTCAGTGCGATCTCTGCGAGCACGGCGTCGGCGGCAGCGGCGGCGTCGCGTCGCGGTCGTGGCCGAACAGTCGGGCGATCATGACCAGGTTCTCGCGGCCGGTCAGCGCCGGCTCGACCGCCGCGTTCTGGCCGGCGAGGCCGATCACCCGCCGGACCTGATCGGGGTGCTTGATCGCGTCGATGCCGGCAACGGTCAGCGAGCCGCTGTCCGGGCTGAGCAGCGTGGCCACGGCCCGGACGAAGGTGGTCTTGCCGGCGCCGTTCGGGCCGAGCACGGCGGTCACCTTGCCCGCCGGCGCGACGAGGTCGAGACCGTCGAGCGCATGCACGTCGCCGTAGTGCTTGGTGAGACCGATCGCTTCGATGGCGGTGTGGGAGACGATGGTGACGGACGGTCGGTGTGGCGGAGGTGGAGCGAGGACACCGCGAGCAGTGTGCCACGCACAAACTGGTCATATCGACGACCAGTTTTGATGGACATCATGGCAGCCGTGAGTGCCAGCCGACTCGTCTCCGCGCTGCTGATGCTGCAGGCCAGGGGTCGAGGTGACCGCACGCGAGCTCGCCACGGAGCTCGAGGTGTCGGAGAAGACCGCCCGACGTGACCTCGAAGCGCTGAGTGCGGCCGGGTTTCCCGTGTACTCGCAGGCGGGCCGGGGAGGCGGCTGGCAACTGCTCGGAGGCGCCCGCACCGACCTCAGCGGGCTCACCGCCGACGAAGCGCGAGCGCTGTTTCGTCGTCGCGGGCGCATCCGCATCGGTCGACCCCGAGGCCAAGACCGCGCTGCGCAAGCTCGTGCGGGCGCTCCCCGAAACGTTCCGCGCCGACGCCGAAGCCGCAGCGAAGGCCGTGGTCGTCGATCCCGACCGGATGGGGATCCGGCGCACCGCCGCTCCCGACCTGAGCTCCTGCCCGAACTCGAACGGGCGGTGATCGAACGGCGCCAGATCGATGCTCGGGCTACCGGGATCGCGACCCAGCAGGTGTCCGCAGCGAACCGTGCATCCGCTCGGCCTGGTGTCGAAGGGCAACGTCTGGTATCTGCTCGCCCACACCGATGCCGGGGTCGAGGACGTTCCGCGTCAGCCGGATCCGATCCGCCGTCGTCACCGATCTGCCCGCCGATCCGGCCGGACGGCTTCGATCTCGCATCGGCGTGGCAGGCGGTCGCCGCTTCGATCGGGGAACTCCGCACGCAGGTGCGGGCCACGATCCGCATCCATCCTCGCCACGTGTGGGGCCTGCGCGACCAGTTCGGCGACGACCTGTCGCTCACCGAGTTCGCCGGCTCCGAGTCGGATTCGTCCGATGACCGGATCGAGGTGATCGTCGGCGGGCCATCCGCGATCGTGATCGCACAGCATCTCGCCGGCTGGGGCGCCGAGATCGAGGTCATGGAGCCACCCGAGGTCCGAGCCGAACTCGTCCGCATCACCCGCGAGCTGTTGTCGCTCTACCTGCCGCCGAAAACGGTGAGAGACCCTCCGTAGAGGGCCTCTCACCATCAGCGATTCAACGCGGACCGAGCGGATCGGTCACTTCCGATCGCACCAGCTGAACAGTTCGGGGTTGGTGTAGTGCAGCTTGATGACCTGGCTCAGCGGGAGGAATGCGGAATCGCCGAGGTCGGTGACGGATGGCGCCGGAACCTCCGGTGTTGTCGAGCGGTGCGTAGTCAACCTTCTGCTGGCGCGGCCTTGATCAACAGGCCGTTCGAGGCGAGGAACTTGACGCCGCTGCGGACGCAGGCGATCCCTTCGCGGGGCGTGGCGGCGCTGGCGGTGTCGTTGATCGACATGACACCGATCGAGGTCGCGGCGACGCCGGCGGCGAGGAATGTGACCAGACGCTTCTTCATGGTGGGCTCCTTAGTGCTGAATGGGTGGTACTCACGCAGTGTTCGGAGCCACGAGCGAATCCGGATGACCAACGCCGACAATTGGTACCGGTCGACCCGACCGGCGGGTTCTCGTGAACAAGCTGACGCCAGGAGTGCGCCATTGTTCACGAGAACAGCTCGCGCGGTGATCCAGTGGCGCCCTCGGCAGGATTCGAACCTGCGCACACGGCTCCGGAGGCCGATGCTCTATCCCCTGAGCTACGAGGGCTGGAGCCCGGCACGTTATCGCTCCCATCGGCGATCGTGCAGAACGACGGCACACCCGACCCGATCGAGTGGGTGTCACGGGCGGTCTGCAACACTGACCGGCCATGACCGAGCTGCCTGCGATCACGTTCCCCGACGGCTTCCTCTGGGGCGCCGCCACCGCCAGCTACCAGATCGAGGGGGCAGCCCACGAAGGTGGTCGCGGCGACAGCGTGTGGGACGTGTTCTCCCACACCGAGGGCAAGGTGGCCAACGGCCACAACGGCGACGTCGCCTGCGACCATTATCACCGGCTCGCCGACGACGTCGCCATGATGGCCGACCTCGGTCTGCAGTCCTACCGCTTCTCGATCTCGTGGTCGAGGGTCATCCCCGACGGCCGCGGCGCCGTGAACCGCGAGGGCCTCGACTTCTACCACCGCTTGGTCGACCTCCTGCTCGCCAACGACATCACCCCGTGCCCGACGCTGTTCCACTGGGACCTGCCCCATGGACTCGAGGAGATCGGCGGGTTCCGCAGCCGCGACACCGTCAGCTGGTTCGGCGACTACGCCGAACTCATGGTCCGCGAACTCGGCGACCGGGTCCGGATGTGGTCGACGTTCAACGAACCCTGGTGCTACGCCTACCTCGGCCACGCCGCCGGACACCACGCGCCCGGCCTGACGGACCCCCACGCGCGCCGTCACCGTCGCTCACCATCAACTGCTCGCCCACGGACTCGCGCTCCAGGCCATGCGGGCCGAACGCAACGACCTGCAGCTCGGCATCGTGATCAACCCGTCGAACATCCGCAGCGACGAGCAGCGACCCGCGCCTCTGGACGAACTCCACCTGATCGACGCCATGCACAATCGCTGGTGGTTCGACGCCACCCTCCGCGGCGAGTACCCACCGGAACTGCTCACGTCGTTCGGACGTCTGGCCGACGCGATCCAGCCGGGCGACCTCGAGACGATCGCCCAGCCGCTCGACTGGGTCGGCATCAACTACTACTTCGACGTGTTCATCCGGGGCACCGACCCCGGCGAGACGCCCGATCGCCTCGCGGTCTATCCGACCGTCGAGGGTGTCGCGGAACCCGCGCCGCCCGAGGTCCACACCGACATGGGCTGGCCGATCACTCCGGACGGATTCACCGAACTCCTCGTGCGACTGCACACCGACTACCCGAACCTGCCGCCCGTCTACATCACCGAGAACGGCGCCGCCTACGACGACCCGGTCGTCGACGGGCGCTGCCAGGACCCGCGGCGCATCGAGTACCTCGACGCCCACCTCCGCGCGGTCAAGGACGCGATCGACGCGGGCGTCGACATCCGCGGCTACTACCAGTGGTCGTTGATGGACAACTTCGAATGGGCGCTCGGATACGACAAGCGCTTCGGCCTCGTCCACGTCGACTTCGACACACTCGAACGAACACCTCGCGACAGCGCCCACTGGTACCGCGACGTGATCAGGCGCAACGGGCTCGACTCGCGCTGAGCCGAGGCGCTCGCCCGGCAACTCAGTAGGTCGAGCTGCCCCGGACGTCGGGTCCACCGTCGACGACGGCCAGCAGCGCGTCGAGCAGACCGCTGGCCCCGAAGCGGAACGTCGACGGCGTGGCCCAGCCGGCCCCCATCACCGAGTCGGCCAGGTCGACGTACGCCATCGCCTCGTCGAACGTGCGGATCCCACCGGACGGCTTGAGCCCGATCGTGCGATCTGCCGCCGCGATCTCCGCCAGCATCGCCGCGGCCGCTTCCAGGCTTGCGCCGGCCGGGATCTTGCCGGTCGACGTCTTCACGAAGTCGGCACCCGCTCCGATGGCCAACCGGGCCGCCGCCGAGATCGACTCGCCGGTCGGGAACGCTCCGGTCTCCAGGATCACCTTCACGATGCACGGCGCGTCGACCAGATCGGTGATCGCTTCCACCATCGCCGCGGCCCGTGCCTCGTCGCCGGCCAGGAACGCCCGATACGGCAGCACGACGTCGATGTCGTCGGCACCGTCACGCAGCGCGGCACGCTGTCGACGCAACGACCTCGTCGACCGGCTCGTCGCCCGACGGGAAGTTCACGACCGTCGCGACCCGCACGCCCGAACCGGCGAGCTGCGCGGCGCACGTCGCGACGAACTCGGGCCAGACGCACACCGCGGCGGTCCGGTGCTCACGCGCCCGCCTGCACAACTCGTCGATCCCGGCGGGCGAGTGATCGTCGGCGAGGTCGGTCAGGTCGATGAGTCCGATCGCCCGCAGCGCGGCGCTGCGGCGATCGTCGGGTGCGTCAGCCATCGATGCTGACCGTACCGTGTGGCAGCACTGCGCCGAGACCGAGCTGGCGTTCCTTCGGCCGGTCCTTCAACACCGACATCGAGGTAGTCCGCGAGCGCCTCGTCGTTGCCGACGTCCTCCCCGAGCCGCTCGGCGAGCAGGTAGCGGTGCTCGAGGAACTCGTGGAACAGCTCGGCCGGTTCGAGGTGCGAGCGCAGGTCGGCCGGGATCGAACCGGTCACCGGCTCGTACACCTCGAGCGAGCCATCGAGCGGTCGCAACCGCGCGGGGAATGGAGCGTTCCTCGCTCCGTTCGAGCCACGCCCGGTACTGGTCGATGTCCGCGAGGAGTCGACGAGCCTGGTTCTCCTGGACGTCGAGGCCGGTGCGTCGACGCAGGTCGCGGGCGTGGTGACCCTCGTCGACGAGCACGGGTTGGATCGACAGGGTGCGGCCGTCGCGGTTGATCGACAGCTCCTCGACGTCGAAGCCGAGGTCGTTCAGGCGCCGGACCCGTTGTTCGATCCGCCAGCGTTCCTCGAGGTCGAACTCCTCGACCCGGGTGAGCTCGGCCCACAACTCCTCGTAGCGATGCCGCAGGCTCTCCGCGATCGCGACGGCATCGACGTCGTCGCCGATCCTGCCGCTCGCCTGCAGCTCCAGGAGCCCGCCGGCCACGTTCTCGACGGCGATGTCGACGTCGTAGGCGCGCATGCGGTCGCCGATGTGCTCGTGCCGTTCCGTCGTCTCGGCGTCGACCAGGTACGCCATCATCGCTCCGGCGTCGCGCCTCCACAGGATGTTCGACAGCGAGCAGTCGCCCCAGAAGACGCCCTCGAGGTGCAGCCGGACCAGGAGGACGACCCCGGCATCCATCAGGCGTTCCGCGAGGCTCGGATCGCCCCGACCGAGGAGGTACCAGTACGGCAGTGAGTAGTCGAGGTAGCGGGTGATCAGGACGGCGTTGCCCGACTCGGGCGCGTCGGAGACCACCCCGACGGGCTCGACCACGGGGAGGTGTTCGGCGCGCAGGTCGCGCAGCACCCGGAACTCGGCCTGCGCCGGGGCGACCTCGGTCGCCTTGAGCGCGTAGACACGCTCGTCGAAGCGCACGAACCGCACGACGTGTCGGCTGATGCCGTGGGCCATCTTCACGAGGCGGGGGTGGTCCCACTCGGCCAGCGGCACGTCCCAGGGCAGATCGAGGAAGTCCGGATGGCCCTGCTTCGTCACGATCTCCACGACCGCCGAACGTACCGCAGCGGCGCGTGGTGCCCCGACCGGCGTCGCCGCACGCTGCCGCCACCCGATCGCGGACGACCTCGCTGTAAACGCTTACACTCGCGAACATGCGGACAGCGAACGACCCACCGGCGTCGCGGCCGCGCCCTGCCCGGATCGAAGACGTCGCGCAGGCGGCCGGCGTGTCGGTGGCCACGGTCAGCCGCGCGCTGCGTGGCCTGCCGAACGTCGCCGAGTCGACCAGGCTGCGGGTGCTCGAGGTGGCCGGGTCGATGGACTACGAACCGGACCCTGCGGCGGCACGCCTCGCGGCGGGCAGGACCAAGACGGTCCTCGTCCTCGTCCCGCATCTCGCCAGCTGGTACTTCTCGACGGTGATCGCCGGAGCGGAAGCCGTCTGCAACGAATCCGGGTACGAGTTCCTGGTCATCGGCGTGGGCACGCTCGACGAGTCCGGCCGACTGCTCGGCGACTCCGCACGGATCGAACGGCGGGCGGACGGCATCGTGCTCGTCAACATTCCGGCGACGGACGCCCAGGCCGCATCGCTGCACGACCGGGGTGTCGCCCTGTCGACGATCGGCACGCGGGCGCCGGGAGCGCCGTCGGTGTTCATCGACGACGTCGAGGTCGGCCGCATCGGCGCGAGGACCCTGATCGAACTCGGCCACCGCCGCATCGGTCTGATCAGCGGCCTCGACGAGGACCCACTGAACTTCGAGGTCCCGAAGCGCCGCACCGCCGGGTTCGAGGAGGTGATCCTCGCATCGGGCCTGCCGCTCGACCCTGCGCTCGTCGTCGGGGGCAGCTTCGGGATCGACGGCGGCCAGGAGGCGATGTCGGCCCTGCTCGACCTCGCGGAACCGCCGACCGCCGTGTTCGCCATGTCCGACGAGATGGCCTTCGGCGCGCTCATGGAGCTCGAAGCGCCGCGACCTGCGCCCGGGCGTCGACGTCTCCATCCTCGGCGTCGACGATCACGACATCGCCCGCGTGCTCGCGCTGTCCACGATCCGCCAGGACGTGGCATCACAGGGCGCGGCCGCGGCCCGTGGCCTGATCGCCATGATGACCTCGCTCCCGATGAGTCTCGATCCGCTGGTGTCGCCGATCGAACTGGTCCTGCGCGAGACCACCGGACCGCCTCGCTGAGGCGACGCCGAGCGGAGATTTCCGAAGAATGGGACGTTGGTCCTTGACGCCGACCCGTCGCGTCTGTAAGCGTTTACATTGCCGAAATCATTCGGCAACATCCACCAGAGGGGGAGGACCCACATGAACAAGCGCTGGCTCAAGCTGGCTGCTGTTCCGATCGCCTTGTCACTCGTTGCCGCAGCCTGCGGCAGCGACGACGACAGCGGCTCGGGCAGCGGAGATTCAACACCCGCAGACGGCACGGCCGCCGAGGGCGGCACCGAGGACTTCGGCGGCGCGACCGTCACGCTCACCGGCCCCGAGCGCGACGACCCGTCGATCGCGGCGATCAACGACACGCTCAACGCGTGGGGTGAGACCGTCAACCTCAAGGTCGAGTACACCGGTGACGCCGACTGGGAAGCGAACATCAACACCCAGGTCGAAGGCGGCAACCCGCCCGACATCTCGTTCTTCCCGCAGCCCGGCAAGCTCGCCGACTTCGCACGCGACGAGTCGGTCGCTTCCGCTGACCGACGAGATGAACGCCACCGCTCGACCAGTACTGGGCCGAGGACTTCCAGACGTACGGCAACGTCGACGGCGTGCAGTACGGCATCCCGGCCAAGACCGACCTCAAGTCGCTCGTCTGGTACCAGCCCGCCGCCTTCGAGGCGGCCGGCTACGAGGTCCCGACCACGTTCGACGAGTTCACCGCACTCGTCGACGAGATGGCCGCAGCCGGTGGCCCCAAGCCGCTGTGCGTCGGCATCGAGTCCGGCACGGCCACGGGCTGGACCTTCACCGACTGGGTCGAGGAGATGGTGCTGCGCCAGGCCGGCGGCGACGTCTACGACCAGTGGGTGAGCCACGAGATCCCGTTCGACGATCCGCAGATCGTCACGGCGATGCAGACCGTGCATCGACCTCTGGAGCGAGGAGAACGTCTTCGCCTCCGGCGGCTCGATCGCAGCCACTGCGTTCCAGGACAACGGCCAGCCGCTCGTCGACGGCAAGTGCTTCATGCACCGTCAGGCGAACTTCTACGCCGGTCTGTTCCCGGAGGGCACCACCTTCGCCGATCCGGCGGATCCGACAGCCGTCGACGTCTTCTACTTCCCCGACATCAACGGCGACAAGCCGGTGCTGACCGCCGGCATCTACGCCGCGGCGTTCAACGACGACCCGGCCACGCAGGCCGTGATGAACTACATCGCGACCGGTGACTACGCCGAGACCCGTCAGAAGATCCAGAGCGAAGCCGTCGGCGGGCTGTCGGGCTACCTGTCGGCAGCCAAGGAGCAGGACCCGAGCGTGTACACAGCCGCTCGAGCAGAGCTTCCTCGACATCCTGCTGGCGTCGGAGCTGTCCCGCTTCGACGCCTCCGACCTGATGCCCGGCGCCGTCGGCGCCGGCACGTTCTGGAGCGAGGGAACGTCGCTCGTGAACGGCGACACCACCGCCGAGGAGGCAGCGGCGGCCATCGAGGCCTCCTGGCCGAAGTGAACCCAGGCGTCTGACCCGACTCGGCGAGTCGGACGACACACGGGACGGGGCACTGGCACTACGGTGTCGGTGCCCCGTCCCGTTTCGCGAGACGGCACGGGGCACGACACGCGAACACGAACGACACACAGCCGAACACAGGGGGTACACGGTGGAGACACTGGAACGAACGAGTTCCGACGAGGGCACACCGCCATCGAGCGCCGACGCCGACGCGTCGCGCCGATCGCGCGGCCGCCGCGAGTACGTGCGCATCGCCGCCGGGATTCGTCATCGTGCTCGGCCTGATCTACTGGGCCTTCGTCGAACCCAAGATCCGCACGACCGTCGTGACGGTGTTCATCGCCGTCGCCGCGAGCGCGGGAATCTGGGTCGGCGCCAACTTCCTGTTCGACCTCGTCCGGCAGCGCTGGCTGACGTTCAACGTCATCGTGTTCGGCATCATCGGTGCCGTCGTCGGCATCGCGCTGCACGGCAACCGGATCACGCTCGGTTCCGGAACCGGGTTCCTCACCTGGGTCGTCGGACCGCTCGCCGGCGCCGCCGCGTTCGGTGCGCTCGGACTCGCGCTCGCCCGGACCGACGATCCCGGCCCGACGTCGGGCGATCGCGCTCGGCGGCAGCGCGGCGATCGGACTCGTCATCGGGCTCGTGATCCGTGACGCCTACCAACCCGGCCTCGACCCCGTCGCCATCGTCGTCTACACGGTGATCGGGGTGGCGCTCGGCGCCGGCCTCGGCGCTGCTGCGGCACCACCCGCCGCTCGCACGGCGCGCTGCTCGGCGGCGCGCTCGGGTGGATCCTCGGTGCGTGGGGCGCCGCCGACCTGGGCGACGGATCGCCCGCCACGTCGGTGATCGCCTGCCTCGTCCCGGCCCTGCTGATCGGCGCCCGACTCGGCATGAGCCGCAACCCGGACTACCAGGGACGCGTCAGGATCGACAACCGGTCGCGTGTCGGTGATCTTCATCGGCCCGGCGCTGTTGTTCATCCTCGTCATGCTCGTCATCCCGGCCATCCGCACCGCGTACCTCTCGCTGTTCGATGCGGACTCCGAGGCGTACGTCGGCCTCGAGAACTACACCTCGATCTTCACCGACACGAACAGTCTCGATCTCGACAACTGGACGAACATGTTCACGAGCATCCCGTTCATCCTCGGGATGGCGATCCTGCGTCGATCGCCGCTGTTCGTCGGCATCGCGATGAAGCGCCGCACGGGACGAGCGGTCGAGATCGGCAACCCCACCGTCGCCCCGCTGATCGTCGGCCTGCTGTTCGTCGCCTTCGGCGCCTTCACCGCCATGCGCGGCACGCTCATCAACAACCTGTGGTGGGTCGTGGTCGTCACGTTCGCGTCGACCGCCCTCGGTCTGGCCGATCGCCGTCCTCGCCGACCAGCGAGGCGGCGAACGGGCCGCGAAGTCGGTGATCTTCATGCCGATGGCGATCTCGCTCGTCGGCGCCTCGATCATCTGGCGATTCGTGTACACCGCCCGCGACGTCTCGACCGAGCAGACCGGCGTGCTGAACGCACTCTGGATCGGCCTCGGCCGACTCTCGACCGGCTCGGGGCTCCCCACGATCACCGTGACGGTCTTCCTGATCGCCGTGCTCATCGGGCTCTTCATGGTCCTCGCCCGGATGCTCGTCAGATACGGCCCGGCCCGGGCGGTCGTTCCCGGCATCGCGATCGTGCTGGTCGGGTGGTTCTTCATCCGCTTCACCGGCATCGTCGGCGGTGGCGTCGGCGGCTTCCAGACCCTCCCGAACGGCGAGACCGTCGGCCAGACCGGTCTTCTTCGTCCAGGAGACGCCGTACAACAACTTCTGGCTGATGGTCGATCCTGATCTGGATCCAGACCGGCTTCTCGATGGTCATCCTGTCGGCGGCCATCAAGGCCGTGCCGACCGAACTCATCGAGGCCGCCAAGATCGACGGGGCGACCACGAGCCAGGTGTTCTGGCGGGTCACGCTGCCGCAGATCGCCACGACCATCGGTGTCGTCGTCACGACGCTGATCGTCGGCGTGATGAAGGTCTACGACATCGTCAAGGTGATCACGAACGGCCAGTTCGGATCACAGGTGCTCGCCAACCAGATGTTCCAGGAGGCGTTCAGCTTCACGAACACCGGCAGGGGGGCCGCCTTGGCGATCCTGATCTTCCTCGCCGTCCTGCCGATCATGATCTTCAACATCCGCCGCATGCAGAGGGAGAGCTGACCCGTGAGCACGACCACTCCCGTCTTCACCGGTCCGACGACCGGCAACGAAGCCGACCGGCTTCGTGAACCGTGCGTACGCGCTTCCTGCGCTCGATCCCGACCGGGGTGCTCTGGCTCCTCGTCGTCGTCTGGAGCATCCCGACGCTCGGGTTGTTCGTCAACTCGTTCCGCGACCGGGACGGGCAGCGGAACACCGGCTGGTGGAAGGTCACGGCCCGACGAGCTCACGCTCGACAACTACGACCAGATCTTCGGCGCCCGCGCCGGGCTCGGCCGATCGCTGCTGAACTCGGCGGCGATCGCCATCCCGGCGACGATCATCCCGATCGCCATCGCCGCGTTCGCCGCCTACGGGTTCGCGTGGATCGACTTCAAGGGCCGCAAGCCGTTGTTCATCGGCACCGTCGCGCTGCTGGCCGATTCCGCTGCAGGTCGCCCTGATCCCGCTGCTGCAGTTGTTCGTCAGCGGCGCGCAGCTTGACGCTGCCGTTCCTCGACAAGACGATCTCGCTGATCCCCGACTTCGACCTGGCCGGCACGACGACGGCGGCGTGGCTGACCCACACCGGCTTCGCCATGCCGTTCGCGATCTTCCTGCTGCACAACTACATCAGCTCGCTGCCCGAAGGACCTGTTCGAGGCGGCGCGCATCGACGGCGCCGAGCCACTTCACGATCTTCTGGCGGCTCGTGCTGCCCGCTGTCGGTGCCGGTGCTCGCGGCGTTCGCGATCTTCCAGTTCCTCTGGACGTGGAACGACTACCTCGTCGCCAACACGATGATCGGCGCCAACGCCGAGCCAGCAGCCGACGACGATCCTCATCGCCAACCTCGCCGGCGACTTCGGGAGGAACGAGAACATCCTGCCGGCCGGCGCGTTCGTGCAGGCCTTCATCCCGCTGGTCGTGTTCTTCTCGCTGCAGCGCTACTTCGTGCGCGGCATCCTCGCCGGCTCCGTCAAGGGCTGACGTAGCGAGCTGGTGTCTGACACCAGATCGTACGTCAGCCTTCGATGGTCTGGCGGGTCTCCAGGTCGAAGAAGTGCATGTTCTCGGCGGAGATCGCCACCTCGATCTGGTCGCCGATGCGCGCCTGCGACCGTGGGTGGAACCGGCCGACGGCGTTCGACAGGCTGCTCGCCCGCCTTCTCCTCGACGGCGTCGGGGTCGCCGGAGTCGACGGTCGGCGCGTCGATGTGGAAGTGCACCATGAGCTCCGATCCGAGCGCCTCGATCAGCGACACCGTGGAGGTGATCCGCTGCGACTCGGGAACCGCAGGTGCGAACGCCGCGTCCTCGTAGTCCTCGGGCCGGATCCCGATGATGATGCGACGACCGTCGTAGTCGCGCAGTCGCGGGCGCCTTGACGAGACACTCCGAGGGCAACGCGACGACGTGCGAGCCGAGCGTGACCGTGCCGACCTCACCGGACAGGTGGAGGTCGGCTTCGAACAGGTTCATCGACGGTGAACCGATGAACGCGGCGACGAACACGTTGACCGGGTGGTCGTACAGGTTCTGCGGGGTGTCGACCTGCTGGAGGTAGCCGTCCTTCAGGACCGCCACCCGGTCCCCCATCGTCATCGCCTCGATCTGGTCGTGCGTGACGTAGACCGTCGTCACGGCCGAGTTCGCGCTGCAGCGAGGCGATCTCGGCCCGCATCTGCACACGCAGCTTGGCGTCGAGGTTCGAGAGCGGCTCGTCCATCAGGAACGCCGCGGGCTGGCGGACGATCGCGCGACCCATGGCGACACGTTGGCGCTGGCCACCCGACAACTGTCCGGGCTTGCGGTCCAGGTTGTCCTCGAGTTCGAGGATGGCGGCCGCCTTGCGCACCCGGGTGTCGATCTCGGCCTTGGGCACCTTGGCGAGCTTGAGCGCGAACCCGATGTTGTCGTACACGGTCATGTGGGGGTACAGCGCGTAGTTCTGGAAGACCATGGCGATGTCGCGATCCTTCGGCTCGACGTCGTTGACGACCCGGTCGCCGATCCGCATCGTGCCGCCGGAGATGGTCTCCAGGCCGGCGATCATCCGCAGGGCGGTGGACTTGCCGCAGCCCGACGGGCCGACGAGCACGAGGAACTCCTTGTCCTCGATCTCGAGGCTCAGGTCGTGGATCGCGTGATACCCGTTCTCGTACACCTTGTTGATGTTCTCGAGTTCGACCGTCGCCATGTCTGGTGTCTCCTCTGTCGTTCCTGGATGTCGCAGCGCCGCTGCACCTCGTCCCCCGACGTGCGACGGCGAACTTAGCCGATGCGGACGACCTGCGACACCGGGGACGGTGCAGTCGTTGCCCTGACGATCAACTCGCCCGACAGCATTCGCTCTGCTCGATCGAAGGGTTGACCCTGGATCTGGGCGAGCAGGACGCTCACGGCGTGATCGACGATCCGAGTCACCGGCTGCTGAACGGTGGTCAGCGGCGGGTCGGTGAAGCGCATCAGCTCGGTGTCGTCGAAGCCGACGACCGACACGTCCTCCGGCACGCGCGAGGCCACGCTCGCGTGCAGCCCGAATGGCGCCCAGTGCCATCATGTCGCTCGCCGCAACGATTCCTGTGACACCGGCGTCGAGCAGCCGCAGCGCGCCGGAGAACCCGCCGTCGAGGCTGAAGATCGTCTCGGCGATCAGGTCGTCGATGTCCGTCACCCCGGCCTCGGACGCCGCGTCACGGAACCCCTCGACCTTGCGGACAACCGGCGTGTAGCAGCGCGGTCCGATGAGCAACCCGATCCGATCATGGCCGAGTGAACGCAGATGCCGGTACGCGACCACGGTCGCGGCGTGGTCATTCGTCGAGACGCTGGCCACGCCGGAGCCCTCCATCGAGCCGTTGATGCAGACGAGCGCGATCCCGCGTCCTGTGATCTCGTCGTAGATCGTGTGGTCGGCACGGATGTCCGCATGCCGGCCCGACACCACGATCACGCCGGAGACGCGTCGATCGACGAGCGAGTCGAGGTAGTCGTCCTCCGTCGCGCCGACGCGACTCGCACAGCACAGCAGGCAGAGGTAGCCGCTCGTGAGCAGTCGGGCCTCGACCGCCTGGACGAACTTGGGGAAGATCGGGTTGTCGAGCTCGGGCACGACCAGGCCGATCACGCCCGCCTGCGGCGCATGGTGCAACGCCCGCGGCGTGTAGCCGAGCTCGGCGAGCACTCGAATCACCCGATCACGAGTGGTGTCACTGACCCCGTCCTTGCCGTTGATCACCCGGCTGACGGTCGCCTCGCTGACGCCCGCCAGTGCCGAGACGTCACGTAACCGGATCCGCATGACGGCGACTGTACGCGACCGCTGCAAGAAAATGAAGAACCTTCGCAAGAATCTTGCAGACCGGCGTGCCGGCTTCCGTAGGGTGAGCATCCATACCAACCACCCGTGTCGGCACGTCGCCCACACACCAACTCCTGAGGGGGAGACAACATGCGCGTACCACGCCGCCTGATCGCCTTCGCCGCCGTAGCCGCCCTGGTGGGCGCCGCATGCGGCAGCGATGACGATTCCTCGACCGGTGACACCACCGGCACCGAGACCACCGAAGCCACCGCATCCACCGACGCAACCACCGAGACGACCGAAGCCACGACCGGCACGACCGAGTACACGGCCCCCACCCGTGGCGACGCCGACCTCGTCATCTGGGCAGACGACACCCGCGCGCCCGTGCTCGAGCCGATCGCGCAGGCGTTCTCCGAGGCCGAAGGTGTCACCGTCGAGGTCGTCGAAGTCCCCTTCGACGAGATCCGTGACCAGCTCTCGATCGCCGGTCCGGCCGGCGAAGGCCCCGACATCGTCACCGGCGCCCACGACTGGCTCGGTGAGCTCGTCTCGAACGGCGTGATCGCGCCGATCGACCTCGGCGCCGATGCCGAGCTGTACGCTCCGGTCGCCATCGAGGCGTTCACCTACGACGGCGCCGTGTACGGCGTGCCGTACGCGATCGAGAACATCGCCCTCGTCCGCAACACCGACCTCGTGCCGGAGGCGCCGGCAACGTTCGAAGACCTCGAAGCCACCGCCGCTGGCGCTGCAGGAGGCCGGTACCGTCGACGTGCCGCTCGCCGTCCAGCAGGACCCGGCCGATCCGTACCACAACTACCCGCTGTTCAGCGCGGTCGGTGGCTACGTGTTCGGTCAGAACGAGGACGGCACCTACAACGCCGACGACCTCGGTATCGACAGCGAAGGTGGCCTCGCCGCGGCGCAGAAGTTCGCCGACTGGAGCAACGAGGGCCTCATCTCGAAAGACGTCAGCTACGACGTCATGAACGAGGCGTTCTCCACCGGTAAGGCCCCGTTCGCCATCACCGGGCCGTGGGCCGTCGGTGGGTTCACCGATGCCGGCATCAACTACGTCGTCGAACCGATCCCGCCGGTGGCGGGCGGCACCCCCCAGGTGTTCGTGGGCGTCCAGGGCTTCATGCTCTCGGCGTTCAGCGAGAACAGCGACCTGGCCACGACGTTCCTCGTCGACTACCTCAACACCGAAGAAGTGCAGCTGGCACTGTTCGAGGCCGGTGGTCGCCCGCCGGCCATGCTCACCGCCTACGACCAGGTGTCGACCGACCCGCTGATCCAGGGCTTCGGCGCTGCGGGCCAGCAGGGCACCCCGCTCCCCGCGATCCCCGAGATGTCGGCGGTCTGGGAGAGCTGGACCGATGCCTACTCGCTGATCTTCACCGGCTCCGATCCGGTGCAGGCGTTCACCGACGCCGCTGCCCAGATCCGCGAGAAGATCGCCGAAGGCTGATCATCCACTGAATCGGTCGATCCCGCGAGGACGGCCCGGCACCCGCCGGGCCGTCCTCGCGATCGACATCCCGGAACACCGTCTCGACGGCGCTCGAGACCATCGACGAAGATGTGGCAACGATGTCGACGACGAGCGAGACGAGCGAGACGACCGGGTACTACAGCGGCATGCCGCCGCTGTCGAAGCGGCCCGGACCTCGCTACGGCGCCTCCTCCGGCTTGATCGTCAAGTACGTCCTGCTCGGGATCCTCAACGCCGTGGTCCTGGCGGCGCTCCCGACGATGTTCGACAAGCCCGACTACGGCCTCGCCATCGCCTCGATCGTCGCCCTCGTGGTGATCGACGTCGTCTACATCTCGAAGCGACGATTCATCCCGGCCAAGTACCTCCTGCCGGGAACGCTCTTCCTCCTCGTGTTCGCCGTCTACCCGATCTTCTACCTGATCTACATCTCGACCACGAACTACGGCACGGGCAACAACCTCGACAAGCAGACGGCGATCGAGCGGATCGAGGCCAACTCCATCAGCGCAACAGCCGAGTCCGTGCGCTACGACCTCCAGATCCTCGCCGAAGGCGACCCGAGTGGTGAACTCGTCTTCCTGCTCACCGATCCCGACGGGCAGCGCTTCCTCGGCACGGCCGACGGGCTCACGCCCGTCGAGGAGTCCGACATCATCGCCGACGGGCGACGCGAGACCATTGCCGGGTACGTCGCCCTGAACACCGGTGCCGCGAACGACCGGGTCGACGAGGTCAACGCGCTCGTGGTGCCCGGACCCGACGGCGACATCGCGAACGACGGCTTCGGCAACGCGTTCGCCAAGATGCAAAGCTCGGACCTACGACCCGGAGACGGACACGATCTTCGACTCCTCGACCAACACGACCTACACCATCCAGAACGGCGCATTCGTGGACGAAGAGGGCAACGTACTGGTGCCGGGTTGGCGGGCGGGCGTCGGACTCGACAACTACGACCGGCTGGTCAACGACGACCAGACCCGCAGCGTGTTCCTGCGGGTACTCACCTGGACCATTCTGTTCTCGCTCTTCTCCGTCGCGCTGTCGTTCGGACTCGGACTGTTGCTCGCGCTCGTGTTCAACGACGACCGAATGTTCGGACGGCGTTGGTACCGCAGCCTCATCATCATCCCCTACGCCATCCCCAGCTTCATGACCGCGCTCGTGTGGCGAGGCATGCTCAATCAGCAGTTCGGCGTCATCAACCGATGGTTCGGCACCAACCTCCCCTGGCTCGACGGCCAGTGGCTCCCCTACTTCTCGATCCTGCTCGTGAACACGTGGCTCGGGTTCCCGTACATGTTCCTCGTGTGCACCGGCGCGCTGCAGAGCATCCCGACCGACCTCACCGAGGCGGCGAACGTCGACGGGGCCGGAGGGTTCAAGGCGTTCCGCTTGATCACGTTCCCGCTCCTGCTCGTCGCCGTCGGACCGCTGCTCGTGGCCAGCTTCGCGTTCAACTTCAACAACTTCAACATCATCTACCTCCTGACGGAAGGCCGTCCCCCGGTGCCGGGCAGTGACGCCGGCCGGACCGACATCCTGATCTCCTACGTCTACAAGATCGCCTTCGCCGGTGGTGGTGGGGTCGACTACGGGTTCGCCGCCGCCGTGTCACTGGTGATCTTCCTGATCGTCGCGACCATTCTCGGCGTTCAGCTTCCGTGCCACCCGATCCCTCGAGGAGATGCGATGAACGCAGTCACCCAGTCCTACGAACCCGAGGCACCGGCCTTCGAGGCCAACCGGCCGTCGATGGGCAAGGTGTTCCGCACCACCGGGTGGCGCCACGTGGTGGCCTGGATCGCGCTGATCTTCGCGTTGTTCCCGATCTTCTGGGTGATCTCGGCCGCACTCACCGACGGCAACCTCAGCTCGCAGAGCCTGATCCCGAAGGACCCGTCGCTCGACAACTTCCGCGCCCTGATGACCGACCCCGGGCACCCACCGTTCTGGCGCTGGTTCTTCAACTCGATGTTCGTCGGCACCGTGACCGCCGTGCTGACGGTGGCGATGTGCGCGCTGGCCTCCTACGCGTTCAGCCGCCTGCGGTTCCGAGGCAGACGGGTCGGATTGCTGTCGCTGTTGCTCATCCAGATGTTCCCCAACCTCCTCGCGATCGTGGCGCTGTTCCTGTTCATGACGAGGATCAAGGATCTCTTCCCGGCCATCGGACTCGGATCGCTGTGGGGACTGATCTTCATCTACCTCGGTGCTGCACTGGGCGTCAACACGTATCTGATCAAGGGGTTCTTCGACACCATTCCCCACACGCTCGACGAGGCCGCGATGATCGACGGCTGCACGCACTTCCAGATCTTCTACAAGATCATCCTGCCGCTCGCTGCGCCGGTGCTCGCGGTGATCGGCCTGCTGTCGTTCATCACGTCACAGGCCGAGTTCTTCATCGCCAGCGTCATCCTGAGTGAGGACAACAAGACACTCGCCGTCGGCCTGTCGGGGTACGTGAACGCCGGGTTCGACAACCGGTGGGGGCCCTTCGCCGCCGGAGCCCTCATCGGGGCCATCCCCGTCGTGCTGCTGTTCCTGTTCCTGCAGCGCTACATCGTGTCCGGCCTCACCTCCGGCGCGGTCAAGGAGTGACGGACCGCTGGCCGCTCGGCGAGGAGCCGCATCACGACGGATCGGCGCGATACGTCGATCCGTCCGATCGACACCTCGGTGCCACCGTCAGGGTACGCGTGCGGGTGCCCACGACCTGCGGCACGACTCGGCTGCAGATCCGGTCGACTCCCGACGGTGAGCCGGCGGTCCGTGACGCAACAGTCGAGCGGGTGGGTCCCGACGCCGCTTGGTGGGCCGTGGACCTGGAACTGACGAACCGGGTCACGCGGTATCGCTTCCTCCTCGACGGCGGATCGCTCGGCAGGTGCTGGCTCAACGGCGCCGGCATCTTCCGCCGTGACGTCACCGACGACTCGGACTTCCGGATCCACGCCGCCGGGGCACCGCCCGCCTGGCTGGCCGGAACGGTCGGTTACCAGATCTTCATCGATCGCTTCGCGCCGTCCGGGCTCGATCGGCCGACGCCGTCGTGGGCCATCCCGATGGAATGGGGCGATCCTGTCGACCCGACCGCGGGTGTGCGTGGCCGACAATGGTTCCGAGGTGATCTCGACGGGATCGAGCAGCATCTCGATCACCTCGAACGACTCGGCGCGAACCTCATCTACCTCACGCCGTTCTTCCCGGCCGGATCGATGCACCGGTACGACGCCTCGACGTTCGATCACGTCGATCCCGCGCTCGGCGCCGATGACGCCCTCGTGTCACTCGTCGCTGCAGCGCATCGGCGCGGCATCAGGGTGATCGGCGACATCACGCTCAACCACACCGGCGTCCACCACGACTGGTTCACGACCGCCCGCTCGTCGACGGACGCGGTGGAGCGGTCGTTCTACTTCTTCGACGACACCGAACCCCACGGGTACGTGGCCTGGCACGGGGTGCCGTCGCTGCCCAAGCTCGACCACCGCAGCCCCGAACTCCGCGCACGTTTCTACGACGGGCGCACCTCGATCGCCGCGCGTTACCTCGACGAGCCATTCGGGCTCGACGGTTGGCGGGTCGACTGTGCGAACACCACAGCACGACACCGTGACCTCGATTCGACACAGGTCGTGGCCCGAGCACTGCGTTCGACCATGGACGAGTTCGCCGGAGAGTCGCTGGCTGGTCGCTGAGCACTGCTACGACGCCAGCGACGACCTCGACGGCACCGGGTGGCACGGCGTCATGGCCTACCAGTGGTTCACCCGTCCGCTGTGGTCATGGCTGAAGGGTGATGCGCCTCGCAGCCTCATGGCCGCCGTCGAGCTGATCGACCTCGACGGGATGGGTGTCGTCGAGTCCATGCGCCATCTGTCGGCCAACGTGTCGTGGGACGCTCGTCAAGCATCGATGACGATGCTCGACTCCCACGACACCGCCCGCCTGCGCACCGTCGTCGACGGCGACCAGGCCCGTCACGTGGTCGGCCTCGTCGCGTTGTTCACGATGCCGGGAGTTCCCACGCTCTTCGCCGGCTCCGAGGTGGGTCGTGGAAGGCGACTCGAGCGACTCCGCCCGGGTTCCGTTCCCGTGGGACGATGCCGACCAGGACCGGTGAACTCCTGGACCAGGTGCGCGACCTCGTCGAGCTCCGTCGCACCAACACCGCGCTGCAGCACGGCGGATTCCGGTTCGTCGACGCTGTCGCCGAACTCGATCACGTTCGTTCGTGACACCGCCGACGACATGGTCCTCGTCCACCTCGTACGCCGTGATGGCGAGGCGCGCCGACTCCCGCTCGCGTCGGATCGGCGACGACCTCCACGATCCGGCGCGTTGGCAGCTGAGGTTCGGCGCCGACGTGACCTTCGACGGTGACACCGTGGTGTTGGACGGCACGACCGGGGCGACAATCATCTCCGCTGCGAAGCGCTGAACCCGAGTCGCGGCCGCAGCCGGTAGCGTCGCCGGACGTGAATCAGATGAAGAACCGGATGCAGGCCCTCGGCCTGCTGGATCGCTCGTTCAAGGCCGCCACCGACGAGGAGCTGACCGCTGCGATCGACGCGCTCGACGACGACCACCGCGAAGGCCTCGAGTCGTTCGTCGATGCGATGACCCCGGACGGTGTCCGCGCCGCCGTGAAGACCGGCCGCATCGACGGTGGCATGGAGGCGATCGCCGCGGTGCTCACCGACCTGTGCCTCGCCGACTGCATCAAGGAACTCGGCGACCATGCCGACAACCCGTCGACGGACCAGCTCAAAGAGGTGCTCCCGGGGATCGTCGACCGCCACGGTGTCGCCGTGACGCGGATCATGCTCGCCTCCACCGTCGCCGGAGAGGCCCCGGCGTCGGCGATCATCCGCGACCTGCTGAAGTCCGACGAGCTCGTCGCCCTCCCCAAAGCCGAGGAGGTCACCATCGCCCCGCTGATCGACACGCAGAAGCGTTCGGCCGAGGAGCAGGCCGCAGTGCGGGCCAAGCGCGCCGAGGCCAAGCAGGCGAAGAAGGAAGCCGAGCGCGCCCGCAAGGCGCAGTCCGCCGCCGCCCGCAACCGCGCCTGACGTCACCATCGGTGACGTAACGATTGGTGTCAGACACCAAGCGTTACACCGGCGACGCGGCGTTCGTGGTCGAGGAGCCACGCCTTGGTCTCGATCCCCGCGGCGAACCCCGTGAGCGAGCCGGACGTGCCGACGACCCGGTGACACGGGACGACGATCGAGATCGGGTTGCGACCATTCGCCGCGCCGACGGCGCGAGCCTTGCGACGATCCCCCATCCGGGCGGCCTGCTCGCCGTAGCTGATCGTCTCGGCGTACGGGATGGTTCGCAGGACCGTCCAGGCCGACTGCTGGAACGGTGTGCCCACCGGATCGAGTGGCAGGTCGAACTCCGTGCGTTCCCCGGAGAAGTAGTCCTCCAGCTGGTCGATCGTTGCGGCGATCACCGGGTGCTCCGGATCGTTCGTCGGCGACCCGATCGACGACCCGATCGGTCGGTGTCGGTGGGCCACAGGATGGCCCGGAGGCCGCGATCGGACGCCACGATCGTGAGCGCACCGACCGGTGAGTCGGTGACGGCGGAGTACAGCTCGATGTCGCTCATGGGGTGACCTTCTCTCTCGATGTGGGCGTTCGTGATGTGGGGGTTGGCGACCCCGGCGGGTCGCCGGGGCTGTTCAAGCTCGCCCAGAGGTGGTGGACGGCGTAGGAGCGCCAGGGCGCCCAATCCGATGACCGATCTGCACCGACACCGAGCCGGGCCAGCGCGTGGCGGACGCCGAGGTCGGTGTCGAGGAACCGGTCCGGATGGCCGAGTCCGCGCATGACGACGTAGTCCGCAGTCCACGGACCGATGCCGCGCACCGCGAGCAACTGTTCACGGGTTCGTTCCGGGTCCGCTCCGACGTGGAGTTCGACGTTGCCGTCGATGACGGCCTCCGACAGCCGCCTGATCGTCTCGCGACGCGCCGTCGGCATCGCAAATGCCTCGTCGGGTGCGATCGCGAGTTCCTCCGGGCGCGGGAACTTCGTGCGTCAGCGCCGCATCGTCGTCGAACGTGACCGGGCGGCCGACGGTCTCCACGATTCGGCCCGCCACCGTTCGGGCGCCGGCGACCGAGACCTGCTGTCCGATCACTGCCCTGACTGCCGTCTCGAAGGGGTCCACGCTCGCCGGTGCTCGACGACCGGGCGTCCGGTGGACGAGACCCGCGAGCACCGGGTCGGAGCCGAGCGCCGCATCGACGGCGACCGGGTCACTGTCGAGATCGAGCAGCCGCCGGATCCGCTGCACCGCGGCAGCGAGGTCCGACCACGTGTCGAGGTCGAAGCGGGCGGCGACGTGATCGGGGTGGGCCGTCAGGGTGACGATCCCTCCGCCATCGGGCAGGTCGAGCACCCGTCGATAGGTCGTGCCGTCCCACGATTCGACGCCGGGAATCGCCCGCTCGCCGATGAACGCCATCACGCCGGCCGCGTCGAACGGTTGCCGCAACGGGAGCCGCACGCTGACACCGACCGGCCGCTGGTCGGTCGATGCGCCAGCGGCCGCGTTCGAGCCGGCGCGACTGAGCGCCGGTACGCAGCGCCGACGGCGACGTGGCGAACACGTCGCGAATGGTGTCGTTGAACTGGCGCACGCTGCCGAAGCCGGCGGCGAAGGCGATGTCCGTGAACGTCATGGCGGTCGTCTCGACGAGCAGACGGGCCGTCTGCGCGCGCTGCACCCTGGCGAGCGCGAGCGGACCGGCACCGAGTTCGTCGGTGAGGAGCCGGTTCAGGTGACGTTCGCTGTAGCCGAGCCGACGGGCGAGTCCGGGAACACCGTCGCGCTCGACGGCACCGTCGGCGATGAGGCGCATCGCCCGGCCGACGAGGTCCTGACGGGTGTTCCACTCGGGCGATCCCGGCGAGGCATCGGGCCGACATCGCTTGCAGGCCCGGAACCCTCGCTGCTGGGCCGCGGCCGCCGTCGGCAGGAACTCGACGTTGGCGCGCTTGGGGGTGATCGCCGGACAGCTCGGACGGCAGTAGATGCCGGTCGTCCGCACGGCCGTGACGAACCAGCCGTCGAACCGGTGGTCGCGGCTCTGGACGGCGACGTAGCAGTGGTCGGGGTCGAGCGGGAGCACGTGACCATCATGCCGGATCGGAACGAGACCGACTGGCGGAAATCGGACGCGACGATCGACTGGGTCAGTCGCCGGCGACGGGCACGTAGGTCGTGCGAGCCGGCGTGTGGACCGGGCCGGCGTCCGGCGAACCGGCCGGAACGAGGCGGAACCTCAGCAGGTAGAGACCGAGCACGCAGAACATGACACCACCGAGGAACCCGGCCTGCTTGCCGACGACCTCGGCGAAGGCGCCGATCAGGACGCCGCCGACGACGGATCCGACCTCGAAGAACATCGTGAACGAGCTGACGGCCCAGGCGCGGTCGCTGTCACTGGCCCGGTTCACCGTCAGCGCCAGCAGCGACGGATAGTTGAATGCGACGCCGAATCCCGACGAACGCCGCCGCGATCCACAGTGCAGGCACGACCGGGAAGACCGCCAGGATCAGGAGCCCGATCAGCACGTTGCCGAGCGCGATCGTCACGGCGCGGCGAGGACCGAGTCGCTCCGGTAGCGTGGCGCCGAACACCCGGACGAGGATCGAAACGACGCGTAGACGGCGAACAGTCCCGCCCGAGGTGGCCAGCCCGACCGATCGTGCGTAGTCGGGAACGAACGCTCCGAACGTCGAGAACGCGGCAACTCCGGCAGCGAGCACGAGGCCGGGCATGATCGCAGCGGGATGGATGAGTCGGCGACGTCCCGTCGTCGGCTCGGCCGACGGCGACGGTGTCGTCGACGATCTCGTGGGTCTCCACACGGGCGGGTGCGAACAGTCGCCACGCCGGCGGCCAGGAAGGCGAACAGGCCGGCGATCACGAAGGCCTGCGCGAAGTTGTCGTCGCCGAGCAGCGCTTCACCGACGATCGGGCCGATGCCGATCCCACCGAACACCGCGACGGAGAAGTAGCTCGCGCCCTCCGCTCGCCGATCCCGAGGGGAGAGATCGGCGATCAGCGTGGCCGCTCCGACGAAGACGGCGGCCTCGCCGATACCCATCACGCCGCGCAGCGCGAGCAAGTGCCAGAACTCGGTGATCTGGCTCGAGGCGATGCCGGCCGCCCGGCCAGCGCCGCGCCACCGACCATCGAGCACGCGACGTCCGTACCGATCAGCGAGGCGCCCGATCAGCGGCCGGACGCAGATCGCCGCGAGCGCGAAGACGGCGACCGTCAGACCGATGCCGAACTCGCCGGCATCGAGTGGGCCCTCGATGAACAACGGCACGATCGGGATCAGCATGCCGATGTAGACGAAGAACACCAGCGCCGTGGCGGTCACGACGAGGAACGGCCGCGTGAGCAGCGACGCTCGCTCCGCAGGCGCGCTCGTGATCGTCGACATGGTGTCCATCCTGCCGAATCAACACCCCTCCCCCGCAACCGCATTCCCCCCGCCGACCGATGTCACACCCGCCTCTCCCACCCCACCCCGAAAAATCCCTCGATCCGGTCGCTGAGCGACCGGATTCCGCGACACTTCGGGGAAGTGGGGCGGCGGGTACGCGGGTCAGAGGCGGGCGACGTCGACGGAGACGGTCAACGACTGGGCCGATGCCGGGCCGACCACGACACCGCGGACCGGCGCGACGTCGGCGTAGTCGCGACCCCAGCCGATCGTGACGTGACGAGACGGTGCCACCACACCGTTCGTCGGGTCGAAGTCGAGCCAGCCGTGGTCCGGGATCCAGATCGAACACCAGGCGTGCGACGCGTCGGCGCCGATGCTCTTGGCTTCACCCGGGGGTGGGTCGGTCTCGATGTACCCGCTCACGTATCGAGCCGCGAGCCCGAGCGTGCGCAGACACCCGACCGCCAGGTGGGCGAAGTCCTGGCACACACCGCGGCGTTCGTTGAGCACGACATCGAGCGGGGTGCTGATCTCCGTGAACGACGAGTCGAACGCGAACGACTCGAAGATCTGCGTGCAGAACGCCGTCGTCGCCTCGACGACCGGACGACCCGGCCTGAACGACTGTGCAGCGAGCTCGAAGAGGGCGAGGCGGTTGGCGTCGACCGTCACGAACCGCGACGGCGCTGCGAACGGCGCGACGTCCAGCGCGATCGGGCCACGCAACCCGGCCACGGTCGCGCTCACTCGCTCCCAACCCATGTCGACGCGCGGGAGCCCCTGCGACCAGGTGTCCGCTTCGGTGACCGCCTCCACGACGAGCCCGTCGTGAGGACGGTGCAGGCCGAACTGCACGATCTTGTTGCCGAAGATGTCGTCGCGCTCGTCGCGCTCGTCGGCCTCGGGTGACGTCGTCACGACCGACGACAACACGTTCTGCGACGGAGTCGGTCGAGCGACGACGCACGCGACGCTGTAGCCGTCGACCATCGTCGCGCCGTACCGATACTCGGTGCGATGGACGACGCGGTACCGCTGGCCCGCCACGTCAGCCCCTCCCCATCATCCGCGGGTCGATCGGCGCGGACAGGTACGAGCCGACCACGTCACGAGCGAGCATGTCGCACCCTGCGAACACCTCGTCGAGCGCCTCCAATGCGGACTCCACCGAATCGAACGACACGAGCTCGAACCGCTCGAGCAGCCTGGTCGCCGTCTCCACGCCGTTCTCCCATCCGAGCCGATCGGCCTGGTGCCGCACCGCGCGAATCGCCGCTGCCGCCGCACGGGGGATTGTGGATGTCGGCCACGACGAGTTGCAGGGCGGCGTCGAACTCGACGTCGCTGCGATGGCGGCGGCGATACGCAACGAGGCTCTCGTTGGACGCGAGCACGATCTCGATGACGCGTTGGCGTTGGAAGTCCGAGCGATGCGCATCGGCTGCGTCGGAGGTCAGACCGACCCAGCCACCATCGAGCGGTGTCCCGATCTCCCATGAGCCCGAACGCCCCCCGGACACCGTCGACCACGCCGAACGCCCGCTCCAGCCGGCGACCGATCTCACCGAACCGCCACGCCGGACCGTGGACGACACTCTCGTTCCACAATCCGACGAGCGACGCGAGATCGACGAGAATCGCTTCCAGGTGACGGCCGTCGATGCGGGCGATGTCGACGACGCTCGACGTCGATCCATCCGAGTTCACGAGCCAACGGAGTTGCGCCCGGGACTCGGCGAGGCGCGCCAGCATCCGGCCGGCCGTCACCGAGAAGAACTCCCGCACCGATGACGCCTCGGCGAGAAACGACCCGAGTTGATCCGCCAAGGCCTCGACCGCGAGCGCGAACGTCGCGCCGGCCCGGTCGGGTACGGACGGATCGACCCGTGCCGACACGCCGGCGAGCGCCGCCATCATGTCCAGGCCGTGCACGACCCACGGCTCCGCGACCTCGGCGTCGACGAGTCCGCTCGTTCGGTCGAGCACGACCTCCATCGATCGGGCGATGAGCTCGGATCGTTCCATCGCCCGGCCGGCCCAGAACAACGCCTCGGCGGCTCGGGTCGGAACCGACGAGATCAGGTCGACCTGCGGGAGCGGGTCTCGACGACGGATCTCCGGCGGGGCCACGGTGCCACCGACGACCCACACGTCCTTCGCCGTCGCCAACGTCGGCGACATCGGGTCGTCGCCGTCGGCGAGCACCCGGGCACTGCCACCCTGCAGCACGTCGATGCCCTTGTCGCTCGCCACGAGGTGCAACCGCAGTGCGACCGCCCGCTCGACTCGCCCGCTGCCGTCGAAGCACGGGTACGTGACCCACTCGGCGTCCTCGCGTTCGGCCGCAGGCATGAACGACAGCGGCCACACCCCCTGATAGTCGGAATCACGCCCGGTCAGCCACGCGCCGGCCGCATCCCAGTACTCCCCCAGCGCGGGATCCTCGAGCACCCCGCTGCCGTGCGCGTTGGCGAGGCTCACCCGACGCGTCCGCGCCGCGAGCAGCAGTCCGGGGACACCCACGTTCCCCTCCGCATTGACCTCCATCGGATCGACGCGGTCGTCCTCCAACCGTCGGAACAGCACATCCACCGGTTCCAGACCGGCCAGCGACCGCAGCCACACCCGGCGCTGGCGCACGACGAGGTCGGCGCCTTCCGCGAGGTTCAACCCCAACCGGGTGGCGAGGTACGACTGTTCGACGTAGGACGCATGGTCCACTCCACCCGACAGCACCACGATGCGCGGGTTCTTCGTGGGGGCGACGTCGGCGAGGCCGTCCCGGAGTCGATCGGCGAACGGATCGAGCGATCGCAGCGCCCGACCCCGGGAGAGGCGCGGAGATGACATCGCGATGGACCCGACCCGACACCGAGCGGGCGAGCAGCGAGTAGCCGACACCGGCCGGTGCGTCGGTGAGATCTCGAACGACCCGCCACCGACCGGTGGCGTCACGGATCACGTCGACGGCGTAGTTCGTGAGCCAGCGCCGGTGCGGTCGCGTGCCGAAGGCGGCGAGCCGATACTTCGGACTCCCCCACAACCTCAGGGGATCGACGATCGCATCGGTGAGCAACGTGCGCGGACCGTAGAGGTCGCCGAGGATCGACTCGAGCATCTGCATGCGCGCGATCGCGCCGTCGGCCAGCGCGACGAACTCGTCTCCGTCGAGCACCATCGGGATCGGATCCAGCCTCCACGGGCGCGACTCGAGCGCCACCATCCGGCCATCGGCACGCAGCGGGAGGTCGTGCACGATGTGACCGGCGCCCTCGGCGGCGAGGAGCCGGTCGTGATCGATCTGGCGGGCGGCGAGGTCGCCGAGATCCGCGATCGTCGACATGAGGCTCGATGCATCCGCAACGCCGGCACTGCGAACTGCGGGGTGCGTGGCGGGGAGATTCGGGGGAAGACAGCTGCGACTCGGTCATCGGTCAGTGGACGACGTACTGCTCGTACATCACCTGGTCGAGCCGAGCCAGGGATCCCTGCACGGCTTCCATCGCAGCGTCGAGCGCCGCGCCGTCGTCGGCGGCCGGACGGCTCCGCCGCAACTGCCGATCGGCCGCCTCGACCGCGCCGAGCACCGTCGAGTACTCCGGCAGACGCAGGATGGAGGTGCGCATCTCGGCGAGACACCCGGCGACCGAGCGGGGGAACCGGTGGTCGAACAGCAGGAACCGCACCACGGCCGGCCCGTCGATCGGGCCACGTGTCGCACGCTGGTACATCTGCAGCGCCGACAGCGAGCGCAGTACGCCCATCCACTGGACCTCGGCGAACTCGTCCACGGCGCCGGCCGGCAGGGACAGCAGGCTGGCGGCGCGCACGCCGAGCACCCGAGTGGTCATGTCGGCACGTTCGATGTACCGGCCGAGGCGCCACATCTCGAACACCTCGTCACGGGTCATCGTCGACTGCAGGACCCCGTCGAGGCGGCGGCTCTCGTCGATGACCCGCGCGAGGAACCGGTCGCGCCGGCGTCGCTCGACGGAGGTGACCGCCGCGCCACGCACGTAGATCGACAGGTCGTTCAGTGTCTGCCAGGCCTCGCGTGGCAGCACCTCCCGGCACGTCCGCAGGTTCTCGCGGCTGCGTTCGATCGTGTTGACGATGCTGTTCGGATGCTCCCGGTCGGCGATCAGGAACTGGGCGACCTGGCCTTCGTCGGATCCGAGCACCCGCGGCAGCACCACGCCGCTGCCCGAGATCGTCACGAGCGGATTCCACCGCGCCGAGGCCGTCGGCAGGTCGGCGAGCACGTCACCGTAGGCCCGCAGCACGCGGCGGAGTCCTCGGCACGCTCGACGTAGCGCGCCGCCCAGTACATCCGATCGGCGACCCGCGACAGCAGCGCCATCAGTCGCCACCCTGTATCTGGGTCTGGGTCTGGGCCTGGATCTGGGCCGGTGCGGTGTTCGGGTGCTCGTCACCCGGCATCGTGTCGATGATCCAGGTGTCCTTGCTGCCGCCGCCCTGGGAGGAGTTCACGACGAGCGAACCCTTGGTGAGCGCCACCCGGGTGAGCCCGCCGGCGGTCACGTAGCTGTGCTCCCCGGTGAGGATGAACGGCCGCAGATCGAGGTGGCGCGGTTCGATGCCGTCGTCGACGAGCGTCGGCCCGGTCGACAGGTCGAGGATCGGTTGCGCCACCCAGTTGCGGGGGTCGGCGCGGATCGGCGGCGGCGGCCGTCTCCAGTTCCTCCGCCGTCGCCCGGTTGCCGATCACGATGCCGTATCCGCCGCTCTCGTTGGCCGGCTTGAGCACGAGGTCGCCGATGTTGGCGAGCACGTGCTCGCGCTCGTCGGGGTACATGCACCGGAACGTGGGCACGTTCGGGATGAGCGGTTCTTCGCCGAGGTAGTAGCGGATCATGTCGGGCACCCAGGCGTACACGCACTTGTCGTCGGCGACGCCGGCCCCGGGTGCGTTGGCGATGCCGACGTTGCCGGCCTTCCATGCCCGCATCAGGCCCGCCACCCCGAGCGTCGACTCGGGAAGGAACACCTCGGGGTCGAGGAAGAGGTCGTCGATGCGCCGGTAGATCACGTCGACACGTTCGAACCCCTGGATCGTCTTCATGTACACGCAGTCGTCGTCGCCGACGACGAGGTCCTGGCCTTCGACGAGTTCGGCGCCCATCCGCTGGGCGAGGAACGAGTGCTCGAAGTAGGCGGAGTTGAAGATGCCGGGCGTGAGCACGACGATGGTGGGGTCGTGACGACCTTCGGGAGCGAGTGACGACAGCAGCTTGTTGAGCTCGTCGGTGTAGGCGTCGACGGGACGGATCCGGTAGCGCTGGAAGAGTTCCGGGAACGCCCGCTTCGCGATCGCCCGGTTCTCGAGCACGTAGCTCACGCCCGACGGCACCCGCAGGTTGTCCTCGAGCACGTACAGCCGGCCGTCGCCGGCTCGCACGAGATCGGAACCCGAGATGTGCGCCCACACACCGAACTTCGGATGGATGCCCCGGCACTCGGCGCGGTAGTTGGCGGAGTCGGCGAGCAACTCGGCGGGGAAGACGCCGTCGGCGATGATCCGCTGATCGTTGTAGACGTCGTCGATGAACCGGTTGAGTGCTCGCAGGCGCTGCGCGAGCCCCCGCTCCACCACCGACCACTCGTTGCCGTCGATGATCCGCGGGATGATGTCGAACGGCCACGCCCGATCGATGTTCTCCCCGTCGGAGTACACGGTGAACGAGATCCCCATGGTGAGGATCTCCAGGTCGCACACGCGTTGGCGCTCGCGCACGTCGGCGATCCCGATCCGGTGCAGCAGCTCGATCAGCTCGCGCGCGAACGGTCGAGGACTCCCATCGGCCTCGAGCAGCTCATCCACGGCCGCCGACCGTACCCGCGCGACGCCCACCGCGAACACCCCCACCGATTTCGTTCTCGTGAACAACTGCGCGTCCTGAGCGCGACCTTGTTCACGAGAACGGGTGGTAGCGCGATCGTCGTTGGGCGTCACGTGTTCCGCCGATACCTTCGGCCCCGGCACGGCACTCGGCCCGACCAGGCCCGACGATCTCCACACGCTCCCGGGAGGCCCCGATGGTCCTGATGTCACGCTCGCTCGCGAAGACGGTCGCTGGACGCCATGGCGTCGTCACACTCGATGACCTGCTCCACGACGGCTTCTCTCGTCGGGCAATCGCCCGCCACGTCGCCCGAGGCTCTCTCGTTCGGGTTCACAACGGCGTGTTTCGGGCGGCGACGTCGCCCGAGACCTTCGAGGCACAGTGTGCTGGCCGCGTGCGCCGCCGATCCCGAGGTGATCATCACCGGCACCGCCGCCGGGCGTCTGTGGGGGTTCCACCACATCGGGCGGCCGGACGTACCGATGGCACTCGTCGCCCACGCCCGGAGCCCGATCACTCGCGGCGTGCTGCTACGCCGCACGAACCTGCTCGACGACACCGACCGCGTCGAACGCGACGACGGAATCCGCATCGCAAGTCCGCCGCGCGCCTGGTTCGACTGCGCACGCGACCTCGGCGACGAGCACTTCGAGCGCCTCACCGAATGGGTGCTCGACCATCACACGACCATGCCGACGCTGTGGCGGATGGCATCGCGGATGAGTGCACGCGGGCGCACGGGTGCAGCTCGGGTGAATCGGGTGCTCTCATTGCGCTCGGATTGGCAACGCCCGGCCGACTCCGGGCTCGAACTCCGCGTCCTGAAGGCGCTCGAACGTCGCGGTGTGAACCCCTTGGTTCGCCAGTATCCGTTGCGGCTCATCGATGGGACGGTGATCCACCTCGACGGCGCGGTGCCCGAACTGCGCTGGGCGGTCGAGATCGATCACGTCACGTGGCACGGCGGCCGGTTCGACACCCAGCGCGGTCACGATGAGGAACGAGCGCGTCAGCAGCGACACTCGCTCCGCAGGCGCGCTCGTGACCGTCGACATCGTGTCCGTCCTGCCGAATCAACACCCCTCCTCCGCAACCGCATTCTCCCGCCGACCGATGTCGCACCAGCCTCCGCCACCCCACCCCGAAAAATGCGTTCGATCCGGTCGCTGAGCGACCGAATTCCGCGACATTTCGCTGACGTGGCGGCGGCGAGTACCGAGGGTAAGAGGCGCGCGACGTCGACGGAAACGGTCAGCGACTCGGCGGACGCCGGGCCGACCACGACACCGCGGACCGGCGCGACGTCGGCGTAGTCGCGACCCCAGCCGATCGTGACGTGACGCAGACGGTGCCACCACACCGTTCGTCGGGTCGAAGTCGAGCCAGCCGTGGTCCGGGATCCAGATCGAACACCAGGCGTGCGACGCGTCGGCGCCGATGCTCTTGGCTTCACCCGGGGGCGGGTCGGTCTCGATGTACCCACTCACGTATCGAGCCGCGCGAGCCCGAGCGTGCGCAGGCATCCGACCGCCAGGTGGGCGAAGTCCTGGCACACGCCGCGGCGTTCGTTGAGCACGACATCGAGCGGGGTGCTGACCTCGGTGAACGACGAGTCGAACGCGAACGACTCGAAGATCTGCGCGCAGAACGACGTCGTCGCCTCGACGACCGGGCGACCCGGCCGGAACGACTGTGAGGCGAGCTCGAAGAGCGCGAGGCGGTTGGCGTCGACGGTCACGACCGCGACGGCGCCGCGAACGGCGCGACGTCCAGCGCGATCGGGCCGCGCAACCCGGAGACGGTCGCGCTCACGCGCTCCCAACCGATGTCGACGCGAGGGAGCTCCTGCGACCAGGTGTCCGCTTCGGTCACCGCCTCCACGACGAGCCCGTCGTGCGGACGGTGCACACCGAACTGCACGATCTTGTTGCCGAAGATGTCGTCGCGCTCGTCGCGCTCGTCGGCCTCGGGCGACGTCGTCACGACCGACGACAACACGTTCTGCGACGGCGTCGGTCGAGCGACGACGCACGCGACGCTGTAGCCGTCGACCATCGTCGCGCCGTACCGATACTCGGTGCGATGGACGACTCGGTACCGCCGGCCGCGCCACGTCAGCCCCTCCCCATCATCCGCGGGTCGATCGGCGCGGACAGATACGAGCCGACGACGTCACGAGCGAGCATGTCGCAGCCCGCGAACACCTCGTCGAGCGCGTCCAATGCGGACTCCACCGAATCGAACGACACGAGCTGGAACCGCTCGAGCAGCCTGGTCGCCGTCTCCACGCCGTTCTCCCATCCGAGCCGATCGGCCTGATGTCGAACAGCGCGATGCGCCGCTGCGGCCGCAGCGGGGTTGTGGACGTCGGCCACGACGAGCTGCACGGCGGCGTCGAACTCGACGTCGCTGCGATGGCGGCGGCGATACGCCACGAGGCTCTCGTTGGACGCGAGCACGATCTCGATGACTCGCTGGCGTTCGAAGTCCGAGCGAAGCGCATCGGATGCGTCGGATGTCAGACCGACCCAGTCGCCATCGACGAGTCTCGATCTCATCAGCCAACGCACCGCGGACGCCGTCGATCACGCCGAACGCCCGCTCGAGCCGGCGGCCGATCTCGCCGAAGCGCCACGCGGGGCCGCGGACGACGCTCTCGTTCCACAGTCCGATGAGCGACGAGAGGTCGATGAGGATCGCGTCGAGATGGCGGCCGTCGATGCGGTCGATGTCGACGACGCTCGACGGCGATCATCGCGAGTTCAGGAGGCGATGGAGTTGCGCTCGCGACGCGGCGAGGCGCGCGAGCGTCCGGCCGGCCGTCGTCGAGAAGAACTCCCGCACCGATGACGCCTCGGCGAGCAACGAGCCGAGTTGGTCCGCCAACGCCTCGATCGCGTAGCTCGAGCGTTGCGTCGGCGCGGAGGGTACGACGGATCAACCTTCGGCAAGCCGGCGATCGCCGTCATCATGCGCACGACGTGGATGACCCACGGCTCCGCGATGTCGGCGTCGACGAGTCCGCTCGTTCAGTCGAGCACGACCTCGATCGATCGCGTGATGAGCTCGGATCGTTCGATCGCCCGGCCGGCCCAGAACAACGCCTCGGCGGCTCGGGTCGGAACCGACGAGATCAGGTCGACCTGCGGCAGCGGGTCGCGGCGAGGGATCTCCGGCGGTGCGACGGTGCCACCGATGACCCACACGTCCTTCGCCGTCGCCGACGTCGGCGACGTCGGATCGTCGCCGACGTTGAGGACACGTGCGCTGGCGCCCTGCATCACATCGATGCCTTGTCGGTCGGCGACGAGGTGGAGCCTGAAGGCGACGGGCCGGTAGACTCGCCTCGCTGCCGTCGAAGCACGGTACGTGACCACTGCGGCATGCCGACGCGCTCAGACGCAGGCGTGAACGACAACGGCTACACCCGCTGATAGTCGGAATCGCGTCCGGTCAGCCACGTCGCCAGCGTCGTCCGCGAATCGGCGAGCGGCGGGATCCTCGAGCACCCCGCTGCCGTGCGAGTTCGCGAGGCTGACCCGACGCGTGCACGCACGGCGTGAGCAGTAGTCCGGGAACAGCCACGGTCCCCTTCGCGTTGACCTCCATCGGATCGATGCGGTCGTCTTCGAGACGTCGGAGCAGCACGTCGATCGGCTCGAGTCCGGCCAACGATCGCAGCCACAGTCGGCGTTGGCGCACGACGAGGTCGGCTCCTTCGGCGAGGTTCAAGCCGAGTCGAGTCGCGAGGTACGACTGATCGACGAACGACGAATGGTCGACGCCGCCCGACATCACGACGATGCGCGGGTTCTTGGTGTTGGCGACGATCAGCGAGGACGTCCCGGAGCTGGTCGGCGAACGGATCGATCGAACGCAGCGCCAGAGCCTCGCGAGAGGCGCGAGATGACGTCGCGATGGACCCGGCGCGACACGGAGCGGGCGATGAACGTGTAGCCGACACCGGCCGGTGCGTCGGTGAGGTCTCGAGCAACCGTGCCACTGGCCGGAGGCGTCACGTGGTGACGTCGACGGAGTAGGTGGTGAGCCAGCGCCGGTGAGGCGAGCGTGCCGAACGCCGCGAGGCGATACTTCGGACTCCGCCACGACGTCGGGGGATCGACGATCGCGTCGGTGAGCAACGTGTGCAGACGTAGAGGTCGGTGAGGATCGATTCGAGCATCTGCGTCCGCGAGATCGCGCGGTCGGCCGAGCGCGATGAACTCGGCGGCGTCGATCACGATCGGGATGGGATCGAGCCGCCACGGGCGCGACTCGAGCGACACCGTGCGGCCATCGGCACGAAGCGGGAGGTCGTGCACGATGTGGCCGGCGCCCTCGGCAGCGAGGAGCCGGTCGTGATCGAGCTGGCGGGCGGCGAGGTCGAGCGAGATCCGCGATCGGCGACATGATGCTCGATGCATCGGCAACGCCGGAGCTGCGGACGGCAGGGTGCTACTGAGCGTGAGAGATTCGGGGAAGACGGCTGCGACTCGGTCGTGGATCAGTGGACGACGTACTGCTCGTACATCACCTGGTCGAGCCGGGCCAGGGATCCCTGCACGGCTTCCATCGCGGCATCGAGCGCGGCGCCGTCGTCGGCGGCGGGACGGCTGCGCCGCAACTGCCGATCGGCTGCCTCGACGGCGCCGAGCACGGTCGAGTACGCCGGCAGGCGCAGGATCGACGTGCGCATCTCGGCGAGACATCCGGCGACGGAGCGGGGGAACCGGTGGTCGAACAGGAGGAACCGGACGACCGCCGGCCCGTCGATCGGGCCACGGGTCGCCCGCTGGTACATCTGCAACGCCGACAGCGAGCGCAGCACCCCCATCCACTGGACCTCGGCGAACTCGTCCACGGGCGCCGGGCGGGAGCGACAGCAGGCTGGCGGCGCGGACACCGAGCACACGAGTGGTCATGTCGGCACGTTCGATGTAGCGGCCGAGGCGCCACATCTCGAACACCTCGTCACGGGTCATCGTCGACTGGAGGACCCCGTCGAGGCGGCGGCTCTCGTCGATGACCACGCGCGAGGAACCGATCGCGGCGGCGTCGTTCGACGGAGGTGACCGCCGCGCCACGCACGTAGATCGACAGGTCGTTCAGCGTCTGCCACGCCTCGCGTGGCAGCACCTCGCGGCACGTCCGCAGGTTCTCGCGGCTGCGTTCGATCGTGTTGACGATGCTGTTGGGATGCTCACGGTCGGCGATCAGGAACTGGGCGACCTGGCCCTCGTCGGATCCGAGCACCACGCGGCAGCACCACGCCGCTGCCCGACGATCGTCGACGAGCGGATTCCACCGCGCCGACGCCGTCGGCAGGTCGGCGAGCACGTCACCGTAGGCCCGCAGCACGCGGGCGGAGTCCTCGGCACGCTCGACGTAGCGCGCCGCCCAGTACATCCGATCGGCGACCCGCGACAGCAGCGCCATCAGTCGCCACCCTGGATCTGGGTCTGGGTCTGGGTCTGGGTCTGGGTCTGGGTCTGGTCGGTCGGTGTTCGGGGTGCTCGTCGCCCGGCATCGTGTCGATGATCCAGGTGTCCTTGCTGCCCCCGCCCTGGGAGGAGTTCACGACGAGCGAACCCTTGGTGAGCGCCACCCGGGTGAGCCCGCCGGCGGTGACGTAGCTGTGCTCCCCGGTGAGGATGAACGGCCGCAGGTCGAGGTGGCGCGGCTCGATGCCGTCGTCGACGAGCGTCGGGCCGGTCGACAGGTCGAGGATCGGCTGCGCCACCCAGTTGCGCGGGTCGGCGCGGACGGCGGCGGCGGCCGTCTCGAGTTCCTCCGCCGTCGCCCGGTTGCCGATCACGATGCCGTATCCGCCGCTCTCGTTGGCCGGCTTGAGCACGAGGTCGCCGATGTTGGCGAGCACGTGCTCACGCTCGTCGGGGTACATGCACCGGAACGTGGGCACGTTCGGGATGAGCGGCTCTTCGCCGAGGTAGTAGCGGATCATGTCGGGCACCCAGGCGTACACGCACTTGTCGTCGGCGACGCCGGCCCCGGGCGCGTTGGCGATGCCGACGTTGCCGGCCTTCCACGCCCGCATCAGGCCCGCCACCCCGAGCGTCGACTCGGGGAGGAACACCTCGGGGTCGAGGAAGAGGTCGTCGATGCGCCGGTAGATCACGTCGACACGTTCGAACCCCTGGATCGTCTTCATGTACACGCAGTCGTCGTCGCCGACGACGAGGTCCTGGCCCTCGACGAGTTCGGCGCCCATCCGCTGGGCGAGGAAGGAGTGCTCGAAGTAGGCCGAGTTGAAGATGCCGGGCGTGAGCACGACGATGGTGGGGTCGTGACGACCTTCGGGAGCGAGCGACGACAGCAGCTTGTTGAGCTCGTCGGTGTAGGCGTCGACGGGACGGATCCGGTAGCGCTGGAACAGTTCCGGGAACGCCCGCTTCGCGATCGGCCCGGTTCTCGAGCACGTAGCTCACGCCGGACGGCACCCGCAGGTTGTCCTCGAGCACGTACAGCCGGCCGTCGCCGGCTCGCACGAGATCGGAACCGGAGATGTGCGCCCACACACCGAACTTCGGATGGATGCCCGGCACTCGGGGCGGTAGTTGGCGGAGTCGGCGAGCAACTCGGCGGGGAAGACGCCGTCGGCGATGATCCGCTGGTCGTTGTAGACGTCGTCGATGAACCGGTTGAGTGCTCGCAGGCGCTGGGCGAGTCCCCGTTCGACCACCGACCACTCGTTGCCGTCGATGATCCGCGGGATGATGTCGAACGGCCACGCCCGATCGATGTTCTCCCCGTCGGAGTACACGGTGAACGAGATCCCCATGGTGAGGATCTCCAGGTCGCACACGCGTTGGCGCTCGCGCACCTCGGCGATCCCGATCCGGTGCAGCAGCTCGATCAGCTCGCGGCGAACGGTCGAGGACTCCCATCGGCCTCGAGCAGCTCATCCACGGCCGCCGACCGTACCCGCGCGACCCCCACCGCGGAACACCCCCACCGATTTCGTTCTCGTGAACAACTGCGCGTCCTGAGCGCGACCTTGTTCACGCGAACGGGAGGTAGTGCGATCGTCGTTGGGCGTCACGTGTTCCGCCGATACCTTCGGCCGCGGCACCGCACTCGGCCAGGCCCGGCCCGACGATCTCCACACGCTCCCGGGAGGCCCCGATGGTCCTGATGTCACGCTCACTGGCGAAGACGCTCGCTGGACGCCACGGCGTCGTCACACTCGACGAGCTGCTCGACGACGGCTACTCTCGTCGGGCAATCGACCGTCAGGTCGCCCGAGGCTCTCTCGTTCGGGTTCACAACGGCGTGTTTCGGGCGGCGACGTCTCCCGAGACCTTCGAGGCACAGTGCGCTGCCGCGTGTGCCGCCGATCCCGAGGTCGATGATCACCGGCACCGCCGCCGGGCGACTGTGGGAGTTCCGCCACGTCGGGCGACCGGACGTACCGATGGCACTCGTCGCCCACGCCCGGAGCCCGATCACTCAGCGGCGTGCTGCTGCGCCGCACGAACCTGCTCGACGACACCGACCGCGTCGAGCGCGACGACGGAATCCGCATCGCGAGTCCGCCGAGCGCCTGGTTCGACTGCGCCCGCGACCTCGGCGACGAGCACTTCGAGCGCCTCACGGAATGGGTGCTCGACCACCACACGACCATGCCGACGCTGTGGCGTATGGCATCGCGGATGAGTTCACGCGGGCGCACGGGTGCAGCTCGGGTGAATCGGGTGCTCTCATTGCGCTCGGACTGGCAACGCCCGGCCGACTCCGGGCTCGAACTCCGCGTCCTGAAGGCGCTCGAACGTCGCGGCGTGAACCCGCTGGTTCGCCAGTACCCGTTGCGGCTCATCGATGGGACGGTGATCCACCTCGACGGTGCGGTGCCCGAACTGCGCTGGGCGGTCGAGATCGATCACGTCACGTGGCACGGCGGCCGGTTCGACACGCAGCGCGACAAGGCTCGCGACCGAGGAGCGAGACGTCTCGGCTGGCAGGTCGAGCGGGTCACCGATCAGGAACTGGCGCGACGACTTCGCTCGGGCCATCTCCGAACTCGTCGAACTCCATCGGCTCCGGCGCATCGAACTGCGTGCCGCGTGACCTCCACTCCCCGATTTCGCCCATCTCGTGAACAACTCGCCGGCCAGGGCGCGCCCTTGTTCACGAGAACGGGAAATGGGTGGGTCAGGATTCGTCGGGGCCCTTGGGTTCCTTGGGGAGGCCGAGGACGCGCTCGCCGACGATGTTGCGCTGGATCTGGCTCGTGCCGCCCCAGATGGTCTCCGAGCGGGAGAAGAAGAACGACGACATCATCGGGCTGACGGGATAGCCGGCACGACGCTCGTCCCGGGCGGCGCCCGGCCAGCCGCCGGACTCCGGGCCGGCGTCGATGAGCAACGCGTCGGCGCCCCAGATGTCGACGGCGAGTTCCATCGCAGCCTTGTGCATCTCGGACCAGAACATCTTGTTCGTCGCGCCGAGGGCGATCGTGCCCATGTCGCTGGATCCGCTCAGCGTCGCGGACAGGTTGCGCAGTCCGTTGATCCGCAGGATCTGGATCTTCGTGTAGTACGTCATCAGGCGCTGACGGATCAGCGGATCGTCGATCACACCCTTGTCGGTCGCGGCCTCGACCAGCAGGCGGTACTCCTCGGCGAAGCGCCGATAGCCGGTCGTCGCCGACTGACCGCGTTCGAACGCCAGCGTCGAGTTGGCGACCTTCCAACCGTTGTTGACGCCACCGACGACCGCGTCCTTGCGGCAGCGGGCGTTGTCGAAGAAGACCTCACAGAACTCGGCGGTGCCGTCGGGCTGCACGATGCCGCGCACCTCGATACCCGGCTGACGCATCGGCACGAGCATGTAGGAGATGCCACCGTGCTTCTTGACGTCGGGGTCGGTGCGGGTGAGCAGGAAGCAGTAGTCGGCGTGATGGCCACCGGTGGTCCACACCTTCTGGCCGTTGATGACCCATTCGTCGCCGTCGAGGACGGCCGAGGTCTTCAGGCTGGCGAGGTCGGAGCCGGAGTTCGGCTCGGAGAAGCCCTGACACCAGCGCGTCGTACCGCTCAGGATGCCGGGCAGGAACTCCTTCTTCTGCTCCTCGGTGCCCCACTGCAGGATCGTCGGGCCGACGAGCGTGTCGCCGAAGAAGTCGCCCCGCATCGGCGCCTTCGCACTGGCGAACTCCTCGGACAGCACGACACCCTGCATGGTGGTGAGGCCCTTGCCGCCGTACTCGGCCGGCCAGGTGGCGCAGATCCATCCGCCTTCGAACAGCTTGCGGGGCCACTCCTCGTTGAACTGCTTGCGCTCGGCGTCGGTCATCTCGAAGCCGTCGTCGAACCAGCCGTCGGGCAGGTTGTCGTGCAACCACGCCTTGATCTCGGCGCGGAATTCCTCGGCTTCGGGGGGATAGGAGAGATCCATCCCCCCATTCTGACAGCGGACTTGACCCACGGGTCAAGTTTTCGCCGCCGCTGTGTCCGCCGTCACCATTCACACGCAGGAAACACTTCGGCGACGATGCGGAAATCCGGTCGCCTTATGTTGCGCTCGCAATCCGGGCGGCAATGGCGCCACTGGGACGTGCGGAACCGTGCCAATTTCCGCAATCCCCTGCTAACCACCTCTTGGAGGACACTGTGCCCAAACGTGCACGACGAATCATTACCGCTGCCGGCGTCGGTCTCGCCGGCGCCGCGCTCTTGCCCACCATGGCGTTCGCGCAGGAGCCCGACCCGATCGAGGTGATCGGCCAGGACCTGAACCTGCTGTTCGTCTTCATCGGCGCCATCCTGGTCATCTTCATGCAGGCGGGTTTCGCGCTCGTCGAAACCGGCTTCTGCCAGGCGAAGCACGCGGCCCACGTGGTCAGCACCAACTTCGCCATCTTCGCCCTCGGCTTCATCGCCTTCTTCTTCGTCGGCTTCCCGTTGGCGTTCGGCGGATTCAGCTACGGCGCGTTCGGACTGAACGAGCCGGTGGGCGGCCCACTGCTCGGATCGGGCAGCTGGGTGTTCCTGTGGGAAGGCGGATGGGCGCTCAGCGGCGACAACATCACGATCCCGCTGATCGGTTTCTTCCTCTACATGGTGGCGTTCATGGACACCGTCGCCACGATCCCGACCGGATCGATGGCCGAGCGGTGGAAGTGGGGCAGCTTCGTGATCTGGGGCCTGTTCTGCGGCGCCCTGTTCTACCCGCTGTTCGCGGCATGGACCTGGGGCGGCGGCTGGCTGTCGCAGATCTGGGACACGATGGGCCTCGGAGCCGGATACGTCGACTTCGCCGGCTCCGGCGTCGTCCACGCGGTCGGTGGCGCTGCCGCCCTCGCCGGTGCGCTCGTGGTCGGGCCTCGGGTCGGCAAGTTCTCCGCTGACGGCACTCCTCGGGGCATCCCCGGTCACCACATCCCGATGGCGATGCTCGGCACGTTCATCCTGCTGTTCGGCTGGTTCGGCTTCAACGCCGCTTCGACGTTCGCCGCCACCGACGTGCAGTTCGCCGTCGTCGCCACGAACACGGCGATCGCCGGTGCCTTCGGCGCCGTCGCCGCCATGGCGTGGATCACCAAGCGGACCGGCAAGCCGGACCCCGGCATGATGGCCAACGGCATGCTCGCCGGACTCGTCGCCATCACCGCTCCCTGTGCGTTCGTCGCACCGTGGGCGGCGGCGGTCATCGGTGCGATCGCCGGCGTCATCGTCATCGAATCGGTGTTCTTCGTCGAGCGCAAGATGAAGGTCGACGACCCGGTGGGCGCCATCTCGGTGCACGGTGTGTGCGGTACCTTTGGCGTCCTCTGCGTGGGCATCTTCGCCAACGGCAGCTACGGCGCCGGCTGGAACCTCAGCGACAGCGAGGGTGTCGAAGGCATCATCAAGGGCGACTGGGGCCAGCTCGGCGCCCAGGCAGTCGGTGTCGTGGTCATCTGGACCGTGATCTTCGGGATCGCCTTCGGCTTCTTCAAGATCCAGGACAAGATCTCCAAGGCCCGCGGCAAGGGCGGCATCCGCTCGAAGGACGAGGACCAGATCACCGGCCTCGACATCCCCGAGATGGGCGTCGAGGCGTACCCGACGTTCGTGAAGACAGACCTCAGCCGGTCGATCTAGGTACTAGGAGAGTCACATGAAACTCGTCACAGCAATCATCAAGCCGTTCAAACTGGACGACGTCAAGGACGCCCTCAAGGCCGCCGGGATCACCGGCATCACGGTCGAGGAAGTTCGTGGCTTCGGTCGGCAGGGCGGCCACACCGAGACCTACCGCGGATCGGAGTACAAGATCGACTTCGTCCCCAAGGTGAGCCTCAGCATCATCGTGGAGGACGACGGCGTGGACACCGTCGTCGACACGATCGTGGCCTCGGCCGCGACCGGCAAGATCGGCGACGGCAAGATCTGGGTCTCCTCGGTGGAGCGGCTCGTCCGCATCCGCACCGGTGAGGAAGGGAGCGACGCGATCTAGTCGCGATCCAACCGGCCCTGATCGGGACGCATCGTTGCGTCCTGTAGCTCGATCCCCGAGCCTCCTTTGCGTCCTCAGAGGGTGGGCTCGGGGATCGGCGCGTCTGTTCACTCTTTGTCGGGCCTCACCACAGTTCGGTGGTTGGCCACGTCAGGTCGGCCCGACTCCGGCTCGTCGCTGGCGCTTCCCTCGCTCTCCCTGTCGGGCCTCACCACGATTCGGTGGTTGGCCACGTCCGGTCGGCCCGACTCCGGCTCGTCGCTGGCGCTTCCCTCGCCGGCCCGGCGTCCCTCGTCGGGCCTCACCACCTTCGGTGGTTGGCCACGTAGGTCGGCCCGACTCCGGCTCGTCGCTGGCGCTTCCCTCGCCGGTCGACGCCCGTGTCGCGTACAGTCGGGACTCATGACGACCGTGGACTCCCCCGCCGAAGCCGCATCTCCCGACACGCCCGCGCAGGCCGGACGCTGGACGGCGCAGTGGAAGGAGCTGTACGCCGAGGTCATCACGACCGGGTTGTGCACCGGCTGCGCCGGCTGTGTCGTCACGTGTCCGCACGACGTGATCGGCTACGAGCACGAGGAGGGCAAGTACATCCCGTTCCACCTCGAAGAGGAGCTGGGCCTCGACAACTGCGTCCACGGATTCGGCGAGGGAGGCGGCTGCACCACCTGCACCCGAGCGTGTCCCCGGTTCCGGGCGTGGGAGCCGTCGGCCGACATGCACCTGTTCGGTCGGGTTCGCGAGCCCGACGAGATGGCCGGCATCTGGCGCCAGCTCTACCTCACCCGCGCCAGCGACGACATGGTCCACAAGATGGGCCAGGACGGCGGGCTCGTGTCGGCGATGCTGATCTGGCTGCGTGAGCACGACTACATCGACGCGGCGCTCGTCAGCGGTGTCGAGGACGACGACGCCTGGAAGGCCAAGCCCGCCGTCGTCGCCACGAAGGAGGAGATCCTCGCGACCGCCGGGAGCCGCTACACGTACTGCGCCAACCCGCTCGCACTGCCCGAGGCGAAGGAGAAGGGCTACGAGCGCCTGGCGCTGGTCGGCATGGGATGCCAGACGTCGTCGCCGCCGACGATGTGGGACCGCAAGGCCGGCAAGGTCTCCAAGCCGTTCCTGTTCAACATCGGCCTGCTGTGCTCCAAGACGTTCGACGACGCCATCTTCCCCGAACTCTTCGAGGCCAAGTACGGCCTGAAGAAGCAGGACATGGTGAAGATGAACATCAAGGGCGCGTTCCAGATCTGGATGAAGGACGGCTCGTACCACGAGATCGACCTGAAGGAGTGCCACGGGTGGACCCGCAAGGGCTGCACGAGCTGCCCCGACTTCGCCGCCGAACACGCCGACGTGTCGACCGGCGGCATCGGCGAGGACAACGACTGGACGCTCACGATCGTGCGCACCGAGCTCGGCGAGGAGGTCATCGAGCGGATGATCGCCGACGGCTCGATCATCGCCAAGCCCGCACAGACCGACGAGACGGCGATGCGCCTGCTGCGCCTGCTGTCGATCGTCAGCCGTCGCCGCTGGCCCCAGGATGCCGATCCGGCGCCGGCGATCGGCGTCCCCCCGCCCAAGAAGAAGGCACCGGCCCCCGAACCCGCTCCCGCCTGACTCCTCGCCCGCCTCGATCGTCGTTCTCGTGAACAAATGCGCGGTCAGGGCGCGCTGTTGTTCACGAGAACGGTCTGGGCGTGACGGTTCAGCGGCAGGCGGCGAGGTCGGCTTCGAACTTGGCGAGCGCCTTGTCCGCTTCGGCTTTCTTGGCCTCGGGTTGTCGCTCAGGGCGTCGTCACCGATGGCCTCGAGTTCGTCCTTGGAGTACCCGTCGATGACGTCGAGCATGCAGTCGCGGACCTTCTCGCCGCCACCGCCCGGTTCCATGGTGATGGTGTTCACGAGATCCTCCGCCACACGCTTGGCGCTGGGATCGGAGGTGCACGCCGACAAGCCGACAAGGGCCACGAGGGCGACAGCGGCGAGCGAGCGGGGAGATGTCTTCACAGCGAACCGAGGCTACTGCCAGATGTCGATGAGCACATCGCGACCGCACGACGGAACACGTCGTCGAGCATCGGTTCGGTCAGGCGCTTCGTGAACGTGTTCTGCTGGCTGGGGTGGAACGAGCAGATCAGCACCGGCCCGCCCGGCACGGGCACCTCCACACCGTGGCCGAACTTCGGGCGCGGGCGAACCCCGAAGTGCGAACACGCCGCCTCGTAGCCGAACTGACCGAGGCAGACGACGACGCGCACGTTCGGCAGCGCAGCGAACTCCCTGGCGAGGAACGGTGCGCAGGCGTCACGTTCGACCGGCAACGGCCGATTCGCGGGCGGTGCGCACTTCACCGCAGCGGTGACCCAGGCGTCGGACAGCTGCAGTCCGTCGCCGACCGACGTCGACTCGGCCTGATTGGCGAGTCCGGCGCGATGCATGGCGCGGAACAGCCAGTCGCCGCTGCGGTCGCCGGTGAACACACGACCCGTGCGGTTCGCTCCGTGGGCCGCCGGAGCGAGGCCGAGCACGACGATGCGCGCGTCGGGATCTCCGAACCCGGGGATCGGCCGCCCCCAGTACGTGTCGTCCCGGTACGCGGCCCGTTTCTCCACCGCGACCTGCTCGCGCCACTCCACGAGGCGTGGACACGCCCGACAGCCGATGACGTCCTGTTCGAGCCTGGCGAGCGCGGTCACGGGAGTCGACAGTAGGTTGGGCGTACTCCATGGCCACCACGAAGCGATCCCTCACCCCCAAATCCGGCACCCCGAAACCTGCCACCAGGAAACCTGCCGGTGCTGCCGCCTACACGACGATGCTCCTCGTCCGGCACGGCCAGACCCCGACCACCGGCAAGGTCCTGCCAGGACGCGCCAAGGGGCTCCACCTCGCCGACGAGGGCCGACGCCAGGCCGACATCGCCGCCGCCCGCATCGCCGAGCTGAAGCGGGTCGACGCCATCTACAGCTCGCCACTCGAGCGGGCCAAGGAGACTGCGGCCCCGATCTCGCGCCGCGCGGGGTCTGCGCACACAGATCGACCGCGGCCTGTTCGAATGCGACTTCGGTGACTGGACGGGCGCCGAACTCAAGACCCTGATGAAGCTCCCCGAGTGGCAGACGGTCCAGAAGGCGCCGTCGACGTTCCGGTTCCCGAACGGCGAGAGCTTCACCGAGATGCAGACCCGCATGGTCTCGACCCTCGACCGCCTCCGGGCCGCCCACCCCGGCGGCACGATCGTGTGCGTCTCCCACGCCGACACGATCAAGGCCGCCGTCGCCCACGCCCTCGGCACCCACATCGACCTGTTCCAGCGCATCGTCATCAGCCCGGCGTCCGTCACGGCGATCACCTGGGGTCCGGGCGGGCCGGCGGTCCTCGCCGTGAACTCGACGGGCCGTCCCCTGACCGACCTGCAACCATCCTGACGCACATCGCGATCCATGAGCATCTTCTTCGAGTTCGACGAGGTCAACGCCTTCACCGTCGGCACGGTCGGCCGCCCGGGCGAGCGCACCTTCCTGCTCCAGGCCCGGGTCGACGACCAGCGCGTCACGGTCAAGTGCGAGAAGCAGCAGACCGCCGCCATCGTCCAGTACCTGCGCAAGGTGCTCGCCGATCTCCCCCCGGCGGAGGATCGTCCGATGCCGGGTGCGTTGGAGCTGCGTGACCCGCTCGACCCGGTGTTCGTCCTCGGTCCGATCGGCTTGGGCTACGACCGCTCGAACGACCGGGTGCTCGTCCAGCTCGAGGAGATCGGCGAGGTCGACGAGGACGGCGAGATGTCCGACGACGACCGTGGGCACGTCCGGCTGTATCTCAGTCGCGGCCAGGCGGCAGCGTTCTGTGACCATGCCGACCGCATCGTCGAGGCGGGCCGGCCGCCGTGCCAGTGGTGCAACTTCCCGATCGATCCCGACGGCCATGCCTGCCCCCGGATGAACTGATCGAACGTGACGACGAGCCAGCCCGACGAGTTCGACGAGGACGAGTTCGACGAGGACGAGTTCGACGACGACGAGTTCGGACGAGGACGAGCAGCGCGGGGTCGAGCTGCGCATCGACGACGTCGATGATCCGATCGAGCACCTGCTGCGAGGCGAGATCGAGGTCGAGGGCCGGATGCCCTACAGCAGCAACGCGACGTTCCTCGTGCACGTCACCCATGACGGTCGCAGCCACCCGGCGATCTACAAACCCGTGCGCGGCGAGCGACCGCTGTGGGACTTCGAACCCGGACTGCACCGCCGCGAGGTGGCGACGTATCTCCTGAGCGAACACCTCGGGCTGCACGTCGTCCCACCGACCGTGCTGCGCGACGGCCCCATCGGGGAAGGTTCGGTGCAGTGGTTCGTCGCCGCCGATCACAGCCAGCACTACTTCACGATCCACGAGGCGCACCCCGACCTGCACGACCAGCTACGCGCGATGGCGCTGCTCGACATCCTGGCGAACAACACCGACCGCAAGAGCGGCCATGTCCTGCTCCTGCCCGCCCAGGGCGACCGGCCGGCCTCGGTCTGGGGCATCGACAACGGGCTGTGCTTCTCGACCGACTACAAGCTGCGCACGGTGATCTGGGAGTTCGGTGACGAACCGATCGACGACGCACTGCTCGAACGGGTCGGGACGCTGTGCGAGCGCGTGCCGCTCACGATCTCGGCACTCCTCACCGGCGACGAGGTGGAAGCGCTCCAGGGCCGCGCCGCGTGGTGCGTGACCCACCGGCGGTATCCGACGGACCCGACGGGACGCCGGTATCCCTGGCCACTGGTCTGATGTCCCCTTCGGAGCCGGCCGACCGAGAGCCGATCGAGCGACGACCCCCTGGACGAGCTGATCCACCGCGGCGACCTCGACGGGCTCGTGCGCATGATCGACGATCGGTGCAGCAGCCGGGACTGGGCCGGTCTGCTGAGGGTGCGCGACCGGTCGCGTCATGCGGTTGCGACCGGTCGACAGCTCTGGCCGGCGGCGACGCTGGCGGAGTATCGCCTGGCACTCCTCGCCACGCCCGAGTTCGTCGCCGCAGTCCTCGATGAGTCCGACGGACTGTCCGGTCGATTCACGATCGGGCCACTGACCGAGGTGGCGGCGCAACACCACTCGTGGGCGGAACTGGCACCCGAGCTGGATCTCGGGCCACGGGCTGCGTTCGTCGCCCACGAGCGGGTGCTGCGCGGCGAGGCGGTGGACGCCCCCGACCTTCCCGCGGTGCTCGACGTCCCGTTGGAGCTGCAGCCCTGGGAGCCGGACTACGAACTCGCGACCTACACCGATGCCGGTGGCGAGTTCCCGATGCCGGACCTGCCCGGCGACGAGCGGTGACTGGGAGGCGATCGATCCCGAGCCGGCGGAGATGCTCGACGACGACGTGGAACTCGCCGTCCGCCAGCTCGTCGAGCCGTGGCTGACGGGCTCGAACGGCCAGGCCGACATCGTGTGCGTCGACGGTGACGTCGCGGGAGCGCTGGGTGCGCTCGGTCTTCGTCGGGCCCGGATCGCCGAACTCGACCCTGCGACGGCGCTGGCCTGGTTGGCGTGGGCCGGAGCGAGTGGCGGCGCCCACGGTCGGCGGCGAGGCGCCGCCTCCGGGCGCTTCGGCGCCTGGTGGACGCTGGCCGCGCTCGGTGACCTCACCGACGACTGGCCCGTCCCGCCGGACGAACTCGGCCAGGTCGCCCACGAGCTGACGTGGTACCGCTGGGACGCCTACGAGCCCACGCTCGGCTGGACGCTGCAACTCGCCGTCGAGGACCCCGCCAACTCCGCCGCCTGGGCCATCCTCGCCCGCGACGCCACCTGACCCGACCACGCACCCGCCCGACCACCCGAAAAATGCCGGAATCCGGACGCTCAGCGTCCGGATTCCGGCGAAGTTTCGGTGGAAGTGTGGGTGGGTCAGCCGCGGGCGGCGAGGGCGGCGAGGAGCTGCGGGAGCACCTTGTGCACGTCACCGACGATCCCGAGGTCGGCGACACCGAAGATCGGCGCCTCCTTGTCCTTGTTGATCGCGATGATGTTCTTCGAGCCCTTCATGCCCACCATGTGCTGCGTGGCGCCGGAGATGCCGGCGGCGATGTAGACCGTCGGCTTGACGACCTTGCCGGTCTGGCCGACCTGGTAGCTGTACGGAACCCAACCGGCGTCGACGATCGCTCGCGATGCGCCGGGCGCACCCTTGAGCTGCTTGGCCAGCGACTCGATCATCTCGAACTTGTCGGCCTCGCCGAGTCCGCGACCACCGGCGACGACCACCGCTGCCTCGTCGAGCTTCGGACCGGACGTCTCCTCGACGTGCACCGCGGTGACCGAAGCCCCACCGGTGGATCCGAGGTCCGGGACCGGTGCGGAGACGACCTCGCCGGCAGCGCCGGCACCGCCTTCGGCGACGAAGCTCTTCGGACGGAACGCCGCGAGGATACGGGCGCTCACCGGTGAAGGTCGAGTTGACGAGCTTGGTGCCACCGAAGACCGGCGTCTGCACGGTCACCGTGTCGCCGTCGACCGACAGCGCCGTCGAGTTCGTGAGCACGGTCCGGTCGAGCTTGACCGACAGCCGCGCCATGACGTCACGGCCCTCGTAGCTCTGCGGGAACATGATCAGGTCGGGCGACGTCGCCACCGGCGATCACTGCCTGCATCGCCGCCGACACGGCGACACCCGCAAGGGCACCGCCGAGATCGCCGGTCGAGTAGACCTTCGCCGCGCCGTGGTCGCCGAGGGCCGCTGCGACCGCAGCGCCGTCACCGGCGATGAACGCCGAGACCGTGCCACCGAGGCTCGCTGCCTTCGTGAGCAGTTCGAGTGTGCCCGTCGTCGGCGCGCCGTCGGCGGCCTGCGCGAACACCCAGATGTTGTCGATTCCCATGATGACTCCTCAGATCACTTTCAGGTTGTCGAGGAACTCGACGATCTTGTTGAACGATTCGCCGTCGTCCTCGATGACCTCGCCCGCCTCGCGGCTCGGCGCATCCTCGACGGAGACGATCTGCTGCGCCCAGGACACGGACTCGACGCCGAGGTCGGCGGTGGTCACGGTCTCGACCGGCTTGGACTTGGCGGCCATGATGCCCTTGAAGCTCGGGTACCGGGGCTCCACCACACCGGCCGTCACCGAGACCACGGCCGGCAACGGGCAGGTGACCTCGTCGTAGCCGGCCTCGGTCTGACGGTTCACCTTGAGGGTGCCGTCGGCGATCTCGACCGTCTTGGCGAAGGTGATCGACGGCAGGCCGAGCACCTCGGCCAGCTGCTCGGGCACGGTGCCGGTGTACCCGTCGGACGACTCGGTGCCGGCGATGATCAGGTCGACGTCGCCCAGGCGCTTCGTCGCCGCGGCGAGCACCTTGGCCGTCGTCAGGGCGTCGGCGCCGGCGAGCGATGCGTCGCTCACGAGCACGGCCTTGGCGGCACCCATGGCAAGCGCGGTGCGCAGACCCGAGGTCTCCTCGTTCGGCGCCATCGAGACGAGGCTGACCTCGCCACCACCCGCGGCGGTGACGAGCTGCAGCGCCATCTCGACGCCGTAGCTGTCGGACTCGTCGAGGATGAGCTTGCCATCACGCTTGAGGTTGTTCGTGGAGGGATCCAGCTCGCCCGGCAGCGCCGGGTCCGGGATCTGCTTGACGCAGACGATGACGTTCATAGGGGTTCCAAGTTACCGGTGCGTCAACTTCGACCCAAACTCGTGCACCACGCCGACTTGGTACCGTCACGTTCCTTGCCGAATCATTCACTCCCGACTCGATCCTGCCGACTCGTTCACTCAGGGTCTTGCTGGTGGTCAACTCGTTCGCGTCCTCGGTGACCGCACGCAACACCGTCGTCGTGCACCGACGGTTGAGCCGCGGCCACGAGGTCGAGGTCGTCGAGACGAACCGACGCGGACACGCCACCCGATTCGCCCACGACGCCGCGCGACGTGGCGTCGACGTCGTGATCGGATTCGGAGGTGACGGCACCCTCAACGAGGTCGCCACCGGGATCGCCGGCACGGACACGGCCCTCGGCGTGCTGCCCGGCGGATCCACGAACGTCTTCGCCCGCACGCTCGGCATGCCCAACGATCCGGTCCAAGCCGTCGAGTTCCTCGCGAACGGCATCGACGCCGGCGACTTTCCGCGCATCGGGCTCGGCCAGGTCAACGGTCGCTACTTCTGTTTCCACACCGGGGTCGGATTCGATGCGGCGGTCGTCGAACGCGTGGAGCAGCGCGGATCACTGAAACGGTGGCTCGGTCATCCCCTGTTCATCTGGGCCGGTCTGACCACGTGGCTCACGGGCTACGACCGTCGCTCGCCCCACTTCAGAGTGAGCGGCGACGGTGGACCCGACGTCGACGACGGCTACTTCACCGTCGTGCTCAACACGAACCCGTACACCTACCTCGGCAACCGGCCGTTGGATCTCTCCCCGGCCGCCACGTTCGACCGGGGACTCGTTGCCATCACGTTCACCACGATGAGCGCACCGGCGATCCTGTCGTCACTGGCCGGAGCCCTGCGAGGGGGAGGCGTCAAGCCGGCTCGACATCTGGACATCCGCATCGACGTCTCCCATCTCGTCATCGAGCACGAGACGCCGTTCCCGTACCAGGTCGACGGCGACGCGCTGGGGTCGACGACCCGACTCGAGTTCAACCACGTCCCGGACGCGGTGAAGCTGGTCCGCCCGCTCAGCGAGCCGATCGCGGCCACGTCGCCCACGACGGAGTGACCGCGGGCGTCGACGGACGTCCGAGGGACGCCAACGCCACGTCGGGGACGTCGGTACACACGCCATCGACCCCCATCGCCGCCAGTTCGACCAGCCGCTGGGGGTCGTTGCAGGTCCACGTGTTCACGGCGAGACCGGCCTGGTGGCAGCGGTCGACGAACTCGGCGGTGACGTTCGGCTCCCAGGGATGCACGGCGGCATGCCCGGCGGCTGCGATGCCGGCGATCCGCTCGTCGGAGACTCGCGACACGAGCCACGCGGTGGCGATGTCGGGCGCCGCGAGACGGCACGCCTCGAGCGTCTCCCACGAGAACGACGAGATCAGCCATCGGTCCCTGGCCGCGCCCCCTCGCCGCCGCAGCGCGTCGATGATCGGCTCGACCATCGCCATGGTCGGGTCGAATCCGGCATCGTCGGGCCAGTTCTTGATCTCCACGTTCACGAGCATCCGGTCGCCGCACGCGTCGAGCGCCTGATCGAGCGTCGGCAACGTGTGCGGCGAACGCGTCGAAGCCGGCCCCCGACTCGTCCAGGGGGTCGTGGGCGATGAGGAGCCGTCCGTCGGAGGTCCGGCGCACGTCGAGTTCGATGCCGTCGGCCCCCATCGCGTCGGCGAGCGCGAACGCTTCGGGAGTGTTCTCCGGCGCCGCCACCGACGCACCTCGATGTCCGAGCACGAGCATGATCCCATCTTGGCCCACCCAGCTCGACGCTGCGCCAGCGAGGGCCGAACCGCCCGATTCAGGCGGTGAACGGGCGTCGACGACAAGGTGAACAAACGGTAAGAAGTCCCCTTGCGGGTGGGCTGCATTGCGCTTACAGTTCACCCCGGCCTGAGCGCCTGTCGAGTCACCCAGACCCACCCCCAACCCACCCCCGATCACGGCGATCCCTCGCCCCCAACCACCTTCGAGGAGCACCAACGTGTCCATCCTTGCGTCCAGCCTGACCCTGGGAGCCGCGGATTACGAGTGGCGAGACGACGCCATCTGCCGTGACACCGATCCCGAGCTCTTCTTCCCGGTGGGCGCCACGGGGCAGGCACTGGTCCAGATCGATCGGGCCAAGGAGGTCTGCGGCGAGTGCAGCGTTTCCAAGCACTGCCTCGATTTCGCGTTGGACACCAACCAGGATTCGGGCATCTGGGGTGGGTTGACCGAGGAGGAACGGCGCGTCATCCGCCGTCGCCGCGTCGCCGCTGCTCGGGCATCACGCGCCGGCTGAATCCACCGTCCGACCCGAGCCACTCCGTCGGACCCGGCGCACTCCGGGACGCTGGTCACTCCTGGGTGGGAACGGTCAGTTCGATGACGGTGCCGTACTGACGGCTCGATCCGTCGCCGATCCCGGCCAGGTCGAGCTCCAGCGTCGTCGCCGGACGTATCTCGATCGCACCGTTGAGTTCGGTGGTCACCAGCGTGCGCACGATCGACAGACCGAGGCCCTGCGCCGTGTCGAGCTCGAACGAGGGATCGACCCCCCGACCGTTGTCGACCACGCGGACGGTGAGCTGCCCGTCGTGGTGACTGAGCGCGACGTTGACGTCACCGCCACCGCTGCCTTCGGGGAATCCGTGATCGACCGCGTTCTGGAGCAGCTCGGTCAACACGACCGACAGCGGCGTGGCGGTGTTCGCCGGGATCCGGCCGCCGTCACCGCTGACGGTGAACCGCACCGGGCGATCGGGAGACTGCAGACTCTCCTCGGCGAGGCGCAGCAGTGGCCGCACGATCTCGATGAACGCGATGTCCTCGCCCGGTTCCCGCGAGAGCGACTCGTGGACCAGTGCAATGGTCCGGATCCGTCGTACCGACTCCTGCACCGCCGCCTTGGCCTCGGGGTTCGTGAGGCGACGGGCCTGGAGTCGCAGCAGCGACGAGATGGTCTGGAGGTTGTTCTTGACCCGATGGTGGATCTCGCGGATCGTGGCGTCCTTGCTGAGCAGCAGGCGGTCCCGTTTGCGGAGTTCGGTGACATCGCGGACCAGCAGCAGTCCGCCGGTGACCTCGGTGCCGGTCGCGGTCGACGCTGATCAGCGGCACACAGCGGCACAGCAGCGTGACATCGCTGCCCTGCTCGAACTCCTCGACGATCGGTTCGCGACGCTCGAAGGCCTGACGGACGGGCCCGTCGTGGAAGCCGAGTTCGGCGAGTCGCATGCCGACCGGGTTGGCCTGGATCCCCACCCGGTGCAGCGCCGAGTTGGCGTTCGGTGACACGTACGTGACCGTGCCGGTCGAGTCGAGCGTGAGCACACCGTCACCCACACGTGGCGCCGCGCTGGAGTCGGCGACCCGCCCGGCAAAGGGAAAGGTACCGACCTCGATCATCTGGGCGAACTCCTCGAAGACGAACGAGTAGTTGCGTTCCAACTCACCCAGTGGTCGCCCGGCCCGTACCCGCCATTCCTTGGACAGCACCGCGATCAACTCGCCGTCGCGGCGCACCGGGATGGCGAGCATGCGGGCGTGGTTGTTGTCCTCCCCGCGCCCATCGAACTCGATCGCCCCTTCGAGCCGCTCGCCGGTCGACGCCGCGCGCTCGATCAGCACCGCCTCGTCACCGTCGGCCCACGATCCGATGTAGTCGGTCGGATACATCGTCTGATTCGTCGCCGGGCGCACCTGGTCCACGATCAGCCACTTCCCGCCGGCGGCGCGGACGTAGAGCAACAGGTCGGCGAAGCAGAGGTCCGCGAGGAACGCCCACTCCGCCGTGAGCCGGTTGAGATGGTCGATGTCGTCACGGTCGAGCGTCGAGTGCACGCGGGCCAAGTCGGCGAGGGAGGTCATCAACTGTTGATTCTGCACCATCGGCCCACCGTTGCGCCGATCATCCGACGGCAATCGTCGAGTCGGCGCGTCCAGGAGGACCGGCCGATGGCGCTCAGGCGCCGGCGCGCAGGTGACCCGCGAGGGAGCCGAGCCCGGCGAGGTCGTGGATGTCACCCGGAAGCCACGGCACGGTCAGCAGCAACGGCGCGAGGTCGCCGAGTTCGGTCCGCCGATCCGATTCCCGTGCCGCCACCAACGCGACATCGTCGAACCGGCTGGCGATCTGGTCCAGCACGGCGACGACCTGCTTGCGCGGAGCGCCCAGTGCGTCGGCCACGGCGGTGGCGAGCGGGCCGTCAGCCTGCTCGAGCAGCAACGCAGCACTGTCGGCCGCCGCGGACCCGGCGAGTTCGTCGGGCAGCACACGGTTGGCGATCATCGCCCCGATCGACATGCCGCGTTCGATGAGGGCTCTGGCGAGGAATCTCGCCTCGTAGCTGGGTGCCGTCTCGAGGGTCGTGACCACGACGAACGCGGTGCGCGGGTCGACGAGCAGTCCTTCCACTTCCCTCGCCCGTCGCACGAACCCACTCTCCATCGCCTGGAACAGCACGAAGAAGTCGGCGATGTCCTGGAGGAACCGGGACCCGAGGATGCGGTCGGCGACCTGGTAGAACGGCTTGGACGCCACGGTGAACAGCCGCGACCGGTAGGGCACGGTGAGCCAGCGCAGCAGGCGGCTGCCGAAGAACTCGATCATCCGGTTCGGTGCGTCGAGAATCGAGAGCGCGTTGCGTGACGGCGGCGTGTCGACGATCACGAGGTCGAACTCGCCGGTTGCGTGCAGATCGTGGAGCTGTTCCATCACCAGGTACTCGTGGCTGTGCACGAAGCGACGGGTGATGTTCTCGTAGAGCGGATTGGCGAGGACCGCGTCCCGGGTGGCTGCATCGGGGGCGTGGCGGGTGATCAGCTCGTCCCAGCCGGCCTTCGTGTCGAGCATCGCGACCCAGACCTCGCCGCGGACCTTGACGCCCGCTTCGGTGAACTCGGACGGGGCGATGCGAACCGGCGCATTGCCGAACTCCTCGAGCCCGAGCGCAGTGGCCAGACGCTTCGCCGGATCGACGGTCATCACGAGGACCCGCGACTTCTGCCGTTCGGCTGCTGCGATACCCAACGCGGCGGCGATCGTGGTCTTGCCGACGCCACCGGATCCGGCGACGAGGATCATCTCCCGACTGGCGAGCAGGTTGTCGATCTCAGCCACGACGACCCCGTCCTGATGACGGCGCGACGGTGTCCGGGTCCAGTTCGTCGGTCAGCGCGTCGGCGACGAGCGACACGACGCGGGGACCGGACGCTCGTGAGAACAACTCGGGCACGGTGATGATCGGCAGTCCGTCGGGGACCTCGTCGCGTTCGGTGAGCCAGTCACGGAGTCGGTCGAGGTGGCCGGCACCGGTGCTGCGGCGGATCTCGGTGAGGCGGGCGGCCTCGACGACGGTCGGCACACCGGGGCCGGCTGCGTCGATCAGGAGCGGCAGCACCTCGTCGAGGCGGTCGACGATCGCCTGTTCCCGCCGGTTGAACATCACCGGCAGCACCCGGTTGGCGATCACTGCGGACGCATGCGCGCCGGTCTCGGCGCGGAGACGGGTGAGCAGTTCGATGGTCTCGGTGACGGGCATCTCCTCGGGGGTGGTGACGACCGCCACGCCGGTTCTCGACGGGTCGTTCAGGATGTCGAGCATCCACTGGGTCTGGTCGCGGACCAGGCCGACCTGGACGAGATCGGCGATCACCTTGGGGGCGCCGATCTGGCTGACGATGTGGCCACTGGCTTCGGCGTCGACGACCACGAGGTCGTAGTTGCGTTCGCGGACTTCGTAGCAGAGCTTGCCGACGCCGAGAATCTCCTTCACGCCGGGAGCGGCGTCGGCGACGAAGTCGAACGTCGACGCAAGTGGCCCGATGCGGCCGAGCAGCGGGATCCGCACGAACAACCGCAGGTACTCGCGCAGCGAGTCCTCGGTGTTCATCGTCATCGCGTGGAGGCCCGGCGCGACCTCGGTCGGATCGAACGTCAGCGTGCCGACGTCGAAGGCATTGGCGAGGGCGCCCTTGGCATCCATCTCGCACACGAGGGTGCGACGGCCGTGACGAGCCGCAACGTCGGCGATGGCGGCAGCGACGGTGGTCTTGCCGACGCCACCTTTGCCGGTGACCCAGAGCAGGTCGAGGTCGAGCAGCCCCGGCCGACCTGTCGGGCCCAGGTTCAGCCTCCGAAGCCGATACGCCGGTCGCCGTCGGCGGAGCCGAGTTCGATGTAGGCGATCTTGGCCGACGGGATGGCGACGTCCTTGCCGCGCTTGTCGGTGATCCAGAGCACATCGGTGGCGCCGGCGAGGGCGGCCTCGACCCGCGACTTGAGGTCGTCGCGGTCAGCGTTCTCGGCGAGTTCGATGTTGATCTCGCGGGGGCCTGGGTCACTCCGATGCGTACGTCCACGACCGCCACGCTACCGGAGCCCACCTCCCGCCGTTCTCGTGAACAAGTCCGCGGTCAGGACGCGCCGTTGTTCACGAGAACGCAGGTGAACGGTGGACGGGCGTCGGACTACCTTGAGCGCCGTGACCAGCATCGCCATTCCCCTGTTCCCACACTTCACGGCGCTCGACGGCATCGGCCCGTACGAGGTGCTCCAGCGCATCCCCGAGCTTCGACGTCACGTTCGTCGGCCACGACCGCAGCGTGATCCGTTCCGACAACGGGTTGCTCGGCATCGAGTTCGACGCCACGTTCGAGGAGCTCGCCCACCCCGACGTCATCGTGTTCCCCGGCGGCGTCGGCACGCGGGCGCTGATGAAGGACGAGCGGGTGCTCGATTGGGTCCGCACCGCGCACGCGACGACGACGTTCACCACCTCGGTGTGCACCGGGTCGCTGGTGCTCGGCGCGGCCGGGCTGCTCGAAGGGCTCACGGCGACGACGCACTGGTCGGTGCTCGATCGCCTCGCGCAGCACGGGGCGACGCCGACCGGCGAACGGGTCGTCGAGCACCTCGACCGGCGGATCATCACCGCCGCCGGCGTGTCGGCTGGCATCGACATGGCGCTGCGCCTCGTCGAGCTGCTGTTCGACCGCACCGCCGCCGAGGCCAGCCAGTTGATGATCGAGTACGACCCGCAGCCTCCGTTCGACGCCGGTTCGACCGCCAAGGTCGGCGCCGAGGTGGTCGACCGCGTCATCGAGTACGCCGCCGCAACGCATGTGATCCACCGACGCATGGCGCCATGTCTCGCCGGTCTCGACAGGTCGACGTGTTCACCGACGAGCCGTACCACGGCAACCGGGCCGCTGGTGGTGCTCGTACGGCGACGGTCTGTCGAGCCGTCGCAGATGCAGGGCCGCTTCGGTGCCGAAGGTCTGGACGAATCGGTCGGAGCACCGTGACGTTCGCTCGGTGCACCGACCATCGTGACGGCGGCGTCGAGATCGAACGACGTCTCCACGAACTCGATCGTCGAACCGGTGTCCACGACCGTGCCCGACACGAGCCGCTCACATCGGCGACCATCGAGACGCCTGCCGGTGATCTGCAGTCGAGCGAGAACCCCTCGGCGGCGGCCTGATAGGCTCGGGGCCGATCTCGATCACGAACCGACCCGTCGGCGTGCAGGTGACGTCGGGCGGTGCCGCGACGGCATCGAGCGGATCGCAGTCGCGGCGCCGTCGACCTGGCCAGGTCCTGCCGTCGAGCGGGCCGACACATCGGCTCCGGTCGGGCCGGCGGGGCTGCTCGGTCGGTGCCGAGGCCGTGCTCGCCCTGAAGCCGGCGCCGATCGACTTCGACCTCGGTGTCGTCGGCCCTCACCCGGCGGGGTCGGCGACAGGCGATCGAGGTCCGGCGTCGGTTCTTCCCGAAGGACGGCGCCACCGTCGAGGATCCGGTGACCGGCAGTCTCAACGCCTCGCTCGCACAGTGGCTGCTCGGATCCGGATCGACCGAGTCACCGTACATCGCCGCCCAGGGGACCGCCGTCGGGACCGTTCGCGTACACGTGTCGCGACGACGACGGCACGATCTGGATCGGCGGCGGGACCATCACCTGTGTGTCCGGCGACGTCGAGCTCGACACGGCGGTCGAGCAGAACGTGTCGCCGAGCGCCATGCTCGACTCGGTGACGACGCCGGCCACGAGCGCCTCGCCGTCCTCGCCGTAGAACTGCGCCAGCATGCCCCTGACCATGCCCCGATCGACGGCGCAGATGACGGGGTGCTCGGTGGCGACCTCGCCGAACGGGCAGTGGTCGTTGATGATCCGCAGGTGGTCGTTGCGACCCTCGGCGTGCGCCGCGAAGCCGTGCGCCGTCAACGCGTCGGCGACGGCCTGGATCGCCGAGCGGAGCGACCGGTGGCCGGCAGCCAGCTCGTCGCCGGTGAGTCCGGCGGCCATCGCCCGGCCGTACTCGGCGCCGACCTCCTCGGCCATCTGTTCGGCTTCGTCGTGCGGGAGGCGGGCCAACGCCCGCCCGAGCAACGACAGGACGAGATCGTCGCTCCGCACCGGGAAGTCGGTGAGTGCGCCGGTGGTCGCGGTGTACCGCTTCGACGGCCGCCCGGCGCCGCCGCCGGCGAGACGCCCGGTCGCGACCTCGAGATACCCGCCGGCCGCGAGCTTGTCGAGGTGGTGACGGGCGACGTTGGGGTGGACGCCGACCTCGGTGGCGACCATCGACGTGGTGACCCCGTCGTCGGCACGTGATCGCGTCACGTACAGGTAGATCCGGCGGCGCGTCGGATCGCCGAACGCGTCGGTGATCGCCGACACGGTGGCGGTGAACGACGCGCTACTGGCCACGATCCGATTCTACCCCCGGCTCGTCCTGCAGATTCGGCCAGCGGCCGGGGCACAATGGCTGCATGTCAGTCACGCGACGAGCAGATCGTCGACGCGCTGCGTCCCGTCGAGGATCCCGAACTGCACCGATCGATCGTCGATCTCGGGATGCTCCGCAACGTCGACATGCACGACGACGGGGGGTCGGGATCGTCATCGCCCTCACGGTCGCCGGCTGCCCGCTTCGCAACGAGATCACACGACGCGTCACCGACGCCGTCACGCCACTCGACGGGGTCGCTCGCGTCGACCTCGAGTTCACCGTGATGACCGACGACGACCGCGAGGAGCTGCGCAAGAAGCTGCACGGCGATCCGGGGCGACGGCGGGCCAGGGTCACGCGCACGGGCACGCCGAGGGACGAGCGGTCCCGTTCGCCCAGGCGGGCTCGAGGACGCGGCCACTGTTGATCTCGTCGGGCAAGGGTGGCGTCGGCAAGTCGACCGTCACCACCAACCTGGCGGTGGCGCTGGCCGCAGAGGGCCACTCGGTCGGCATCGTCGATGCCGACATCTACGGCTTCTCGATCCCGCGGATGCTCGGCGCCGAGCGCGAACCGGTCGTGATCGACGGGATGCTCGTCCCGCCCGAGCGGTGGGGCGTGCGTTGCATCTCGATCGGCTACTTCGTGCCACCGGGCCAGGCGGTCATCTGGCGTGGACCGATGCTCCACAAGGCGCTCGAACAGTTCCTGACCGACGTGTTCTGGGACGAACCCGACTTCTTGCTCATCGACATGCCACCTGGCACCGGCGACATCGCCCTCAGCCTCAGCCAGTACCTCCCCCGCGGCGAGGTGTACGTCGTCACCACCCCGCAGCCCGCCGCCCAGAAGGTGGCGCGGCTGTCGGCGGCGATGGCCCAGAAGGTCAACCTCGAGGTCAAGGGCGTCGATCGAGAACATGTCGTGGTTCACGGGCGACGACGGCAAGCGGTACGAGATCTTCGGCTCGGGTGGCGGCACCGAGCCTCGCCGAGGAGCTCGGCGTACCGCTGCTCGGACAGCTCCCGCTCGTGCCTGCCCTTCGTGAGGGCAGCGACGACGGCCTTCCGATCACCGCCGTCGATCCCGAGAGTGAGACCGCCCAGGCGTTCCATCGCATCGCCGAACGGATCGCCGGCGGAGCTCAAGCCGAAGAAGATCTTCTCCGCGAGCTGAAGGTCATTGAGGACGCGGGTCGCGGGCGTACGGTGCCGGCAGGTGTACGTGTACACGCGTGCCTGGCACGATGTGCGATGGAGCCGCTGCCGCGCTACCGCTTCGAGACAACTCGTCGCCGACGCTCTCGACGAGCTCCCCGACGAGCTCCAACTGGTGCTCGACAACGTCGTCGTACAAGTCGCCGATCGTGACCCCGACGAGCCCGACCTGCTCGGCCTCTATCACGGGGTGCCGCACACCGAGCGCACGGGCAACGAGGGTCCCGACGTCGTCACGATCTACCGCCTCGCGCACTGTGAGGTGTGCGACGACCTCGACGACCTCGCCGACGAGGTGTACGTCACGGTGATCCACGAGATCGCCCACGCCGCCGGCATCGACGACGAACGCCTGCACGAACTCGGCTGGGCATGACGTTCGCCAGCGGTGAACCCGTCGCGCTGGCCGTTGCCGACGGCGTCGGCGCCGCGTCGTCGGTGACGCCGGCGGCGCGCTGCTGCTCGACGATCCGAGGGGCGTTCGACAGGATCGCCGAGATCGAGCGGGACATCGGCCCCGCTGGGTGTGGTGGACGGCCGACACCGCCACCACCCTCGTCGGTCACGGCATCCGCCCCGCACGATGTTCGAATCTCGAGGCGGTCCACCGCCTGCTCATGGGCGGCTGGCGAGCCGGGCCCGGCCGGGTCTGGGCTGCGCACCGAGGGCTCGATCCACCGCCCGACGCCCGCCGGACGCCGCCCGATCTGTTCTCGCCACCCGACGACGACGATCCGATCCGATCCGACGGCCACCTGAACCCGGCCTGGATCGACGGGCGGTGGCGGTGCCGACCTCGCGCACCTCCAGGGGTGGGCAGTCTTGGCGCTGGAGGTCCATCGCCGGCAGCAGGACCGACTCGAAGGCCTCGCCGATCGTCCGGCCGCTGCGGCGACCGCTCGTTCGGAGTCCGCGGGCAAGACTGCCGCGCGCCGAACTCGAAAACGACGGCCTGCCCGTCGACGTGGACGAGGCGGGGCGGATCATCGCCTCCTTCATCGGGCCGCGACCCCTCGACGCCGCCGACGATCGCCGGATCACCGACGAACGCCACCGAAGGGTGCTGCGCCACCTCGGTGGCGGGGCGGACACGACGCACGGCATCGATCTCCGCAGCCCTGCGAGCGTGAAGTCACTCCTTCGGCGCATCGGCATCGAAGTGCCCGACACCCGAGCGTGGCGGCTCGAACAGATCCGCGACGAGCACCCGCTCGTCGAGGACCTGCTGGAATGGCGGCGCGCTGGAGCGCATCTCCACGACCTTCGGCTACCGCTGGCTCGATCAGCACGTCGGGACGGACGGGCGACTCCGCGGGCGGTGGTCGTCGTCGGACGGCGCGGGCGGCCGGATGACCGCGACAGCGGCCGCACAACCCGCCCGTCGAGCTCCGGCCTGCCGTCGAATTGCGGGAAGCACCGGCGACGTCTTCCTGCGCGCTGATGGCCTCGGGCAGATCCAGCCACGCATCCTGGCGGCGATCTCCGGCGATACCGCGCTCACGGCGGCGACCGTCGACGACGACATGTACGCGCCGGTGGCGGCTCGGCTCGGTGTGTCCCGGGAGATCGCCAAGGTTGCCGTGCTGGGCGCGTGTACGGACAGACGACCGGTCACGGCGCCACCGCCCTGCGTGGACTGGAACGCGAGAACCCGGCGGCCATGGCCTACCTCGACCGAGCCGCCCGCCGGGCCGAATCCGGACAGGATCTCCGGACCGTCGGCGGCCGCCTGGTGCGGATGTCATCCGAGTCGGCCGATCTCGTCCCCGACGCAGGGAACGACGCAGGGACCGACGCCGGGACCGACGCCGGCCAGCGTGTTGCGCGCAGCTCTGCGCAGCCGCACGAGGACGGT
>CAVZTM010000016.1:0-60673 GCA_963778175.1 Ilumatobacteraceae bacterium
GCCACGTGTTGCTGACGGTCCCGATCCCCGTGGAGGCCGAACTCGACGCTGCCGATCTCGACCGGGTCCTGCAGGAGGCGCTCGACGAGTGCGAACGCTCCGGCGTGACCGGCGCGGCGATCACGCCGTTCGTGCTGGGCCGTATCGGCGAAGCGACCGAGGGCCGCAGCGTTCCCGCCAACCTCGCCCTCGCCGAGCACAACGCCGCCGTCGCCGCCCAAGTCGCCGTCGCCATCGCCACCGTGACGCGAGCGATGAGAGGTGAGCGCACCTGTCGCGCTCATGCCTCATCGTCGCGTCCGGTGATCCCCGTGCGATGAGAGGTGAGCGCAGGGGTTGCGCTCATGTCTCATCGCAGGTGCGGGTCGGGTGGGGGTGCGGTCAGGTGAGGCGGAGGAGGCGGCGTTCGACGCGGTCGAGGAAGGCGGCGCGCTGGGTCGTCGGTCGAGGTGTCGACGCCGTACATCGCCAGCCAGGTGGTGCGGGCACGGGGATGGCACATGGTCCGCAGACTGCGGGTGATCGTGCGCTTGCCGGCTTCGCCTTCGATCATGTTGATCCACTTGGGTGAGCCGTGAGTGGTGACCGCCACGAGCCGGCGGATGTTGCGCAGGCCGGGCTGCAACCGGTTGGCTCCCTCGGGCAGGGTCCAGGCGACACCGCTGACCCAGACCCGGTCGATCCAGCCCTTCAGCATCGCCGGCTGTCCCGACCACCACGTCGGATAGACGAGCACCAAGGTGTCGCACCACTGGAGGTCCTCGGCGTGGGAGGCGAGTGACGGGTCCGTGCCGGCGACGAGGTGGTTGGCGTGGTCCGACGCCGAGAACTCCGGATCGAATCCGGACGCGTAGAGGTCGGTGAAGCGCACCTCGGCCCCACCCGACGCCAGCCCGTCGAGCACCCGGTCGCGGACCGCGGCGACGAACGACTCCTCCAGTGGGTGGCAGTAGACGACGAGGGCGCGGGTCATCGCAGCGCCGCCATCTCCCGCTCGACACGGGCGGCGAACTCCTCGCGGGCTGCGAGTGTCGACGTGTCGATCGCGTAGAAGCCGAGCCACGTCGGCCGGGCCCGGAACCCGCAGCTCATCCGCAGCGCCCGGGTCAGGGTTCGCCGCCCGTTGTCGTTGATCAGCCGCACGTAGGAGCGCGGCGAGCCGTAGGTGGAGATCCCGATGATGTGCCGGACCTGCCCGAGCCCGGGCCGGACCTTGTGGGTGCGTTCGTCGAACCGGAAGCCGACGCCGGGCACCATCACCCGTTCGAGCCAACCCTTGAGGATCGCCGGCAGTCCGCTCCACCAGGTCGGATACACGAACACGAGCGCTTGGGCCCGCGTCGATCGAGGTCGGCGTGGTCGGCGACCATCGGGTCGAGGATCGGGGTCTCGCCGTGGTACGCCTGGCGTTCCTCCGGGGTCATCGCCACCCGGAACCCGATGCCGTACAGGTCGATGACGTGGACGTCGTGTCCGCCCGCCCGGAGTCCGGCGGCGGCGCGGGCGGCGAGGGCGTGGCAGTAGCTGTCGGGTGAGGGGTGGGCGACGACGAGGGCGACGAGCACGTCAGTCGCTTGCCGGCAGTGCCGGTTCGGGAGTGGCAGCGGGATCCTTGCGTTCCGGCCGCAGCGTCAGCAACTGGTTGACGGCCACGAACAGCAACAGCAACGCGAACATGATGTTCGCCGTCTGCTCACTCAGTTGGTCCGAGATCGTGGCGCCGATCACGGCGGTGAAGGCGCCGATGCACCCGACGATCGCTGCCGCACGGATGTCGACGTTGGCGTTCTTGCGGTTGCGGAACGTGCCCATGATCGCCGTCGGCACGATGACCGCGACCGAGGTCCCCTTGGCGACGACGGTGGCCATGCCGAGTGTCGCCATCGCCGGCACCATGATCACGCCGCCACCGATGCCGAGCAGCCCGGCCAGCGTTCCCGACACGAACCCCACGACAACCAGGATGATGGCGACGCCGACCGTGATGTCGATGCCCGGGTGAATCGTCGGAGTCGATCAGCAGACGTGTGGCCGTGGCGAGAATCGTCGCCACGAAGATGAGCACGAGCACGTTCTTGGGGATCACGTGGAGCAGATGGGTCCCGACGATCGCGCCGACCAGTGCGCCGATGGTGATGAACAACGCCACGGCCCAGTCGACGTTGCCGTGGGCGAGGTACGTGGCGAGGCTCGCCAGCGAGATCGGGAGCGTGGCCGCGAGCGACGTGCCGTGCGCCCGCCGTCGCTCCATCTTGGCGACTCCGATGAGCCCGGGGACCATGATGAGCCCACCGCCGACCCCGAACAGTCCACCCAGGAGTCCCGCGGCAACGCCGACGAGGGCTGCCTTGCGGAACTGGACGGGTGGCGCGGTCACGACGTCCGAGGATAGAGGTGGACGAGCCTCGCCCACCCGGACCCGCCTCGAACCGCGTCCACCCGCCGTTCTCGTGAACAAAGTGCCGTCCATGAGCGCACCTTGTTCACGCGAACGTCCAACCGGGGGTCAGGCGGAGTCGACGAAGGAGCGAAGTCGCGCCTCGATCGTGGGCCACTCGTCGATCGTGATCGAGTAGGTGGCGGTGTCGCGCAAGGTGTCCACTTCACCGGCGCGGGTCGACCGGCGGTGCCGCCGCATGACCCCCTCGAACGTGGCCCCGAGGCGCTCGATCGCCCGCCGGCTCTGCTCGTTGCGGGCGTCGGTGCAGATCGCGACACGCTGCGACCTCCCACACGTCGAACGCGTGCGTCAGCAGCAGCAGCTTGGCCTCGCTGTTGATCGGCGTGCGTTGCGCCGACGCCGACAGCCAGGTGCCGCCGATCTCCACCTCGTCGGGGTCGTCGCGCCCGAGCGGCCACAGCGGATTGAGGAAGCGGGTGCAACCCACGACCGCGCCGTCGGCGACACGGCGCTGCACGAACGGCGCGGCGCGTCCGTGGGCGGCGTCGTCGAGCAGCCAGTGGACGTAGTCGGCGCCTCGTCCTGACCGTCGGGGACCTGCGTGTACCCGAAGCTGGATCGATCGCCGCCACCCGCCGCCGCGATCTCGTCGATGTGGTCGGCCCGCATCGGCTCGAGCAGCACGAATCGACCCGACAGCGCCACCACGGCAAGTTCACTCACGCCGCCATCTTGGCGCACGAGTGACACCTGCCCGTCGGTCGGATTCGTCGGGACGCCCCGCGGTACCGTGCAGCGATGGCCGACTCGACCTCCCCCGCGGCGCAACGAGCGCTCGACGACCTGTTCGACACCAGCACGATCCTCCCGGCCGCCCCGTTCGGCGACGACGGCGAACCGCTCGAAGTGCTCCACGATCGCGAGTACCGCGTGCGGGCCTTCCGCAAGCGTGACGATCTGCTGCTGATCCGCGGCGCGGTGCGCGATCAGAAGCCGCCGGGGTTGTACGTCGACATCGATCCGAACCCGTTGACGATCCACCACATGCAGATCGATCTCGAGATCGCGTTCCCGACGCTGGAGATCGTCGGCGCGACGGTCGGGATCGAGGTCCACCCCCATACGACGTGCACGAACATCGAGTCGCACTACGACAAGCTCGTCGGGCTGTCGATCGCCCGGGGGTTCACCCACAAGGTGCGCGAACTGTTCGGCGGGCCGCGAGGCTGCACCCACACCACTGCGCTGCTGCAGGCGATGGCGCCGGTGGCGATCCAGTGCATGTGGTCGATGCGGGCCTCGCAGGCCAAGCGTGGGACCGGCGGATCGCAGGCGCCGTCGCCCGAGCAGCGCGAGATGGCGTGGCAGTTCAACCTGAACACCTGCCACGTCTGGGCCGAGGACGGCGAGCAGGTGCGCCAACTCCAGGCCGGCGGCGACTTCGAGCCACCGATCTGGGCGGCCGAGCGAATGGTCGAACTCGGGCTCAAGCCCGAGGCGTGGCGTGAGCGGATGCAGGGCTGAGGGGCCGGTCATGGTCACCGTCATCGAGTGTGCTGCGTTCGGCCCGATCGAGGATCTGCAGGTGGTCGAGCGCGAACCGGCGCCCCTGGCGCCGGGTCAGGTGCGCCTCGAGGTGTCGGCGGCCGGCGTCAACTTCGTCGACGGCCTGCTCGTCGAGGGTCGCTACCAGATCAAGCCGCCGCTGCCGTTCGTGCCGGGCGGAGAGGTCGTCGGTCGGGTGTCCGAGTTGGGTGAGGGTGTCACGGGTCTCGCGATCGGTGATCGGATGTTCGCCAGCATCGGCTTCGGCGGGTTCGCGAGCGAGGTCGTCGTGTCGCCGCGGCAGCTCGTGGCGATCCCCGATTCGCTGACCGACGGGCAGGCGGCGACGTTCATGCAGAGTTACATGACCGGTTGGTACGCGCTCGACCGTGCGTGCCCGAGTGGCGGCCGGCGACACGATGCTCGTGTTGGGGGCGGGCAGCGGTGTGGGTCTGGCCGCGGTCGACATCGGCGCTGCGCTCGGGTTGCGGGTGATCGCTGCCGCCTCGACTCCCGAGAAGCGGGCGCTGGCGGCGTCGCGAGGGGCCGTGGCGACCATCGACAACTCGATCCTCGACGCCGCGGGGATCAAGGACGCCGCCAAGGCGTTCGCGGCGACGTTCGAGGACCGCGCCGACCGCGGCGGGGTCGATCTGATCTACGACCCGGTGGGTGGCGAGGTCGGCGAGGTGGCGTTGAGGGCGTTGGGTGAGGACGGCCAGTACCTGGTGATCGGCTTCGTGGCCGGGATCCCGAACCTCGCCGGCCAACCAGGTGCTCCTGCGCAACCGACGGGTGACGGGCGTGGACTGGGGCGCGTGGGTCGGGCGGCATCAGGACGAGAACCGAGCGCTGCTGGCCGAGGTCGTCGATCGGATCGCGAACGGCGATCTCGAGCCGGTCGAGCCGGTGTCGTACCCGTTGCCCGAAGCGGCGCGGGCATTGCGCGACCTGGCCGACCGCAAGGTGGCCGGCAAGGTGGCGCTCGTCCCGACGGGCTGAGGCGCAGCGGGATTCGTTGGTGGCGAATCGCGGTGTGGCCTGGCAGACTGGACGACCACATGGTGGTCATAGCTCAACAGGTAGAGCACCAGGTTGTGATCCTGGCGGTTGGGGGTTCAAGTCCCCTTGGCCACCCCATACGCAGGCCCTGAGATGGTGCGCAGCGATGGTGCAGAGATGCCCATCGCTCGGTACCATCTCAGGCCGCTTGCTTCTCTAGCTCAATGGCAGAGCAGTGGACTCTTAATCCATTGGTTCTGGGTTCGAATCCCAGGGGAAGCACCAGACCCGAACACCACCCGAAATGTCGCGGAATCCGGTCGCTGAGCGACCGGATTCCGACATTTTTCGGAGTGGGGTCTCGGGGTCGGTCAGCGGCTCCAGCTGCGGTCGTCGCGGTAGCGGGTGACGTTGAGGGGGGTGGAGCGCTGACGGCGTTCACGACGGCTGCTCGTGCCGAAGGTGATCACTGCGGCGAGCACGAGTGCGGCGACGGCCAGGAGCAACGTGAGGTTGCGGTGATGGTTGGCGAGCCGGGGGAACACGCCCATCCAGATGTCGTCGGACAGCGCCGGGAGGACGGCGAGCGGCACGAGATACCCGAAGACGAACAGCGAACCGGCGGTCGAGGCCAATCCGACGCCGAGCGCGAAGGTCCCTTCGCCGCGTTCGGGGCGCAACGCGATCCCGACGAGCAGGGCCACGAACCCGAGGACCCCGGTGCCGAGGGCGAACCACCGCAACCACTGGTCCAGGAAGGCCATCGACGACACTCGCTGCACGGGCAGGGTGAGCGAATCGGCCTCGCCGACGCGCTCGTCGCGGACGATCGACACCTGCTCGTCGGCGTTGATGAGCACCAGTTCGTCGTTCTGGCCGATCAGTCGAGCATGCCCGTCGTACACGAATCGACTCATCAGAGCGGCGCCGTCGGGGATGCGGGCGATCTGCTCGATGAACTCCTTGAGCTGCGCCGGCGACTGCTCCAGGACGGGTGCATCGGCGCTGGCGACGATCGTCGCCACCTGGCCCCGGATGTCCTGGTCGCCGAGGATCGACAGGGCGACGCCCGAGTCGTTCGCCGGGGAGAACGCGACCCGCTCGAGCCAGAGCGCACCGATCGCGAGCGCGACGAGGACCGCTCCGACGATCAACACGTAGCCTCCCAGGGAACGCCGCACCCGCAGAGTCTGGCAAATCTCGCCAGTATCCTTGCATTGTGAAGCGACCAGGTCTTTTCCACATGCTGCTGCGGGGCTTCTTCCGTCGCTGTCCGATGTGCGGTGGGCGTGGGGCGTTCTTCACCGGGTGGTACAAGAAGGCGGACTGCTGCCAGACCTGTGGCCTGGAGTGGCGGCGTGGTGACGTCGGGTACGAGCTCGGCGCGGCGGCGATGATCGTCATCATCACGTTCGGCCCGCTGATGCTGATCCTCGGCGCGATGGTGGCGCTCACGTGGCCCGACGTCGCCGTGGTGCCGATGTTCGTGGTGCTCGTCGTCCTCGCGATCGCGCTGCCGCTGCTGCTCTACGGATCGTCCTACATCATGTGGCAGGGCGTCGATCTCATGATGCGTGAGCCGACTCCGCTCGACTACCGCAGCGTCGACCCACCCGTTCCGACTCCCGACGCCGACGCAACCTGACGGCGTTACTCTGGTGTCTGACACCATGTGTACACACCGACTTACGCGGGGGCGTACGGGCGGCGGCCGGTGCCGCCGTCGCGTAGGAGGAATCCGGTGAGGTTGCGGTCGAGGTGGCGGGACCGCCACGCCAGCATCGACTGTGCGAGCGGAAGGAGCACTGCCGGGTCGGTCGTCTCGGTCCGCCACGTCGGATCCGCGGCGAGGTCGTAACACCTCGAGGTGCCGTTGCCGAACTGCACGTAGGCGTGCGTCCGGTTCCGCAGGACGGCGAGGTTGCAGCGATCGGCCCTGCGATTCCACAGCTCGTCGGCGTGGTCGGGGAGCGAGTCGCGCCAGTCCCACTCCCAGTGCGCGGCGTCGCGCCACGCCGGCGGCGGGTCGCCGTCGAGGAACGGGGTCAGCGGATGGCCGTCGCACTGCCCCGGCACCTCCACGTCGAGGAGGTGGCAGATCGTCGGGAACACGTCGACGTTCTCCGTGAACTCCTCGACGACCGTGCCGGCGGTCGTCGGCCGTCGCGGGTCGCGGATGATCCCGAGGATGTGATAGCTCGCCTCGAAGAACCCGGCCTTCTGGATCAGGCCCTGATCGCCCAGCTGTTCACCGTGGTCGGCGGTGACGACGACGATCGTGTGCTCCCATTCGCCGGAGGCTCGCAACGCCGCCCACACCCGCCCGAGTTGGTCGTCGACCTCGCTGCACATGCCGTAGTACTGCGCCTGGACGCGGGCCATCTTGGCCGGGTCGGTCGGAGCGGCCGACTCGGGGTTGCCGAGCAGCGCCCGGTGCAGTCCGTGGAGATGCTCCCCGACGGCGACGGGTTCCGGCATGTCGGCGGGGTCGTAGGCCCGGGACCAGTGGCCGGCCGCGGCGTAGGGCGGGTGCGGCCGCAGGTACGAGGCGTGCGCGAACCACGGCTCGTCCTGGCGCTGCCATCCAGTCGATGAGGCGGTCGGTCAGGAACGCCGACTGCGAGAGGTCGGCCGGACGGCTGGGCTCGGTGCGCAGCGCGTGCACGGAGTCGGGCAGGTCGTGGCCGTGGGTGGCCAGCCATCGCATCCACGGCTCGGCGGCGGTCGGGAGGAACACCTCGACGTCGAAACCCGGGAGCACGCCTTCGTAGTCCGACAGGCGTGGGTCGGCCGGATCGGTGACCGTGCGGGGGTCGACCCCCTGGTCGGTGTAGCCGAACAGCGTGGGTCGATAGCCGGCCCGGCGGGCCGCCCGGGCGATGTTGTCGAAGCGTTCGTCGAGCGGCGTGCCGTTGGCGACCACTCGGTTCGTCATCTGGTAGGTGCCGGTGTAGAGCGCGGCGCGCCCGGAGAGCACGGAGCCGCCTGCGAGAAGTGGTTGGCGAACCGTACGCCGTCAGCGGCGAGTGCATCGAGGTTCGGGGTGCGAACGATCGGATGGCCGGCGCAACCGAGCGCGTCACCGCGGTACTGATCGAGGGTGATCAGCAGGACGTTCGGTCGGCGGGTCATCGCACGATCATTGGCGCGGTCATCGGCGCGGTCATCGCTCGTCCGGTGCGGAGGCGGCAACCTCGTGGATGGCCGGCAACCAGTGGTCGAGCGCGGGGGTGACCGCTCCGACGACCTTGGCCCGATCATCGGCGCGGCGCAGGGCGACGGCTCGCTGCCAGTCCGGTCGCTGTTCGGCGGCGACCACCTCGTCGGCGGACATCGCGCCACCCTGTGCTGCGAGCGTCACGATGCTGCCGGGGGAGAGGGCCGACTCGTACGCGGCATCGGTGGCGACGAGGTACCGCTTGGCGTCGACGTGGGATTCGATCAGTACGGCGGTCCGTTCGCCGAGGAGTGAGCGGACGGCGTCGGCGCCCAGGCGATGGTGGTCGGGTTGGCCAGGCCCGTCCCAGGGGTGGGCGAGATCGTGGATCAGCCCGGCGACCTGCAGTTCGGTGTCGTCGGGATACTCGGCCTCGAGGATCGTCGCGGTCTGCAACCCGTGGTCCAGTTCCGAGAACGCCATTCCCTCGTCGGAACCGATCGTGGCCAGGCTGCGGAGGTGTCCGACGAGTTCGTCGACGGTGCGGAAGGTCTCGGCGTCGGGGTGGAGTTCGGGCTGGTGTTCGGGGTGGTGCACCGCCGTACGGTACGTCTTTCGCCCGTTCGTTCGAGAGATGCTTGTTCGAACCTGTGTTCGTCAACTACACTCGTGTCATTCGGTCGCCAGCGGCCGGGCCAGCATCACCGACCAACTCTGTGACACCCCTTCTCTACGGTGCACATCATCAACTCCACGGGTTCGCCCCACCGCACGAAAGTGAGACACGACATGAGCAACGACCGCGAAAAGGCCCTCGACATGGCCCTGGCCCAGATCGACAAGCAGTTCGGCAAGGGCGCCATCATGAAGATGGGCGAGCGCACGAACATGGCGATCGAGGTCATCCCGACCGGAGCGCTGTCGCTCGACCTGGCCCTCGGTGTCGGGGGGCTGCCACGAGGCCGCGTCGTGGAGATCTACGGCCCGGAGTCGTCGGGCAAGTCGACCCTCGCCATGCACGTCGTCGCCGAGGCCCAGCGCAACGGTGGCGTGTGCGCCTACATCGACGCCGAGCACGCCATGGACCCGGTGTACGCCCGGGCCATCGGCGTCGACGTCGATCAGCTCCTCATCTCCCAGCCCGACACGGGCGAGCAGGCGCTGGAGATCGCCGACATGCTGACCCGCTCCGGTGCGATCGACGTGCTCGTGATCGACTCGGTGGCGGCGTTGACGCCCCGCGCCGAGATCGAAGGCGAGATGGGCGACTCCCATGTCGGTCTGCAGGCCCGCCTGATGAGCCAGGCGCTGCGCAAGCTGACCGGCAACCTGAGCAAGACCGGCACGATCTGCATCTTCATCAACCAGCTCCGCGAGAAGATCGGCGTGATGTTCGGCTCACCCGAGACCACCCCGGGTGGCCGGGCGCTGAAGTTCTACTCCTCGGTCCGTCTCGACATCCGCCGGATCGAGTCGTTGAAGGACGGCGCCGAGATCGTCGGCAACCGGACCCGGGTCAAGGTCGTGAAGAACAAGGTGTCGCCGCCGTTCCGCCAGGCCGAGTTCGACATCATGTACGGCCAGGGCATCAGCCGTGAAGGGTGTCTGATCGACATGTCGGTGGACCTCGACGTCGTGAAGAAGTCCGGTGCCTGGTTCACCTACGAAGGCGAGCAGCTCGGCCAGGGCCGGGAGAAGGCCAAGGAGTATCTCCGTCAGAACCCCGAGGTGATGATGGAGATCAGCGACAAGGTGCTCACCGCTGCCGGCCTCAAGCCGTCCGACGACGAGGAGCCGCTCGTTCCCGAACTCGCCGACGTGTTCGCCGACGGCGACGACGAGCCCATCGATCTCGCCTGACATGACCGTTCCCAACCGCATCTCGATCATCACGCTCGGGTGTTGCCGATCTCGCCCGGGCGACGTCGTTCTACGAGTCGCTCGGGTGGACGGCGATCGTCGGCGTCGCATGCCGACGATCACGTTCTTCGAGATGCAGGGCTCGGTGCTCGGGCTGTACGAGTGGTCGCGCGCTGGCCGACGACGCGAAGGTTCCGGCGGATGGTTCCGGGTTTCGCGGCGTCGCGCTGGCGATGAATGTCGGGTCGATCGAGGACGTCGATGCCGTGTTCGCCGAGTGGGTGGCGGCCGGCGCCACGCCGACGGTCGAACCGCACACGGCGTTCTGGGGCGGATACTCGTCCTACGTCGCCGACCTCGACGGACACCTGTGGGAACTGGCGTACAACCCGTACGCCTCGATCGATGACGACGGACGACTCGTCATGGGTGGTGCCGGCGAGTGACCGCCGGCCGGGGACTCAGCTGAACGAGTAGCCGCCCGGCTTGAAGATCATCAGGTACATCGCCACCACCAGGATCAGGTGGGTGATGCCGACACCCATGCTCATCTTCTTCGTCGCGGCCGGATCGGGGTCGCTGAGGGCCGGACGGATCAGGAACCAGCTCACGACCAGCGCGATCAGCCACAGCACGATCGTGGCCGTGATGAACGGCGTGCCGGCGAGGTCGATCTTGCCGACACCGGCCATGCCCATGCCGGCGACCCACATCACGACGAGCGCCGGAATGACGAAGTACACGTGCATCTTCGCGATCGACTCCGTCTCGCCGGCTCGACGCAACCGGGGATACAGGAACAGCGGCCCGAACGCGGCAGATGGCGGCGAGCAGGTGCACGAAGTACAGCGCCCGGTACAGATCGTTGTTGTCGACGGTGAGGATGGCGATCACGGCCGAGACGATATCGACATCGTCACCTCGACGGCCCGTGTCGGAACGGGATCGGTAGCCTGGCTCCCCATGTCCCGCAGCTACATCGTGCGCACCTACGGGTGCCAGATGAACGAGCACGACTCCGAGCGCATCTCGGGCCTGCTCGAAGCCGACGGGCTCGTGCGCGCCGAGTCCGAAGCCGACGCCGACGTCGTGGTGCTGAACACCTGCTGCATCCGCGAGAACGCCGACAACAAGCTCTACGGGAACCTCGGACACCTGAAGACCTGGAAGGGCGAGCGTGAGGGCCGCCAGATCGTCGTGTCGGGGTGCCTCGCCCAGAAGGATCAGGAGCTCGTCGCCAAACGAGCCGGCCACGTCGACGTCGTGATGGGCACCCACAACGTCCATCGGGCGGCCGAGTTGCTCGCCCAGGCGCGGGGTTCGGATCGGCCGATCACCGAGATCCTCACCGAAGCGGTCATCGACGACCAGGCACTGTTCCCCTCGGCGTTGCCGGCGCGTCGCGAGACCTCGTACAACGCGTGGGTCACCATCCAGATCGGCTGCGACAACAACTGCGCCTTCTGCATCGTGCCCGCGGTGCGAGGCACCGAGATCAGCCGACCCTACGCGGAGATCCTCGGCGAGGTCGCCGAACTGGCCGCCGACGGCGTGACCGAGGTGACGCTGCTCGGCCAGAACGTCAACAGCTACGGCCGCGACCTGCAGGTCGCCGCCCGCCAGGCCGGTGACGAGTCGGCCCGCCTGCGCCCCCTGTTCGCCGACCTGCTCGGCGACGTCGGCGCGATCGAGGGGATCCGTCGGGTGCGGTACACGAGCCCGCACCCGAAGGACATGCGACCCGAGACGTTCGCCGCGATGGCTGCGACCCCCGAGGTCTGCGAGCACCTGCACTATCCCCTCCAGTCGGGCAGCGACCGGGTGCTGGCGCTGATGCACCGTGGGTACACCGCCGACCGCTACCTCGACCGACTCGCCGAGGCGCGTCGCACGATCGACGACCTGGCCGTGTCGACCGACATCATCGTCGGCTTCCCCGGCGAGACCGAGGCCGACTTCGAGCGCACGCTCGAGGTCGCGGCGGCAGCCGAGTACGACTACGCCTACACGTTCCTGTTCTCACCCCGCGAGGGCACCGAGGCCGCGTCGATGGAGGCCGATTTCGTCGACGCCGCCACTGCCGGTGAGCGGTTCCAGCGTCTGCGGCTCGTCGTCGAGCGTGCCGCGCTGCGCCGCCACGAGGCCCGCGTCGGTCGGATCGAGGAGGTGCTCGTCGAGGGCCCGAGCAAGCGTGATCCGTCGGTGCTCAGCGGGCGGACCCGTCAGAACAAGCTCGTGCACTTCACGCCGCCGCACCCGCTGCGCACCGGCAGCTACGCGACGGTCGAGATCACGCGGGGCGCCCCGCACTTCCTCGAGGGTCGCTTCGTCGAGTTCATCTCCGAGCCGACCCACAAACTCCGCATCCCCGTCGCCGCCCTCTGAATCCACCCGAAAAATCGCGGAATCCGGACGCTCAGCGTCCGAATACCGCAACATTTCGGGTGGTGGGGGACGGCTCGGGCTAGCGTCGTCGGGATGAGCGACGCCGGGGCCGAGGCGCAGGTCGATGCACCAGTCGATGCACAGCTGGCGGAGTTTCGCGCCTCGATCGACAACATCGATGCGGCGCTCGTGCACCTGCTCGCCGAGCGGTTCAAGATCACCAAGGCGGTCGGTCGCTACAAGGCGACCGTCGATCTGCCCGCCGCCGACCCCGAACGTGAACGCATCCAGATCGAGCGGCTCCGGGCCCTCGCCGAGGAGTCGGGCCTCGACCCGGCGTTCACCGAGAAGTTCCTGCGGTTCATCGTCGCCGAGGTGATCCATCACCATCAACGCATCGCCGAGGGTGAGCAGATCTGACTGATCAGGCCCGGGGGCGACCCCGTCGCGTCGCCCTCGTCGGATCGACGGCGTCGGGGAAGTCGTCGGTGGCGCTCGAGGTCGCCCGGCGACTCGGAGACGTCGAGTTGGTGTCGATCGACAGCATGCAGGTGTATCGGGGCATGGACATCGGCACCGCCAAGCCGAGCGCCGCCGAACGGGCCGAGGTCCCGCACCACCTCCTCGATCTGGTGGACCCGACTCACGACTTCACCGTCGCCGAGTTCCGCAGCGCCTACGCGGCGGCGATCGACCTGATCGGTTCCCACCGGTCATCGGGCGCTTCTCGTCGGCGGCACCGGTCTCTACCACCGGGTGGTCATCGACGACTTCGACCTGCCGGGGGAGTGGCCCGACGTCCGGGCCGACCTGGAATCCGAACCCGACGTGTCGGTGCTGTTCGAACGGCTGCGGGCCCTCGATCCGGCGGCCGCCGCCAAGATGGAGCCGACCAATCGCCGGCGGGTCGTGCGGGCGCTCGAGGTCACCGTCGGCTCGGGTCGTCCCTTCAGTTCCTTCGGGCCCGGCGTCGACAGCTATCCGCCGACCGATGTCGCGCAGTTGGGTCTGCGGTGGCCGCGGGAGGTGCTCACCGAGCGGATCGCGGCCCGTGTCCACGAGATGATCGCCGCCGGTTTCGTCGCCGAGGTCGAGGCGCTCAGCGTCGGGGGATTCTCCCGGACGGCCGCACAGGCGCTCGGGTATCGGGAAATCCTCGATGCGCTCGCCGGGCGGATCAGTCAGGATGAAGCCATCGACACGATCATCACCCGCACTCGACAGTTCGCCGTCCGCCAGGAGCGATGGTTCCGTCGTGATCCACGCGTACGCTGGATCGATGTCGAGCACGATCCGGTCGCCGAGGCCACGCAGTTCGTGATCGACGCCCTCGACACATGACCTCCCTGACCCTCACCAAGCACCACGGCCTGGGCAACGACTTCCTGGTCGTGTTCGAACCCCCGATCGACGACCTCGCCGCCTTCGCCCGCGTCGTGTGCGACCGCCGCCGTGGGGTGGGGGCCGACGGACTCCTGGTCGGTGAGCCGGCGGACGGCTACAGCGCCCGGATGACGCTGTACAACGCCGACGGATCCCGAGCCGAGATGAGCGGCAACGGCATCCGCTGCTTCGCGCAGGCGCTCGCCGCCCGTCGCGGCGACCTGGACGAACTGCTGATCCTGACCGACGCCGGTGATCGTCGGGTGAGCCTGTCGGCGACCCCGGATCCCGACGACCATCGACGCACGCGTCGAGATGGGCGACGTCACGATCATCGCCGAACCCGACGGGTGGCCGGCCCTCGGCTGTCATCCCGATCGTCCGGTCGCGCACCTGAGCCTGGGGAACCCGCACAGCGTCGTCGGTGTCGACGAGGTCGCCGTCGTCGATCTCCTGGCGCTCGGAGCGCAGGTCCCGCACATCAACCTGGAGATCATCGAGCCCGGCCCCGGACCCGATGCCATCACGATGCGGGTGCACGAGCGCGGCGCCGGCATCACCGAGGCCTGCGGCACCGGTGCCTGTGCGGCCGCCTATGCGGCCCGGAGCTGGGGTCTCGTCGCCCGAGGCGAGGGCCACGTGGTGGTCCACATGGACGGCGGCACGGCGACGGTCTCCTTCGCCCCCGAGCAACCCGAACGGGCGGTGCTCACCGGGCCCGCCACGTACATCGCGACGATCGAGGTCGACGCCGAGGGTGTGACGACATGAGCAACACGCCGTACAACGAGGCGCTCGCCGGCACCCTGATCGACCGCACGATCCGGGAGAAGATCGTCCTCGTCGCTGTTGCGTTGCCCCGCCAGACCGACGAGGAGGTCGAGGCCAGTCTCGACGAACTCGCGCTGCTCGTGGACACCGCCGGTGCCGATGCGGTTGCCCGCATGGTCCAGCGGCGTGACGCCCCCGATCACACCTGGTGCGTCGGCAAGGGGAAGGCGGAGGAACTCCGTCAGCTGTGCCTCGCCGTCGACGCCGACACCGTGGTGTTCGACAACAACCTGTCGCCCGGCCAGCAGTACAACCTGGAGAAGCTGCTCGGGCGAACGGCGCTCGACCGCACGGCAGTGATCCTCGACATCTTCGGGCAGAACGCACACACCCTCGAGGGCAAGGCCCAGGTCGAACTCGCCCTCCTGCGCTACCGGCTCCCGCGCCTGCGCCGTGGCGCGGACGCCAAGCTGTCCCAGCAGCGAGGTGGCGTCGGTGCCCGGTTCGGTGGCGGTGAGACGAAGATCGAGGTCGATCGCCGCCGCATCATGCGGCGCATCAACAAGCTCGAACGCGACCTCGACGAACTCGCCGACACCCGCTCGCTGCAACGCAAGGGTCGTTCCCTCAGTGGCCTCGCGTCGGTGGCCATCGTCGGCTACACCAATGCCGGCAAGTCGTCGTTGCTCAACCGGCTGACCGACTCGGGTGTGCTCGTCGAGGACCGACTGTTCGCGACGCTCGACCCGACCACCCGGCGGCTGGCCCTGCCCGGCGGTGAGCCCGTCCTGCTCAGCGACACCGTGGGCTTCATCAACCGGCTCCCGCACGGCCTGGTCGAGTCGTTCAAGGGAACCCTCGAGGTCGCCGCCATGGCCGACTACCTCGTCCACGTCGTCGATGTCACCGCACCCGACCCCGACGGCCAGATCGACGCGGTGCGCGAGGTGCTCGGCGAGATCGACGCCGCGTCCGTGCCCGAGTTGCTGGTGTTCAACAAGGCGGACCTCGCACCGGGGATCGCCAAGGAACTCGTCGAGGACCACGAGGGTTCACTGGCGATCAGCGCCGTGACGGGCGAAGGCGTCGAGGAGTTCCTGCGCACGCTCGCCGATCGCCTGCGGGTCCTGACGGTGGTGCACGAGCTCGTGATTCCCTACGACCGTGGCGACATCCTGGCGTCGGTGCACCGCGAGGGTGAGGTCGTGTCCGTCGCCGACGGGGAGGATGCATGGACCGTGCGGGCCCGGCTGTCCGATGCGTCGGCCGGCCGTCTCTCGGAGTTCGTCGCGGCAGAAGTGACGGACGCATGACCGGGTTCGTTCCACCGCCGTACCCCTACGACCGGCTCGAGCGACTCCGGCCGCTCACCGAGGCGCATCCGGGCGGCACCGTCGACCTGTCGATCGGCACGCCGTTCGATCCGCCACCGCAGCGTGTGATCGATGCACTCGCAACGAGCGGCAGCGAGCGGTCGTACCCGGCGAGCATCGGATCGGTGCCGTTTCGTGAAGCGGCACGCCGTTGGATGCTGCGGCGGTTCGACATCGACGTTCCCGTTGCGCAGATCGGCGCATCGATCGGCACCAAGGAGTTCGTCGCCACGCTTCCGCAGTGGATGAAGTTGCGCGACCCGTCGCGTGACACGGTGCTCTACCCGGCGATCGCGTATCCGACCTACGAGATGGGAGCGATCCTGGCCGGCTGCCGAGCGGTGCCGATCGGTGCCCGCCCCGACGGCACACTGGACCTCGACTCGATCCTGCCGGAGGATGCCGACCGGGCCCTGCTGCTCTGGGTGAACAGCCCGGGCAACCCGACGGGTGCCCTCGACGACCTCGAGGCCGCCGCCCGGTGGGGTCGCGAGCACGGCGTTGCGGTCTTCTCCGACGAGTGTTACGTCGAGTTCACCTGGAAGGGTCGGGGGCGCACGATCCTGGAGTCCGGCGTGGACGGTCTGGTCGCGGTCCACTCGCTGTCGAAACGCTCGAACCTCGCCGGCCTGCGGGTGGGCTTCTACGCGGGCGATCCCGAGTTGGTCACCTACCTGCAGGAGATCCGCAAGCACGTCGGGATGATGGTGCCCGGCCCGGCGCAGGCGGCCGCGATCGCTGCGCTGGACGACGACGACCACGTGACGATCGCAACGCGAGCGCTACCGGGGCCGGCTCGAACTGCTCGCCTCGGTGCTCTCGGCGTGGAGCGGCGAGGAGGTGCCCGTTCCCGATGGTGCGTTCTACCTCTGGATCCCGGTGGCCGACGGGTGGGCGTACACCGAGCGGCTCGCCCGTGAGGGTGGTGCACTCGTGAGCCCGGGTGAGTTCTACGGTGCGGATGGAACCTCGTTCGTGCGTGCTGCCGTGGTACAACCGGACGAACGAATCCAGCTCGTGGCCGATCGACTGGCGGCGGGCTGATCGACGACCGACCATGAGCGATGACTCCACTGCGACCGTGCGTGCCCGACGATGAGTGAACGAGGTTCGCGCCGCGGCTGGATGCTCGTCCTCGGCGTGGTCGTGCTGCTCGTTGGCATCGTGGGTGCGGGAGCACTCTGGTTCGCCGCCAACGCTCGACTCGACGACAACGTCGCCGGCCTGGCTCGTGCCCCCTCGGGTTGTGCCACCACGTTGGACTTCGACCGCACCGGCGAGTTCACCGTCTTCGTCGAGACCACCGGCAGCCTCGACGACCTGGCCGGCGACTGCGCCGCCGACACGGTGTACGACCGTGACGACGTGGCCGACCCCGTGGTGGTGCTCGTCGACCCCGACGGCGCCGAGATCGAGATCCAGTCGACCGATGGTGAGGACTACGACTCCGGCGGCTTCTCGGGATCGTCGATCGGGACCGTCCAGATCGACGTGCCCGGTGATCACGTCCTGACGGTCCCCGCCGACGGTGATCAGTTCGTCATCGCCGTCGGCGGGGATCCGAACGCCGGCGTTGCACCCCTGCGATGGGGAGCGGTCCTGCTGTTCATCGTGGCGCTGGTGGTCGCCGGCATCCTGCTGGTGCTCGGCAGCCGGCGTCCCCATGAGACCGACGACTCCGATGCCGCCCCGTGGCAACCGGGCGCGCTGACGCCACCGTCATGGCCGGTCGGTCCGCCCGGGTTCCCGGCGCCACCACCCACGACCGGAGCCGTCGGGCCCGCAGGACCACCGTTGGTTCAACCCGGCGGTGCGCCGACGGGCTCCCCGTGGGCGCCGCCGAGCGCCCCCTCGGTCGATCAGTAGCGGCGCATGACGGTGACGACCTTGCCGTAGATCTCCACCTCGTCGGCGGTGAACTCCATCGGTTCCATCGTCGAGTTCGCCGGGGTGAGCGTGACCTGTGCCCCCGAGCGGCTGTAGGTCTTGATGGTCGCCTCGCCGCCGGGGATCCCGGCGACGACGATGTCGCCGTTGTTCGGGTTGGTGATCTGGCTCGCCACGACGAAGTCGCCGTCGAGGATGCCGATCTCGATCATCGACTCGCCCCGGACCCGCAGCATGAAGAGCTCGCCGTCGCCGGTGAAGTCGACCGGTACCGGGAGGAGCTCTTCGACGTTCTCCTCGGCGAGCACGTCGGTGCCGGCGGCGACGTCGCCGACCAGCGGAACGTGGCGGACCGGCCGCTTCTCCAGCATGGCGCCGCTGTTCGTGTCGTACCGGACCTCGATCGCCCGAGGCTTGGTCGGGTCCCGACGCAGGTAGCCGAGCCGCTGCAGCGTGTTGAGGTGGCTGTGCACGGTCGACGGGGAGGTGAGGCCGACGGCGTCGCCGATCTCGCGGACCGATGGCGGATAGCCACGATCGCGGATCTGTTGTTCGATGAACTCCAGGATGTTTCGCTGACGGGTACTGATCGCAGGGGCCATGCGAACAGTGTACGGATTGCGCTCGACCAGGTCAAACATCTGTTTCACAAACAATTGTTCGAAAATCTCGGTCTACGGGTTGACAGATGGCATCGAACACGGCTTGACTACGAACAGTCGTTCTACGAACAGGTGTTGCGAATCGTTCGAACGACAGAACAGTGTTCGTACCCAGCATGACGAAGCAGCACGACGAAGCATCACGACGGAGCATCACATGACGGCAACCTTCCATCCCTACCAGCGCCGAACCGTGCACGCCGAACGTCTGGATCTCGTGCCGAACTACGCCGCCCGGCGGCTGATCGCGGCGGTGGTGGCCCTCGCCGTGTTGGCGCTGGGCGCGATCGCGGTCGTCGAGACCGTCGGTGCGCTGGTCGATCTCGGAGGCCGTCCTGCCGCGGCCTCCGAGATCCCCGCATCCGGATCCGGCCGCGGCCGCACCGAGCCTGCACGTCGCCGCACCGGGCGACACCCTGTGGTCGATCGCCGAGCAGTACCGCGGCGAGGTGAGCCGTGACCGTTTCGTCGACGCACTGATCGATCTGAACGGCGGCACGGGCATCCAGGTCGGCCAGCCGGTCCGGCTGCCCTGATCTCGTCCCGCCCGCTCCGATGCCGCCCGGAACCTCGGGGCGGTGGCGGATATCCTGGCGGGCATGCTGTGCCCGTCGTGCCACGTCGATGACACCAAGGTCGTCGACTCCCGCATCGCCGAGGAAGGCACGGCGATCCGGCGTCGACGCGAGTGCCTGGCCTGCAGTCACCGATTCACCACCTTCGAGCGCGTCGACCACGCTGCGTTGACGGTCGTGAAGTCGCACGGCGGGAGCGAGCCGTTCGACCACCGCAAGGTCGTCGACGGTCTCGCCGCGGCGACCAAGGGGCGCGGGGTCTCCGATGCCCAGCTCGAGGAGATTGCCGGGCGCGTCGAGGACGCCATGCGTCTGACCGGCTCGACCGTCACGAGCGCAGCGGTCGGCCTGGCGGTGCTCGACCAACTGCGAGCGGTCGACGAAGTCGCCTATCTCCGGTTCGCCAGCGTCTACAAGGACTTCGATGCGGCGGCGGACTTCCACCGGGAGCTGGCGCTGCTCGAGAAGTCAGTCACGCCGACGTAGCCAACGGCTGTACATGAACGACTGCTCGTCGATGGCGAGTTGGCGGAGCTCGAATCGGTGCTGGTGCTGCGTCGCGCCGGTCGCGAGGCGAGGGCCCGCGCCGCCGACGGTCGCCGGTGACGTCGTCAGGTTGATCTCGTCGAGGACGTCCGCGTCGAGGAGGGCACCGTTGAGGGCGGCACCGCCCTCGGCCTGGACGTAGCGACACGACGGAATCAGCTCGGCAATGCGCTCGATGGCGACGTGCAGGTCGACGTCGTCGTGCCCGGCGCGGATGATGTCGATCTCCCGGTGCGTCGACGGCGCTGTTCTCGCTCGTGACCAGGAACCCGGCTCCGGACGTGAAGAGTTCACTCGTCACGTCGACCTTGCCGCTCCGCGTGATCACCCCGACGCGCTGGCCCGGCTTCCGCGGGGCTCCGTACCCCTCGTCGCGAACGGTTCCGGCGCCGACGACGATCACGTCCGCCAGCCGGCGCAGGCGGCCCAGCACGGCGGTGTCGGTGTCGCTCGACAGGCCGGCGGAGTTGCCGCCGACGACGGTCGAACCGTCGATCGAGGCGACCATGCAGAGACCGACCCACGGCCGACCGGGCCGGTCGCCGAGTGCGAACGAGTAGGCGTCGTCCACGCTGATGTCGTCGGCGGGCTCGGGGAGCAGTCGGCGCATTCCTGCATCATGTCGTGCGCGTCGCTGCGTTCCGACTCCGGAGGATCTGGAACGATGGTCCGAATGGCCGACGAAGCGTCCACCCGCACCGCGTATCGAACCTGTCCGCTCTGCGAGGCGAGCTGCGGCCTCGAGATCACGTTGCGTCCCGACGGCAAGGGTGGCGAGGAGGTGCAGCGGATCCGGGGGGATCGTGCACGACGTGTTCTCGAAGGGGTTCATCTGCCCGAAGGGGTCGACGCTCAAGCAGCTCCACGAGGATCCCGATCGGCTCCGGTCGCCGATGGTCAAGCGTGACGGCGTGCACGTACCGGTCAGCTGGGACGAGGCCTGGGCGGAGATCGCCGACGGGTTGCACCGGGTGATCGAACAGCACGGGCGCGGGTCCCTCGCGGCATACGTGGGCAATCCCACGGCGCACAGCCTGTCGGCGATGACCTACAACTCGATGCTCCTCAAGGGGCTGGGGACACGGCACCGCTTCAGCGCCTCGACGGTCGACCAGATGCCCCGTCACGTCGCGTCGGGGTACGTGTTCGGGTCACCCGTCGCGATCCCGGTGCCCGACCTCGACCGGACCGACTACCTGATGATCCTCGGTGCGAACCCGTACGCCTCCAACGGCAGCGTCTGCACCGCGCCCGACTTCCCGGGTCGGATCGAGGCCATGCGGGCGCGCGGCGGCAAGCTCGTCGTCGTCGATCCCCGTCTGTCCCGAACCGCGCAGGAGGCCGACGAGTGGTTGTCGATCCGGCCCGGGACCGATGCGTTGCTGCTCGCGGCGATCGCCAACACCCTGTTCGCCGAGGGTCTGGCCGATCCGGGCGACCATCTCGCCGACCACGTCACGGGGATGGCCGAACTGGAGCGGGCGCTCGCACCGTTCACGCCCGAGTTCGTCGCCGAGGCGACCGGGCTCGGCGCCGAGACGATCCGTCGTGTCGCCCGCGAGCTCGCCGCCGCTCCGACGGCGGCCGTCTACGGCCGGATCGGGACGACGACGACCGAGTTCGGATCGACGGCCTCGTGGCTGGTCGACGTCGTCAACGTGCTGACCGGCAATCTCGATCGTCCGGGCGGCTCGATGTTCCCGCTTCCGGTCGCCGGTGGAGGCACGACGCGGGGCAAGCCGGGGTCGGGGCGCGGGTTCAGCGTCGGGCGCGGGCACAGTCGCGTCAGCGGTCATCCCGAGGTGATGGGGGAGTACCCGGTCGGCGTGCTCGCCGAGGAGATCGTGACGCCGGGTGACGGTCGGATCCGAGCGTTGATCACGGTCGCCGGCAATCCGGTGCTGTCGACGCCGAACAGCACCCAGCTCGACGCTGCGCTCGATGACCTCGAGTTCATGGTCAGCATCGACCTGTATCTCAACGAGACGACCAGGCACGCCGATGTCGTCCTGCCGCCGCCGTCGCAGCTGCAACGCAGCCACTACGACCTGCTGTTGCTCCAGTTCGCCGTGCGCAACGTCGCCAACTACTCACCCGCCGTCCTGCCGCTCGACGACGGTCAGCCCGACGAGTGGGAGATCATCACCAAGCTGGGAGCGATCGCGCAGGGCGCCGGTGTCGACGTCGACGTCGATGCCGCCGATGATGCGATGATCGAGGCCCGGGTCCGCTCGGCGGTCGCGAGCGAGCATTCGCCGCTGTTCGGTCGTGATGCCGACGAACTCCTCGCGGAGTTGTCGGCGGACGGCCGCCGCGGGCCGGAGCGGTTGCTGGACTTCAGCCTGCGAACCGGCCCGTTCGGTGACGGGTTCGGCGCGAATCCCGACGGCGCGTCGCTCGACGATCTGCTCGAACGTCCGCACGGCCGCGACTTCGGGGCGCTCGAGCCGCGGATTCCCGAGGTGCTCCGCACGCCGAGCGGGAGGATCGAACTCGCACCGGAGCCGCTCGTCGACGATCTGGTGCGACTCGAACGAGCCGTGCCGGAGTTGGTCGGTCGGGGGATGGTCCTCGTCGGTCGCCGCCACTTGCGCAGCAACAACTCGTGGATGCACAACGTGAAGGTCCTGGTGAAGGGCGCGCCTCGCTGCACGCTGCAGGTGCACCCCGATGACGCCGAGTCGCTGGGGCTCGTCGACGGCGGGGCCGCGTCGGTCACGTCGCGGGTGGGGTCGGTGAACGCTCCGGTCGAGGTGACCGAGTCCATCCGCCCCGGCGTCGTCAGCCTCCCGCACGGATGGGGCCACGGTGTGCCCGGGACCAGCATGCGAGTCGCCGCCGAACACGCCGGCGTGAACTCCAACGTGCTCTCCGATGACGCCGCCATGGACCCGCTGTCGGGTACGTCGGTGCTCAACGGCATTCCGGTCGTGGTGCGCTGCGGTCAGTCTGACCGCCACCGGCGCGGGAATCTGTCGCCGCTGTGGACAACTTCGGGATGTGCACATGCTGTGCGGGGAAATTCACATGGTTGTCCCTCTTTCTCCCCACAGGGTGCACTCCCTAGAGTGCTGCGCAGTGCCGACTACGGCGTGACGCACGGATGAGACGGTGGGAGCCGGCATCTCCTGAGCAATCGGGAACGGTGTCCACTTGGGGGTTTCCCTCGACCTGTGTGTCACGCCGTGGTCGGCGGTTCGCGTCCGGCCCGACCGGCTGTAGTTTGGACACTCTCGACTCCGGAGGAACGGTCATGTCGCTCGCATCCGATCGCATTGCTGACGGCACCATCGGACTCGGCCGCCTGTTCACCTCCGACGGGGTCGATCCCTACGACGAGGTCGTGTGGGAACGCCGCGACGCCCGGATCACGAACTGGGTCGACGGCTCGGTCGCGTTCGAGCAGCGAGGCGTCGAGTTCCCGATCACGTGGTCGCAGAACGCCACGAACATCGTGACGCAGAAGTACTTCCGAGGGGCGCTCGGCAGCCCCGAGCGGGAGTCGTCGCTGAAGCAGGTCGTGGATCGCATCGTCGACACGATCGCCGACTGGGGGATCGCCGACGGCTACTTCGCCGACGACGAGGCCGAGGCGTTCCGGGACGAGCTGAAGTACATCCTCGTCAGCCAGCGGGCGGCGTTCAACAGCCCGGTGTGGTTCAACATCGGCGTGCGAGGCGTGCCGCAGCAGGCGAGCGCCTGTTTCATCCTCGCCGTCGAGGACGAGATGTCGTCGATCCTCAACTGGTACCGCGAGGAGGGGATCATCTTCAAGGGAGGGTCGGGCGCCGGCGTCAACCTGTCACGCATCCGGTCGTCGTTCGAGCCGCTCGAGGGCGGCGGCACCGCCTCGGGTCCGGTCAGCTTCATGCGTGGTGCCGATGCGTCGGCGGGCACGATCAAGTCGGGCGGCAAGACCCGTCGCGCCGCGAAGATGGTCATCCTCGACGCGGGGCATCCCGACATCGAGCAGTTCGTGTGGGCCAAGGCGAAGGAGGAGCGCAAGGCCCGGGCGTTGAGCGAGGCCGGCTTCGACATGGGCCTCGACGGCGTCGACTCGTTCTCGGTGCAGTACCAGAACGCCAACAACTCGGTGCGGGTGACCGACGAGTTCATGCAGGCGGTCATCGACGACGCCGACTGGGAGCTTCGGGCGGTCACCACCGGCGAGGTGCTGCGCACGGTGCCCGCCCGCCAGCTGTGGCGGGAGATCGCCCAGGCGGCGTGGGAGTGCGCAGACCCGGGCCTGCAGTTCGACACGACGATCAACCGCTGGCACACCGCCCCGAACCACGGCCGGATCACCGGCAGTAACCCTTGTTCCGAGTATTTTCACGTCGAAAATTCAGCGTGCAATCTCGCGTCGATCAATCTGCTGAAGTACCTGCAGGAGGACGGCGGGTTCGATGTCGGGGCGTTCGTGCACACCGTCGACACGGTGTTCACCGCGCAGGAGATCCTGGTCGGGCGGGCCGACTATCCGACCGAGAAGATCGGTGCGACCACCCGGGCGTTGCGGCAGCTCGGTCTCGGCTACGCGAACCTCGGTGCGCTGCTGATGGCGCTGGGTCTGCCGTACGACTCCGACGACGGTCGAGCGTGGGCGGCCGCGATCACGTCACTGATGACCGGCTCGGCGTACGCCGCCAGCGCCCGCACCGCCGCCCGGGTCGGCCCGTTCGACGGGTTCGCCGAGGAGGCCGACGCGATGCTCGGCGTGCTCGAGATGCACCGCCGGGCGAGCGAGTCGCTCGACGCGAGCGAGGCGGTGCCGTCGGAACTGCTGGAGGCCGGCGCCGAGGCGTGGGACGCGGCGATCGCCGATGCGATCGTGTCACGGGGTTCGCAACAGCCAGGCGACCGTGCTGGCTCCGACCGGCACGATCGGCCTGGCGATGGACTGTGACACCACCGGCATCGAGCCCGACCTGGCGCTCGTGAAGACCAAGAAGCTGGTCGGCGGCGGCACGATGTCGATCGTCAACCAGACGATCCCTCGGGCGCTGCGCCGGCTGGGGTACACGCCCGAGCAGGTCGACGACATCGTCGGCTACATCGACGAGCACATGTCGGTGATCGGGGCGCCACATCTGCGGCCGGAGCATCTGGCGGTGTTCGCCTGCTCGATGGGCGACAACACCATCCACTACGAGGGTCACGTCCGGATGATGGCTGCGGTCCAGCCGTTCATCAGCGGTGGGATCTCGAAGACCGTCAACATGCCCGAGGACGTCACCGTCGACGACGTCGAGGGCCTGCACCTGCTGGCCTGGGAGCTCGGGTTGAAGTCGGTGGCGATCTACCGCGACAACTGCAAGCTCGGCCAGCCGCTGTCCTCGTCGAAGCCGGGGCTGGCCGTCGAGCCCGCCGACGCGGTCGGGTGAGGTGGAGATCGTGGAACGGATCGTGCACCACCCGGTCCGGCAGAAGATGCCGCGGACGCGCCGGGGACGCACCTTCGAGTTCCGCGTCGCCGACTGCAAGGGGTTCGCGACGATCGGCGAGTACGACAACGGCCAACCCGGAGAGATCTTCCTGACCGTGTCCAAGCAGGGCTCGACGATGGCCGGCGTGATGGATGCCTTCGCCAAGTCGGTCAGTTACGGGCTCCAGTACGGGGTGCCGCTGCGGGCGTTCGTCGAGGCGTTCACGAACATGCGCTTCGAGCCGGCCGGGATGACCGACGACCCCGACATCCGGTTCGCGTCGTCGATCATGGACTACCTGTTCCGTCGTCTGGCGATCGAGTACATGACCTACGACGAACGCGCCGAACTCGGCATCTTCTCCGTCGACGAACGCCTGCAGCCGACCCTGCCGGGCCTCGACGAACAGGTCACGACGACCAGTCAGGGCTCCGATCTTCCTCCCGACCCGAAGTCGGAGGTCGTCGACACGGGGCGCCTCGACGTGGCACCGCCGAGCCTGGCGCGGCCGAGTGACGCGCCGATGTGCATGCAGTGCGGGATCACGATGATGCGCTCGGGCAGTTGCTACGTGTGCACCTCCTGCGGCAGCACCAGCGGCTGCAGCTGACCACGCGATGAGTTCCAGCGCGACCTGTGCGCGCCCGAACTCATCGCTGGGAGGTGGATGGGGGGCGGGAGATACGTTTTGGCGATGACCGATCAGGCGCGCCAGCTCATCAGGTATCACGTCGAGGGGAAGGTCGGCGTGATCACGATCGACCGGCCCGAGAAGCGCAACGCGATGACCTACGCCATGCTCGGCGAGTTCATCGAGACCGTCGGTCGCGCCGACGACGATCCGGCCACGACGGTGCTGGTCATCACCGGTGTGCCGGGCGCGTTCTGCGCGGGCACCGACCTGGCCGACCTCGCCACGGTGCCCGGCGAGGTGCGCGGGCTGCGGGGCTCGGCGGAGGAGCGGCACAAGTGGTGGCCGATCGCGCAGGCCCGCAAGCCGACGGTCGGCGCCATCGACGGTCCGGCCGTCGGGATGGGCGCGGAGTTCTCGTCGCAGTGCGACCTCCGACTCGCAAGCACGCAGGCTCGGTTCGCCTGGAACTTCGTGCACCGCGGGCTCGTGCCCGACACCGGCGCCGGCACGTGGCTGCTCCCGCGGATCATCGGCGTCCAGCCGGCGCTCAAGCTGCTGTACACCGGCGAGATGATCGATGCTGCCGAGGCGCTCCGGCTCGGCTACGTGCTCGACGTGGTGTCGAGCGACGACGTGCTCCCGCGGGCGATGGAGCTGGCGAACACCATCGCCGCCGGATCACCGCACAGCCTCGGGTTGATCAAGTCGCTCGTCCAGCAGGGCCTCACCGCGCCGGTGGCCGAACACATGGAGCGCCACACCGCCGCGATGGCCGCCTGCTTCAAGAGCGACGACCATCGCGAGGGCGTCGCCGCGTTCCTGGAGCGTCGCCCCGCCGAGTTCACCGGCACCTGAGCCCCCGCCATCCAGCTGCGATGAGCCAGACACCCGTATACGGGGCCTCTCGCTCATCGCAGTGGATCAGGGCGGGCCGAGGAGGTCCCAGCGGTTGCCGGCGATGTCGACGAACACGGTGACCCGACCGTAGGGCTCGGACCGGACGTCGCCGACGAACTCGACGTCGTGGGCAGCCAGACGCTCGTAGGCGGCGTCGAAGTCGTCGACGCGCAGGAAGAAGCCGACCCGACCCGCGGTCTGGTGTCCGATCGCAGCGGCCTGCTCGTCGCCGTCGGCCTGGGCGAGGAGCAGGCCCGTCTCGCCGCCGGGCGGCCTGACGACGACCCACCGTTTGGGTCGGCCATCGTTGGTCGTCGACGGTGCGTCCTCGACCAACTCGAAGCCGAGCGCGTCGACGAAGAACGCGATCGCCCGGTCGTAGTCGTCGACGATGAGCGTGACCTGCTGGATCAGCATCGGCGCACCTTATGTCGGTGGCAGCGATCGACGATCCGTGAACGAATCGCGAACACCCGGTGCCCGTCGTCGGCCCCGAGGTGAGTCTCCCGTACGGTGTGAGCGTGGATCCGTTCACCGATGACGAACTCTCGGCGCTGGCGCTGGCCGCCGACCCGGACGCACCGATCCCGGACGACGCCGTCCCGTTCGGGCAGCCCGCCGCCGATGGGGCGTTGCTCCCGGAGTGGTACATGCCGGTGCCCGGTTCGTTCCGTCGCACTCGGCCGCGTGTGATCGCCGTCGCCGCCATCATCGGTTCGCTCCTGCTGGTCAACGGCGCCGGTCTCTGCGTCACCTACGGCTGGCCCGAGATCGCCTGGTGACGCGCGGCTCGACCTCGTCGGCACGAGTGCCGTCGGCGATCGAACGTGTGTGCGATCGCGGTCGATGATTGGCTAAGGTCGTGTCGATGGCGATCGCGTGCGCGTACTGCAACTCCGAGCATGCGACGCCGGCCGAGGTGCGTCAGTGCTGGCAGGACGGCGGGCAGCCCGATGTCCCGGTCGCCGACGACGACACGCCGCCGCTCCCGGCGTTCGCCGACGAACCCGCACCCCGGTTCGAGCCGGCCGACGCGCCTGAACGCACGTCCAGGCCCGCCGTCGCGGCCCGCTGCCCGTCCGGTCGCCCGACCGCTCGACGGCCGAGGTGCCGCGGGGCGTGGCTCCCGCCGGTGCGGGGCCGAGCGCGCTCGGGCGGCACCTGATCATCGAGCCGGGTGGGGAGGTGCCGCCGCCGTGGACCGAGGCCGAGCGGCTCGTCGTCGACGCCGCGACGCTGGTCGAGCCGCACCACGCCCTCACCACGCTGCGCCGGGCGCACCATGCCCGCGAGCGGCTCGTGATCGAGTTGGCGGCATCGTTCGAACGGGCACCCCAGCTGATGACCGAGGCCGCGCCGGAGGAGTTGGGGCCGACGTTCGCGTTCGACCGCGAAGAACTCCACCATCTCGTGTGGTCCAACAGCGTCGACCACCGCGACCCCGCCCGCCCGACCTGGATCGCGCTCGACGCCGCCATCCACGCGGGGGCATCGGCGGCCGACGGCGCTTCGGGCGACGTGGTCCTCGCCGACGGCACCGCCGTGTGGATCGATGCCGGCCCGATCCGCCACACCGATCCGATCGACGGGGTGCCCGTGATCCACGCGGTCGCGATCGAGCACGGATCCCTCCGCCCGCCGGGTGCCAACGTCTCGGCGGCCGACCTTGCGCCCGACCAGCTCGCTGCGGTCACCCATCGCGGTGGCGGTGCCCGCATCATCGCCCCGGCCGGCTCCGGCAAGACCCGGGTACTCACCGAACGGGCCCGCCACCTCCTGCGGCACTGGAACCTCCCGCCGAGCGCGGTCAGCCTGGTGGCGTTCAACAAGCGGGCCCAGGAGGAGATGCGTGAGCGCACGACCGACCTCCCCGGTCTGCAGGTGCGCACGCTGAACGCCATCGCCCTGGCGATCGTCAACGGCACGCCCCCGTTCGCGGCGCAGCCGAAGTCCTGGCGGACCATCGACGAGCCCGACGTGCGGCGGATCATCGGCGATCTCGTGTCGTTCCCACGCCGTCGCAACAGCGACCCGATCGCGCCGTGGATCGAGGCGCTCACGGTGATCCGCCTGGGTCTCGTGGACCCCGCCGAGGTGGAGGGGCGCTACGACGGTGACGTCGACGGCCTCGCCGAGATGTGGCCGACGTATCGGGCCGCGCTCGAGCGGCGATCATCGGTCGACTTCGACGACCAGATCTACCGCGCCCTGCTGGTCCTGCTCCGCGATCCTGCGGCCCGACGAACGGCGCAGCAGGCCTGTCGCATCATGCTGGTCGACGAGTTCCAGGACCTCACGCCCGCGCACCTGCTCCTCATCCGCCTGCTGTCGTCACCGGGTGGCGCGGTGTTCGGAGTCGGCGACGACGACCAGACCATCTACGGCTACAACGGCGCCGACCCCGCCTGGTTGATCGATTTCGCCGAGCTGTTCCCGGGCTCCGGGGAGCATCCGCTCGAGGTCAACTACCGCTGCCCGGCCGGGATCGTCGAGGTCGTCGACCGGCTCCTGCGACACAACTCCCGTCGCGTCGCCAAGGTCATTCGGGCGGCGTCCACCGACGCCGGCGGATGGTCGGTCGACGGTGGTGTCGATGCCGTCGGCGCCGCTCGTCGCGCGGTCCACGACGCGATCGCCGGCGGTGCCCGTCCGGACGAGGTGGCCGTCCTGAGCAGGGTCAACGCGCTGCTCGCGCCGGTCCAGGTGGCCCTGGTCGAGCGAGGGCATCCCGATCAGTGGCGGTGTCGGTCTGGAGTTCGCCGACCGCACGGCGGTGCGAACCGTGCTCGCCTGGCTCCGGCTGGCCGTCGCCGGTCGTGGTGGGTCGTTCGCAGCCGACGACATCCGGGAGGCGCTCAAGCGGCCCTCGCGATCGTTCCATCCCCGCATCACCGACTGGGTGGCCGAACAGACCAGCGTCGTCGACCTGCACCGCCTCGCGGGACGACTCACGAACGAGCGGGACACCGAGCGCGTCGTCGGAGTTCGCCGCCGATCGTGCAGACGCTGCAGAAGGCGGCGGAGTCGGGCGCGACGACGTCGGATCTGGTGCTGATGCTCATCGACGAGATCGGGCTGGCGGGATCGGTCGCCTCCCTCGACGCCAACCGTCGCGGCATGAACCGATCGGCCCAGGGCGACGATCTCACCGCGGTCCAGCATCTCGCCGCCCTCCACGACGACGCCCCGACGTTCGAGCGGTGGCTGCGGTCGCAGCTCGCCGTGAAGCGGGCGCCCGGTGGCGTGCTGTTGTCGACGGTGCACCGCGTGAAGGGTCAGGAGTGGCCGCACGTGGTGGTGCACCTCGCCGACGCCGATCAGTATCCGCATCGTCTCGCCGACGACGTGGAGGAGGAGCGGCGGCTGTTCCACGTGGCGATCACGAGGGCGAGTCGGCACGCAACGATCGTCACCGGCCCACGGCCGAGCCCGTTCGTCGGCCGAACTCACCACCGAACCGTCGGCCGACCCGGCCGAGCGCCGGATCGTCTCGTCGCACCGCCCCGAGCCGAAGGCTCGCCGCCCGGTCCACTCGGTCGCACGAGCTCCGACGATCCCGCTGCGGGCCTCGACGCCGAGGGGCAGCGACGCTTCGAGGCGTTGCGCGAACTGCGTGGTGAGCTCCGTGACGGCAAACCGGCCTACGTGGTGTTCGACAACAAGACGCTGGTGGCGATCGCCCGCGAGGCGCCGACGTCGCTGCGCGAGCTGGGCCGGATCTCCGGCGTCGGCCCGGCGAAACTCGAACGCTACGGCGACCCCGTGATCGAGCTGATGACCCGCCTCACCTCGACCTGACGCGCCGACGCGCCGCCGCCCAATCCGAAATCGCGCGGAATCCGGACGCTGGGCGACCGTTTTCCGCGAAGTTTCGGGTGGTCGGATCGGGGCGACGTGACGAGGCTCACGCGCGCCGCGGGACGTTGGGCCGGATCCCGGGCTACGGTGAGGGCGTGAGTGTTGCGTCGATCGATCTGATGCGGGAGCGTCCGGTCTGGCGCGGGAAGATGCACTCGTGGGCGTTCTTCGCCGCGATTCCCGCCGGGATCGCCCTGATCGCCGTCGCCGACGGCGTCGCAGGGAAGGTCGGTGCGTCGATCTACGCCGCGACGCTGCTGCTGTTGTTCGGGACGTCGGCGTCGTACCACCGGCTCGCCCATTCGGAGCGGGCCCGCCAGATCATGCAGCGCCTCGACCACTCGATGATCTACCTGCTGATCGCCGGGACCTATGTGCCGCTCTGCCTGGTGGCCCTGCCGCCCGAGTGGGGCATCCCGATGCTGGCGATCGTGGGCACGCTGGCCGTGGTCGGCGTGGTGCTCAAGCTGGCGTTCTTCCACGGCGCGCGCTACGTGTCGTACTCGCTGTACCTCGTGATGGGGTGGGTGGCAGTGATCGCCGGGCCGGCCCTGGTGCGCCATCTCTCGCCGCTGCAGCTCGGCCTGATGATCGCGGGCGGGCTGGCCTACACCATCGGCTTCCCGGTGCTCGTGCGACGCCGGCCCGATCCGTGGCCGACGACCTTCGGCTACCACGAGGTGTGGCACCTGCTGCGTCGTGGTCGCCGCGGCGCTGCACTTCGCAGCCGTCTCCGACGTGCTCGCCTGAGCCGTCGAGGCGGGGATCGGCCGTGTTCGACCGCATCGTCGTCGTCGACTGGAGCGCCAACTCCGACCCCGAAGCGGGGCCGTGACTCGATCTGGATCGCCGTGAGGGACTCGGCCGGCGTGACGCTCTCGAACCCGTCGACCCGGTTCGAGGCCGAGGCGATCCTGACCGATCTCCTCGCTGCCGACGCGCGAACGCTCATGGGCGTGGACTTCTCCCTCGGGTTTCCGGCCGGCACCGCCGCGACTCGGCTCGCCGGATCGTCGGTGCGAGGGCCCGCCGTGGGCGTCGATGGCGGCCGAGCTGGGCCGACTCGTGGACGATGACGCCCGGAACCGCAACAATCGATTCGGGGTGGCCTCGGAACTCAACGCCCGAATGGGTGCGGCGCCCGGCCCCTTCTGGGGGTGCCCACCGAGGGCGGCGTCGGCGAGCTTGACGACGACCAAGCCGCCGCCCGGTCCACTCGCCGAGTGGCGCACCGTGGAGTCGGTGCTGCGCGAGCGGGGCCATCGGCCGTTCTCGTCGTGGCAACTGCTCGGCGCCGGGGCGGTCGGCAGTCAGAGCCTGCTCGGGATCCCCATGGTCATGCGTCTCCGCGAGCGCTTCGGCGGCCGACTGGCGGTGTGGCCGTTCGAGCCCGCCGATCGTGGCGATCGTGGTGGCCGAGGTCTGGCCGTCGCTGCTGCCGCTGGATCTGACGGTCGCCCCCGTGCGGGATGCTGCGCAGGTGCTCGGCGTCGCCGAGTGGCTCGCCGGGCTCGACGCCGGCGGATGGGCTCCACGACCTCTTCCGCCTCGACAGGCTTGCGCCGGAGGTCCACGATGTCGTCGTGGGTGAAGAGGGCTGGGTGCTCGGGGTGACCTGCTGATGGCGCAGGTGGAGCTGGAGCGGGTGACGGTGACGACCGACGGTTCACGGCGTCTCGACGACCTGTCACTGGTGCTTCCCGATGGTGAGTTCGTCGGTGTGGTCGGCGAGTCGGGGAGCGGCAAGACGACGTTGCTGCGTGTGATCGCCGGGCTGGAACGGGTCACCACGGGTGCGATCCGGATCGGCGGCGCCGATGTCACTCGCGCCACGCCGGGCGATCGTGATGTGGGGCTCGTGTTCCAGGATCCGGCGCTGTTCGGTCACTTCTCGGTCGGGCGGAACATCGCGTTCCCGCTCGAGATCCGGCGGCAGGACGCGGCGGAGATCCGCGAGCGAGTCGGCGCCGAGATGCGGGCGCTCGACATCGAGAACCTCGTGCTGCGCGATCCGACGGAGCTGTCGCGAGGTGAGCAGCAGATCGTCCAGATCGCCCGGGCGCTCGTGCGGGTCCCGAAGGTGCTGCTGCTCGACGAGCCGTTCGCGGCGCTCGACGAGCCGCGCCGGGATCGGCTGCGGGCGGAGGTCGCCCTGCTCCAGGCGGGCTACGGCGTGACGACGCTGATGAGCACGAACGACCCGCCCGACGTCGCCGCGCTGGCGACGTCACTGGTGGTGCTCGCTGCCGGGCGTGTGGTGCAGGTCGATCGCACGTCGGTGGTGCGTCGGTCGCCGGCGCACCGTGCTCGCCGCGCTGGCGACCGGGCCGATGGCCCTGCTCGACATGCGTGTCGTGGCCGACGGTGGTGGCTACTGGCTGATCCGTGACGACGCGGGCGGCGGGGAGGCGGCCCGACTCCGAGCGTGGGCACCCGCGCTGGCGGGGTACGTGGGCGCGGCGGTACGGGTGGGTGTACGACCCGGCGATGTCGTGGTGGCCGAGACCGGTTCCCTCCCGGCAGTGGTGGAGCGCCCGGCGGTCCTGCATCCCGGCGCGGTGATCTGTCTCGTCGCCGGCCAGCGCGTCACGGCGATGATGCAGCCGGGCGCAGGCGTGCACTCCCGGCGATCACGTCCGCCTCCGCGTCGACCACTACGCGGTCTTCGACCCGGTCACCGACCAGTCGTTGTAATCACGTACACCTGGTGCCTGACACCAGGTGTACGTGGTAACAGGTCGGGGTTCGACGCGCTGATCAGTCGACGGTCCAGGTGCCGTTCGAGCGCAGGAGTGCGGCGAGGTCGCCGGGGCCCTTGCGTTCGCTGGCGGCCATCACCTGGTCGGCGACGGCGCCGGCGTACTCCGGGCGTTCGACGTCGCGGAACACCCCGAACGGCGTCGGCGAGTGGTCGTCGTGGCTCAACCGGGCGAGCGCGAACGCCAGCGACGGGTCGTCGCGGTGGGCGTCGTGGATCAGGATCTCGTCGGCGGACACGTCGGCCCGTTCGACCAGCCGGAGCTGACCGTCGACGCCCATCACGACGCCGCGCTGGCCGTCGGTGCCGAACGTGACCGGCTCGCCGTGGACGAGGTTGATCATCATCTCGTCGCGGACCTGCTTCTTGGTGATGTCGTCGAACTGGCCGTCGTTGAAGACGTTGCAGTTCTGGTAGATCTCGACGAACGACGCGCCGTGGTGTGCGTGGGCCGACGCGGAACGTGTCGATCATGTGCTTGCGGTCGAGGTCGTGGGTGCGGGCGACGAAGCTGGCCTCGGCGCCGAGCGCGACGGCGAGCGGGTTGAACGGCGGGTCGATCGAGCCCATCGGGGTCGACTTGGTGACCTTGCCGACCGGCGAGGTGGGGGAGTACTGGCCCTTGGTCAGTCCGTAGATCCGGTTGTTGAACAGCAGGATGTTCAGGTTGACGTTGCGCCGCAGCGCGTGGATGAGGTGGTTGCCGCCGATCGACAGGCCGTCGCCGTCGCCGGTGATCACCCACACGTCGAGATCGGGTCGGGCGACGGCGACGCCGGTGGCGATCGCCGGGGCGCGGCCGTGGATCGAGTGCATCCCGTAGGTGTTCATGTAGTACGGGAAGCGGCTGGAGCAGCCGATCCCGGAGATGAACACGGTGTTCTCGGGGGCGATGCCGAGTTCGGGCATCAGCGTGCTGGACGGCGAGCAGGATGCCGTAGTCGCCGCAGCCCGGGCACCAGCGGACCTCCTGGTCGCTGGTCCAGTCCTTCTTCGTCGTGACGGCGACCTGTGCGGTGCTCATGATGTGGCTCCTGTGACGGTGGTGTCGATCGAGGCGAGGGCCTCGTCGATGGCGGTCTCGATCTCGCGGGACTTGAACGGCAGGCCCTGCACCTTGGTGAGCGCCTTGGCGTCGACGAGGTACTTGCCGCGGATGAGCTGGGAGAGCTGGCCCAAGTTGAGTTCGGGAACGATCACCTCGCTGGTAGCGATGCAGGATGTCGCCGAGGTCGGACGGCAGCGGGTTGAGGTGGACGATGTGGGCCGAGGCGACCTTCTTGCCGGCGCGGCGGCGTCTGCTGGACGGCGGCGTCGATCGCCGCCCACGTGGAGCCCCAGCCGAGCACGAGCACGTCGGCGTCGACGTCGCCGTTGACCTCCGTCGGTGGGATGTCCACGGCGATGCGCGGCGATCTTCGCGGCGCGCAGGTGGACCATCTGCTCGTGGTTCTCCGGCGTGTAGTCGATGTGGCCGGTGCCGTCGGCCTTCTCGAGGCCACCGACGCGGTGCATGAGCCCCGGCGTGCCGGGGATCGCCCACGGCCGAGCGAGCGTCACCTCGTCGCGCAGGTACGGCCAGAACTCGGATTGCCGTCGTCGTCGACGTGGTTGAACTCGGTCGCGAACGGCACCGAGATGTCGGGCAGCGACTCGATCGTCCGGCAGCTTCCACGGCTCCGAACCGTTGGCGAGGTAGCCGTCGGACAGCAGGATCACCGGCGTGCGGTACTTGAGGGCGATGCGGATCGCTTCGATGGCCGCCTCGAAGCAGTGCGCCGGGCTGTAGGCGGCGATGACGGGAGCGGCGCCTCGCCGTGGCGGCCGAACAGCGCGAGGTTGAGGTCGGACGCCTCGGTCTTGGTCGGCAGGCCCGGTCGACGGCCCGCCGCGCTGGATGTCGACGATCAGCAGCGGCAGCTCGATCGAGATGGCCAGCGAGATGGTCTCGCTCTTGAGGGCGACGCCGGGCCCGCTCGTGGTGGTGACGCCGAGGTGCCCGGCGAACGCCGCGCCGAGCGCCATGCCGATCGCGGCGATCTCGTCCTCGGCCTGCACGGTGCGGATACCGAAGTGCTTGTGCTTGGACAGCTCGTGGAGGATGTCGCTGGCCGGGGTGATCGGGTACGAGCCGAGGGTGACCGGCAGCTGCGGCGAGCTGGCCGGCGGCGACGATGCCCCACGCCAGCGCGGTGTTGCCGGTGATGCTCGTGTACTCGCCGGCGGGCAGTTCGGCCGGCCGGACCTCGTAGCGGTGGCCGACGGCCTCGGTGGTCTCGCCGAAGTTGAAGCCGGCGAGGAACGACGCCCGGTTGGCGGCCTGCGACCTGTTCGTTCTTGGCGAACTCTCGGACGATCCACTCGAGCGTCTCGTCGGTCGGTCGGGTGAACATCCACGACACGAGGCCGAGCGCGAAGAAGTTCTTCGACCGTTCGGCGTCGCGCGGCTTCACACCGAGCGGTGATGCAGACCTCCTTGGTGAGGCTGGTCATCGGCACCCGCAGCACCCGATAGTTGGCGAGGCTGCCGTCGTCGAGCGGGTTGGTCGTGTAGCCGACCTTGGCGAGGTTGCGCTCGTCGAAGGCGTCCTCGTTGACGATGACGGTGCCGCCCGGTTCGAGCCGGTGGAGGTCGGCCATCAGCGCGGCCGGGTTCATGGCGACGAGCACGTTCGGCTCGTCGCCCGGCGTGGTGATGTCGTGATCGGCGATGTTCACCTGGAACGACGACACGCCGTTGACGGTGCCGGCCGGTGCCCGGATCTCGGCCGGGAAGTCGGGCATCGTCGACAGGTCGTTGCCGAACGAGGCGCTCACCGAGGTGAACCGGTCACCGGTCAGCTGCATGCCGTCGCCGGAGTCGCCGGCGAATCGGACGACGAGATGGTCGAGCACATGATCGTCGTCGGCGCTCGGACCGTTCGATCGTGTCGGTCATGTTGTCTCCCCCCAAGGGATGAGTCGCCCCAGCACCGTTGCCGGGCCCCGCTGTCACCGTAGCGCCCGACCCCGCCGGAACTCGGGACGGCCGTTACTCATGGTGTCAGACACCATGAGTAGACCCGGCGGTGCGCGAGGATCGGTACATGTCGCGTCGATTGGGTGCTGGGTTGCTGGCGTGTGCGCTGGCCACGCTGTTGGTCGCGTGCAGCGACTCGGGTGGATCCGATTCGCCGCCGAACTCGCCACCTGGCTCGACGGGTGAGGTGCCGGCCGGGTCGATGCCGGTGCTCGATCGGATCGATGGTCCGGCCCAGGTCGATCCGTCGTACGACCCGATGCAGGTCGACCCGACGGCGCCGGGCACCGAATCGGGCGGGTAGCGTCGGCGTCCGGCATGGCGACCCTTCGATTCAGCTTCGGCACCATGGGCTCCGGCAAGAGCACCGTGGCGTTGCAGATCCACCACAACCTGTCCAGCCGGCAGCTCTACGGGCTGTTGCTGACGACCCTCGATCGTGAGGGCCGTCAGGTGACGAGCCGGCTGGGCGTCGCCGCGCCGGCGATCGAGGTGACGCCCGATCGTCGACCTGCATGCGCTGGCCGTGCGGTACTGGCCGATCCACTACATGGTGTGCGACGAGGCGCAGTTCTACACGGTGGAGCAGTGCGACCAGTTGGCCCGAGTGGTCGACGAACTCGACATCGACGTGTACGCGTTCGGCCTGCTCACCGACTTCCGGGGCCGGCTGTTCGACGGCACGCAGCGGATGCTGGAGATCGCCGACGAGCACGTACCGCTGCAGGTCGAGGCCCGCTGCTGGTGCGGCGCCCGAGCGACGCACAACGCCCGCGTCGTCAACGGCGACGTGGTGTACGAGGGTGACACGGTCGTGGTCGGCGACACGAACGAAGCCGAGCGCCGCTGTTCGGCGACTCGGTCCGCTACGAACTGCTCTGCCGCCTGCACTTCCGCAGCGCCGACCTCGGCGCCTGACGTTCACGACGTGTCAGGCACATCGTGAACGTCCCCGAACGGCGAAGCGCACCGGATGTGAGGGCGGCTCGTCGGCGAGGACGATCAGCGGCCACCCTTGTCCCGGTACGCCTCCGTGAGGAGGTCGCGCAACGTTTCGTCGAAGTCGTCAGGCGTAGCGACGTTGGCGACGTGCCAGTACGTGCCTCCGTAGAGGTTCACCTTGCGGGTGATCGTGCGGTGCGAGGCCTGGCGCTTCAGGCCGAAGGAGAGCGCCACCCAGTGCTGCATGGGTCGTAGCTCGGCGAACTTTCGCGGGTTCTTCAGGAAGATGCCGACCGACACGACGTCGGCGTGGACCGGCCCGAGTGACTGGACGTGGGCCATCACGGCTTCGAAGACCGGACGTCGTGTACCGGTCCGGTCTCGAAGTACTCCTCGATCGTGCAGTCCGGGCGCGCAGTCGTGGCTCTGACCGGTCCGCGCGAACATCCGCCCGCACTCGGGGCACGTCCAGCCGTTCGTCGCGCTCGACCGTCAACTCCGGAAAACGTGTGGTTCGTTGCGCTCAGCGCAACAGGACGGGCATTTTTCGGAGTTGACGGGCGGGTTCACCGGAGTGTCGTGATCTCTGCGATCGGGATGGGGCGCCTGAGGTCCTCGAACTCGACGCCGCCCGTCAGCGTGACGTCGACGCGGTCCTCGACCGCAACCGGCGCGTGCCGGTCCGCGTCGCATCGAGGTGACCAGCTGTGCCTCGATGTCTCCGCCATGGCGGCCCCTCCCCGTCGTCGCTCCGGGAACTCTAGATCCTGGTCCGCTGCTCGCTCCGCAGTGGATGCCGACAGTAGAATGACCTGATGACCAGGCAAATGACCGCTACGGAGGTGAAGGCGAAGATCCTGTCGTTGCTCGACGAGGTGTCGGGCGGCGAGGAGATCGAGATCACCAAGCACGGCCGCACCGTGGCCCGTCTGGTACCGGCGACCGGATCCGCACCGTTGAAGGGCCGCTTGCAGGGCGTCGCGATGTCGAACGCCGACGATGACGAACTGTTCGGCACGGGCGAAGTGTGGGATCACGCGTGACAACTCTGCTGCTCGATACGCACGTGCTGCACTGGTGGGCGAGCGAGCCCGACCGGCTGAGCGCACCGGCGATCGAGGCGATCGAGTCCGCCGATGAGCTCGCCGTGTCGGCGATCTCGTGGTACGAGCTCGCCTGGTTGGCGCGTCACGATCGGATCACGGTGGCGATCCCGGTCCGCTCGTGGCTCGATGCGCTGGCGACCGACATCCGAACGGTCCCGATCACCCCGGCCATCGCCGCAACGGCCGTGGAACTCCCCGAGACGTTCCCGGGCGATCCCGCCGACCGGATGATCTACGCGACCGCCGTCGAGCGAGGATGGGAACTCGTCTCCAAGGATCGACGCCTCCGCAACCACCGTCACCCCCGCCCCGTCACGATCTGGTGACGTACACCCGGTGCCAGCCACCACGTGTACGTCGGCCCCTTCGATCAGAGCGCGATGGGTGCCGGAAAGCGGAACAGATCGCGCACTGATCGTCGGGCACCGGATCGTGCGGGGCCCTCAGCTCAGGCGGTCGGCGGTGCGGCAGATCAGGGCGAGGCCGGCGGCGAGGGAGACGCCGCCCAGGCGCAGGAGCACACCTTCGATGTCGCTCGGGCCGGCCTCGTCGCGCACGAAGATGCTGACGATCGACACGACACCGATCACGCCGAGCGTGATGGCGATCCCGGCGACGCCACCCAGCAGTGCGCTCAGCCACGGCTCGCGTGGGCGTCCGGCGAGCCACGTCGCGAGGGCGGCCACGAACGCCGCGGGCGCGAGGACGACGAGGTTCGGCGGCAGCGTCAGGAAGCTCAGTACCTCGATGCGTTGATCCCACACGCTGGCGAACGGCTGCTCGCCGACGCCGCGGACCGCGTTCGAGCTGGAATCCGATGAACCCGATCGAGCCGCCGAGCAGCAGCCAGCCGGCGATGGTCAGCCTGCGGACGAGGTCGGCGCGGGATTCGGGGGACAGTTCGATGGCCGGTTCAGTCCCAGGCACACTGCATCCGCTTGATGCCGTTGATGAACGCACTCTGGAGGTAGTCCGGTTCGCCCGTGATCCGCAACGAGGGGAGGCGCAGGCGGATCGTGTCGAACATCACGGTGATCTCCCGGCGGGCGAGGTTGGCGCCGAGGCAGAAGTGCGGGCCACCGGCGCCGAAACCGATCTGGGCCGGGTTCGGCTGACGGGTCACGTCGAAGGTGTACGGGTTCTCGAACACCCGCTCGTCGCGATTGCCGGAGTTGTACCACATGACGACTTTCTCGCCGGCCTTGACGGCCTGCCCGCCGACTTCGGTGTCCTCGGTGGCGGTGCGACGGAAGTGGATCACCGGCGTGCCCCATCGCACGATCTCCTCGACGGCGGTCTTCGAGTGGGCCTCGAAGTCGTCGTAGAGCAGATCGCGCTGGTCGGGGAAGTCGGTGAACGCCTTCAGGCCGTGGCTGATCGCGTTGCGGGTCGTCTCGTTGCCGGCCACGACGAGCAGGATGAAGAACGAGCCGAACTCCTGCGCGGTGAGCTGTTCGCCGTCGACCTCGGCCGCCATCATCACCGAGGTGATGTCGTCCTGCGGGTTGGCCTTGCGGTCCTCGCCGAGCGCCTGGGCGTACATGAACATCTCGAGGGCCTGACCCATGAGCTCTTCGTAGGAGGTGTCGAAGTCGGGGTCGCCGACGCCGAGGATCGTGTTGGTCCACTTGAAGACCTTGGCGTAGTCCTCCGACGGGATGCCCATCATGTCGCAGATGATCTCGAGCGGCAGCGCCGCCGCGACGTGCTCGACGAAGTCGCAGGTCTTGTCCGGGAAGTCGGCGAGCAGCCGGTCGATGATCTCGTTGGCCTTGACCTTCACGACGTCCTCGACGGCGGTGATCTCCTTCGGCGTGAAGCCCTTCGAGACGATCGAGCGGAGCCGGAAGTGCTTCGGATCGTCCATGTTGATCATCGACCCGAAGAACTCGTTCATCTCCTGGGGCAGGTCGCCGATGTTGGCGCCCTGGCCCGAGCAGAAGAGCTTCGGGTTGCGGCTGATGTGCCAGATGTCGTCGTGGCGGGTGACCGCCCAGTAGCCCGGCCCGGGCGGGAACGGGAGGTCGGGGATCTCGCGCTCGTCGTAGTGCACGAGGCCGGGGGTGTCGCGCAGCGTCTTGAACGCGCCCTCTCGATAGCGCGCGTGGGGCCAGCCAGAACTCGGGGTCGGAGAGGTCGAACTCGTCGAGGCCGACCTGGTCGTACGGAGCGAGCATCGTCATGGTCGCGATGGTAGGGGAGCGGGCCGGCGCCGAGGTAGTCCACGCACGGACACCACGAGTTGAGATCCCGCCCGATCCGGCGTTGACTGGTGCGATGCTGGAGTTCTCGGAGATCGAACGGGTCCTGGTCGTCACCGCACATCCCGACGACGTCGACTTCGGCGCGGCGGGCACGGTCGCCGCGCTCACCGACGCCGGCGTCGAGGTCGTGTACTGCCTCGTCACCGACGGTCAGGCGGGAGGCTTCGACCACTCGATCCCGCGCAGCGAGATGGCGGCGATCCGACGCGAGGAGCAGACCAAGGCGGGCGCCGAGGTCGGCGTCACGGACCTGCGGTTCCTCGGGTTCATGGACGGCACGGTCGAGGTGACGATGGAGTTGCGTCACGACATCAGCCTGGTGATCCGTCAGGTGCGTCCGCAGGTCGTGATCGCCCAGTCGCCGATCCGCAACCTCGCCTCGACGTACGGCTCGCATCCCGATCACACGGCGACCGGCGAGGCGACGATGTGCGCCGTGTATCCCGACGCCCGCAATCCGTTCGCGTTCCCCGGCACGCCGTGCGCCGAGCTGGAGGATTGGAAGGTGCAGGAGGTGTGGGTCCAGGCCGGCCCGCTCGGTCGGTACCGAGGGCCTCGAGCACGTCGACGTCACCGCCCAGATGGACCGCAAGATGCGGGCGCTGCGCTGTCACGTCAGCCAGCTCACCGATCCCGACGGCATGGAAGAGCGGATCCGGACCCGTTTCCGCCAGATCGCCGCCGAACGCGGCCTCCCCGACGGCACCAGCGTCGAACTCTTCCGCGTCCTCGACACCCGCTGACCCCTCATCGCCGCGAGGTCCGACCCCGTGCGATGAGGAGTTGTGGCACCGGTCCGCTGGATCTCATCGCAGCGAGGGGCCGACGGCGTGCGATGAGCGTTGTGAGCACCTGTCGTGCCTGGATCTCATCGCTCATCGCGGGGCACCGGGCGGAGGGTCAGGTGAAGGTGAGGGTGGCGGCGCCGAGGAGGGGGCCGGCGGGGCCGAGGGTGGCGGGGCGTGAACGGGGGTGGCGCCGAGGGCGGACTGGAGTGACGGGCCGAATCGATCGAACGCGGCGGACAGGCCGCCGCCGATCACGACCAGGTGGGCGTCGAAGTCGGCGACGAGCGGCGCCAGGAAGGAGCCGAGCCGCCGGCCGTGTTCGCTCACGACGGGTGCGTTGGTCGGATCATCGACCGCCGATCGGAGCTCGATCATGTTCACGCCCAGGCGGTTGGCGAGGCCGTAGGCGGACAGCACGTCGTCGGCCCGGCCCCACGGCGTCTCCAACATGCCGACGTGCTCGACGCCGAAGCCGTCGACGAACTCGACCGGTCGGGCGTCCGCGGTCAGGCACGTGCCGAGTCCGGTGCCGACGGTGATCGTCAGGACTCGATCGACGCCGCGCCCGGCGCCGGCGACGGCCTCGCCCGTGCCCGCCGACTCGGCGTCGCGGGCGAAGCGGATCGGGCGATCCCCGATGCTCGATCGTTCCCGCAGGGCGGCGCGCAGGTCGATGCCGTGGATGTCCTCGAACTTGTGCACGCCGCGCATCCGCGACTCGCCGGCGTCGAGGTCGAACGGTCCGCAGATCGCGATCGCGAGGCCCACCGCCGACGGGCCGGCGAGGTCCAGCGCGGCGTCGGCGGCCTCGGCGAGACGGCCGAGGATCACCTCGGCGGACTCGTTGGCGAGCGTCGGCAGCGATCGACCGACCTCCACCTCGTCGCGTGTCCCGCGTCATGAGGCCGCCGTCATCGAGGAACGTGACCACGCCGGTCTTGATCGACGTCCCCCCGACGTCGAGGACCGCCACCACCTGTCGCATCGCCGCCGACGGTAGCCCGTCGCGTGGTGTCAACTGCTCGGCCCGGGGGAGCGTGCCGCCGAGCGGACCGGCGTCACGACCTCGTCGCGACGGGAGGTGCCGAGACCGCAAGCGGTGCCGATCGATCGGCATCGACGACGATGCGCTCCGGGGGTTTGACCAACGGCAGCTGCGTGGGCTCCGCCGTGAAGTTGAAGAGCAATCCGTCGTTCGTGCGCAGGAACAGCACCGGAGTCGCCCACTCCACCTCGCTGACCTTCATGAAGACCGCCTTGCGCGCCTCGGCGACGGCGGCATCGACGGGGTACTGGCGCCCGATCAGTGAGGTGAAGAGTTCCTCTGCGAAGACGATCGCCGCCTCGTCGCTGATGCTGAACTGCATGGCCACGACGGCGGGGACCCCCATCGCGACCAGTGTCGTGGCGATCCCGCCGTAGGGATCGGTCAGCGTCGTGCGCGCCGCCTTGCACGAGTTGAGCACGACGAGTCGGAGCGAGGTCTGGTCGCCGAGCAGCATGCTCAGCAACGACTCGGTCATGGCTTCCGCTTGCCCGTCGTCGCCGACGAGGTAGACCGTGCCGGCGCCCTCGGCGGTGAAGTCGCTGTGCCCGATGAAGTGCACGATGTGGAACGTGCCGTTGGCGAGGCAGTCGAACAGCGATTCCTTGCTCGCCGGGTCACACCACTCGAGCTCGACGAGCCCCCGTTCGACCATGCCGCCGAGCGCTGCCTCCACACGCTGACGTTCATCCTCGACGGCCAGTGGGGGAAGTCCTTCCGGGCTGGCGACGACGCCGAGGATCTGCACCGGGCCCTCGATGTCGAACGGAGCGGGGAGGTCACCGACGTCGAGGAAGCGGACCACGGGGGAGTGACGTTGACTTGCGATGAACTTGGGTCGTCGGTACAGCAGCTCCCAGGGGACGTCCAGCAGCTCGGGTGTCTCGGCCAACGACAGCGTCAGACGCACGCCCCGGTTCCGTGTTGCGGCATCTCGTTGCGCCTGGAGGTAGCTCGCTCCCACCGGGCCGTCGAACAACGCCGCGAAGAGTGTCGTGCCGAGCTGCTCGGCGTTCTGCTGCAGCACGTCGACGTTGTCGGGCGCGACCTCACGGGCGACACCGAGATCCACCACGATGGTCTCGAGCTCGTTCGAGGACATCGGTAGTCGAAACGGCGCGGTCGTTTCGACCCCGTCGGCTGCAATCGCCGTGAGGTGGTAGGTGGCGTCGTCTGCGTGGGCGAACGCCACCCGGAACTCTTCGCACTCGTAGGTTGGCATGCACTGATCCCCCAGTCGCCGCCCGCCTGACGATCGTAGACCGTCGGCGCGTCAAGCGACAGTGAAGATGTCACTGGGCGATCTGTGACCAGGTGGCGATGGCGCTGTTCACGCTCGTCCAGTAGCCGAAGGCCTCGTAGTACCAGACCGCCCAGTGCGCCTGCATGTCGAGACTCGACGGAGGGCCCTGGGGCAGGTTGCCGTTGATCCGCGGGTCGGACGCGTTGCGGATGACGAGCCACTTCGGGCTCGTCGAGCCACGGCGCTCGGCGACGAGACCGAATGCGGCGTCACCCATCTCGACGCCGCAGCCGATCTGGTCGAGCCCGTTCGTCGACGTTCCGAACTCGAAGTAGTCCGTGGTGAGCATCGGGAGTCCGCGGGGAAGTCGGTGCCCTCGACCAGGATCGAGGGTGTGTTGACGTGGCCCGGAAGGTTGGGTCCCGGGAAGTCGTAGAACTCCGTCGGTGGCCCGAAGTCGGGCTCGGTGAGCTGGTCGGCGTGTGCTCGCATCAGGTCCAGCGCCGTGGCGAGGTGTTTGCGTCGGATCGTGGCGGTCGACCGGTACGCACGATCACGGAACGGCTCGTTGCGGAACTCCTTCGTGCAGCGGAACTTCACCGCTCGCGTGATCATCACGTCGCCGAGTTCGGCCTGGGGAAGGGTGCCTCCGGCGGTTCCGACGGTGATGACCAGCTTGGGCTTGACCTCGTCGTACATCTGCTCGATGAACCGGGCGACGGGCAGCGTGGCCGTGCCGGCTCCGGTGGTGACACCGTCCTGGTTGAGGTGCAGTTCGGACTTCACGCACAGCACCGACTTCGTGCCGATGCGGGTCGGGTAGTACGACCCGAGTCGACGAGCCTGGCGGGCCGGGGCGCCGCCGCGTATCTCGGGGAGGTAGTCGTCGAAGTTGCGGGCGTACCGGTACCAGCGGGTCCGGGGGTTCACGCCGGGCGTCAGGACGTCGGCGAGCGCGAGGAGTCTCGGCGACGGTCCAGGTGATGACGAGCACGTCGGCACGCGGCAGGGGATCGGTCACGTCGGGCTCCGTCGCCAGTTCCTGCGGGACCGGTTCGAGCCCGGCCGGCCAGTCGATGGCGAGCGGCGCCCGGATTTCGATGGTGGCGGCACGACCGTGGCGCCGGGGGCCGAGGTCGTCGGCGGTCAGGCCGTAGTCGTAGATGCGGCGGGCGAGGTCGACGCCCACGGGGTCGGTGGTCATGATGACACTCCGTTCGTTCGGGCCCGCCCAAGTTGGCTCTTCCGATGCTAGATCGATCGGAGTAACGTCCCGTGACGGGGCGGGCACTCCGGCGAGGTTCGGGAGGCCACGTGAAGAGCGCACTGTGTGTCGGTATCAACGACTATCCCGTCCGCGGGTCCGATCTGAAGGGGTGCGTCAACGACGCGAGGAGCTGGGCGGCGCTGCTCGTGGAGCACTACGGATTCGATCCGAAGCGGGTCACCGTGCTGTTGGACGCCGAGGCGACCAAGCGTCGGATCCTCAACCGCCTCGACCGTCTGATCGCCGATGCCCAGCCGGGCGATGTCCTGGTGTTCACCAACAGCTCCCATGGCACCTACGTCGCGGACGACAACGGCGATGAGACGCGGTACGACGAGGCCCTCTGCCCGTACGACATGCAGAAGCGCCTGATCGTCGACGACGAGTTGCGACGTCGATTCGCCGCGCTGCCGAAGGGAGTGCGGCTGACGGTGATCAGCGACTCGTGCTTCTCCGGCTCGGTCACACGTGGGGACGTGATCGAGACCCCCGACGACCGCCGGCCGCGCTTCGTCAACCCGTCGGAGATCGGTCGGCGCGAGATCGCCGGTGTCCGACAGCGGGCGGTTCCCCGTGCGGTCGAGAACTATCCCGAGAGCAAGATGCGCGAGCTGCTCGTGTCGGGGTGTCGTGACAACCAGTACTCCTACGACGCCCGCTTCGGCAACGAGTACCACGGAGCGATGACCTACTTCGCCCTCGAGATCATCAAGGCGGCGAACTACAAGTTGTCGTACCAGGAGCTCTGGGACCGTCTCGTCGTCCGCCTCGAGGAGGAAGGCTTCGATCAGGAACCACAGGTCGAGGGCACCGCGGCCAGCAAGCGGCGCAAGCTGTTCACCTGAGCGGGCCGATCGTCATGATGCTGAACGACAGCCGCCACGGGCCACGAGCGGCGGACCAACCGCGCGTCGTGCAGTTGCAGGTCAGCCGGTACACCCGAGCACTGCCGCGCGGCCGAGACCCGCTGCAGTTCCTCGTCGGCCTGCACGTCGAGGGAACGCCCGTCGCCTGGCAACGCAACGCGACCCTCACCCGCGACGACGAGCATCGGCTGCTCGAAGGGATCGAAGGGCTCCGCCGGTGGAGCGGCGGGCGTCGGCCTGACACAGCGGACCGCTCGCGCGGCGGTGGACGACATCGGTTCCACGCTCCGCGACGTGTTCCTGGGCGCCGAAGGCCGCGAGCTGCTCCGGGACCTCGATCGAACGGCGTTGCTGTTGGTCATCGACGAGACGATCCTGCACCTGCCGTGGGAGATGATGCGCGACGACGCCGACCGGTTGCTCGTCAGCGAGCCGTTCGGTCGGATCATCACGACCCGGCTGCTGACGCCGTCGGGCCGCGACCTCGCCGACGAGGACCCGACGGTGCGCATCCTCGCGGTCGAGAACCCGACCGAGGATCTCGCGTCGAGCGAGAACGTGCTGGAGATGATCCACCGGCTGCGTGAGTTCGTCCCGGACATCGATCTCGAGGTGACCACGCTCGCCCGTCGCGAACGCGACGCGGGCCGGTCTTGCCGAAGCTGTCGACGGGCGCGACTTCGACATCATCCACTTCGCGGGTCACGGTTCCTTCGACACGTCCCGGCCGGCCGACAGTGCGGTGATCCTCTCCGATGGACCGTTCACCGACGAGCAGGTGGCGGATCTCCGGTGGAGTCGACCGCCCTTCGTGGTGTTCAACGGGAGCTGCGAATCGGCGCGAGCGGCGGGCGGGGTGCGGATCGTGTCGAATCGTCGGCGCAGCAACGGGTTGGCGGCGGCGTTCCTGAGCCGCGGGGTCGAGGCGTATCTCGGCAACTACTTCCTGGTCGACGATGCGGCTGCGGCGGCGTTCAGCCTCGCGTTCTACACGACGATGCTGCGTGAGCGCAACGTCGGTCGGGCCGTGCAGGTGGCGCGCGACGACGCCATTGCTCGGTACGCGAGCCATGCCGATCTGACGGGACTCGGGGCGGTGTTCTTCGGTGACTGCGGGACGGCGCAACGACGCGACCTGGCGACGGCGGCGTGAGGTGGAGGGCCGTCAGACGGGATCGAGCATGAACTCGATCGTGTCGATGCCGGTATCGCAGCGCCGGCGTGTCGGGCTGCGACGGCGCGACCTCGCGTCGTCCGGTTCGGGCCTCGTTGCACGAGCGCCTGGAGGGCCGACGCACGGCGTGCCCCGGGTGCCGGTCGACGTTGCTCGACAGGCTCGACAGGTCGGCGCGCTGGTCGGCGACGAGGATCACGAATCGTTCCCACCGTCCGGGAAGCGCTGCCATGCCGGCGCTCTTCGGCACGTCCGCCGGCCAGAACAGTGGCTCGCCCTCGGGCCCCCACAGGTCGGTGGTGTCGTCCTCGGCGCCGCGCGGCGCCGAGCATCGTGCCACTCGGTGCAGCGTTGGTCAGCAGTGCGGACCGACCGGACACGCCGACGTCGAACACCCACACGAAGAGCGGCTCGGCGGAGGTGTTCGTCAGGGTGAGGAACAGCTTGGTGCCGACGTCGAGTCGTTGGCCCCGAACCGGCAGCTGGCGTGCGTGCATGGTCGTCGCTCGCGGCGACGGTGCCGAAGACGATCGTGACGACGTCGCCGAGCGCATTCGGCCCGTCGCCCGACAGGAAGGTCGAGCAGGCGATGACCGACGGCGATGGCCTCGATGTCCTGGAAGAGCCGCTGGTCGTCCCGCGTCGTCGTCGGGGTACGGATCGATCCGCCACGGCTCGGCAGTCTCGTCGCAGAGCACGAGCCCGTCGGGCCCGCCGGTGATCCGTACGAACGCGCCGGTTGCGGTGGACGACTCGACGAGCCGGGTGCTCTCGGCGAGCGGCTGCGCAGCTGCTGCGGCCTGGTCGGCGCGCCGACGTCGAGGAACACCGGCGTCCTGGGTCTGGTCTGGCTCGTGGGGCACGGCGAGGGCGCCGTGACGGACCGCGTCGCGCGCCGTCGCCGGCGAGATCTCCAGGACGGCGCCACCCGCATCGATCTTCGTGACGACACCGGTGGCGATCTCGACATCGCTGGTGGGGGTGACGAGCCGGAACTCGTCGCCGACGGCGATGCCGAGGATCGGCGCCGCCTCGATCCTGGTCTCGTCGTCGACGTCGTCAGCGCGAGCGCGCTGCGAGGAGCGGGAACGAGTCGCTGGAGAACAGCAGTCGATCCGACGGCCCTTCGATGTCGGGTCGTTGTTCGGCGACGAGCGAGCGAACTCGTCGCCGCACGAGTTCGGCGACGGTTCCCCACGGCACCGGCGTCGTCCCGATCTCGTCGAGCACGGTGGCGAAGGCGTCGGTGAGGGCGCCGTGGCGACCGCCTCGCGGGGAGGGGAACTCGAACGCCGACTGCTCGGGCTGGCAGGCCACGAGACGCACGACGTGCGGGTTGGTGGCGAGGCCGTGCAGCGCCTTGTCCTCGGTGAGTTGGGCGAGGTGCTCGCGGATGCCCCGCATCCGGAACATCTTCGCCTCGAGGTCGACCGACTTCGGCAGGGTGTCGATCGCTCGAGCCATGTAGCCGGAGTGGCAGCAGTCGAGGATCGTCGTCACGTTGGGCACGGCACCCAACGCCTGGAACGCCTCGGTCAGCTGCCGCTGGTACCAGGTCAGCTCCTCCGACAGCACGCCGCGGAAGTCGCCCGGCTCGCTGTCGTCCATGTCGAACGGCACGATGAACTGGTACGAGACCGAGTCGTGGGTCGCCTTGCGGGCCTCGACGTCCGGTCGTGCCAGACGCGGCCGCCGTGCCCCGAGTAGTAGACGAGGACCGCGTCGTCGGGCGTCGGTGATCGACGCCACGAGTGCGTCGAGCCCGTCGAGGATGCCGGCGCGTGTCGCGTCCTCGCCGGTGCGGACGTCGATCGACTCGAAGCCGCGTGCGGCCAGCACGTCGCGCATCAGGTCCACGTCCGCGTTGCAGCCCTGCAGGCCGTAGGTCTCGCTCCCGATCAGCAGGGCGTCGTCGCGTCATGTGAGCAGTCTCGCGCTCTGCGTGCTCGTTGTCACCAGGTCATTCAGCTGCCACCCGTCACACGGGACACACCCGAACCGGACACAGGAGTCACTCATGAAGCACCCGCTCAACGATCTCGTCGTCGTGCTGCCCGGCATCATGGGCAGCGCGCTCGCCGATCGAGACGGCAACGAGGTGTGGGGCACCTCGTTGGGCTCGATCGTCAAGGGCGTGCTCACGCGCGGCGCGGCGATCAAGCGGTTGCAGCTGCCCGACGGCATCGGCGACGACCCGGCACCCGATGGGGTCACCGCCACCGAAGCTGATGCCCGACATCCACGTGATCCCCGGCATCTGGTCGGTGTCGATCGGCTACGAGCGGATGGTGGCGTGGTTCCGCGACACGTTCGACGTCGTCGAGGCCGGCGGACGATCGGCGACCCGCGAACTTCGTGCAGTTCCCGTACGACTGGCGACTGTCGAACCGGGCGAGCGCGGTCGCCCTGGGGCGGACCGTCGAACCGCTGCTGGAGCAGCTCCGGGCCCAACCCGGTCACGAGGACGCGAAGGTCGTGTTCGTCGGCCACTCGATGGGTGGGCTCGTCGCCCGCTACTACGTCGACGTGCTCGGCGGTCACGAGATCACCCGCAAGGTGATCACGCTCGGTACGCCACACCGCGGCGCGCTCAACGCGCTGGACAGCCTGGTCAACGGCGTGACCAAGGGATTCGGGCCGTTCAAGCTGGATCTCACGACGCTCTCCCGCAGCCTGCCGTCACTGTACCAGCTGCTCCCGGAGTACTCCTGCATCGAATCGCCGAACGGACTGCTCAAGACCACGGAGATCGCGCTGCCGGACCTGTCGACGACCGATCTCGCCGACGCGATGCGCTTCCACGAGGAGCTCCGCACCGGGATGAGCAGTTTCGGCGGGAGCTACGACTCGCATCCGATCATCGCGCGGACCCAGCCGACGAGCACGTCGGCGCGGCTCGTCGACGGCCGTGTCGAGACACTGCGCACGATCGATGGCCGCGACGAGGGCGGCGACGGCACGGTGCCCCGCCTGTCGTCGATCCCGTACGGCGTGGTGCCGAGCAGCCCGATCGTCAGGTACATCAAGGACAAGCACGGTGCGCTGCCGGCGAACGAGCCGGTGCTCGCCGAACTCGAAGGCGTGCTCACGGCCAGCGACGTGATCGCCAAGGACATGGACGTCGACGTCGGCGTGATCTGCGACGACGTCGTCGTGGCGGGGGAGCCGATCGATGCGACGATCGAGGCGGAGTCGGACCTGGTCGTCGACGTCGGGCTGCACGGCCCGGACGGCGCGGTGGTCGCCAAGGCGGTCGCCGACCGATCGTGGCGACAACAGCTACGAGGCGCGCTTCGCCGACGTGGCACCCGGCCGTACGTCCTGCGGGTCGGCGTGCGGGGTGCGAACGGGTCGGTCGCCAGCCCGCTCGTCGTGCTCCCGCCGATCGAGGACGACTGACGTGACCCGGCGCACGACGGTCCGCGTGCGTCAACTCGACGAACACCGAGCTGACCCTCGTCGAGGCGGCCACCGCGGCGGGCGGCTGGGGAGCGCAGCGTCCGGGACCGGTCGTGGCGCCCGGCGCCGTCGCAACGTTCGACAACGTCGCGAGGGGACGCTTCGGCAGCTCCGCGAGGCAGCGTCACCTATCTGGTGCCGGGTGGCCGGGCGACGCTGCGCTGGGACAATCCGTTCGTCGGTCACAACACGTTCAGGATGGAGGTCGAGGGCACCGTCGGTCGGCGTGCGTCTGCGACGGTGACGACGACGACGTCCAATGCGGTCGTCACGTTCACCGTGCAGCCCGTCGCGCCGGGTGTCGGTTCCGGGCTTCGCTGCGTCGTCGCACGGGTTCCACTTCACGAACTCGTGGAGCGGTGAACCACTGAAGCGCATCAATCTGAAGCTCGGGTCGATTCCGATCGGCAAGGCGTCGAACGGGCTGTGTGGGGGCATGGTGTTCGCGCTCGGGACTGGTTCGAGGCGCGGCGACCGATCCCGTCGATGACGACGTCGCCGCCCGACGGCAGCGCGCTGCGGACCTACGTGATCGACCGGCTGATCGACAGCTTCGACCTGCCGGGCGGGGTGGTGCCGTACGTGACCATGATGGCGAGCGGCTACCCCGCCCACGACGGCGAGTTGCTCGCGGCCGTGGCGCAGGTGCCGAGCCGGGCCGACCCTGCTCGCTCGTCGCACCTGGCCGACGGTGAAGGCACGCATCGACGCAGGCCATCCGTGCCCGCTGGGGCTGGTGATGGTCGAGTCCGACGACCCGGCGGATCTCGAAGCACCACCACCAGGTGCTGGCGTACGCGTACCAGTTGCGTGGGACCCAGTTGACGATGTGGGTCTACGACCCGAACTCGCCGGGGACGATCGCGTCACGATCGCCTACGACACCGCTCGCACCGACCAGCCGATCGCCGTGCGTCACCGTGTCGACGCCGACGGACCGCTGGTCGCTGCCTTCGTGCCCAAGTACACCGTCAAGACACCGCCCAGCGGTGGTGTGAGGAGAATCCAGATGACCGACATCGTGCTCACCGGACAGGTGCTGACCGTGGACCCCGACCGCCGGGTGATTCCCACCGGTGCGGTGTACGTCCATGACGGCATCATCGAAGCCGTGCAACCCGCGTCGCAGGCGCCCGCCGTCCGGGTTCGCCGGCGCGAAGCGGGTGCGCACCGGTGGCCTCATCACGCCGGGTCTCATCGACCTGCACAACCATCTCGCCTACAACACGCTGCCGCTGTGGGTCGGCCGCGACCAGCGCGTACTCGACCCGCTACCAGTGGCCCGGCGCTCCGACGTACCAGAGTGATGTGTCGAACCCGGCGCAAGCGCTCGGGATCGCCGCGCCGGCGGCCGCGCTGCGCTTCGCCGAGGTGAAGGCGATCGTCGGTGGGGTGACCGCGATCCAGGGTTCGCCGCCGATGACGCGGGCCTTTCCGGGCTGGATGGTCCGCAACGTGGAGAAGGAGCAGATCGGGTCGAAGCAGCCGATCTTCCAGTCGGTCCTGCCGTCGACGGGGGCGCAGCTCGACACGACGGCCGGGCGGCTCGCGCAGAACCGCTCGTTCATCTACCACCTCTGCGAGGGCGTCGATCCGGCACTGCGCAAGGAGTTCGACCTCCTGCGGTCCCACTCGTGCGTCGGCGGCGGGCTGATCGGGATCCACTCGACGGCGCTGACCTCGGCCGACTTCGCCCAGTGGCAGTCGCTCGGTGGCGGGGCCATCGTGTGGTCGCCGTTCTCCAACATCTGGCTCTATGGCGGGACGACCGATGTCGTGGCGGCGCGAGCCGCGGGCATCCGGGTCTGCCTCGGTTCGGACTGGACGCCGTCGGGCACCCGCAACGTGCTCGGCGAACTGAAGATCGCGGCGGCATGGAACGAGACGACGCTCGGTGGCGCGCTGTCGGACGCGGACCTCGTGGAGATGGTCACGGCCAACCCGGGCGACACGCTCGCCCGGCCGTGGGGCGTGCAGGTGGGGCGGCTCGTGCCCGGCGCACTCGCCGACATCGCGGTGTTCTCGACGACGGCGGGCGCCGACCCGTGGCGCACCGTGCTGACGGCGACGGAACGACACGTGCGGTTCGTGATGGTCGGCGGTCGGCCGGCGTACGGCAACCGGTCGCTCCTCACGGCCGCGGGCGCCGACGCGGTGGAACCGATCACGGTCGCCGGCATTCGGCGGGGGATCGTGATGGCCCTGCCGGAGGAGCTGCGGCCGGCCGAGCCCGACCTGCAGCGGCAGGCCAACAAGTCGTGGGCGGACGGGCTCAGCGAACTGGCGGCGGTGTGGGCGGATCCGGCGGCCGCGGTTCGCCGGGCCCGCCAGCAACGGGCGGTCGGGGTCGAGGCGTTCGAGTTCGTGCCGGACCTGCCGCCGTCGGTGACGCCGAAGCTCGTGCGCTCGACGACGACGAACTCGATCAGCTCGTGATGCCGACCTTCGACGGGATCGGCCACGACGCGGCGTGGAAGGCGTCGGTGCGTCTGCGTGCTCCGGCCTATGCCGGCGTGCTGCGCGACGCCATGACGCGCTTCTGAGGACCCGCGGTCGGAGGCCGGCGGGCGGAGGCGCTACTTGGTGAGCGCGCCCCAGGTGATCGGCCCGACGCGCCCGTCGGCGGACAACGACGCGGCCCGCTGGAATCCCTTCACGGCGGCGTCGGTGCGCGGGCCGAACTGGCCGTCGGGTTTGCAGGCGAGACGCCGTTGGAGCCACTGCACGGCGTCGCCGGTGGATCCGAGCGCGAGCGTCGGGCGCTCGGCCGGGGCGGTCACGCGGCGCAGCGTGCCCCAGGTGATCGGCCCGACGCGCCCGTCGACGGTGAGGGCGTTGGCCTGTTGGAACGCCCGCACGGCGGCGTCGACCTCGGCGTCGAACGCGTCGCCGGCAGGGAGGAGCCGAGCAGGCCCCGAAGGATGGCGACGAGCACGCCGGTGGACCCGAGCGACACGGTGCTGGTGGACGCCAGCAGCGCGTCGTTCGGCTGCCCGGTGGACGTGTCCCCGGAGGCGTTCGAGTCCGGGGTCGTCGTGCCGCCGGTGCCGGCGGGCGCCGGCGCCGCGGTAGACCCAGTGCCACGGTTCGTCCTTCGGTCGGCCGAGGTGCCACCCGTTGGGTGGGCCGTTCTCCTTCAGCCACTGCAGCACCGACTGACCGAATGCCTTCGGGGGCGTGCCGACGGCGACGTCCACGGCGAATCCCCACCCGTGCACGCTGCGTCCGGGTGTCGCCGACCACTTCGGCTTCTGCTGCTTGAGTTGCTGCTGCAGGGCGAGCGTCCGATACGAGTCGGTACAGGTGAGATCGATGCCGGCCTGGCGGGCGAGTTCGCGCCACTGCGCGAATCCCTGGGCGGCGGTGCGGTGGAGCCGGTGCGAGCCGATGCCGATCGATTCGAGTTGGTCGTCGGGAAGGCGCCCGTTGCCGAACTCGAGGATGTCGAACGGGATGGTCACGCCTTCCATGACGGTGGGACCGCCGCGTTCATCCTCGCCGTCGACGTCGGGTTCGTGGGTGTCCCCGATCTCGAAGAGCGGCTCTTCGTTCAGGTCGACGATGGACATGGCGGTCTCCGTTCTCCGACGAACTCTGACCCACCCGCTCCGGCAAGTATGCACCTCTGTCGGAACCAGGACAAGAGGGGGTCGGGTTGCGGGCTAGAGCACTTCCCAGCGGTTGGGGCGATCGGCGTGGACGACGATCCCGTCGTACTGCTTGAGGCACAGCGTCGCCCGCAGCACGTACTGTTCGCCGCCGCTCGACAGCTCGGCGAGGGCGTAGCCCTCGCTCGAATCCCGCACCCCGGTCCCGATGCAGTGCAGCGAGGCGATCTGCAGTCCGGCGCTCTCGGCCTCGGCCGCCCACAGGTTGACGAGGCCCTGCCGCAACGACGGGTCGTCGAGGAGGTCGGAGCCGGCGAGGGTGAGGGTGACGTTGCAGATGTGGACCGGCTCGACGTGCTCGGGTTCGACGACGTCGCCGCCGAGTTCGCCGTCGAGCATCACCACGAGCGGACCGTCGGGCCCGGTCACCCCACCGACGAATCCGTAGCGCACGAGCGGCAGTCCGTCGTCGCCGGTCGTGGCGTAGCGGATCCGGTCGCCGTGGCTGAACGTCGTCACGTCCCGCCTCCGGAGCACCGACGGGTTGGGCGAACTCGGCGAGGACGGCGTCGGACAGTGCGGGCCACGCCGTGAGCGCGTCGTCTCTCCACTCGTCGAAGTTCCGATCGGCGAGTGCGACGAGCGCGAGGTCGGCGTCGGGGTCGATCCAGAACATCGTGCCGGAACCGCCGAAGTGCCCGAACGTGCGCGGAGAATTGGTCGTACCGGTCCAGTGCGGCTGCTTGTCGCCGCGAACCTCGAAACCCAGCCCCCAGGGGCACTGTCCGTAGCGGCCCACGCCGGGAACGATACCTGCGAGCGACGGGTAGTGGACGCGACCGACCTCGGCGGCGGTGGCCGCGTCGATGAGGGTCGGGCGCATCACTTCGGCGACGAACCGGCACGTGTCGGCGAGATTCGATCGCACGCCGTGCGCGGCCGACCCGCGCAGCACGCTGGCGCTCATCCCGAGCGGGGTGAACACGGCTTCGTCGAGGTAGTCGGCGAAGGTCATGTCGGTGGCGTCCTCGACGGCGCGGGCGGCGAGGCTGAAGCCGCTGTTGGAGTAGATCCGGGTCGCTTCGGGTCGGGCGATCGGGTCCTCGCCCTCGAAGGGGTAGCCGCCGGCGTGGGCGAGGAGGTGCCGCAGCGTGCAGCCGGGTTGGCCGACGGGTTGGTCGAGGGCGACGACGCCCTCTTCGACGGCGACGAGGATCGCCCACGCCGCCATCGGCTTGGACAGCGAGGCGAGTCGTTGGATGCGTTCGGTGTCGCCGATGGTCGCGACGACGGCGCCGGCGCGCAGGACGGCGGCGGAGACGTGGGGGACCGGCCAGTCGGTGGTGAGGTCGAGGGCCGCCACCGAGGTCACCGGCCCGTCAGGTGAAGGCGCGGAGGAGTTCGGCGACCCGGAAGGCGAGGTCGACGCTCTGGCGGGCGTTGAGCCTCGGGTCGCACACGGTCTCGTAGCGATGGTCGAGGTCGGTGTCGGAGAGGGCGTCGCCGCCGCCGAGGCACTCGGTGACGTTCTCGCCGGTCAGCTCGACGTGGATGCCGCCGGGCCAGGTGCCTTCGGCGCGGTGGGCTCGGACGAATCCGCCGATCTCGGCGACGATGTCGTCGAAGTGGCGGGTCTTGCGACCGCCGGCAGCGGTGTAGGTGTTGCCGTGCATCGGATCGCAGGCCCACACGACGGGATGACCGGCGTCGGTGACGGCCCGCAGGAGCGGCCGGAGGCGATCCTCGACCTTGTCGGCGCCCATCCGGGTGATGAGGGTGAGGCGGCCGGGGATGCGGGACGGGTTGAGGACCTCGCAGAGTTCGAGGACGAACTCGGCGGTGGTGGTCGGGCCGATCTTGCAGCCGATCGGGTTGCCGACGCCGCGCAGGAACTCGACGTGGGCGCCGTCGAGCTCGCGGGTGCGCTCGCCGATCCACAGCATGTGCGCCGAGCAGTCGAACCAGGCGCCGGTGAGCGAGTCCTGGCGGGTGAGGGCTTCTTCGTAGCCGAGGATGAGCGCCTCGTGGGAGGTGTAGATGTCGACCTGCGAGAGGTTGGGGTTCGACTCGGTGTCGATGCCGCAGGCGCGCATGAAGGCGAGGGCCCGTTCGATCTCGGCGGCGACGCTCTCGTAGCGCTGGCCTTCGGGGCTGGAGGCGACGAACTCCTGGGTCCAGGCGTGGACTCGGGACAGGTCGGCGAACCCGCCCTTGGTGAAGGCCCGCAGCAGGTTCAGCGTCGACGCCGACTGGTGGTAGGCCTGCACGAGGCGTTCGGGGTTGGGGATCCGGGCGGCCTCGGAGGCGGTGGCGTCGTTGACGATGTGGCCACGGAACGACGGCAGCTCGAGGTCGCCGACGGTTTCGGTGGGGGAGGATCGGGGCTTGGCGAACTGGCCGGCGATGCGGCCGACCTTCACGATCGGCACGCCGACGGAGTAGGTGAGCACGACGGCCATCTGGAGGATGACGCGGAGCTTCTCTCGGATGTTGTCGGCGGAGAACTCCTCGAAGCTCTCGGCGCAGTCACCGGCCTGGAGCAGGAAGGCGTTGCCGGCGGCGACCCGGGCGAGTTCGGCCTGCAGGGAGCGGGCCTCGCCGGCGAACACGAGCGGCGGCATGGAGGAGATCTGCTTGAGCGCCCGCTCGAGGGCGGCGGCGTCGGGCCAGTCGGGTTGCTGGCCGACGGGACGGTCGTGCCACGACGTCGGCGTCCACGGTGCGCGGGCTTCGGGCATTCGCTCAGGCTACCGGCGCCGAAAACGATGAAAGCGGCCGGTTTCCCAGCCGCTCGCATCAGTCGGTTTCCTCGTCGTTCTGATTCGTTCGGTGGCAAGGCGCCGGACGACGACGCTGACTCTCGTCAACGAGGAGTTCCGGCAACGCAGCCAGCGGGCGAATCAGACGGCGAGGATGCGTTCGGCGTCGTCGCGGAGGCCGGCGACGGCACGGCTCACGAGGCGGCGGGCGGCTTCGGCGGTGACGCCGAGCTGCTCACCGACTTCGCGGAAGCTCTTGCGCTCACCGTCGACGAGCCCGAAGCGGGACTCGACGGCGAAACGGGCCCGGGAGTCGAGCGTGCCGAGCAGTTCGTCGAGCAGTTCGCTGTCGACGAGGGTCATCACGTGATCCTCGGGCGTGCCGTCACCGTTGGCCATCAGGTCGCCGAGGGTGGCGTCGCCGTCGTCGCCGACGGTCTTGTCGAGGCTGACCGGCGTGGTGAGGCGGTGCAGTTCGGCGTTGGTCTGGTCGAGGGTCTCGCCGTCGCCGGAGGCCTGACGCAGCGCCGCACGGAGGCTGGCGGAGCGGTCACCGGGGATGCGGATGAGGCTGGCCTTCTGGTCGAGGGCCCGGCCGATGGCCTGACGGATCCAGAACGTGGCGTAGGTGGAGAACTTGAAGCCACGGCGCCAGTCGAACTTGTCGACGGCGTGCTCGAGACCGAGGTTGCCTTCCTGGATGAGGTCGAGCAGGTCCATGCCCTGGGGGAGGGGGTAGCGGCGAGCGATGCTCACCACGAGACGCAGGTTGGAGCGGATGAACCGGTCCTTGGCGTCGGCGGCGGCTGCGACCTTGGCCTTGAGGGCGGCGCTGCGCTTGCCGGCGTCGAGCTGCTCTTGGGCCTCGCGGCCGGCTTCGATGACGCGGGAGAGTTCGCGCTCATCTTCGGCGGTCAGCAGGGGGACCTTGCCGATGTCGTTCAGGTAGAGACCAATCGAGTCATTCATGATGTTTCCTACAACCGTTCGTTTGCTTGGTGATTCCGGGCCAAGGCTGTGTCGTTGGACACACTGCATCGGCCATGCGGATCGAATCGCCGCCGTTCACGCACGCAATCGTGTGTGTTCAGCGAGTGGATCGATGAGCGGCAGACGCCGACTGCGATGGGAACCGGGGGGAAACCGTCGCAAACCGTGTACTCGGGGGTATATGGGGGAGCGATTTACAGTAACAGACGTGTCAAGCGCGCGAGGTGTCGGTTGCGCTGGAATCCGGTAAAGAACCCGTAAACTCGGGAAATCGTGCCCGGATCTGCCCCCAAGCTGCGCCGTATCGGGCTGTTCGGCGGCACGTTCGACCCGCCGCACGTCGGCCATCTGGTCACGGCGGTCAACGTGCGTCATGCCCTCGACCTCGATCTGGTCGTGTTGATGGTGGCCAGTGTGCCGTGGCAGAAGGAGGGCACCCGGGTGATCACGCCGGCGCTCGATCGTCTCGCCATGGTGGAAGCCGCGGTCTGCGACGTCACCGGGCTCGTGCCGGGGCGCACCGAGATCGACATGGGTGGGCACAGTTTCACCGCCGACACGCTCGCCGAGCTGGCCACGCAGTACCCGGGCGCCGAGCTGTTCACGATCATCGGCGACGACGCCGCCGCGGGCTTGCGCACGTGGAGCCGGTGGGAGGAAGTGGTCGAACGCTCGCACCTGGTCGTGGTCGACCGGCCCGGCGAGGCGGTCAAGCTCGACGACGACATCGACTGGATCCGTGTGGAGGTGCCGCGTCTCGAGGTGTCGAGCACCGATCTTCGTGCCCGCTTCACCGATGGACGTCCGCTCGACTATCTGGTCACCCAGCCCGTGCTGGACGTGATCCGTGCTCGTCATCTGTACGGGGCGTCGGCGTGACGGCGATCCCCCAGCGCCGGAGGAAGCGGACGGTCATCGCGGCGGTGTTGGCCGTGGTCATGGTGATCGTGGCGTCGGCGATGGTGGTGGTCGGGGCGGTCACGCTGTACAACACCCAGGAGGGTGAGGCGGTCGGGGTCGACACTCGCCCACGCGAGACGTTTCCGGCGACGCCGAATGCGTTGCTCGCCGTGACCGACGACGAGGGTGCGTTGGCGTCGGTCGTGGTGCTGACGCTGCTCCCCGAGGGGCAGGGCGGCAGCATCGTGACCGTGCCGGTGAATGCCGACGCGACGGCCGGGTTCGGTGTGCAACGCCGCCCGCTGAACGAGTTCTTCGACGCGTCGGATCCCGAGGCGTTCACCGTGGCGGTGAGCGACATGTTGTCGATCACGATCGAGCAGACGCTCATCGTCGATCCGGCCGGCCTCGAGGCGTTGCTGGCTCCGATCGAGTCGGTGTCGGCGGTGCTCCCCGATGCGGCGATCGACACCGATGCCATCAGGCCCGACGGATCGACGCCGACCACGACGAGTCCGGACACGGTGCCCGATCGACCGACGCCGGGTCGACCGACTCGGGCCGAACGGATCGGGCGTGACGACGACGACGGAGCCGGAGTCGGGCGCGGTCGATGCGGAGCTCGACGGTGTCGTCGTGTCGGCCGGCCCGCAGGTGCTCGACATGGGGCAGGTGGTCGACGCGCTGACGGCCATCGACGAGTCCGTGCCGGCGTACGACCAGCATCCGTTGGACGTGGCGATCTGGACGGCGTTGGCGTCGACGGCGCCGGTCGACTCGCCGCCCGAGCCGGTGACGACGGATGCCGACGGTCGGCCCGTTCCGCCGAGCTCGGTCGAGCAGCTCCTGGTCGGAGTTGTTCCAGGGCCCGGTCGGGCGTTCGTGACATCGCGGCCGATCCGCCTCCCGAGGCGACGAATCCGACGGGTGCCGACGTCGTGGTGCTGGACCGGTCCGATTCGATGCTGGTGTTCGCGTCGATCTCGCCGGCGTTGATGTCGACACCGAACGTCGGCCCGAAGTTCCGGATCGTGGCGCAGTACTCCGACGAGCAGATCGCCGCGTGGCCGGAGGTCAGTACGACACGAACTCCGATGTGGCTCGTGAGCTGATCGCCGGGTTGTTGTTCGTGCAGGCGAACATCGTGTCGGTCGACACGGCGCCGGCCGTGGCGCCGGCGGTGACGTTGATCCAGGTGTCGGATCCTCGACTCATCGAGGAGGCGACCAAGACCGAGTGAGACGCTCTTCGGGCCGGTCGAGGTGGTGTTGGCGCCGACGGTGCTCGAGGGTGTCGATCAGGTGGTGACGCTCGGCGAGTCGTACCTCGCCCTGCAAGCGGCAGCTGCGCCGGGATCGCGAGGTCCTGCCCGATGAGACCGTTCCGGGCAGTACGGTCGATGTGGATGGATGACCTGCATGAGTGACGACACGCAACCGGTGGCCGATTCGGGTGAGGCGCTCGCCGTGCTCGCGGCCCGCACGGCGTCGGACATGAAGGCCACGAACGTGATGGTGCTCGACGTGGGGCCGGTGCTGTCGATTGCCGGGTACTTCGTGATCGCCGGCGCCTCCAACCCGCGGCTGGTGCGTGCCGTCGTCGAGGAGATCGAGGCGAAGGTGAAGTCGGAGCTCGGCCGCTCGCCGGTGCGCACCGAGGGCATTCGCGAGCAGCAGTGGTCGTTGATCGACTACGGCGATGTGGTCGTGCACGTGTTCCTCGACTCGGTCCGCGAGTTCTACGAGATCGAGCGCCTCTACATGGATGCGCCCCGCGTCGCCTGGGAGCTCCCTCCCGACCCCGCCGTCGACGCCACCGCCGTCTGACCCGCGCCGCGCGCCCGTTGCGCGCTCGGTCGTGGGATCTCACCGGCGGGACGTTGGAGCAACCAGCCGGAGGAGCTAGATTCGCACGGCGATCATTTCGCCGGATTCGGAGCCTCGCCTCCCGCCCGGCGGTCCGAGCACCACGAAGTCTCGGGGCTATAGCTCAGTTGGTAGAGCGCTTCCATGGCATGGAAGAGGTCAGGAGTTCGATTCTCCTTAGCTCCACGGAAAACCCCAGGTCACAGACCTGGGCTTGTTTCGTTTCCGGGCTCTCGTGGTGCCAAGTGAGCAACGAGG
>CAVZTM010000017.1:0-324596 GCA_963778175.1 Ilumatobacteraceae bacterium
CGGATGCTCGATGCGGTGCGGCCACGACGACCGATCACACGACCGAGGTCACCTTCGCCGACACGCACGTTGAGCGTCAGGCGGCGACCGGAATCGTCGGCGTCGACGGTGACCGCTTCGGGATCGTCGACGATCGACTTCACGATGTGCGTGAGCACGGCGACAGCAGTCGGGCGAGCTCGTCATCGTCCTCGTACACCTCGACCTCATCGATCTCGACGTCGGTGTCGAGTTCGGCGTCGCTCACTTCGATGCCTTGGCGGCTTCGAACTGCTCCATCGCACCCGAGATCGTGAGGAGCTTGGCCACCCGCTCGGTCGGCTGGGCGCCGTCGGCGAGCCACTTCACGGCCTTGTCGTTGTCGACGGTCAGCACCGACGGGTCCTGACGGGGGTCGTAGTGACCCAGGATCTCGATGAAGCGACCGTCGCGGGGCGACCGGGAGTCAGCGACGACGATGCGGTACTGAGGTTGCTTCTTCTTGCCGATGCGGGTGAGGCGCAGCTTGACTGCCATCTGAAATCGATACTCCTGGGTGCAAATGAGAACGTGGGAAGGCTAGCGGCACGAGCCCCGAACCCCTCGCGGGATCGACCGAACCACATGCGATGAGACATGAGCGCGACGGGTGCTCCCAGATCTCATCGCGAGCAGGGGTTCGGCTCAACGGTTCGGGAATCCGGGGATGCCGGGCATGTTCGGCATGCCGGGCAAACCGGGGAGGTCCATGCCCTGGCCGGCATTCGGATCGAGCAACCCGGGAGGCAGCCCCCGACCGGGCATGCCGCCCTTGCGGCCCTTCTTGCCGTTCTTGCCCTTCTTGCCCGGCTTCTGACCCGCCATGCCGAACTTCTTCATCATCTTCTGCATCTCGCCGAACTGCTTGACCAGCCGGTTGACGTCACCCACCTGGGTGCCCGATCCGTTGGCGATGCGCTGGCGACGGCTGCCGTTGATGATCACCGGCTGGGCCCGTTCCTGCGGCGTCATCGCCCGGATGATGGCCTCGATCGGCTTGAGGTCGTCGTCGTCGATCTTGGCGCCCTTCAGCTCCTTCGGGACACCCGGCAGCATCCCCATGAGGCCGCCGAGCGAGCCCATCTTCTTGATCTGCTGCATCTGCTCCAGGAAGTCGTCGAGGGTGAACTGACCCTCCATCAACTTGGCCGCCGCCTGCTCGGCCTGATCGGCCTCGAAGGCCCGCTCGGCCTGCTCGATCAGGGTGAGCATGTCGCCCATGCCGAGGATGCGACCGGCCATCCGGTCGGGGTGGAACTGCTCGAACTCGGTCAGCTTCTCACCGGTCGACGCGAACGCGATCGGCACACCGATGACTTCCTTGACCGACAGCGCCGCGCCACCACGGGCGTCGCCGTCCATCTTCGACATGATGACGGCGTTGATCTGCAGGGTCTGGTGGAACGCCTCGGCGGTCTGGACGGCGTCCTGGCCGGTCATCGCGTCGATGACGAGGAAGGTGTAGTCCGGGTCGACGGCGGCGGAGATCTGACGGACCTGCTCCATCATCTCGGTGTCGATCGACAGACGACCGGCGGTGTCGACGATGACCACGTCACGACCCAGTCGCTTGGCCTCCTCGAGGCCGGCGGCCGATGCCCGCACCGGGTCGGACGGATCGGAGAAGACCGGAACGTCGATCTGGCGGCCGAGCGTGCGGAGCTGTTCGACGGCGGCAGGGCGCTGGAGGTCGGCGCCGACGAGCAGCGGCTGGCGGCCCTGGCTCTTGAACCACGCGGCGAGCTTGGCGGAGTTCGTGGTCTTGCCGGAGCCCTGGAGGCCGGCCATCAGGACCACGGTCGGCGGCTTGGAGGAGTAGGTGATGGCGAGCGTCTCGCCACCGAGCGCACGGGTCAATTCGTCGTTGACGGCCTTGACGACCTGCTGGGCCGGATCGAGCGCGGCCGACCGGGTGGCGCCGATGGCGGTCTCGCGGATCCGGTTGCAGATCGAGCGCACGACGGTGACGTTGACGTCGGCCTCGAGGAGCGCCGTGCGGATCTCCTTCATGATCTCGTCGACGTCGGCCTCGGTGAGCCGGCCCTTGCCGCGGATCTTCTTGACGATGCCTTCGAGTCGGGTGGAGAGGTTGTCGAACATCAGCCGACCAGGCTACCGAGACGTTCGGCCCCGCACGGTCACATGGCGGGCCCGGCGTCCGGGTCAGCCGATCGACACGACGGCGACCACGACGCCGTCGGCGATTTCGACGTTCACCCGCGAGGTGCTGAAGTCCTCGGTCACCGCCAGGGCCTCGCCGTCTTCGATGACCACTCGAAGGGTCAGCCCCTCGGCATCCAGAACCTTGGTCGCCTCGTCGACACCGAGGCCCACGATCCCGAACTGATCCACCGGGACCTCGTTCGGCGCGGTTCGACCGGGCGGTTCGACCGGCATCGGATCGAGCGGCATCGGGTCGACGAGGACCGGGTCGGCGATGATGAGGAACTCGTCGGTGACGGCCGGCACCGTGAACACGCGGCCCTCGGTGTCGGTGAAGGTGTAGGCAGGCAGGAGCCAGACCGACCCGTCGTCGTCCCAGGCCCACCACAGATCGGCCCGCACGTCGACGAGCGTCGCCACTTCGGTCGGCACCTCGACCGGAACGCTGTCGACGGGAACGGTGTCGACCGGAAGACTGTCGACCGGGAGCGGTCTCGACGACCACGCCGAGCGAGTCGGGAGGCGTGGTCTCGCCCTGTTGCGGCGCGGACTCGGTCGGCACCGTGACCTCGACGGGCTGTTCGGCGGGCGATTCGATGCATCGGCCACCCGATGACGCAGGATCCGCACCGACGGCGACGTCGTCCATGAACACACCGCCGCGCCCCATCCACCCGTTCTGCTCCTCGAGCCGTCCGAGGGCCTCGTCGAGCCCGATGAGCGGGTACGGACCGGTGGCGACGGGCGTGGCCAGGGTTCCGTTCATCCACTGCAGTTCGGCGTTCTCGCCGAACCCGAAGCCCCAGGTGATCGGGGAACGAACGCCGTCGAGTTGGCTCCACGCCGTCACCGAGGCCGCCCACTCGTCGGCATAGGTCTCGAACTCGAAGTCGGCGGGATCGAGACCGATCGCTTCGAGCACGTCACCGGCGAGGGCTTCGGCCTCATCGGCGGTCGGCACGTTGGCAGGCGGCTCCGCCTCGACACACGTGGTGGGGGGTTCCACCGGTGTAGCAGGCTCGGGGGCGGGATCGATCGTGGTGGTGTCGGTCGGGCCCGCATCCGGTGCTCGCGCCTCGGTCACGACATCCGTTGCGGCGCCTCCTGATGCCGAGCCGCCCTCGACGGCGACGGCGCATCCGACGCTGACCGAGTCGGCCCACGCCTGGGAGTAGTTCACGTTCAACTGCGGGTCGGCGCCGACGGTCAGCATCGGCGCCGATCCGTCATCGGGTCCGACCCTCCACGACAGGCCGTCGACCTCGGCGCCGCCGCCCGGTACCGGTTCGCCCTCGACACCGAGCGCGGCGGCCAACTCGGCGACCCGGTTGGCATCCACCGCTGCTCCCGGCGGGTACTGGTAGCCGGTCGTGTTGGTCGGCAGGGCGGGCAGGTCGGGCCCGGCTTCGTAGGTGAAGCCCATGAACGCGGGCATCGCCGACATCGCGGCGTCACTGCTCAGGCGACCTTCCGCCGCGGCAGACGACGACGAACCGGCGACCCGAACCGGCTGCGGTGGCTGCAGCAACGACCCGGCGCCGTCCTCGGAGGCTTGACCACACGCGGTCAGCGCGCAGCGCGGCAGCAGCGGCAGTGAACCCGAGTGCAGTGATCCGTGAAGTCGCCATGACCGTTCGACGCCACGGTCTCCGCTGTGGTTCCGTCGACGGCGAAGATGACAGCGCTGGTGTCAGTTCCGCGGGACCTCGTTCCACGGGATCGACTTGTCGACCCGCGGCTCCCCCGGCAGCCCGAGCACCTGCTCGCCGATGATGTTCCGCAGGATCTCCGACGTGCCGCCCTCGATCGAGTTCGCCCGCACCCGCAGGAACGAGTAGCGGGTGCCGTGCATCGTGCCCATCACGTCGAGTTCACCGGGCCGACGGAAGGTGTAGTCGTAGCCGATGAGCGCATCGGCGCCCATCAGGTCGACACAGAACTCGTACAGCGGCTTGTTCAACTCGGAGAACGCCAACTTGGCGATCGTCATCTCCGGGCCGGGATTGCCGGCCTTGGCGTTCTCCCCCGCCCGTCGGTTGGTGAGCCGATTGACCTCGGCCTGACACCACAGCTGCATCAGTCGGTCCTTGCGGGCGCCGTCCTGCTCCGAGGGGTCGAGCGACTTCCAGATCTCGACCGCGTCGTTCGCGGCCGCACCGCGCCGGGCGACCGAGCCGCTGCCGGCGCCGCTGCCGGTGCCGATCGCGTTGCGCTCGTTCATCAACGTGGTGAGGCTGGCCCGCCAGCCCTCGCCGACGTCACCGATGCGGTGGGCGTCGGGGATGCGAGCGTCGGTCATGTAGACCTCGTTGAACTCGGCCTCGCCGGTGATCTGGCGCAGCGGCCGCACCTCGACCCCCGTCGGCGTGCATGTCGAGCGCGAAGTAGGTCATCCCCTTGTGCTTGGGGGCTTCGGGGTCGGTGCGCGTGACGAGCATGCCGAAGTCCGCGAGGTGGGCCATCGTGTTCCAGACCTTCTGACCGTTGACGATCCACTCGTCGCCGTCGCGCTCCGCCTTCGTCGCCAGCCCGGCGAAGTCCGATCCGGCGCCCGGCTCGGAGAAGAGCTGGCACCAGACCTCCTCGCCGGTGAACATCGGGCGCAGGAAGCGTTCCTTGGCCTCGTCGCTGCCGTGGGTGACGATGGTCGGCCCCGCGAGGGCCATGAAGAACGTCAGCGGCTCCGTCGGCTTGGCACCCGCCTGGCGGAGCCGGGTCTCGACCAGCTTGTTCAGCTCCGGCCGCACGCCCAGGCCACCGAACCGCTTGGGGAAGTGCACCCAGGCGAGACCTGCGTCGTAGCGAGCGCCGCGGAACTCGATGTTGTCGGTCGTCGACGGGTCGTGTGCCGCGAGCAGGGCATCGATGGCCGCTTCGACCTCGAGGGTCTCCGGATCGGTCGTACGCGTCTCGGTGATCGTCATCGCGCGATTCTGCCAGGCCCCCACCCCCACTCCGAAATCTCGCGGGATCCGGTCGCTGAGCGACCGGATTCCGCGAAGTGTCGGTGGCGGCTTCGGACGTGTCTCGGAGCGTCAGGGGTCGACGAGGGCGGAGACGAACTCGGTGGGGTCGAACGGGATCAGATCCTCGATGGTCTCACCGACGCCGACGAGCTTGACCGGGATGCCGAGTTCGGTCTCGATGGCGAACACGATGCCACCCTTGGCCGAACCGTCGAGCTTCGTGAGCACGACGCCGGTGACATCGGTGGCCTCGCGGAACTCGCGGGCCTGCGTGAGACCGTTCTGGCCCGTGGTGGCATCGATCACCAGGAGCGTCTCGGTCACCCGACCCGCACCCTTCTCGGCCACGCGACGCACCTTGCGGAGCTCCTCCATCAGGTTCGACTTGGTGTGCAGGCGACCGGCCGTGTCCGCCATCACGAGTTCGATGCCCCGGGCAGCGGCGCGCTCCACACCGTCGAAGATCACCGAACTGGGATCCCCACCCTCGGCCCCGCGGACGATCTCCGCGCCCGACCGCTCGGCCCAGGTCGTGAGCTGCTCGGCCGCCGCTGCGCGGAACGTGTCGCCCGCCGCCAGGAGCACGGTGCGACCGTCACGCATCTGCTGGTTGGCGAGCTTGCCGATCGTCGTGGTCTTCCCGACGCCGTTGACCCCCACGAACATCCAGACGTTCGGGCCGCCGGCATCCGGGTCGAACGCCAGCGTGCGATCCGATCCGGCGAGGCGCGAGACCATCTCCGCTTCGAGTTCGTCGACGAGCGCCTGCGGCTCGGTGATCTCCTTCGAGGCGACCTTGGCCCGCAGACCGTCGAGCAGATCGGTCGTGACGCCCACGCCCACGTCGGCACGCAGCAGCGCCTCTTCGAGATCCTCGAAGCTCTCCTCGGTGATGCCGCTGCGGCCGAGCACGCCGACGACGGCGCCGCTGAACGCCAAGCGGGCCTTCGCCAGTCGATCCCGCAACGACGCCGGCTTGACGGGCTCGACGACCTCGGGCTCCTCCTCGACGACCTCCACCGCGGTGTCCGGGCGCTCCTCGACGGCAGTCGCCGCTGCCGCGCACCACCGGTCTCCCTCGGAGGTGGCGTGGTCGGCGCCGCGGTCCGAGTCGACGGCGCGGACGGCCCCGCTGCCTTGCGGCGGTTGACGACGACCACCGCGATGCCGAACGCCACGACGGCGATCGCCAGGATCAGGAACAGGATCTCGATACCCATCGACGGCGACGCTACCTGGCCGCAGGGCGATGGACTCACCCGCGCACTCGACCCGCCGGACGTCCCGCCGGCTGTCCGGGCGCCCAGCGAGTTCAGGCCGACGACGCGGTGGCCGACACCCGCTCGGTGACGACCTTGCTCGACCCGCCGGGCTGCATGCTCACGCCGAGCAGACAGTCACCGGCTTCCATGGTCCGCTTCTGGTGCGACACCACGATCAGCTGGGCGTCCTTGCGGAACTCCTGGATGAGCCCGAGGAAGCGGTGCAGGTTGACGTCGTCGAGGGCAGCCTCGACTTCGTCCATCACGTAGAAGGGCGACGGCCGTGAACGGAACACGGCGAACAGGTAGGCGAGCGCCGTGAGGCTGCGCTCCCCACCCGACAGCAACGACAGCTTCTTGACGTTCTTGCCGCTCGGCTTGGCCTCGACCTCGATACCGGTGTTGAGCAGGTCGTCGGGAGCGGTGAGCTTGAGCTTGCCGACACCGCCGGGGAACAACAGACCGAACAGCTGCGTGAAGTTCTCGGCCACGTCGGTGAACGCCGACGCGAACACGTTCTGGATCTCGGTGTCGACCGCCGCGATGACCCTCGCCAGCTCACGGCGGGTGGAACGAACGTCCTCGAGCTGTTCCTCGAGGAAGGTGTGGCGGGTCTGCAGCTCGTTGAACTCCTCGAGCGCGAGCGGATTGATCGGGCCGAGCAGACGCAGCTCCCGTTCCAGCTCGCGGACCCGGCCCGCTGGCGTCGCCCCCTCGGGGAGCACCGGCATCGGTGCCGCCTCGGCAACGGCCGGCTCGATGTCGAGCTCGCGGCGCAGGGTGTCGATCGCCGTCTCCAGTCGCAGCTTGGCCTCGGCTTCGCCGAGCTCTGCCTGACGGGCCCGCTCACGAGAGGTGTCGAGCGCCGACTCCTTCTCGGCCCTGGCGCGACGATGCTGATCCAGCTCACCGGTCAGACCCCCGCACCTCGTCGCTCTGGCGACGACGCTGCTCGACGAGGTCGGTGTGCTGCACCTCGACGACCTCACGATGGCCGGACACCACGGCCATGAGCCGATCGATCGCAGCGATGTCGCGTTCGATACGGACCCGCTGACCTTCGGCAGCCAGCCGCGCCTCGGCGTCGGCGGCCAGGCGCCGCTCGGTCTCGTCCAGTCTCCGTTCGACGAGCTGCCGGCGTTCGTGCAGACCGGCGTTGCGCACTTCGAGGTCCTTGCGTCGTGACGCCATCGCAGCCGCACGCGCCTCCAGATCGGCGCGCAGCTCGCCGCGGGCTCGGGCGGCATCGACCTCGGCCTGCTCGTCGGACTCCAATGCGGGCAGGAGCGCTTCCAGCTCGGCGATGCGTTGATCCTCACGGTCGAGATTCGCCGACAGATCGGCGATCGATCGATCGAGACCTTCCAGCTCCGACTGGACCTCCCGGTGTTCCCGTTGGGCGCGGGCCAGCCCTTCGGTGGCAGCGCTCAGCTTGGCGTCGTTGTCGTCGAGCCGACGGACCAGGTCGGCCTCCGCGGATCGGGCGGCCTGCACGTTGCGGTCGGCGGCCTCGACACCCTCGACAGCTCGTTGGAGCTCGGCGGCGGCGTGCTCGGCCCGCTCGATCGCATCGTCGAGTGCGGATGCGGTGGCACCACTGCCCGCAGCACCGACGCGCCAGCCGCTGAGTCCGAAGCGGTCGCCGCCACCGGTGACGATCACGATGTCCGGATGCGCCAGCTGCGGCGTCGACCGCAGCGCCGACATCGTCGATTCGCACGGCCGAGCCCAGCAGACCGTCGAGCAGCTCGCTCACGCCCGGCCGTCCCGATCGGGCGTGTGGTCGAACCGGCTCGCCGAGCGACGTGCGGACCGGGCTCGAGGGTCGGGCACCGAGGGCGATCACCGCACCGCTGGTGTCGGAGCTGCGAAGCGCGGCCAGCGCGCGACGCCCGGCGGACGCGTCGTCGACCACGACGGCGGTCAGCGACTCCCCGAGCGCGGCCTCGACCGCCGGTTCCCACCCGTCGTCGATCTCGATCAGGTCGAGCAGCGTGCCGAGGACGCCCTCGACCCCGGCGAGCCGCTCGGCGCCCGCCCGGGCGCGGGCGGCATCGAGGGCCATCTGCAGCGCTTCGACACGAGCGGCCCACCGCGACGCCTCCTCGGCGGCGTCGGTCCGCAGGGACTGACGCGCCTCGTGTGCTGCCTCGGCCTCGGCCCGCTGCGCCTCGACGACCTCCAGCTCGGCGACGAGCGGCTCTTCGATGGCACCCGCCTCTTCGCACTCGGCCCGGAACCGGACCTCGTCCTCGGCGCTGGCATCACGACGGGCGACGAGCGAGTCGTACCGTTCGCGGAACCGTCGCAGATCGGCGGCCGAGCGCTCGCGGGCCGACCTCACGGATCGCAGCTCGCCGCGCACCTCGGCCGCGGCGCTCGCTGCCTGCGTGCCCGTTGCGTCGGCGGCGACGGCATCGAGCACCTTGGCTGCGCTCGGCGCGGAAGGCCTCTTCGTCGGCGATCAGCTGCTCGGAGGCCGGCTCGATCTCATCGAGCGCCGCGATGACCGCGGTCAACTCGTCGCGGAACCGTGCGGCGTCCGCTTCGAGGTTGGCGATCACGCCGGCGTCGAGGAGCTGCCCGCGATCGCGTTCGAGGGATCGACGACGCTCGACGAGCACCGCGCTCAGCCCGCGGGCGCGCTCGCGGAGTTGTTCGACCCGCACGAGACGATCGCTCACGTCGCTCTCGCCCCGAGCCGACAACTGCGCCTCGATGGCCATGACCTGGGTGTCGAGCGCGGCGAGCGCCGACTTCAGCTCGGACTCCGCCGCGGCGCTGTCGAGCCGGGTGACGGCCAACGACTCGAGCTTGGCGCGCCACGACGCGATCTCCCGACCGGCGACGAAGGTCTTCACCTCGGTCAGTTCGGCGATCAACGAGCCGTGGCGCTCGGCGGCCTGGGCCTGCCGTTCGAGCGGCCGCAGCTGGCGCCGAACCTCCCGCAGCAGATCCTGCACGCGGAGCAGGTTCGCCTCGGTGGCATCCAGCCGGCGCTCCGCTTTCTCCTTGCGCTTGCGGAACTTCAGGACGCCCGCAGCTTCCTCGATGATGGCGCGGCGATCCTCCGGGCGTGCGTTCAGCACGGCGTCGATCTGGCCCTGACTCACGATGACGTGTTGCTGACGACCCACACCGGCGTCGGACAGCAACTCCTGGACGTCGAGCAGGCGGCACGGCACGCCGTTGATGGCGTACTCGGAGTCACCGTTGCGGAACAGCACGCGGGTGACGGTCACCTCGCTCAGCTCGACGCCGAGCGTGCCGTCGGAGTTGTCGATGGTGATGCTGACCTCGGCCCGCCCCAACGCCGGCCGGGTGGCCGTTCCGGCGAAGATCACGTCGTCCATCTTCTGGCTGCGCACCGCCTTGGGTGCCTGGGCGCCGAGCACCCAGGCGATGGCGTCGACCACGTTGGACTTGCCCGACCCGTTGGGCCCCACCACGACGGTGACGCCGGGTTCGAGCACCATCGTGGTGCTGTCGGCGAACGACTTGAACCCCTTGAGGTTGAGACTCTTCAAGAACACAGCAGCGTCGAAACTATCCGCTCGCCCGACCTCCGCCCCGCATGCTGTGGGCGGCACGGGTCGGCCGGGATCGGGCGAGGTCGAGCGGTCAGTGCTGGCAGACCGGACAGAAGTGGGTACTGCGACCACCGGTCACGGTCCGACGGATCCATCCGCGACCACAGGTGAGGCATCGCTCGCCACCACGGCCGTACACCCGGTGGTCGTCCTGGTAGGAGCCGCCCTCCCCCATCAGGTCGACGTACTGGGCGTCGCCGAGCGTCGAACCGCCGGCCGCGATCGCTTCGGTGAGCACCGAGACGATCGAGGTGTGCAGCACCGTCAGGTGGCGACGCTCCAGCGTCGAGGCGGGACGATCCGGCCGCAGTCGAGCCCGGTGCAGGATCTCGTCGGCGTAGATGTTGCCGATTCCCGTCACGACGTGCTGGTCGAGCAGCAACGGCTTCAGCGCCCGCCTCGTCGGGCCGAATGCGGTCCGCAGCGCCCGCGCGTCGAACGGATCGGCGATCGGATCGATACCGAGCGCGGCCAGCTCGGGGAGTTCGACGTCCACACGTTCCGGGTCGAACACGACCACCTCACCGAACGTCCGTGGGTCCACGAACCACGCCTCGTTGCCGTCGTCGAGCCGCATGACCACGTGGGTGTGGGGCGGTCGCGTGGCCCCCGGGGCGGCCAGGAGCACCTGACCGCTCATGCGCAGGTGGATCATCACGCTGTCGCCCGTGTCGAGTGGCAGCACCAGGTACTTGCCGCGCCGGTCCGCCCCCGTGACGACCGTGTCGGTCAGCCCGTGGATCAGCGCCTCGCGAGACGTTCGGCGCACGGTTCGTTCCCGTCCCACCTCGACCGCCGTGATCCGACGCCCGACCAGGTGCCGCTCGAGTCCACGTCGAACCGTCTCGACCTCGGGAAGTTCGGGCATCGACGCCTACGACAGTGACCGGCAGGCCTCGGCGGCCGCCACCTGCTCTGCCGCCTTCTTCGACCGGCCGTCACCCTCACCGACGATGTCGCCGTCGATGCGGACCACGGCGTGGAACGACTTCGCGTGGTCGGGTCCTCGGGAACTGACCTCGTAGACCGGTGCGCCGCGACCGGCGCGAGCGCTCAGCTCCTGCAGCTGGGTCTTCTGGTCGAACTGGTCCAGCGCATCGGCGGTGTCGGGCATCCGCGGCACGACGAGGCGCTCGACCATCCCGTAGGCCGCCTGCGGACCGCCGTCGAGGTACACCGCACCGAGCACGGCTTCGAAGGCGTCGGACAGGATCGAGGGCTTGTCCGCTCCGCCGGCCGCTGCCTCACCCCGCCCGAGCAGGATGTGCGGCCCGAGCCCGAGATCGACGGCGACCTCGGCCAGCGCGATCGCGTTCACGACGCTCTTGCGAAGGTCCGTGAGCTGCCCTTCGGCGACGTCGTAGCGGTGGTACACGATGTCGGCGATCGCCCAACCGAGTACGGCATCGCCCAGGAACTCCAGCCGCTCGTTGCTCGACGTCCCGGGCGTCTCGGCGCACCAGGAGCGGTGGGCGAGCGCCCGTTCGAGCAGTGACCGATCACCGAACCGGTAGCCGATGCGCTCCGACAACGCGTCGAGGTCGCCTCCCGGAGCGGACATGGTGGCGCTGGGATCTACTTCGCCCGTTCGTGGACGTAGTCGACAGCGTCTCGGACCGTCTTGAGGTCCTCGAGGTCCTCGTCCTCGATGCGGAACCCGACGGTCCGCTCGCTGAGCGTCTCCTCGAGCGCCTCGACCAGCTCGATCAGCGCCAACGAGTCGGCGTCGAGGTCATCGACGAACGACTGTCCCTCGGTGATGGTGGACGGGTCGATCTCCAAGATGTCGGCGAGCCGATCGCGGACGATCTCGAAGATCTCGTCACGTTCGAGTGGGGCTTGCTCCGAGGTCTCTGCTGGCACGGGGGACGAGTCTACTTGTCGGCCCGGTCAGCGTGACGATCGACGAGCGGCTCAACCCTGGGCGTTGGCGGCGATGGCCGCGCGGATCTCGCCGACCATGTCGTGTTCGACCATGTCACGGGCGACGCCGATCCCGTTGGCGATCGCCGTCTCCCCGGACGAACCGTGCGAGATGATGCACACGCCGTCGACACCCAGCAGCACCGCACCGCCGTAGGTGTCGGGGCTCAAGGACTCGTACAGCCCGAGCAGCGCCGGCATCAACGCATCCACGTGCGGCTGGTAGTGGTCCTCGGCGGCGAACGCATCGAGGATCGACCGCACGATGACCTTCAACGCACCTTCGAGCGTCTTGAGCACCACGTTGCCGGTGAAGCCGTCGGTGACGCACACGTCGAGATCGGCGCTCATCACGTCGCGGCCTTCGACGTTGCCCACGAAGTTGAGATGCGACGCGGCGCCGAGCAGTTCGTAGGTCTCCTTGCGCAACGAGTCGCCCTTGCCGGGTTCCTCGCCGATGGACAGCAGGCCGACGCGGGGCGACTCGACGCCGAATCGGTGACGGGCGTACACGGACCCCATGAGCGCGAACTGCACGAGCCATTCGGCCTGCACCTCGGCGTTGGCGCCGGCATCGAGCAGCACGGTCGGGTTGGCCCCCGGTACCGGGATCGGTGTGGCGACGGCCGGGCGCTTGACGCCGGAGATGCGGCCCATCCGCAGCAACGCTGCGGCCATCGTGGCGCCGGTGTTGCCCGCCGAGATCATGGCGCTGGCACGGCCGTCTCGAACCGCCTCGGCGGCGCGGACGAGCGTCGAGTCCTTCTTGCGTCGCACGCCCTGGGCCGGGTCGTCGTGCATGCCGATGACCTCGGACGCCTCGATCAGATCGAGGACGGACCCGTCGGCAGCGGTGCGGCCTTCGAGGTCGCTCGGACCGACGAGCACCACGGGGATGCCGGCGGCCGCGGCGCGGTGCGCCCCGGCGAGGATCGGTCCTGGTGCGTCGTCGCCGCCCATGGCGTCGACGGCAACGGGAAGCATCGGTGGGTGATCAGCCGACGTCGACGACGACGCGGTCGCGGTACCAACCGCACGACGGGCACACGGTGTGCGGAGTCTTGGCGTTGCCACAGCGGGGGCACAGGCTGCGGGCCGGCGCATGCAGCTGCCAGGCGCTCGCCCGACGGCTGCGGGTCTTCGACTTCGATGTCTTCTTCTTCGGAACGGCCATCGTTCGCTTCCTCGTTGAGACGCCCGGGCGGTGATCGACCGGATCGTTGGTGGATTGCTGCTCGCTGCCGGTTCGACCCGGGCCACAAGCGATGGATCACGTTATCGGCGCTGGGGCCGGTTGACCCACGACGCGCTCACGCCGTGACGGCTTCACGTCTCTCGGGGACTCACTCCTCGGGAACGAAGCCCTCGAGCGCCGCCCAGCGATCGTCGCTCACCGACGTGTCGCACGAACACGAGGTCACGTTCCGGTCGACGCCACAGTTCGGGCAGAGCCCGGCGCAGTCCTCACGGCACAGCCGTTCGAGATCGAGTTCGAGCAGCACGGTTTCGCGCACGAGCGGGACGAGGTCGAGCTGCCCGTCCTCGATGACGTAGGCGTCGGGATCCAACGGGTGGATCTGGTACAGCTCGTCGATCAGGCCGACCGCCTCGCCCGAGACGTCGGCGAGGCACCGCCGACACACCGTCGACCACGCTGCCGTCACCGTGCCGGTCACCTTGATGCCGTCGTTCAGGGCCTCGAGGCGCAGATCGACGTGGATGTCACCGGCGAGTCGCTCGTGGTCGGCATCGATCGGACCGGCCGCGATCACCACCTCGACGGTGCGCACAGCACCGGGCTGGCGGAGGAGTTCGACGGCATTCACCCGCAGCGGGCGGAGCAGATCAACCATGAGGTCGCCGACGAATCAGTGATCCTGGTCGAAGAAGCCCTTGGTGGGGTCGTCTTCTTCCTCGACACTCGACACGTCCTGGGTGGCGGCGCCGATCGACAGGCGCTGACGGCCCGCGCCGACGGTCTTCTGCAGCTTGTCGAGGAGAATCTCGAACGAGCCGAGCCGCTGGTCGAGGAAGTCCTCGGTCTCGTGCTTCAGGCGGCGTGAATCGGACTCGGCGGTCTCCATGACCTGTCGTGCCCGTTGCTCGGCTGCCCGGACGACCTCGGTGCGCTGGACCATCCGCTCGGCCCGGACCCGCGCTGCTTCGAGGAGTTCGTCGGCCTCCCGGCGGGTCTTGGCGACGAACTCCTGGCGCTCCTTGAGCATCCAGCGGGCCTGACGCAAGCTCCTCGGGCAGTCGGTGCAAGGACTCCTCGAGGAGCTCGATGATCTCGTCGCGGTCGATGCGCGGGCGACGACGACAGCGGCATCGTCGGCGCGGTCGCCACGATGTCGATCGCTCGGCGGAGCAGTGTCTCGGCGTCGCCGACGTACCCGCCGGGCACGCCGGGATCCGGGTACTCGTCGTCGATCTCGTCGTACTCGTCGTACTGGTCGCCGTTGCGGTCGTCGTAGCTCATGGTCTGCTCAATTCTGATCGCCGTCGAACGTGCGGCGGAGTGCGTCGGCAACCGGCGCCGGCACGAGGTGATCGATGGTGCCACCGTACTTCGCGATTTCCCGCACGAATCGGCTGCTGATGTACCCCAGTTCGGGGCGGCAGGGAAGATACACGGTGCGAACACCGGTCACGGCGTAGTTGTTGTGGGCCATCTGCTGCTCGATCTCGAAATCGCCCGATGTGCGCAGGCCCTTGACGATGAAGTCGACGTCGGCTCGCTCGGCGGCCTGCACGGCCAGACCGGTCTGCGCGAGCACGGTGACCCCGTCGAGACCGGCGAGCGCCTCGCGCGCCATGTCGACGCGGGCGTCCACCGGGAACAACCCCGACGGCTTCGACGGGTTGTGCATGATCGCGACCACGACGGATCCGAACAGTTCGTGCGCCTGCTCGATGATGTCGACGTGTCCGAGGTGGATCGGGTCGAAGCTTCCCGGGTACAGCACCCGCAGTTGCGTCCGTCCGCTGGTGATGGGGCCGGTGGTCATTGGGAATCAGACCCTAGTTCGGGCGCGACGTCACGTTCGAGAAAGGTCACCCGGGTGCGTCCGTAGCGCTTGGACCGGATGATCACCCATCCGTCGGGCGCCTCGATCTCCGCACCCGACTCGGCGACGACGAAATCGCCGGTGATGCGTTCGAGCAGCTCCGGCCAGGCGTCGAAGTCGTACGGAGGGTCGGCGAAGACGATGTCGGCGTCGATGGTCGCAGCGGCGCTGACGGCATCGCCGGCGACGACTCGGCTGCGGTCCCGAAGGTCCAGCGAGTCGAGGTTCTCGTCGAGCGCCTGCAACGCCGACCGGTCCCGCTCCACGAACACACAGCGCGCCGCACCACGCGACAGCGCCTCGATGCCGATCGCCCCGCTCCCGGCGAAGAGATCCGCCACGACGGCACCGTCGAGCACACCCGCACTGGTCAGCGAGTTGAAGACGGCCTCGCGGACCCGATCCGTCGTCGGCCGCGTCGACGTGCCGGCCGGCGACACCAGACGTCGACCTCCCAGTTCTCCCGCCACGACACGCACGCGCCCACGATACGAGCTGATGCACCCCGCTGCGGCCGGTCAGGCCAGACTGTGATGGTGCTCACTCCCACCCCCCAGATCGTCTGCATCGACTGCGGTGGCCGGTGCTTCCTGCTCACCCACCCGCCCGAGGACGGCATCTGGGAGCCCGGCGACGTCGTCGCCTATCGCTGCGAGGACTGCCTCGACCGCTGGGATCTGGTGATGTCCGACGAGGACGACGCCGAGATGGGCCGCCCCGACTGACACCATGCCACCGCTCCCGCACCGGCTCACTCATCCGACGAACTCGTGAACAAAGGGCCGCGTGAGTGGCGCATTTGTTCACGAGTTGGCTGGGGCGGGTTGGTGCGGTCAGCTCTTGGTGAGGAACTCCTCGTCGGACTCGCTGAAGATCAGGGCGAGTTCGTCGGCGAGGCCGGCATGACCCGCGGAGTTCGGGGTCGGCATCGACGATCTCGAACGCGACCTCCCGCGCCAACTCGACCAGCTTGCGGTCTCGGCGGAGCGAGGCGAGCTTGAGGTCGCTGCGGCCCTTCTGCGAGGTCGACATCAAGGTGCCCTCCCCGCGCAGCTCCAGGTCGATCTCCGCCAGCTCGAAACCGTCGGTCGTGGCGACCAGCGCCTCGACCCGCGGGTTGCCGGCGTCGTCGTCGGGCTCGCGCTGCTGGGTCACGAGCCAGCACGTCGACGCGTGCGCGCCGCGTCCGACCCGCCCGCGGAGCTGATGGAGCTGGGCGATCCCGAAACGGTCGGCGTCGAGGATCACCATCACGGTCGCGTTCGGGACGTCGACGCCGACCTCGATCACCGTGGTGGCCACCAGCACGTCGAGGTCCCCCGACCGGAACGCACTCATCGTGGCCTCCTTCTCCGCCGAGGACAGCCGACCGTGCAGCAGGCCGAGCCGCAAGCCGGCGAGCTCGTCGTTCGCCAGACGTTCGAAGGTTTCCTCGGCCGACGCCACCTCGAGTTTCTCGCTCTCGCCGATCAGCGGGCACACCACGTACGCCTGGCGGCCCTCGCCCACGGCGGCTCGGACCTCGGCCCACACCTCGGCCTCCAGCAGCGGCCCGTTCGCCCAGCGGGTCACGATCGGGGTCCGCCCGGGAGGAAGCTCGTCGAGCACGCTGACATCGAGGTCCCCGTACACGGTCATCGCGGCGGTCCGCGGGATCGGTGTGGCCGTCATCACCAACATGTCGGGGACCGCTCCCCCGACCGTCTTGGCCCGCAGCGCGGCGCGCTGCTCGACACCGAAACGGTGCTGTTCGTCGACCACGACCGCGCCGAGGCTCGCGAAGTCGACGGCGTCCTGGATCAGTGCATGGGTGCCGATGACGATGTCGACCGTTCCGTCCGCCAGGCCGCCGAGCACGTCCCTGCGATCCGACCCGGTGACCCGGTTCGTCAACAGCTCGACCCGCAACGGCCGATCGCCGAAGAGGTTCCCCGGGTCGGGCACGCTCACACCGTCGAGGAGCGCTCGGACCCCGCTGGCGTGCTGATCGGCGAGCACCTCGGTCGGGAGCCATCAACGCCGCCTGGTGGCCGCCCTGGACCGCGGCGAGCATCGTGGCCACGGCGACGACCGTCTTGCCGGACCCGACGTCGCCCTGGAGCAGCCGGTGCATCGGGTGCGGGGCGGCGAGGTCGGATTCGATCTCGCCGATCGCTCGCTGCTGGGCAGCGGTCAGGGGGTACGGCAGGGCCTCGTAGAACCGCCGCACGAGGTCGCCGTCGACGCGGTGCACCAGCCCGCGCTGGTCGCGCTCCATCGCCCGCTTGCGCAGGACGAGGACCAGTTGGACCCGCAACAGCTCGTCGAACGCGAGCCTCCGACGGGCCTGCTCCTTCTCGGCGATCGACTCGGGCAGATGGATGTTCGCGAAGGCCTCGAATCGCTCCAGGAGCCCGAGACGTCGCCGAATCGGTTCGGGCAGCGTGTCGTCGATCCCTCGTTCACGGCATCGACGCAGCGCCTCCTCGACCCATCCGGCGACCTCCCAGGTGTTGATCTGGGCCTTCTCGCTCTGCGGGTAGATCGGGACGATCCGCCCCGTACGGTCGCCGATGAGGTCGACGATCGGGTTCGACATCTGCAGGCCGCCGCGGTAGACGTCGGCCTTGCCGAACAGCGCGATCTGCAGCCCCTCGCGCAACTGGCGCTCGCGCCACGGCTGGTTGAAGAAGACCACCTCCATCCGCCCCGAACCGTCACCCACGTTGACCGTCACCATCGTGCGCCGGTTCCGGGTGACCCGCTTGGTCACCGTGCGAACCGTGGCGAGCACGAGTGCCTCGTCGCCGGGGACGAGGTCGGCGATGCGGGCCTCGTTCGACCGATCGACCCAACGGCGGGGGTAGTACGTGAGCAGGTCGAACAGGTTCTCGACACCGACGGTGACGAGCGACCCGCGCTTCTTGTCGCCGACCCCCTTGAGCCGACCGACGTCGATGTCGGCGAGTTCGCGCAGGGTCAGCGCGGTCACTCGACCCCGAACAGGTAGGGGTAGAGCGGCTGTCCGCCGTGATGCACCTCGACCGCGACGTCGCCCCGGTGATCGCCGAGCCAACCTCGCAGCGCATCGGTGGTGGCCTGGTCGGCGTCCTGGCCGGTGATGACCGTCACGAGTTCGGCGTCGTCGCCGACGATCGCCTCCAGCAGTGCGACGACCGCCGACTCGAGGCTCGGCGCGACCGCAACGATGCCGTCCCCTCTGACCAGACCGATCCAGTCGCCTTCGGCGACCGGGCCGACACTGCTGTTGCTGTCGCGGACCGCCTGGGTCACCTCACCGGCCACCACGGACTCGGCGGCCTCGCACATCACCGCGGCCGTCTCCGCCGCGTCGGCGTCGGCGTCGTAGGCGACCAGGGCGGCCAGCGCTTCGGGCATGGACCGCGTGGGCACGACGACGACGGTCTTCTCGGTCAGCGCGCCGACCTGCTCGGCGACGGGGATGATGTTCTTGTTGTTCGGCAGGATGACGACCTGCTGGGCATTCACCCGCTGCACGGTCTCGAGGAGTTCGGCCGTCGACGGATTCATCGTCTGACCACCGGTGACGATGCCCTGGACACCGAGCTGGGCGAACAGCTCCACCAACCCGTCGCCCGAGCAGACGGCGACCACTGCGGTCGTCACCTCGGGCAGCGCTTCGACCACCGTGGCGTCGTGCGCGGTCGCGGCGAGTTCCGCCTCGCGCTTCGCGTGCTCCTCGTCCACTTCCTCGAACAGGTCGGTCACCCGGATGACCTTCGGCCGCCCGCCGAGATCGAGCGCGACCTCGATGGCGGCACCGATCTCGTTGGTGTGCACGTGGCAGTTCCAGAGCCCGTCGCCGCCGACGACGACGATCGAGTCGCCGATGGCGCCCCAACCGGCCTTGAACTCCCGGATGTGCTCGTCGGCCAGGTCGAGGAAGTACATGACCTCGTAGCGCTGTTCGCTCACGTCGAGCTCGCCCGGCTTCGTCGAGTGCCGGTGGGCGACCGCCTCGAAGGCGGCACCGACCGCGCCGCTCGTGCCGTCGTCGGGCTCGGCGATCGGAAGCGGCTCACCGTCGATGACGTACAGCACCGAGTCGAGCAGGAGCAGGAATCCGGCACCACCGGCGTCGACCACGCCGGCATCCTTCAGCACGGCGAGTTGCTCGGGGGTGTTGTCGAGCGCCAGCTTGCCGGCGGCACGAGCGGCGCGCGCCACGTCCACGAGGGAACCTCCGGCGTCGGCCGACTCCTTCGCCGCCTCGGCACTCTCACGGCAGACGGTCAAGATGGTGCCCTCGATCGGCTTGAGCACCGCCTCGTACGCTCCGGCGGTCGCAGCCTGCAGAGCCTCCGCGAACTTCACGCCCTGGACGTCGGCCTGATGCTTCAGGGTCCCGGCGAACCCGCGCATGATCTGGCTCAGGATCACACCGCTGTTCCCGCGGGCACCCATGAGCGACCCGTAGCTGATGGCGTCACAGGTCGCAGCGTGATCGTCGGCGGCCGTGCCGTCCATCTCGGCCACGACGGCGTCGAGCGTCCTGGCCATGTTGGTTCCCGTGTCGCCATCGGGCACCGGGTAGACGTTCAGCCGGTTGAGTCCGTGCGCGTGTTCCCGAACGGTGTCCCGGAAGGTTCGCACCGTGTCACGGAGCGCAGCAGTGTTCAACCGTTCGAGTGTCGGCACGACCGAGAAGCTTACGAGGCGCCCCGCCCCCTCGAAGATCCGATCTCCCGATCCTCACCGTGGCGCCACCCGCTCGCCTTGGTAGCATTTCATGGCTGTCCCGGCAGACGGAAACGTCGACCGGGCGACAACGGGTCGTGCGACGACCCGCTCAACGTGATCGAGCCGGGCTACCCGGCAGCCCCGCAGGAGAATCCAATGGCATCGAAATGTGAAGTGTGTGGCAAGGGCCCGTCGTGGGGCATGTCGGTGTCGCACTCCCATCGTCGTACCAAGCGGCGCTGGAACCCGAACATCCAGCGGGTTCGCGCCAACGTCAACGGTGCCGCCAAGCGCGTCAACGTCTGCACGGGCTGCATCAAGTCCGGCAAGATCGTCAAGGCCGGCTGAGCCGACAGCGACATGCAGGGCGTCATCAAGGCCTACGACCCCGCAACGGGTGACGGACTCGTGATGTCCGACACCGATTTCAACGACTACGAACTGGCCGCCGACGCGATCGCCGGTTCGGTGTTCCGCATGCTGCGCCAAGGCCAGCGAGTGGTGTTCGACCTCGACGATGCCGGCATGGCCACACGGCTGCGCCTCGGCTCCGAAGTCGACATGAAGACCCCCGGCGCCTGAACGGCCGCTTCCACCCGGCCGATTCGTGACCTTCGGCCCCCCGCTGTGTTTCGTCGCGGAGGCCGATGCGCCCTACGCTGGACGCTGACGGATCGGTGCGTCGTCTCGAACGACCCCGACCGGAGTACGCAACCCCCCGAACACGCACCGCAACGAACTCAACGAGGAGTCACGTCATGAGTGGAACAACGACCAACCAGCGGCTGAAGGACTGGGTGTCCGAGTGGGCCGCAGTGATGCAGCCCGACGAGATCCACTGGTGCGACGGTTCCGCCGACGAGTACGAACAGCTGTGCCAGCAGCTGGTGGACTCCGGCACGTTCAAGAAGCTCGACGAGGCCAAGCGCCCGAACAGCTACTGGGCGCATTCCGATCCGGGCGACGTCGCCCGGGTGGAGGACCGCACCTTCATCTGTTCGGCCACCGAGGACGAGGCGGGCCCGAACAACAACTGGCGCGACCCGGCCGAGATGCGCGCCGAGATGATCACGCTCTACACGGGCTCGATGAAGGGCCGCACGATGTACGTCGTGCCGTTCTCGATGGGCCCGCTCGGCTCCCCCATCGCCCACATCGGCGTGCAGCTCACGGATTCCGCCTACGTCGCCGTGTCGATGCGCATCATGACCCGGATGGGCCAGGGCGCCCTCGACGTGCTCGGAGACGGCCAGTGGGTGCCGTGTCTGCACTCCGTCGGCGCACCCCTCGAAGCCGGCGCCGCCGACGTTGCCATGGCCGTGCGATGCCGAGAACAAGTACATCGTCCACTTCCCCGACACCCGCGAGATCTGGTCCTACGGCTCCGGGTACGGCGGCAACGCCCTGCTCGGCAAGAAGTGCTTCGCGCTGCGCATCGCCTCGGTGATGGCCCGCGACGACGGCTGGCTCGCCGAGCACATGCTGATCCTCAAGCTGACCAATCCGCAGGGCGAGGCGAAGTACATCGCCGCGGCGTTCCCGTCCGCCTGCGGCAAGACGAACCTCGCGATGCTGATCCCCACGATCCCCGGCTGGAAGGCCGAGACCATCGGTGACGACATCTGCTGGATGAAGTTCGGCGACGACGGCCGTCTGTACGCCATCAACCCCGAGGCCGGCTTCTTCGGTGTGGCGCCGGGGACGAGCTACGACACCAACGCCAACGCCATGGACACGTTGTGGGGCAACTGCATCTACACCAACACGGCACTCACCGAGGACGGCGACGTGTGGTGGGAAGAGATGACCGACACGCCTCCGGCGCGGGCCACCGACTGGAAGGGCAACCTCTGGACGCCCGAGTCCGACACCCCGGCAGCGCATCCGAACGCCCGGTTCACCGCACCCGCCGAGCAGTGCCCGTCGATTGCCGCCGAGTGGGAGGACCCACGCGGTGTGCCGATCTCGGCCATCCTCTTCGGCGGACGGCGCCGCACGACCGTGCCGCTCGTGACCGAGGCGAACGACTGGGAGCACGGCGTGTTCCTCGGCTCGATCATGGCGTCGGAGACCACGGCCGCCCAGCAGGGCGCGGTCGGCCAGTTGCGGTTCGACCCGATGGCGATGCTGCCGTTCTGTGGCTACAACTACGCGGACTACTTCGCCCACTGGCTCGGCATGGAGAAGGCCACCGACCCGGCCAACCTGCCGAAGATCTTCTTCGTCAACTGGTTCCGGCGCGACGACGATGGCCGGTACCTGTGGCCCGGGTTCGGCGAGAACAGCCGGGTGCTGAAGTGGGTGTTCGAGCGGGTCGACGGCACGGCCGACGCGATCGACACCCCGATCGGCAAGCTGCCGACGAAGGAGTCGCTCGACACCGAGGGTCTCGAGGTGGCCGACGCCGATCTGGAGACCATCCTGTCGGTCGACGTGGAGGGCTGGACGGCCGCCATCCCGCAGATCCGTGAGCACTACGCCCGCTTCGGCGATCGTCTCCCCGCCGCGCTGAGCGTCGAAGTCGACACCCTCGAAGCCAAACTCGCCGCCGTCTGACCCGATCCCCCCGTCCGCGATGAGTCTCGGCGCGGACAGGTCGCGCCCGAACTCATCGCTCGGGTGGGTGGGTCGGTTTTTCGAAGACGGCGACCTGGCTGAGGCTGTCCGAGGTGAACGGCGTCTTCGCCCAGTCGGCCCAGCGCTCGCGTACCCGCAGTCCGGCAAGTCGTGCCATCAGGTCGAGTTCGGACGGCCACACGTACCGATAGGGCGCCGAGTGGCGGACCAGGCGGCCGTCGACGCGCATCCAGTGGTGCGACGAGGAGATCTGACCGACGAGGTCATCGAAGGTCTCGATGCCCACGTGATCGGGTTGCATCGTGAACACGCGACCGACCTCACCGATCGGAACCCGGCGGAGCTGTGGAACGATCACCTCGACGACGAAGCAGCCGCCCGGAGCGAGGTGCGCGGCCGCGTTCTCGAACACAGCCACCTGCTCGTCCTGCGTGGTCACGTTCATGATCGTGTTGAACACCAGGTAGACGAGTCCGAAGACACCCGGCACCCGGGTCGTCGCCATGTCACCGATCGCCACGTCGATGAGGCCGCTCCCTCGGGTTTCGCCCGAAGCTGATCCACCATCGGCGCGGACAGTTCGATCCCGGACACGGCGACTCCCCGGCGCCGGAGCGGCAAGCGCGATGCGGCCGGTGCCGATCGCGAACTCGAGCGCTGGAGCGTCGCCGGCAAGGGCTGCGAGCAGATCCACGGTCGGCTCGACCACCGCCGGCTCGAACATGTCAGCGCAGCTGGCGTCGTACGCGTCGGCGATCTCTTCATCCCACATGACCGTTGGCATGTCCCGAGCGTTGCAGACCAGGACGTCCGCTCACGCCACGGGGTTACGGACGCGAAACGGCCGGGGCCCGAAGGCCCCGGCCGTCTCGGCGTTCAGATGTGGTGGGCGATCGATCAGGCGTCGACGGGCAGCACGTTGATCGTCTTGCGGCCCTTGCTCTGGCCGAACTCGACCGTGCCGTCGACGAGGCTGAACAGCGTGTCGTCCTTGCCCTTGCCGACGTTCTTGCCCGGGTGGAACTTGGTGCCACGCTGACGCACGAGAATCGTGCCGGCGGTGATGGTGCTGCCACCGAAGGCCTTCACGCCGAGGCGCTGGGCGTTGGAATCGCGACCGTTGCGGGTAGAGCCGCCACCTTTGGTCTTTGACATGAGTGTTCTACTCCGTTCGAATTCGGTCGGCGGGTCAGACCGTGATCGAGGTGATCTCGACGACGTGGTACTTCTGACGATGGCCGTAGCGACGATGGTTGTTGGTGCGGCGCTTGAAGGTGTAGCCGTTGATCTTCGGACCCTTGACCTGGCCGATGATCCTGCCGGTGACCGACGCGCTCTTGAGCTCGTCGGGCGTCGCGAGGACGGTGCTGCCGTCGACCACCATGACCGGGGTCAGCGACACGTCGCTGCCCTCGTCGGCGTCGAGCAGTTCAACTCGTACCTGCTGGCCTTCGGCCACCTTTTCCTGCTTGCCGCCTGAGGCGATGACTGCGTACATAGCGTTAAACGATGCTAGCGGCGAATCCGCCCTGCTCAACCCGTGATGGCCTCGGATTCACGAGCGGCGCCGGCGAAGATGCCCTTGGCCATGAGTGAACTCTCCGCAGCCCTGCGGGAGCGGTAGATCACCGCCCGCAGTGCGTGCACGTCGGGGTCCGTGGGCGCCGCCCATCCGGCCAGATCCGCCAGGTGACAGGCGAGCCGGAGGTCACCGCCTTCGCACAGCTGCATGGCCCGGTCGATCAGGGCGTTCGGTCCACCGGCGAGTTCGGCCAGTTCGGTCGCCAGGGCGGCGTCCGGCGCCGGCTTGAGCCGACTGGGGGCGCCGTCCCACCACCCGCCGAACTGACGCCAGATGTTGCGGACCACGAACTCGGGCTCGTCGTACAGCGGTCTGCAGGTAGGGCTTGGCCAGGACGTCATCGGGAACGCGGACGCTGTGGACGATCGTGTCGAGCACCTCGCCGGCGTTCATCATGCCAACGACCTCGGCGACGAGATACTCGAGTGCCTCCGCGATCTCGGTGAGCACCCGGCTGATCCGGTCCCGTCCCTCGATCGGCAGCCCGTGCGCCGGCAGGAGGAGCTCCGGGCCCCGGTCGGCCATCGCGCGCAGTGCCGCTGCCCACTCGATCGGGAAGCGCTGCACCTTCTGCGGATTGCCGGCGTTCGGGAAGTTCCAGATGACGAAGTCGCCGGTGAACAACCATCGTTGCTCGCGGCATCCACCCCCACAGGTGGTCGTCGGTCTCACCTCGGGCGTGATGCAGTTCGATGGTGCGGTCGCCGACGACCAGCGTGTCGTGGTCGTCCACCACGTGGTTCGGACGCAGCGTCGCCGGCGGGATGAAGTCGCCCGTCTCCCCCATGCCGAAGTCGCCGCGGACCCCGCCGAACTGACGGGCGTTGATCCGCACGTTCCAGTCGTTCGTGTAGGCGTAGCGATCGAATCGTTCGTCCACCTGGCGGTGGCCCACCACCGTCATCTCGTCGAACGCCGCAGCGAAGTCGCAGCTCCCGCCGACGTGATCGGCGTGGCCGTGGGTGTACACCAGGTGACTGACCGGCGTCGACGTCCATCCCCGGATCGCAGCGACGACGTCGGCGCCCGTTCGGGCGTGGGAGGCGTCGAACGCGACCAGACCGTCTCCGGCGTCGAGGATGACGCTGTGGCTGAAGCTCTCGACGATGGCGAGGCCGTCGGCCACTTCCGACAGCTGGTTGGTGATGCGATTGACGGGTTCGTCGGCGACGCCCGAATCGATGATCCGCGAGGACAGCGCAAGCAGGTCGGCCATCCCCCAACCCTAGGCACGCCCATCACCCGGCTCGGCCCCGACGTGACGCTCGCGGGCGGCGTCAGGGTGCGTCAGGCGGCGTCGACTGCGTCAGATGGTGCAGCAGGCGTCGTCCGTCTGCGCTCCCGACGCTCGGAACTCCACGGCGAGCGACTTGCTGAGCTTCCCTTTGGTGACCACCCGCATCGACTCCGCCATCCCGATCAGGGTCGGCGAGATCAGGATCTGGAACCGGTCGTGGCGCAGCTTGCGGTACGGCGCCAGGTTCTTGCCCTTGACGTTGGTGTCGACCGACACCTCGGCGACCTTTCCTCAACCGGTGGGTCGGATGAAGTCGATCGACATCGTTCCACCCTTGCGCTCGAGCAGCCTGCGGGCGTCGTCGGAGATCTCGATCCTCATGCCGCAAACCCTAATGAGACGCGGTGTCAGACCCCACGTCTCATTCCAGGAGCGAGTAGTCGACGAGGACGCCGCGGCCTTCGCAGTCGGGGCACTGCTCGGAGTACTCGGTGAGCAGACCTTCGCCGATGCGCTTGCGCGTCATCTCGACCAGACCCAGATCGGTGATGTCGAACACCTGTGACCTGGTCTTGTCCCTCGCCAGCGCCTCCCGGAACGAGTCGACGACCTTGGCCCGGTTGGCCTTGATCTCCATGTCGATGAAGTCGATCACGATGATCCCGCCGATGTCCCGCAACCGGAGCTGTTTGGCGATCTCGGCCGCCGCTTCCATGTTGTTGGCGAACACGGTGTCCTCGAGGTTCGACTTGCCGACGTTCTTGCCGGTGTTGACGTCGATGACGGTGAGCGCCTCGGTGTGCTCGATGATCAGCGACCCGCCCGACGGCAACCACACCTTGCGGTCGAGTGCCTTGTGGACCTGCTCGTGGATGTGGTTGCGCTCGAACAACGACAGACCTTCGTTGGCCGCGTCGTAGTACTCGATCCGGTCGGCGAGCTCGGGATTGAAGGCGGCAACGTAACTCTTGACCTCCTGATGGAGGCGCTCGTCGTCGATGATCACGCTGCGGTAGTCGGCGTTGAACTCCTCGCGGATCACGCGCACCGCCAACTCCGGCTCCCGGTACAGCAGCATCGGCCGCTGGGCCGCAGCGGCCTTGGCGGCGATCTCGTCCCACTGACGCAGCAGGATCGTCATGTCGGCGACCAGTTCGGCCTCGGTGGCGGTCTCGGCGGCGGTCCGCACGATCAGGCCGTGCTCGTCCGGCTTCACCCGGTCGAGAATCCCGCGCAGGCGCTTGCGGACGTCGTCGGGCAGCCGCTTGGAGATGCCGTAGGTCTTCGAGTTGGGGATCAGCACGACGAAACGGCCCGGCAGCGACACCTCCTGGGTGAGCCGGGCCCCCTTGTGACTGATCGGGTTCTTCGTGACCTGGCAGATGATCAGCTGCTTGTTCTTCAGGATGTCCTCGATGCGCGGGTTCTTGCCCCGCTCGTCGATGTCCTCGGCGTCGTACTGCACGTCGCCGCGGTACAGCACCGCGTTCTTCGGCGTCGCGATGTCGACGAACGCCGCTTCCATGCCCGGCAGCACGTTCTGGATCCGACCGACGTAGATGTTGCCGTGGATCTGGCTGACGTCGTCGGCCGGGCGGCTCACGTAGTGCTCGATGAGATTGCGCCCCTCGAGCACGGCGACCTGGGCCAACCCCGGTCGCACCTGGACCGCCATGAGGTAGCGCCCGATCGGCTTGCCGTTGCGCTCCCGCCCACGACGCTGTTCGAGCGTGGCGTCGTCGAGCCGACCGTCGTCCGACCCACCCTTGCCCCGCCCTCGGCTCCGGCGGCTCTTCTTCGCGCCGTCCGCGCTGCGCTGATCCGACTGGGGCTGACGGGCGCCGCGCCGCGGGGCGCCGGATCCGTTCGCGTCGCCACCGGATCCGCTGCCGCGCTTGCGACGCCGCTTCTCCCCGGCGGGCTTGGCGCCGTTCGCAGCCGGGCGGTCGCCGGCCACTCGGGCGGGCCCGGGTGGCGGTGAGGTCGGAATCGGCATCGTGTCACCGATCTGCGGTTTGCGAACGAGCGCCTTCTCGGCGGCCTCGGCCGAAGCACGCCCTTCGCGCATGGGCTCCGGCAGTTCGACATCGTTGCGGTCCCCGACGACAGGTTCGCCGTCGTCCCGGGTGTCCTCGTGGCGTTCGGTCGTCGCGATCGTCACCGTCGTCGTCGGCGTCCGCCATCGGTGGAGGCACCCGATCCGCTCCCACGTCGCCGCTGTCCACCGCGTGAGCCCCGCCGACGACGGTTGGCGGCCGACGCCGCGGTCTCACCGGTGCCATTGTCCTGTGCGTCCTGGTCACTGGTGCCGTGGTCACTGGTGCCGTTGTCACCCCGTGCCGTCGGGGGCGAGTTCGCTCGACGAGGCCGCCGAGGCGAGGTCAGATGTCGACGTCGATGCCGCAACCTCGGCGGGCGTGTCTGTTTCGGAGTGTTCCATGTCGGAGGAGTTCCCTTCTCAGGGGAGCTGCCGTCTCGGCGCTCCCCCCAACCGCGACCGTCCGCGTCGTGCAGCGGGCCTCGGCTGGTACTGGCGGTCGGGATCGCCGGGTGGCGGCCCCGTGCGTGCGCTTCGCCCCCAGGCGAAGGCGGTGCGATGTGCGATGACCGACTCGACGGCGCCGTTGGCGCAACTGCTCGCGCAGTTGATCATGGGGGATGTGTCCGTCGATCGTGGTCACTGGGAGGGAAATTCTACGCCGAATGGCGCAATGCGGACGGATGGTCACCCGAAACGTCCGACGAACGCCCACCTGATCAACGCATCCGGCGCATGTGCACGGACTGTACGAGTCCGAACATCGCGAAGAACACGATGATGCCCGAACCCCCGTAGGAGATGAACGGCAAGGGCAACCCGGTCACGGGCATGATCTGCAGGGTCATGCCGACGTTCTGGAACGTCTGCCACAGCAGCATGGAGAACACCCCGGCGCAGATGTAGGTCCCGAGCAGATCGCGCGACAGGTGGGCGATCCGCCAGATCCGCACGAGCGCGATGGCGATCAACCCGAGCACGACGGCCGACCCGACCAGGCCGAACTGTTCACCGACCGCGGCGAACGGGAAGTCGGCCCACATCACCGGGATGTCGCGTCCGTTCGTCAGCGGGCCCTCCAGCCAGCCCTTGCCCCAGACACCGCCCGTGCCGAGCGCCCGCATGGCGTTCTCGGCCTGGTAGAGATCGTCGCGGTCGGCGGCGGCCGGGTTCACGAGGGCACTGATGCGCGCGGCCTGGTAGCTGTTGACCAACCGGCCGACGAACGCGGCGAGCACCGTCATGATCGACAGCAGGGTGATCAGCAGGATGTATCGCACCTTCGCGCCGGCCACCAGCAGCATGCCCATGGCCATCGAGACCAGGACGGACGCCGAACCCAGGTCGGGTTGGATGATCACGAGGACGGCGGGTGCGCCCACGATCATCAGGCCGCCGAGGAACCGCGGGTAGGACACCTCCTCGCTGCGCCCCTCCGCGAGGTAGACCGCCAGCATCAGCAGCGTGGTGAACTTGGCCATCTCGGCAGGTTGGAAGTTGAACGGGCCGAGGTCGAACGAGATGCGGTCCTCTCCCGACGCGATGCCGACGAGGAACAGCAGCGTCAGGATCACCAGCGTCAAGCCGTACAGGAACCGCGCCTTGTCCTTCCACCAGTCGTAGTCGACCGACATCACGATGAACATCGCGACCGTTGCCATGATCGCGAAGACCACCTGGCGGGTGGCGAACGCGTACGGATCGTCGTCGATGCGGGTCCGTGACGCGGAGAACACGATGAAGCATCCGATGACCGTCAGCGCGCCCTGCACCGTCATCAGCACCCAGTCGACGTTGCGACTCGGCGCAGCAGGACTGGCACCGATGTTGCCGAGACCGGAATCGGGCCGCCTGGACAGGAACGACGTGGTCACGGACTATTCGCTGACTCCGCCGCCGTCGAACCGGCCGTCGTAACACGCCTGGTCGCGCAGCACGCGTTCGGGAGCCGCGACCGTCGAGTCCGGATCCAGCGGATCGGAGAGCTCCACCGGGTCCGTCGGCGCGATGCCCGACATCTGCAGGAACATGCACTTCACCACCGGCGCCGCCGCTTGCGACCCGTACCCGCTCTTCTCGAGATATGCGGTCACCGTGTAGGGACGGGACGGATCGCGGCTGTATGCGGCGAACGCGGAGGAGTCGTTCCACGGATAGTTCCCGGCGCCCTGGGCGGTGCCGGTCTTGCCCGAGATCGGGATGGCGGAATCGGGGTAGTAGTAGAACAGCTTCTCGCCGGTCGTCGATCGGTAGCCCTGGCTGTTGGTGCCCGGCCCGGTGATCACGCGGCGCAGTCCGTTGTCGATCTCGGTCCAGGTCTCCTCCGGCATCGGGATCTGGCGGACGATCTCGCCGGCCACGTTCGCCGGCTTCGCGAGCTTCGCCCCGGAGAGATCCGCATAGCCGGGCGTGGTCGAATCGGGTACCCCGGGCTGCCAGATCGCCTTGATGATCTCGGGCTTCATGACCGCGCCCTTGTTGCCGATCGCCGAGTACCCGACCGCGAGCTGCAGCGGCGACGCCGACAGCAGGCCCTGACCGATCGCGAGCTGGACGTTGTCGCCGGTGAAGTAGTTGGACCCCTCCGACTCGCTGATCACGCCCCGTTCGGCGTACTCCGCCTTGAGGGCGGCGTCGGGGACGGTGCCGTCGAATTCGTACGGCAACTCGATCCCGGTGTCGGCACCGAAACCGAACTGCTTGACTTCCTCCTGCAGGATCGGCTGGTAGTTGTTCCGGGTCATCAGCAGTTCGCCGATCCGGTAGAAGAACGTGTCGGACGACACGGCGAGCGCCGTCTCGACGTCGACGTTGCCGTAGACACACGGCCTGCCGGTCCCGCTACAGGTGGCGTTGCGGTACACACAGCGCACGAGGCCGGTGTTGCACTTGTCCTCCTCCACCGACTCCATCCGATAGGTGCCCTCGTCGGTGTAGTAGTCGTTCGGGGTGAGCAAGCCGGTGTCGAGCGCGGCGAACGCGGTGAACGGCTTGAAGGTCGAGCCGAGGTTGTAGCGGCCCTGGATCGCCCGGTTGACGAGGATCGATTCGTCGGGGTCGATCGGTTCACCGTTGGCGTCGACCGACGGGAAGATCTGTTCGAACTTGTCGATGGTGAGGCCGGCCTCGAACCATCGGTTGTCGAAGGTCGGGTAGCTGGCGAGCGCGATGATCTGGCCGTTCTGGTAGTTCTGGACGACCACCGAACCAGCGGGTGCCTTGTAGTTGACCTCGCGGGGATACTCGGGGAAGACCAGTTCCTCGAAGTTGGTCTCCGGGTCCTTGGGGTTGATGGCCACGGCCTGCTGGCGGCGCTTGAGCTGCGTCTCGAGTGCCTGCTCCGCGAACTGCTGCTGGTCGAGGTCGATCGTCAGCTGCACGTCGTTGCCGTTGATCGGTGGAATCCGCTCGACCTCGCGGACGATGCGGCTGGCGTTGTCCACCTCGTAGGTGACCGAGCCCCACTTGCCGTGGAGTTCGTCCTCCATGCTGAGCTCGATGCCGAACTGGCCGACACGTTCGTTCAGGTAGTAGCCGGCATCCTGATAGGCGTCCTTCGTCTCGGCGGTGATGCGACCCATGTACCCCACCACGTGGCTGGCCAAGGGTGCGTAGGGGTACACCCGGCGGGACTGCTCGAGGATGGTCACGCCGGGCAGGTCCTCGATGCGCTCCTTGATCGCGATCGCCGTTCGCTCGTCGACGTCCTCGGCGACGGGCATCGGGAGGAACGGGCTGTAGATGCCGCTGTCGTAGCGCTCCTCCATCTCCTCGATCGGGACCTCGACCCACCCGGAGAGTCGCCGGAAGATCTCGGCACGATCATCCGTGCTGCGGATGAGTTCCCACTCGACGGCGACGGTGAGCACCCGCTCGTTGTCGGCGAGAATGCGGCCGTCGGCATCGAAGATGCGACCACGCTCGGGGAGCAGGGGAACCGTCCGCAACTTGGTCGTGTCGACCTGGGCCTGCAGGCTCTCCTGTTCGACGGTCTGCAGGAACCAGAGCCGGGCGCCGACGAGTCCGAACAGCAACATGGCGACGAGCGCCAGCACGCCGAGCCGAGCGGCGCGCTTGTCAGCGGCCACGGCGCACCTGCGCCGCGCGGCGCTCGTCGAGGACGTTGTCGTTCAGCATGACGTACCAGTGTGCATGTTACAAACGTGTTGCGGGCCGCGGGTGGCTGTCACCCTCGTCACAACATGCGTCGCGTCCGTCACGGGCCCGTGTCCGTACCGACGGGCTGGGACCATTCGGGTCGTTTCATGCGCAGGCACCATCGGGCGAGGGGAACCAACGCGAGGCTCAGGACGGCCGAGGTGGCGGCAACGATCGGCACGACCACCCACAGCCGGTCCTGGAACGGTTCGGGTTCGCCGATGAACAGCCGCACGATCGGAATCGTGAGCGCGCCCGCAGCCGCGCCGAGTCCGGTGAACAGCGCCGCGAGCCAGCGCGGTGGGTCGGCCGCGATCAGTGCGAGGAGTCCGCCGACGATCCCGGCCACGGTCATCGCCGCTGCCGTCGAACCCAGCGGCGTTCCCTCGGCGAGGTCGAACATCACGCCGAGCACGAATCCCATCAGCGCCCCGCGTTCGCTGCCACCGGCGACTCCGGCCGCCGCCGACATCGCGATCATGACCTGGATGATGACCCCGTCGATCTGCACGTCGACGAAGAAGGTGCGCTGCAGCGCGAGCAGCACGATCCCGACGGGAATGATCCGAACGAGCGGACCCTGGACGAACGCCGCGAACATCAGCGAACACGACCGATGACGTGTCGAGCGCTCGTCGAGCGCTCGCTCACTGTTCGACTTCGGACAACGACTTGTACAGCACGACCCGCACGAAGTTCAGGCGGCTGAGATCGGCGTTCAGCTCCACATCCAGCAGTGGACCGCCCGAGCCCGGACGATTGGCGCGGTTCAGCACCCGCCCGACCGGGATGCCGGGCGGCGCCAGGCTCTCGGACCCTCCGGCGGTCTCGACGAGGTCGCCGACCTTCAGCTCGGCCAGTGACGGCGTGTCCTGCACGAACCGGATCTGGGGGAGGCGGAGCCGTCCCCGACCCTCGAGTGCGCCGTACTCCTTGTCCACGATCGGAACCGTGGTGGTCGTGGTGGTGGTGGAGCTGTCGTCGACCGGGGGCACCGGCGGTGGTCGTGGTGGTCGCGAGTGCCGCGGCCAGATCACGCACCTGCTTGTTCGGTCAGCGGCCGACCCTGCTCGTCGAGGAACTGGGGACGGCCTGCGTGGCGCCTGGCAACGTCGTTGCCGGAACCGGTGCGCCGCCCGGCAACGTCACACCGGGAACGATCGCACCCGGCAGCGTCGTGGTCGTGGTCGTCGAGGTCGTCGTGGTCGCGGCAGCTGCGACCTGCTCGGGGTCGAGACCCGATGGAGTGGTGTTGGTCGGGACGTCCTCGACGGACCCATCCGACGACGTCACCTTCACGGTCACGGCGTACCGAGCGTCGGTCACGAGCATCACCCGCGCGGTGTTGGCGGTCACCCGCGTGACCTTTCCGACGAGTCCGGCCTGGTTGACGACCGGCATGCCGACCTCGATGCCGCTGCTGCTGCCCTTGTTGATCTCGATCACCTGGTCGAGGTTCGTGGCCGCATACCCCACCACGCGGGCGACTTCGGTGTCGATCCCCGACAGCGACGGCAGGCTGTACAACGCCTGCAGCTCCTGGCCCTCGATGACCGTGGCCTCCGCCGCCGCCTGGGTGCCGATCAGGCGGTCGACCTGCTCCTGCAGGGCGACGTTCTCCTGCTCGAGGTCGTCGTAGTTGACGATCCCGTTCCAGGCCCGCTCGAGCGGGTTCGTCACGACACCGGTCGCGGACTGCACCGGCTCCATCGCCGCGGTGAACCCCTCCCGTGCGGCGTCGATCAACGGGTTGCCGCGCAGGTCGAGCGTGATGAGCAGCACCGTCGTCAGCAACAGCGCGAGGATGACCCGCTTGCGCCCGACGGAGTAGATGGCCATGGGTGAACCGCCCGCTGGTCAGTCCTCGCCACCGAGAGACATCAGGCCGCGCATGGCGTCGATGTTCTCGAGGGCCCGACCGGACCCGATGACGACGCTGTAGAGCGGTTCGTCGGCGATGCGGATCGGCATGCCCGTCTCGTGCATCAGCCGTTGATCGAGGCCGCCGAGCAGCGCGCCACCTCCGGTGATCGTGATGCCGTCTTCCATGATGTCGGCGGCCAGTTCCGGTGGCGTCTTGTCGAGCGTCGTCTTCACGGCATCCACGATTGCAGACAACGGCTCGGCGAGGGCTTCACGGATCTGTTCGGTCGTCACCTGGATGGTTCGGGGCAGACCGGAGATGAGATCGCGTCCGCGGATGTCGGCGGTGAGTTCCAGCTCCAACGGCCACGCCGAACCCATCTGGATCTTGATCTCCTCGGCGGTGCGGTCACCGATGGCGAGGGAGAACTCCTTCTTCACGTACTGCAGCACGGCGTCGTCGAGTTCGTCACCGGCGACGCGGATCGACTGCGCGGTCACGATGCCGCCGAGCGAGATCACGGCGACCTCGGTCGTGCCGCCACCGATGTCGACGATCATGTTGCCGGACGGTTCGTGGACCGGCATGTCGGCGCCGATCGCCGCGGCCATCGGCTCTTCGATGATGTGCGACCGGCTTGCGGGCACCGGCGTACTCGGCCGCGTCCTGCACGGCGCGCTGTTCCACGCCCGTGATGCCCGACGGGACGCAGATGACCATGCGCGGCTTGCTCCATCGAGAGCCGTGCACCTTCTGGATGAAGTAGCGCAGCATCTTCTCGCAGACCTCGAAGTCGGCGATCACGCCGTCCTTCAGCGGGCGGATCGCCTTGATGTGGTTGGGCGTGCGCCCCATCATGCGCTTGGCTTCCATGCCGACGGCGACGGGTCGCCCGTCGTTCGCGTTGATCGCGACCACCGATGGTTCGTCCAGCACGACCCCGTGCCCGCGGACGTAGATCAGCGTGTTCGCCGTGCCGAGATCGATGGCGAGGTCACGCCCGAGACTGAGCGGATTGTTTCGGGCCATTGGATGGCCACCTTTCGCGAGCTGACGAGTTCTGCCGGGCAGGCACTCCAACCGTGCCAGGAACCGGATCCTCGAATGTTACAGATTCGGGAAGAAGATCCCGATCTCGCGTTCGGCGGACGCCAGCGAATCGCTGCCGTGCACCAGGTTCTCGGTGAACAGGATGCCGAGGTCACCACGGATGGTTCCCGGAGCCGCCGTACGCGGATTGGTCGCCCCCATCATGCCACGCACGACTTCCCAGGTGTCCTCGGGGCCCTCGATGACCATCGCGACGACCGGCCCACGACTCATGAACGCGACGAGTTCGTCGTAGAAGCCCTTGCCCACGTGCTCTTCGTAGTGCCGGGCGAGCGTGTCGGCGTCGAGCTGACGCAGCTCCATGGCGACGATGTCGAGGTTCTTGGATTCGAACCGGGACACCACGTCGCCGACGAGCTTGCGCTCCACGGCATCGGGCTTCAACAGGACCAGCGTGCGATCAGACATGCCGGCGAACCTACCGCCCAACCCGACCCGATCCCGAAATCTGCCTGGATTCGGTCGCGCAGGCGACCGAGTCGGCGCGATTTTTCGGGTCGGTGGAGGGTCGGGTCGCGGGTCAGTTGGCGGAGCGCTGGAGGACGGGGCGGGCGGCGCCGGCGATGTAGAGGCTGCCGGTGACGAGGATCGCGTCGTCGCCGTCGGCGTCCTCCATGGCCCGCTGACACGCCTGTTCCACGGTGTCGAACACCGACACGTTGTCACACCCCAGTCGGCGAGCTGCGTCCGCCACGGCTGCTGCGGGGATCCCGCGGGGCGACGGCGCGGTGCAGGCGAACACGATGTCGAACTCGTCGGCCCGGAACGCCGCCAGCATCTCCTCGGGATCTCGCAGCGTGCCGACCACGAGGATGCGCCGCCCCTCGGGATCGAAGTCCTCGAAGAACACCTGGGCACAGGTGTCGGCACCGGCAGGATTGTGGGCGCCGTCGAGAATCGCCAACGGCTGGCGGCCGAGCACCTCGAAACGCCCCGGCATCGTCACATCGCCGAAGCCCTCGAGCACGACATCTTCGGCCAGTGGCGCCGCGAAGAATGCCTCGGCCGCAACCAGCGCGACCGCTGCGTTGCGGCCCTGGTGCGCACCGTGGAGCGGGACGTACACGTCGGTGTAGATGGTGGTCGGGGTACGGATGTCGAGCAGGCGACCACCGATCGCCAATCGGTTCCCGATCAGCTCGAAGTCGTCGTCGACGACGAGCGTGCTCGCTCCCCCGGCAGCGGCGAAGATCGAGACCAGCTCCGGCCGGGTCTCACCGACCACGGTGGCCGAGCCCGGCTTGATGATGCCCGACTTCTCGCGGGCGATGTGCTCGAGCGTCGGGCCGGCGAACTCCATGTGGTCCATCCCGATGTTGGTGACCACGGCGACGGTGGCGTCGACGACGTTGGTGGCGTCCCACCGGCCGAGGAGCCCGACTTCGATGACCATCACGTCCACGGCGACGTCCGCGAACCAGCGGAACGCCGCGGCCGTCATGATCTCGAAGTAGCCCGGCTCCCGACCGACGATCGTGGCGACGTCCGCGATCGCCGCGATCTGCTCGGCGAAGTCCTCGTCGGAGATGGGTTCGAGGTTGCGACTGATCCGTTCGTTCACCCGCTCGAGGTGCGGGCTCGTGTAGGTCCCCACGGTGAGACCGCTGGCGACGAGCAGCCGCGAGATCATCTGGGCGGTCGATCCCTTGCCGTTCGTCCCGGTGATGTGCACGACCGGGGCGGCGTGCTGCGGATCACCGAGCGCCTCGCACAGCGCGGTGATGTTCGACAGCGACGGCGACGTGATGCGGCCGGTCTTGTCGTAGGAAGCGTGCTGATCGAGGTAGCGGAGCGCGTCGTCGTAGGTCATGGGCGCTCGGCTGAAGGCGGGACGAGGCTCGATCAGGAAGCAGCCTTGCGCTGGCGTCCCGACGAGCGGGGCACGAGCGTCGGGTTGACCTTGTCGTTGACGGTCGTGTCGTCGATCACGACCTTGCCGATGTCGGTCCGCCCGGGAAGGTCGTACATCGTGTTGAGCAGCACCTCTTCGAGAATGGCCCGCAGACCGCGGGCGCCGGTGCCACGCAGCAATGCCTGATCGGCGATCGCCTGCAAGCCGTCCGGGGTGAACTCGAGCTCGACATCTTCGAAGCTGAACACCTTCTCGTACTGCTTGACCAGGCTGTTCTTCGGCTCGACGAGGATCCTGACGAGCGCGTCGCGGTCGAGGCTGCCGACGGCCCCGATCATCGGGAGTCGACCGATGAACTCGGGGATCATCCCGAACTTCACCAGATCCTCGGGCAGCACCTGTGCGAACAACTCGCCCGGATCCCGATCGATGGCCGAGCGCACGGTGCCGTGGAAGCCGACACCCTTGTGGCCGATCCGTGACTCGATGATCTGTTCGAGGCCGGCGAATGCGCCACCGAGGATGAACAGCACGTTGGTCGTGTCGATCTGGATGAACTCCTGGTGCGGATGCTTGCGTCCACCCTGGGGCGGCACCGATGCCTGGGTGCCCTCGAGGATCTTCAACAGCGCCTGCTGGACACCCTCACCGGACACGTCCCGGGTGATCGAGGGGTTCTCGCTCTTGCGGGCCACCTTGTCGATCTCGTCGATGTAGACGATGCCCGTCTCGGCGCGCTTCACGTCGAAGTCCGCCGCCTGGATCAGCTTGAGCAGGATGTTCTCGACGTCCTCACCGACGTAGCCGGCCTCGGTGAGCGCTGTCGCGTCGGCGACGGCGAAGGGGACGTTCAGCTGGCGAGCGAGCGTCTGGGCGAGGTGGGTCTTGCCGCACCCCGTCGGGCCGAGCAGCAAGATGTTCGACTTGGCGAGCTCCACGTCGTCCCGGCGCCCGACGGTGGTCGCCTGGTTCTGGTGCTGGATCCGTCGGTAGTGGTTGTAGACCGCGACCGACAGGATCTTCTTCGCCGAGTCCTGGCCCACCACGTAGTCGTCGAGGAAGGCACGGACCTCACGTGGATTCGGCAGGCTGTCGAAGCTCAGCTCGGCGGTCTCGGTGAGTTCCTCTTCGATGATCTCGTTGCAGAGGTCGATGCACTCGTCACAGATGTACACGCCCGGACCCGCGATGAGCTTCTTGACCTGCTTCTGCGACTTGCCGCAGAACGAGCACTTCAGCAGTTCGCCGGTGTCCCCGAATTTGGCCACTGTCGGTACCCCTCCGTGTCGGTCGTGCGCTGCGTCGTGCGAGTGAAGCCCGACAGTCTGGCGCGTCCACGACGACGAGTCGTGGACCCGCCCGACGAATCGGACCGGTCCCTCCCGGTTGACGGCCGGGTCAGCGAATGGGGCCGGTCCGGTCCACCGTCTCGCGGGAGGAGATCACTCTGTCGATAATGCCATATTCGAGCGCCTCGGCTGCTTCCATGACGAAGTCGCGGTCGGTGTCGGCGTGGATCCGCTCGATCGTCTGCCCGGTGTGATGGGCCAGGATGCCGTCGATCAGCTCACGCATGCGCAGGATCTCGGCAGCGGCGAGTTCGAGATCGGTGACCTGGCCGTAGCCGACCTGACCGCTCGGCTGGTGCAGCAGCACCCGGCTGTGCGGCAGCGCGAGCCGCTTGCCCTTGGTGCCGGCAGCGAGGAGCACCGCAGCGGCCGAGGCGGCCTGGCCCAGGCAGATCGTGGCGATGTCGTTCTTGATGAACTGCATCGTGTCGTAGATCGCGAACAGCGCCGTGATGTCACCACCGGGGCTGTTGATGTAGATGTTGATGTCCTTGTCGGGATTCTCCGACTCGAGGTGGATCAGCTGCGCGCACAGCAGGCTGGCGATCTGATCGTCCACCGGCGTCTGCAGGAAGATGATGTTGTCCTTGAGCAGACGGCTGTAGAGGTCGTAGGCCCGTTCGCCTCGGCTCGTCTGTTCGACGACGTTCGGAACGAGATAGCTCACCGCATCGAGATTCATGATTCTGACTTCTCCTCGTTCCCTTGATCGGATGTTTCGGGCTCGGATGTTTCGGGCGTGCTGGCTGACTTCGGATTCCGTTGCCTCGATCTCGGCGACCACCGGTTCGTGGTCGTGGTCGCCGTGACCGCCGTCCTCGTCGTGGGTGTGGCCGAGCAGCGTGTCGCGATCGATCACCGCACCGCTCGGGTCGACGAACTCCACGTGGTGGATGAGCCAGTCGAAGGCCTTCGACTTGCGGATCTGGGCCTGCAGTTCGGGGACGGCGTCGTTCTGCTCGTAGGCCCGACGGATGTCCTTGGCCTTCTGGCCGTACTGCATCGCCATGCGTGCGTACTCGGCGTCGAGGTCGTACGGCTCGACCTCGAGCGACTCGGCGTCGGCGACCGCACGGAGTGCGAGGTCGACCTTGACCGCTTCGACCGATGCGCCGCGCATCGACTCGATGAACTGATCGGGATCCTGGCCGGTCGCTGCGAGCCACTGGCCGAGATCGATCCCCTGGGCCTGGAACTGTTGGACGGTGCCCTGCACCCGCTGGTTCAGGTCGGCATTGACCATCGACTCCGGTGCTTCGATCTCCACGAGACCGGCGAGCGATTCGTTGACGGCGCGCACCAGGCTCTGGCGGGCCTGGTTCAGCTTGGTGGCCTCGAGACCTTCGCGGAGGCTGGCGTCCCACTCCTCGATCGTGGCGAACTCTCCGAGGTTGTCCGACACCCAGTCGTCGGTGAGTTCGGGTGTGGTCATCTCCTGCACGGCGGTGACGGTGACGACGAAGTCGGCCTCCTCGTCGGTGCCCTTGGGTGTGGACGTGAACGTCAGCTCGTCGCCGACGGATGCGCCGGTGAGCTGGTCGTCGAAGTCATCGGTGACCCAGCCCTGGCCGACCTCGTAGGACCAGTCCTCGGTGTTCAGCCCGAGCACCTCCTCGCCGTCGCGGGTGGCGGCGAGATCGAGGGTGACGTAGTCGCCGGTCTGCACGGGGCGGTCGACGTCGGCGAGGACGCCACCGCGGCGGAGTTCGGCCTGACGCGCCTCGGCGATGTCGTCGTCGGTCACCGTGATCGCCGGGAGCTCGACACGAAGGCCGCCGTAGCCGGCGACGGTGATGGTCGGACGGACCTCGCACGTCGCGTCGAACTCGACCGGGCCGGCCTCGGCGCCGTCGGTGATCTCGACTTCGGGCGTGGCGATCAGGTCGATCGCGTGCTCGCGGACGGCCTTGGCGAGGTACTGCGGGACCGCGTCACGCAGCGCCTGCTCACGAGCGGGACCGATCCCGACACGAGCCTCGAGCACCTTGCGAGGGGCCTTGCCCGCACGGAAGCCCGGCAGGTTGACCTCCTTCGCGATGAGCTTGAACGCCCGGTCGATGTCGTGTTCGAACTCTGCTTCGTCGACTTCGACGTACAGCTTGACTTTGTTGCCCTCGAGGGTCTCCACCGAACTCTTCACAGAGCGCCGAGTGTACCGGTGCCCCCTGCAATCGGAACCGGCCCGCGAGGAGCCGGGATCGCCACGGACTCGCGCGTCGGCCCGTCGAACGGGCAGAATGGTCGGTGATGGAGTACTGGAAGCCTCACGCCCTCGCCACACCGCACCCCAATCAGCTCGACCTGCGCATGAACGACAAGGTCCGCACCATCGCGGAGGTGCACGGGGTGCCCCTCGGCACCGAGGGCAAGGTCATCCTCGCCAACGGGTTCAACTGGCAGCGGTACCGGGTCCTGTTCGACAACGGCGCCGAGGTCGGCGATCTCGACAACCGTCAGATCGAGCCGATCGGCAAGGCCGCCAAGCGCCTGGAGAAGGCAGCCGCCAAGAAGAAGTAGGTCGCCCGCGACCGGCCCGACACGATCAGAGCGCGATCGGTCCCGGAAACCGGAACAGATCGCGCACGGATCGTGCGTGCACCGCGAGGTCAGGGGGCGACGGGCCGGCCGTTGCGCAGGACGGCGAACGTGTGCGGCTCGTCGCCGACGGCTCGACTGGTGGTGGAGTCGCCACCGTCGTCGGACACGATCCGTGCACCGGCCGCGCTGTACTGCACGATGTAGGCCTTGCGGACCGCGTCGCTCGATTCGGGTCGTGAGGTTCGGCCCGGTCATGTGCGGGGTCAGCGAGGAGAACACGACGATCCCACCGGCGCTGACCGGCGCGGCGACAGGGTCCGGCGCCTCGTCGAAGATCTGCCAGCCGAGCGGCTCGACGTAGGTGTGCTCGTAGGTGCCGTGGCGGTGGAGCCCTCGCGCCACGACCGGACATCCGTTGTCGATCGGTCGCGTCGGTGAGCGCGATCCAGCACGTGAGGTAGTACTGCGGATCGACCAGCGTGTAGCCGTTGTCCTGGTGCCACGGGAAGCGACGGGGCTTCTCCGGCTTCTTGTAGACCGCCTGGTCCCAGTACAGATCGACGTCGGGACCGACCAGGTCGCGGCACAGGCCGAGCAGGATCGGGTGCGTGACGAACTCGCGCAGGAGCGCGCTGCGGTGGGCGAGGTTGATCGTGAACGTGATCGCGCCGGCTTCGGCGATGCCGAAGCGCTGATCCTCGAGACCGGCCAGGAAGTCCTCGACACGCTGCTCGCGTCGATCGATCTCCTCGCGAACGGCAGCGATCTCGTCGGCTCCGAACGCCGGATCGACGACGACGAATCCGTCACGATCGAACGACGATGCCTGATCGTCGGTGAGCACATCGAACGGCCCCGAACGCTGCGGCCAGTGGAACCCGCGATTCAGCCGGTGCAGCGGCGGATGATGATCGGGCGCATCGACGAGGGCCATGCCCCATCGTCGTCCGCGGCGACTGGCCTCCGTCAATCGTCGTGGCTCAGAGGGGGGCGGCGGCGGGCTCGGCGTGGTGACCCGAGGACCGCACGAGGAAGTGCAGACTGACGATCAGGACCCACAGCGGGAACAGGATGGCGAGCCACAGGCTGAGCGTGATCGTGACCAGTTGCACCAGGGCGAGCAGGTAGGTCAGCAGGACCACCCATCGCGGCATGCTCCCCGACCGGTACCAGATGGTCGCCGTCGAGATCATGAAGACGGCCCCCATGCGCACACCGAAGATGTTGCTCACGCGGGTGACGACCTCCCGGGCGAAGGTGTACATGCCGCCGTTCATCGTCACATCCGGGTTCACCTCGTACGCAGCGACCAGGCCTCCGATGATGGCCGTCGAGACGAAGGTCATCGCGAGATACAGCAGCCCACTGCCGAACAGCACACTGGCGAAGAACCGATCCTCCAGATCGCCGAGCCGATCCCGGATGACTCCGATGAACCAGAGGAACGCGATGCCGGCGAAGGGTACGAGCGCAATGGCGAACTTCACCTGTCCGGCGGAATCATCGAGCCAATCCGCCGAATCCGCCGGATCAGCGGGTACGGCGAGCCGCAGAAGTACGAGCGCCGTGCCCATCAGCACCGAGAAGGCGATGCCGGCAACCGCAGCCGCGCCGCGGGGTGGTGAGATTGCGGGTGACGGGCGGCTCACCCTGGTGCTCAGACGGCGGCTCGGTGGGCTCCACGGAGCAGCAGACTAGTTCGACGACCGTCGTTCCACCGGGACGTCAACGACACGCTTCGGAGCGACGACCGGCCCGACACCGGACGATCGGAACCGATCGTCACTGACCCCGGTCGTCGCCGAACGAGCCCGGCCAACGAAACACGACGTTGGTGTCGGACCACTCGGGCTCGTGCGTGTCGAGGTAGGCGGCGAGCTCGTCGTCGCGATCCTCGGTCAGGCAGAGCCGGCGGCGCGCCGATCCGACACGCGACGCGGTGTCGGCGGTTGCCCTGGCGAGCGGTGGACGTGGCACGTCCCACCGTTCGGCGTCGAGGCCGAGTCCGACGAGCACCTCGGCGAGGTCGTCGGCGGTCGGCTCGGTCGGACGTTCGATCGCCCAGAAGTGGCGCCAGGCGTCGTTCCAGGCCGACAGCGGGTGCCGGGGAGGCAGTACGAGCACGACGGCGAGGCGTGCGTGTGCCGTCAGCGCGAGCAGGAACGGCTCGATGTCGGCGACGTTGTAGGCGACGTGGTGACACACGACGACATCAGCCGCAGGCGTGAGGATCGCGACATCAGGCCAACGACCTTCGACGGTCGTCGATCGAAACGCCGGCCGCGGCAGCAGCGCGTGTGAACTCGGCGAGCATTGCCGGGCTCTGGTCGACTCCGATCACGAGTTCCGCAGGCGGAACGAGCGACATTGCCACGCGCCCGCCCCCGCAGCCGACGTCGAGCACCGAACCGCCCGAGGCAGGGAGCACGGCCCGGGCGATCTCGGCGGCAGGAGTGTTCCGATCGAGGGTGTCGTCGACGGCGAACATCGCCGTCTCGTGCTGCCACGGCGACACGGGCGCCTGGGCGAGGATCTCGTCGGGGATCGCCCAGCGATCGAGGCTCTCGGCCCAGCGCGCCGCTGCCTCGGTGATGGTCGGACGGCCGGCGGCAGGCACTCCGGGATCCGTGGCGGGCGGCGGCGACATCTGCGTCTCGGTCCCCGTCACCCTTGGGCGCGCTCGCCGTTCATGGCCTTGCCCACGATCGTCTCGATCCGGCGCGCTCTGGTGTCCTGCTTGGCCGCGCTGATCACCCACCACAGCATCGCCTTGCGGGCACTCGGGGGGAACGCGTCCCATGCGAGCCGTGCCGTCGGGTCGGCGTCGAGCGCAGCGGCGAGGTCGTCGGGTTCCACGAGATCCTCGACGGGATCGAGGATCGTCCACCAGCCGTTGGCCTTCGCGACCTCGACGGCACGACGTCCGGCGTCGGTCATCAGTCCGGCCGCTTCCATGTCCGCCACTCGCCGACGGTTCAGCCGAGTCCAGGTGCTCTTCGGCTTGCGTGGTGTGATCAGCTGCAGTCCTCGGTCGTCGTCGAGGCGGTTCGCCGTCGAGTCGATCCACCCGAAGCAGATCGCCTCTTCGACCACCTCGGGGTACGGGCAGGTCGGCCGGCCGGTGACCGGTCCTCCACGAGCACAGCCAGACGCCCGGAGCGGCGTCGTGATTCGCGTCGAGCCAGGCGCGCCACTGCGCACGGGACTCGGCGTGGTAGATCGGGTAGCCGAACTTCCACGTCGCCGGATGAGCGGACGACGAAGGCGGTACCGAACCCATCGCCAACGAGCGTAGACAAATCCACAGAAGTGCGTGCCGGTTCCGAGCAGACTGCGTCGATGACCGACGCACCGGATGATGACGCCGGGGACCGGATCCCCACTCCGGAACAGATCGCACAGCCACTCGTCGATGCGTTGACCGCACGTCACACCTCACTCCGACGTTCTGTCTTCGTTGCGCTCGATGGCCGAAGCGGCGCTGGGAAGTCGACGCTCGCAGCTGTCCTCGTAGAAGCATGCAGCCACCGAGGCGTCGCCGTCTCGGTGATCGGCGGCGACGACTTCTACTCCGGAGGCACCGCAGAGTCCTGGGACGAGCGATCGTCAGCGGAGAACGCGTGCACCATCGTGATCGACTGGTCACGGCCAGCACCGAGCTCCTCGATGAGACCTTCGGACTCCTCCGTCGGGAACGCCAGCTGGTACCCGTTCGACTGGGAGGCTCCCGACTGGACACTCCGATCGCGCCTCCCACTGCGATCGACACCGATATCGATGACGTCGACCGAAGCACCGGATCGTCATGCTCGATCGGCGCCTACAGCGCTCGACGCCCGAGCTGCATGACGTCCTCGGAACCATCCGGATCCTGCTGAGTAGCCGACTGCCATGCACTCCCGGCCCGGGCAGCGCCGTACGTCAGCTCCTCCAGCGCGAAGGCGACCACTATCGCACCGACTGGGCCGCACGTTGGTCGGCCGGCCGAGGAGCACTACTTCGGAGTCGATCATGCCGCCCCTAACCGCTTCGGACACGAAGTTGCGGTCGAGGTGGTCTCGTCGCGACGAAATGCACCAGCACATCACCAGGCACTCGGACGTGGCTCACCCCGGTGGCCGCCAGGTCGTCGAGTCACACGCTGGGCAGCTGGCGGTCCAGGTGAGCGGCCATGCGCTTCGGCGGAGCTACGCGTCGAACCGATGCCACTGACCTTCCGACACGACATCGACGGCGCCGTCCATCACGCGGATCGCGGTCTCGTCGTCGATTGCGTAGGCGGGGCAATCGAGATCGGCAGCCCATCTCTTGGCGCCGGCCAGCGTGTTGTCGGGAAGGAGCTCATGGTCGAGGTGAGGGAAGATCGAGAAGTCGACCAGGCCGAGCGCGCGGTCGTCGCCGGCAGGCGGCTTCCACCCGACGAACTCCTTGCCGATGCGCGGCGACATCACCATGCTTCCCGCGCTCATGCCGACCCACACGGTGTCGTCGAGCTCGGGGAGTAATCCGGTCAGCCCGCACGCTCGCATCCAGTGGCACAGGTAGAGGGCATCGCCGCCCGACGCGAGGAGTACGTCGGCCTTGCGCACGAGAGGAATCCATTGCTCTTCGTCGATGCTGGGCAACGCGGTCAACTCGATCAACCCCACCGACTTCCAGCCCAGTTCGACCATGGGCTGTTGGGAGCGCCCTGCCACGAACTCCCACGCGTTCTCACCCGGACCTGCATGAGGATGGCCGTACATCGCGGTCGGAATGCACAGCGCGGTGCAGTCCTCGATGGGCCGCCCGAGCAAGTCGAGCAGCGCGTTGTGGATGGCAGCGTTGCTGACGCCCGCCGAGGTGAGAAGAAGCCGGTGCACCCGTTGAGATTACGCGTTCCGACAACCGGGGCGGAGCTGCCTACGCATCTCGCACACGCGTCCGCGGCCACCCCGAGAATGCGCACCCGGTGGTCTGGTCGGGATGGGGAGATTCGAACTCCCGGCCTCCTGCTCCCAAAGCAGGCGCGCTAACCAAGCTGCGCTACATCCCGGATCTGGCGGGCCATGCTACTGACCCGGGTTGGGAGAGCGTCGGGCCGTTACAGCGCAATGGCTCCGGACGCCGCTTCGGGCGGTGGTCGCCACGACCGGTCACCGATGGGAAGTCCGAACGCCTCGAATGCAGCGGCGAGTTGATCGACGTGCAGCGTGCGCCGCCGGTCGGAAGGGTCGGTGTTGGTGATGACGGCGATCACGTCGAGATAGGCCCGCCGGAACTCCGCGCCGTGTCCACGAGTCGGACCGGCGAGGGCGTGGGCGAGTTCGTGCGCCGCCGTTGCCACCGTGATCTGTCGTGTCGCCAGCCGGATCACCACCGTGTCGTGGAGCGTGGCCGACTCGCTGCAGCGAGCACTGGACGAGTGGGCGTCGATGCGGGCGCGGCGGACATCGACCGGTGGTCCGGGCCACCACTCCCCCTCCACCACCGAGCTGATTCGGGTGCGCAGCTCATCGAAGTCGACGATGGTTTCGAGATCCGTGCCGTCGAACGCGGCCAGTTCGGCCGAGTACACGTCGGAACGGTCCGCATCCACCGGATCAACCCTTGCCGATCGCGCGTCGGCCGGCGAGCCGCGCCCGGCCGACGTCGGCCCGGTCCGCGGCCTCGTAGCCGGCTGCCCAGCCCGTCGTGGTCGCCATCCCGGCGGCACGCGCCGTGCGGGTACGGCCCAACGAACGCTCCAGGAACGCGTCGACGCGGCTGCTCCGTTCCTGCAATGCGAGGGCGTTGGTCGCTACGACTCCCACCGTCTCGTCGCCACCGGCGGACGCCTCGACGTCACGGCGCGACTCGGCCAGGAGCAGGCTCATCCGTTCGGCGTACCCGAAGAGGAAGGACCGCCGAAAGCGCTGCGTGGCGGCCGCCGGTCGATCGTCGCTGCGCCGCCATCTGTGCCGCCGCCTGGCCGTGCAACGAGTGGTACATCACCTCGACCACGTCGAGATCCGACGAGTAGCCCGCGACGTAGGCGATCGTGCCCGTCGGGCTGCTCCCGAACACCACACGAGCGTCGTGATTGCGGGCCACGGCGGTCAGCAACGACAGGCGGGCCCGCACGTAGGCGCCTCGACCGAGCATGATCTCCCGAATGGCGAGTTGATCGTCGCCCGAGCGCCCCGCCAGCCGGTCAGGATCGATCCGGTGTCGAGCCACCAACTCCGCCGCCTTGGCAGCAAAGGCATCGGCCTCGTGAGGATTGCTCGTGGCAGCCGCTTTGTCCATGAGCTTGCGGACTCGCAGGATCAAGCTAGGGTTCGCTGAGCCGGACGCGGGGTAATCAGGAGCTGCCAATGGTCATCCCATGTCCCGAGTCCACCCTGGCATCACGAAGTGAGCGTAGGAGCATGACCGACACACAACCCACACCGTCCGTGCGAGAAGTGAACGATCCGGTCGACGGGCGGACACTTCGCCGCACCCGCAACCGCACGGCGGTGATCACGGCGCTGCTGGACATGATCCGCGAGGGTGACCTGCACCCGGGCGCGGCAGAGATCGCCGAACGCGCCGGGGTGTCGCATCGCTCGATCTTCCGGTACTTCGACGATCTCGACGATCTCGTGCGCACCGCCATCGATCAGGCGTTCCAGGACGCCGGGCCGCTCAGCCGGATCACCGACATCGGCCGAGGAACCCTCGAAGACCGCGTTCGCGTGTATGTCGACGAGCGTTTGGCGCTGTACGACTACGTCAACGGGCCGATGCAGGTGGCCAGAATGCGCTGCGTCGTCGATTCCGTCGATCGACGAAGAGATCGCCGTCGTCGCCGAGGCCTTCCGAGTGCAGATCGCCCAACACTTCGCGACCGAACTCGGCGCCTTGCCGGAAGCCCACCGGGACGACATCGTCAGCGCCATCCTGGTCCTCAGCAGTTACGACGCGTACGTCATCCACACGACATTGCTGGCGAACGATCGCGATCAGATGCGGGCGTCCTGGAACACCGCACTGCTCACCCTGCTGCGCACCTGAGCGGTCCCACGCCGACCCGATAGGGTGTCGGCTCTTGCGGACGTAGTTCAACGGCTAGAACCTCAGCCTTCCAAGCTGATGATGCGGGTTCGATTCCCGTCGTCCGCTCCACGCGAAATACCAGGTCAAGAGCGATTTCTTGACCGGATCTCGCGTCAACCGCGGTGCCCGCCGGACGACTGTCACCAAGGTTCTCGGCGGCATGAGTTCCGGCGCGGGACCGTGCGCCAAGCTGCGGGCGCCCGTATCGAACACGGTCGTTCCCACGTCCGACGCTGCGGACGACGCAGTGTGCGAACATGCACCATGACGTTCGGGCAATCGTCGGGTCCTCCGGCCACCGGCAAGCAGGTTCGCGAGCTCCTCGATCTGCTCGCTGCAGCCGGGCACAGTGACTTCCGCGATGCGCGCGGTCCGATGGGGTTCACCCAACGCCAGGCGGGCGGCAAGTTCACCCGGGACGAAGCGGAGGCGTTCATCAACCTCCTGGAGTCCGAAGTGCACGGCGATGGGCCTCCGAGTGAAACGGGTCCGGACCCAACTGCTCGCACAACGGGGCGGACGACGACCTCGAGGTCGTCCCGGCCGAGTGGATCGAGCGCTGATTCGGGCCTTCGAAGACGTGCCGGCGGAGCTACTGGCTGCAGAGCTGCAACGCCGCGGGTGGGTCGTGCTGGAGCCCTGATGATCACCATCGACGACATCCGGGCGATCGCGCTGCAACTGCCGGGCGTCACCGAGCGACCCTCGTACGGCGGGCGCCCGTCCTGGCGCGCCGGCTCGCGCATGTTCGCGTGGGTACGCGAGGACCCCGAAGCACTCGTTGTCTGGGTCGAGTCCGTCGAGGACAAAGAGGTGCTCATCGCATCGGCACCGGATCGCTTCTTCACGACGGACCATTACGACGGCCACCCCATCGTCCTGGTGTCGCTCGAGACGGTCGAGCACGACGAAGCCGACGAGCTGATCCGCGACTCCTGGTGCCTTCGAGCTCCGGCACGATCGGTCAAGAGCTACTTGGACGGCGCTCGACCCCGGCTGAACGAGGCATCGGAAGTCATTCGGCCCTAGCCGTACGGCCGACGTTCGGTCGCACGATGGAGCTGTGACGGCCGATCGAGCACCACGACGGCGAGCACTGGCAGGGTTCGCGGCGCTGAACGCGGTCGCCGCATGGGCGGGTGCGATCGGCCTGCTCACGGGTGACATCGACTTCGGCGACACGCTCGACGATCGACTGCCCTTCGACAACCTCGCGCTGGCCGGCATCGCGCTGGCTGTGATCGTCGCCCTTCCGCTCAGCTGTTTGGCGTGGTCGGCGTGGACCGGCCACCGACGAACCAACGAGCTGTCGCTCCTGGTCGGGTCGCACTGATCGGCTGGATCGTCCTCCAGGTGCTGATCCTGCGATCGCTGTCGCTGTTCCAGGCTCTGTATCTCGGAGTCGGCGTGTACTTCGTCGACGCGTCACACCTCGTGCGCTGGAGCAGGGCCACCCGATCGATCGGGCGGATCACGGCCGGTGGGGTGACGCTGGCGATCGGGGTCGGGCTGCTCCCCCACGTGATCGACGACACGGTGTCCGTCGCCGCCGTGCTGTCGATCGCCGCGATCATCGGCGGCATCGTGTTGGTGGTCGCCGGAGCCCGAATCGGCCTCGCCGGCCGGTCCGTGGGCGCGAAGATCGCCGGCACCATCTCCACGATCGTGGCGGTCCTGGTCGCCACCTGGTTCGTCGCTCCCGGCGTCGCCGCCACGAACGTCCCCCCGTCGACGATCACCACGACGCCTGCCGACCTGGGGCTGACCTACGACGTCCGTCGACCTGACCACGGACGACGACATCCGGCTGGCTGCCTGGTACCTCCCCGGGTCATCCGACGCGGCCGTCATCGTCCTGCACGGTGCGGGCTCGACGAGGTCGGACGCGCTCGACCAGGCAGCCGTCCTCCAGCGCAACGGGTACGGCGTACTCCTCATCGATGCCCGCGGTCACGGCGAGAGCGATGGGGGCGCGATGGACTTCGGATGGTACGGCGACCTCGACATCGCGGCAGGGACCGACTACCTGAGCGGCCGCGCCGACGTCGACGCCGACCGGGTCGGTGTGCTCGGACTCTCGATGGGGGGCGAAGAAGCGATCGGTGCCGCCGCCGCGAACCCCGCGCTCTCCGCGGTGGTGGCCGAGGGCGCCACGGGCCGCACCGCCGCCGACAAGACCTGGCTGTCGGACGTCTACGGCTGGCGCGGGACCGTTCAAGAACAGGTCGAGAGGATCCAGTTCGGCGTGACCGATCTGCTGACGACGGCGTCACCGCCGCGTTCGCTCCCCGACGCCGTGCAGCGCGCCGAGGGCGTGCCGTTCCTGCTCATCACCGCCGGGACCGTGACGGATGAGCAGCATGCCGCCGACGCGTTGCGCACGGCGGCACCCGACCGGGTGGCGGTCTGGAACGTCGAGGGAGCAACCCACACCGGCGGACTCGACACCGACCCAGCGGAGTGGGAGCGGCGCGTGATCGGCTTTCTCGACCAGCACCTGAGGGAGCCATGAAGACATCTCGAGGTCAGCGGGGCCGGTACGAGCGCAATGCGGCGCTGCAGCTCGGACGAGGCGGACCGCAGCGGCGGCTCACCGCTGCCGATCTCGCCGGGCTTCCGGACCCGGCGGCCCGCTACGTCCGGCGCACCGGCGCCGTCGGACAGCCGATGGTCACGAACTTCCGCGCCCGCATCCACGGCCGGATCCGCGGTGGCGCCGAGGAACCGTGGATGAGGTTCCGTGGCGAACAGGTCAACACCTACGACGAGGAACTGAACCGCCTCTTCTTCATCACGGCGTCCATGAAGGGCATGCCGGTTGCCGTGTTCCACCGTTTCGTCGACGAGTCGGCGACGATGACCGTCAAGGCCCTGTCACTGTTCACGATCGTCGACGCCCACGGCCCGGAGATGAACCGGTCCGAGACCGTCACGATCCTCAACGACCTGTGCGTACTCGCACCGGCGGCGCTCGTCCACTCGGCGGTGCGATGGCAGGAAGTCGACGACCACAGTGCGATCGCCACGCTGACGCGGTTCGACGAGACCGTCTCGGCCAGGCTCGCCTTCGACGACGACGATCAGCTCGTCGACTTCGTGTCGGACGACCGCTCCCGAGCGTCGCGCGACGGCCGGGTGTTCACACCTCAGCGGTGGTCGACGCCCCTGAGCGCCGGAGGCGACATGGCCGGCCGCCACCTGATGACCCACGGCGAAGCCCGGTGGCATGCGCCGGCGCCCGAGGGCGAGTTCGCCTATCTCGAGTTCGAACTCGACGACATCGCCTACAACGTGACGACGTGAGCGTCGGTGTTACTCATGGTGTCTGACACCATGAGTTACACGGATCAGCCGACGGAGAGCAGATCGACGACGAAGACGAGCGTCTCGTTCGGGGCGATCACGCCACCGGCCCCCGACTGCGCCGTATCCCATGTGCGGCGGGATGGTGAGGCGGCGGCGACCACCGACCTTCATGCCCTGGACGCCATCGTCCCAGCCCTGGATCACCTGGCTGCGGCCGAGTCCGAACGAGAACGGCTCCATGCGGTCCCAGGAGGCGTCGAACTGCTGACCGGTCGACCATGACACACCGACGTAGTGCACCGTGACGTTCTTGCCGGCGACGGCCTCGTCGCCGTCTCCGACGGTCTCGTCGTCGATGACGAGTTCGGTGGGCGGTGCTTGTTCGGGGATGGTGACCTCGGGCTTGCGCATGGTCGCCGACGCTATCCGCCCCGGCAGCAGGGACCGACGCTCAGCCTCGTTCGACGGTGAGCGAGATCGCCAGCCGGGTCATGGGCGTGCTGACCCACCTCGAGCGCTGTACACCCCGGGCTCGGTCACCCAGGCACCGTCGAGACGCAGATCGAGCGCCGACCAGTCGAGCGCGATCTCGGCCGCGGCCTCCCCTGCTGCGGGCATCGCAATGCGGGCGAACCCGACGAGGCGTCGCTGCGGACGCTCGACGTCGCTGCCGTCGAGCCCCGCGTGGACGAACACGACCGTCGATGTCTCCCGATCGGACCCGTTCGCCACCCGCACACGAACGACTGCCGCCGTCGTCCGCGAGGTCGGCTGCGACCACCGATCACGTCCGCGTACCCGAGCCCCCATCCGAACGGGAACTGTGCGGCGTGGCCGTCACGATCGAGCTTCCACTGGCCGTGGAACAGGTCGTAGGTGCGGACGTTGCGTTGCGGTCGAACTCGACGAGGTGATCGGGATCGGTCGGGATCGCGAACGGCAGTCGGCCACCCGGTTCGGCCCGCCCGGTCACGACATCACCGAGCGCCGAGCCACCCTCGACACCCGAGTACCACGACACCAACGTCGGCGGGCACCGTCTCCACCCACGGCATCACGACCGCCGAGCCCGTCACCACCACGACCACGACCCGGTCGTGACGTTCGGCGGCCGCAGCGATCAACGCCTCGTCGGCGCTCGACAGGCGCAACGACACGCGGTCGCCTCCGGGCGCCATGCGGGCGTCGTCGGAGCCTGCCGGACGACCCGAGCCGCCCGCTGCCGCGGCGACGACCCGACCCGACGGCGCCGGCGCCACATACGGCGCGTCGACGCCGAGCTCTGGATGGTCCATCGGGGGAAACAGGTCGGCGACCAGGACGCCGGTGCCCTCGTCGTCGATGTACTCCCCCTCGTCGTCCTTGGTGTACCCGACGACCACGACCACCAGATCGGCGCCATCGACGATCGAGACGTCGGCGTCGGCATGCACGACCTCCGAGTCGACGAACGCCCGCCGGATCCCCTCCAGTGGCGTGACCACGTTCGATGCCCTGACGTCGCTCGATCCGCCGTCGCCCAGGTTGCGCAACGCCGCGAGTCGGCCCAGCACCGCCACCCGACCGACTCCGTGCGGATCGACCGGGAGGAGTCGGCCGTCGTTGCGAAGCAGGACCATCGACGCGACGGCCGCCTCGCGCGCCAATGCCCGGTGATCGTCGTTCCCCACGATCGACAGCGGCGGCTGCGACTCGAAGACGTACGCGAACCGCAGCAGCGTCGCCACGATCCGCTCGACGGCGAGTTCGACGGCCGCCCGATCGAGGTCGCCCGACTCCAAGCGCTTCGGCGAGCCACATCGCGCGCTGTTGACGAAACGGCATCTCGATGTCGAGACCGGCACGCACCGACTTCGCCGCGTCGCGCAGGCCGAAGATGAAGTCCGACGTGACGAACCCGTCCCACCCCCACTCGTCACGGAGGATGTCGGTCAACAGGGTGGCGTTCTCGCCGCACCACTCCCCGTTCACCGAGTTGTAGGCGCTCATCACCGACGCCACACCCTCGCCGGCGACCCGCTCGAAGTGCGGGAGGTACACCTCGTGCAATGCCCGCTCGTCCACCGTCACGTCGACCGTGAAGCGGGCGTTCTCCATCGAGTTCAACGCGAAGTGCTTCATGCACGCCATCACGTGGCGCTGCAGGCCGCGGGTGAACGCGGCCGCCATCACGCCGACCTGCAGTGGATCCTCGCCGTAGGTCTCCTGCGCCCGCCCCCACGCGGGGTGCCGGAGCAGGTTCATGCAGACCGCGCCGGTGTAGGTGGCACCACTCGCGCGCAGCTCCGACCCGATGACCTCCCCGATGCGCTCCTCGAGGTCGGGGTCGAACGTCGCTCCCCTGGCCATGCTCACCGGAAAGGCGGTCGCATCGCCGACCACACACCCCCGCGGGCCGTCGGCGAACGCGATGCCCGGGATGCCGAGCCGCGGCACCTGCGCCGCCGGCCAGGTGTGGCGGTAGTAGCCACCGGCCGTCATGTCGAACAGACCCGGCCAGAACGGTGTGTCGCCGTCGAGGCAGCCCAGCTGCTCCTCGAGCGTCATCTGCTCCACGAGGCTCCGGGCGACGACGTGGTGGTCGTCCCCGGCGCGCACCCGGGCGACGGCTTCGGTGAACGCTGAGGGCATGTCCCGACGATGCCACAACCGGATCGCGTGCTCGAACCCGGCGGTGTCAGAATGCACCCATGCCCGGCGCCTTTCTCCATCCGTTCGCGAAGCCCACCCGGGAGACGTTCATCACCGTCGCCCGAGGTGAGGGATCGTTGCTGTGGGACGCCGACGGCAACGAACTGATCGATGCGATGGCGAGCCTGTGGTACTGCCAGGTCGGCCACGGGCGCCGGGAGATCGGCGATGCGGTCGCCAGGCAGATCTCCACGATCGAGGCGTACTCGTGCTTCGACCCGTTCACGAATGCCCCCGCCGACGCGCTCGCCGAACGGATCGCCGATCTCACCCCGATGGTCGACGCTCGGGTGTTCTACGCCGGCTCGGGATCCGAGGCCGTCGACTCGGCGATGAAGCTCGCCCGACTCGCCCACGTGCAGGCCGGTCATCCCGAGCGGCGGCTCATCATCTCGCGGGTGCGCGGCTACCACGGCACGAACTACGGCGGCACGAGCGCCCAGGGTCTCGCACTCGAACAAGGTGGGCTACGGCGAACTGCTCGCCGACGTGGTGCAGGTGCCGAGCGACGACATCGAGGCGCTGTCGGTCCTCATGGCCGAACGTTCCGGCGAACTCGCCGCGGTGATCACCGAGCCGGTGCAGGGCGCGGCCGGCGTCTACCCGCCCGTCGACGGGTACCTCGCCGAGGCTCGGCGGCTGTGCGACCAGCACGGCGCCCTGCTCATCTTCGACGAGGTGATCACCGGGTTCGGGCGAATGGGCACGTGGTTCGCCGCCGAGCACTACGGCGTGACCCCCGACCTGACGACGTTCGCGAAGGGCGTCACATCCGGCTACCAGCCACTCGGCGGGGTGATCGTCGGCCGCCGGGTGCGTGAGGCGTTGGAGGCCGACCCGTCGTTCATCCTGCGTCACGGCTACACCTACTCGGGACACCCGGCGGCCTGCGCGGCGGCGCTCGTGAACCTCGACATCATCGAGCGCGAGGGGCTGCTCGCGGAGGCCAAGCGGATGGGCGCCCGGCTGGAGCAGGGGCTGCGGGCGATCGAGGCCGACGGCAACGTCGACCACATCCGCGGTGAGGTCGCCATCTTCGGTGCCGCGCTGCACGAGGGTCACGATGCGATGGTCGTGCGTGACCGGATGCTCGAACTCGGCGTGATCACCCGGGCGATCGGGGCCGAGACCGTGACGTTCTGCCCGCCGTTCGTGACCACGGACGACCAGGTCGACCGGATCGTCGACGCGCTCGCCACGGCACTGGCCGAGGTCGCTGGGGCATGACGCCTCGCGCCGTGCGATCATGACAGCGTGACCGACACCTCCGCGGGCGCTCCCGTCTACAACCCGTTCGATCCGGCGTTCCGGGCCGATCCCTACCCGTTCTACGACCGGCTGCGTTCCGAGGCACCGGCGTTCGACACCGGCTTCGGGCTCGTCGTGCTCACCCGGTACGCCGACGTGGGCCATGCCCTGCGCAGCAACGACTTCAGCCGGGACCTCGAGGCCAACGCCACGCCACGCGAGGATCCGATCTCCCAGCGTCGACGTCAACGCGCCAGTCAGGGATCCAAGTCGATCCTCAATCTCGACCCACCCGACCACACCCGGCTGCGACGGCTGGTGTCGAAGGCGTTCACGCCGACCGCCATCGAAGCGCTCCGGGCAGCGCATCGAGACCCAGGTGGACGAGGTGCTCGATCGAGCGGCCGAGCGAGGTTCGATGGAACTCGTCGACGAGCTCGCGTTCCCGGTGCCCTTCCAGGTGATCTCCGATCTGCTGGACATTCCCAGCGACCGGGCCGAGGAGATGCGCGAGTGGGGGCAGCTGCTCACCGCTGCGCTGGAGCCGACCACGACACTCGAGACGTTCGATGCCGCCGAGGAGGCGCTCGGCAAGATGGGGCCGTACCTGGTCGACGTGGTCGAGTCACGTCGCCGGAACCTCGGCAGTGACGTGCTGTCGGGGCTCATCGTCGCCGAGGAGGAAGGCGACCGACTGTCGACCGAGGAGCTGCTCTCGTTCGTCGTGCTGCTGTACGTCGCCGGCCACGAGACCACGGTGAACCTGATCGGCAACGGCATGCTCGCCCTGCTGCGCAACCCCGATCAGCTCGATCGGTGGCGGCACGATCCGTCACTCGACTCGAACGCCATCGACGAACTCCTCCGCTTCGACGGGCCCGGTCCAGCACACCGCTCGCGTGGCGATGGTCCCGATGTCGTTCGGGGAAGGCGCCCAGCGCGTGGACCTGGAGCCCGGCACGACCGTGCTCACCGTGCTCGGCGCGGCGAACCACGACCCGGCCGTGTTCGACGATCCCCACGCGCTCCGACTCGATCGCTCGAACGCCAACCGGCACCTCGCGTTCGCCGCCGGGGTGCACTACTGCCTCGGGGCGTCACTCGCCCGGCTCGAAGCCACCGTGGCGATCAGCCGCTTGATCCGCCGATTCGACCACATCGAACTCGTCGCCGAACCGACGTTCCGCGACCGACTCACGATCCGCGGCGTCGACCACATGGACCTCTCCCTCCACTGACCCCTCCCCAACCGCCGCGAAAATGCGTGGATCTGATCGCTCAGCGCAACGAACGGCGCAGATTTCGGAGTTTGCGCGGACGGTCAGGGGGACAGCAGGCGGATGAGGCTGCTGGTGTCCCAGCGATCCCCACCCATCGCGACCACCTGCTTGTAGAACTGGTCGACGAGTGCGGTCACCGGGAGCCGGGCGCCGTTGCGGTCGGCTTCGTCGAGCACGATGCCGAGGTCCTTGCGCATCCATTCCACGGCGAAACCGAACTCGAACTCGTCGGCCGCCATCGTCCGCGCCCGATTGTCCATCTGCCAGCTCTGTGCGGCACCCTTGCCGATCACGTCGACGACCTGGTCGACGTCGAGCCCGGCCTGCCGGGCGAAGTTCACCCCTTCGGCGAGCCCCTGCAGCACGCCGGCGATGCAGATCTGGTTCACCATCTTGGTGAGTTGACCCGACCCGGCGGGGCCCAGATGGACGCAGGACTTGGCGTAGGCCTCCATCACCGGCCTGGCTCGCTCGAAGATCTCGACGTCGTCGCACCCGCACATGACGGTGAGCTGACCGTTCTCCGCCCCCGCCTGGCCACCGGAAACCGGGGCATCGATGAACCCCACGCCCTGCTCGGCGCACGCCGCCGACAGCTCCCGGGCGAGACCCGCCGAGGCGGTCGTGTGGTCGATCAGGATCGAGCCGGCGGACATCCCACTCAAGGCGCCGTGGAGACCGAGCACCACCTCGCGCACGTCGTCGTCGTTGCCGACGCACAATGCCACGATCTCGGCGTCGGCTGCTGCTTCGGCCGGGGTCGGTGCCGCCTGGTTGCCGTTGAGCGCCACCCAGGCGAGCGCCTTGGCGGCATTGCGGTTGTAGACGACCACCTGGTGGCCGGCCTTCGCGAGATGCCGGGCCATCGGTGCGCCCATCACGCCCATCCCGAGAAATGCAATCCTGGTCATGGCGCCGAGTCTGGCACGCCTCCCGACCCCAACTCCGAAATGTCGCGGAATCCGGTCGCACAGCGACCGGATCTCGAGATTTTCGGCTACTTCTTCTTCTTGGCTTCGGCGGCGGGGGCCTTGAGGACACCCTTGGCGAGGGCGTCGTCGAGGTACGCCTCGGCGTCCTCTGCGGACACCTTCAGTGCGGGCGAGATCTCGGAGATCAAGTTGACGCGAGCCCGCTCGTACATCGTGCGCTCGGCCGCCGACAGCGACGCATCACGGTTGCGAGCGGCAAGGTTCCGCACCACTTCGGCGACCTGGTACACGTCACCGCTCTTGAGCTTCTCCTGGTGGTTCTTGAAGCGACGGCTCCAGTTCGACGGCACGCGAGGGTCCGGCTTCGCCAGCACCGCCACGAGGTCTTCGAGTTCGTCGGCCGACACCGGCGGACGGACACCGACGTCGTCGGTGCTCGAGATCGGCACCTTGAGGGTCATCTCGTTGATGACCGTCTTCAAGATGAGGTAGTCCTGCTTCTCGCCGAAGAACTCCATCTTCTTGGTCCCCTGGACGACGCACGCGCCGTGCTGGGGGTAGATGACGGTTTCGCCCTTCTTGAACTTCACGCAGAACCTCGCCTGATCGGGGGGTGGGGGCCACGGGTCGACGCAGCGGGGGTCCAGGCTACAGCGCCCCCGGCACGATTCGAACGTGCGACCTTGTCATTAGAAGGGACTTGCTCTGTCCAGCTGAGCTACGGGGGCTTTGCGGCAACGCTAGCGGCCGGCCAACTCGGTGCGCAGGAAGCCGAGGGCGGTGATCACGGAGAACTGGCGCATCTGTTCACGTTGGCCGGGAAGCCGTGCCTGGCGAACCTCGTCGAAGCCGGGGCCGACGAGACCCACGTAGAGCGTGCCGACCGGCTGCCCGTCCTGCTCGGTCGGGCCGGCCACCCCGGTCAACGACAGGCCGATGTCGGCGCCCAGCCGCTCTCGCACGCCGTGAGCCATCTGGCGGGCGGCAGCCTCGCTGACCACCGGCCCGTCCCCCACCCCGAGCAGCGTCTGCTTCACCTCGGTCGCGTAGCTGACGATCGCCCCGCGGAACACGTCGCTGGCGCCCGGGATCGCCGTCAGTCGCGCACCGACGAGTCCGCCGGTGACCGACTCGGCGGTCGCGAGCGACAGGCCCACGCTGACGGCACTGCTCCAGCACGACGGACTCCATCGTGTCGTCGTCGGTGCCGAACACGAGGTCACCCAGCTCCGCACGGACCACCTGCTCCCAGTGGTCGAGTTGCGTGACACATTCGGCGGCGGTCGGCGCCTTGTGGGTCAAGCGGACCTTCAGACCCTCCCAGCCACTCGCCAGGAACGCCAGCGTCGGGGTGTCGGGGCCCTCGAGTTGCTCGATCACGTCGTCGAGTCGCTCGTTGAGTCCGCTCTCGCTCTCTCCCCACGTGCGCAGCACCCTGCTGGCGATCACCGAGTCGTCGCCGCTCCGGCGGCGGAGGTCGGGCAGGATCGCCCGGTGCACCATGTCGTACATCTCGTGGGGCACGCCCGGGACGGCGTAGACGACCTTGTCGACGCCGTCGATCCTCACGGGACAGATCGAGACCCGGTGCCGTCCCCCTCGTCTGCGGGATGATCGATGCCCCGACCGGCACCTGCGCCTGGCGCAGATTGTTCTCCGGCATCCGTCGGCCGCGAGCGGCGAACATCTCGCGGATCACCTCACCGATCGCCTCGTCCGTCACCAGTTCGACGCCCATGACCGCCGCGATGGCGTCGCGGGTCAGATCGTCGTGGGTCGGACCGAGGCCACCACACATGATGACGGCGTCGGCGTCATCGAGCAGGCGCCGCAGCTGCTTCTCGATACGCCCGACGTTGTCGCCGACCTTGACCTGCACGAGCGAGTCGATGCCGTTGGCCGCCAGCTCGCCACCGATCCAGGCCGAGTTCGAATCGATGATCTGGCCCAGGAGCAGCTCGGTACCGACCGCCAGGACGTCGCAACGCAGCGTCATTCGGCCGCTGCCGCCCGGCCGACCTGCCCGACGTCCCCGAGCGCCGTCAGCGGCCAGGGCGCCAAAGTCACCGGCGGCTTCCATCTGCCGCGCCCGCCAGAGGTACTGCCAGCCGCTCACCAGAGCCAGCACCACAGCGATCCACAGGAACGAGTTCCACAGCCACGTCGCGTCGACGGCCGTCAGCGGCATCAGTGCGAACGCCACCGCCAACTGCTGGCACACGGTCTTGTACTTGGCCAGCTTGATCGCCGGCACACTGATGCCCTTGCCGCCGACCAGCACCCGGTAGACGCTGATGATCACCTCACGTGCGGTGATGATCACCACCGGCACGACCCAGAACATGCCGGTGCTGACGAGCGTGAACATCGCGCCGAGGATCAGCACCTTGTCGGCGAGCGGATCGAGGAACGCTCCTGCCGAGGTGGTGCCCTGACGTCGGGCGAGGTAGCCGTCGAGGAAGTCGGTGGAGCTGAAGAGCGCCCACATGACGAACGCGATCCACGACCCGAGGTCGTCGTTCGGAATGACCCAGAACATCAGCGGCGACAGCAGCAGGCGACCGACGGTGATCGCGTTGGCCCACGTCGCGAGCTTGTCGGGAGCGACGGTCACAGCGACGCCTCCAGCGCGTCGACGCTGACACCCGCCGCGACGAGATCCGGACCGAGCGCATCGACGATCTCGACGTCGACGATCGCCCCGGCAGCCAATTCACGATCGAGGTGGATCACGCCGTCGATCTCCGGCGCCTCACGATGGCTGCGGCCGACTCCCGGCGTGTCCACCAGCACACTCACCGTGCGGCCGATCAGTGCATCGCGGCGCTGCGCGGTGATGTCGTCCTGGAGTTCGCGCAGCTCGGCGAGTCGCTCGCCCATCAGGCCCGGATCCACTGCGCCGTCGAGGTCAGCAGCGTACGTGCCGTCCTCGCGGCTGTAGGAGAAGAACCCGCACCAGTCGAGCTGCGCCTCCTCGACGAAGTGCAGCAGCTGATCGTGATCGGCCTCGGTCTCGCCGGGGTAGCCCACGATGAAGTTGCTCCGGAACGCCGCGTCGGGCTCCCGGTCACGGATGTCGGCGATCCGGTCGAGGAACCGTTGGCCGTCGCCCCAGCGGCGCATCCGGCGCAGCAGCGGCTTGCTGACGTGTTGGAGCGACAGGTCGAAGTAGGGCACGCCCGAGTCGCAGATCGCATCGATCAACTCGTCACTCAGGTCGCTCGGATACAGGTACAGCAACCGCACGCGGTCGACCGCGGCAGCGACGGCCCGCACGAGTGGCACGATCGACCCGGCGCCGAGTTCGTCGGGGCGGTCCTTGCCGTAGGAGGCGAGGTCCTGGGCCACGAGCACGATCTCGCGGGCCTCCAGTTCCTCCACCTCGGTCAGGATCGAAGCGACGTCCCGGCTGCGCTGCGGGCCCCGGAAGCTCGGGATCGCGCAGAAGCCGCAGGAACGATCGCACCCCTCTGCGATCTTCACGTACGCCCACGGCACGGCCGACTTCGGCCGCGGGAGGTTCAACAGGTCGAACTCCGGAAGTGGGGTCGACGACACCGGGATCAGCTTGCGTGGTGCGGAGAGCCATGTGGCACCTCGGTGCCGTCGCGTTCCATCGGCGTCAGATTGAACGCCTGACCGAACCCGGCGACCTGGTCGACCTCGGGAAGTGCGGCAGCGAGTTCGTCGCCGTAGCGCTCGGCCATGCAGCCGGTCACGACGAGGCGCGAGCCGTCGGGTCGGAGTTCGTCGAGGGCCAGGATCGTGTCGATCGACTCCTGACGGGCGGTGTCGATGAAGGCGCAGGTGTTGACCACGACGAGGTCCGCGAGCGCGGCGTCGTCGGTCGATTCCATGCCGTCGGCGAGGAGCGCGCCGATCAGCTTGTCGGAATCGACGTCGTTCTTCGGGCAGCCGAGCGTCTCGATGTAGAACCGCTGGGACACGAAGCTGCACGCTATCCGAGCCAGTCCCACCCCGGGCCGATCCCGCGACCGGCGCCCGGATCAGCAGGACGGTCGAGCGGAACTTCTCCATGAGGTGGTGACCGGCGGTGGTCGGTGGGTATCTCGGCTCGCGGTCGGTCCGCGTCGAGGAGGCACTCGATGCGGGCGTCCCAGTTGGCGTTGTGGAAGAACGGGATCGACAGTCGAGGTCCGGGAGCTTCGGGAACGACGACTCGATGCATCGTCGAACGCCACCGATCGTTCGTCCAGCGCTGCATCAGGTCACCGACGTTGACGATCAGCCCACCCTCGACCGGCTCGACATCGATCCACTCGCCATCGACCGACAGCACCTGCAGGCCCGGCTCGCCGTCGGTCCACAGGATCGTCAGCGTGCCGTAGTCGCTGTGCGCACCGGCTCGGAACTGGCCAGGCACCACCCCGTCGACCGACGGGTAGTACGCGAGCCGCAGCGCCGACCCGTGCTGATCGATGTAGGGCTCGAACGTCGACGGCGCCAGCCCGAGGCCAACTGCGAACGCCTCCATCAGCAGTGCGGCCAGATCGGCCATCTCCCGGTAGTACGCTCGACCGCGGGACGCAGCTCGGGGACCGCCGACGGCCACCGATTCGGTGCATACACGGCACGCTCGTCGGGATCGTCCATGTCGGCGAGCGGCCGCGGTGGTGGATCGATCGGGCCGACGTTGAAGGTCTCCTTGAGATCGGCCGGCGCCAGCCCGCCGATCGACCGGTTGAGCGCCTCCGCCTGCAACGGGTTGTAGCCGTACGGATAGCCGGGCTCGGGCATGGCCACCGCCATTCGATCGGCGAGCGGGGCGGTGAAGAAGCGCAGCGCCGCGGCACGGATCGACTCGATGGTCTCCGGTGCGACACCGTGGCCGACGACGGTGAAGAACCCGACCTCCCGGCACGCCCGGTCGATCTCGGCGCCCACCGTCGAGCGTCTGGACCCGTCGACGAAACCGTCGAGGTCGACCACCGGGATCATCGACGGCACGGTGGTCACTGATGTGCGAGCCGGAGGCCCTGACGTGGCCAGGGGAACGACACCAGCCGCCCCGTGCTCGAACAGGTCACGTACGCGGTCCGGAGATCCTCCCCACCGAAGCAGATGTTGGTCGTCAGGAAGTCGTCGGTCGCGTAGTGCTCGAACTCGGTGCCGTCAGGCGAGATCGCGGTGATCCCGCCATTGACGATCGTCGCCACACACACCCAACCGTCGGCGTCGACGGCGAGCGAATCGAGCAGCTGGTAGCCGGGCAGTCCGCACAGCACGGCCGCGGTGTCGAGCGGCGCCGGGGGCTGCACCTCGCCCGGCGACGTGATCGTCCGGCGGTGCACCCGACCGGTGTGCGTCTCGGCCCAGTAGAGCGTGTCGGTGTCGGGCGACAGTCCGATCCCGTTCGGTGAGTCGGCGGGAAACACCACCTCGGTGATGCCGCTGCCGTCGGCGTGGGCGTAGTAGATCCCGGTGAGATCAGCCGTCCGACCCGCCGCGTCACGGATGCCGTGATCGGTGAACCAGAACCCGCCGTGGCCGTCCATGACCAGGTCGTTCGGGCTGCGCAGCGCATGCCCGTCACACTCGGTGTACAGGTCGGTCACGGTCCCGTCGTGCGGATCGACCCGCTGGATGCTGCCCCGGGTGTACCCCTCCCGGTTGAAGCCGCCCGGCAACATCAGGCCGCCCAGGTCGACGAGCTTGAACGACCCGCCGTTGTTGCACACGTAGAACGCTCCATCGGGGCCGACCGCCGCGCCGTTGGGCCCGCCCGGCATCTCGGCGATCGTGTCCTTCGAGCCGTCCGGCCGCACCCGCGTGAGCCGCTGGCCGAACATCTCCACCACGACGATCGAACCGTCGGGCATGGCGATCGGGCCCTCCGGGAACGCGAGCCCGTGGGCCACCTCGGTCAACTCGGGTGTGAACTCTCGAACGTTCGCCATGGTGGCCATGATGCCACCACCCGACCACGGACCTGGCCGCTCAGACCTGGCCGTTCTGCTGGAGGAGTTCGAACTCCTCGACGGTCATCAGGACCGCTCGCGCCTTGGACCCCTCGCTCGGGCCGACGACGCCACGCTGCTCGAGCAGATCCATGATCCGCCCGGCCCGGGCGAAGCCGACCTTGAGCTTGCGCTGGAGCATCGACGTGGAACCGAGTTGGCTCCGCACGACGAGCTCCATCGCCTGGCGCATCATCGCGGTGTCCTCGTCGTCGTCCCCGGCGGAGAACGCGTTGGCATCGGAGGTGACGTCGAGATCGTCCATCGACGCCATCGGGCCGACCCCACCCATCCCACTGCCGGCCATGGCGTGGCCCGAGCCGCCGCCCGCGGCGGGTGCCGAACCGAACCCACCCGTGCCGCCTCGCGGTGGCACCAGGGCGGGTTGACCGGAGCCGGACTCGTCGTCACCCTCACCGCCGGACTCGACCTCACCCGAGTAGATCGGCTCCGGTGACTGCGCCCGCCAGTGGTTCACGACGAGGCGCACCTCCTCTTCGCTGACGAAGGATCCCTGGATGCGGTTGGCGACCGATGAGTTGCCGGGCAGCAGCAGCATGTCGCCCTTGCCGACGAGTTTCTCCGCGCCGGGCTGGTCGAGGATCACCCGCGAATCGGTGAGGCTCGAGACGGCGAACGCCATGCGGGCCGGGATGTTGGCCTTGATCACGCCCGTGATCACGTTCACCGACGGGCGTTGCGTCGCCACGATCAGGTGGATGCCGACGGCTCTGGCCTTCTGGGCGATGCGGGTGATCGACTCCTCGACATCGCGGGCGGCGACCATCATCAGGTCGTTCAACTCGTCCACGACGACCACGATGTACGGCAGATGGTCGTACTCGGCCTCGGACCCGAGCGGCGGCTGGATCTGGCCCTTGGCGAAGGCTGCGTTGTATCCGGAGATGTCCCGGTACCCGAGTTCGGAGAGCAGGTCGTAACGACGCTCCATCTCCTTGACCGCCCAGCCGAGCGCGTTGGCGGCCTTCTTCGGGTTCGTCACCGGCTGGGTCAGCAGATGCGGCAGGCGCTGGTACTGCCCCATCTCGACCTGCTTCGGATCGATGAGGATCAGCCGGACGTCGTCGGGAGTCGTCCGCATCAGCAGTGAGGTGATGATGCAGTTGATGCCACTGGACTTTCCGGCGCCGGTGGCACCGGCGATCAGGAGGTGCGGTGTGGCAGCGAGGTCGAGGAAGACCGCCTTGCCTGCGATGTCCTTGCCGACCGCCACTTCGAGCGGGTTCGTGGCCTTCGTCGCTTCGGGCGACGTGAGGAGGTCACCCAGCGCGACGAGCTGGCGCTGATGGTTCGGGACCTCGACGCCGATCGCGGACCGACCCGGGATCGGCGCCAGGATGCGGACGTCGACGGCCGCCATCGCGTAGGCGATGTCCTTCTGCAGGCTGGTGACCCGGGCGACCTTCACGCCGGGCCCGAGCTCGAGTTCGTAGCGGGTGACCGTCGGGCCGACCGTCATGCCGAGCAGCGTCGTCTCCACGCCGTGCGACGAGAGCGACTCCTGCAGCATCACGCCCCGGGCCGCGACCGCCTTGCGGTCGATCGCCTGCTCGCCGGGACGGTCGAGGAAGGTCATCGGAGGCAGGACCCAGGCGCCGACGTGCGTCCCGTCAGGGCTCACCGGGCCCGGCTGACTTCCCGTGGACATCTTCGGCTTCGACGCCCGCCTCCGCTTGGGAGTGCCGTCGGTGTCGCCGGCGAGATCGTCACCCTCGGCGGCGAAGTCGTACAGGGCGGCGCCGCCACCGAGCGTCGACGCCTCCCCGGCGACGTCGTAGGGCGGGGCAGCCATCGGCCGTCTGGCGGTCGCTGCTCAGCGTCGACATGTTGTTGATGCTCGACTTGGCTGCCCGCCCGACGGGACGACTGACCGCGGCGAGGAATCCGCCGGTGTGCTGGGCGAAGGTACGTACCGAGGTCCGGGTGACGAGCAGTGCCCCGCCGAGCGCGAGCACCGTCAGGACGACTGCGGCACCGGCGGGCGCCAACAGCGCTTCGAGGGGTGCTCCGACGATGGCTCCGATCCAGCCCCCGGCGTCCTCGATCTCGCTGGTGCCGTCGGAGAGTTGATCCGGGCCGAGGAAGACCTGCAGCAGGCCGAGCACGGACAGCGAGACGATCGACCATCCGATCGCCAACTGGACCGGATTCGAGGTACGACCCCGGCGGACGAACGACACGCCGACCGCGACGAGGACCAACGGGAAGGCGTATCTGCCCAGCCCGATCAGCCAACCCGCAAGCGTCTCGATCCCCCGACCGAAGGGCCCGGCGAGGTCGACGTACACCGCCAGGCCGAGCAGGACCCCGAGGCCGATGAACGCAATCCCGGCGAACTCGTGTTCACGGCCGCCCACGGCGGTCCGCAGCGGCCCACTCGCAGCGACATCACCCTCGGGCGGCGTGGCATCGCGAACCGTTCCCGCCGCCTTCGAGCGTCGTCGAGGCCGGTGTCCCCTTGGAACCCTTCGAGCCTGGTCGCGGAACCCTTCGAGCCGGTCGTGGAGGCGTTCGAGCCGGTCGTCGAGCCGGTCCGGGACGCGCTCGACCCGCTCTTCTTCGCGTTCGTACGCTTCTTGGACGGGCCCCACGTGCTCATGGCACCCCCCAAGGTACCAATCGGCTGTCACACGCGACCGTGACCCTCACATCGGGTCGGCGGACGGGGTCGTCAGATGGGATCGACGGAGAGCACCGTCCCGTCGGCGCCGACGGTGATGTCGAGGACCCCACCGGCGTCGGAGAGCACCGACACGACGTAGCGGACGGTGCCGTTCGCGCCGCCTTCCACACTCAGCGATTGGATGACGGAGTCGGGGAGCTCCTCGGCGATCTCGGAGAGCACCGCATCGTCGTCGAACGCAATGGCATCGGCGGTGAACGTGAACCCCGACGCCCCACTCTGCACCGGCGCCGGCTCCTGCAGCACGCCATCTCGATAGACGTAGGCCACCACGGCGGTTGCATCCTCGACGGCGACGAACACGTTCGTCAGCGCCGGGGTTGCCGTCACCTCGAAGAACTCCTGACCCGGGCCTCGCTCGGCCTCGACCGCTGCAACGGCGGCCCGGACCTCGGCCGCGAAGCCTGGTTCGCTGTCGTCACCGTCGCTGCACGCCCCGAGCACCAGTGCGAGCGACACCGCGACGCCCAGGACGACACGCATCCTCGGCAATGCTCAGGCCTCCATGACGACGGGAACGATCATCGGGCGGCGCTTGGTGCGCTCGCTGACGAACTTCCCGGCGGCGCGACGCACATCGCGCTCGAGCGCCTCGACATCGCGCACGCCCTTGCCGAGCGCTGCTTCGACGGCGTCGGCGACGGCATCGCACGCCTCGTCGAGCAGGTCTTCGGCCTCCGGGGCGTACACCCAGCCACGAGTGATGATCTCCGGGCCGACCAGCACCTTGCCGGTCTGGATGTCGACGGTGACCACGACGACCACCACGCCCTCCTCGGCGAGCTTCTGGCGGTCGCGCAGCACACCTTGGCCGACGTCGCCGACGATGCCGTCGACGTACAGGTACCCCGACGGCACCCGGCCGACCGGGCGGAGTTCGGTGTCGGTCAGCTCGAGCACGTCGCCGTCCTCGCACAGCACCACCCGGTTCTGCGGCACGCCCATCAGTTCACCCAGTCGGGCATTGGCGACCATGTGGCGGTACTCGCCGTGGATCGGCACGAACCACTCGGGGTTGACGATCGACAGGTAGGTCTTGATCTCGTCGGCCTGGGCATGGCCGGTGGCGTGCACGTCGAGCACTCCGGAGTGCACGACCTCGGCGCCGAGCCGCAGCAGCCCGTCGATGACGGCGTTGACGTTGCTCTCGTTACCGGGGATGGCATGGCTCGACAGCACCACGGTGTCGTGCTCGCCGAGCTTCAACCACTTGTTCTCGCCACGCGCCATCAGCCCGAGCGCCGACATCGGCTCGCCCTGCGACCCGGTCGAGATGATGCACACCTTGCCGGGTTCGTACTTGTCGATGTCGTCGATGTCGATCAGCGACGACTCGGGGATGTCGAGCACCTTCAGGTCACGACCGAGCCGCACGTTCTTCTTCATGCTCAGCCCGAGCGTCGCGACGACACGACCGTCCTCGATCGCTGCGGTCGCGATCTGCTGGATGCGGTGGAGGTGGCTCGCGAAGCTGGCGGTGACGATCCGGCGACCGCGCTGGTTGGCGAACATCCCCCGCAGCACGGCGCCGACGCTCGTCTCGCTGGGTGAGTAGCCCGCCTCTTCGGCGTTCGTCGAGTCCGACATCAGCAGCCGGATTCCCGGCGACTTCGCCAGTTGGCCGAGCCGGGCGAGGTCGGTGCGACGGTGATCGACCGGGGTGAGGTCGATCTTGTAGTCGCCGGAGTGCAGGATCACACCCTGCGAGGTGTGGACCGCGATGGCATGGGCGTGCGGGACCGAGTGGGTGACCGGGATGAACTCCACGACCAGGGGGCCGATCTCGACACTCTCACCGTCGGTGACGACACGCATGTCCGTCTTGTGCGTGAGGCCGGCCTCGTCGATGCGGTTGCGGGCCAGGCCCAGCGTGAGCGCCGAGGCGTAGATCGGCAGGGGGTCGTCGCGCAGATCGCCGATGCCGTCGTGATCGCGGAGCAGGTACTGGATCGCGCCCACGTGGTCCTCGTGGCCGTGGGTGAGCACCAGCGCCTGGATCCGGGCGGCGTTCTCACGCAGATAGGTGAAGTCCGGCAGGATCAGGTCGATCCCGTGCATGTTCGCATCGGGGAACATCAGCCCGCAGTCGATCATGATGATCGTGCGGTCGGGATCGTCGGCGGCGCCCTGCTCGATCGCCATGCAGTTCCGGCCGATCTCGCCGAGACCTCCGAGGAAGACGACCCGGACCGGAACGGACGGATCGACGGCGCCCGGCCGCGGTCAGCCACGGGCGGCGACCAGGCGTTCGTAGACGCCGCGGGCGGCGTGTTCGAGTCCATGGGGCGTCGGCCCCATCGGGGACCGGCACTCCCCGACGTCATGACCGAGCGTTCTCAACATGGCCTTCGACGGTACCGGGTTCGGTGCGTCGTCGCTGGTCTCGAACTCGAAGCTCTCCAACTGGCGGGTGTTGATCCGGCGGGTGGCCACGATGTCCTCGCGTTCCCAGGCGTCGAACATCGCCACGTGATCGGGCGCACACCAGTGGGTGGCGACGCCGATCGCCCCGACGGCCCCGATGGCCATCAGCGGCAAGGTCATGGAGTCGTCGCCCGAGTAGATCTCGAAGTCCACCGGTGCCTGGGCCTTCACCGACGCGGTCGCTCCCGGGTCCTTGGCGGCGTCCTTGAGCGCCACGATGTTGGGGACGTCGTGGGCGAGCCGCAACAGCGTGGAACTGGCGATCTTGCGGCCGGTACGGATCGGGATGTCGTACAGCACGATCGGAAGGTCCGTCGACGCGGCGATCGCACGGAAGTGGGTCTCGATGCCCGCCTGGGACGGACGGTTGTAGTACGGGCACACGCCGAGGATCCCGGCGATGCCGAGGTGGCCCGCCTCCTCGGTGAGGCCGATGTCGTGGAGGGTGTTGGAGCCGGTCGTGCCGGCGATCACCGGCACGGTGACCGCATTCACCACCGCTTCGAACAGGCTCAACTTCTCGTCGATCGACAGGGTCGGTGCCTCACCGGTCGTGCCCGCCACGACCAGTCCCTCGTTGCCCTGCTCGACGAGCCACTTGGCGAGCGCGACCGCAGCGTCGAGGTTCAGTTCACCCTCGGCGTCGAACGGGGTGACCATCGCCGTGAGCACACGGCCGAAACGGGCCATCAGGCCTGTCCGCTCGTCATGCCGGTGGGGAGCGCGGGGGACGCGAGTCTGTTCACGATCCGCAACCTATTCGATCCGCCGGCACCCGTGCAGTTCGGTTCAGGGCGAAGCGAGTCCCGACGCCAACCATTCCCCGGCGTCGAGGTTGCGCACGACGGTGAACACGATGAACACCAGACCGATCGCCACGATCGCCGTCGGGCCGCGAACCAGGGCCGGCGTCGGGCGCGACCGCCATGTCGCGACCATCCAGAGCGCCCACGACACCACGACGAACGCGAGGGCGATCGGCACGAGCACGTTGTGGTCGAGGGCGGCGCCGAGATCGAGGTGGGTCAGCGCGCCGAGCGATCTCGTCGACCCGCAGCCGGGGCAGTCGAGACCCGTGAGGTGCTCGAACGGGCACCCGACGCCCCTCACCACGACCCCGTCCGGCCGGTACAGCACGCCGGCCATCGTGATCCATGCCACCCCGGCGGCGCCCGCCGCGACCGGGAGCACGCGCCGGGCGTCAGCTCTCGCCGAAGGCCGCACCGAGCAGTCCGAGGCCGAAGAACACCACGACGAGTCCGACGCTGACGGCCGCAGCGACGATCGCCCACCGCTTCGCTGCGTCCGATGCCCGCTGCGAGCCGGCCAGGTCGCCCTGGTTGTACTTCGAGTCCACCTGGGCGGCGAACACGATGCTGGCGATCCCGAACGGCAGGCAGCAGAAGAGCGTCGTGAGGATGGCCCAGACGAGATAGCTCGGTGGCTTGGGTCCCAACGGTGCCCCGCCCCCCGGGTAGTACCCCGGCGCCGGCGGATACCCACCGGGTGGAGGCGGCGGGCCGCCGAAGGAGGGGGAGGCGGCGGCGGCGGGCCGCTCGGCGGTGGCGGGGGCGGCGGAGCGTTGAACGACATCGAGATCCCTTTGAATCGTCGGCCGGGCGAATCGTCGGCCGGGGCCGGTGGTGCGACGCCAACGTTACGACAGCACCGGTGCAACGACCGGTGATGCTTGGGCAGGTCCGACCACCGGACGGCGGCGCACTTCGGCCCGCCACACCGCGTAGAGGGTCGCTCCGACGACGATCGGCACGACGTAGGTCAGCAGCCGGTACACCAGGACTCCCGCGAGTGCCGCGGTGGGGTCGACCCCGGCGGCAACGAGGGCGCCGCTCAGTCCGGCCTCGACGACCCCGACCCCGCCCGGCACCGGCACGAACGAGCTCAGGAGGGTGACGACGAAGAAGACGCGGGCGAATTCGACGGTGCCGAGTTCGTCGCCGACACCCAGGCCTCGAAGGGCGACCAGCAGGATGACCGCACCGCACGCCTGGGCGGCCGTCGTCCTGCGCGAGCAGACCGATCGGCCGTCGGGCCACACCGTGCAGGGACGCCCGGATCTCGAGCAGCGCCGCCGCGGGATCGTGGTCCCGGACCGAGGGGAACCGCCGCCCTGCGAACGCCCAGGCCCTCCGAAGCTGGCGGACCACGAAGACCGTGACCCGCTCCGACGTCAGCACGACCGCCCAGAACAGCGTCGAGGCTCCGAGCACCACGGCACAGACCCCCAGCATCAACAGGTCCGTGGTGGTCGGCGATCGTCGTGTCAACTCCACGAGCAGCACGCCGAACGGCAGGAGCCAGGTCACGAACGTCGTGGCGACGCCGTACCCGACCAAGGCCGAGGCGAACCGAGGTGTGGACATGTCCGCGTCACGGGCGATCGACCAGCGCAACCCGGTCGCGATCGGCCCGCCGAGCGGGATCCCCTTGCTCGCGGCGGATCCGACATCGTGGATCGTCAACGCCTGCCGGAAGGTCGTGCCGTCGAGGAGCCGACGCATGATGTCGGCCCTGGTCACACGTTCGAACACACCGAGCCCGACCAGGGCGAGGACGACGAGGGCGGACATCGAGCGCATCTCCGCCAGCGCCGAGCCGATGGTGGCCCGCTGCAGCCACACCGCCACGACCAGTGCAGCTCCGACGAGCACGACGAGCAGGAGCCGGGCCCACTCGGCCACCGAACGTCCGCGCACGGTGCCGACGGTAGACCCCGATGTCAGAGGGCGCTCGATCGTGCCAGCGGGTAGTTTCTGACCAGCGTGAACACCAACCCAAGGAGATACCCCATGCGACCCTCCCCTGCCCTGCGCCGGTTCCTGCCGGTCATCGCCGTGAGTGCCCTCGTGCTCGCAGCCTGCGGAAGCGACGACGACGCCTCGAGCGACAGCGCGACCGACAGCACCGAGGCCGCCGCCGACGGCACCACGGACGGCTCGGCCCCGTCCGCCGACACCTGCAGCGACACCATCGAGGACGGCGTCCTCACGATCGGCACCGGCGAGCCGGCCTTCTCCGCCGTGGGTCATCGACGACGCCCCCGAGTCCGGCGAAGGCTTCGAAGCAGCCGTGGCCTACGCCGTCGCCGCGGAGATGGGCTACGACAAGGACTCCGTGGTGTGGGTGCGCACGACGTTCGACGAGGCGATCCAGCCCGGACCGAAGAACTTCGACGTCAACCTGCAGCAGTACACGATCACCGACGAGCGCAAGGAGAACATCAACTTCTCGCTGCCGTACTACACGAGCAACCAGGCAATCGTCGCCCTCGACGGCTCGGCGGCCGAGGGAGTGACGACGATCGCCGACCTCAAGGACCTGAAGTTCGGCGCCCAGGTCGGCACCACGAGCCTGGACTTCATCAACGAAGTGATCCAGCCCGACCCAGGACGTGTTCGTGTACGACGACAACGTCGGCGCCAAGGCGGCCCTCGAGGCGAACCAGATCGACGCCGCCGTGTTCGACGTCCCGACCGCGCTGTACGTCTCGGGCGTCGAGATCGAGGGCAGCAGCGTCATCGGTCAGTTCCCGGCCGACGCCGGTGGCACGACGCGATCAGTTCGGCATGGTGCTCGAACTGGACAACCCGCTGACCGCGTGTGTCGACCAAGCGATCACCACGCTCACCGAGAACGGCGAGCTCGAGGCCATCACGCCGGAGTGGCTGTCCGACTATCATCGACGCCGGTGATCACCGCCGAGTGATCCGGCCACCCGTTTCCGGGCGTCTCGACACCACCACACTTCATGACCGATCGACCGACCCGGCGCGAGCTCTACGAGCGGGCTCGACGCCGGCGGTCGAACGTCATCGCCGCGATCAGCACCATCATCGTCGTCGCGGCGCTGATCGTGTTCGTCCCGCGGGCGCCCGGATGGGGTCGGGTCCGCCAGGCCTTCTTCGACGGCGACGTGTTCCGGGAGAGCTTTCCCGGGCTGGTCAGCGCGTTCTGGCTCGACGTGCAGATCCTGCTGTGGTCGACCCCGCTGATCCTGATCGTCTCGCTGCTGATCGCCCTCGCACGCAACACCCGCAGCCCGGCCCTGTTCCCACTCCGGGCGTTCGCCGTGATCTACACCGACGTGTTCCGAGGGATCCCGGTGATCCTGCTCGTGTTCCTCATCGGGTTCGGGGTCCCGGCGCTGGGGTTGTCACGCGGGTGGGCCAACCCGTTGATCTGGGGCACCGTGACGCTCGTGCTGTCGTACTCGGCGTACACCGCCGAGATCATCCGTTCGGGCATCGACGGTGTCCACGAGAGCCAGCGAGCAGCGGCACGTTCGCTGGGCATGACCAACCGCCAGACCATGAACACGGTGATCCTGCCGCAGGCCTTCCGCCGGATCGGGCCGCCGATGATGAACACGTTCGTGAGCCTCCAGAAGGACGTCGCGCTCGTCAGCCTCATCGGCCCCGTCGAGATCCTGCGACAAGCCGGCATCGACAAGGCCAAGTACGCCAACTTCACCCCGTACGTGGCCGCTTCGCTGATCTTCCTGGCGATCACGATCCCCTGCACCCGGCTCGCCGACCACGCACTCGCCAAGCAACGTCGTCGGACCGGGGCGACGACGATCTCATGAGCTACCGACCCGGACACAGAGCGGCCGATCAAGCTCGAGCTGGCCGACGTGGTCAAGTCCTTCGGCACGACGACCGTGCTCGACCGGATCAACCTGCAGGTCACCGACGGCGAGGTCATCACCCTGATCGGTGCCTCCGGGTCGGGAAAGTCGACGCTCCTGCGATGCGTGAACCTGCTGGAACCCGTCGACGACGGGGCGGTGATCTTCGACGGTGTCGACATCGCCGAACCCGGTCTGGATCCCGACCCGATCCGTCGACGGATCGGGATGGTGTTCCAGAGCTTCAACCTGTTCCCCCACATGAGCGTCACCGACAACGTGGCCATCGGACCCCGCAAGGTGCTCGGCGTGCCGAAAGCCGTCGCCAGGGAGAACGCGCTCGCCATGCTCACCCGGCTCGGCCTCGCCGCCCGTGCCGACGCCTACCCCGATCAACTGTCGGGCGGCCAACAGCAGCGGGTGGCCATCGCCCGTTCGTTGGCGATGAACCCCGAGGTCATGCTGCTCGACGAGATCACCTCGGCGCTCGACCCCGAACTCGTCGGCGAGGTCCTCGACGTCGTCCGCGAACTCAAACGCGACGGCATGACCATGCTGATCGCCACCCACGAGATGGCGTTCGCGAAGGAGATCAGCGACCGGGTCTGCTTCCTGCACCAGGGACAGATCCTCGAAGACGGTCCACCCGCTCAGATCTTCGGCGCCCCGCGGGAGCCCCGGACCCAGGAGTTCCTCCAGCGCGTCACCGACGCCGGCCGCCTGTGAATGAGACGCGGGGTCAGACCCCGCGTCTCATGTCAGAGTCGTCAGTCGGTGACGCCACACACGACGTCACGGTTCAGGCACAGCGCCACCTCGCGTTCGAGCTTGTCCTGGTCCCACACGTTCCAGAAGTCGGCGTGGCCGGTCATGATCGAGCCCGATGCCAGCGACAGTCCATCGGGTTCGACCGGCGGATAGTCGACGGCGACCGTCAACTGCGGCACCTCGACCGGGTAGTCCGGCGGACACCCTCCATCGCTGTAGACCGCGGTCGGCGCACCGGCGGTCCAGTCGAGGTGCTCGCCGTCCCAGCAGTCCGGGAACGTGACCACCAGTCGCAGCGGCGTCGCCGGTGGGCACGAAGGCGGGCGGACCGAGCGGTCTGCGCCCGATCCGCACGACCAGGCCACGATCTCCGAGCGACTGCGGTTCGGTGGCCATGGCATCGCCGGCAACGAGTTCGAGACCGGCCGGATATGCGCTGACATCGGCCGGATCGACACCGGGCGCCAGGTCGGTAGTAGGCGGTCATCCCCAGCGGCGCGATGGGGTTGCCGGTCTCCCCGAGCAACGCCGGCACCCAGTACGAGGCGGTGTCAGAGCGGCTGGTCGCACGACGTCGGAGCGCCCACCAACCGGTCGTAGTCGCTGTCGGCGCCAACCCTCGAGTTCCCGAAGAACTGGTGCAGATGGCTCATCCCCGCCATGCCGGGATGCACGATCGGATCGTCGAAGGCGATATGACTCGGCGCGCATTCGACCACGAACTGCGCCACCTCACCCTGCGGGCCCCGCTGCTGCGGATCCGGGTGGTCGTCGCCCGAGGTTGCGGTGAGACGCTGGCGGCGCACGCTGCAACGAACAGCACCAGCAGACCGCGGCGCCACAGCAGCCATCGCCAGCCTCACTCGACGACCAGTCGCAGGCGCGTGACGTTCACGGTCCATCGGGGACACCGATCGATGCGAGGTCGATCGCCGGCGGGAGGTCGACCGCAGGGTCGGCGGGCGCCGACGCGGGGTTCGACATGCCGGCGAGCAACGGCGGAGCCGGTGTCGGCGCCGTCCGAGTAGTCGACCTGTGGCCGACCGTCGGTGTACGCCGTGATCCAGTCACCGACGTCGAGGCTCCCGGTCGTCCAGTCGCCGCCGCTCGCCGTCGCCGTCGCACGGGAAGAGGTCCTCGATCGCGGCCGGGGCGCTGGACGCCGAACACGTTGTCACCGAAGCAGTTGTCCAGCGTCGTCGGGTCGACCACGTTCCCGGCGGCGTCGATCACCGCAACGGCAAGGTCGGCCGCGCCGCTCGACTCGACGACGTTGCCGACGACCCGATTGCCGATCGGCGGCCAGTAGATCGACCCGAGCGTCGAGGCGTCGGCCAACGGAAGCTCGCGGGTCTCCGCACACGGCTGGTCCCAGGTGCGCTCGGCGGGCATCGCGTCGTTCGGACGGAACTCCGGGAAGGCGACGAGCCCGATCCCGGTCCGGTCGTGGTCCACGACCCGATTGCGTTCGATCACGTTGCCGATGCCCCCGAGGACGAGGATCCCGTTGCCCATCGCGTACAACGAGTCGCCGGTGGCCGGGGTGTCCGGCTGGTTGTTGTCGTACACGAGGTTGCCGACGATCGTGGCCTGGCGCTGCGGATAGCAGAGTTCGTAGCTCCCCGAGTTGACGTCGATGCCGACACGGTTGTTGTTGAACCGGCTGTTGACGATGTACAGGTCACCTCCGGCGTTCGTCCCCGAGTAGCCGAGCCCGTTGTACTCGGACACCACGTCGTCCATCACGGCGTTGCACTCGTAACACTGGCCGATGTAGAAGCCGCCGTCCCGGCTGCCGCTGGCGTACGAATGCTCGAGGAGCCCGTCGATCGAATCGAAGGCGTAGATGCCGTACAGCCCGTTGCGGTACGCCGTGAGGTAGGAACCCCGATAGCCCGTGGATCCGGTCCAGAACACGCCGTTGCTGGTGAAGTTCTGCACGGTCAGGTTCTCGATCGCCACCCCGGCGGCGCCGAGGACGCGGATGCCGTTGTCGAGTTCGAATCGCCCGTCGAGGACCACCTCGTTGCGGTCGAGCCCCCGAATGGTGATCCGGTCGGTCACGACATTCACCGCTTCGTGATAGACGCCCGGCGAGATGAGGACCAGGTCGCCCGGCTCGGCGGCGTCGACGGCCTGCTGGATCGTGCCGAACTGGTCGGGACCGAGCGCACGGCGCCCGATTGGCTCGGTCGTCTCGCTGGCGCCGCTCCCGGTGCACGACGCCACCAGCACGGCGCCGGCGAACGCCGCCGCCGAGACCCCGAACGACCCGGCCCGTCACGGCGTCACCACGATCTCGCCGACCATCCCTGCGTCCTTCGTCCCGTGGATCGAGCAGTAGTAGGCGAACGTTCCGGAGTCGGCGAACACGACGTCGTACACATCTCCGGGTCGAAACTCGTCCTCGGTGGGCACCCCACGTTCCGTCGACCGACAGCACATCGTGATCGTTGCGTCCTCGGTGCTCCCAGCGCACCGTGGTCCCAGCGACGACCTCGATCCTTGCGGGTTGGAAGCTGTTGTCGAGCGCGATCACCTCGACGATCCCGGCCTCGGCGGTCGACCCACGGGATGGATCGCCGTCGGAAGCGCCACAGCCACCGATGACCGTCACGGACGCGATCGCTCCGAGCAGCCGCCTGGCTCGTCTCGTCACTCGGTGGTCAACCGTCGATGAGCATGTCGGCGTACTCGTCACGCAGGGTCTTCTTGGAGAACTTGCCGACGCTGGTCTTGGGAACCTCGTCGATCCACACCACGCCCTTGGGCATCTGCCACTTGGCGATCTTGCCGTCGAGGTAGGCCAGCACCTCGTCCTCGGTCAGTTCCTCGCCGGGAACCTTCACGACACACGCCAGCGGGGCCTCGCCCCACCTGGCGTGGGCGACACCGATGACCGCCGCCTCGGCGATCTTCGGATGGCCCATCAGTTCGTTCTCGAGTTCCACGGAGCTGATCCATTCGCCACCGGACTTGATCAGGTCCTTCGTGCGATCCACCAGTCGGACGAACCCGCGCTCGTCGACGGTCGCCACATCACCGGTCTTCAGCCACCCGTCGTCGGTGAAGCTCTCCCGAGATCGCTCGTCGTCGTAGTAGTCCGACGCGATCCAGTTGCCGCGGCACTGCAGTTCGCCACTGCTCTCGCCGTCCCACGGGACCGGCGTCGTCGTGCCGGGCTCGACGACGCGACACTCGGCCCCGAACACGATCCGGCCGACCTGGGTACGGAGTTCGGCCTGCTCGTCCTGCGGGAGCAGTTCCTGATCGGCGTCGAGCCGGCAGACCGCGGCGATCGGGCTCGTCTCGGTCATGCCCCACGCCTGGAGGATCGGCAGACCGGTCTGCTCGCGGTATGCCTCCGACAGCGACTTCGGGACGGCCGAACCACCGCACGGAATCGCTCGCAGCGACGAGGTGTCCTTGCCCTGCAGCTCGGGCAGCACCGCCATCCAGATCGTCGGCACGCCGGCGGCAACGGTGACCTTCTCGTCGACGATCAACCTGGCGATGGCGGGACCCGACAGGTCCGGACCGGGCATGACGAGATCCGCTCCCGCACCGACGGCGGCGTGCGCGAGACCCCAGGCATTGGCGTGGAACATCGGCACGACGGGCAGGATCACATCGCTCTCGCGGGCGCCGAGGTTGTCGGCGGTCATCGCCGCCATCGTGTGCAGGAACGTCGAGCGATGGGTGTAGACGACCCCCTTCGGGTTCCCGGTGGTGCCGCTCGTGTAACACATGCTGGCAGCCCGGTGCTCGTCGTCGATGTGGAACTCGACGGGCTCCGCCGCAGCGAGCAGCTGCTCGTAGTCGAGGAGCTCGTGGCCACCGAGGTCGTCGGGGATGTCGCCCTTGCCGTCGTCCATCAGCACCAGATGCCGGAGCCGTTCGAACGTCGGCAGCAGCGGGGCGAGGAGTGCCAGGAGCGAGCGGTCGACGAAGATCACCTCGTCGTCGGCGTGATTCACGATGTAGGTGAGCTGCTCGGGGAAGAGCCGGATGTTGAGGGTGTGGAGCACCCGACCGGTACACGGCGCCGCGAAGTAGAGCTCGAGGTGGCGCGCCGTGTTCCAGGCGAAGGTGCCGACTCGACCGTCAGCGGAGATGCCGAGGTCGTCGAGCACGCCGCCGAGCTTCCGGGTGCGAGCCGCCCAGTCACCGTAGGACGTGCGTTCCAGCCCGGCGCCGGTCGCCGTGACGATGCCCTTGTGGGGGTGGAACTTCTCGGCGCGCTCGAAGATGTGGGGGACGGCGAGCGGAACGTCTTGCATCAGACCCTGCATGGTGGGAAAGGTACTGCACCTCGCCGTCCAGGGGTCCACCCGACCCGGTACCGTTGCACTCCGTGACCGAGAGCGCAGCGATCGACGCCACCGACGACGTTCCCCACGTCCGGCCGGCATGGGCGCCGCTGACACTCGTCGCCTTCGTGACCCTCGTCGTTGCCACCAACGTGGCGACCGGGGTGTGGGCACGCTGGGTCAACACGAACCCCGAGGGGCTCCTGATCCTGTCGTCGCGGAACCGCTATCTCGCCCTCACGTTGGCCGCCGGTGTGCCGGTGGCCACCTATGCGCTGATCGCCACGCTGCGCATCACGGCCGCCTTCGTCGTGTGCCACCTGATCGGTCGCGCCTACCACGACGATGCGATCGGCTGGTTCCGCAAGTACCTCGGCGTCAAGCCCGACTCGATCGATGCGTTCAACCGTGGGTTCTCCAAGGCGGAGTGGTTCCTGATCCCGTTCTTCGCCGGGTCGAACATCGTTGCCGCGCTGAGCGGTGTGCATCGCACACCGCCCGGTGCGTCTCGCCGTCGCTGCTGGCCGTCGGGATCGCCGGCCGCCTCGCGCTGATCTGGTGGCTGGCGCGCACCTTCGACAAGCAACTGGTGGAGATCCTCGAGTTCCTCCAGCGTTACCAGTGGTGGGCCGTCGGCATCTCGATCGCAGTTCTCGTGCTCGTCAACCTCCGCAACTTCCGCGGCGCCTGATCGGCCGCCTGCTTTGCTAGACATGCGGGATGGCTGAAGTAACCCTCGGCGGCAACCCCGTCCACACCTCCGGAGACCTCCCGTCCGTTGGCGCCCCCGCCCCGTCGTTCTCGTTGGTCGGTTCCGACCTCGGTGAGTTCGATGCCGGATCGTTCGCCGGCAAGACCGTGATCCTGAACATCTTCCCCAGCATCGACACCCCCACGTGCGCGACCAGTGTGCGGCAGTTCAACGAACGCGCTGCGGGCCTCGACGAGACCGTCGTGGTGTGCGTGTCGGCCGATCTGCCGTTTGCCCAGAACCGCTTCTGCGGCGCCGAGGGCATCGAGAACGTCAAGGTCGGCTCGACGTTCCGATCCGACTTCGGTTCGGACTACGGCGTCACGCTCACCGATGGCAAGTTGCAGGGGGTGCTGGCCCGCGCGGTGGTCGTGATCGGCCCCGATGGCACCGTCAAGCACACCGAACTCGTCTCGGAGATCGCCCAGGAACCCGACTACGACGCCGCCCTCGCCGCCCTCTGAGGCGGGCTCGGGGTCTGACCCCGATCTCGATGTTCAGAGGAAGGGGTCGAGCGTGCGGGTGAGGCCGGGGACCTCGGCGATCTTCTTGCAGGCGAGGACGACGCCGGGCATGAAGCTGTCGCGGTCGTAGCTGTCCTGGCGGATGGTCAGGGTCTGTCCCGTCGTGCCGAGGATCACTTCCTGGTGCGCGACCATCCCGCGCATGCGCACCGAGTGCACCCGCACGCCGGACGGGCCGTCACCGCCACGCGCGCCCGCGATCACCTCGTCGGTGGTCGGGTCGGGGTCGAAGTTCGCGCCACGAGCGTCGGCCATCCGCTGCGCCGTCTTGATCGCCGTCCCCGAGGGGGCATCGACCTTGCGGTCGTGGTGCAGCTCGATGATCTCGGCAGTGTCGAAGAACGGCGCCGCCATCTCCGCGAATCGCATCATCAGCACCGCCGAGATCGCGAAGTTCGGAGCGATCAGACAGTTCGGACCGGTCGTCCCGGCGAACGCCGACTCGAACAGGTCGAAGTCGTCCGCCGTGAATCCGGTGGTGCCGACCACGGCATGGATGCCGTGGAGCGCCAGCCACGGGAGCGTGTCGCGCGCCGCCTCTGCCACCGTGAAGTCGACGACGACGTCACACTGCGCATCGGCGAATGCATGCAGGTGCTCGGCCACGACGAGTCCCTCGACCGATTCACCGACCCCGAACGGATCGACCGCCGCGGCCAGAACGAGATCAGGGTCAGCAGCAACAGCAGCACAAACGGTTCGACCCATTCGTCCTGCTGCGCCACTGACCCCGATTCTCATGCGTGCAGTCTTGCTGATTCGGGGCGACCGATCGCGATCACATCGCGGGTCTGACTCACCTGATGTGATCGTCAGCGGTGGCGACGACGGTTGCCACCGCCGCTGCGCGCCGCCGCCACCGTTGCCGGCGGGGCGATCGGACTTCGGGCCGAGATCGCCGAGTTCGTCGGCGAGCTGCGCATCGAAGCTGTCCTCGAAGCTCACCTCGACGACATCGACGGCGGTGCCACTCGACTCCGGGGCGCTCGCACGCTCCTCGCGGGGTGCCCGCTCGGCACGCTCCGACGAGCCGTTGCCGGACTCACGGCTCGAACCGGAGCCGGACTCCCGGCTCGACTCCTTGGCGGCAGGCGGATCGCCGGCCGGGGTCAGGCTGACCTTGCCCTTGTCGTCGATCTCCTCGACACGGACCTCGATCTCCTGACCGAGCTCCAGCACGTCCTCCACCGAGTTGATGCGCTTGCCGCCACCCAGCTTGGAGATGTGCACCAGGCCGTCACGGCCCGGCAGGATGTTGACGAAGGCACCGAACTTGGTGATGTTCACGACGCGGCCCATGTAGACGGCGCCGAGTTCGGCCTTCGGCGGATCGACGATGGCGAGGATCGCGGCCTTCGCCTCTTCCATCCGCCACGCCTCGACGGCGCCGATGGTCACGATGCCACGGGCACCGTCGTCATCGACACCGATGTCGGCACCGGTCTCCTGCTGGATCGTGTTGATGACCTTGCCCTTCGGGCCGATGACCTCACCGACCTTGTCGAGCGGGATGTAGATCGTCGAGATCTTCGGAGCCGTCTCGGCCACCTCGTCACGCGACTGCGAGATGCAGGCGTTCATGACCTCGAGGATCTCGAGACGGGCAACACGAGCCTGCGCCAGCGCGGCGGTCAGCACGTCGGCGGGGATCCCGTCGATCTTCGTGTCGAGCTGCAGCGCCGTGATGGCGTCCTCGGTGCCGGCGACCTTGAAGTCCATGTCGCCGAAGGCGTCCTCGGAACCGAGGATGTCGGTCAGCGTGATGTACTTGCCGTCTTCGTAGATGAGGCCCATGGCGATGCCCGAGACGTGACCCTTGCTCGGCACACCGGCATCCATGAGCGACAGGCTCGATGCGCACACCGACGCCATCGAGGTCGAGCCGTTGGACGACATGACCTCGGAGACGAGGCGCAGCGTGTAGGCGAAGTCCTCCTGGTTCGGGATGACGGGCAGGACCGCACGGGCGGCGAGCGCACCGTGGCCGATCTCGCGACGCTTGGGCGAACCGACACGGCCGGTCTCGCCGTTGGCCCACGGCGGCATGTTGTAGTGGTGCAGGTAGCGCTTGGTGTCGTTGGGCGACAGCGAGTCGATCATCTGGTTCATGCGAGGCATGGCCATCGTCAACACGCTCATCACCTGGGTCTCGCCACGCTGGAACAGCGCCGAGCCGTGAGCGGTCGGCAGCACGCCGACTTCCGCGGAGACCGGACGCAGGTCGGCGACACCACGGCCGTCCATGCGGACGCCCTCTTCGACGACCCGCTTGCGCATCAGCTTCTTGTTGAGCGAACGGACGGCCTCTTTGACCATCGTGTTCTGGCCGGCGAACTCACCGGGCTCGTCCTTGGTGCCGCACAGCTCGGCGACGATCTCGGCCGTGACGGCGTCGGTTGCGGCGTTGCGCTCGGACTTGTCGGCGATCGTGATGACCGGCGCGAGCTTCTCGCGTGCCGGCGGCTTCGACGGCGGCGAAGATCTCCGGGGTGTAGTCGAGGACCGGGGTCCACTTCATCGGCGTGATCGGGCCGTCGGTGGCGATCACCGAGGCGACGAGCTGACGCTGCAGCGAGATCGACTCCTTGATCCACACCTTGCAGGCGTCGAGGCCGTCGGCGAGGACTTCCTCGGTGACCTTCTTGGCGCCGTCGGCGTAGTAGTAGAACGCGTTCTCCGAACCGCCGGCCTCGACCATCATCACGGCGACGTCGCCGTTGTCGAGTTCACGGCCGGCCACGACCAGCTCGAAGGTGCCGGCATCGGCCTCTTCGTAGGTCGGGTGGGCAATCCACTCGCCGTCGACGCTGTACGCCATGCGCACTGCACCGATCGGGCCCTCGAAGGGGATCCCCGAGATCATCAGCGCCGCGGAGGCGGCGTTGATCGACAGCACGTCGTGCGGGTTGTGCTGGTCGGCGCCGAGCACGGTCGTGACGACCTGGGTCTCGTTGCGGAACCCGTCGGGGAACGACGGGCGCAACGGCCGGTCGGTGAGGCGACAGGTCAGGATGGCGTCGTCGGACGGGCGTCCTTCACGGCGGAAGAACGAACCGGGGATCTTCCCGGCGGCGTACGCCCGCTCCTCGACATCGACCGTCAACGGGAAGAAGTCGGTGCCTTCACGCACGCTCTTGGCGGCGTTGGCGGTGGTGAGAACCTTCGTCCCGCCGATGGTTGCCACGACGGCACCCATCGACTGGGGGGCGAGTTTGCCCGTTTCGAAGGTCAGGGTCTTGTCGGTACCGGACACGGGTCCGGACACGATGATGGGGTCAGCCACAAGGGCTCCTTTCGAGCACTCCCCCTCGGGAGTGCGCCTCTGGAGCGATGAGCCGGTTCCCAGTTGGTCAACCCGACATCTCCGGCACCGTCGAACAACGTGCGGGGTTCGGATTCAGCAACCGGCAACCGACAACGGATCGCTCATGTTGCGGAGCCAGACGTTCCGACTCCGAACGGCACTCTACCTGAACGGACACCACCAATCCGCGGCACGACGCCCACAGACATGGACGCGGAAGCGACGCGTGTCAGCGACGAGCCAATCCTGAATTCGAGGCGGGATCGGCTGTGGCGGAGCGACAAGGCGCGCAGCGACGACGCTGACTCCGGTCAGCGAGGAGCCTGCGGAACGCAGCGATCGCCGCAGCCGGCCCGCCTCAGCGCCTCGCGGAGGCCTTGGTCGGCGAGGATCTGGCGGTAGCGCTCGACGTCGATCGCCTTGACGTAGTCGAGCATGCGGCGGCGACGGCCGACGAGCATCAACAGCCCGCGACGGCTGTGGTGGTCCTTCTTGTGCATCTTGAGATGCTCGGTCAGGTGGACGATGCGCTCGGTGAGGAGCGCGATCTGCACCTCGGGCGAGCCGGTGTCGGTCTCGTGGGTGCGGTTCTTCTCGATGGTCGCCGTCTTGTCGGGCGTCGTGTCGGAGAGTGCCATGGTGTGTCGCCTTTCGGTCGCCGCCGACGGAGCCGGCGGAGATGGAGGTCGCAGCCGCGCCTGGTGGCGACGTCTGCATCACGCCCGCGCCGGAAATCTCCAGCCCGAACGGACCTGGCAATGCTACGGGCTGCCGGTCGCAGCCACAACGAGCGGTGCCGACGCCGTCACAACGAGCGGCGTCGATACGCTCGCTCGTCGTGGCACGAATCGAGTTGCGGGGGGTCTCGAAGTCGTTCGGGCCGCTCGCCGCCCTGAGCCCCGTCACCTTCGACGTCGGCGACGGCGAGACCGTCACGCTGCTGGGTCCGTCCGGATGCGGAAAGACGACGCTGCTGCGGCTGATCGCCGGACTCGAGACGCCGACGTCGGGAGAGATCGTCGTGAACGGCATGAGCCCGACCGATGCTCGCCGGCACAAGCAGATCGGCTTCATTCCTCAGGCTCCGGCGCTCCTGCCCTGGCGAACCGTCGAGGCCAACGCCCGGCTGCTGCTCGACATCAACCGCAAGGCGTCACCCGTCACCCCCAGCGTGTCCGTGGCGGATCTCCTGGACGAGGTGGGGCTCGGCGACTTCCGCGACGCCTATCCGCACGAACTGTCCGGCGGCATGCAGCAACGGGTGGGACTCGTGCGGGCCTTCGCGCTCGACGCTCCGATCCTGCTGATGGACGAGCCGTTCGCCGCGCTCGACGAGATGACCCGCACCGACATGCGCCACCTGCTGGGGCGGTTGCGGGAACCCCTCGGCACCACGGTGGTGTTCGTGACGCACTCGATCCCCGAAGCCGCGTTCCTGTCGGACCGTGTGGCGGTGATGTCGGCTCGCCCCGGGCGGGTCACCGACGACGTGACGATCGACCTGGCCCATCCTCGCCACCCCGAGATCGAGGACACCGACGACTTCTTCCACCTCACCACTCGGCTACGTGGCGCGCTCGAGCGCCGGGATGGACCGATGAGCCCGGGCGTTCGGCGGATCGTCGCGCCGATCGTCGGCCTCGTCGTCTTCGGCCTGCTCTGGGAGGCGCTGGTTCGGGTGTTCGACATCCGGCGCTTCGTGCTCCTGCCGCCATCGGCGATCATCGACACGCTCCTCGCCGACCCCTCCTTCTACTGGGACAACGCAGTCACGACGACACGTCACATGGTGGTCGGGATGTCGATCGCACTCGTGTGCGCGATCGTCGTCGGGTCGTTCATGGCCGCGTCGAAGTTCGTGGAGGAAGCGGCGCAGCCGGTGTTGATCCTCTTCCTCGTCACCCCGTGGGTCGCGTACATCACCTCGGTGGTGCTGTGGCTGGACGGCGGGGATCCGACGATCTACTTCATGGTCGCCTTCACGTCGTTCGCGGTGTTCACCTTCGGAGTGGTCGGAGGGATGAAGTCGGCCGATCCGGCCGCCCGCGAGCTGCTCGCCAGTGTGAATGCGCGGCCCTGGGAGGTGCTGTGGCGGCTGCGGCTGCCGGCGGCCCTCCCGTCGATCTTCACCACCGCACGGTTCGCCGTGGGCCTCGGGCTCGCCGCTGCGTACTTCAGCGAAGGGTCGGCGCTCACGACCGAGGGGCTCGGCGCGATCGGTCGTCGGGCCGCCTCGTTCAACGACGCCGAGGTGCTCTGGACGACGATCGTGTGCGCGGCGCTGCTGGGGATCTTCGGCCTGCTCGTGCTGTCGGTGCTCGAGCGTGTGCTGCTGCGATGGCACGTGTCCCAGCGACGCTGACGACGACATCGCCGGCGGAGCTGACTGCATGTCGACGGCGTCGACATGGCATCATCGGCACCTGTCTCCAGGTCGCCCACCGACCTCGTCTCCCACCGACTGGACCCCCATGAACCTCCGCCACACCGCCGCCCTCGCCATCGCCGCTGCCGCACTGCTCGCCGCCTGCGGAAGCGACAGCGCCGAGACCGACACCTCGCAGACCCCCGCCGTCACGACCGGCGACTCCACGGATGACGGCAGCACGGATGACGGCGGCACGGCAGCGAACAGCCGGTGCGGTCGTGGCCGGCGAGGCCTTCCCGGCGGATCGCTGCGCCGCCAACGAGGCCGCCGGAACGATCACCTACCTGACCGGCTTCGACTTCGCAGCGACGGCATCCATCGTCGACATCCTCGTCGCCGAGGAGAAGGGCTACTACGACGCCATGTGCCTCGACGTCGAGGTCACGCCGAGTTTCTCGACGGCGAACTACCCGCTCGATCGCCGAGAACGACGCCCAGTTCGCCTCGGGTGGTTCCTTCAGCGAGGTCGTGCAGTTCAACGCCGCGAACGAGGCCGACCTCGTCGTGATGGCGGTGGAAGGTCCGACGGCCATCGATTCGCTGATCGTCAAGCCAGGGCAGGCCACGGAACTCGCCGACCTCGCCGGCACGACCATCGGGGTCAAGGGCAAGCTGCCCCCGAGCGTGGCAGCGATGCTCGCCCAGGCCGGCCTCGTCGAAGGCACCGACTTCGACACGGTGCTGCTCGACGGATTCGACCCCGTCCAGCACATCGCCATCGAGTCGATCGTCGGCTTCCCCGGCTACAAGAGCAACGAGCCCGGGCAGCTCGAACGGGCCGGCATCGAGTTCGACCTGTTCGATCCGCTCGACTACGACATTCCCGGGTCGTTCGGTGTGATCTACTCGAACCAGCAGTTCCTCGACGAGCACCCGACCGCTGCCGAGGACTTCATGCGTGCCACCATGCTCGGTCTCGCCGATGCGATCGCCGATCCGCAGGCCGCCGCCGACATCGCTGTCGCCAGGATCAACGCAGGGGGCAACCCCAACTTCCTGTCACCGGAGGGCGAGGTGTTCCGCTGGACGACCGATGCCGGTCTGATCTCGTCGCTGACCCCCGAGGGAGCGGGCTTCGGCGTGCCCCAGACCGACGCGCTGCAGGCCGAACTCGACGCCTACGCAGAGATCGGGCTCTTCGGCGACGGGGCGACACCCGACGCCGCGGCGATCCTCGGCGACCTCATCATCGCCGGCGTCTACGCCGACGGCAAGGTCATCTGGCCGGCCACCTGACGCAACCGAGCCCGCCTCAGGGCCCGGTCAACAACTTGCGGGCGTGATCGACGTCGTTGCTCAGCTGGGCGATGAGCGCGTCCACACCGTCGAACTTGCGCTCGCTGCGCAGGAAGTGCGCGAACCGAACCTTGGCGTGTTCGCCGTAGAGGTCGACGTCGGCGTCGAGCAGGTGCGCCTCGAGGAGTGACGCGTCGGCGTGCTCGTAGAACGTCGGTCGTCGGCCGAGGTTGATCGCGCACGGGTACACGTCACCGGACGGGCGCTCGTACCACCCCGCATACACACCGTCGGCCGGCAGGCACATCCCGCCCGGCACCCCGACGTTCGCCGTCGGGAAACCGAGCAGCCGACCGCGCTGGTCACCGGTGAACACGGTCCCGCAGACCTCGTAGGGGTGGCCGAGCATCGCATTGGCCGCGGGCCACGTCCCCGCCGGCCAACGCACGGCGGATGGCGGTGCTGCTGACCGGCTCGTCGACCCCGTCGCCGCGAGCGACCAGCGCGATCGGCTCGACGTCGAAGTCCAGTTCGTCGCCCATCTTGCGCAGCAGATCGACGTTGCCGTCGCGATGGCGACCGAAGTGGAAATCCTCACCGACCACGATCACCCTGGTCCGCAGGCAGTCGACGAGCACCCGCTCGACGAACGATTCCGGTGGTTCGGCTGCCTGCTGCTCGTCGAACGGCACGACGACGACGGCGTCGATCCCGGTCGCTTCGAGCAGTTCCATCTTCTGGTCGTTGCTGGTCAGCAACTTCGGAGCCGACTCGGGACGAACGATCGTCGCCGGATGACGGTCGAACGTCACCACGACCGACCGCGCACCGAGCACTTCGGCTCGCAGGCGCACCTGATCGATGACTGCTCGATGACCGAGGTGGACACCGTCGTAGGCGCCGATGGTGATGACCGCGCGCTCGTCGGGCCACGGGCTCTGGGTGAGGTCGGTGACGACGAGCACGACCGCAACGCTATCGGTCGGTTCGATGTCGCAGTGCGTTCAGCGCGGCAGGACGACCGCCGGCTTGGCCTGCTCCGCACCGAACGGTTCGTACACCGCGAGCAACGCTCCGGACCCGTCGAAGACCGCCCACGGACCTTCCCCGTCGAAGCGGCCGAGTACTCGACCGTTGGCGACCAACCCGGCCACCGCGTCATCGACGTCGACGGCGGGGAGCGCCCGGACGGCGGTCGCGACCGGGAGCAGTTCGCACTCGTCGGGTGGGGCTGCCTCGGCCAGCGTGAACTCCCCCACGTGGGTCCGTCGGAGATGCCGGAGGTGTGCTCCCCCACCGAGCAGTCGACCCAGGTCATCGGCGAGGGTTCGGATGTAGGTCCCTGCGGAACACTCGACGTCGATCGACAGGACGCCCGGTTCGGCCCAGCCGAGGACCTCGAACCGATGGATCGTCACCGGCCTGGGGGCTCGTTCGATCTCGATCCCCTCCCGTGCGAGTTCGTGCAGGCGCTTGCCGTCGACGCGGATCGCCGACACCATCGGCGGGATCTGTTCGATGTCACCGACCAGGTTGGCGGCGACGACCGCTCGGGCCTGCTCGATCGTCACGTCGGACATGTCGAAGGTGCCCACGATGTCACCGGCCGAGTCGAGCGTGGACGTCGACGTGCCGAGGACGACCTCTCCGGTGTACCCCTTGCGGGTCTTCTCCACGAACCGCAGCAGCCGGGTGGCCTTGCCGACCGCCACGACCAGTACCCCGGTTGCATCCGGGTCGAGCGTGCCGGCGTGCCCCACCTGCCGCTCGCCGAAGCGGCGCCGCATCATGCCCACGACGTCGTGGCTCGTCACCCCTGCCGGCTTGTCGACGACGACGACCCCGTGCGTGGCGGCCGGCCTACGGCGCGCCATCAGGCCTGGTTCGTGTCGGGGATCGGCTCGGCGTTCGCCTCTCGCTCGATCCGGGCCTGGTCGGAACGGAGAATCTCGTCGATGCGAGCGGCGGAGCGGATCACCATGTCGGGGCGGAAGTCGAGGATCGGGGTCTTCTTCGCCCTGATCTGCCGAGCGATCGACCCTTGGAGACGGACGCGGTGGTCGGCGAAGGCCTCGAGGATCTCGGCGTCGCCCTCCTCCCCGGCGAGCGAATCGAAGAACACGATCGCCCGGTTCAGCTCGGGATCCACGTCGATACCCGTGACCGTCACGAACGCGAGCCGTTCGTCGTCGATGCGGACGAGTTCGTCGGCGATGATCTCCTGCAGCGTCGTGCTCACCCGCGCGCTGCGCGAGTACTTCGGGGTGCTGCTGCGACTGTTGCGCTTGCCTGCCATCGGAACCTCCTCGGTGAGGATCACATCGGGGTCGGACCCCTGCGTGATCAGGTGAAGTCGGGGGCGACTCGGTTGGATCGCTTGAGTTCGGCCATGCCGGACATCGTCGCCAGCTTCTCGACGGCGTCCCACAGCTCGACCGCCTCGGTGCCCCGGGGCGCCTTGGAGATCACCGGACCGAAGAAGCTGCGCCTCGTTCTCGGCGCCCGGGATGGAACGTGAGGATCGGCGTGCCGACGTCGCGCCCGGTTCGGCTCAGGGCCAGCTCGGTGTCGGCCCGGATGTACTCGTCGTGCGACTCGTCGTCCGCCGCATCGAGGTGCTGGGCATCGAATCCGGCACCGGCGAGCAGCCCGCGGTACCACTCGAGCCCATCGGCGCGAGCGCTGCTCACGCTGCTGGCCGACGTGAAGCGCCTCGCCGATCGTCGTGTACCACCGACCGACGGCCGCGGGTCGCCGTCGCCGAGACGGATGGAGTCGGCGATGCGCAGCCCCTGCTGTCCGAGGTAGTGGCCGGCCCGGTACTGCGGCGTGTACCACTCCTGGGTGTTGCGCTCGTTGAGCATCCACAGCGAGATGAACCGCCAGTCGACGTCGTAGTCGCGCTGCTCGCTGACGTTGACGACCCAGCGCGAGGTGATCCACGCCCACGGACACACCGGATCGAAGAAGAAGTCGAGGTCGGCGGCCATCGATTCAAGCTACCGCCGGGCATGCAGATGAGCAGCGGCCCACAGGGGGAGAACCACCTCGATCCTTCGAGCCGCTGCTCATCGATCCCCGAGGGGACATGACGGCGAGCCTGAAGGAACGGTGTGGCAGATCTGTGGCGACGGCTCAGGTGCGGGCGATCTCGACGTCCTCGAACGTCTCGATCAGGTCGCCCGGCTTGAGATCCTGGAAGTCGGACAGACCGATGCCGCACTCGAAGCCCTCGCGGACCTCACGGGCATCGTCCTTGAACCGCTTGAGCGACGTGATGTCGCCCTTCCAGATGATCGTGCCGTCGCGGAGGAACCGCACCTTGGATCCACGGGTGATGACACCGGAGCGCACGTAGCACCCGGCGATCGCACCGATGCGCGGCACGCGGAAGATCTCGCGCACCTCGGCCTCGCCGGTGACGTGCTCTTCGAACTCCGGCTCGAGCATGCCGATCACGGCCTGTTCGATGTCCTCGAGGAGCTTGTAGATGATCTCGTAGGTCCGGATCTCGACGTTCTCGTGCTCGGCCAGCTTGCGGGCCTTGCCGTCGGGCCGAACGTTGAAGCCGATGATCGTGGCGTTGGTCGCGTTGGCCAGCGAGATGTCGTTCTCGGTGATGCCGCCGACGGCACGGTGCACGAAGCTGATGTTCACCTCGTCACGCTCGAGCCGCCGCAGCGATTCCGTGACCGCTTCCAGCGAACCCTGCACGTCGGCCTTCAGGATCAGGTTGACGGACGCCTTCTCGCCGGACTGGATCTGGGCGAAGATGTCCTCCAACCGGGTTCCGGTCTTCACGCGGGCGTCTTCACGCAGGTGCTTCGCCTTCAAGCGCTGCTCACGTGACTCACCGACCATGCGGGCGGTCTTCTCGTCCGGTGCCGCACGGAACTCGTCGCCGGCTTCCGGCACGGTCGACAGACCGAGCACCTGCACCGGCATCGACGGGCCGGCGGTCTTGACCTGCTCGCCCTTGTCGTTGATCATCGCCCGGACCCGACCCCACGCCGCGCCGGCGACGATCGGGTCACCGACCTTGAGTTCGCCCTTGTCGACGAGGACCGTCGCCACTGGACCGCGGCCCTTGTCGAGCTGGGCCTCGATGACGATGCCCTTGGCGCGACCCGTCGGGTTGGCCGTCAGCTCTTCGAGTTCGGCCACCACCTGCAGCTGTTCGATGAGCTCGTCGACACCGATGCCCTGCAGCGCCGACATCTCCACGACGATGGTGTCGCCACCCCATGACTCGGGGACGAGCTCGTACTCGGCGAGCTGCGTGAGGACACGTTGCGGATCGGCGTTGGCCTTGTCGATCTTGTTCACTGCGACCACGATCGGAACATCGGCGGCGCGAGCATGATTGATCGCCTCGATGGTCTGCGGCATGATGCCGTCGTCGGCGGCGACCATCAGCACGACGATGTCCGTGGCGTCGGCCCCGCGGGCTCGCATCTGCGTGAACGCAGCGTGACCCGGCGTGTCCAGGAACGTGACCGAGCCGTGCTCGTTCACCACCTGGTAGGCGCCGATGTGCTGGGTGATGCCACCTGCCTCACCATCGACGACGTTGGCGCCGCGGATGTGATCGAGCAGCGTGGTCTTGCCGTGGTCGACGTGGCCCATCACGGTGATCACCGGCGGACGGGGCTCCTGGCCCTCGTCGTCGTCGGAGTCGTCGAACAACTTCTGGAGCTCGACCTCCTCCTGCTGACCGGGCTCGACCAGGAGGATCTCCGCGCCCACCTCGAGCGCGAACAACTCCATCTGTTCGTCGGCCAGGGTCATCGTGGCCGTGACCATCTCGCCGTTGTTGAGCAGGAACCGGACCACGTCGGCCGGCGTGCGGTTCAACTTGGGCGCGAACTCCTGCGCCGACACACCACGCTCGACGATGACGACACCGGTGGGGACCGGCGCATCAGACGACGTATAGGTCGTGAACTGCGGCTGCAGTTCGTCCTGGTCGCGACGACGACGCCGACGACCGGTACGGCGCGGCGGACGCCGCTGACCACTGGGACGATTGCCACCACCGCCGGGACCACCGGGGCGACCGGGAGCACCGCCACCGGGACCACCGGGGCCACCGGGACCGCCGCCGGGACGACCTGCACCGCCGCCGGGACCTCCGGCGGGACGTGGGGTGTAGCCACCGGGGCGCGGGCCACTCGTGCGAGCACCACCGGGGCCGGACGGACGCCCTCCGGTCGGTCGTGCGGAGCCGGGAGGCGGCGGAATCGGTCGACCACTCGGCGACAGCGGACGGCCCGGGGGCGGCGGAATCGGACGACCGGTCGGCGACAGGGGGCGTTCGGGTGCCGCCGTGTCGGGCCGTTCGTCGACGCGCGCCCGCATCTCGGGAGCGTTCGCCGGCTGCTCCGGCGGGCGACCGCCGGCGGTCGGACGGGCGCTCGAGATCACACGCGACCCGGCATCGTGGCCGGCGGTGTCGACCACTGTCGCCGGCGGTGCAGCAGCCTCGACGGGCGTGGGCGCTTGAGGTTCGACCGCGACCGGTGCCGGTTCGGCGATCGGCGTGACGACCGCATCTGCGACCGGAGCCACTTCGACCGGAGGGGCGACCGGCTGCGGTGCCGGCTCGGGTTCCACACGTCGACGGCAACGACCGCTGGAGCGACATCGGCGGTGACCGGTCGTCGGCACCGCCGTCTCGTCCTCGACAGGGGCGACCGGTTCCGCGGCCACTGCCTCTGCGGCCACGGACTCGGGTTCGGCTGCAGGCTTCTTCGCCGGCGCCTTCTTCGCCGGCGCCTTCTTCGCGGCCGGGGCGTCTGCGTCGTCCTTCGGCGCAGCGGCCGACTTCTTGGCGGCGGCCTTCTTGGCCGGCGCCTTCACCGGCTTGACCTCCTCGGGCTGCTCGGCGCGACGGAGCCCGTCACGCTCGGCGCGACGGGTCACCATGTCGGCGTACGCCTCGGCGAGTGACGATGACGGGCCCTTGGCGGCAACGCCGAGCACACCGCACAGGTCGAGGACCTCGGCGTTGGTCATCCCGAGCTCCTTCGCGAGCTCGAAAATCCTGATCTTCTTCGTTGCCACGTTCCCGATTCAACCTTTCACAGTCGTCATTGCCTCGCGGATGCAGGAATCACTGCGCATCCGATTCGTCATCGTTGTCCGTTCGCCGGCCGATTCGCTCCCGGATCGCACGCTCATCGTCGGCGCTGACCTCCGCACGCCACGCACGAGCGAACGCTCGTCGCGAGAGCGCGTCGTCGAGGCAACGCTGCTGCACCCCACGACCGTCGCGGCACAACCACGCTCCCCGCCCGCTGCTCGGGCCGTCGACGACGATGCCCGCCGACGACCTCGTGACACGCACGAGCGCGCGCTGCGGACGTCGCTGTCGGCAGCCGATGCAGCTCCGAATGGGTTCGTGGTCGTCAGCAGCACTCAGTCGTCGTCGCCGTTCTCTATCTGCAGCGGGCTCGTCGTCCGCTGCGCTTCCTCCTCGCGCCGCGTCCGCCTCGTCGCTGGCGCTTCCCTCTTGGGTGGCGGGCTCGTCGTCCGCTGCGCTTCCTCCTCGCGCCGCTGTCCGCCTCGTCGCTGGCGCTTCCCTCGGCGGCTGCCACTTCGTCGATGACTCCACGTCGACTCGACTGCGATTTCGGCCACTTCCTCGGCGGCTGCCGCTTCGTCGGCGGCTTCCACTTCCAGCTCGATGGATGCCCCTCGTCGGCGGCTTGGGCTTGCCAGTCGGACTCGCTGATGACGGAACCGTCGGCGGCGTGCCATTCCATCTCGCCGGTCTCGGCGTTGGTCCGCCATTCGCCGTCGGCGTACTCGACGTCGGCGTCACGGCCGCCGGCCGGGATGCCCTCGGCGAGTTGCGTCTCGGAGCGGATGTCGACGCGCACGCCGGTGAGGCGGGCGGCGAGGCGGGCGTTCTGGCCCTCACGGCCGATCGCCAGGCTCAGCTGGTGATCGGGCACGATGACGTCCGCCGCCGTGCCGTCCTCGGAGATGATGACCTGGCTGACCTTGGCCGGCGACAACGCCTTGGCGACGAAGTCGGCGAGGTCCTCGCTGAACGGCACGATGTCGATCTTCTCGCCGCGCATCTCGTTGACGACCATGCGGACGCGTCCACCGCGCGCACCGACACAGGCACCCACCGGGTCGACGTTGTTGTCGTTCGACCACACGGCGATCTTGGTGCGATGGCCAGGTTCACGGGCACAGGCCTTGATCTCGACGATGCCGTCGGCGATCTCGGGCACCTCGAGCTCGAAGAGACGCTTGATCAGGCCGGGATGCGTGCGCGACACGACGATCTGCGGGCCCTTCGGCGTGCGGCGGACCTCGACGATGTAGGCCTTCTGACGGTCGCCCTGTGCGGGCCGTTCGAACGGGACCTGTTCGGCCTGCGGCAGCAGCGCCTCGACCCGACCCAGATCGAGCAGCGTGTAGCGGGCATCGGTGCGCTGGATGATGCCGGTGACGATGTCACCCTCTCGGTTCGCGTACTCCTCGAACTTGCGCTCGGACTCGACTTCGCGGATGCGCTGACTCATCACCTGGCGGAACGTCTGCGCCGCGATCCGACCGAGCTCTTCCTTCTTCGGCGTGTCATCTCGTTCGTTCACCCAGTTGCCGTCCTCGTCGACGTCATAGGCGATGAACGAGAACTCCATCGTCTCGGGGTTCACCTCGACGACGACTTCGTCGGCCGCATCGGGACGGCGCTTGTACGCCGACGCCAGGGCCTCGACGAGAACGTGCAGGAGCGCGTCCTCGGACAGACCCTTCTCCTGGGCCAGCATGCCAATGGCCTCGCTCATGTCGAGGTTGCTCATGACGGTTGCTTCTCCTTCGTCGATGACGGATTCATGGACTTGCCGGTCGGCTGCTTCGAACCGGAACGCTTCGAGGGCTGCTTGCCGGGCTGCTTTCCGGGCTTCGGCTTGGGACCCCACTCGAACACGGTTCGAGCCTTGTCGATCTCGGTGATCACGACGACGCGCTCCGCACCGTCGTCGAGCAGCAGCGTGGCGCTGCGGTCGTCGGCGCCGACGAGCACACCCTGCAGCCGACGGGGCTCGGCCAGGGGATCACGCAGACGCACCGAGATCGTCTTGCCGATCTCCCGGGCGAAATGCGCAGGAGTGCGCAACTGGCGTTCGAGACCCGGGCTCGTGACCTCGAGGGTGTAGTGCCCGGCGATCGGGTCCTCGTGGTCGAGTTCCCGCGAGATCAGACGAGTGGCGAGGGACAACGAATCGAGTGTGATCCCCCCGTCGGATCCGGGCGGGGTGTCCAGCGTGACGCGGATCGTGCTCCCACGACGCTCGATGTCGTACACGTCGAGCGACAGATCGGAGGCAATCGGCCCGACGAGTGCGTGCATGCGATCGATTTCTGATGCTGCGCTCATCGGAACTGCCTCCTTTCAACAAACAAGGCGTGGGGCTCAGCCCCACGCCTTTCGGTACCAAACCAAATGGAGACGTAATCATAGCAGCGGCCTCGGCGAAGTCGACGGGGCGGCCATCGTGGTCGGCCGCTGCGCCAGGCTCGTCGCCGGCGCTTGCCTCGCCGGCCAGACGGAGGCCATCCGTTCTGCAACGCAAACCGATTGGGCGCCGGACGGTCGGTACAGTGCCGGGGTGCTTCGGATGTCGACGTTGTTCCTGCGGACCCTGCGAGATGACCCCGCTGACGCCGAGGTCGCCAGCCATCGCCTGCTGGTGCGGGCCGGCTACATCCGCCGGGCGGCCCCCGGTGGGTTCTCGTGGCTGCCGCTCGGCTGGATCGTGTACCGCAACGTCGAACGGATCGTCCGTGAGGAGATGGACGCCGCCGGGTTCCAGGAAGTCCACTTCCCCGCCCTGCTGCCCCGCGAACCGTACGAGGCGACCGGTCGCTGGACCGAGTACGGCGACAACCTGTTCCGCCTCCAGGACCGCAAGGGCGCCGACTTCCTCCTGGCGCCGACCCACGAGGAGATGTTCACCCTGCTCGTGAAGGACATCTGCGGGTCCTACAAGGACCTGCCGTTGTCGATCTACCAGATCCAGACCAAGTATCGCGACGAGGCCCGCCCTCGCGCCGGACTGCTGCGCGGCCGCGAGTTCGTGATGAAGGACTCCTACAGCTTCGATCTCGACGACGCCGGCCTCCAGGTGTCCTACGACGCCCATCGCGCGGCGTACATCTCGCTGTTCGATCGGCTCGGGCTGCCGTACGTGATCGTGTCGGCCATGTCCGGGGCGATGGGCGGCTCGGCCTCCGAGGAGTTCCTCGCCCCGATGGACGTCGGCGAGGACACGTTCATCCGCTGCACGTCGTGCGACTACGCGGCGAACGTCGAGGCCGTCGTCACGCCGGCTCCGACGGCGATCCCGTTCGACGGTCTGCCGGCGGCGATCGTCCACCACACGCCGGGCACGCCGACCATCGCCACGCTCGTCGAGTTCGTGAACTCCGAGGACGAGTTGCGCCATCCCGATCGGGACTGGGTCGCCGCCGACACCCTGAAGAACGTCGTCGTCAAGTTGCGGCACCCCGACGGGACGGTCGAGGTGTTGGCAATCGGGCTGCCCGGCGATCGCGAGGTCGACATGAAGCGACTCGAGGCGCAGGTGGCGCCGGCCGAACCGGAGCCGTTCACGGAGGAGGACTTCGCCGCCCATCCCGCGCTCGTCAAGGGCTACATCGGCCCGGGTGTGCTCGGATCCTCGAAGGCGTCGGGCATTCGGTACCTCCTCGATCCGCGCGTCGTCGACGGCACCGCCTGGATCACCGGCGCCGATCGTCCGGGTCACCACGTGATCGATCTCGTCGCCGGTCGTGACTTCACCGCCGACGGCACGATCGAGGCTGCCGAGATCCGCGACGGTGACGTGTGCCCGGTCTGCGAATCGCCGGTCGAGATCGCCCGCGGCATCGAGATCGGCCACATCTTCCAACTCGGGCGCAAGTACGCCGAGGCGCTCGAGTTGCGGGTGCAGGACGAGCACGGCCAACCCGTCACGCCGACCATGGGGTCCTACGGGGTCGGCGTGACGCGCTGCCTCGCCGCGATCGCCGAAGCCGGCCATGACGACCTCGGTCTCGTGTGGCCGCGCGAGATCGCTCCGGCCGACGTCCACATCGTGATCGCCGGAAAACTCGACGGGCCGCAGTTCCCCGCCGGCGAGCGTCTCGCCGCCGAACTCGAGGCCGCCGGTCTGCGAGTGCTCCTCGACGACCGCTACGGCCCCTCCCCCGGCGTCAAGTTCAAGGACGCCGAACTCATCGGCATCCCGACGATCGTCGTGGTCGGTCGCGGCGTCGCCGACGAGTCGGCCCCCACGATCGAGGTCAAGGACCGCCGCAGCGGCACCCGCGACGACATCCCCCTCGCCGACATCGTCCCCCACCTCCGAACAGTCGCGGAATCCGGTCGCTGAGCGTCCGAATCCCGCGACGTTTCGGCGAGGGAGGATGGGTCTGCCGAGGGTCAGGAGTGGCGCAGGAGGCCTTGGTCGATGACGACTCGTTCGGTCGACAGGTCGCCCGGATCGACGGCGGTGGTCGTGAAGAAGGTCTCGCCGGCTCCGCCGGACCACATCTTCACGGTCAGCGAATCACCCGGCAGGACCGGCGCTGCGAAGCGGGCCTCGATGTGGTGGAAACGCGCCGGGTCGCCCGCGCAGATCGAATGCAGCAGCGCCCGCCCGGTGAACCCGTAGCTGCACAGTCCGTGCAGGATCGGACGATCGAACCCACCGATCGCGGCGAACGCCGGGTCGGTGTGGAGCGGGTTGCGGTCACCCGACAGTCGGTACACGAATGCCTGGTCACGCGACGTCTGGTACGTGATCGCCTGGTCGGGATCACGTTCGGGCGGCACGTTCTTCGGCCCCGACGGACCGCGGTCGCCGCCCCAGCCGCCCTCACCGCGAATGAACGCCGACGACGTGTTCGTGTACAGGGGCTGGCCGTCCATGACCGCCTTGGTCTCGGTGACCACCACGGCAGCAGTGCCCTTGTCGTACATGGCGACCAGTTCACTCGTGATGGTCACCGTGCCCTCGACCGGGATCGGCGTGTGCAACGTCACCGCCTGTTGGCCGTGCACGAGGAGTGCCGGATTGAACGTGCCGATGTCGCGCATCGCGGAGCCCCTGCCCCACCCGATCACCACCGGGAACGTGGGAAACACCAGTTGATCGACACCGTTGGTGTTCTCGGTCGTGAAGGCCAGTTCGTGCTCGCCGGCGCCGATTCCCACGGCATAGAGCAGCGCGTCCTTCGAGGTCCAGCTCGCCTCGACCGGCTCGCTCGTGGATCCGACGGCATCGGGATTCAGTGGCATGTCATCTCACTTTCGTTGCGTTGGTTGCTCTGGTTCGTGGCTGATCAGGCATCGAGCATGGTCTGGGGCCATCCGCCCGGCACGCCGTTCATGCCGGAGTTCCTCCGGGCGTCGGCGAGCAGCTGCTCGACCACGGGGCCGATCTTGGTGGGATCGTCGACGGGGTCCGTGGACGGGCCGCGGACCCACCCCTCGGCGACGGCGAGCGTCTGTCCGGAGGCCTCGAACACCCTGCCCGTGACACCCGCCGACTCCGGTGAGCACAACCAGGTGACGATCGGCGCGATCCAGTGCGGCGCCCGCGCCTCGCGTTCCGCATCGGTCTCCGGGGCCGGGCCGAGCCCCTCGGTCATGCGGGTGAGGGCCACGGGACCGACCGCGTTGACGGTCACGCCGTAGCGAGCGACCTCGAGGGCGACGATGTTCGTGAAGGCGGCGATGCCGGCCTTGGCGGCGCCGTAGTTCGCCTGCCCGGGGTTGCCGTAGATGCCCGACACCGACGTGGTGTTGACGATCCGTCCACTCACCGGTTCACCGGCCTTGGCCCGCTCCCGCCAGTAGGCCACCGCCCATCGGGACGGGGCGAACGTGCCCTTCAGGTGCACGTTGATGACCGAATCCCACTCCTCCTCGGTCATGTTCGCCAGCACGCGGTCGCGCAGGATGCCGGCGTTGTTGACGAGTGCGTGCAGATCACCGAACGTCTCGATGGCGGTGTTGATCATGCGTTGGGCGCCTTCCCAGTCGGCGACGTTGTCGCCGTTGGCAATCGCCTCGCCGCCCATCTCGACGATCTCGTTGACGACCTGCTGGGCCGGCGAGATGTCGCCGCCGCTGCCGTCGACGTTGCCGCCGAGGTCGTTGACCACCACTTTGGCCCCGTGCCTGGCGAGGCTCAGCGCATGCTCGCGGCCGATGCCGCGTCCCGCTCCCGTGACGATCGCCACTCGCCCCTCGCACAAACCACCCATCGTGAGTTCCTTTCGTCCATGGCCCGATCCCGAGCCGTGCGGGCAGCTTGTCCACCAAACCGACCCGCGCCTGTCGGCATCGTAGAGTGGCATCGATGTGCGGTTGCCAGCGGACGAGACGGGAGCTGTTCTTCGGGGCCCTCGGTGCTGCCGCGCTCGGGCTCACCGCATCGGGCCGGTCGTCGGCAGCCGCCGCGGGTGCGCCACGACAGCTGCCGCCCATGGCCTCGCTGACGTCGGTCGAGGTCGCTCCCGGCTTGCGGATCCACCCGCGCAGCGAGTGGGGCGCCGACCTGCCACCGAAGGGCGCGATGGGGCCCGAGACCGTGAAGTTCCTCCTCGTGCACCACACGGCATCGAGCAACGTCGTCCCCGATCCGCGTGAGGTGATCCGCCAGACGTACGCCTTCCAGACCGGGCCCAGCAAGCGCTGGCCCGACATCTGCTACAACTTCATGATCGGTCCGGACGGCTCCGTCTGGGAGACCCGAGCCGGCTCGCTCGCGGGACCCGTCGTCGCCGACGCCACCGGCGGCAGCCAGGGTTTCGCCCAGCTCGTCTGTCTGATCGGCGACTTCACCGCGCAGACCCCGACACCCGCCGCCCAGGACGCACTCATGCGCACGCTGATCTTCCTCGCCGACCGCTACGGCGTGGACACCGACCCCGCGGCGACCACCACGTTCACGTCGAGAGGTTCCAACAAGTTCCGAGCCGGTACGACGGTCACCACCTCGACGATCTCCGGGCACCGCGACGTGACGTACACGGCCTGCCCCGGCGACGTCGGCTACACGTTGCTCGGACGGCTGGCGGAGCAGGGTCCACGCCACCCGTCTGCAGCGTGCGGACCCAGGCCCGACCAAACGGGCCGTCCGGCTCGGCGTGCACCTCACCTGAGGCCGACTCACCTGAGGCCCCTCACCGCAGCCCGCCTCACCTGAACCGGCCGAGCCGGACGCGCACGTAGCCCGCCGCCGCGGGCGCTCCTAACCTGGCTGCGTGATCACCTCCGACGAGACGGCCAACGACCCGCTCGCTCTCACGACCGACGTGGTCGTCGTCGGCGCCGGACCGGCCGGGACGGCCGCCGCGATCGAACTCCGTCGAGCCGGGCGCTCCGTGGTCGTCATCGACAAAGCGGTGTTCCCCCGCGACAAGTGCTGCGGCGATGGCCTGACGACGCTCGCCCTCAGGGAGCTCGAGCACCTCGGACTCGCGCCGTCGAGCATCGCCGACTGGTTCGACGTGAGCGGCGCGACGATCCGTTCACCCAGCGGACGCGAAGTGGTCGTCCCACTGCCCACCACCGGCAAGTACGCAGCGGTCGCACCGCGGCTGCAACTCGACGACGCACTCGTCCGACTCGCCCGCGCAGCAGGGTACCGACATCCGCGACGGGCACACGTTCCAGCGTGTGATCGACCACGGCCGCCACCTGACCGTCGTCGCCGACGGTCTCACGATCGACACCCGCTACGTCATCGCCGCCGACGGGATGTGGAGCCCCGTCCGCAAGTCGCTCGGTCTGAACGAGGGCGGATACCTCGGCGAGTGGCACGGGTTCCGGCAGTACGGCCGTGGGGTGACGGGGCCGGCGAGCCGCCAGCTGTACGTCTGGTTCGAGCCCGACCTCGTGCCCGGGTACGCCTGGTCGTTCCCGTTGCCCGACGGGCGGGTCAACATCGGGTTCGGGGTGTTGCGGGACGGCTCTCGCAAGGGCCAGGAGATGAAGGAACTCTGGATCGATCTCCTCACACGCCCGCACATCGTGGAAGCGCTCGGACCCGACTTCGAGCTCGAGGATCGCCACACCGCCTGGCCGATCCCGGCCCGCGTCGACGAAGCCGTGCTCGCGTCGGGTCGCGTGCTGTTCACGGGCGATGCTGCCATGGCCACCGACGTGATGACCGGCGAAGGCATCGGCCAGGCCCTCCTGACCGGTCGGCTCGCCGCCGAGGCCATCGTCGCGGCCGGCGCCCTGCAGCCCGACGCTGCGGCACGGGGCTACGAAGCGGCGGTCGACCATCACCTGTTCGCCGATCACCGGATGTCATTGGCGTTGGGTTCGGTGCTCACCAGGCCGTGGGGAGCACGCGGGGCGATCCGAGTCGTGGCCGCGAGTGGCGAGTGGGGCCGCCGCAACTTCGCCCGCTGGATGTTCGAAGACGAGCCCCGAGCGCTGCTGCTCACCCCGAGCCGCTGGCACCGCCGGATCCTCGCCCGCCCGGGCGCCTACGTCTGAGGGTCACCAGGCAGCGGGTTCCCGTCGGCGGCACCGTGACCTGGCGGAGGCGCCCAGAAGTCGACGTCGTCGACGGTTCCGGCGATGCCGTCGACGTCGATGTCGTCGAGCTTCCCCGACGCCTCGATCTCGATCACGATGTCGTCCTGCTTCGGTGGACCTTCGTAGACGTCGCGCAGACCGATCATCGCGCCCGGCAGCCGCCGCCCCGAGGATGCCACCCTTGCGCCGACCGGCCTGGATCATCGCCACCCGCTGTGCGGCGGCAGCCTCCTCGGCCTCGATGCGGGCCACGTCGATACCCGGGTCCAACGCGTCGAGCACCACGAGTCTCGTCTCCCTCGCCGTCGGTGGTCGCCGCGGGATCTGCCATCCGCACAGACTACGAGAACTCGGTGAGAGGTGCCCTGCTGCGCTGCTCCCCGGCTCCCGCACCGCTACCGTCGGCGCAGACTATGAGTGACATCAGCGCCGCTTCCACGCCCCCCTCACCGTCCGGCGGCCCCATTGCCTCCACCGCGGACGATCGGGCCACTGCGGAGACGTTCGAGAAGATCTTCTTCGAACTCCGCAAGGTGATGGTCGGCCAGACCCGCCTCCTGGAGCGACTCCTCGTGGGCGTCCTGTGCCGCGGACACTGCCTCCTCGAATCGGTTCCGGGGCTGGCCAAGACGCTCGCCGCCGAAACGCTCGCCGATGTCGTCGGCGGTTCGTTCTCGCGCATCCAGTTCACGCCCGACCTGCTCCCGTCGGACATCACGGGCACCCGCATCTACCGCGGGAGTACCGAGACGTTCGACGTCGAGTTCGGGCCGGTGTTCGTCAACTTCCTGTTGACCGACGAGATCAACCGAGCGCCGGCGAAGGTCCAGTCCGCCCTGCTCGAGGTGATGGCCGAGCAGCAGGTCACGATCGGTGGTGTCACCCATGCGGTACCGAAGCCGTTCTTCGTCGTCGCGACGCAGAACCCCATCGAGTCCGAAGGCGTCTATCAACTCCCCGACGCGCAACGGGACCGCTTCATGATGAAGATCGTCCTCGACTACCCGACGCCCGACGAGGAGATGCTGATCATCGATCGCATGAGCGTCAGCGCGCCGATTCCGTCGCAGGTGATCACCCTGGACGAGCTCATCGGACTGCAGGAGCGCGCCGACCGCGTGTTCGTCGATCGATCGGTGTCGCAGTACGCCGTCGACCTCGTGCAGTGCACGCGCACGCCGGAGCGGTTCGGCCTCGCGGACCTGTCGACCGTGATCGGGCTCGGAGCCAGCCCCCGCGCCTCGCTCAACCTGGTACGCGGCGCTCGGGCGCTGGCGATGCTGCGAGGTCGCTCGTACGCCACACCGCAAGACGTGTTCGACCTGGCGCCCGAGGTGCTCCGTCACCGGCTCCTGCTGACCTACGACGCACTGGCACGGGACATCACCGCCGACCACGTCGTCCAACGGGTGCTGGCAACCGTGCCGGCAACCTGGGTGTCCCCGAAGCCGAACGACGCCGTCGGCTCCGTGAGCTGACGATGCCACGTCTCGGTCCGGCGAGCGTGACGCCGAAAGCGGCGGCCTCGGCGGCGTCGTTCGGAGCCTCCGGTCGCGTCACCGCCACGGGACCCTCCACGGGATCCTCCACGGGCCCCACCGCAGGCCGACGTGCGAGCGGCTGGGCCTCGGGCCCGCCGACGGAGTCCGTCGCCGAGTTGCTCCGCACGCTCGAACTCACGATCAACGGTCGGCTCGACGGCGTGTTGCACGGCAACCACCAGGGCCTCACGCCGGGACACGGATCGGAGCCCGGCGAGTCCCGTCTCTACCAACCCGGCGACGACGTGCGCCGCATCGACTGGAACATCACCGCTCGAACCCGCGAGACCCATGTGCGCGAGCAGATCGCCGACCGGGATCTCACCGCATGGCTGGTCGTCGACGCATCCGCGGTGATGCAGTTCGGCACGGTCACCAACGACAAGGCCCAGACGGCGACAGCCGCCGCGGCATGCGTCGGATTCCTGACCGCACGCAATCAGAACCGGTTGGGGGCGGTGCTCGTCGCCGGCCCGGCGATTCACGTCATCCCGCCGCGATCGGGTGCCAACCAGGTACGCGCGGTGCTGTCGACGCTGTGCGACCCGCCTGCATCCGAAGGCCTCGGTCCTGCCGATCTGGCGGGAGCGATCGACCGTGTCGGAGCGATCGGAACCCGCCGAGGGTTCGTGGCGGTCATCAGTGACTTCGCCGGGGATGCCTGGCAGCGACCGCTGGCCAGGTTGAGCCTCCGTCACGACCTGCTGGCGATCACCGTGCACGATCCCACGGGAGTACGACGTGCCGCCGATCGGCTTGGTCGACGTGGTCGATCCCGCGACCGGCGCGGTCCGCGAGGTCCGGGTCACGGCCAAGGTCCAGGAGCGTTTCGCCCGCGCAGCCGCCGAGGAGCGCGCACGACGAGATGACGCGCTCGGCCGTTCGGGCGCCGACGTGATCGAATTGTCGACGGATGGCGACTGGCTGGCGGCGATCGTCCAGCACACCCAGCGCAAACGTGTGCAGGCGGTTCGAGGCGACGGGGTCCGACGATGAGTACCGACTTCCTGGCCGGGAACCGCCTGTGGCTGCTCCTGCTCGTCCTCGCGCTCGCCGTCGGCTACGTGGCGGTTCTGCGGTGGCGTCGGGCCGCCACGGTGCGGTTCACGCAGGTCGATCTGTTGGACAAGGTGGCGCCGAGGCGGCCGCGCTGGCGTCGTCACGTCGTTGCGGTCCTGATGTTGCTCGGGCTGACGTTCGCCGTGGTGGCGACGGCGCGCCCGGTCGAGCGCACGACCGAGACCACGACGAGCGACGGACGCATCCTGCTGCTGTTCGACGTGTCGCTGTCGATGATGGCCGACGACGTCGACCCCGACCGCTTCGTCGCCGCGCAGGAAGCTGCCCGTGACTTCGTGGCGGCCGTCGACGACGGCGTCGAGGTCGGCCTGGTGTCGTTCTCCGGTGACGTCAGCGTCGAGGTCGACCCGACGCTGGACCGCGACGCGGTCGAGCGTGGCATCGACAATCTGGAGCTGGCCGAGTCCACGGCGATCGGCGACGCGCTGGCGGCAGGGACGCGCCTGCTCGTGAACTCCGCCGACCCGAACGCCGATCCGGAGACGGCGCCGGGTGTGATGGTGTTGCTCAGCGACGGCGAGACGACCGTCGGCCGCCCGACCGACGAAGGGGCCCAGGAGGCCGCCGACGCCGGCATCCCCGTGTACACGATCGCCTTCGGCACCGAAGGCGGCGAGATCACCGACCCCGAGACGGGCGACGTGGTCCCCGTGCCGGTGCGTCCCGCCGATCTGCAACGGGTCGCCGAATCGACGGGCGGCCAGGCGTTCGAGGCCCAGACCGGCGACGAACTCGCGAGCGCCTATGACCAGATCGCGGAGTCTCTCGGCGAGACCATCGGCGAACCGATCGAGATCGTCGACGAACTCACCTGGCAGTGGGCGCTCGCCGCGTTCCTCACCCTGGTGCTGGCCTGGGCCCTCAGCCTGTGGTGGCTCCGCGGCATGGTCTGACGAGCCGGCCGATCGACCCGTTCGCGACGTTACTCTGGTGTCTGACACCATGATGTAACGTCACAGCATCGAGCGGAGTTGTTCGACGGTCTTGGTGGGATTGCCGCCGACCGGGCTGACCTGGAGGTGCGTGACACCGGCTTCCTTGTAGGCGGCGAGGCGTTCCTTCACGTACCCGGCCGGACCGACGAGGTTGGTCTTCTCCAGCATCTCGGCGGGAACCGCAGCGGCGGCCTCCTCCTTCTTGCCCGCGAGGTAGAGATCCTGGATCTCGATCGCCTCGTCGACGTAGCCGTAGCGCTGGCAGATCGTGTTGTAGAAGTTCTTGTCGCGCGCACCCATGCCACCGACGTACAGCGCCGTGGTCGGGACGGCTGAGGTCGAGGAGCCGCGACCGGGCGTCGCCGGTGAGTTCCTCACCGATGGCGACCATGCCACCGGCGGAGATCTGCAGGGGGCCGAGGTCGGCATCACGTTCGGCCTGCCCGGACTTGAGGTCGTCGCCCCACACCGTGTGGAACTTCTCCGGATCGAAGAAGATCGGGAGCCAGCCGTCGGCGTACTGGGCGGTGTTCTTCACCGACTGCCCCATCAGGCTCGCCCAGAAGATCGGGATGTGCTCGCGCACGGGATGGTTGATGATCTTCAGCGGCTTGCCGAGCCCCGTGCCTTCGCCCTCGGGGAGCGGGATCTTGACGGTCGGCCCGTCGTAGACCACCTTCTCACGGCGCCACGTCATCCGGCACACGTTGATGTAGTCACGGATTCGCGGCATCGGCTTGTCGTAGGGAACACCGTGGAATCCTTCGATCACCTGCGGGCCCGACGCGCCGAGGCCGAGGATGAATCGACCGCCCGACACCATGTCGAGCCCGGCCGCGGTCTGCGCCATGCACGTCGCGGTGCGGGAGAAGACGTTGACGATGCCCGAGCCGATCTCGATCGTGGACGTCTTGGCGGCGAGGTAGCCCATCTGGGACACGGCGTCGAAGCTGTAGGCCTCCGGGACCCACACGACGTCGAGGCCGGCCTTCTCGAGTTCTATGACTCGTTCCACGTCAGCATGGAAATCGCCCGAGTAGTTGATCATCATCGACAGCTTCATGGTGGCGCACGATACGTTCGGGCGCTCCTCCGTCAGCAATCGGAGGGACTCATTCGCCGCCGGCGGCAGCAGCCGTCGATCGGCTGCTCAGCAGCGTGTCGAGCGATGCGTGCTGTTCGAGGAGCCGCTGAACGTACACGGTGCGAGCAAGCTTCTCGATCGGTGCCGCATCGGCGTGGACGCCGTCGAACCGGATGCTTCCGACTCGGGCCTCGGTCGCTTCCAGCGTCTCCCGATACGCGAAGCGCTGCACCTGCGGCCAACGGCGATCCCACTCGAGGACCTGCGCGTTGAGCGCATCGAGCCGGGCCGGCTCCATCATCTCGGCGGTCGCGTAGGTCCCGAGCCGTACGGTGGGGAAGTCCGCGACCAGCACGGGCATGTCCGGACCGACCACGCTCAGCAGCTCCTCCATGGCCCGATCCCGCGCAGCGAGGAAGGCCGGGTCACTCTGCGACGATGGCCATCGGGATCTCCGGGGAACCGATGCTCGTTCATCTCCGAGGTACCGCTCATCTGGAGCACCAGGTCCGGCGCGAACGACCCCAGCAACGGTGGCAGTTTGGTCGAAGGGGGCTCGCACGAGATCTCGCGCCACGGCTCGCCGGATACCGAGCGCAACGCTGACACGCGATGCCAGCGGACAGCCGTTGGCTCCCGCCCACAGCACTTCGATCGCGCCGTCGCCACCGTCGTTCAGGCCCTGCGCCATCATCAGGGAGGTGGAATCACCGATGACCAGGACCCGAACCGGATCCGCCGGATCGGGCGCGCCGACGGATCCGGGGTCCGGCACCCTGGCGAGCGCACGCGTTCGCTCCACCAGGTCCGTCTTGGAGGACTCGACCTCGCCAACAGCAGGACGTACCAGCGCCGCTCGCGACAGGCGCGGGTAGAACGACGATCGCTTGCCGAACCCGGAGTACAGCACGACGTCAGCGCCGCCCTGCAACGAACTGTCGATCGCACTCAGTATCGAGGCGAGCACCGCCTCGTGCACCACGGCGAGCTCGTTGAGCGCAGCCACGTTGCCGACGGCAGCCGCATTCTGGGCATCGGCAGCGGCGTCCTCGGCCGCGCCCGTCGATACGACGACGACCACCGGTTCGTGCACGGCTTGCACTCGCGGTCGCCGGATGTAGTCAGAGCGCCGGGGTCCACGGGCGGTCGCCGCCGGCCGGTTCGTCGTTCGTTCCGCGACGCGCGACAATGGCAGTCCGATGGGCATGCCGACGTGGTGGGACGAACGGCGATTCGGGCTGTTCGTCCACTCCAATCTCGCCACGGTGCCGGCCTGGTCGCCGATCGGCGAGTACTCCGACTGGTACCGCAGCCACCTGGCCGAGGACGTCGCCGACGTGATGCTCCATCCCCGACCGATGGTCGAGGTGCTGGCCCACCATCGCGACCGGTGGGGACACATCGAGCGGTACGACGACTTCCTCCCGCTGCTCACCTACGAGGACTTCGACGCCGAGGCATGGGCGCGTCTCGCCGTGGACGCGGGCGCCGGCTACACGATCTTCGTCGCCAAACACCATGACGGGTGGTCGTGGTGGGATGCTCCGAACACGGACCGCACCGTGCTGTCCGGAGGACCTTGCCGCAACGTGCTGGCCGAGTACGCGGCGGCGTGCGAGCGCAACGACGTCGTCTTCGGCACGTACTACTCGCTGCTCGACTGGGGCGACGGCCGGTATCCGACCGACGCCTATGTCGAGGAGATCCTGCACCCCCACGTGATCGACCTGGTCGAGCGGTTCGGGTCGGGCGTGCTGTGGGGTGACGGTCACTGGGGCAACGGGCCCGACCGGTGGCGAACCCGCGAACTCCTCGAACGCGTCTGGTCGATCAATCCCGACGTCGTCGTCAACGATCGATGGTGGGCCGCCGCCGACGCCGTGCCTTCGACGAGCCCGGACATCGTGCGGACCTACGAGTACGAGGCGCCCGACGACATCGTCGAGGGACCGTGGGAACTCTGCCGAGGCATCGGGGCCAGCTTCTGCCACAACCGGGCCGAGCGGGCCGAGCATCACATGTCGGGGTTCGACATCGTCGCACTGCTCACCGAGGTCGTGGCGAAGGGTGGCCACCTGCTCCTCAATGTCGGACCGGCCGCCGACGGGACGATCCCGCAGCTGCAGACCGGTCCCCTGCGCGCCGCCGGCGCCTGGATCCACCGGCACGACCGGCTCGTGAACCGTGGCCGTCCGTGGTCGGTGTGGGGCGACGAGCACGTGCGCTACCTGGACGTCGATGGTGCACTCCATGCCGTGGACCTCGACGGCAAGGGCAGATTCGCGCGCGCTGGGGTCCGCCGACCACCGCGTCGAGTCGGTCGAGTTGCTGGAATCGACCGGCGAGCGCGGCGACGGAACCACGGTGAGCCGATCCGCTTCCACCAGGACGAGACGGGCCTTCACACTCGACCGGCACCGCTCGCCGTTGGATCGTCGCGCCGACCGCCTGTCCGAGGTCAGCGTGTACCGGATCGTGTACCGGGCGGTCGAGCGGCCGATCGAACTCTTCGCCCCGGTGGATCGGGATCCGATCGCGCTGGCCCCGTTGATGCGGTCGGTGAACTTCGGAGACATCGTGCAGCTCGGCGACGGCACCTACACCGGACCGGTGGTCGTGCCGGAGGGTGTCGTCCTGCGGGGCCTCGGCGGCGACCGGACCATCGTGGACGGTGGCGGCTCCACCGCGGTGACCCTCGGGGCAGGAGCCCGGCTCGAACACCTCACGGTCCGAAACGGTCCGCTTCGAATCGCCTGGTTCCCGAGCGCCACGGTCGAGCTTCGAGGGACCGCGTCGACGGTGCTCGGGTGCCGCGTCGACGGTCACGTCGTCGTGCGCGCCAACGACGCTCAGGTTCGGGCGACAGCAGCCGGCGGAGTCGTCGCCGACGGCGTCCAGCGGTTGGCGGTCTCGCGATGTCAGTTCACCGGCATGCGATGGGACGTCGGGATCCACCTGATCGGAGGCGGCGGACACCGCGTCAGTTCCTGTGACCTGCAGGACCATCTCTGCGCCATCCGGGTCTCCGAGGCCACCGACGTCGAGATCCGTGGCAACAACCTGTCGGCTCGTTGGTGGGGGGTGCACCTCGAGCGGACCAGCGGCGTCCACGTCCACGGCAACTTCATCAACCACACGATGCGTGGCATCGACATCGACGGCGGATCACAGGCGATCGATCGACGGCAATGCGGTCTGCGACGGCGACAGCGGGTGCATCGTCGAGTGGGGCGCATCGGAGTGCGAGATCAGCGGCAACCGTTGGGAGCGCTGCCGGATCGGCGTGCTCGCGTGGGAGGCGACGGGTCTCCGCCAGCACGCCAACGAGGCGATCGACCTCCACGAACCCGAGGCCGCCTCGCTCACCGGCCCCTGACTCCGACGCTGGCCACGTACACCCGGTGCCAGACACCAGATGTACGGTCAGGCGGACTGGGAGCGACGCTTGGCTTCGCGAGCGCGGTTGGTGGGGTCGAGGTCGGCCTTGCGCAGGCGGATGGAGATCGGGGTCACCTCGACGCACTCGTCGTCGGCGATGAACTCGAGGGCACCTTCGAGCGACAGCACCCGATGCGGCGTGAGCTTGACGGTCTCGTCGGCCGAGGCGGCTCGAACGTTGGTCATCTTCTTCTCACGACAGATGTTGACGTCCATGTCGCCGGCGCGGGAGTTCTCGCCGACGATCATGCCGCAGTAGACCTCGGTGCCGGGTCCGACCATCATCGCCGCACGATCCTGCAGGTTCATCATGGCGTAGGTCGTCGCCGGTCCGATGCGGTCGGCGACGAGCACGCCGGACTGACGTGAACGGATCTCCCCCGCCCAGGGCTCGTAGCCCTCGAAGGTGTGGCTGATGACGCCCGTTCCACGGGTTTCGGTGAGGAACTCGGTGCGGAATCCGATGAGGCCACGCGCCGGCACCAGATAGTCGAGCCGGACCCAACCGGATCCGCCCATGTTCTGCATCCGACCCTTGCGGGTGGCCAGCAATTGCGTGACGGCGCCGAGGTGCTCGTTCGGCACGTCGATCGTGACCCGCTCGATGGGCTCGTACACCTTGCCGTCGACCTCGTGGGTCAGCACGACGGGCTTGCCGACGTTCAACTCGAATCCCTCGCGGCGCATCTGCTCCACGAGGATGGCCAGCTGCAGCTCGCCGCGGGCCTGGACTTCCCACGCATCGGGCCGTTCGGTCGGCAGGACGCGGATGCTGACGTTGCCGACGAGTTCGGCGTCGAGGCGATTCTTGACCAGACGAGCCGTGAGCTTCTTGCCCTCTCGGCCGGCGAGCGGCGACGTGTTGATCCCGATCGTCATCGACAGCGCCGGCTCGTCGACGGTGATCACCGGCAGCGGGCGCGGGTCCTCGGGGTCGGCGAGTGTCTCACCGATGTAGATCTCCTCGATCCCGGCGACGGCCACGAGGTCACCCTGGCGGGCGGAGTCGACCGGGATGCGGGTGAGGTGCTCGGTGAGGAAGAGCTCCGCCACCTTCGCCCGCGCGACGGTGCCGTCACGCTTGCACCAGGCGACGGACTGACCCTTGCGGATCTCGCCCTCCATCACGCGCAGCAGCGCAAGCCGGCCGAGGTACGGCGATGCGTCGAGGTTGGTGACCCAGGCCTGCAGCGGTGCGCCCTCGTGATAGGTCGGCGACGGGATGTGGTCCAGCAGGATCTCCACGAGCTCGGCCAGGTTCTTGTCGCCCTTGCCCTCGGCGATGAGCCGGTGCGCCTCGTCGATGTCGAGCGTCGCCCAACCGTCCCGCCCCGAGCAGTACACGATCGGGAACTCGACCTGGTCCTCTTTGGCGTCCAGATCGAAGAACAGCTCGTAGACCTCGTCGATGACCTCGGCCGTGCGGGCGTCGGGCCGGTCGACCTTGTTGATCACGAGGATCACCGGGAGGTTGCGGGCCAACGCCTTGCGCAGCACGAACCGGGTCTGCGGCAGCGGACCTTCGGCGGCGTCGACCAGGAGCACGATCCCGTCGACCATCGTGAGCGCCCGCTCGACCTCGCCGCCGAAGTCGGCGTGGCCGGGCGTGTCGACGATGTTCAGCGTGATGTCCTCACCGGAGCGGGTGTCCCGCCACACCAGTGAGGTGTTCTTGGCGAGGATCGTGATGCCCTTCTCGCGCTCGAGGTCCATCGAGTCCATGACCCGCTCGGCGACCGCCTCGTTCAGGCGGAACGCGCCCGACTGGTGGAGCATCGCATCGACGAGGGTGGTCTTGCCGTGGTCGACGTGGGCGACGATCGCCATGTTGCGAATGTCTGCGCGCCGACGAACGGTCGCGTCGAGGTCGTCGGGCGCCTCGAGAAGGGTCTGGTCGTGGGGGGACACGACAAACCACGCTATCGCCCGTTCACGAGCGAACGATCCCGCCCCCGTCACACCCGCTCCATCGCCGAAATCTCGCGGAAATCGGACGCGTGGCGACCGGATTCCGCGAAGTTTCGGGTCAGGGAGGAGGCGGTAGCCGGTAGGGGGTTCGCTCGATGCGGCCGAATCCGGGCGGGGCGAAGTGCGAGCCGACCATCAGGCCGCCATCGGCCTCGAGGTCGTCGAGCATGGCAATCCGAGTGGCCGTGCTCGCGTTGCGATCGACGTCGACCCGGGTGGACCACTCGGGGTGCGCGATCTGACAGGGGTGATGGAAGCTGTCGCCGGTGATGACGGCGCGGCGGCCCGCCGACGTGACCTCGACGGCGACGTGGCCGGGGGTGTGACCCGGCGTCGGAACCAGGCGCAATCCGGGTCGCACCTCGTACGGAGCATCGACGAAGTCGGCCAGGCCGGCGGCGACGATCGGCTGCACCGATTCGAGCTGGACGTTCGCCTGCGTGCGCGCCCAGTCGAACGCCCGCTGCTCGCGATCCGTGGTCGGCACGATGTCGGGATCGAACGATCGCGCCTCGTTCCGCCAGTGGTCGTACTCGGTGCGGTCGAACAGGTAGCGGGCGTTGGGGAACGTCGGCACCCACCGCGTGCCGTCGTGACGGGTGTTCCACCCCACGTGGTCGAGGTGGAGGTGGGTGCACAGCACGATGTCGACCTGCTCGGGGTCGAACCCTTCGTGGCGGAACCGGTCGAGGAACCCGGTGGTGAGGTTCGTCCACGCCGGGTCAACCGGCAGATCCTTGCCGTCGCCGATGCAGGTGTCGACCACGACGACCGCTCCGTCGTGTTCGACGACGAACGCCTGGATCACCCCGAGCAGCGTGCCGTCGGGCTCGACGACGTCGGGACCCAACCAGTCGATCGCACGAACTGCTTCGGGGGTCGCCAGCGGCAACAGCGAGTTGAGACCGTACAGGGGCTGTTCGACGATGCCGGTGATCGTCGTCGTTCCGATCGAGAGCTTCACGATGCGCCAACCATCTTCGGTCGCTAGTTCACGTTCCGCGTCGCGGCCTTCCCAGTACGGCTCTCGGAGGTCCTTCTTCAGCACCTTGCCGCTCGGGTTGCGCGGCAGCACGTCGGCCCAGTCGACGCTCGTCGGGCACTTGAACGTCGCCAGCCGCTCCTTGGCGTAGGCGATGATCTCGGCCTCGGTCACCTCGGCGTCGGGCACCCTGACCACGATCGCCTTGGCCGTCTCGCCCCACTTCTCGTGGGGCACGCCGATCACGGCCACGTCGGCGATCGCCGGGTGACCCATCAGCACGTTCTCGACCTCGGCCGGGTACACGTTCTCGCCGCCCGACACGATCATGTCCTTCACGCGGTCGTGGATGTAGAGGTAGCCGTCGGCGTCGAGGTAGCCGGCGTCGCCCGACTTGAACCAGCCGTCCGGCGTGATCGCCTTCGCCGTCTCCTCGGGCTGGTTCCAGTAGCCCTTCATCACCTGCGGCGAGCGGATCCAGATCTCGCCGACCTCACCGACCTCGCACTCCGTCGCTCGTCCGTCGTCGACGATGCGCAGCTCGACGCCCGGACCCGGCACCCCGCACGAACGCAGCCGGTGCCGGTTCGGGCTCGACGGGTCGTGATCCTCCGGCGGCAGGTTCACGACCGCGCCCGTGGTCTCGGTGAGCCCGTAGGCCTGCCAGAACTTGCACGGCGCGAACATGTCGACGCACTTCGCGAGCACGTCCTCGCTGATCGGCGACGCGCCGTAGACGACGATCCGCAGGCTCGAGTAGTCGGCCTCGTCCACGCCGGGCACCATCAGCATGAACTGCAGCACCGCCGGCACGAGGAAGGCGTGGGTGATCCTGCGCTCCTCGATCGTCCGGATCAGCGCCGCCGGGTCGAGTTCGCGGAAGATCACCGACGTGCAGCCCTCGTACATGCCGGCGACCGCCCACCCGCCGCCGCCGATGTGGAACAGCGGCATCGCGACGAGGTTCACGGCGTCGGGCGTCGAGCTCCCAGATGTCCTTGGCGAGCGGGAGCAGGCCGAAGAAGTTGTCGTTGCGTCAGCATGCACGCCCTTCGGGCGGCCGGTGGTGCCCGACGAGTAGAGCTGGAACGCGACGTCGTCGCTGCGCCGACGGCGTGCCGGGATCGTCCGCCGGGAACGCGTCGACCCAGTCCGTCGTAGGTCTCGTACTCCGTCGTGGCCACCGATCACGAGGATGCGTGCTGACCGTCGGCAGGTTGGCGGCGATCGCGTCGAGGACCGGCACGAAGTCGGGCCCGACGACGAGCACCTTGGCCTCGGCGTCGTTGACGATGTACTCGACCTCGGGCGGGGCGAGACGCCAGTTGACGTCGACGCAGACCGCGTTGAGCAGCGCCGCGCCGAAGAACACCTCGAAGTGCTCGATGCCGTTCTTGTCGAGGAACGCGACGCGGTCCTGCGCGCCGACGCCCTCGGCGGCGAGTGCCTGAGCGGTTTGTGCGGCGCGGTCACGCAGCTCGGCCCACGTGAGCGTCCGATCGTCGTGGATGAGCGCCGGGTGATCCGCACGGTCCGTGCCATGGACCCGGATGATGTCGGCAAGGCTGGTGATGTCGTTCCCCATGCCCGCCCAACCTAGTGCCGCGCCACGCAGCGTCCGGGCGTGCCCCGAACCGGCACATCGCTCCAGGACGGCCGAGATCTCCATGGTGCCGCAGAGCGACGAGCACCGGGGCGGCAGTGGTGGTGCAGACTGTCGTGATGCCTGATGTCGTGGTGATCGGTGCGGGGATGGCGGGGGCCGCGACGACGTGGGCACTGGCTCGCCGGGGCAGGTCGGTGTTGCTCGTCGACCGCTTCGCTCGGGGTCACGATCGCGGCTCGTCCCACGGGGCGGAGCGGATCTTCCGATTCGGGTACACCGACCCGGCCTACGTGACCCTGGCACAGGAATCGTTGGCCGGCTGGCATCTCGCTGCAGGCGGGTGCCGGACTGCCCCTGCTCACGCGAGCGGGGTCGTCGATCACGGCGACGACGCCGAACTCGCTCGCGGTGGAGTCAGCGTGTGCTGCGGCCGGAGTGCGTACCGAGATGATGACGCCGTCAGGAGGCAGCGGCGCGATGGCCCGGGAGTGCGATTCGACGGGCCCGTGCTCCATCAGCCCGACGGCGGCCGGGTGCGCTCAGATCTCACACTCGAGGCCTGCTGGGACCAAGCGGTCGATGCCGGCGCGGAGATTCGCTTCGAAGCACCGGTGCGCACGGTCCGGCGGACGGGCTCCGGAGTGGCGGTGACCGTCGGAGACGACGTCGTGACGGCCCGCGTCGCCGTGGTCGCCGCCGCAGGCTGGTCGAGCGAGCTGCTGGAACCGGACGTCGCTGCCAGGTTGGTGCCGCCCATCACGGTGACCGCGGAGACGGTGGCGTTCTTCCAACCGACTCGCGGGCCGTGGCCGAGCTTCATCCAGCGCGGTGACACGTTGGCATATGGGCTCGGCACTCCGGATGGGCTCGTCAAGGCCGGCCTGCACGGCGTCGGGCCGGAGATCGATCCGGACGATCGCCCGTCGCAGGTTCCAGGCGCCGTGGAGGCGCTCGAGGAGTACGCCCGCGAGTGGCTGCCCGGCGTCGAGCCCACGGCGTTGCGGAGCACCGTGTGCCTGTACGCGTCGAGCGCCACCGACGACTTCGTGCTCGATCGCGACGGCCCCATCGTGGTCGGCGTCGGCTTCGGTGGTCACGGCTTCAAGTTCACCCCGGCGATCGGTGAACGTCTCGCCGACCTGGCAGACGAAGCGCTCGGCCTGCGCCCGGCCGGCACGAACCCCTTCGCCGCCGCCCGCCTCGCTGGGATCACCGGCCAGCGCACTCCTGGCGGTGAAGTAGCCGCGACACGAGCCGCGAGTGCGTGCCGGCGGCGATGTCACCATGACTCGATGGCACCCGAAGTCGAGCTCGTCGGATGTCGGTGTCAGCCTCTCTCCTGACGCGACCGATGAACCCACCGAAGCGATGTTCGCGCCGTGGCTTCACGAACTACTGGGATGCCTACTTCGCGGGACGGGCGGCACCCTTGGGCTCTGGCTCCGCGTGGGAGGTGGTGCGATCGCACTGTTCTACAACTTCGCTCCCGGTGAGGTGGCCCGACATGTTCCGAAGGTGTGGCGTCACCACGAGTCGCCGGAGGCTGCGATGGCGGCTCGCCAGGCAGGCTGCGCGACGCACTCGGCGGCTACTCGGAGATCACGTCGACTCGTCGGCTGCCTCGAGACTCGATCCGTCGCCCCGTGCAGGGTCGGCCGATGTACGGCGCATTCGTGCACCGATCCCGGACGATGTGGTGGACCGCCTCTTCCATGCGGCATCGTTGCTGGCGTGCGCAGCATCCGCGGCACGGACACATCGAGGGCCGGTCGCGGAGGGTGTCGGCGGCCTCGAGGCTCACGTCCTGTTGGCCCTCGACATGGGCATCCTGCGAAGGTTCGGACGCTCCCACGAACAGCTCGCGAGATCGACGATGCGCGATCGTGACCTGATCGGCGACGGCTGGCTGAGCGACGTCGCGACGAACAGCGTGTCGAGGCGATCACCGACGACCTCGCCGCGAGCCCTACGAACGCCTCGCACCGGGCGAACTCGACGAGCTCATGGCCACGCTCGAGCCGCTCGCGACGCTCCTCGTCGCCGCCCAGCACTGTAGGAGACGAAGCGGCGCAGTGCGTGCCGGCAGGCACGTGATGGTCCGACGACGAGCACGGGGTACGTTCGCACGATGCGAATCAGGTACCAGGTCGTCGTGTTCGACGCAGTCGACGTCGACACCGAGAGCGGGTTCTGGGCAGGGGTACTCGGGGGCGAGATCGACCGAGACGACGGCTGGCACATGGTGATCGTCGATGGCGAACCACGCGTCGGGGTGCAGCACGCACCGGGCCACGTCCCGCCGGACTGGCCGCAGGGCGAACCACCGCAGCAGGTCCACCTCGATCTGTGGGTGGAGGACTTCGAGGCTGCACACGAACATGTGATGGGGTTGGGTGCGCGGGTTCTCCAGCCTGCTCGTCAGGGCGCGTGACCCGAGGGGGACGATTTCCAGGTGTACGCCGATCCTGCCGGCCACCCGTTCTGTCTGTGCTTCCTGGCCGGCGACGCTCGCTTTCCCGAGACCTGACGATTCCACGCCGGCACCACTCGGCGTCCAGCACACTCCGGCCGCCGAGCGGCGGGGATCACGCGGAGCGGGGCGTGTAGCCGAGGCCGAACGACTTCACGGCGCGGGCGAAGATGTTGGCCTCCACATCGGGCTCGGCCGTGACTCGGAGATCGGTGACACGTTCGCTGAGCTGGCCGAACACCGCCGCCAACGTCGCCCTGCGCGACGTGGGTGCCGATGCACAGGTGCGTCCCGAAGCCGAAGGCGACGTGGGGGTTCGGGGTGCGGCGGATGTCGAAGCGGAAGGGGTCGGCGAACACCGCCTCGTCCCGGTTCGCCGACGGGTACAGCAGCACGAGACGGTCACCGGCGCCGATCTCCTGCCCGCCGACGACGGCGTCGGCGGACGCCCGACGGAACATGTTGTTCAACGGCGTCACCCAGCGCAGCACCTCCTCGACGGCACCGGGAACGAGCGCCGGGTCCGCCGCCATGGCGTCCCACTGGTCGGGGTGGTCGACGAACGCTCGCAGGCCGTGGGCGATCGCGGTGCGAGTGGTCTCGGCGCCGCCGGCGATGAACAGGCCGACCTCGTGGACGATGTGTCTCGGGCGACAGCGGTTGGCCGTCGATCGTCGAGTGCACCCACACGCTGATGAGGTCGTCGGTCGGGTTGGCGTACTTGCCGCTGCGGCCACCTCGCCGAGCACGCCGACGAACTCCATGTTGGCGGCCATGAACTCGGTGAAGATGCGGCCGTCGCGGTCCCGCATGTCGGTGCGCATCAGACGCTCCGACCACGACTTGAGCTCGGGCCAGTACGACTCCGGGAACCCGAGCAGGCGAGCGGTGAGTCGCGCCGGGAGCTGGCCCGGCCAGGGCACCGACGACCTCCATCTCGTCGCCGGCGGCGAGTGCCGCGTCGATCAGCTCGGTGGCCAGATCGGCGATCTCCTGCTGGCGCTCACCGACGGACTTGCCGGTGAGCTGCGGCTGCACGAGCATGCGCTGCTGGCGGTGCCGCGGGTCGTCCTGGGCGATCATGTTGACCTCCGTCGGGCGACCACAGTGCCCGGTAGCCGAGGCCCGAGACGAACACGGTCGAGCGACGCTCGACGTCCATCAGGTCGGCGTGCCGGGTGATGCCCCACAGCCCGTTGCGGTCGTCGCGGTACACCGGCTCGTTCGCCCGCATCCACGACCACACGTCGTGCGGGTTGCGCTGATACAGGTCCGGGTCGAGCAGGTCGGCGATCATCCACCGATCGTCGCAGACCCGTTCCCCGGGCCCCGACCCGAGAGGAGTGCCGCGATGCGGTCGGACGACCGGGCTCAGTCGCGGCGGCGTTCGCCGAAGGTGTTCCAGTGGGTGACGGCGCTCGCCGGTTTGCGCGGTGCGACACCGAAGCGGCCGGCGGGTCGACCGATCGGGATGCAGGCGGCGATCTCGAACCTCGGCGAGCCGTCGTCGTTGGTCGGCACCCCGAGGGCGGCCAACGTCTCGGCGGCGTGGATGCGGATCACCGTCGTCAGCGACGTGCCGATGCCGAGCGCCCGGGCGGCGACGCAGAAGTTCTGCACCGCCGGATAGACGCTGGCGTCGAGACGACCGATGTCCATCGGGCCCTCGCCGTCCGACGGCGTCCACGGGATGATCGGCTGCAGGAAGAACACGATGGCCGGCGCGTCCTGCACGTGGTCGGCGAGGTGACGGCTCGCGGCCCGGGTCTTCCGCCACGACTCGGCGGCCGCTTCGTCACGGAAGGCGCTCGCGTCGGGCAGTGACTGCTCGTACCGGTCGAACGACGCCCGGTACCAGTGGGCGACCTCGGCCTTGCGATCGGGATCGGTGACCACCACGTACTGCTGCGGCTGCACGTTGCCGCCGCTGGGCGCCTGTTGTGCGGCGCGCAGGCAGATCGCGATCTCCTCGTCGGTCACCGGTTCGTCGGTGAAGCGGCGGATCGCCCGCGTGGTCATGATCGCCTCGATCGCGTCGATCGACCCGGCGGCTCGGGAATCGGTGTCCATCAGTGTCCTCCGAAGGTCGGGGTGCGCTTCTCGACGAATGCCTCGACGGCCTCGGCGTGATCGGCGGAATGGAAGCAGGCGATCTCGAGCGCCGTCGACAGGTCGAAGCTGGTGAGCAGGGCCTGCTTGATCTGGGCGTTCACGGCGATCTTCGTGCCCTGCACGGCGAGCGGTGGCTGATCGGCGAGGCGTTGCGCCCACGCGTTGCGCCACGGCCGTCACGTCGGCGGCGGCACACACCTCGGCGGCCACACCGAGTCGGAGCGCCTCCTCGGCCGCGCAGCGGTTCGCCCAGCATGAGGTGTCGCTTCGCTGCCAACGGGCCGACGAGCAGCGGCCAGATCGCAGCGCCACCGTCACCGGCGACGAGCCCGACCTGCACGTGCGGGATCGATGATCGAGGCACGGTCGGACATCACGATGACGTCGCACAGCAGCGCCACCGATGCGCCGAGGCCGACCGCCGACCCGTTGAGTGCGCAGACGATCGGGATCTCGACGTCGAGCAGGTTCCAGATGAGCTGCTTCGCTTCCCGGCGCAGCGTGTGCAGGCGGTCCGGTGATCGAAGCTGGGGGAACCACGACATGTCGCCCCCCGCCGAGAACGCCGAACCCGATCCGGTCAGCACGATCGCCCGGGCGTCGCGCTCCGGCGGCGAGCAGGCGGAACAGCTCCCACAGGTCGTGGTGCAGCTGTTCGTCCACGGCGTTGAGATCGGAGTCGGGATGGTCGATCGTCGCCGTGAGCAGGTGCCCGGTGCGCTCCAACCGGATGGTCTCCATCCGCCCGACCGTACTTCCCCGTCCCCTCCCAACTCGTTTGCGGGAGATTTCCGTTGACCCGCCCCATCCGAAATCTCCCGCAAACGTGGAAGCGGGTGCGTGGCGGCGCGGTCAGAACATCGAGGTGTCGACGTCGACGCCGAGGAGGAGCTTGCCGATCGTCTCGTTCAACTTGGGGGCGGTCTGGATGTGCTGGGTGACGACGTGGGCATCACGCAGGCAGCGCCCGAGCAGGCTCGTGTCGTAGACCGCGGTGCCGCCGGCGAGGGTGAACGCGACGTCGGCCACCGCCGCTGCCTCGGATGCAGCATGGGTCGCGGCGAGCCGGATCCCCGTGCGCGCCTCCACCGACACCTCGCCACCGCCAACCGCGGTCTCCCACGCCGAGTCGAGTTCATCGAGCAGGAACGCGCGCGGCGGCTCGCAGCCGGCCCTCCGCCCGGGCGACCTCGACCTGGGTGAAGCCGCTCTGCGCCAGCGTCTTGGAGGAGTACTGGGGCTTCTTGCCCTGCGCGAGGTCCATCAGCTCGTCCAGCGCTCGGCGGGCGACGCCGAGCCCGACCGCCGACACGCCGGCAGCCAGCAGCGTGAAGTTCGGGAACGTCGACAGCGGCGTCCGCACGACCGGGCGGGTGACGCCGGGCTGGATGGTGCGATCGGCCGGGGCGAACTCGCTCGGTCACCGAGTAGTCGAGCGACCCCGAGCCGCGCATGCCGGAGGTGTACCACGTGTCGTGGAACGTCACCGCGGTCTGCGGGAACCAGCAGAGCCGGAACGTGCCGTCGTCGCAGAGGGCTCCACCGAGCACCCAGCGGCAGTGCTGCGTGCCGCTCCCCCACGCCCAGCGACCGGTCACCGAGAACCCGTCGACACCGTCGAGCGACGTCGCGACGCCCTTTCCGTTCGGAGCGAACACCCCGCCGGTGATCGAGGTGCGGTCCCCGTAGATCTCGGCGGCGCTCGCGGCGGGCAGGAACGCAGCCATCGACGACGTGGTCGACGCGATCATCGAGCACCAGCCCGCGGCGCCGTCGGCGAACGACACCGCCTCGATCGCCTCGACCAGCGTCATCGGATCGACCTCGGGCCCGCCGTACACCTCCGGCACGCACATCCGCATCAACCCGGCGTCGCTCAGCGCCTTCACGGTCGGCATCGGCAGTCGCCGTACCCGCTCGCCGTCATCGGCGTGCGCCTCGATCAGCTCGGCAAGATCACGCGCAGCTTCGACGATCGTCGCGGTACTCATCGGTGCGACTGTAGATCCGCTCGGCCGGGTGCGTTCACGTCGGCGTCATCGGCCCGGACCCGGTCACCGTGCGCGACGTCCCACAGATGGTGGACCGGGTCGTGGATCATGTACCGCGCGAACGTCTCGACGGTGAACGACGCACCGTCGCTGCGACGGCCGGGACGCTCCCACTGGTCACCACGCACCGACGTCGAACGCATCGGCGAGACCTTCCGCGGCGGCGACGAGTTCACCGGCGACCACCACCGGGTCCTGCTCGTCGTAGCGCTCCGCGATCGCCGTCGCGTCCTGATCCCAGTTCGCGAACAGCGGATCGTCCTCGTCGAGCATCAGCCGGAGACGCTGGTGGTACAGCCGGAACACGTCGCGCACGTGGGCGGCGTACTCGAGCGTCGACCAGCGATCGGGTCGAGTCCGCACGGCCGATGCTGCCCCGGCCCCGTCGAGCACCTCCTGCCATGCGCTGGCGTTGTCCCGGATCAGCACGGACACGGTGTCCACCGAGAACGCGCCGGCGTCGAAGCCACACTCGGGACACGGACGCTCCAGCACCCAGGTCCAGTCCTTGTCGTCGGGAACGATGTCGTCGGGAATCGCTGTCGGGGGTCCATGCGGCTGAGTGTGACAGGACGGGACGGCACCTCGTGCACGGGTTCGCGAAGTGGTCTACGGTCGAAGCATGAAGTTCGGCTTCGTGGTCCCCTGGGGCGACGCCGACGACGTCGGTGACCTCGCCGCTGCGGCCGAGGAGGCCGGCTGGGACGGCCTGTTCGTGTGGGAGCCGGTGTGGGGTGTCGACGCGTGGATCTCACTGGCGCTCGCGGCGGTGCGGACCTCCAGGATCCGACTCGGCACGTTGCTCACGCCGCCCGTCGCGGCGTCGCCCGTGGGAACTGGCGAGCCAGGTCGCCACCGTCGATCGCCTGTCGAACGGCCGCGTGACCCTGTCGGTCGGCCTCGGTGCGCTCGACTCGGGGTTCGACACGTTCGGCGAGGAGTGCGACCGCCGGCTGCGGGCCGAGCTGATGGACGAGTGCCTCGACATCGTCTGTGGCCTGTGGGCCGGGCAACCCTTCGCCTACGAGGGGGCCCACTACACGGTGGCACCGACGGAGTTCCCGACGATCGGGCACGTCGTCCAGGAACCGCGGGTCCCGATCTGGTGCGTCGCCGCGCTGGGCCGGGAGAAGTCCGAGGCCCGCGCCCTGCGATGGGACGGGATCATCCCGCAGGTCATCACCGCCGACGGCGCCCGCCAGCCCGACCTCGACGAGGTGGCCGCACTGCGATCGAAGGTCGCCGATCCGTTCGACATCATCGTCGAGGGCACCATGGCCGAGCACTCCCCCGCCGCGTACGCCAGTGCCGGCGCGACGTGGTGGATCGAGTCGATGTGGGACGCGATGGCCGAGCACTCCCCCGTGACGGCGGCGTACGACCGGCTCCTGCAGGGTCCCCCCGGCTGATCCCGACCGGCTCGTCGGTCCCGGAGACCGCCGCCGCGAGCCCGATCGGGCGCTGAATCGGCCCCGTCCGACCTTCGCAGCTACGTTCGACGGAGTGAACGCAACCGACACCGGATGGAACTTCGCCGATCTCTGGGAGACCGTGGCCGCCCGGATCCCCGACGCCCTCGCCCAGCAGCAGGGCGCGGCGAACCCAGACGTGGGCCGAGTTCAACCGGCGGGCCGAACGGCGTCGCGGCGGCGCTGCTGCGGCCCGAGTCGGCCGAGCAGGACAAGGTGGCGCAGTACCTCTACAACAGCCCGGAGTACCTCGAGTCGATCTTCGCCGCGTTCAAGGTCGGCTTCGCGGTCGTCAACACCAACTACCGCTACGCCGCCGACGAACTCGTCTACCTGTGGGACAACGCCGACGCGACCGCCGTGGTGTTCCACGGCACGTTCGTCGACCAGTGTCGAGGCCGTTCGCGCCCGGGTGCCCAAGGTCCGCACGTGGCTCTGGGTCGACGACGGATCCGGCCCGTGCCCCGACTGGGCGACGCCGTACGAAGCGGCGGCGCCAGGCCGGCACCGACGACAACGTGCAGGCCCCGTGGGGCCGCTCGGGCGACCACCTCCTGCTGCTCTACACCGGCGGCACCACCGGGATGCCCAAGGGGGTGATGTGGCGCCAGGACGACCTCTTCGGCGTGCTCGACGCCAACAACCGCAAGCGCATGCCCACCCGAGCAGGATCTCGACGCGGTCGCCGAACGCATCGGCAAGCCCGGCCCGCGCAACATGCCGGCCGCGCCGCTGATGCACGGCACGGGCCTCTTCAACGCGATCAGCAACCTGATGGTCGGCGGCTCGATCACGACCATGGAGGGTCGCCACTTCAGCGCCGAGGAGTTCCTCGACGACGTGCAGATCCACCGGATCAACTCGACCTCGATCGTCGGCGACGCGTTCGCCAAGCCCATCCTGCGGGCCCTCGACGCCGAACCCGACCGATGGGACATCTCCACGTTGCGGGTCATCGTGTCGTCGGGCGTCATGTGGTCGAAGGAGACCAAGGCAGGGCCTGCTGCGCCACAACGACCGGCTGATCATGGTCGACTCGCTCGGCTCCAGCGAGGCCATCGGCATGGCGACGAACACCACCACCGTCGGAGTCGAGCGGCGAGACCGCGAAGTTCGAACTCGGCCCGAGCACGCGGGTCGTCACCGACGACGGCCGCGACGTCGTTGCCGGGTCGGGCGAGCTCGGGCGAGTCGCGCTGCGAGGGCGTCACGCCCGATCGGCTACTACAAGGACGAAGCGAAGTCGGCGCTCACGTTCCTGGTCATCGACGGCGAGCGCTACTCGGTACCCGGGGACTACGCCGACCGTCGAGGCCGACGGCACCGTCACGCTGCTCGGGCGCGGCAGCCAGTGCATCAACACCGGCGGCGAGAAGGTGTACCCGGAGGAGGTCGAGGAGTGCCTCAAGCTGCACCCGTCGGTCGCCGACGCGGCCGTCGTCGGCGTTCCCGACGACAAGTGGGGCGAGGCCATCACCGCGCTCGTCGAGCCCCACGCCGGTGACGTCGTCGACGAAGCTGCCCTGATCGCGCACGTCAAGGGGCGCCTCGCCGCCTACAAGGCGCCCAAGCGGGTCGTCGCGGTCACCTCGATCGGCCGGGCCGCCAACGGCAAGCTCGACTACAAGAAGCTGCGGTCCGACGCCGTCGACGCCCACGCCTGACGGCCGCCGTCCGCACCGACTCGAAACTCACGCTCGCCCGGCGCCGGCACATCGCTACGGTGTCGTTCATGATGATGACGGTGATGGCGCGTGTCCGAGCGACACGCCAGAACCGAGCGCGATCGGCGACGGCGCGAACTCGGTCAGAACGTTCTCGCTGACGGCACGATCGTCGAGCGTCTCCTGGCCGGACTGGAGCTGGTGTCCGGCGAACTCGTCGTGGACGTCGGCGCCGGCACCGGCGCGATCACACTGCCACTGGCCCGGGCGGGCGCCGAGGTGTGGGCCGTCGAGGTGGACCCGGCGTGGGCAGCACGTCTGGAGGCGGACACCGCCGCCGAGGGCCTGAACGTGCGCGTCATCCGCGCCGATCTCCGTCGCCTGCGGCTGCCGCGCCGCCCGTTCCGGGTCGTGGCGAACCCGCCGTTCGCCCTGACGACCGCCCTGCTGAGCATGCTGCTCGACGACCCTGCCCGTGGTCCGTACCGCGCCGATCTGGTCCTCCAGCGCGAGGTCGCGCGGAAGCACGCCTCGACCCCTCCGAGCGCGCTGCGGACCGCGGCGTGGGCGCCATGGTGGGAGTTCGAACTCGGCACACGGATCGACCGCGAAGCGTTCCGGCCCCGACCGGCCGTCGATGCACAGGTACTGACGATCCGACGGCGGACGACTCCGATCCTCCCGACGCGCCTCGCTCCGTCGATGCTCGAGGTGCTGACGGCCCCACTGGACGGCCACGACATGACACACTCACCGACGATGAACCCCGAGGACAGCGCCGGTCTGCGTGAGCGTTCGGTTGGGCCGGGCCAACAGAACCGTCACGCAAACCGATCGGGATCGGGGCCACTCGACGGTCGGGTGGCGCTGGTGACCGGCGTGTCGCGGTCGGCGGGCATCGGCGCAGCGGTCGCGCGGCGACTCCACGACCTCGGCGCGCAGGTGGTCGCGACCGGATGGGTACCGCACGACGACGAGATGCCGTGGGGTGCCGATCCCTCCGGGTCCCTGCCGTTCGATGTCGCCGAGCACGATCTCGAGGATCCCGCCGCGCCGGGCCGGCTGATCGACTCGGTCGCCGACGAGTGCGGGAGGATCGACATCGTCGTCGCCGTCCACGCCCGCTCGTCGCACGCCCCGTTCGCCGAAGTGGACGCCGCCGAGCTGGATCGCTGCTGGGCCGCCAACGTTCGCAGCATCGTGCTGCTGGCCCAGCGATTCGCCGAACGCCACGATCCGGCTCCGGCCGACCACGTCCCGACCGGTCGGATGCTGTGGTTCACCAGCGGCCAGCACATCGGGCCGATGGACGCCGAGATCGCCTACGCCGTGTCGAAAGGCGCCCTGCACCAGATGACCCGGTCGGTCGACCACGCGCTCTCGGCCCGACGGATCATCGCCAACTGCATCAATCCGGGTCCCGTCGACACCGGTTGGGCACCTCCCGACGTGCACCGACAGGTCGCGGCGATGTTCCCCGATGCCCGCTGGGGCACCCCCACCGACGTCGCCAACCTCGTTGCCTTCCTCGTCAGCGACGAGGGTGCCTGGATCCGCGGCCAGGTCATCGACTCCGAAGGCGGCTTCTCCCGCTTCTGACTCCCCGGCCCACGCCCCACCCATCCCGTTGCGATGAGCGAAGTGCCCGACAGTCGGCCGGTTCGCTCATCGCTCGGTGGTTTTTCGGATCGGGGTGGCGCGCCGTTAGCGTTCCGGCCATGACAGATCTCGGATTCGACGGCAAGGTAGCGATCATCACCGGAGCGGGCGGCGGGCTCGGACGCCAACATGCGCTGATGATGGCCAAGCGAGGCGCGTTGATCGTCGTCAACGATCTCGGCGGCGCCGTCGACGGCACCGGGAGCGACAAGGGCGCGGCCCAGCTCGTCGTGGACGAGATCAAGGCGGCCGGCGGCGAAGCCGTCGCCAACACCGACTCCGTCGCCACCCCCGAGGGCGGCGCGGCGATCGTGCAGAGCGCGGTCGACGCGTTCGGCAAGGTCGACATCGTGATCAACAACGCCGGCATCCTGCGCGACAAGGCGTTCCACAACATGGATGCCGACCTCTTCGATCCGGTCATCGCCGTGCACCTGCGCGGCGCCTTCAACGTCACCCAGCCGGCCTGGAAGATCATGCGCGAGCAGGGATACGGGCGCATCGTGTCGACGTCGTCGGCCGCCGGCGTGTTCGGCAACTTCGGCCAGGCCAACTACGGCGCGGCGAAGATGGGGCTCGTCGGCTTCACCAACGTGCTCGCCATCGAAGGCGCGAAGTTCAACATCAAGGCCAACGCCATCGCCCCCCTGGCCCTCACCCGCATGACCGAGGACATCCTCGGCGGCCTCGGCGAGAAGCTCCAACCCGAACTCATCTCGCCGCTCGTGACCTACCTCGCGCACGAATCGTGCGAGGCGACCGGCCGGGTGTTCTCGGTCGGCGGCGGTCGTGTCGCCGAGGTGTTCATCGCCGAAACGGTCGGTTACACCAACACCGCCGGCCTCACCCCCGAGGATCTGGCCGCCAACTGGGACACGGTGACGGCACAGGACGGCTACGCCGTGCCCGCCACGATCGCCGACGAGACCGCGCTGTTCCTCAACGCCCTGCGCTGACCGGATGCGTCGCGGCCGGGGATCTCCGCCCGACCGCGAACACGGAGATGCCGAACGGAAGGTCGACGCGCCGCAGCAGCGCCTGTTCCGCCTGGGCGAGGCGCGGGAGCAGCCCTCGCGAGCCCATCGGCGTTGTGATCGAGATCGCTCGTCGACCCGACCACGCTCGACGACGGTCTTGACCGCAGCCGGCCGGGACCAGGAACGAATAGGCTCCCGACGGCTCGTTCGACGTCGATGCCCGGCGCCGACGAGCAGATCGCCGAGGTCTCGTCGGGAGAATCGACGTGCAGTGGGTCACCCGGTCGTGAGCCCGGCGCAGCCTCCGAACGCCTGGCTCCCACAGGCAGCACGATCGCCTCCGGGCCGAACCACCCGTGCCAGTTCGCCGACAGCGGTCCGCGGGTCCGGGATCGACTGGTGACACAGCACCGTGACGCAGAGCACCACATCGAACGACCCGTCGCGAACGGCAGCTGATTCACGTCGGCCGCGACGAACCCGATCGCCGTCATGACGTTCACGGTTGAGTTCGAGCGCCAGTGGCATGAAGTCGCTGGCGACAGTTCACCCCGCTCTGCGAGCCAGGCACCGGTCGCACCCGTCCCGGCCCCCATGTCGAGGAAGCGACCGCCGTTCGTCGGTCTCGGCTCGAGGATCTCGCGAAGGAGGCGCCGCGTCGACTCGTACCACCAGTGTGAATGCTCCACCTCCGCCATCAGCCGGTACTCGTCGACCTCCACGTGCGCTCCGATCTCCTACGATGTCCCCGGCATGGTGACGCTCGACACGCAGGTTACGGGGCGACCCCATCGCACCGGGCCCATTGCGGGGATGCGGGCAACGCTCCCGTTGCAGGCGGTGACCCTGCAGGTGGTGACCCTGCCGCCGGCGACCGCCGCCCGCGGCGCATCGGTCCACCTCGCGAATCCGCGAGGCACGAGCGGTCCGCCTAGATTCCACGCTCGCCATGCCAACTGAGGACGAGTCGACGACGCGGTTCGCCGGGACGCGCTGCGTCGTCACCGGCGGCCTCGGGTTCATCGGATCGAATCTCGTGCACCGACTGATCGCTGACGGAGCCGACGTCATCGTCGTCGACTCACTCGAGCCGCGGCTCGGTGGTGACCGAACGAACGTCCCCGACGACGTCGAGGTGCTCATCGCCGACATCGGCCACCCGGAAGTCGCCGAGGCCGTTGCGGGCGCCGACGCGATCTTCAACATCGCCGGCCAGGTGAGCCACCACGAGTCGATGGTCGACCCGCTTCGCGATCTCGAACTGAACGTTCGCAGCCATCTCGCGTTCCTCGAGACGCTGCGGCGAGTGTCGCCCGGACGCCGTCGTCGTGCAGACCTCGACCCGCCAGGTCTACGGCCGGCCGCTGTACCTGCCCGTCGACGAACTGCACCCGACGAATCCGCTCGACGTCAACGGGATCGACAAACTGGCGTGCGAACAACTCCACCTCGTCTACGCGCGGGTGCACGGCCTGCGGGCCTCGTCGCTGCGGCTGACCAACGTCTACGGGCCCCGCCAGCATCTCGGGCGGGAGGGACTCGGATTTCTCCCGGTCTTCGTCCGCCGGGCCCTCGCCGGCGACGAGATCCAGCTGTTCGGCGACGGCTCCCAGCTGCGCGACTGCCTCTTCGTGAGCGACGTCGTCGACGCGCTGCTCCGGGCCGCGTCCTGTGAGCGCGCCGTCGGCGAGGTCTTCAATCTGGGGCACACCGAGGCGCTCACGCTCGCGGAGATCGCCCGCCTCACGATCGCTGCCGCCGGAACCGACAGCCACGTCGCCTGCGTGCCGTGGCCGAGCGATCTGGAGCGCATCGACATCGGAAGCTTCCAGGGCGACTTCTCCAAGGCCGAGCGAATCCTCGGCTGGACACCCACGACCAGCTTCGCGGACGGCATCACCACGACGCTCGATCACTACCGGGCTCGTCGGTGATCCCGTTCCTCGATCTCACGCGGCGGCTACGCGCGTCCGAGGCGGACTTCCTGGACGCCGTGTCGCGGGTCATGCACAGCGGCACGCTGCTCCTCGGACCGGAACTGACGTCGTTCGAGGCCGAGGCCGCCGCCACGCTCGGCGGAGGGCAGTTCATCGGTGTCTCGAGCGGGGCGTCCGCCATCCAGATCACGTTGGCGGCGCTCGGCATCGGTCCCGGCGACGAGGTCATCGTTCCGGCGTTCACTGCGGTTCCCACCGCCTCGGCGGTCTTCGCCACCGGAGCGCGGCCGGTGCCCGTCGACGTCGATCCGCAGACGGCGCTCATCGACCCGCAGCGCGTCGAGGCGGCGATCTCCGGACGCACACGAGCGGTCATGCCCGTGCACCTCTACGGGCGACCGGTCGATCTCGGTCCGATCGCCGACCTCGGCCTCCCCGTCGTCGAAGACGCGGCGCAGGCCTGCGGCGCCCTCGCCCCGAGCGCCAGTGCCGCGGTCACGTACTCGTTCTATCCGACCAAGAACGTGGGCGGGATCGGCGACGGTGGTGCCGTGGCGACGACGGACGAGCGCCTCGCCGAGTCGATCCGCCGACGCCGGGTCCACGGGATGACCGAGCAGTACGTGCATCGTCGACATCAGCCAGAACTTCCGGATGAGCGAGATCGAAGCTGCATGGCTCCGGCTCCAGCTTCCGCACCTCCACGAGGGCAACCGTCGGCGGGCCGAGATCGCCCGCCACTACCACGCGGCCGCGCCGCACCTGCAGTGGCAGACCGATCACCCCCGTCACGTCTACCACCTCTGCGTCGCCCGGTTCACCGATCGCGACGCGGCGCGCGCCGAACTGGCCGCCCAGGGGGTCGCCACGGCGGTTCACTACCCGCTGAGCATCGGCCGGCAACCGGCGTTTCGCGACCTCGCGACCGAACCCTGCCCCGTGGCCGATCTCTGGGCGGCGCAGTGCGTCAGCCTCCCGTGCTATCCCGAGCTGACCGATGCCGAGGTCGAAACCGTCGCCCACGCCCTCGCTAACGTCCGACCGTGACACTGCGCAACCCGGAGGTCACCTCCGTCTCGGCGTTCTTCCCCTGCTACAACGACGAGCACTCCATCGCGACGATGGTGCGCGCAGCTCACGCGGCTCTGGTCGACAACGTCGCGGAGTTCCAGATCATCGTCGTCGACGACGGGTCGCGCGACGACTCGGTGGCGGTGCTCGAGTCCCTGCGGGCGGAGGTGCCCGAACTCGAGATCGTCGTCCATCCGACGAACCGCGGCTACGGCGGGGCGCTCATCTCGGGGTTCGCGGCGTCGACGAAGCAGTGGGTGTTCTACACCGATGGCGACGCGCAGTACGACGCCGCCGAGCTGGTGCGCTGCATCGATGCCGTGCGGCCCGACACCGATGTCGTGCAGGGCTGGAAGATCGAACGAGGGGACGCGTGGTACCGCAAGGTGATCGGTCGCGTGTACCACCACGTCGTTCGGTTGCTCTTCGACCTCCACGTCCGCGACACCGACTGCGACTTCCGCCTGATCCGGGCGACCCTGATGGAGCGGGTCGAACTGACCTCGACGAGCGGCGTCATCTGCGTCGAGATGATGCGCAAGTTCGAAGACGCCGGCGCTCGGTTCGTCGAGGTGGGCGTGAGCCACTACGAGCGGCCCCACGGTCGGTCGCAGTTCTTCCGGCTCCCCGCGATCGCACGGTCGGCACGCCAGCTCCTCGAACTGTGGTGGCGAGTCGTCGTGCGCCCCCGCTGAGTGGGAGCGCAGCTCGCGGACACGGGTACGTTCGCTCCGTGATCACGGTCGAGGAGTTCCAACAGCAGGCTGCTGAATGGCTGGCGGCGAACCGAGGGCATGCCCCTCGTGACTACGGCGCGATCTGTCCACCCGACCTGGTCGAACCGGGCCTCGACTGGCAGCGACGGCTGACCGCGTCGGGGTACGCCGGCATCCACTGGCCGGTCGACTACGGCGGCCGGGGACTCACGGCGGAGCACAACTCCGTCTGGCTGCTGGAGTGCGCCCGGGCCGGCGTGCCGGCGGTGTTCAACATGGTCGGCTTCGTGCTGGCGGGCGGCGCCGTGATGCGGTACGGGACACCGGAGCAACAGGCGCTGCACCTGCGCGCGACGCTCGCCACCGACCACGTGTGGTGCCAGCTGTTCTCCGAGCCCGGTGCAGGCAGCGACCTCGGCTCGCTGTCGACTCGCGCCGAACTCGACGGCGAGCGCTACATCGTGAACGGCCAGAAGGTCTGGTGCTCGGGGGGCCGGTACAGCAACTGGGGCATCCTGATGGCCCGCACCCGGCCGATCGATCCGACCGGCGAGCACGGCGCCCCGAAGCACGAGGGCATCTCGTTCTTCCTGTGCCCGATGGATCTGCCCGGCATCGAGATCCGTCCGTTGAAGCAGATGACGGGCGAGTCCGAGTTCGACGAGGTCTTCTTCACCGATGTGGAACTGCCCGTCGACCATCTGCTCGGACCGCTGCACGGGGGGTGGGGTGTCGGCATGGCGGTCCTGACGAGCGAGCGGGGCCACATCGGCACCTCGGTGATCGGGCTCGAACGTCGCCTCGACCAGATGGCACGACTCGCCGAGGGTCGGTCGTTGACGGCGATCGAGCGCGACGAACTCGCGCAACTGCTGTCCCGGGGCAGCGCGTTCAAGGCGATGGCCCAGCGCCAGGGCCCGATCGCCTCGACCGCGGCGTCGCTCATGAAGTTGGGCATCACCGAGCTGATGTTCGACGTGGCGATGCTTCGGGGTGACCTCGGCGGAGCGGACGCGCTGTTGGAGGGTCCGGACTCCGGCGGGATGATGGCGGCGCCGGGAGGACGGATCGCCGGGGGAACGAGCCAGGTCCAGCGCAACATCATCGGCGAACGACTCCTCGGCCTCCCCCGCGAACCCAAACCCAGCTGACGGTGGCGTTACCATGGTGTCTGACACCATGACGTAACATGATTCGGCGGCGCGGTGGTCGGGCCGCGAAGATGGCGGCGTGCGGGTGATGTCGTCTGACCAGGTGAGCGTGGCGATCCACGACTTCGGCGGCGAGGGCCGACCGCTGCTGTTGGCGCACGCCACCGGCTTCCACGGGTACTGCTACCTGCCGATCGCCGATCGACTCAGCGAGGAGTTCACGTCCTACGCGCTGGACTTCCGAGGGTTCGGCGACACCGCTCGTCCCGAGGACTGGCAGGTCGAGTGGGCGCGCTACGGCGACGATGCGCTGGCAGCGGCTCGAGCCGTCGCCCCCGACGGCGGGCTGGTCGGGTTCGGTCACTCGATGGGCGGCGCCGGCCTCCTCATGGCCGCCCACCGCGATCCCGGCCTGTTCGATCTCATCGTGGCGTTCGAGCCGATCGTGTTCCCGCCCCGTGAGGTCGATCCGCACGACGGGACCGAGAACAACGGAACGCTGCTGTCAGCAGGTGCCCGCAAGCGACGCGGCATCGTTCGACTCCTTCGACGCTGCCGTCGCGAACTTCTCCTCGAAGCCGCCGATGATGGCATTCGATCCCGACGTGGTCCGGCTGTACGTGGCCCACGGATTCCGACCAGCTCCCGAAGGCGTCCGCCTGAAGTGCGACCCCGAACACGAGGCCCGGACCTACGACGCCGGCGGGGCCCACACGACCTGGTCGACACTGCCGGAGATCACGACACCGGTGGTCGTCCTGGCAGGTCTCGTGGACGCATTCGGTCCCTCGGCGATCGCCGAGGAGATCGCCGGCCAACTCCCGAATTCCACCTACATCCAGCGCGACGAGTGGAACCACTTCACGCCGTTCATCGATCCGGCCGGGATGGCGACGATCGTCCGCGACTCGGTCAGCTGAACGCACCGGGGCCGGAGCCCAGGATCGAGCGGTACAACGCCTCGTACCGCGCCACCATCGTGCCGACGTCGAAGCGGGACACCGTCGACGCCCGGATCCCCACGCGGTCGAGACCGGCGACGAGCTCGACCGCTCGAACCGCCCCGTCGACGTCGTCCACGAGGTATCCGGTGGTGCCGTCGTCGATGAGCTCCGCCATGGATCCGCGCCCGTAGGCGACAACCGGCGTCCCGCAGGCCATCGCCTCGACGACGCTGAACCCGAACGGTTCGTCGAAGTCGATCAGGTGCAGCAGCGCGTGGGCGCCGCCCAACACCTCCGCCCGATTCGGCCGCCGCGACCGGCCCCAGGTACCGCACCCGGCCGTCGGCGAGATGCGGTTCGACCTCGACTCGGAAGTACTCCTCGTCCTGGATGATCCCGGCGATGTCGAGCCGACGTCCCGTTCGATGCGCCACCTCGATGGCGTGGGCCGTGCCCTTGTCGGGATGGATCCGCCCGAAGAACAGCAGATGATCACCGGGCGCGGCGTGCGACGTCGAACGCGTCGGTGTCGATGCCGTGGTGGATGGTCGCCGCGTAGTGCAGACGCGGGTGGCGGTCGGCGTCGCTGATCGCCACGTAGTGGTTGGTGGCGTCGTACCGCTCGTACACGGGCACGATCCGAGCCGAGGAGAACCCGTGGATGGTCGTGACGACGGGTGTGCTCACCAGTTCGGAGTACGTCAGCGGGAGGAAGTCGAATCCGTTGTGGATCACATCGAACTCGTCGGCGCGTTCGAACACCGAGGCGATGTGGAGACACTCGGCCACCTTCGGCTCGATGCCCGGGTCCTCCGACCACCCGGTCGGAGACGTCGCCACCAGGTGGGCCGTCGTGATCGAATCTGCGGTGGCGAACAACGTGACCTCGTGGCCGGCGGCAACGAGACCCTCGGCGAGCAGCGAGGCGAAGAGCTCCCACGGGCCGTAGTGGCGTGGCGGGGTTCGCCAGGAGATCGGCGCGAGTACCCCCACCCGCAACGACGGGCGCGAAGCACTGCCGTGATGGGCGGGAGCGATGATTCAGGGTACCCGCGGCCGGAAGGGGATTTCGACGAGTAAGGTGATCTCACGTCTTTCGGACGTGAGTGCCCCGCTTGGGCTGGACGGCCATGTTGGCTCAGTCGCCCTTCGCAGGCCCGTCGCCTCGGCCGAACCGAGCGGAGGAGCGCTGCCCTGCACGACATCTCGAACCCACCCGCAACACCGGACAGGACCACGGTTCGATCCTTCGGGATCCTGTCGACGTTCCCCCCGACCTCGTGCGGAATCGCCACGTTCTCCGCAGCGCTGGCCGCTGCACTCATCGGCCACGACGTCTCCGTCGACGTGGTCCGGTGCGGCCCAGCGCCGGACCTCGAGGATCCGCTCGTGCTGGCGTCGCTCGCCGACGACGGCGCCGACCGCGCGCTCGAGGTCCTGAACCGGACCGATGTCGTCATCGTGCAGCACGAGTACGGCATCTACCCGGGACCTGACGGCGAATCGGTCGTCGAGTTGCTGGACGGCATCGACGGTCCGATCGTCGTCGTCGCCCACACCGTGGTGAGCGCCCCGACTGCCAATCAACGCCGGGTGCTCGAAGAGGTCTGCGCCCGTGCCGACGTCGTCGTGGTGATGACCGAAACGGCGCGCACGCGGCTGGCGGCCGGGTTCGACGTCGACGAGTCGAAGGTGGTCGTGATCGCCCACGGAGCCACCACACCTCCGGCCGATACGTCCGACACGCGACCGGACACAGCGACCGGACCCGTCGCCCGACGGACCGCGGATACTCACCTGGGGCCTGCTCGGTCCCGGCAAGGGCATCGAATGGGCGATCGATGCGATGGACGCGGTCGCCGACCTGCGGCCCAGGCCGCACTACGTCATCGCGGGGACGACGCACCCGAAGGTGCGCGAACGCTCCGGGGAGTCGTACCGCGAGATGCTCGTCGATCGCGCCGCCTCCTCCGGGTCGAGCGCGTCCATCTCGTTCGACGACACGTACCGCGACCTGCCCTCGCTGATGGGTCTCATTCGCAGCGCCGACCTGGTCGTGCTCCCGTACGACTCCAAGGAGCAGGTGACCTCCGGGGTCCTCGTCGACGCAGTGGCGGCCGGGCGACCGGTCGTCGCGACGGCGTTCCCGCACGCGGTCGAACTCCTGGCGAGCGGCGCCGGCATCGTCGTTCCCCAAGGCGACCCGGCCGCACTCGGCGAGGCGATCCGGTCGGTGCTGACCGACCCCACGCTCGCCGCATCGATGGCAGCAGAGGCCCGCCGGCTCGCTCCCGACCTCGCCTGGAGCGCGGTCGCGCTGCGCTACATCGGCCTCGCCGACGACCTGATCGCCCAGCAACACGGTGGCGCCGGCCGCCTGGTGTCGACGTGACGGTGTCGACGTGACACTGCCGTCGTTCGGCCACGTGTTGTCGATGAGTGACGCCATCGGGATCTTCGAGCACGCCGATCACGCCGAGCCCCGCCGCGAACACGGGTACTGCACCGACGACGTCGCCAGGCTGCTCATCGCCGTCGTCCGCGAACCGTCCGACAGCCAGGCGCTGCGGGATCTCAGCCGCACCGCGATGCGGTTCCTCGCCCTCTCCCAGAGCACGACCGGCCGGACCCGGAACCGGCGCGACGCGAAGGGACGCTGGCAGGGGCGCTACGGCGTCGAGGACTGTTGGGGCAGGAGCCTGTGGGCATTCGGCAGCGCCGCTCGCCGCGCACCCGAGGAATGGATGCGCTCGAGTGCGACGTCGTACTTCGACCACGGGGTCGCGCAACGTTCCCCGCACCGGCGCGCCATGGCGTTCGCGGCGCTCGGCGCCGGCGAGATGCTCGACACCAATCCGCGGCACCACCGCGCCCGCGACCTCCTGGCCGATGCCGTCGTCACCATCGGGATGCCGTCGGCCGACGAGCACTGGCCGTGGCCCGAGCCGCGGCTGGCGTACGCCAATGCGGTCCTGCCCGAAGCGCTCATCGTGGCCGGCAGTCACCTCGGTCGTCCCGACGTCGTCGACGGCGGACTCCGGCTCCTGGCGTGGCTGCTCGACCGGGAGACGCTCGACGGTCATCTCTCGCCGACACCGGTCGGTGGCGCCGGACCCGACGACTCGGCCGCCGAGGTTCGACCAGCAGCCGATCGAGGTGGCCGCCATGGCCGACGCCTGCGCCCGCGCCCTGGCCGTCACCGGCGACGACCGATGGCAGCACGGCATCGACCTGGCGATCGGGTGGTTCGTCGGAGCGAACGACCTCGGAGCCCGGATGTGGGACGACGTGACCTGCGGCGGCTACGACGGACTCACACCCCTCGGCCCCAACCTCAACGAGGGCGCGGAGTCGACACTCGCCCTCATCACCACGATGCAGTACGCCGCGGCGGGGTCGGCGACTCCCGCATCAGCACGCTCCGTGTTCAGCAGCCGGGTGAGCACGTGAGCATCCGGCCCCAGCGCGGCTCGGTCACGACGTTCACCACGGGCCGTTCGGCACTGGACCGGGGCCGCTCGACGGCGCATCATGACGGTAGAGGTGCCACGTCATCATCGGCGGGGGTCCGGCGTGCGAGCGAAAGGGAGGAGCGATGCCTGATACCCAGTTGCCCCACGTGACGCGCACCGTCGAGTCGGTCGTGCTGGTCGGCACCTTCCCACCGACCGAGTGCGGAATCGCCACGTACACCGCGAACCTTCGCGACGGTCTGGAGACATGTGGCCTCGACAGCCGGGTGCTGCGACTCGTCGATGACACCGAGGTCGGCTCGGACACCGAGCACGTGGTGGATCACTGGGTGCGAACCCAGCCTCTGGGAGCAGCCTCAGCGGCCGCGGTCGTGGCACCGTTCGATTCGGTCCTCGTACAGCACGAGTTCGGCATCTACCCCGGGGTCGACGGCGCCGAGGTGGTCGCCTTCGAGGAGATCTGCCGTCCTCCGGTGTTCACCGTGTTCCACACCGTGCTCGAAGCCCCGACCGACTCACAGCGTCGGATCATCGACGCGTTGGTGCAGTCGTCCGAACTCGTCTTCGTCCACACGAACGTGGCGAAGGCCCGTCTGACGAGAGTGCACGACATACCAGCGTCGAAGGTGGCGATCGTGCCGCACGGGGCCACGTCGAATCTGAGCGGGCCACGGCAGCTGAGGTCGGTCGAGCCGATCATGCTCACGTGGGGGCTGCTCGGTCCGGGCAAGGGAATCGAACGCGGTATCGAAGCCGTCGCGCAGATGCGTTCGGCCGGTCTCGACGTTCGCTACGTGGTGGCCGGCGAGACGCATCCCAAGGTCCTGCTCCGTGAGGGGGAGCGGTACCGCGAGTCGCTGCAGGGGCTGGCACGAGAACGCGGTGTCGCCGACCTCGTCGACTTCGACGGCTGCTACCGGTCCTGGGACTCGCTGCGAGCCATCGTCCGCAGCGCCGACGTCGTGTTGGTTCCCTATGACACGCGCGACCAGATCACCTCCGGTGTGCTCGTCGAGGCACTCGCCGCCGGGAAACCGGTCGTTGCGACGGCGTTCCCGCATGCGATCGAGCTCAGCACGACGGGCGCGGTCACGGTCGTCGACCACGATTCGCCCGATGGGGTTGCATCGACGGTGACGGCAATCCTCACCGACCAGTCCCTTCGAGCCACGATGCAGGCCGCCGCTCGCGTCGAGAGCGCCCGCTACGACTGGCCCATCGTCGGTGAACGTTTCCATCATCTGATGACCAGCCGGCTCCAGCACGTGTCGCAGCGTCGAAGTCTCGCCAGCTGAACATGGCAGGGCACCACATACTGCCGCGGGCAACGCTGCGGCCGCTGCGTGTACGGATCGATGTCGGGATCATCGAGCACGCACGGGGGCCGGTGCCTGCACCGGGGGCGGAGTCAACGCTGGCGCTGATCGGCGCCGTTCATGCTGCCGAGGTGCTGGCGGTCTCGTCGGCCGCGTGGTCGCTTCGCAGGAGCTCGAGCAGATGACGTATCGACGCCCGGGCCGCGCCGACGTGACGGTCGGCCGCTCCGTAGACGAGCGTGATCGTGTCACCGTCGTCGTCCACATGCGCTCCCTGGACGAAGACGACGTTGTCGACGTCACCGAAGACCTCCCACTCGAGCTCAGGCACCATCAACGGCGTCGCCATGGACGCTCGATCGGCCGGCCGGTGTCGGCGTCCAGCAGCGCGAGGTTCATCGTGTACACGCCGTCCGCGCGTCGCTCGTGGAAGAACAGCAGCAACCCGTCCTCGCACTGCATCGGCGGCGCACCGGCTCCGATACCGAGTGCTCCCAGCGAGGGCCGCACGATGGTGTGCTGCTCGAGCGCCGCGACGTGTGCGTCCCAGTAGTCGAGCATCGGCATTCCACAGGTGATCGAGGTCGTCGAAGACCGCGAGTTGCATGTCGGGGTGGATGCGATGGACGAGTGCAACCCTGCCGTCCGCGAGGTTGAACAGCACGGCGTCCTTGTCCTTGACACCGTCGGGACCCAGCAGTCGGCCGCTGTCGGGATCGAGGTGGAATCGCTCACCGTCGTGGATCAGCAGGTGGGCGCCGACCCGCCACGGCTCGTCGGGATCGGACGGGAGATTGGTGTAGGTCATCACGATGTGGTCACCGCGGGAATCCCGGATGATCTGGACCCGCGGGTCCTCGAAGCAGTCGACGCCATGGTCACCGGCGCGGGCGAGGATGTAGGCGAACTCGTACGACACGCCATCGTGCGACCGGAAGACCGCGATGTCGGACACGTAGTCCAGGAATCGCGGGCCCGGACCGTCGTTGAGCCGATACGTGTCGCGCACCGCTCTCGCGAACAGATGGAAGTGACCGTCGTGATGGAGCAGTCCGGCGTTGAAGATCGGCCCGTACCCCGGCAGCGAGCCCGCCGGCACGACCGGCTCGGCCGCCACACGACGAACCGGCTCGGCCGCTCGTGATCTGGGAAGTCGTCGGTGTCGAGGTCATGATGCGGCCGTAAGTATTGGCGGCCGGACGAACCGAACGGCGGATCCGTCTCGATTTCCGGTCACGTGGTCAGTGGGTGCATCGGCATCCGACGTAGGTAACTGGAGGCGAACATGACCAACCATGACGTGCACCCGCTCGAGTTGTTCCGGCGAGACCCGGCCAATCCGATCCTCAGTGCCGTGGACTTCCCCAGGATGGTCAACACCGTGTTCAACCCTGCGGCCACGGTGTTCGAGGGCGAGACACTGCTGCTCGTCCGGGTCGAGATTCCGCTCCGGCCTGTCGCATCTGGCCGTCGCGACGTCGCCGAACGGTCGGAGCGACTGGACGATCGATCACGACCGGCGGTTCGAACCCCGACTCGACACGTTCGAGGAACAGTGGGGGATCGAGGACCCCCGCATCACCAAGGTGGGCGACGAGTACATGATCGTGTACACCGGGTACTCGGCGGGAGGGCCGCTCGTGTGTCTTGCGACGACGACGGACTTCCGAACCTACGAGCGTCACGGGGTGTTGATGTCGCCCGAGGACAAGGACGCAGCGCTGTTCCCCGTTCAGTTCGGTGGACGCTGGGCCCTCATCCACCGACCGGTGCCCCGGGCGGACCTCGGAGCGCACGTGTGGCTGTCGTGGAGCCCGGACCTCCGGCACTGGGGCGATGCGTCGGTCCTCCTCGCGGCGCGTCGCGGAGGGTGGTGGGACGCGAACAAGGTCGGCCTCGGGCCACCGCCGTTGCTCACGTCGGACGGGTGGCTGATCTGCTATCACGGCGTCAAGGAGACGGCGTCGGGATCGATCTACCGGCTCGGCCTTGCACTCCTCGATCGTGACGACCCGACCAGGGTGGTCGAGCGGGGCAACGAGTGGGTGTTCGGTCCTCATGCCCCGTACGAGCGCCAGGGCGACGTGCCCGACGTCGTGTTCCCGTGCGGCTGGATCCTGCGCGACGACGGCGACACGCTCGACCTCTACTACGGCGCCGCCGACTCGGTGATCTGCCTGGCGACGGCGAGCGTTCGAGATCTGCTCGATCATGTGCACCACCATCCCCTTGCCTGACCGAGACGAGCCTCCCCGGTCAGTCGGCGCCCGTGCCCGCACCCGGATCATCGGCCGGCGCCGGTAGGATCGTCGTTCTTGGGATGAGTCGCCTCGTTTGGGCAGGACGGCCGGTTGTGCTGTCGCCCCGTGCAGGCCCGACGCCTCGACCCGAGCCTGACCCGGTTCGAGGAGGCCGTTCATGCACATCTTCCGATGTGACCGGTGCGGCCACGTGGTGGACTTCTCCGCCCACGAATGTGGATCATGCGGCGCGCAACTCGGCTACGTGAGCGAACGGCAGTCGATCGCAGTGCTGGCTCCGTCATCGGAGCCTGCGACCTTCGAGATCGACACGGTCGCCGGTCGATTCTGGAGATGCCTCAACGCCGCCTGGGGATGCAACTGGATGCTGCCGGCGGACTCCGACACCCCGTGGTGCCGGTCGTGCCGGTTGACGCGCTGGCCGCCCCGACGAGGCGCGGCCGGACGCCGTCGCCGCCTGGATGATCGCGGAAGCCGCCAAACGGCGCCTCGTGCACCAACTCGACACGCTCGGCCTCCCGATCGAGGGTCGTTCGTCGGAGGATCCCGAGGGGCTGGCCTTCGATCTCGTCCACCTCCCCGGCGAGGGTGGCATCACGGGCCACTCGGAGGGCGTCGTGACGCTGGACCTCGCCGAGACCGACGATCGTCACCGCGACGAACTCCGGGTCCGCCTGAACGAGCCGTTCCGGACCGTGATCGGCCACCTGCGACACGAGATCGGCCACCACTACTGGTCGGTGCTGGTGCGCGACCGTGGCTGCGAGACGTCCTTCCGCCGACTCTTCGGCGACGAACGCGTCGACTACCGCACGGCGGTCGAGGCCTACTACGCCGGCAACCGCCCCGCATGGGACCCGACGGTCCACCTGACGGCCTACGCGGCGTCCCATCCGCTCGAGGACTGGGCGGAGACGTTCGCCCACTACCTCCACATCGTCGACGCGCTCGACACCGCGATCGCCAACGGACTGACACCCGTCCGACCGACCCGCCGATCTCGGCGCGGACACGGACGTCGCCGACATCCTCGACGCATGGCGACCGGTCAACGCGGCGATCACGGCAGTCGCTGCCGCGGTCGGGATGCCGCCCATCTACCCGTTCGACCCGACCGGCGTCGTCGTCGACAAGCTCGCCTTCGTGCACGACCGCGTGACGCACTCATTCGTTACAACCAGGAAAGAGACCCCATGGCCCCCAAGAAGCAACCCGCATCCCGTTGGTACAACGGAGTCACCCCGATCGAGGAACTGACCGTGACCGAGCAGCTCGCCCACGGTGTCGTCATCCAGTACCGGGACCTCGCGCCGTCGATCGAACGGATCATGGACGCCGAGCTCACCGAGGACCAGCGCGAGCACGCCCTCCTCGCGTTCCGCGACTCCCTGACCGCGGTCGACGACCCGAACCGCGATCCCCGCGTCGCCATCGCCAACGCCTCCGCCTGACCCGCCACCCCCGAATCCCCCGAATCCCCCCGATCCCTCCGTGCGATGAAGGATGAGCGCACTGCTGCGCTCACCTCTCATCGCACGCGGTGTCGCGGCACGCTGTGACAGCCCTTGCGTACGATGACGGCAATGACCACCACAACGACCACCGCGGCTCGCGACGTTCCCGGTCCCGACATCGCTGTCACCGTCACGGGTGTCGTCGTTCACGTCGTGCCCGATGCAGTTCCGGTTCTCCAGCATCGAGAAGCTGCCGGAGGCCCCGGGTCCGGCGACGACCAAGGGCAGCATCGTCCACCGAGCGCTCGAACTGCTCTTCGTGCGGCCCGCCGCCGACCGCACTCCCGCGGCGCTTGCGGACGACATGACCACGGCGCTCGCCGAGTTCGCGACCGACCCGGAGTACGTCGGTCTGCGTCTGGACGATGCCGCCGCCGAGAAGTTCGAGAGCGAGTGTCGGGCGTTGATCGACAAGTACTTCGCCATGGAGGACCCCACCACGGTTCGTGAGATCGGTCTCGAACTCTGGATGGAGGCCGAGGTCGGGGCGCTCACGTTGCGCGGCATCATCGATCGGCTCGAACTCGACGCCGATGGAGAACTGGTGGTCACCGACTACAAGACGGGACGTGCGCCGTCGGGCAACTACGAGCAGAAGAGCCTGGCCGGCGTGCACTTCTACTCGTTCCTGTGCGAGGCGGTGTTCGGCAAGCGACCCGCCAAGATCCGGCTGATGTACCTGTCGTCGGGTGAGACCATCGAGACCGTGCCGTCGGCCCAGTCGGTGAAGTTCATCACCACGCGGACCACGGCGGTCTGGTCGGCCGTGGAACGAGCCTGCACGACCGGCGACTTCCGACCGCGACCGAGCAAGCTGTGCGACTACTGCTCGTTCAAGCAGTGGTGTCCGTCGTTCGGCGGCGATCCCTCCCTCGCTGCGACCGAGGCAGTCGCCGCCCACGAAGCGTTGCTCGCCCCGACCACTCCCCACGCGACCCCGTGACCGTCCCCGTCACCAGCTCCGGCGACGACAGCGTCGTTCCTGGTCAGAGCCAGTTCGGGCCGACCGTCGATGCGTTCGATGCACGGGTCGACGAGTTGCTGGAACATCTTCGGGGACACCCGCTCGCCGACTTCGTCTTCACGAACACCACGCACGTGGCCGACTTCAGCATGATCTGGCACGGCATCGGGATCGTCCGGGGTATCGCCAAGGGTCGGCCCGATCAGGTCATCGTCCTGGCGGCGCTGCTCGGCGCCGAGAGCCTCATCGTCAACCAGGGCGTGAAGCGTCTGTTTCGTCGTGAGCGACCCACGACGACCGGCGACGAGCGGCTCCAGGTCCGGCGGCCGAGCACGTCGTCGTTCCCGTCGGGCCACGCCAGCTCCGCGGTGTTCGCCGCGATGGTGCTCTCGGGCTGGGACGGCCCGGTGCTGAGCGCGTTGTGGTTCAAGATCGCCGCCGTGGTCGGGATCAGCAGGGCCTACGTCCGCATCCACCACGGTTCCGACGTCGTCGGCGGGGTCGTCGGTCGGCGTGTTGCTGGGGCTCGCCGGTCGGCAGATCGCCAGGCGCCTGGCACCCTGACCGCGCGCTGCTGCCGCGAGGGCGTCGATCACGTCGTGTTCGACGTCAGCAGGTCCGACGCTCAGATGGCGTCGGTGGTGACGGGTTCGATCGTCTCGACCAGGTGGGTCGGCTCGGCCGTGAGCAGCGTGCGCACGTCGAGCAACAGATCGGCAACTTCACCCGTGGAAACGAGTTCACGTTGCATCATTCGTGCAAGAGCGCCGTCGATGACGCTCAGTGCTTCGGTGATCACGGCCTCGGAGGCAATGCGCTCATCAGTCATTGGTTGACACGGTACCCCTGTCTCGGCCGTCGCGCGCGCACCTCTGCCACTGCGGTGCAAGGTGTCACACAACGTTTACACACCAGTTGGCACCCGCCGCGCTCGCGAGTCCGGGTCGGGCAGGCGTGGCCGACCTACGATGCGGCGATGGAGTTCACGGATCGCAACGTCGTCGTCACCGGTGCGGGCAGGGGGATCGGCGAGGCGCTCGCTCGCGAGTTCCACGCCCGCGGCGCCAATCTGGTCGTCGCCGACCTCGCCGGTGCGGACGAGGTCGCTGCCACGATGGAGCGGGCGACGGCGATCACGGCCGACGTGAGCACGGAAGCCGGCAATCGGGAACTCGTCGAATCGGCTCGGGCCGCACTGGGCTCGATCGACCTGTTCTTCTGCAATGCCGGGGTCGGCACCGGACGCGGCGTCGTCGAGACCCCCGAGGCCGACTGGGACCTGGCGTTCGCTGTCAACGTGCACGCCCACCGTTGGGCGGCGAAGTACCTGCTCCCCGAGTGGCTGGAGCGTGGCGAGGGCTACTTCTGCTCGACGGCCTCCGCGGCGGGGCTGCTGATCCAGATCGGCTCGGGGCCGTACACGCTCACCAAGCGGGCGGCGGTGGCGTTCGCCGAGTACATGGCGGTCACGTACGGCGACGCGGGCATCAAGGTGACCTGTCTGTGCCCGCAGGGGGTGAACACCCAGATGCTGCACGCGGGCGACGACGCGTCCGGGAGCAACGTGGTGAAGGCGGCCGGTGTCGTGCTGGAGCCGGCAGACGTGGCGATCGAGGTCGCCGACGCGATCGAGGCGGAACGGTTCTTCGTGCTCCCGCACCCCGAGGTCGCCGACTACATGGCCCTCAAGGCCACCGATCCCGAACGCTGGCTGGGCGGGATGCGCAAGCTCCAGCGGCGCACCATCGGCGCCTGACCGGGTCGGCCGGTACGACCCACGATGCACCGCTCCCCTGCTTCGCTCGCCCGCCTGGGCCTGCGGATGGGTGAGCCGATCCGGTTCCGCCGCAACGACAAGGGGCGATGGATCGTCGGACGGGTGATGGGCATCGAGCACGACGGCAGCATCACCCTGCGCGATCCCGACGGTTCGGCGCGGTCGCTGCGCGCCGAGCGGGTGGAGATCCGACGACCCGGCTCCCGTGGCCGCCTGCGCTGGTACGTCGTGAGCGAGGTCGCCGTCACGTGGGAGCAGCTGGAGATGTTCGAACCCTGAGATCCGGCCGATCAACTCTGTGACACCCCTTGGTCATGATGGGGGTATGAGCATCGTCGAGGATCTCACGTGGGTGGCGGAGGAGTCCGGCCCTTGCGCGAACCCGGTCACCGACGTCCGGTTCGGCGACGGGCCGATGGTGTCCACCGACCGGGTGCAGGCCGTGATCGAGCACTGCGCCGAGGCGTTGGCGGTGCTGGAGCGCATCGACCCGGCCCGCTTCGACGTGGCAACCGTTGCCGCATGGGCGAAGGGGGTCGAGCAACTCCGCCGGCAGGCCGACGCTGCCGCCATCGCCGTTGCCGACCACCTCGACGCCGCTCAGCCGTTCCGTGACCACGGGTTCTTCACGGCGAAGGCGTGGATGAAGCACCACCTGCAGCTGTCCGGTTCCGAGGCGCACGTTCGAGTGCAGGAGGCGAAGCTGCGCCGTGCGGCGCAGGTCTGGAACAACGCGCTGGGCGCTGGGCAGGTCGGCGTCGCCCAGACCAGGGTGATGGCCCGGATCGCCGCCAACCCGCGCATCCCCGCCGACGTCCTCACCGAAGGCGTGTGGCAGTTGATGTGCGATGCGATGGACGTGTCGTTCGACGAGTTCGAACGACGAGCGGTGACCTGGGAGTCACTGGCCGACCCCATCGGAGCTGCCGAGCAGGCCGAACGGAACCATGAGCGCCGAGCCGCAGCGCTGCACCAGTCGCCCGACGGCGCCTGGACGCTGCATGCCACCTTCGACGAGGTCGGCGGCCCGGAGTTCCTCGAGATCTTCAGCTGGTACGTCGATCGCGAGTTCGCGAAGGACTGGGCCGACGCAACCGCTCGACTCGGCGAGGAGAAGGTGTCCATGGGCGCCCTGCGGCGCACCGAACCCCAGCGGCGTTCCGACGCACTGCTCGAGATGGCCCGCGCCGCTGCGGCGTGCCCGCCCGATGCGAAGCGCCCGCTTCCGACGGTCAACTTCATCATCGACGAGCGCACCGCTGCGGCGGCCGCCGACAACGAACTGATCGATCCGGCCGAGTACCGCAACGTGGTGTCCCGCACGGATCGTGGCCATCGGGTGGACCCGACGGCGATCATCGGGGTGTCGATGTGGTCGCTGATCCGCAGGGTGGTCACCGACTCCCGAGGGGTGGTGATCGACCTCGGCCGGGCCTCTCGGCTGTTCACCGGGTTCGCCCGCGAGGCGGTGATGCTGCTCGAACCCACCTGCATCTGGCCCGGTTGCGACCAACCACACACCTGGTGTCACGCCGATCACCTCACGAGTTGGAGCACCCGCGGTCCGACGGATCCTCACAACGGTGCCCCGCTGTGCCCGCGGCACAACTACGTCAAGGAGCAGGGCTTCCGCATCGCTCGCACCGACGACGGCCACTGGCGCATCACCGCCCCCGACGGCACCGACATCTGTTGACCGATTGCACCTCTGCTGACCGGCCCTCCGGACGGCGAGCCGCGGCGCGCCTCGTCATCCTGGGACGCGGGCGGTGAGGCGGAGGCCGTGGGGCGTCCGTTCGACCTCCATGGCGAAGTCGAACGCGTCGACCGTTGCGGCGAGCTCGATGTCGGCCGGATCGCAGTGTTCGGGGCCGAGGGCGAGGGTCTGGCGCGCCTCTTCGGTGGCGAGGAGGGCGCACGGGCAGTGGCGTCGCGTTGCCAGGGGTTCGCCGAGCCGTGCCCGCTCGATGAGGTCGGCCGCCAGTACGTCGTCGTCGCCGTGCAGTTCGGGCCGGTCCTCGAAGCGGCCGGTGATCACGTAGGTCGGCTCGCCCAGGCCGGCAGCATTCACCGCCCGGGCCGTCGCCGACGCACACGCGAGGCTGGCCGCCCACAGCCTCGTGGCATCGACCGCAGCGACCACGCCGCGGGTGCCCGCCGACGTGCGCTGCACGAGCGTCCGACCCGACAGATCGGCGTCGCGGACCATCGCCGGTGAGTTCGGGAAGTCGAAACCGTCAGGGCGCAGCCCGCGGTCCTCGCCCATCGCCAACGAGCCGGGGTGGGCCGCCTTGAACGCCAGCGCCGCGTCGACGTCGACCGACCAGGTAGATCTCGGCCGCGCCGGCCCCGAAGGCGTACGCCGCCGTGGTGAACGCCCGGATCACGTCGACCACGACCACGGCGCCGGTGACGCCGTCGAGCTCCCAGCGGGCGACGTGACGCGCCATCAGCGGCCGCCGGAGCAGTTGACGATCGCACCGGTGATGTACGACGCCTCGTCGGAGGCGAGCCAGAGGATGGTGCGCGCCACCTCGATCGGATCACCGCCGCGCTGCATCGGGACCGTCGGCGCGACCCGATCGACGCGACCCGGCTCGCCGCCGCTGGCGTGGATGTCGGTGTGGATCACCCCGGGCCGGACGGCATTCACCCGGATGCCCTCGGCAGCGACCTCCTTGCCGAGGCCGATCGTCATGGTGTCGATCGCCCCCTTGCTCGCCGCGTAGTCGATGTACTCCCCCGGGCTTCCGAGGTAGGTCGCCGCCGACGAGACGTTCACGATCGCTCCGCCGGCACCGCCGTGCCGGGTCGACATGCGCAGCACCGCTTCACGTGCGCAGATGAACGCGCCGAGGACGTTGACGTCGAGCACCTCGCGCCACCGGTCGACGGTCATCTCGTCGAAACGCATGTGCGTGTGGAGGATCCCGGCGTTGTTGACGAGCACGTCGATGGCGCCCAGCTCGCTCGTCAACCCGGTCGAACATCGCCACGACCGCTGCTTCGTCGGCGACATCGGCCTGCACCGCGATCGCTCGGACACCGGAGGCGAGGCAGTCGTCGACGACGGCCTCGGCAGCTTCGGCGTCGCGGGCGAAGTTCACGGCGACGTCGAAGCCTCGCTCGGCGGCGAGCCGGGCGGTCGCCGCGCCGATCCCGCGACTCGCTCCGGTGATCAGGATGACCGGTGCCATGAGCCCCGCCGCTGTGCCGTCAGGTCCTGGCCTCTCAGAAGGAGGGCCGGACGCCGACGATGCTGGCGCGCTCCATCACCCGGACGTCGGGCCAGTAGTCGCTCGAGGCATAGTGCTGGACCGCCAGGTTGTCCCACATCGCGATCGAGTTGGGCTTCCAGTGGAACCGGCAGTGGTACTCGAGGGTGTTGGCCTGGGCGAGCAGCAGCACGAGCAGTTCGTCGGACTCGGCCGGGTCGAGCCCGACGATGCGGGTGGTGAAGAACCGGTTGACGTACAGCAGCCGATGACCCGAGATCGGGTGGCGGATGACGACCGGATGCTGGACGATCGGGTACTTCTCGCGCAGCTCGTCGCGCCCGGATTCCGGGACCGTGTGCCCGAACGCCTGCATGTAGTCGTGCTCGGCGACCAGGCCCTCGATGCGATCCTTCACCTCGTCGGACAGGCCCTCGTAGGCGGCGTTCATGTCGCAGAACAGGGTGTCGCCGCCGGTGTCGGGCACCTGCAGGGCGCGCAGCACCGCCCCCTTGGACGGGATCTCACGCCACGTGACGTCGTGGTGCCAGCCGTTCTCGTAGCCACCGGTGTCGGCGTCCTTGGCGAAGCGGACGAGCTCGGGCAGTTCGTCGTTGTTGCGCAGGAACGGGTGGATCTCGAGTTCGCCGAAGCGGCGTGCGAAGGCGATGTGCTGCTCGGCCGTCAGCACCTGGTTGCGGAAGAACAGGACCTTGTAGTCGGTCCAGGCCCGGGCGAGTTCGTCGAACACCTCGTCCGCCAGCGGCTTGGAGAGATCGAGTCCCTTCACGATGCCGCCGAGGGTGGCGCCGACCTGGCGCACCTCGAAGTGCTCCCACTCGAGCGCCGTCAGCCGGATGCGTTCGGCGGCGAGGTGGGCGACCGGGCCGATGACGGCACGGTCGGGCCCGAAGGTGAGCTTGCGGGCGTTGAACTCGCCGATGTCGCCCGACGGCTCGATCCCCTCCAGCTTCGCGATCGCTGCCGTCGTCGTCTCCAGGTCGTCGTCGGTGATGCTCATCTCGTCCCTCTCCTGAGTTCGGCCCGAGCGACGCCGATCGCCGCTACCGTCCAACGTAGTTCGGGTGGGCACGGCGGACCTCGGCCGGATGCGACGCGCGAGAATCACGCCGATGCCGCTGCGCCCCGATCTCCCGCTCGTCGAGGTGGAGTCCCGGCAGGCATGGCGCGACTGGCTCGGCGCCGAGCACGCCCGGTCGGCCGGGGTCTGGGCGGTGACCGTGAAGAAGGGCGCCCTCGGGCCCGGTGAGCCGTACGTGAGCGCCCAGGACCTGTGTGAGGAATGCCTGTGCGTCGGTTGGATCGACTCGAAGCCGGCAAGGTCGACGAGCGCCGTACCGCCCTGCTGTGCACGCCGCGCAAGCCGGGCAGCGGCTGGTCGAAGGTCAACAAGGATCGGCTCGAACGCCTGCTGGCCGACGGGCTGGTCCTGCCCGCCGGACTGGCGGCCATCGACGCTGCGAAGGCCGACGGCTCGTGGTCGAAGCTCGACCACGTCGACGCGCTCGCCGTGCCCGACGATCTCGCCGCAGCCCTCGACGTGTACCCGGCCGCCCGAGCCAACTTCGACGCGTTCCCACCGTCGACGCGTCGTGGCATCCTCGAATGGATCCTCCAGGCGAAGACCGCACCCACCCGGTCGAAGCGCATCGACGACACCGCCCGCCTCGCCGTCGACAACATCCGCGCCAACCAGTGGCCACGTCGATGAGCCACGGACCGCGTCCGACACGTCGTCCGACCGTCGGGATCGTCGGCACCCTACGGTCGGCGTCATGGCTGTACGTCTCGACGAATCCGACGAATACATGCACGAACTCGGCCCCGAGCCGAACTTCAACGAGAGCATGTACATCAACTGCTTCGACCCCGCGCAGGGCGTCGGCGGATGGTTCCGCATGGGCAACCGCGCCAACGAGGGCACCGCCGAGATGACGGTGTGCCTCTACCTCCCGCCCGAGGACGCCGCCAAGGAGGGCAAGGGCGGAACCGCCAGGTCGGGTTCATGTTCAAGCGACCGGCGATCGACAACAACGATGCCTTCGACGCCGCCGGGCTCACCTGGACCATGGTGAAGCCGTTCGAGGAACTGCGCGTCGACTACGTCGGCAAGGTCGTCGTGCTCGACGAACCCGAGCAGATGGCGAACCCGAAGGAAGCGTTCACGAACAACCCGTACGCCGAGGCCGAGATCCACCTCACGTTCACCGGGCAGGGCCGACCGAGCATGTTCGGCGGCGAGCCCGACACCCCGCACGAGGCGCCCGGCGAGGAGTTCGCCAAGGGCCACTACGAACAGCTCATCGAGGCGACCGGCACGATGCCGCGTCGGCGAACGGGAGTGGCAGATCAACGGGTTCGGGCTGCGTGACCACTCGTGGGGCCCGCGGTACTGGCAGGCGCCGTACTACTACCGGTGGCTGACGGCGAACGTCGACGAGAACTTCGGGTTCATGGCCAGCCGCGTCGCCAAGCGCGACAGCGACGGCACCCGCGGCGGGTTCGTGTGGGAGAACGGCGAGATGCACCTGTGCGACCACGTCGAGATCTCGACGCGAGACCCGCGGCGACGAGCACTACCACGACCGCATCGAGGGGGTCATCCGCTCGAGCCGCTCCGATCGCGAGTGGCGGTTCACCGGCGAGTCGCTGAGCCTCATCCCGCTGCGCAACCGGCGCCAGACACCCGACGGCGAGTGGATGCAGACCCGGATCTCCGAGGCCTACACCAAGTGGACGATCCACTCCGGCGAGTTCGAAGGGCGCGTCGGCTACGGGATGTCGGAGTACCTCGACCAGATCATCGACGAACAACCCGTCGGCCTCGCCGAGTAGCACCCTGCCTTCGGGTCGGGTCCGGAAGCAGGGTCGACGGTCGGCGCCATGAGTTCGCATCGCGAGATCGCCGAGGCGCTGATCGACGGGCGCAACACCGTCGGGGCCGTGGCCGTCAGCCCGGACGGGGCGCACGTCGCGTTCGTCGTGACCACCGTCGATCTCGCGAAGAACACCACGACGTCGCGCGTCTGGATCGACGACGCTCCTGCCACCGCGGGCGAACACGACGGCGAACCCGACCTGGTCGCCGGACGGCCGGCTACCTCGCGTTCACCTCCAAGCGAGGCGAGAAGGACGGAGCACTCGACGCTGCACGTCCTGCCGGTCGGCGCCGCCGGCGAGGTCCGAACGCTGTGCACCATGCCCGACGGCCTCGCCGACGTCGCGTGGTCGCCGGACGGCCGCTGGCTCGGCTTCACCAGCCGCACGCGCGACGAACGCTACGACGCCAAGAGCGTCGCCTGGCAGGCACCACGCAAGGTCGAGCGCTTCTTCGGGCGTCTCAACGGCGAGAACTGGGTCTTCGATCGCCCGAACCACGTGCACGTCGTGGCGAGCGACGGCACCGGGAAGCCACGCAATCTCACGCCAGGAGGGTTCGAGCACAGCGGGATCAGCTGGCTGCGCGACTCGACGGCGATCGTGACCTCCGGCGCAACGCCACGACACCTGGGACCGCGACCACGCCCGCGACCTGTACGTCGTCACCCTCCCCGAGCGCGGCGACGGCGACGCCGGCAGGCGCCAACGTCCGGCCGATCACGGCTCACGACGGCCGGTACGGCCAGCCATCGGTCTCCCCCGACGGCACCCGTGTCGCCTTCATCGGCGCTCCCGACCCGGACCTCTCCCCGCAGAACGCCAAGGTCGGCATCCTGCCGATCGACGGCACGACCCATCCGCACGGCGACATCGAGTGGGTCTCCACCGGCCTCGACCGCACGTTCCAGCCGACCGTCGGGTCGCGCGCACCGGTGTGGGAGTCGGACTCCAGCCTCCTGGCCACCGCCGAGGACCGCGGCGACGACGCACCTCTACCGGATCCCCGCCGACGGCACCGCCGCGCCCACGGCCGCTCACCAGCGGCCCGGTGTCGGTGACGTCGTTCGACGCCGCTGCGGCCGTCGTGGCGCGTGTCCAGGAGTCCGCGACGCACCCGAGCGAGCTGTACGTCGCCGATCGCCGTGTCACGCACGTCGGTGACGACCTCGCGGTCGACGCTGCTCGGATGGGAGCACTTCGCCGCCCCCACCACCGACGGGACCGACGAGATCGACGCGTGGATCATGCGGCCCGCCGACTTCGACGAGACGAAGCGGTATCCCGTGCTGCTCAACGTCCACGGCGGCCCGCACACGCAGTACGGCGAGTACTTCTTCGACGAGTTCCAGATGCAGGCCGCGGCCGGCTTCGTCGTCGTGCGCGGGCAACCCACGCGGCAGCAGCGGCCGTCACACCGGATGGGGCCAGGCGATCCAGGGCCCGAACCACCCGACCGCACCCGGCCCGGGCTGGGGCAGCGTCGACGTCGACGACGTCCTCGCGATCATCGACACCGCGCTCGACCGCTTCGACTTCTGCGACCGCGACCGCGTCGGGCATGCTCGGCGGTTCGTACGGCGGATTCATGGCCACCTGGCTCGCCGGCCACCACGGCGAACGGTTCCGTGCGTTCTGCTCGGAGCGGGCGGTCAACAACGCGACCGTCTCTGGAGTGGTCGTCCGACATCTCGACGTTCTTCGGCTCGGTCCACGGCGTCGATCACCTCGCCGCACCCGACGAGTACGTGCGGATGTCGCCGATCGCGTCCGTGCGGCAGCATCGACAAGCCGATGCTGATCATCCACTCCGAGGAGGACTGGCGCTGCCCGATCGGTCAGGCCGAGGAGCTGTGGGTCGCCCTGCAAGCTGCTCGGCAAGGAGGTCGACTTCTACCGCTTCCCCGGCGAGAACCACGAGCTGTCGCGGGCCGGCTCACCGGTCCATCGCGTCCAGCGCGCCGAGATCATCCTCGACTGGTTCGCCGAGAAGCTCGCCTGACACTCAGCGACGCTGGATGGCCTTGACGGTCTCGACGAGGGCCAGGAGGCCGACGCCTCGGCGGCGCACAGGGCGAGGTCCGCAGCGTTCAGCGGATCGAGATCCAGGAACTCGTTCAGCGGGGTGTAGAGCACCAGGAGTTGCAGTGCGATCACGAGGCCCGCGATCCAGAGCATCAGCGGGTTCGTCCGCAAGCCGATCGTGCGCAGCGACTCCGTCGTCGATCGGGTGGCGAACGCCTGGCCGACCTGCATGAACGCCAGCGTCGTGAACATCACGGTCTGCCACTGCTCGAGATCGGCGGCGTAGTAGGCGAACCCGAGGCCGAGCGTCACCGCGCCGATCACCGTGCCGATCCACACCGTCCGGCCCCCGAGGCCGTTCGCCCACAGACTGTCCGACGGCGAATGGGGCGGGCGTTGCATCACGTTCTTCTCCGCTGGTTCCACGCCCATCGAGAGCCCCAGCAGACCGTCGGTCATCAGGTTCAACCAGAGCAACTGCAGCGGGAGGAACGCGATCGCGGTGCCGGCGTCGGAGTCGGAGATCAGGAACGGGATCGGCCACCCGAGCATCACGATGATCTTGCCGAGGTTGCCGGCAACCGCGAAGCTCACGAAGCGACGGAGGTTGTCGTAGATGACGCGTCCCTCTTCGACCGCTGCGACGATCGTGGCGAAGTTGTCGTCACGCAGCACCATGTCGGCGGCTTCCTTCGACACGTCGGTGCCGGTGATGCCCATCGCCACGCCGATGTCGGCGCGCTTGAGCGCCGGCGCGTCGTTCACGCCGTCACCGGTCATCGCGACCACCTGGTGCTGGCGCTGCAACGCGCCGACGATGCGGAGCTTGTGCTCGGGCGACACCCGGGCGAACACCGAGACGTCACGCACCGCGGTGTCGAACTCGGTGTCGTCGAGGTGGTCGAGATCGGCGCCGACCAGCACACGGTCGACATCGGTGATGCCGAGGTCGGTGGCGATCGCCAGCGCGGTCAGGGGGTGATCGCCGGTGATCATCACGGGCCGAATACCTGCCGATCGGCAGATGGCGACGGCGTCGCGGACCTCGGGCCGAGGCGGGTCGATGATGCCGAACAGACCGAGCAGGACCAGGTCGGCCTCCGGGTCGTCGTCCGCGTTGGTCATCGGCCGGAAGGCGACACCCAGGACCCGCATCCCGGCGGCGGCGAGCGCATCGTTGGCGGCGGAGATTCGGGCGTGCCAGTCGTCGTCGAACGGCACCGCGACGCCGTTGTCCCACACCGAAGCGGTTCGTTGGAGCAAGCCGTCGATCGCGCCCTTCACGAACGAGAGCGACACGTCCTGTGGCAGCTCGGCGAGTTCCTCGATGCCTCCGCCGAGCGCATCGTGGATCGTGCTCATGCGCTTGCGGGTCGAGTCGAAGGGTTGCTCGTCGACACGCGGGATGCGAGTACGCAGTGCGTGGACGTCGAGGCCGGCGTCGGCGGCGGCCTGGAGCAACGCCGTCTCGGTGGGATCGCCGAGCCAGACCTGTCGACCGTCCGCATCCACGTCTGCGGCCCCGTCGTTGCACAGCGCTCCGGCAACGAGGGTCATCACGCGCGGCCGGCGGGAGCGTCCGCACCGAGCTGTCCGCGTTCGACTCCAGCGGGATGTTGTGTCCGGCGACGTCGATCACCGTGACGGTCATCCGGTTCTGCGTGAGCGTCCCGGTCTTGTCCGAGCAGATCACGGTGACCGAGCCGAGCGTCTCGACGGCCGGGAGCTTGCGGATCAGCGCCTGGCGCTTCAACATCCGCTGCGAGCCGATCGCCAAGGTGAACGTCACGACCGCGGGGAGCCCCTCGGGGATGACGGCGACGGCCACGCTGATCGCGGTGAGGACGAGGTCGGTCGCGGACTCGCCGGCGATCGCTCCCATCACGACCACGGCGAGCGCCACCAGGACACCGAGCGCCGCGAGCTGCTTGCCGACGCGATCCAGACGGACCTGGAGCGGGGTCGGTTCGGATTCGACGCCCTGCAGCAAGGCGGCGATGTGGCCGAGCTCGGTCCGCATGCCGGTGGCAACGACGATGCCGACGCCGCGCCCGGCCGAGACCTGCGTGCCCGAGTAGGCCATGCACAGCCGGTCCCCGAGGGCGAGGTCGGCCCGATCGACCTCCTCGGTCTGCTTGTCGATCGGCTCGGACTCGCCGGTGAGCGCCGCCTCCTCGATGCGCAGGCTGGCCACCTCGACCAGGCGGAGGTCGGCCGGGACGATGGTGCCGGCGTCGAGATGGACGATGTCACCCGGGACCAGCTCGGACACCGAGACCGACGTCAACCGGCCATCGCGGGTCACCCGAGCCGACGGCACGGCCATCCGGCGGAGGGCGGCGATCGCCTGCTCGGCGCGGTACTCCTGGTAGAAGCCGAGGGCCGTGAACAGCACGACGATCGCAGCGATCGCGCCGGCTTCGAGGTACTTGCCCAGCAGGAACGACAGCACCGCCGCCCCGATGAGGATCAGCACCATCACCGAGGAGATCTGCCCCCAGATCAGGCGCAGCTTGCTCGTCCCACCGGACTCCTGGAGCTCGTTCGGGCCGAACTCGGCGCGATCGAGCGGCGATGGCTGCGTCAGCCAGCCCGTCCATCGACGAGCCGAGCTCGGCGAGGACGGCGTCGACGGTGCGGCGGTGCCAGTCTCCGCCCGACGGGCTGGCGGCAGATTCGGCGAGTGTGTTCGGTGCGGTGGTCATCGAGCGACCTCGCTGCGCAGCGCTGAGGTCGACCCTTGCCCGAGGAGCCGGGCGATCCGGTCCTCCATCGGTGGGTGGGTCATGAAGAGCTTGGCGAAGTTGGCCTGCTTGCCGTCCGGTGAGCGGGTTGACGATGTAGGCCGTGGCATGCGCGGGGTCGACGTCCATCGGGATCTGCTTCGACGTGCGGTCGAGCTTGGCGAGGGCGCTGGCGAGTGGCCGTGGATCGCCGAGCAGTTCGGCGCCGACGCGGTCGGCCTCGAACTCGCGGGAGCGTGACAGGGCCATCTGCATCAGACCACCGGCGATCGGCGCGAGGACCGCCAGGAACATCGTGACCGCGGGGTTCGGGCCGTCCTCGTCGTTGCCGCCACCGAAGATGCTCGCGAACATCGCCAGGTTGGCGATCGCCGAGATCGCCGTCGCGACGGCGGCGGCGATCGAACCGATCAGGATGTCCTTGTTGCGGATGTGGGCAACCTCGTGGGCGACCACGCCGCGGACCTCGTCACGGTCGAGCACCTGGAGCAGCCCTGCCGTGACGCAGACGAGGGCGGTCTTCTCGTTGCGACCCGTCGCGAAGGCGTTCGGCTGCGGGTCCGGCGAGATGAACAGCCGCGGTGTCGCCATGTTCGCCCGGCGGGCGATCTCGGCGAGGTCGTCACGCAGCCAGTCGAGCTGGCCCGGTGCGACCTCGGTGGCGCGGGCGGCCTTGACGGCGAGCTTGTCGGACGACCAGTAGGAGGCCCCGACGATGCCGAGGCCGAACAGCAATCCGATGACGAGGCCGGTCGTCCCGGCGAGCATCGTTCCGATCAGCACCATGAATCCGGCGAGGCCGGAGAGGAGCACGACGGTCTTGAGGGTGTTCGAGGTGTGCATGGTCAACTTTCAGCAAACGATGGTGGGTTCGCTGAAGGTCTCTCCGCCCCATGAGGGACTGGCCCCGCCGACCTCGTCCCGAGCGATCGGGAGTCGGTGTGTTGACGACGGACCTCGAGGGATACTCCCCTTCAGGTGGTGTTCAGTTGATCGAAATCTATCGACCGCCACGACCAACCCGGCGCCCCCGCCTCGTATTCCCGCCGATGTACACGATGTGACGTACACATCGTGCCAGGCACGTCGTGTACGTCACGCTCAGGCGGTGCAGCGTGGCGCTGAGGTGGTGCTGGAGCGGCTGGCCGACGGCAGCCATGCGGAACGTGTAGTGGAGGTCGTCGCCGGTGACCGAGATGGTCCGTTCGGTGATCGTGACCTCCTTGGCGCGTCGGCGTCGCGTTGATCGAGGTCGAACGCGCGTCGATCACCAGCGGTGCGTCGCCGCCGACCACCGCGCCCTCGTAGATCTCGGCGAGGCCCGTCGGCTGCGCCATCACGATCTCGATGCTGCCGGGTCTCGGGACGCGCAGATAGCCGGTCTCGGCGTGCATCGGGGCGGAGGTCTCGGGATGCCGGGTCCGCTGGCGTGTAGGCCACGAACGGTTTGCCGACGTGGGTGAAGGTGATCGACTCGAGGTAGGCGAAGTCGTCGATGGTGGGGTACTCACCCGTGCCCGACCCCTCCCAGGTTCCGAGCAATGGCGCCAGCACAGCGACGTCCGGGTGGAGCGGGGGTTGCGGGTCCGGGTCCATGTCATCACCGTACGGGACGGTCGACGGGCTCCGTGCTACGCATGGACCCGATGGACCCACGCCCGCCACTCCTCCGATCTCTACGCCGCGCTCAACTCCGAACCCTCCGATCACGCCGGCGGGCACCGCTACATCCACGTGATCGGGACGTCGGTGTTCGTCGACACCGAAGTGGCCGACGACGGCGTGGGATCGTCACGTCGTCGGCATCGTCGAGGGCGACGCCTGGTGGGCCGTCGACGTGCCTGCCGACGCCGAGGACCCGTCGTACGGCTCGTCGGTCGACCTGTTCAGCTACTTCGGTCGGGCGGCCCAGAGCGAGTGGATGGCTGCCGGCCGAGCGGTGCAGATCGTCGAGTGGGCGCGCACCCACCGGTTCTGCGGGCGCTGCGCCACGCCGACCGAGCCGTCCGCCGGCGAGCGGGGCCTGAAGTGCCCGGCGTGCGGGCTCGTCGCCTATCCACGCGTCGCTCCGGCGATGATCGTGCTGGTCACCCGCGGCGAGCCCGGGCCCGACCAGGAGGCGTTGCTCGCCCGCGGCGTCAACTTCCCGATGCCGATGTACTCGTGCCTCGCCGGGTTCGTCGAGCCCGGCGAGGACCTGGAGGGCGCCGTGGTTCGTGAGGTCGCCGAGGAGGTCGGCGTCCGGGTGCGAACGTGTCCTATCGGGCGAGCCAGCCGTGGCCGTTCCCGCACAGCCTGATGATCGGCTTCCGGGCCGAGTACGAGAGCGGCGACCTGGTGCTCGACGAGACCGAGATCGCCGACGCCAACTGGTACCGCCGCGACGAGATCCCGATGATCCCGCCGGGGATCTCCGTCGCCCGTCGGCTCATCGACGAATGGCTCCACGACGCCTGACTCCTCGCCCACCGCTCCGAAAGCCGGATCGTGCGCTGAGCGAGACAGCACGCGTTATTCGGCGCTGGCGCGGGGTTGGTCGGGCTGAAGCGGCGCAGCAGACACGATCTACAGTCGGTTCCATGAGCAGCTCAGATGTCGTGATCGTCGATGCCCTTCGCACCCCGATCGGAAAGCGCAACGGTGGCCTGTCCACCCTCCACCCCGCGGAGACCCTCGCTCGTGTGCAACGGGCGATCGTCGAGCGCAACGGCGTGGAGCCCACCGAGGTCGGCCAGGTCGTCACCGGCTGTGTCAGCCAGGTCGGCGAGCAGGCGTTCAACATCGGACGCACGGCCTGGCTGGCGGCGGGTCTGCCGCTCAGCGTCGCCAACACCACCATCGACACCCAGTGCGGTTCGAGCCAGCAGGCCACCAACCTCGCCACGTCGCTGGTCGGCTCCGGCGTGGTCGACATGGCGCTCGCCTGCGGCGTCGAGGCCATGAGCAGGGTGCCCATCGGCGCCTCGGGCAACAAGGCGTTCGGGCTCGGCATCCCGATCCCGCCGACCTACTTCGAGCAGTACGAGATGACCTCACAGTTCGAAGGCGCAGAGCGCATCGCCGACCAGTGGGGCATCACCCGTGACGACACCGACGCGTTCGGGCTCGCGTCGCAGCAGCGGGCCGCGCAGGCCTGGGCGGAGGATCGCTTCTCGGGCCAGTACCTCACGATCGAGGCGCCGGACCTCGACGACGAGGGCAAGCCGACCGGCACGACCCACACCGTCGACCGCGACGAGGGCCTGCGCGAGACCACACTCGAGAAGCTCGCCACGCTGAAGCCGGTCGCCCGCGAGAACGGCGTGCACACCGCCGGCAACTCGTCGCAGATCTCCGACGGCGCGGCCGCCGTGCTGATGGCCACCGAGGCCAAGGCCGCCGAGCTCGGCCTGAAGGCCCGGGCTCGTGTCGTCGACACCTGCCTCGTCGGCACCGATCCCGTGCTGATGCTCACCGGCCCGATGGATGCCACCCGGCACCTGTTGAAGCGCACCGGACTCTCGATCGACGACATCGACGTGTTCGAGATCAACGAGGCGTTCGCCTCGGTCGTGCTCGCCTGGGCGAAGGAGGTCGGCGCCGATCTGGCCAAGACCAACCCGAACGGCGGCGCGATCGCGCTCGGCCATCCGCTCGGCGCCACCGGTGCATTCCTGATGACCAAGGCGCTGTACGAACTCGAGCGCACCGGTGGCCGCTACGCGCTGATCTCGATGTGCTGCGGTGGCGGTCTCGGCACCGGCACCATCATCGAACGCCTCTGAGTTCCCCGCTGCTCGTGCGTTTGCGGGAGCGTTCGGATGGACCGTCCCATCCGAATCCTCCCCCAAACGACGTGGGGCGGGGTGGAGTGGGGATGAGTGCGGGTCGGCGGTAGACGTGGGCCATGCGATGGGGCGCTCCACTGGTCAGTCGATCCTGACGGCGATCGTCGGAGCGTGCTCGTCTGCTGATGCCCCCACCGACGGACGCGCCACGGTGACCCAGGTCGTCGACGGGGACACGATCGAGGTCCGGATCGGCGGGCGCGACGAACGGGTGCGCCTCATCGGCATCGACACCCCCGAGACGAAGAAGCCGAACACCCCGATCGAGTGCTACGGCCCCGAGGCCAGTGCGTTCACCGCGTCGATCCTGCCCGCCGGCACCGAGGTCCGCCTGGAACGAGACGTCGTGGGGCGGGACGACTACGGCCGACTCCTCGCCTACGTCCACCTCACCGAGGCGGGTGGACCGACCGACACGTTCGTCAATCGCCGGATCATCGCCGGCGGTTACGCGGTGCCGCTGGCCATCGAACCGAACACCGTCCACGCCGCCGAGTTCGCCGCGAGCGCCGGCCGGGCCGAGGCGGACGGCCTGGGCCTCTGGGGCGCCTGCTGACGCGTCGGCCCGACAGCCCCCGGTCGGGGCCGCGGTCCGGTAGCGTCCCCGCGGTGACCGTCGGGATCTCGCTCGCCGAACGCCTCGGGTACTCGCCGGAGGATCGCCTCGTGATCGTCTCCTGCGACGATCTCGGGTCGTGCCATGCCGCCAACGTCGGCGTCTACGACGCGTTGCGGAACGGAGCCGCCACGTGCGCCTCGATCATGGTGCCGGCACCGTGGGCCGAACACGCCGCCCACCTCGCGCTGCCGACCGACGACATCGGCGTCCACCTGACGCTCAACGCCGAACACGAGCTGTACCGCTGGGGTCCGATCACCCACGCGCCGTCGCTGCAGTCGGGTGAGGGCGGCTTCCCACGATCGCTCGAGGACCTGTGGGAACACGCCGACCCCGCAGAAGTGCTCCGCGAGCTGCGCGCCCAGATCGAGCGGGCCATCGCGTGGGACATCGACGTGACCCATCTGGCTCCGCACCTCACGGCGATCACGCTGCGACCCGAGTTCTTCGACGTCTATCTGGAGTTGGCGGTCGAGTTCGCGTTGCCGATCCGGCTGCCGTCGACCATCTCGGCCGAGCAGGCCGGCTTCCCGTTCCGCCAGCTGGCGCGCGAGGAAGGCGTCGTCTTCCCCGACCACTTCGACCACGATTGGCGCGCCGGCAGCGCCGAGCGGGTGTACGCCGCCATCGATGCGCTGGAGTCCGGCGTCACCGAGATCCACGTCCAACCGGCGATCGACACGCCGGAGGTGCGGGCCCTCGGCCCGGACACCCAAGGATGGATCGACGATCTCGCCCTCGTCACGGGCGACGAGTTGCGCGAGCGGCTCGCGGCGAGCGGCGCCACGCTGATCGGCTACCGCGAACTCCGCGAGGCGATGCGAGCCGACTTCCCGGTCAGCTGATCCCACGATCGAGCGCGAGGCGCCGACTACACCTCGGCGACGAGGCGACCGATCGCGATGCCCGCCCCGCCCGACTTCAGCGCATCCAACACCGTGCCCGTGTGCCCGGTCGCCTTCAGCACGCCGCGCATGTAGGCCACGGTCGGATCGAACCCGTCCGCCGCTGCGTCCACCAACGGCACGGTGATCACGACGTCGGCATCGTCGGGGCCATCGACCCGTTCGTCCTTCTTGCCGACGACCACCCGGTACTGCACGCTCACTGCGACACCCGCTCTCGGATCCCCGCGAGCAGATCACGCTCGCCGTCGTCCGCGGGGATCGACCCCACGAGCGAGCGGGCCAGGATCCAGTCCTCCCACGGGTACACCTCGGTCATCTGCTCGTCGTCGACCCCGAACCACCACGCCGCATTCGGGTCCACCTGCGTCGCATGCGCTCGCAGCGACTCGGTGCGGGCCCAGACGTATCCCGTGATGTCGATGCGGGTCGTGATGCGGTGGTCCTGGCCGGGCCGATCGAGCCACGCCTGTTCGAACGGCGACTCGCCCTTCATGCGCAGGATCATCTCGTGGATCGCCACCATCCGGGCCTTCGACCACACCGAGTAGTACAGCTTCGACGGGGCGAAGGGCTCCCCGGCATCCGGGTACCAGTCCGGATCACCGGCCCGCTCGAACGCGAGCACCGAGATGTCGTGGACGCGCAGGTGATCAGGGTGCGGGTAGCCGGCCTGATCGTCGCCGTAGGTGATGATCACCTGGGGACGCTCGCGACGGATGATCGCAACCAGCCGTCCGGTGGCCTCGTCGATGTCGGCCTGATGGAAGCACTCCGGGTGATCGTTCGCTTCGGTGTCGGCCATGCCCGAATCGCGGTAGCCGAGCATCTCCACGACGTCGAACCCGATGATCGCGGCCGACGCCGCCAGTTCGGCGGCGCGCATCGAGGCCACCTTGGCCCGCTCCTCCTCGGGCGTGAGCCCGTGGAACGGCTGGCCCTCCTCACGGAGCGAGGGGTTCTGCAGGTCGCCTTCCTCGCCGCCGGTACAGCACACCAGCACCGTCCTGACGCCCTCGTCGTGGTACTTCGCGAGCGTCGGCGCACCCTTGGAGGCCTCGTCGTCGGGATGAGCGTGAACGGTCAGGATCGTCAGGGGCGCGGTCACCTCGGTGAGGCTACCGGTCGACGCGGCAGCGATGCCGGACTGCGAACGCCTACGATCCGACGGGTGACACCACGAACGGCCAGTCGTCGATGCCTCCTCGCGTTCGGTGCGGTCGCCGGTCTCGTCGTCCTCGCTGCGTGCGACACCGACGACGGCAAGACGCTGCAGGACTTCGATCCGGCCGACTACCCCGCTCCCACTCCGAGCACCCAGGTGGAAGGCAGCGGAACCGGGGTCACACTCCCCCAGAGTCCCGAGATCGGCGGTGCCGTCGATGACCTGGGTTCGGTGTCGCCCGCGACCGCATCGCCCGGTTCGATCGAGCTGTTCACGCTGACGGCACCGTGGGCCCAGGGCGGGCCGATCGATCCGGACCAGACCTGCGACGGCCTCGATGTCGCGCCGGCGCTCAGCTGGGGAGGGGTACCGGAGGGCACGGTCGAGGTGGTGATCGCGCTCGTCGACGACTCCGCGGTCAGCAACGGGGAGCCGTTCGTGCACTGGGTCATCGGCGGACTGAACCCCGACGAGATCGCCCTGGCCGAAGGCGACGTGCCCGACGGGGCGGTCCAGGCACTCAACTTCTTCGGTGACGTCGGCTACGGCGGCCCCTGCCCACCACCGGGCGACGCGGCCCACGTGTACCGACTGACTGCATACGCGCTCAATTCACCGTCGCAGGTTGCCGATGGAACTCGTGCAACCGAGTTCTTGACAGCCATCGCACCCCTCACGCTCCGGTCCACGGACCTCAGCGGCACGTATCAGCGTTGACCGGCGGGTGCCGGACCGACATCGACCAGAAGTGAGACCGTTGTGCCGCTCGGCAACAGCGATACCGACAACGAGGGCGACTCCACCGACGCGTTCACCGACGCGCACGACTGGTTCCCCCAGGCGGCGCGCGAACTCCTCGACGCCGACGCCACCGCGGTCGTGCTGTTCGGTCTCGACGGCACCGTCTGGGCGGCGAACGAGACGGCGCTCGAGCTCCTCGGCGCCGACTCGGTCGACGGCCCTGACACCCGGATCGGCCAGCCACGACATGCTGCGGTCGATGCTCGACCACGCCCCCCGCAATCTCGTCAACGGCTCGACCGACGGCATCTGGCAGGGCGACATCGACCACATCGATCCGATGGGTGAACACCGCATCTTCCGTGCGACGGTCACGACCCGTCACGACTCGCACCTCCCCGACGGCGGCTTCTTCGGCATCGTCGCCCACGACGTCACGACGGCGCGGTCGACGATCGCACGGCTCCGGCACCGGGCCACGCACGACCCGCTCACCGGCCTGGCGAACCGCCGGCAGATCCTCACCACGTTGGCTCACGCCCTGTCGGAGCAGCGCGGACATGCGGGGCACGTCGCCGCCATCTTCGTCGATTTCGACCGGCTGAAGCAGGTGAACGACGCGCTCGGCCACCAGATCGGCGACCGTCTCCTGGTGTCCGCGGCCCAGCGCCTGTCCGACACGGTGCGACCCCACGATCGGTGGCGCGCATCGGCGGCGACGAGTTCCTCGTGGTGTGTACCGGGATCGCCGACACCCACGCCGCGCTGGAGTTGGCCGATCGGGCCCGACGCGCACTCACCGGACGCCTGCGCCTCCAACAACTCGAGCTCCCGCTCTCGGTGAGCATCGGCGTGGCCGTGTCGGATCCCGACATGCTCCTCGCCGACGACGCCGCTGCCGCATCAGCGCTGATCAGCAACGCCGACACGGCGATGTACGAGGCGAAGAGCACCGGTCGTGGCCGCAGTGTGCTGTTCACCGACGAGATGCGATCGGCGGCGCGCGAACGCGCCGAACTCGCCTCCGAACTCGCTCGGGCGATCACGGACCGACGGCTGACCATCGACTACCAGGCGGTGTTCTCGGCGGTCACCCAGGAGACGATCGGCGCCGAGGCACTCGTGCGGTGGCACCATCCCGAACGGGGCTGGGTCGACCCGGCCGAACTCGTCTCGGTCGCCGAGGATGCCGGGTCGATCGGGCGCCTCGGCGAGTTCGTGCTCGACCAGGCGCTGCTCGAGACTCGCCGTTGGATCGAGCGCGAACTCGTCGGCGAGGACTTCGCCGTCCACGTCAACGTCTCGGGCCTGCAGTTGGCCAGTTCGTCGTTCGTCAACCTGGTCGTGTCGTTGCTGCGCACCCACCATCTCCGCCCGGAGCAGCTCGTGCTCGAGGCACGGGAGAGTGCGATGATCGGTCGCAACGTCGACGTCGACCGGTCGGTGCGTGCGCTGCGCCGGCTGGGAGTTCGGATCGCCATCGACAACTTCGGTACCGGCTCGAACGCCCTGTCGGTCCTCACCGACATCGGCGCCGACATCCTGAAGCTGGACGGACTGTTCGGTCTTCCCCCGGGATCGACCGACGCCGACACGCGCCTCGTGCGTGCGGTGGTGCTGCTCGCCCACGCACTCGACATGCGGGTGGTGGCCCAGCGCGTCAGCGACCCCGACCAACTCCGCCACCTGCGCGCTGCAGGTTGCGACGCCGTACAGGGCAACCTGCTCGCGGCCCCGACGGGCGCCGACCATCTCGTCGCCTCGACGTCGTTCTGACGGCCGGTCGCCACGACGTCGTTGCGCCGACGGTGCCATCGCGTCGAACGTCGCTACCCTGACGACGTGCCGTTGCCGCCGCCGCCTCCGCCCGGATCGCCGGGTGCGTCGGGTCCCGGGCCGTACCCCGCCGGCCCGCCGGTCAGCCCGCCGGTCAGCCCGGCCGGCCCGCCGGTCAGCCCCGCCGGCAACCCGCCGCTGCCTGCCGCACCGGCCCCCACCACCTGCTACCGGCACCCCGGTCGGCCGGCCGGCCGCCGGTGCACCCGTTGCGGCAACCCGGCGTGCGAGGACTGTCTCGTCCAGGCGACCGTCGGCAGTCACTGCCTCGCCTGCGCCAAGGCGAGTCGTCCGGATGTGAAGACCCGGGCCAGGTTCTGGTCGGCCCGCCAACCGATGCTCATCACGATGATCCTCATCGGGGTCAACGTGGCGGTCTTCATCGCCGTGCTGGTGTTCACGAGGGATCCGGGGGCGCTGACGGGCAGCATCACCGACGCGCACCTCAACTTCGGGTTGAGCCGCGAGGTCCTCGCACAGCCGATCGCCTGGCAGGGATCCGACGGGATCTTCGTCACCCAGCCCGGCGGGTGGTACCGGCTCGTCACGTCGGGGTTCATGCACTTCGGGCTGCTGCACATCGCCCTCAACATGTACTTCCTGTACGTGCTCGGCCGGATGCTCGAGCCGGCGATGGGCCGGGTGCAGTACCTGCTGTTGTATGTCGCGTCGCTCCTCGGCGGCTCGCTGGGCGTGATCGTGATCGGCGGCGTCGGCATCACCGCCGGCGCATCGGGCGCCGTGTTCGGACTCCTCGCCGCGGCCACGGTCGGGCTCTGGCGACGGGGCATCAACCCGTTCACCACGGGTATCGGCGCCACGTTGATCATGAACCTGGTCATCACGTTCGCCATCCCCGGGATCTCGATCGGCGGCCACGTCGGCGGAGCGATCGCCGGGGCGATCTGCGGGCTCGTGATGCTCGCACCGGCCTACAAGGGCTTCCCGCGGTGGGCGACCTACGCCACGCCGATCGCGGTGGGCGCGTTCAGCGTGATCGCCTCGGTGATCATCGTCAACTCGTGATGAGCCCATGAGCCTGCGCGATCGTCACCTGGAGCGGCTGCGGACCGAGCACTTCGACACGCTCGTGATCGGCGGCGGGATCAACGGTGCGGTCGCCGCGGCCTCGCTCGCCGGGCGGGGCGCTTCGGTGGCACTCGTGGAGCGGGGTGACTTCGCCAACTTCACGAGCCAGGCCTCGTCGAACCTCGTGTGGGGCGGCTTCAAGTACCTCGAGAACTACGAGCTGTGGCTCGTGTTCAAGCTGTGTCGCTCCCGCAACCGGCTGATGCGCGCCTATCCGGCGAACATCCGCCAGATCGGCTTCTACGCGGCGCTCGACACCTCGGCCCCCTACAAGCCGTGGTTCGCCGGCCTCGGGGCGCTCGGGTACTGGATCATCGGCCAGTTCGGCACGAAGCCACCTCGTGTGCTGCTCCAGGAGCACGATCGAGTCCGAGGAACCCGTCGTGGACACCGCGACCGTGGCGGGAGGGATCGAGTACTACGACGGGATCCTGGTCGACAACGACGCCCGATTCGTCTTCTCGTTCGTTCGAGCGGCGATCGAGGCCGGTGCCGCCGCCGCGAACTACGTCGAGCTGGTCTCGGCCGAGCGTCGCGATGACCGGTGGGTCGCAACCATGCGCGACGTCGACCGGGGCGAGGAGTTCACGGTCACGGCGACCACCATCGTGAACGCGGCCGGGCCGTTCGTCGACGGACTGAACGAGCAGTGGGGCGTCAGGGCCGACCATCGGATCGTCTACTCCAAGGGCATCCACCTCGTCGTGCGGCGGCTCACGACGAGGGATCACCATCGTGTGCTGGCGTTCTTCGACGACACGCAGCGGTTGTTCTACGTGATCCCGATGGGGCGGCGCTCGGTGATCGGCACGACCGACACGCGGGTCGACACGCCGTTCACGGAGGTGACCGACGACGACGTCGAGTTCCTCCTCGGCCAGATCAACAGCCGCCTCGATCTGGACGCGCCGTTGACCCGCGACGACATCATCGCCGAGCGGTGCGGAGTCCGTCCGCTCGTGGTCTCCACCAAGCCGAAGCGCCGGTCGTGGTTCCGTCGGGGATCCGGCGAGCCGGACCACACGCAGCCGGACCACACGCAGGTGGACTGGACCAAGCTCAGCCGCAAGCATGCCGTCGAGACCGACGCCCGCCGGCGGATCGTCACGATCTTCGGCGGCAAGCTGACCGACTGCCTCAACGTCGGCGAGGAGGTCGCCGCGGCGATCGAGTCGCTCGGCGTGCCGCTCGAGCCGGACCTGCGCAACTGGTACGGCGAGCCGGCCGCGGCGACCCGGGACGAGTTCTACCGCCAGGCCCGCCTGATGCACCTCGACGACTACCGGTCGAAGGCCGACACCGAGCCGCTGACCGATCGGCTCTGGCGACGGTACGGGCGCCGGGCGTTCGGGATGCTGGAGTCGATTCGTGAAGACCCGACGATGGCCGACGACGTCATGGGCTCGGCCGACTACCTCCGCGTCGAGCTGTACTCGGCGGCCAGTTCGGAGATGGTCACCCGTCTCGAGGACTTCATGCGGCGACGATCGAAGATCGAACTCGTCGTGCGCGACGCCGACATCCGCAACTCGCCCGGCCTCTACGACGTCGCCGAGATCCTGTTCGGCGCCGACGCGGAACGGCGACTCGCCGAGTACTTCGGCGGGCCCGAACTCGTGCCTGCCGCGGTGCTGGACCGGATCCGGTCGCTCCCCGACCCCGCCGACGTCTCGTAGTCGACATGTTCAAGTCGTTGCGTCGTGCACTCGTCGGGACACCCGTCGAGTTCGACGAAGCCTGGCGGCCGATGCTCGAGCACGAACTTCGTGCACTGGAACCTGCTCACGACCGAGGAGCTCGAACGGATGGAGCTGCTCGTCGCGCAGTTCGTCCATCAGACCCGTTGGGAGGCAGCCAACGGCTTCGAGTTGACCGACGGCATCAAGGTGCTGATCGCCGCCCAGGCCTCGATGCTCCTGCTCGGCCTCGAGATCGACGACTATCCGCAGCTCACCTCCGTCATCGTGCATCCCTCCACCGTGCGCCTCCACGGTGAGTACTCCGCAGGCGGCGGCGTGCGGGCGTCGGGCACGCAGCGCCTGCTCGGCCAAGCGCACTACCGGGGTCCGGTCGTGCTGTCGTGGACCGCCGCCCGGCAGGGCGCCAGGTTCCCGGGGGCCGGGATGAACGTCGTGTACCACGAGTTCGCCCACCAGCTCGACATGCTCGACGGCGTCACCGACGGCACCCCTCCGCTGGATGACGAAACGGCCCGAGCCCGTTGGGTCGAGGTGTGCACGACCGCCTACGACAGCGTCCGAGCCGAGGGATCCCCCGTGCTGCGGTCCTATGCCGGCACCAACCCGGCCGAGTTCTTCGCCGTTGCCACCGAGGTGTTCTTCAACCGTCCGCTCGAGGTACGGGCGTTCGAACCGGCCCTCTACGGCGAACTCCGGTCGTTCTACCGCCAGGATCCCGCCGCCCGACTGGACGCGCTCCGGACCGCCCGACGGTCGGAAAAGGACCAGCTCAGCGGCTGAATCCAGCGTCCGGACAACTCTGTGAGACCCCTTGGTCATGATGGCGACATGATCACGAAGACCTCCACCACGACTCCCACCACCGCCCTCACCCGGTCGAACGCCGAGCAACTCACCCTGCTCCCCAACGATTCGGTCACCCCCCGGTTCCGTCTCAGCCGGGACACCCGCGAGCGGGGCCTGCGTCATGTCGCCGAGATCCGCCGGATGCTCGCCGAACGCTCGGCGCCTCGACGCCCATCGCAGATCGCGTGCTGAGCATCTGATGCACGGCGGACTGTGGGTCGATCGCCTCCGACACCACGTTCGTTCTCGTGAACAACGTCCCTCTGAGCGTGGATTGTTCACGAGAACGAGGCGAGGCGCCAGTGGCCGCACTGGACGTGCCGGGCGTCGTCAGCCGGCGCTGGGTGACAGGTCGGTGACGGCGCGCCAGTAGTCGAGGTCCGGGTCGAGCGGCAGGATCGCCAGCGAACTCGTCGTCACCCCGTTGTCGAAGTAGGCCTGGATCTTCGCCCGGCACTCGGCCGGTGAGCCGTGGACCACCAGGTCGTCGACCACCTGATCGGGGATCGCTGCCAGCGCCGCCTTGCGATCGCCGGCCGCCCACGCGTCCCACATGCCCTGCAGCTGGTCGCCGCGACCGAGCCACTGGTGGAACGCGGCGTACACCGGCACGTTGAGGTACGCCGCGATCGCGAACTTGGCGGCGCCGCGGACGAGATCGGCGTTCTCGCTCGGGCAGCAGAAGATGCGGGCCACGATCTCGCGGTCCTCGCCACCGGCGGCGTCACGCACGACCGGCACCACCTTGGACACATCGCCCGGCGACAGCCAGTTGATGATCGCCCCGTCGGCCTCGCGGCCCGCCAGCCGCAACATGCCCTCGCGGAGCGCCGCCACGAGGATCGGCGGCTGCTGTTCCGGCCGCACCCCGAGCTTGAACCCGTTCACCTCGAACGTGTCGTACGTGTGCTTGATCTTCTCGCCGCTCAGCGCATCCTTGAGGAAGCGCACGATGTCGCGCACCTTCTTGTAGGGCTCCTCGAACGGCACGCCGTTCCAGCGCTCGACGATCACGTTGCTCGACGACCCGATCCCGATGGCGAACCGGCCCGGAGCGGCATCGGCCATCGAGGCCACACTCTGGGCCATGCAGGCCGGAGCCCGGGTGTAGGCCGGCACGATCGCCGTGCCCAGCCGGAGGCGAGGTTCCCACGCGGCCGCGAGCGCCAGCGGGGTGAAGGCGTCGGCGCCGTCGGACTCGGCCGACCAGATGTCGGTGTAGCCCATGTCCGCCAGCGCCGCCAGCTTCTCGCGGTGGCTGTGCAGCGGGCCGGGAAGCGGAACGGTCATGCCAGGTCGAATCGGGAGCGCCATGCGCCGACACTACGCAGGCGTCAGCGTCCTTCCAGAATCGAACGATCACGGACTGACTCGCCGTCGCCAGCAAGGTGCCGTCCTGGGCGAACATGTGGACCAATCCGTGGCCGAAACCCCGCTCCACGGCGTGGACCCGGATGTCCATCAGCACCCACTCGGTCGGCACCATCCGGCAGACCCGCAGCGTGTTGTCGAGGCTGTTCCCGCCTGCCCGGGCGCCGAGCGCCTGACCGATCCCCATCGGGACGAAGTCCCCGAGCATCGCCAGCGTGGTGGCGTCGACGCCGGTGATCACGTCGGGGATCCGCGCCCACAGCAGCGTCTGGCCGTCGCCGGGTTCGGAGCCGTCGAGACCCTCGAACGGACGGCCCTTGACGAGGCGCTGGTCGAGCCGATCGTTGATCGTGCCCGACCAGTCGGAGTGGTGCGGTCGCTGCGGGCAGTCCTCCGGTCCGGGGATGCCCGCCGGCATCGGTTCCCACTGTCCGGAGGCGGGCATCGGGCGGTCGCCGAGCGCGGCGTTGACCGTCAGGATCTCGCGGTCGGCGACGTGACACACCGCGCGCGCCTGGCTGATCTGATGACCGCTGACCGCAACCGTGACGTCGATGTCGACGACCTCACCCGGCTTCGCGTACGACAGGTACTGCGCGGTCGCCCACACGCAGTTGCGACCGGACGTACCCTCGAGCGCCGAGATCGCAGCGCCCAGACCGGAGCCGCCGAACAGGAAGCCGCCGGTCGTCGAGATGCCGTCGGTGACCGGCAGCTTCCAGCGAAACGGGTTGTGGGTCGGTTCGAGTCCGAGAAAAGTCCGAGAGTCCATGGCGACGCCGATCGTAGGCGGCCCGTACAGTCCGCCCCATGGGTCAGTCGACACATGGTCGGGCGATGCGGTCGGGTCTGGTCGAGGCGTTCCGTTCGGGCGAGCGGTCACCGGTCGAGGAACTGGAGGCGACCTTCGCGGCCGTCGACGCGAGCGACCTGAACGCCGTGTGCTTCGAGGATCGCGACGCCGCCCGGTCGGCCGCGGCCGCGGCGGACGTCACCTTGCCGTTCGGTGGTGTCCCCATCGGCGTGAAGGAACTCACCCAGGTCGAAGGGTGGCCCGACACCGAGGCGTCCGTCCCGTTCCGCGACCGGGTGGCGACCCACACGGCCACGATGGTGCAGCGGATCGTCGCGTCGGGCGGAGCGGTGCTCGCGGGCCAGACCACGGCGAGCGAGTTCGGCGGCGTCAACTTGAACCGCACGAAGCTGCACGGCACGACGCACAACCCGTGGCGCCACGGCACCGGACCCGGCGGGTCCTCGGGCGGCTCGGCGAGTGCCGTCGCCGGTGGGCTCTACCCGATCGCCACCGGTGGTGACGGTGGAGGATCGATCCGAATTCCCGCCGGCTTCACCGGTCTGGTCGGGCTCAAGGGCACCTACGGTCGGATCCCCCGCGGCCCCCGCCTGGAGCTCGGCAACCTCACGACGTCGACGGGTTGCATGGCCCGCTCGGTGCGCGACACGGCCCGCTGGTTCGACGTCACCAACGGCCACGACCCCCGCGATCCGCTGAGCCTCCCGCGGGTCGAGGGATGGGAGGCCGGCCTCGGCAGCCACCTGGATGGCCTGCGGGGTGCACGGGTCGCGGTCGTCGACGACTGGGGCGGCGCAGTCGTGTCGCCGGTGATGTGGGAGCTCCTCGAGGAGGCCGCAACCCTGCTGATCGGCGACGTGGGTCTGCGACGGGTGGACGGCGTCGACACGCACGTGCCGAGCATGGGCGGGGCCTGGTCGGTGTCCGGGATGCTGTCGATCGCGGCGGAGCTCGGCGATCGGTGGCCGGACTGCGCCGACGACCTCACCCCGCAGATGGCGTTCGCCATGCGATCGACGGTCGGCCGGTACGACGCCACCGCGCGGGCACGGGTCGAGGCCCGTCGGACCGAGGTCAACGAGGCGATGGCGCGGATCTTCGACACCGCTGACGGAGGTGTCGACTTCGTGATCACGGCGACGAACCCCGACGTGGCGTTCGACGCCGACGGCCCGCTGCCGTCGGTGTTCGGCGGCATCGAGGCGGGCCAGGGCAACAACGGCAAGCTGACGTTCCCGGCGAACCTGCACGGCAACCCGGCGATCTCGGTGCCGGCCGGATTCCTCGACGGCCTGCCGATCGGTCTGCAGATCGTCGGCCGCCACTTCAGTGAACCTCTCCTGCTCGACCTCGCGCTCACGATGGAGCGCAACCGCCCCTGGCCGCTGACCGCGAAGTCGATGGGCTGATCCGAACGCGAATAGGTTCGGCGACATGAAAGTGGCGCTGACCGTCAACGACTTCCTCCGCCGAGCCGAGCTCGTCTACCCCGATCGGGTCGCGATCGTCGACGAACCCGACCAGCCCGCCGAGTCGTGGGGATCGATCACCTATCGCGAGATGGCCGCGCGCGCCCGGGCGATGGCCGCCGGGCTCGACGAACTCGGGATCGGTGTCGGTGAACGGGTCGCGATGATCAGCCAGAACTCCGCCCGACTGCTCACCGCCCTGTTCGGGGTGTCGGGGTCCGGCCGGATCCTCGTGCCGATCAACTTCCGGCTCGTCGCCGAGGAGGTCCGCTACATCGTCGCCCACTCCGGCGCCCGCCTCCTGCTGGTCGACCCCGAACTCGCCGACGCGATGGCGGATGTCGAGTGCGAGCGCAAGCTGATCATCGGCGCCGAGTCCGACGCCGATCCTCATGAAGTTCGGTGTCGAGCCGGTGCCGTGGGACGGCGACGAGGACGCCACCGGCACGATCAACTACACCTCCGGCACCACGGCACGACCCAAGGGGGTGCAGCTCACCCATCGCAACCTGTGGCTGAACGCGTCGATCTTCGGCTGGCACATGGGTGTGAACGACCGTGACGTGTACCTCCACACGCTCCCGCAGTTCCACTGCAACGGCTGGGGCATGCTCTACGCGGTGACGGGCATGGGCGCCGAGCACGTCATCCTGCGCAAGGTCGACGGCACCGAGATCCTCCGCCGCGTCGAGCACCACGGCGTGACCTTGATGTGCGGCGCTCCGGCCGTGCTCAACATGGTCCTCGACGCGGCGACCACGTGGGAGGCCGACACCGGCCGACCGATTCCCGGCCGCGGCCGGGTGCGCATCGTCGTGGCCGGCGCTCCCCCGCCGACGCGGACCATCGAGCGATGCGAGACCGAACTGGGTTGGGAGTTCGTCCAGATCTACGGCCTCACCGAGACCACGCCGCTCATCACGCTCAACCGCGAGTCGGGCGGAGTTCGACGACCTGACGCCGGCCGAACGGGCCGTGAAGCTGAACCGGGCCGGGGCGCCCGTGGTCGGGTGCACGATGGCGGTCGACGCCGAGGGCGAGATCCTGACGCGGGGCAACATGGTGATGGCCGGCTACTGGGAACAACCCGACCAGACCGATGCGGCGATCCGTGACGGGTACTTCCACACCGGCGACGGCGGCATGATCGACGCCGACAACTACGTCACGATCTCGGACCGGAAGAAGGACGTGATCATCACCGGCGGCGAGAACGTGTCGTCCATCGAGGTCGAGGACGCGATCTTCCAGCATCCCGACGTGACCGAGGTCGCCGTGATCGGCATTCCCGACGAGAAGTGGGGCGAACTCGTCACGGCGCTCGTGGTGACGACGCCGGGGAGCACACTCACCGAGGACGACGTGATCGCCTGGTCCAAGACCAAGCTCGCCGGCTACAAGTGCCCCAAGCGGGTCGAGTTCCGAGCCGAGTTGGCCCGCACCGCGACCGGCAAACTGCAGAAGTTCAAGCTGCGCGAACCCTTCTGGTCCGACGCGCACCCGCCAGGTCAACTGACCCCCCGAGCGATGAGCGAACGGGCCAGACGCCGGTCGCTTCGCTCATCGCTAGTGGGTAGTGTCGAGATCAGACCTCGCGGCCGAGGAACGCCGCCAGTTGATCCGCCGCCGATGCGCCGTCGGGGGCGGACTGCTCCGGACCGAACGGTGCCGGCTTCGGACCCCGGAAGGCGGGCGAGATCGCCGCTTTCGACTGGGCCAGCAGCGCCGTCGCCAGTTCGGGCGCGAGGTCGGTGCTCTGGCCGGTCGCCTTGGCGAGGTCCCAGCCGTGCTGGAACGTGTCGGTCGTCGCCAGCCCCATCACCGCCGCGCCGGGCATCTCGCCGAACGGAAGGGTGATCATGCGTTCCATCGCGCCGGGGGCACCGAAGGCTTCGATGTTCGCGGTGGACACGTCGTCGAAGGCGGCGAGGTAGTCGCCGGCGGCGAAGTCCGGCGCTTCGGCAGGCGGGGTGCCGGTCAACCCGGCCAGGAAGAAGTGCTGGGCGCCGACGATGTGGTTGATCAGCGCGGCGACGTCCCACGACGCACACGGCGTGGGATCACCGAGCTGTTCGGGCGTGACGGCGGCGAGCACACCTCTCGTGACGGAAACGGCCTGCTCGAGTGGTGCGGTGCTCATGGTGTCCTCGGTTCGTCGTGGGTTGCTCCGCGCACCGTAGCACCGTCGATCCGGCTCGGAATCTCCGAGTCGACCCACGCCGCCGAGGTCCACTCCAGCGTCGCGTAGTTCGTGCTGCGGTCGTCGGTGCGCGTGCCGACCACGGCAGCCACGCAGGTCGCGAGGTCGCGCGAGGTAGTCGTCGATCACCCCGGTGTTCGAGTTGCTGATGGTCGAGTGCAGGCTGTCGGGAGGGCCCTGACGGTCGTGGAACCAGCCCTTCGCCAAGAGCGCGTCGCCCAGGGCGAACATGTCGATGTTGGGCTCGAACGACGGGTCGGCGGCCATCGCGACGAGGTGGAACCGACTGTCACCGAGCACCCGGATGCCGTCGATCTCCGCCACGCCGGCCCGGAAGGCGTCGGCATTGGCCAGCATCTGCCGCGTGAGATCGAGATACCCGTCGATGCCGAGGTGCGACATCACTGCCCACGCGCACGCCATCGGGAGTCCGGAGCGGGTGCCCTGCATGTTCGGCGAGGCGTAGAAGCCGCCGAGCCAGCCGTCGAACACGAACGTCTGGTACTTGCGGAACTCCTTGGTGCGGTGCAGGATCACCGACACACCCTTGGGTGCGTACCCCAGCTTGTGGATGTCGGCCGAGATCGAGGTGACCCCCTCGACGCGGAAGTCCCACGGCTTCACCTCGCGGCCGAGCATCTCGACGAACGGCAACACGAACCCGCCCATGCAGGCGTCGACGTGGCAGTTGGCCCCGATCGACGCCGCCAGGGCGGCGATGGCGGGGATGTCGTCCTGCACGCCCTGCGGGTACTGCGGGGCCGACCCGACCACCAGCACCGTGTTCGGACCGCACAGGGCTGCCATGGCGTCGACGTCGGCCGTCCAATCGGCCAGCACCGGTGCCTTGCGTACGGTGAGGCCGAAGTTGTGCGCCGCCTTGTGGAACGCGGCGTGCGCCGACTCGGGGAGCACGACCTCGGGTTCGGTGATGCCCCGCTCGATCCGGCCACGCTCCCTCGCGGCGAGCACCCCACACAGGATCGACTCGGTGCCACCGCTCGTGAGGAAGCCGGCGACCTCGGCATCGCCATGGAGCAGACCGGCCGTCCACCCGACGACGTCGGACTGGATCTCGCGCAACGACGGGAACGCCTGCGTGTTCAACGCGTTCTCGTGCAGGTACAGCCGGGCGGCCTGTTCGGCGACCTCGTGCACCGTGGGCCCGCCGTCGTACACCATGCCGAAGGTCCGACCGTCGGCCCACTTGATGTCGTTGACGCGCTTTGCGGCCAGGTCGCCGATCACCGTCGTCGACCGCCCGACCCTGTTGCTGCAGTGGTGCCATCGGCACAGTGTCGCGCACCGCGTGTTGCTCCTGGTGTCTGACACCAGGAGTAACGCGGTCGGGCGTAGCGTGGCGGGGTGCAGCCCAGCGACCTCCGTGTCTTCACCGAACCACAGCAGGGCGCCACCTACGCCGATCTCCTCGCGGTCGCCCGGCGCGCCGAATCGCTCGGATACGGCGCCTTCTTCCGCAGCGACCACTACCTCGCGATGGGCGGCGCCGACGGCCTGCCCGGACCGACCGACGCCTGGGTGACGCTGGCCGGCATCGCCAGGGAGACCTCGACGATCCGCCTCGGCACCCTGGTCACATCGGCCACGTTCCGGCTCCCCGGGCCGCTGGCGATCACCGTTGCCCAGGTCGACGACATGTCCGACGGCCGGGTCGAACTCGGCCTCGGCGCGGGGTGGTACGAAGCCGAGCACGAGGCGTACGGCATCGAGTTCCCGCCGCTCGGCGAACGGTTCGACCGACTCGAGGAGCAACTGGAGATCATCACCGGACTGTGGGCGACCCCGACCGGCGAGACGTTCGACTCGCCCGGCGGGCACTATCCCGTGACCGCCTCGCCGGCGCTGCCCAAGCCGGTCCAGTCGCCGGTTCCCATCGTGATCGGCGGTGGCGGACCGAAGCGGACCCCCGCACTTGCCGCACGGTACGCCTCGGAGTTCAACGTCCCGTTCGTACCCGTCGAGTTCTTCACCGCACAGTGCGATCGGGTCCGGGCCGCCTGCGAGTCGATCGACCGCGACCCGGCAACGATGTCGTTCTCGATCGCGCTGGTGCTCTGCTGCGGGGCCGACGAGGCCGAGGTCGTCCGGCGCGCCGCTGCCATCGGACGCGAGCCCGACGAGCTCCGCCAGAACGGCGCGGCAGGCACGCCCGAGGAGGTCATCGCGACGCTTCGCTCGTGGGCACAGGCAGGCGCTGATCGGATCTATCTCCAGGTCCTCGATCTCGCCGACCTCGATCATCTCGACCTCGTCGCCGAGCAGGTCGCCCCTCACCTCGCCTGAACCCGCGTCCGTTCGGTGTGCGTGACAGAACGGTTGGGACGGCCCAATGGACCTGCAACGCAAACGGGGAGCGAGGGGTGTGTCACGATGCTGACCATGGGGAACACGGAGCTCGCAGGGCCGCTCGACGGCGTCAAGGTACTGGACTTCTCGGTCATGATCTCGGGACCGCTGGCGGCGATGATGCTGGCCGATCAGGGCGCCGACGTCATCAAGGTCGAGTCGCCCGGACTCGGCGACATCATGCGGTTTCTCGGCACCAACAAGGGCGGGATGACCGGCATCTTCGCCAACAACAACCGCGGCAAGCGTTCGATCGTCGTCGACCTCAAACAACCCGACGGCGCCGATCTGGTCCGACGCCTCGCCGAGGACGCCGACGTGGTCATCCAGAACTTCCGTCCCGGTGCCATGGACCGACTCGGCCTCGGCTACGACGACCTCCGGGCCGTCAACCCCGATCTCATCTACACCTCGATCTCCGGGTACGGCCAGGACGGCCCCTACAGCAGCCGACGGGTGTACGACAACGTCATCCAGGCCGCATCGGGGTTGGCGAGCGTGCAGGGCGATCCGGCGACCGGTGAACCGGCGCTCTACCGGACGCTCATCTGCGACAAGACCACGGCCTACACCGCGGCCCAGGCGATCACCGCCGCACTGTTCGCTCGCGCAACCGGCAGGGCCGCGGGCCAGCACATCGAGTTGGCGATGCTCGACACGGCGATCGCCTTCATGTGGCCGGACTCCGCGATGGATGCCGCCCTGCTCGACGACGACGCGATGCGGGCGCCGACCATCGCCGCCAACTACTCGATCACCCGACTCGCCGACGGCTTCGCCGCGGCGTCCCCGGTCACCGACTCGGAGTTCCGCGGGCTGTGCGCGGCGCTCGGAGTTCCGGAGGTCGCCGACGATCCACGATTCGCCGACGTGATGTCGAGGATGGCGAACACGACGGCGATGGTCGAACTGCTCGTGGGTGCCGCAGCGCAGTGCACCGTCGAGGACTTCGCCACTCGAGCGGTGGAGCACGATGTGCCGGCGTCCACGGTCACCTCGATGCACGCGATCCACGACGACCCGCAAGTCATCCACAACCAGGTCTTCGTCGAACGCGATCACCCGCAGGCGGGACGGTTCAGGGAACCTCGCGCCGCCGCTCGTCTCTCCGCGACACCGCAGCGGGTCAGCGATCACGCTCCGCATTCGGCCAGCACACCGATGAGATCGTGCTCGAACTCGGCCTCGACCCCGTCGCGCTCCGCGAGTCGGCCGCGATCTTCTGACCGACCCGATCGATGACTCAGCCTGCGCACGAAGCCGCCGGCGACCAGCGCCCGGTCGACGATGCCGGCGAGCCGCACGGTCTCGCTCGGGTTCTCACCGCTGACGGTGACCGCCCAGGTGACGTTGTCCGCCCGGTCGAACACCATGGCGTGCGTGCTCTCCACGGTGCCGGTGTGACCGACCGCTCCCCCGCCGTACAGGATGAGACCCATCCCGTACCCACGGTCCGGCGTGAGCGGATCGGTCGCACTGGTCGTCATCGCCGCGACCGTCTCGGGCTCGAGGGGCTTCCAGCCCGGGGTCGATGCGTCGAGCGAGTCGATGATCCGCACGAGGTCGGATGGCGTCGCCACCCACGCTCCGGCGGCGCCGAGCACCTCCATGTAGTTGCGGTCCGGCGCCGAACGGTGCTGGACCTCACCGGGGCCGGGATCGTAGGTCGGGGCGAGCCGCATGCCGGAGATCCCGAGCGGCGTGAGCAGCCGTTCGTAGACGACCTGCTCGTACGGCTCGCCGGTGAGGTGCTCGACGAGGAGGCCGAGGATGCAGTAGTTCATGTTGCTGTACCGGAAGCCGCCGCCACCGACCGAACCGGTGAGCCCGACGGCGGCGGCCTCGCGACACGAGCCGACCTGATTGCGGAAGAACACGTTCTCGTACTGCGCGAGCCCGGAGGTGTGCGTCAGCAGTTGCCGGACCGTGATGTTGCCCGCGTTCGACGCCGAGACGCCGAGATCGTCGGCAACCAGCCCACCGACCGGGTCGTCGAGCCCGACGAGTCCCTCCTCGACGAGCTGCAGCACGGTGATCGCCGTGATCACCTTGGAGATGCTGGCGATCCGGAACCGATCCGTGGTCGCGACCGGCGCTGCGGTCTCCGGCACCCGCACACCCATCGCGGCCTCGTGGACGATGTCACCGTCGATGGCAACCGCGACCGACACGGCGTCGGATCCTCCGCCCAGCACGGACCGGCTGATCTCGGCGTCGAACGCCGCCCAACCGGTCAGCGCTTCCGTGGTCGCGCCGGCCGACCCCGGAAGCGGTGCGATCGTGACCCGATCGACGTCGTAGCCCGGAAACGGGAAGCGGATCCGGCTCTGCGATGTCGACCAGCTCGGTCGACGGTGGGGCGCTGACGGTCGTCGCCGGTCCCTCCGACTCCGCCGTGGGCGACGAACAGGCGCGACGAGCACGCCGGACACCGACGACCACGGTCAGCGTTCGAACGAGTCGGTCGAGCACCCGACCATGATGACCGCCCGCCACCACCCGCCGACGTCAATCCCCCACCCGCGATGAGTTTCGGCGCGGACAGGTCGCGCCCGGACTCATCGCGTGCGTGAGGGTCAGGACGCGACGGGGAGGTGTTGCTCGAGGGTCAGGACCGGGGCGAAGAGGTCGCCGAGGGCGTCCACGCGTTCGAGCACGTCGGCGGCCTCGAACCGCAGCTCGACCTTCGTCGACGCGCACTGTGCCACTTCCTCCCACGTCACGGGCGTCGAGACGGTCGGGTCGTGGCGCGCCCGCAGCGAGTAGGGCGCGATCGTGGTCTTGTGCAGCGCGTTCTGGCTCCAGTCGACGAAGATCTTGCCGGGCCGCTCCGCCTTGGCCATGACCGTCGTGACCCGTCCGGGCAGCTGGCGTTCCATCACCTGGCCGACCGCCAGCGCGAAGTCAGCCGTCGCCTGGTGCGTCACTCCGGCGGTGTTGAGCGGCACGTACATCTGCAAGCCCTTGGAGCCCGACGTCTTGCACCAGCCCTCGAGCGACACCGACGCCAGCACGTCGCGCACGGCGAGCGCCACCTGACAGCAGTCGACGATCGAGGTGCTCGGGCCCGGATCGAAGTCGAACACGAGCGTTCGCGGCGTGTCGAGGTCGGCAGCCAGCGCCATCGGGGCGTGCAGTTCGATCGCCGCGAGGTTGGCCGCCCACACCATGGCAGCGGGTTCCTCGATGCGACAGTATTCGATCCCTCCTCGACGATCGCCGGGTCCGAGCGCGACCGGCACCCACTCGGGGCGATGCGTCGGGCACCGCTTCTCGAAGAACCCGTCGCGATCGGTGCCGTCGGGATACCGCCGGAACGTGATGCACCTGCCCGTCAGGTGCGGGATGATCCACGGCGAGATCCGGGCGTGGTAGTCGACGACCTCGGCCTTCGTGAAGCCCGACGGATACAACACCTTGTCGAGGTTCGTCAGCCGGACGGTGCGCCCGGCGATGTCGACGTCGATCGGGGCGGACATCGCTCTGGGATTCTGGCGCTCGCTGCGTTCAGGCGCTCTTCGAGGCCCTCGAGGGCTTCTTGGCCGGATGCCGGGAACGCGCCGCCTTCGCCGCGGCGACGCTGGCCTCGAGCGCGGCCATGATGTCGACGACCTTGGGTTGCTCGGCAGCGGCAGCCGGCATCTCGAACTCCTCGCCGTCGGCCTTCATCTGGATGAGTGCCATGACTTCCTCGCGGTACTCGTCGCGGTACTTCTCCGGTTCGAAGTCACCCGTGAGCGATGCCACCAGGGACTCCGCCATCAACACCTCCTTGTCGTTCACCTCGACCGCATCGAGGCCCTGCAGTTCGTCGATGTCGGCAGGGTCGAGCACCTCGTCGGCGTAGGCCAGCGTCGACATGACGAGTCGCCCGTCCTCGGCCCGGATCGCGGCCGTGTACTGCTTGTTGCGCATGACGAAACGACCGATCGCCACCTTGCCGCTGGCCTCCATGGCCCGGGCGAGGAGCACGTACGGCTTGGGCGGCCCGTCGGGGGCGAGGTGGTACGCGGTGTCGAAGTAGACCGGATCGATGTCGGCGAGATCGACGAACTCCTCCAGATCGACCGACTTGGTCGCCACGGGCATGAACGGCTCCAACTCGTCGGGGTCGACGACGACATAGCGGCCCTTGGAGATCTCGTAGCCCTTGACGATGTGGTCGTCGCCGACCTCCTCGCCCGTCTCGGCGTTCACCTTGCGGTAGCGGATCCGGGCCATGTTGCGCTCGTCCAGCTGGTTGAACGACACACTCTGGCGGCGCACCGCGTGGTACAGCTTCACCGGGATCGCCACCAGCCCGAACGAGATCGTCCCACTCCACACCGGTCGTGCCATCCCCAGAGTCAATCACAACGAGACGCGGGGTCTGACCCCGCGTCTCATTCAGGAGGCCGACGCGAGGACGGCGCGGGCGACGATGTCCATGCCGAAGCCGGTGAGGATCGCGAGGTACAGCAGCCCGGTCGCGGCCATGACGGCCGAGTAGTACCGCTCCCGCAGCGCGGCCTTGGTCACGAAGATGAGGATGATCGTCGTGACGGCGCACATCGCCCACATCCAGCCGAGCATCCCTCCCCACCCGTCGTCGATCGACCCGCTGATCACGCCGAGCATTCCCGGGGGCAACAGCATCACGATCACCTCGGCCGGCCAGAGCCACGCCAGCGCATTCACCATCTCGTTCAGGAGCACCCGCGGCAGTCCGGGCTGCGTGAGGTACCAGTGACCGAGCAGCATCGCATCGGACAGCGCACCGATGAACGCAGCCCCGACCAGCGTGCGGGCGACCGCGACGCCGGTACTCCCACCGGCGTCGAGCGCGGCGGCGAGCAGGCCGATCGTGCCGATGAACACCGGGACGAGGTCGAGGATCGGCGGGAACTCGGGGCCGACCGGCTCGTCGTCGAGGTCGCGTGGTGCCTCGACGGTGCGCTCGATGCCGGTCATCGCGGCCACTCGTTCGCTGCGCCGATCGTGCTCGACCCGGGCCCCGCTCACCCCCGCCCGCTTGCGACGCATCGACACGGCCAGCGCGAACAGGCAGCTGATCATCACCCCGACCGACGCAGCCTCCCGGACGGGCACCACCCCGAACGACAGCCCGGCCGCGAGCGACCCGGCGGCGAAACAGAAGTACACGCCACGCAACAACCAGCCGTAGCCGAGGCTCGCGATACGGCGGCGGGTCGTGAACCAGCAGAACAACATGCCACCGGTCGCCCACTGCAGGAGCACGGTGGCGGCGTCGAGGCTGATCACGCTCACCCACGGTAACGCCGTAGCCTGGCGGCGCCATGGCCTCCCCCCGCCCGCATCGAACCTCCCGCCAGCGCGTGGCCGGCGCCATCGCTGCGCTGGCGATCATGGCCGCACTCAGCGCGTGTGCGACAGGTCCCCGTCCGAGTTTCGACGTCGACCAACCGGCCCTCGAGCCGAGCGGCGATCCGGCGATCGACGCGGTCCTCGACCGGCTCGACGACGTCGGTCTGCAGCAGTTCACGGCGGACTACGCGATCCTCACGCGCCTCGGGGGTCTCAACTCCACGGCGACGGTCGTCCAAGCCGACGAGAGTCGCCGTTCGATCACCGTGAACGACGTCCGGTTCCTCGACGGCACCGGCACGGCGGCGACGTGCAACCTGACGACCGACGAGTGCGAGGCCGTGATCAACGATGCCCGGGTGAGCGACCTCCAGCTGAGTCACGACTTCTACGGCAGCAGCATGGCACGACGTCTTCGGGTCGATGCCGGGCGACGCATCGACGACGCCACGCGGCTACGAGATCACCCAGGCGGGCCGGCAGGCGCTGTGTGCCGACGTCCCCGTCTCGGGCGGCACCAAGGTCTACTGCGCACTCGAGTCCGGCGTGCTCGCCCGGTACGACGGCGCCGATCTGTTCATCGAGCTGACCTCGATCAGCGACGTCGCCGACGAGACGAAGTTCGCAACCAGCTGAGTCGGCGCGAACCCGGCGACGATCAACCCCACGGCCCGGTCGCATCGGGGTCGGCGCACCAGCCCGCCCGGGGCGGCGGGCCCACCGATTCCCGACCGGACACGGGCGCCGCTCCATCCATGCCAGCTTCCTCGAGACGTACGCGGCCGCCGCCCTGGCGCCGGGTACCGTGAGATGCACCCCGTCGGCCGTCAGCCAGTCGGGCCGGGTGAACGAGTAGCCGTGCCAGTCGGCCAGGATCAGCTCGGGGTACTCGCCCGATGCCGTCTGCGGCGTACAGCACGCGATTGTTGGCGACGAACGAAGCGCTGTTGGAGATACCCGACGGTGACACGTAGCCGACGTTCTCCCGATACGTCAGCCACACGCACGCGGTCGATGCCCTTCGACCGAGCGACCGACATCACCGCGTCGAAGCTGCTCGGGAACAGGCTCGCCCAGTCGTTGTACCCGGTCGCGATCACGGCGATGCGGTAGCGACCCGGAGTCGCCCAGGACAGCTCCTCGACCGCCGTCAGCGGCGCGTACCCCTCTCGCCCGCGACACGAGGTGCTGAACAGGCGTCGGCACGACTCGAGGCGATTGTCGAACGCGGCACCCTGCAGGAACGACAGCGCGCCGTTCCACCGGATCCCTGCGAACGACGAATCGGAGATGAAGATCACCTCGGTGTTGCTCAGGCGGGCCGGGATTCGGTCGGGGTGGTTCCGTGCGCGACGACCGGCGCCCCGGTGAACCAGCCCGCCACGTCGACGAGCACGTGGGACCCGGCGAAGGAGTACACGGCGAGCCCACGACTCGACACCGCGGACACCGTCAAGGCGGCGACGGGCTGACGCCACCGGTAGTTCAGTGAGGAGACGTTCGGCAGGGCGGTTCCGGCGGCATAGACGGACATGAACCCCGGGCCGCGTCGGCTCCACCGCCGTCAGGTTCAGCACCACGGCGGCGGCGCTGGGTGGTGTCACGACCTTCTCCACGGTGCCGCCGGCGTGCACGCGGATCGAGCGATCCTCGCGAATCCCACACGCGGCTCGGTGACTGCGGCACGAACAACCCGTCGGTCGACGACGCCGCCGATGGCCCGGTGAACCATCCCCAGAGGTCCACGATGACGTCGGTGTCCATCGACCGGAACACGGCGATGCCGTCCGGTGTCACGGGGACGAACAACGCGTTGGCCCGCGTGGTGTTGAACCGGTCGGTGTTGACGACGGAGACGTCGGGACGCGCCGTTCCGGCCGGGTAGGCCGTCAGGAAACCTGGCGCGGCGGCGTCGACCGCGGTCACGCTCACCGCGAGCGCGACGGCGTCCGGCGGGCACTCCCGGCGGCAACGGCACCCGGAGTTCGCCGGTGCCACGCGCTCCGGTCGACGCGCGTGTCGAGCAGCCGCTGGGGTGCCGACGCGACGAACCGGCCCGAGGCGACGGCGCCGGGCGCCGGGGCGAACGACGGCGGTGACGTCGACGATGACATCGGCGGGAACCGACGTGTAGACGTCGATGGTGCCGGCGCCGGACAACTGCACGACCGCCGAGTTGGCCGACCGTGTTCCCGCGCACGAAGTTGAGGTTCGACGCCTCCGGCCGCGCCGATGGACTCCCCCAGACCGTGAGGAAGCCCGGTGCCGTCACGTCGGTCGCCACGAGGCTGATCGCCGCGGCGGTGGCCTCGGCCGGCACGCCGCATCGACCGGTCACCTGGATGCGCACGGTGGTCGCGTCGATCCGGCCGACGTCGGGAGTCTGCCGCGCGTCGAACAGCCGGCAGGGAGCGACCGGCCGCAGCGCCGTGGTCGCCGCGGCCGCCTGCTGCTCGACGAGCGAGCGCCTGTTCGGATCGCTGCGCCGGACGGTGCAGACTCGGCGACGGCACGACGCCGACGACGACCGCAGCGCCGGCGAGGCGCGACCGCTGCGACGAGCGCCGCGACGCGCTGCCGAGGCGGTCAACCAACAGCGACCAACTCATGGCTGGAGACGTTCAACGGGCGGGGGCCTTCGGCGGTGGCCACCACGATGTCCTCGAGGCGCATCCCCCACTTGCCGGGGACGTAGATCCCGGGCTCGACGCTGTAGGCGTGCCCGGGCTCGAGCGGCAGGGTGTTGCCCTCGACGATGTAGGGATCCTCGTGTTCCTCCATGCCGATGCCGTGTCCGGTGCGGTGGATGAAGTACTGGCCGTAGCCGGCGTCGTCGATGACCCGCCGGGTGGCGCGGTCGACGTCCTCGCACGCGGTGCCGACGACGCCGGCGGCGACGCCGACACGTTGCGCTTCGTGCAGCACCGCATACGCCTCGGCGATCTCGGCGGTCGGGGTGCCGGTGAAGACGCAGCGGGTCGTGTCGGAGCAGTACCCGGCCATCGTGCCCCCGAAGTCGCACAGCACGATCTCGTCGGCGGCGATCACGCGTTGCCCGGCGTGGTGGTGCGGGCTGGCGGCGTTCTCACCGGCGGCGACGATGGCGAAGTTGACCTTGTCGTGACCCTCTTCGAGGATTCGTCGGCCGAGATGGGCGGACACTTCCGCCTCGGTTCGCCCGACGAGCGGGATCTCGCCGCGCTGCAGTTCACCGGCGATCCTGTCGACGGCAGCGCCTGCTGCGGCCAGCGCGGCGATCTCCGACGGATCCTTGGACATCCGCAACGGACCGACCACGTCGACGGCTCGGGTGTAGGTCGCACCGCGAAGCTGTGGCAGCAACTCGACGAGGAAGCGGGCCCACATCTGGTCGCCCACTGCGACCCGACCCGCCCCGGAGGCCAGCCGGGCGACGATCGCCGTGGGATCCTGCGTCTCACCCCACGGCAGGAGATCGAACACTCCCGGGAGTTCGCGAACCCGCGGGGCCTCGAGCGCCGGAATCACCATCGTGGCGCCGGAATCGCGAGGGACGACGAGCATCGTCAGCCGCTCGAGCGGCATGGCGGTGTATCCCGTGAGGTACGGCAGGTCGTGGCCGACCGACAGCAGCAGCGTGTCGACCCCCTGCTCGGCCATCGCCCGACGCACTCGGGCGAGACGTTCCAGATAGACGGACGAGTCGACAACGGCTCCGCTCATCGCCACAGTGTGCCAGCGTCGACCCCACTCCGGCCGCCATCTCCCCAAGTACGCTCGAGCGCGAGTGTTTGCGGGAGAGTTCGGATGGTCCGTCCCTGCGAAACTCTCCCGCAAACGGGTGGGCGCTCGTTCGCTCGGAAGAGATCTCGGGAATAGATCCCGGTGCCGGTCGTTGCAGACGGCATGTCCGACGACACGACCTCGCCCGTCAGCCAGATCGACCTCTACTGGCGGCCCGGCTGCGGCTTCTGCTCCATGCTGCAGCGCAAGCTCGACCAACTCGGCATCGAACGTGTCGAACACAACATCTGGGACGACCCCGCGGACGCTGCGATCGTCCGCCGCCACGCCAACGGCAACGAGACCGTACCGACCGTGGTGGTCGGCGACGTCGGCTTCGTCAACCCGTCGGCCCGCGAACTCACGACGTTCCTCGCGGAGCATCAGCCGCACCTGCTTCCCGAGGGATTCGAGCCACTGCAGCCCAACGCGGCGAGTCGCCTCGTCAGCCGCATCCTCGGCTGAACGGACCGATGTCCACGATCGACCGATGAGGTGCGCCCGATGACCCATGGCCCCGTGACCAGCCGGACAGGTACTGTCGTCGCCATGAGCGATCCGCGCCTCGCCGGGACCGAGATCGTCGATTCGGTCATCGACACCATCGGCAACACCCCGCTTGATCCGCCTCAAGCGCCTGTCCGAGCTCGAGGGCATCACGTGCGTGTTCGCGATGAAGAACGAGAGCACGAACCCCGGCGGGTCCGCCAAGGACCGACCCGCCCTCGAGATGATCCTCGCCGCCGAACGCGAAGGGCTGCTCCAGCCCGGCGGCACGATCGTCGAACCGACGAGCGGCAACACCGGCGTCGGCTTGGCCATCGTGGCTGCGCAGCGGGGCTACAAGTGCGTCTTCGTGATGACGGACAAGGTGGCACCCGAGAAGGTGTCGCTCCTCAAGGCCTACGGCGCCGAGGTCGTCGTGTGTCCGGTCGCGGTCGAGCCGAGCGATCCACTGAGCTACTACAGCGTCGCCGAACGCCTCACCCACGAACTCGGCGCCTTTCGGCCGAACCAGTACCAGAACCCGCACAACCCCGAGGCCCACGTGATGACCACGGGTCCGGAGATCTGGCGCCAGACCGCCGGACGCATCACGCACTTCGTCGCCGGCGCCGGCACCTGCGGCTCGATCACCGGTGTCGCTCGGTACCTGAAGTCGATGAACCCGGACGTCAAGATCATCGCCGCCGACCCCGAGGGCTCGGTGTTCTCCGGCGGCTCCGGACGCCCGTACCTCGTCGAAGGCGTCGGTGAGGACTTCTTCCCCGCCGCCTGGGCACCCGAACTCCTCGACGACATCATCCCCATCAGCGACGAGGAGAGCTTCCTCACGGCCCGCTACGTGTCCGAGCGCGAGGGCATCCTCATCGGCGGCTCGGGCGGTATGGCGGTCGCTGCGGCCCTCAAGGTCGCTCGGGCAGCGGGTCCCGACGACGTGGTGGTCGTGTTCAACCCCGATTCGGGTCGCGGCTACCTGTCGAGGGTCTTCGACGATGCCTGGATGGCGAACTTCGGGTTCCTGCGTGAGTGCGACCAGTGCGTCGGCGCCGTGCTCGACACCCGCAACGCCTCGATCGAGAACCTGCTCTACGTGAACCCCCACCAGCTGGTGTCCGATGCGATCGAGCTCATGCGATCGACCGGCGTCAGCCAGCTCCCGGTGTGCAAGAACACCCCACCGTTCGCCGCCGCGGAGGTCTCCGGGTCGATCGACGAACTGGAACTGATGGAGGCCATCTACCGCGATCCGGGCGTCATGTCGACGCCCGTCGAGAAGGTGATGGGCCCCAAGCTCCCGACGATCGGTGTCGGCCAGAAGCTGGAACTCGCGGTCGAGATGCTGGAGTCCGCCCCTGCACTGCTGGTGCTCTCGGGCGGTCGCCCGCTCAGTGTGCTGACACGGACCGATGTGCTCGCGTACTTCGGTGCCGTCGCCGAGGCCGCGCTGGAAGGCGGGACGGCGCACGATGGGTGACGTCGAAGTCTCCACGCATCACTCCTTCTCGACGAGGGCGATCCACGCCGGCCAGGAGCCCGATCCGGCAACCGGGGCCGTCGTCACCCCGATCTCGCTGTCGACGACGTTCGCCCAGGAAGGCGTCGGGGGCCACAAGGGATTCGAGTACGCCCGCTCGGGCAACCCGACCCGATCGGCACTGGAGGCACAGGTCGCGTCACTCGAAGAGGCCCGCCACGGTCTCGCGTTCGCCAGCGGGTTGGCCGCCGAGGACAACATCCTGCGACTGCTCCGGCCGGGTCAGCGGATCCTGCTGGGCAACGACGCCTACGGAGGCACCTTCCGGCTGATCGCCAAGGTGTGGGGGCCGCTCGGCTTTCCCTGGTCGGCGGTGGACCTGACCGATCTCGACGCACTGCGGGCGAACTGGCCCGACGATGTCGGTCTCGTGTGGCTCGAGACACCGACCAATCCGCTGCTCACCTGCTTCGACATCGAAGCGATCGCCGAGATCGCCCACGCCCGCGGGGCGTTGGTCGTCGTCGACAACACCTTCGCCACGCCCTACCTCCAACAGCCCCTCACGCTGGGCGCCGACATCGTGGTGCACTCCGCCACGAAGTACCTCGGCGGTCACAGCGACGTGATCGGCGGGTTCGTCGCCGTCGACGACGACGAACTCGGTGAACGTCTGCGGTTCACCCAGAACGCCGCCGGCGCGGTGCCGTCACCGTTCGACTGCTATCTCGTGCTGCGCGGGGTCAAGACGCTGGCGATCCGCATGGAACGCCACTGCGAGAACGCCCGAGCGATCGTGGATCTCCTCGTCGGTCATCCCGCCGTCGACCGCGTCCTGTATCCACAGCTTCCCGACCACCCGGGCCATGCGGCAGCGGCGAAGCAGATGCGCGATTTCGGCGGCATGGTGTCGTTCACGCTCCATGCGGGTAGCGCCGCAGCCGATGAACGTTGCAGCGTCCACCGAACTCTTCACGCTCGCCGAGTCGCTCGGCGCCGTCGAGAGCCTGATCGAACACCCGGGCGCGATGACGCACGCGTCGGCGGCCGGTTCACCCCTCGAGGTCCCCGACAACCTCGTGCGGTTGTCGGTCGGCATCGAGGACGCCACCGATCTGGTCGCGGACCTCGCCCAGGCACTCGATCGAAACGGGCTGATCCGGGTGGAGCCCGAACGGCCCGACCGACCTCTCGTCATTGCCGCGAACCGGCTCCCGGTGATGCGGACCGACGACGACTGGGCGCCGAGCCCCGGCGGCCTGGTCCGCGCGCTGCTTCCGATGCTGCGCGCCTCCGGTGGCATCTGGGTCGGTTGGACCGGTGATCCCGACGATCAGGCGGCACCGTTCACGGTCGAGGGTGTCGATCTCCACCCCGTCGCGATCAGCGCCGAGGAGATCGAGCTCTACTACGAGGGCTTCTCGAACGACGCCCTGTGGCCCCTGTACCACGATGCGCTGCGCGAGTCGACCTACTCCGCTGACCAGTGGGAGGCGTACGTCCGGGTCAATCAACGATTCGCCGACACCTTGGCCGACGTCGCTCCGCCGAACGCGATCGTCTGGGTCCACGACTACCAGCTGCAGCTCGTTCCGACGATGCTGCGCCAACAGCGTGGCGACGTCACGATCGGATTCTTCCTGCACATCCCGTTCCCGCCCTACGAGCTGTTCTCCCGCTTGCCGTGGCGGAACGAGATCGTCGAGGGCCTCCTCGGCTGTGACCTGATCGGCTTCCAGCGCACCATGGGTGCCTCGAACTTCGTCACCGTCGCGCAGCAGCTGCTGCAGGCCGACGCCCACGACGGCCTCATCGAGAATCCCGATCATCGAACACGCGTCGGTGTCTTCCCCATCTCGATCGACGTCGACGAAGTCGAGGCCACCGCAGCGGGCCGGGCGACACGAAAGCGGATGAGCCAGATCCGTGCCCGACTGGGAGATCCCGAGGTCGTCCTGCTCGGCGTCGACCGACTCGACTACACCAAGGGCATCGGGCTGCGGCTCCGGGCCTTCGCCGCGCTGCTGGAGTCGGGCGCCCTCGAACCGGAGCGCCACGTGATGGTGCAGGTCGCCACACCGACCCGCGAGGCGGTGGAGCACTACCAGGACGAACGACACGAGATCGAACGCCTCGTCGGCGAGATCAACGGCCGGTACAGCAGCATCGGCCTGCCGGTGATCCACTACCTCTACCAGTCCCTGCCCTTCGACGAACTGATCGCGCTGTACCGAGCCGGCGACGTCATGCTCGTCACACCGTTCCGCGACGGCATGAACCTCGTGGCCAAGGAGTACGCGGCTGCGCACATCGACGGTGACGGCGTGCTCGTGCTCTCGGAGTTCGCCGGCGCGGCCGACGAGCTCACCGACGCCGTACTCGTCAACCCGCACGACGAGGACGCGATGCAGCAGGCGATCATGACAGCGGTCGACATGCATCGGCACGAACGTCGAGCCCGTATGGCCGGCCTGCGCAACCAGATCCGCAAGAGTGACGTGCAGGGCTGGGCCGACCGATTCCTCGGCGCGATCGCCGTGGCAGCCGTCGCTCGCGACGCCGACGGGTGATCGGAGCGCTGCCGTGATCGTCTACGACGCCCCCGACGAGCTGGCGGCTCTCGTCGCACGGTCGCCACGGCCGTTGCTGATCGGACTCGACGTCGACGGTGTCCTCGCACCCATCGTCGGTCATGCCGATACGGCGATGCTGGTGGACGGCATCCTCGACGCCATCCACGCCATCGCCGACCTCGCCGGGGTGCACGTCGCCGTCGTGTCGGGTCGCTCCGTGGAGCGACCTCGATCGATTCGGGTTCGGCGCCGACATCGACGTGATCGGCAGCCACGGAGCGGAGCGGCGGGATCGACCCCTGGTGCCCCTCGACGACACGGAGCGATCTCGGTTGGCGACCCTGGATGGCCTGACCGTCGCCGCCGTCGAACAGGCCGGTGTCGGCGCCTGGATCGAGCGCAAGCCGGCCAGCGTGGTCCTCCACGTCCGACAGGCCGATCCCACCCGTGGGATCGATGCGCTCGCCGACCTGCAGCGCAACGCCGGCGCCGTCGAGGGCGCGACGACGAAGCTCGGCAACGGCGTCCTCGAGCTCTTCGCGCGACCCGCCGACAAGGGCGTGGCACTCCTCGGCCTCGCCGGAGAGCTCGGTGCGCCTCACCACGGTGTTCGTCGGTGACGACACCACGGACGAGGAAGCCTTCACTCGACTGCGCCCGGGCGACATCGCGATCAAGGTCGGCGACGCCGCCACCATCGCACCTCACCGACTCCGCGACCCCGACGACGTGCTCACGTGGCTCCGGGCCGTCGCGAGCTCGACCTGACGGGTCAGAACAGGCTGGACTGACCGGCGGGTGGCGTTCGCCGGATCGCCGACCACGGCACGTAGTTGTCCATGAACACCCAGCTGCGGCGATGGATCGCAGAGGGTCCGTACCCCGTGAGCGCAGCCTTGTGGACCGGGCACGGGTATCCCTTGTTCGTGTCGAACGACCAGTTGGGGTAGTGCTCGGCGCTCGCACGCATCTCACGATCGCGGACCACCTTGGCCAGGATGCTCGCCGTCGCGACGCTGAGACACCGCAGATCTGCTTTGACGGCGAGTTCGACGTGGGGAACCGATGGCGACACGAAGTCCCATTTTCCGTCGGTCACCGCCACATCCGGTTCGACACCCAACCCGTCGATGGCCCGGCGAGCCGCCAGCTTCTGCGCTGCGGACATCCCCAGGTGATCGCACTCCTCCTGGCTGACCGAGCCGACCGACCAGGCCACGCACCACTCGGTCAGGCGATCGAACAGCGCCTCCCGTTCGCGCTCGCTCAACAGCTTCGAGTCGCGGACACCGTTGACCCGGGTGTCACGGGGCAGGATCGCCGCCCCGACCGAGAGCGGCCCGGCCCAGGCCCCACGACCGACCTCGTCGATGCCCACCACGACGTCGTGACCGCGTTCCCACATCAGCTTCTCGATCGCTCGCGTCGGCGCCCGCTTCTTCGACTGCTTCGGGCGGGCGATGCGTCGCGCTCACCGGTCGCCCAGGTCGATGCTCACACCGATACGGGTCGGCTGCGGCGGCGCTGCCCACAGCGCTTCGCCCGATACCGCATCGCTCGTCCACGTCGGGTCGACCGTCGGTGCGGACAGCGCACGAGGTTCACCCTGCTGCTCCCACAGCACCGCTGGGCGCTCGCCGTGCCAGCGGAGGGCGAAGGAGATCGTGGATCGCGGTCCGGTGGGAACGCCGTGCACCTCGAAGTTCGCACCCAACCACCGGCGCGGAATCCCGGAGGGAAGCAGTCGTCCACCGTCGGCGATGCGCTGTTCGATCTGCGACACGAAGCGACCGACGGACGCACCCCGGCGAATGTCGGAGAACGACGTGGGCCGCCCCGCCGCACCGAGCGCTCCGCGCCCGTCACGAGTCCGCCGCTCCCGGAGGCGAGCGATGTCGCCGGCGGCGCGATCGTCGCGTGCCGACACGGCCAGACGCTCACACGCCGACAGCACGGCGTCGACCTCGGGGTCGTCGGAGCGGGCAATCGTCGCGATCGGGTCGATGATCTCGGGCAGCCAGGCCTCGGCGCCGTCGCCGAGCCGACCGAGTTCGGCGACGTCGAACAGGAACCCGATCGGGTCGCCCCGATCGATCGGGCCCTGCAGCAGCAAGTCGCAGCGAGCGGCGACGAGGGCATCGGCGAGGCCGGCGTCGGGCAGCACCACTCTGCTCGCCCGATCGAGCACCGTCGACCAGCCGCGGACGACCGCCATGGCCGGAGCGACGGTCGGGAGTGCCCACACGCCGATGCGGTCCGGGTCGTGGGGCACGGCGACGCGGATCGAGGCCCGGTGACCGACCGGGAGCACGATGGAGCCCTCCGGCAGGTCGAGGCCACGGATCGGGACGTCGGCGGGTGGCCGCTCGGTCAACAGGCGCGGTCCGGCGAATGCCACGGCGACGGGCAGGGGCGACTCGTTCTCGACCTCGATCACGGTGAGGCCGCCGAGGTCCGGGACGCACCACACGCGCTGGACGGCGTCGCCATCGGGGATCCGTACTCGGGTCTCGACGACGGGAGTTCCGTCGATGCGTCGCTGGCGAACCGCAGGCTCCTCGCTCGGCACGTGCCAGCGGTCCTCGGCAGCGATGTACCAGGACACCGCGCCGTCATCGCGCTCGCGGAGAGGGGTCACGGTCCCGGACGGTCCCACCTCGGATCGGCAGGGTGTGCCCGTGACCCCGACCGTGGTGACCTGTTCGCCGTGGTGGCCGTGGTGGCCGCAGTGGTGGCGGTCGCCGCCGTCGTGGGGGTCACGCCTCGAATTCGCCCTTGCGGCTGCGCTGCATCAGCGCTGCGAGTGCCTCGGACGCCGGGCGACCTTCGTGACACACCGCCACGATCTGTTCGGTGATCGGCATGTCGACACCGTACCGGCGGGCGAGGTCGAGCACGCTGGGCGAGGACTTGACGCCCTCGGCGACCATGTTGGTGGCGGCGAGGATCTCCTCGATGGTCCGCCCCTCGCCGAGTTGCAGGCCGACCATGTTGTTGCGGCTCTGCTTCGACGAGCACGTCGCGATGAGGTCACCCATCCCGGCGAGCCCGGCAAAGGTCTCCGGCCGGCCACCCATGGCGACCCCGAGACGGGTCATCTCCGCGAGCCCGCGGGTGATGAGCGTTGCTCGCGTGTTGTCACCGAACCCCATGCCCTGCGCCATCCCGGCAGCGATGGCGATGACGTTCTTGACGACCCCGGCGACCTCGCAGCCGATCACGTCGGAGTTCGTGTACACCCGCAGGCTCGGGCGACTGAAGATCCGTTGGAGTTCGCGGCCGATCGTGACGTCGTTGATGGCCACCACGCTGGCTGCAGGTTGCCCCGACAGGATCTCCTTGGCGAGGTTCGGGCCCGTCAGCACGGCGACCGGATGGCCGGGCATGGCGTCGGTGGTGACCTCGCTCATGCGCTTCAGCGTCGTGCGCTCCAGTCCCTTGGCCAGCGAGACGACCGGCACCCACGGCCGGATCGATGCTGCGGCCTCGACGGCGACATCACGGTACCCGTGGGAGGGAACGGCCATCACGACCACATCGGCGTGCGAGACCGCTTCCGCCAGCGAGTCGGTGGCACGCAACTCCTCGGGGAGCACGAAGTTCGGCAGGTAGTCGGGATTCACCCGGGCGTCATTGATCTCCGCGGCGAGTTCAGGGCGACGCGCCCACAGCACCGTGGGGGTGTTCACCGCGGTGAGGGCCGCCACGGTGGTCCCCCAGGACCCCGCGCCGATGACGGCAACATTGATGTCGGTCGAGGTCATCTCCACGCTCCTTCCACGGCTCCCATGCGTCTCCCTGTCGTCGTCACGGCACCCTAGTTGGCGCTACGGACCGACTGCGGCGCTGGGACCGAGCTGCGGCAGCTGGCGGCGCAGCTGCGTACCGGCCGCCCTCTCCTACAGTGGCGGCGTGCGTCTCGCCGTGCTGATCCCGGTCAAGCGATTCACGGCGGCCAAGGGCCGATTGGCAGGTGTGATCACCGACGACGAGCGAGCACGTCTGGCGCGCTGGATGGCGTCGCGGGTGGTGGAGGCCGTCGCCGAGATGCCCACGTTCGTCGCGTGTGACGACGATGAGGTCGCCGCGTGGGCACGGGAGTGCGGGGCAACCGTCATCTGGGGGCCCGGTCTCGGCCTGAACGGCGCCGTCGACGACGGGGTGTCACAGATCGCCTCCCAGGGGTTCGACCACGTGCTGGTGTCCCACGCCGACCTTCCCCGCCCGGGGAACCTGCTCGGCGTCGCCGCCGCCGGCCGCATCACGCTGATCCCGGACCGCCGCCACGACGGCACGAACGTGATGTCGTTCCCGACCCGGACCTGGGTGCGAGCCTCCTACGGCGGCGGTTCGTTCTCCCGCCATCTCGGCGCCGCACTGGGCTTCGAGGACGTCGACGTCGAGGTGCGGTCCGATCCCGACCTGTCGCTCGACCTCGACACCCAGCGAGATCTCGTCCATCCCCTGATACGTGAGGTACTCCCACCATGGCTGCCAACGAACCCGGCCAACCGCTGACGTCCGGCGCCGTCGCGCTCACCTCGACCAATCTCGCCACCCCCTCGTCTGCGCTGGCGATCGGCGCGCACCCCGACGACGTCGAGTTCGGGTGCGGCGGGTTGCTCGCCAAGTGGGCCGCCGACGGGTGCACGATCCATCACCTCGTGTGCACCGACGGCTCCAAGGGCACCTGGAACCCCGATGCCGACGTGGTCGCCCTGGCCGCCCGCCGCCAGGACGAACAACGCGAGGCCGCCCGCCGGCTCGCCGGGGCCCGGGCCGGCGAGGTCCGGTTCCTCGGCCGCGTCGACGGAGAACTCGAGAGCGACCTCGCCACCCGCGGCGAGGTCGCCAGAGTGATCCGGGAACTGCAGCCGCAAGTGGTGCTCGGCCACGACCCGTGGAAGCGATATCGGCTGCATCCGGATCACCGGCACGCCGGCCTGCTCGCCTGCGACGGGATCGTCGCTGCTCGCGACCCTCACTTCTTCCGCGAGCACGGCATCGCTCACCACCGCCCCGACGCGCTGCTGCTGTGGGAGGCCGACCAGCCCGACCACGCCGAGGACGTCACGGACTTCGTCGGGGTCAAGCTCGCCGCGCTGGCCGCCCACGAGAGCCAGTTCGAGTCGACGATGAAGGCGTCCGACGACGCGCAGATGGCTGCGTTCGAGCAACGGGTCCGCAACCGTCTCGGTGACCTGGGTCGGCCGTTGGGCATGGACGCCGCCGAAGTCTTCAAGCTCATCGCCGATCTCTGACCGACACGCACAGGGGCCCGGGACGCGAAACGGGGGGCCCGAAGGCCCCCCGTTCACCGTGCGTTGTTCGACTCAGCGCTTGGCGGGAGCCTTCTTGGCGGGAGCCTTCTTGGCGGGAGCCTTCTTGGCGGGAGCCTTCTTGGCGGGAGCCTTCTTGGCGGGAGCCTTCTTGGCGGGAGCCTTCTTGGCGGGAGCCTTCTTGGCGGGAGCCTTCTTGGCCGGAGCCTTCTTGGCCGGAGCCTTCTTGGCCGGAGCCTTCTTGGCCGGAGCCTTCTTGGCCGGAGCCTTCTTGGCCGGAGCCTTCTTGGCCGGAGCCTTCTTGGCCGGAGCCTTCTTGGCCGGAGCCTTCTTGGCCGGAGCCTTCTTGGCCGGAGCCTTCTTGGCCGGAGCCTTCTTGACGGCCATCAGGTCACTTCCCGTTCAGGGCGGACTTCAGCGTGGAGCTGGCGGAGAACTTCATCGCCGTCGACGCCTTGATCTGCACGGGCGCACCGGTCTGCGGGTTGCGACCCGTCCGAGCGCTGCGCTTGGTCGTGCTGAACGAGCCGAAGCCCGGCCAGGCGACCTTCTCGCCCTTCTTCGTCGCGGCGACGACGTGATCGAAGAACGCGCCGAGGGTGCGCTCTGCGTCAGCCTTCGACACGCCGGCGGCGTCTGCCACTGCGTCGATCAGTTCTGCTTTGGTTGCCATGAGTCCTCTTTCGAATGGGTCATACGTTGCTGTTCACCTCGATGTGTCGCACCGAGACCGACCCCACCGTCTACGGCGGGATACGTCCATGAGAACGACCTTCCGCCCCCATGTTCAAGCACCTGTGTCATTGCATTTGCAATGACACAGGCGTCTGACCCTTACCGGTATTGGAACTCCCGAGCATCCACCACGGCGCGCGACGCCTGCGATACAACGTGCACCCGTTGGGTATGGCAAACGATTCGCAGCGAATCCACGAGGCAACTCGCCGAGGAGTGATGGTGACCGACCTTCTTCCGTCCGCCAGCGCACTGACCCCCGACGCCGATCAGGCGTCATCCGGGTCCGACCGGACGAAAGGAGGCCAGCGGACCCGACTCGTCGTCGACACCTCGGTGCTGATCGCTGATCCGACCTGCGTGCTCGAGTTCACCGATGCCGACGTCATCGTCCCGCTCACGGTGGTGGAGGAACTCGACGGACTCAAGAGCCGCCCCGACGACGTCGGGCGAGCGGCGAGAACCGCGTTACGCACGTTGGAGGAGCTCCGGGTCCAGCACGGCGGTTCACTCGCCAAGCCCGTGCCGACCGGCAACGGCACGGCGACGTTGCAGATCGAGATCAACAACATCCGCAAGCACCTCCTGCTGGAGCACGGACTGGACCCGGCGGTCCCGGACAATCGCATCATCGGCGCTGCCATCGGCCAGTCGGACTACGGGCCGACGACCATGATCAGCAACGACGCGGCGCTTCGCATCAAGGCGGCGCACCTCGGCGTCGACGCCGCCGAGCATCGCCTGACCCGGTCCGACCGGCAACGCGGGTCCGTGGGATGGACCACCCTGGAGGCGCCCTACGAGTCGATCGACTGCCTGTATGCCGCCGGTGCCATCGCCATCGACGCGGTCGTCACGGACACCACGGTGGAGTTCACGGAGAACGAGTTCGCCGTGCTGCGCACCGGTTCGCAGTCCGCGCTCGTGCGGGCGGTGCACGACGAGTTCGTGCTCCTCCCCCAGCACACTCCCGAGGCCTGGGGCCTGCGCCCGCGGAGCAAGGAGCAGCGTTTCGCGCTCGAGCTGCTGCTCGACCCGGACATCGCGGTCATCGCCCTCGACGGGCGCGCCGGCACCGGCAAGACCATCCTGGCGATCGCGGCAGGACTGGACCAGGTCGTCGAACAGGGACGGTACGAGCGCCTGGCCGTGTACCGGCCGCTGGTACCCGTGGGCCGCGCCGACGTCGGCTTCCTGCCGGGTGGACTCGACGAGAAACTGGACCCGTGGATGGCCGCGATCCACGATGCCGTCGTCGCGCTCACCGATCGCGGGAGCAGCTCCGACGCGCGCAACATGGTCGACGAACTCACCAATCGGGGACAACTCTCGCTCGAATCCGTGACGTTCCTGCGGGGCCGGTCACTGCAACGCCAGTTCGTGGTGATCGACGAGGCCCAGAACCTCGAACCGACGACGCTGCGCACGATCCTCACCCGGGTGGGCGACGGCACGAAGGTCATCTTCACCGGCGACACCAGCCAGATCGATGCGCCGTACCTCGGCGAGTCGAACAACGCACTTGAGCGTGCTGACCTCGGCGTTCGCCGGACAGCAGTGCTTCGGGCACATCACGCTGACGGCGTGCGAGCGCAGCGACGTCGCCAGCCTGGCCGCCGAACTCCTCTGACGGCGGGCGCTCCCGCCCACGCCATCTCGCCTGCCAGGTTTGCGTGACAGTTCTGTTGGGCCGTCCCGATGGAAGTGCCACGCAAACCGTGATTGCGTGCATCGAAAATCCGGTTGCGATGTCGGCTACGAAGATTTAGTGTTAATTGCAGCGTCACCGGGTCGTCGTCGACCACCCCCGTCGCAATGAGCACGAAGGGAACCGCAATGGCAATCGCCGAGCTGTACGAATTCGAACTCCCCCCGACCGAGAGCTGGCAGGACCTTGCGGTGTGCAAGGGGCGCACCAAGCTGTTCTTCCCGCCCAAGGCCGAGCGTCCACAAGCTCGCGAGCGACGCGAGGCGAAGGCGAGCCGACTCTGCGCAGTCTGTCCGGTGAGTCACCACTGCCGGGAGTTCGCCCGCACGAATCGCGAGTACGGGTACTGGGCCGGCGAGTCCGAGGAGGACCGCCATCTCGCCGGATTCACCGTGTCGGCACCCATCGGCGTCCGCGCCCGCCTCCAACACCGAGCCGGCTGACCCCGACCGGCCCCTGGAGCCGGGGGCCTGCAGCCCTGCACACGGGGTCGCCGTCACACCCCGTGTCTAGGGTGGCGAGCGTGCCACTGCCCACATTCGCCGTCGTCGACCTGGAGACCTCCGGGCTGTCGATGCGTCGCCACCGCGTGCTCCAGATCGGTCTCGTCATCGTGCAGGCGGACGGCACCGTGCTCGACGAGTGGTCGTCCTTCGTCAAGCTTCGTTGGCCACTGCAGCGCGTCGGGCCGACCGAGATCCACGGCATCACCCGCCAGACCCTGCGCCGGGCGCCGGCCCTCGACGACACCCTCGACGAACTCGGCGCTCGACTCGACGGGTCCCTGTTCACCGCGCACAATGCTGCGTTCGACGCAGGTTTCCTCGACCGGGCAAGTCGCCACCGGCCGGCGACCGACCCCCTCCGGCGGAGTCTCGACCCTGCCCTGTGCACGCTGCGGATGTCGCGGCGCCTCGATCCGGAGCGCGAGCAGTCGCATCGTCTCGCCGACGTCTGCGCACGCTACGGCGTCCCGCTCGAGCGGCCTCACGATGCGCTCGGTGATGCGCTCGCCACCGCAGCGGTGCTCCCCCACCTGCTGGCTGCGCACGGCGTCGTCGACACCGAGCAGCTCTCGCCGTTCTACGTCTCGTCGTAACGAGCGAGCATCACCTCGGCAAGTTCACGCGCCACGGTCCATCCAGCCGGTTCCACGAGGACGGCATTCGGACCCGACCGGATCAGCAGCTTGGCCAGCCACCGGTCGCTGGACACCGGCAGGCGCACCTCCACCTGACCGTTGCGGCGCTCCTTGACGTCGTCGACGGGATACTCCTCCACGACCCAACGAGCGGGTCGCTTGAGCCGCAGTACCGCTCGCGGCACGTCGGCGTCGACGAAGAACTGTTCGGGCGCCTCGACCACGTCGTCGGATCCCACGAGCCGACCCGTCGCCCGTACCGTCTCGATGCGATCGATGCGGAAGGTCCGGCGCCCGCCCGAGGCGCCGTCGTCGGCGAGTGCGTACCAGTTGCCCCCGTCGACGAAGACGTGTCGCGGCACCACGGTGCGTTCGCTCACCTCGTCCCGCGACGGCGTGTAGTACTCGATGACCAGTTCCCGTCCCACCGCGGCGGCCTCGGCCACGGCATCGGCGTGTTCGGGCCTCGTGAGGTCGACGACGACCCCGGTCGCATCGTCGCCGGCTCCGGCCTCTGCGAGCCCGACTCCTCCGAGTGCGACCGCCAGCTTGTCGAGGCCACGACCGAGGGGACCGCTCGGATCCGCACCCGGGAGCTCCATCGCGGCCCGCCCGGCGGCGAGCAGCGTGAAGCCCTCCGGCGCGGTCAACCGCAGCGGTCGCGTGAACAGACGAGGAATGCCGACGAAGACGATCCCGTCGTCGATGAACACGTCGATCATCTCGTCGACGAACGGGGGAAGCCCGCACATCGCCACCAGCTCGAGGTCCTCCTGCACCTCCAGTTCGGTGAGCCCGTAGCGGCGAGCCACCTCGGCGACGGGCACTTCGCCGACCTCCATCAGCCACGGCAGCATGACCAGCAGCCGCCGCAGGCGATCCTGAGCGTTGCGGGGGCCGCTCATGTCGCGCCCGCGACGACACGGAGCCAACCGACGATCTCGGCTCGCACCTCGGGCGGGCCGAGCACGACGGCGTGATCGAGCAGGCCCAGGACCCAGGAGCGGAATGCCGGCAGGTTGGAGGCAGGTACCCGGACCACGATCCCGTCGTCCGACCGTTCGAGCACCCGCTCCGAACCGAGTTCGCGTTCGACCGCCGCCGCCCGCAGTGCGTCGATGTGCACCTCCGCCTCGATGCCGTCGAACGCGTCGTGCCCGATCTCCTTGGGGTCGGCAGGGAATGCCGTGCGAGGATCGAACGAACCAGGGCGTTCGAAGGAGCCGGCGGAACGTGTGGTGATGGCGGCGGCGCCCCCGTCGAACCGGTCGACCCGGAACGTGCGCTGCGCCTGCCGGTCGTGGTCGTGTCCGATCACGTACCAGAACCCACCTCGCAGCAGCAGCCCCCACGGATCGACGACGCGCGGCTGACCGCGATACGAGAACTCGATCGTCGAGCGGGCGGCCACTGCGGTGCGGATGATCGGCAGCTCCGGTCGGTCGGGAACGACGGCGGAGACCGACGGTCGATCCTCTCCGAGCGCACCGCCGAGCTTCCAGATCGCCTCCTGGCCGAGTCCGGAGCCGGTCCGCACCGCGGCGACCGCCACTTGGAGCGCCCTCATCTCGTCCTCGGCGAGGTCGAGGTCGGCCAGCTCGTAGGCGCGGCGGTGGATCCGATAGCGGGTCTGTCCGCTGTAGGGCCCGCCCGCGACGACCTCGGTCTCGATCGGCACGCCGATCTCCCGGAGCGCGGCCTTGTCGCGTTCGAACGCAGCCCGCCGCGCCTGATCGGTGTCGGGATACTGGCCCTCGAGTTCGCCGGCGATCTCCACCAGACTCTTGGGCTCGGGCGTCTCGAGCAGGAGTGCCAGCAGGTTCGTCAGACGCTCGATGCGATCGACCACGGCCGCGTCAGCTCGCCGCCGTGGTCGGTTCGATGGCCTCACGTACGGCCGCGACCACCTGCTCGGCGGACGCTCCGGGGGTGAGCACCTTGGCCACACCCGCCGCCAGCAACTCCTCGACGTCGTTGGTGGGCACGATGCCGCCGACGATCACGGGGATGTCGACGCCCCGCTCGCGGAGCTTGGCCACCACGAGCGGCGCCAAGGTCATGTGTGCCCCTGACAGCATCGACAACCCGATGGCATCGACGTCCTCGTCGACGGCTGCTGCGGCGACGGTGTCGGGGGTCTGGAACAAGCCGGTGTAGATCACCTCGTACCCGGCGTCGCGCAGGATCCGCGCGACGATCTTCACCCCTCGGTCGTGCCCGTCCAGACCGACTTTCGCGACGAGAATCCGTTCACCGGCCATGGCGCCCGACTGTACCGGACCGAGACCGTCGTGTACTCGATGGTGTCAGACACCAATCGTAACGCCGGTTCGATCAGAGCTGCAGCGACTTGGTCTGCAGGAACTCCTCGATGCCGTACGGGCCGTTCTCGCGCCCGTAGCCGGACTGCTTGTACCCGCCGAACGGAGCGGCGATGTTGAACGAACCGCCGTTGACGTCCACGGCGCCGGTGCGCATCCGACGAGCCACTGCGATGGCACGATCCTGATCGGCCGACCACACGCCACCGGACAGCCCGTACAGGCTGTCGTTGGCGATCCGGACGGCGTCGTCGTCGTCGTCGTAGCCGATGACGACGAGCACGGGGCCGAAGATCTCCTCCTGCGCGACGGTCATGTCGTTGGTGACGTTGGCGAGGACGGTCGGCTTCACGAAGTACCCGATCTCCTTGCCCTCGGGCTTGCCGAGGCCACCCGCGGCCACGACCGCTCCTTCGTCGATGCCCTTCTGGATGTAGCCCTGCACGCGGTCCCACTGGGCCTGGCTGATCAGCGGTCCGAGGTGCATGCCCTCCTTGGCGGGGTCGTCGACCTGCATGTTGTCGGCGGCTGCGGCGGCGATGGCGACGGCCTCGTCGTACCGATCGTTCGGCACGAGCATGCGGGTGTGCGCCGTGCAGGTCTGGCCGGAGTTCAGGTAGGCGGCGAACACGCCACGAGGGATCACGGCGGCGAAGTCGGCGTCGTCGAGGATGATGTTGGCGGACTTGCCGCCCAGTTCGAGCGCGACGCGCTTGACGGTGCTCGCGGCGGCAGCGGCGACCTGCTTGCCCGCGCGGGTCGAGCCGGTGAAGCTGACCATGTCGACACCCGGGTGCTCCGAGATGGCCGCACCCACGACCGGACCGGTACCGGTGACCAGGTTGAACACACCGGCGGGCAGGCCGATCTCGTGGACGATCTCGGCGAGGATGAACGCGTTGAGCGGGGCCACCTCGGACGGCTTGAGGACGAAGGTGCAGCCGGCCGCGAGCGCGCCGCCGAGCTTGCAGACGATCTGGTGCAGCGGGTAGTTCCACGGGGTGATCGCCCCGACGACGCCGACCGGCTCCTTCACGACGAGGCTGTTGCCGATCGTCTCTTCGAACTCGAACGTGTCGAGCAGCGTGGCGTAGGTCTGCATGTTGCCGGCGGGCAGGCCGGCCTGGATCATGGTCGACCAGGTGATCGGCATGCCGACTTCGCCGGCGATGACCTCGGCGATCTCCGGCGAGCGGGCCTGGAGGGCCTCGTTCAGTCGGATCATGTACTTCTGGCGCTCCTCGACCGGCGTGCCCGACCAGGAGTCGAAGGCCCGACGGGCGGCGGCGACGGCCTTGTCGACGTCGCTCGCGGTGCCTTCGGGGATCGAGCCCATCACCTGTTCGGTGCCGGCGTTGATGACCTCGATGCGGCCGGTTCCGTCGGAAGGAACCCAGGCACCGTCGATGTAGATGTTGGAGTAGTCGCGCATCCCTCAGTCTGACGCATCCCGCCCTCGCCACTGCAACCGAGCCCACCGCCAGAAAATGCGTGGGTCGTAGCGCTCAGCGCGCGCACGTCGCACATTTTTCGGAGGTGGAGGGCTGGTGGTCAGCTGAGTTTCATGAAGAGGCGCTCGAGTTCGTCGGCGGTCATGCCGGACTCGCGTCTCGTCCACGTCGGCCGCCATGCAGTGGCGCATCCCGGCAACGACGAGCCGGTACCCGACCTTGTCCAGCGCGGCCTTGCACGCGGAGAGCTGGGTGACGACGTCGCGGCAGTCCTGGCCTTGCTCGATCATCCGCTGGACACCACGGATCTGCCCCTCCAGCCGCGCCAAGCGCTTCAACACGTCGTCGTTCACGTCCTCGGGAAAACGCATCCCCCGATCGTACCCCAGCCGGTATTTCCGCCGCAGCCCCGTCCCCCTCACCCGAAACCTCGCGGAATTCGGTCGCCTGCCGTCCGGATTCCGCGATTTTCGGGGTTGTTCAGGGGCGGTGGGCTCGGTACCAGGCGATGAGGGCGTTCGTGGAGGCGTCGTGGGCGTCCGGGAGCGGGATCACCGGTCAGCTCCGGGGTGATCCGGTTGGCGAGCTCCTTGCCGAGCTCGACGCCCCACTGGTCGTAGCTGTCGACGCCCCACACGGTGCCCTGCACGTGGACGATGTGCTCGTACAGCGCGATGAGCTGGCCGAGCACCGACGGCGTCAGCCGGTCGGCCAGGATCACCGTGTTGGGCCGGTTGCCGTCGAACTGACGGTACGGCTCACCGGCAGCGGCCTGCCGACCGAAGGCCAGCGCTTCGGACTGGGCGAACAGGTTCGCCATCAGCAGGTCGTGGTGCTCCCGGTACGGATGATGCGGCTCGGCGAAGCCGATGAAGTCGACCGGGACGATCCGGGTCCCCTGGTGCAACAACTGGTAGAACGCGTGCTGACCGTTGGTGCCGGGTTCACCCCAGACGATCGGTCCCGTCTCGCCGAGCACCCGCGAGCCGTCGAGATGCACCGACTTGCCGTTCGACTCCATGTCGAGCTGCTGGAGGTACGCCGGGAACCGACCCAGTTCCTCGGCGTAGGGAAGCACGGCCTTGGTTCCCGACCCGAGGGCATTGGCGTTCCAGACTCCGAGCATCGCCAGCACCACGGGGACGTTCTCGGCCAGCGGCGCCGTGCGGAAGTGCTCGTCGACGCGGCGGAAGCCGTCGAGGAACTCGGCGAAACGCTCCGGGCCGATGGCGATCATCACCGACAGCCCGATGGCCGAGTCGACGGAGTACCGGCCACCCACCCAGTCCCAGAACCCGAACATGTTGGCGGTGTCGATCCCGAACTCGGCGACCCGCTCGGCGTTCGTCGACACCGCGACGAAGTGGTCGGCCACGGCCGCCTCGCCGAGCGCATCGACGAGCCAGGCCCGAGCCGTTCGGGCATTGGTGAGTGTCTCGATCGTGCCGAAGGTCTTCGATGCCACGATGAACAGCGTGGAGGCCGGATCGGCATCGCGCAGGACGCCGGCGATGTCGGCACCGTCGATGTTCGACACGAACGAGCACCGCAGTCGCTCGTGCCGGTACGCCTCCAGCGCCCGGTACGCCATCGCCGGGCCGAGATCGGAGCCGCCGATCCCGATGTTCACCACGTGGGTGATGCGGTCGTCGGCGCGAATCCGTTCGGCGAACGCGGCCATCTGTTCCAGCACGGCGTGCACCTCCGGCACGACGTCAGCACCGTCGACGATCATCGACACGCCACGCGGCGCCCGCAGCGCAACGTGCATCACCGCACGATCCTCGGTGACGTTGACGTGCTCCCCGGCGAACATCGCGTCACGACGGGCCTCCACCCCGCTGCGCGAGGCAATGGCGAGCAGGCCGTCGAGCACCGCGTCGTCGATCCGCTGCTTGGAGAAGTCGACCCTGAGGTCGGCGACGTCGAGGACGTACCGTTGCGGCCCGGTCGGGATCCTCGGCGAAGAGCGCTCGGAGATGGGCGGGCGGCGAGAGCTCGGCGAGCGCCGAACTCAGATCGGCAGAGTCCATGCGGGCGAACCTAGCCCAAGCGGTTCGCGACGGGCTCGGGCGCCGGGAGATCCGCGACCGCGGCGGCGTCGACGAACGCCCAGGTGTCGCTGCGGCGCACCCGATCGACCGGCAGATCCGGGTCGCGCAGCAACCAGCGCGCCACCATCGGCGCCTTGGCGGCGCCGTGGGTCAGCATGAGACGCGATCGGGCCGCATTGACCACACGCGGTGTCAGCGTCATCCGCCGGAACCCGTTGAACTCGCCGATCACCTCGCACGGTCGGGTGCTGTCGACGACCCGATCGCCCGGCGGCCACGACGCCGTGTGGCCGTCGTCACCCAGCCCCAGGTGCACGACGTCGAAGCGCTCGGGCAGGGTGGCGCCGTACCGGGCGGCAGCAGCGTCGAGGTCGGGCGCCGTGACCGGCATCAGATGGACCGTCGCCGGCAATGCCGGCCAGTTGTCCGGCGTTGCGCTCCGCGTGACCATCGGGAGCCACCCGCTCGTCGACCTGCCAGAGCTCGAGCTGCTCCCATGGCACGTCGAGGCGGGCGAGCGCGGCGAACATCGGCGGCGCCGTGCTCCCCCCGCTCACCGCGATCGTCGCCCGACCACGCCGACGCACGGCATCTCGAAGACGGCGCGCCAGCCACGACGCTGCCGCCTCGGCCGGGTCGTCGCTCACTCGTAGTTCCACCTCGGCCTCCAGGAGTCCGTACTGTACGAGCCGATGGTGCAGCCCTCCGGATCGAACGAGCGCAGCGTGCGGCGCGGCGTGCAGCTCGCTGTCGCGGCGTACCTCATGTGGGGCCTGCTGACGATCTACTGGAAGCAGCTCAGCACCTTCGACGCGTTCGAGCTCATCGCCTGGCGCATGGTCTGCGCCGGCGTCGTGATGGCCGTCATCGTGACGGCTCGGCGGACCTGGCCGACCATCGTCGACGCGCTCCGCGATCCGGGCATCGCCCGTCGCCTGGTGCTGGCCTCGGTCCTCCTGACGACGAACTGGGGCGCCTACGTCTGGGCCGTCACCAACGACCGGGTGATCGAGACCGCCCTCGGCTACTTCATCGCCCCACTCGCCACGATGGCGATCGGCGTCGTGGTGCTGCACGAGCGACCCACCACGGCCCAACGAGTCGCGTTCGTGTGCGCAGCCGTTGCGGTGGTCATCCTGACCGTGTCGTACGGACGGCCGCCGTGGATCGCGCTCGTCATTGCCGGGTCATGGAGCTTCTACGGGCTGACGACCCGCCGGGTGCCGCTGGGCGCGGTCGACAGCCTGGCCGGCGAGACGTTCGTCCTGTTCGTCCCCGCCGTCCTCGCGCTGCTGTGGTTCTCGACCGACACCGACAGCGTGACCCGGTCGGCAGCCGCCGTCGACTGGGGGTTCGTGCTCGGCTCCGGTCTGATCACCGCCGTGCCGCTCATGCTGTTCGCCGCTGCTGCGAAGTCGGTGCCGTTCACCCTGCTCGGACCGTTGAACCTGCTCGTGCCGGTCATCAACTTCGGCCTCGGCTGGCTGGTCTACGACGAGCCGATGCCGACCGACCGTCTCGTCGGATTCGCCTTCGTCTGGATCGCACTCGGTGTCGTCATGTGGGATCGCGTCACGACCCATCGCCGAGAGGGCGCGCTCGTGCCGGTGGCGTGAGGTACGTTCGACCCATGCGGTCGCGCCCCGGGCCTCTCACCGCCACGTCGGTGACCGCACTGGCACTGGCCTGTGCGCTGTCGGGTTGTTTCACGACGACCGCCGACTACCGGCAGAAGGCCGAGGAGTTCATCGTCGAGGACGAGGACGTCGCGGCCGAACTCGGCGTGACACTCGTGTCGGCCACCTGCGAGGAGCCCGCCGACCAGGAGGTCGGGACCGTCTTCGCGCTGTACGGCGGTCGACGACACCGGGGAGACCTGGGGCTTCGACGTCGAGATCGCGGAGTCCGATCGGATCGAGCTGACCGTGTCGGACCAGCCAGCCGGGTAGAGGCCGGCCGGGGCGAACGGACCGAATGCGCTCGATCGCCGTTCGTGACATGCCACACTTCTCGGGTGGGCAGCCGGTCCACACGGCGACGAAGGGACGATCATGAACAAGACGATGGCGCTCGGGGTGACGGCCTTGGCCCTCATGGTCGCGAGCTGCGGCAGTGATGGTGGCACCGAGGTGACGGGGGCGCGAGCGGATGCGGCAGCGCAGGTCATCGAGTCCGCCAAGGCCGGTGGCATCAACCTCGACGAGGACTGCGTCAAGGACCTCACCGCCCAGCTGTCCGACGAGGACGCCGAGAAGCTTGCAGCCTCCGAGGACGGCGAGCGCCGAGCTGAGTGCAGAAGGTGAAGCACTGGGTGACGACGTCCTCAAGTGCGCCTCGCAGGACGAGCTCGTCGACCTGTTCATCTCCGGGATGTCCGAGAGCGGCGAAACCGTCGACGAGGACTGCGCCCGCGACGCGCTCGAGGATTTCGACGTCGCCGAGATCGTGGGTGCCACCACGAGCGGAGAACCCCCGGCCGACCTGATCGCTGCGTTGGTTCCGTGTCTCGACCTCACCGGCACGACCGGCGGCTGAACCGGCGACGTCTGCCGACTTGACGTCCACCACCCGGCAACGTAAGAAGCCGGTGAGGTGACCACCTCCCGCCTGGGGTGTGGTCGATTCCGGCTCTAGCATCGTGGCCATGGCATCGGGCCGCGTCATCGCTCTCCTCGCCGCCGGTGCGGTGGTGCTGGCGGCGTGCGGGACCGACGTCTCCGTGACGGCGGAGCGGGCCGAACAGCTCAGCTTCGATCCGACGATTGTCGAGCCCCGGCCCGACCGACCCGGGCGGGAGCGTCCCGACCGGATCCGCAGACCCCACCCACCAGTTCTCCCGAGCCGACGGTCAGCATTCCGGCTGATCCCGGCGGCGATCAACTTCGGCGCCGACAAGCCCCCGAAGGCCTACGACGACTTCCTCCTGCGCGTGATGACCGACCTGCAGGTGTGGTGGAGCGAACAGTACCCGGCGATCTACGGCGAGGACTTCACGCCGCTCGAGGGCGGGGTGTACGCGGCCTACCCTGGCCGCGCCGACGACATCCCCGGTTGCGGGACGCCGACCACGACGTACGAGGAGGTGCGTGAGTACGTCGCCTTCTACTGCGGCGTCGGCGACTTCCTCGTGTACGACGACAGCGACGACGGACTCCTGGCGCAGCTCGCACGGGACTACGGCGCAGGAACCATCGGAACCGTGTTGGCCCACGAGTTCGGCCACGCCATCCAGCTCCGCGCCGGCAACCTCGACCGTGCGCTCGCGACGATCCTCACCGAACAGCAGGCCGACTGCTTCGCCGGCGCCTGGACGGGTCGGGCCGCCCGTGGTGAGGCGTCCACGCTCACCTACAGCGACGGCGACGTCCGCGCCGGGCTCATCGCCATGACCAAGGTCAGCGACCCGGTGGGCATCGACCAGTTCGAGGCGGGCGGCCACGGCTCGGGATTCGACCGGGTCGGCGCGTTCCAGGTGGGGTATCTCGAAGGACCGGCGCGATGCGCCGAGATCCTCGACGATCCGCTCCCGCTGGTGCCGAACCAGTTCACCGAGCTCGATGACTACGCCAGCGGCGGCAATGCTCCCTTCGGGTACGGCGCCGACGAGCTGCTGGGCTTCCTGCCGGCCGACCTGAACCTGTACTGGGCCAGCGAACTCGACCGCCAGATTCCCGGACTGGACGAACTCACCCTGGTGCCGGTGCAGTCGGCGGACGAAGCCTCGTGCGACGACCTACGCGGGAACTTCGAACGTGGTGCCGGGTGGTGCCGATCGACGAACGAGCTGGTGGTGAACGAGCCCGCCGCGCTCGATCTCTACCGGTCGTTGGGCGACTTCTCGGTCGGCTACCTGCTCGGCTCGGCCTGGGGTGAGGCGGTGCAGGACGCGCTCGACTCGCCACTCACCGGAGAGGACCGGTCACTGCTGAACGACTGCCTGACCGGCGGCTGGGTGCGCACGGTGATCCCGGTCGAGACCGCCCAGGGCATCGAGCTTCCGCAGCCACGCTTCGCGGACCGGACGTCGTCGATCTCGGCCGGCGACCTCGACGAGGCCATCCAGACCGTGCTTGCTCATCGCCGATCTCGGGTCGGGCGACGACGTCATCGGCAACGCGTTCGAGAAGATCGCCGCGCTGCGTACCGGTGTGATCGAGGGCACCGACGCCTGCCTCGCCCAGCTCTGAGCGACACACCGCTCACGGGTGACGGTCGAGCCACCCGTCCAACAGTGCGCTGAGCTCGACCGGACGGTCGCCCTGCACGCTGTGGCCGGCACCGTCGACCATCTCCACGACCAGGCCGGGCTGACGGCGCCGGGCCTCGGCCACGTCGTCGTCGTCGACGACCGGCGACAACGACCCCCGCACCAACATCAGCGGGCAGGAGATCGCACCGAAGTCGTCCCACAGCGGCGACATCATCGCTTCGGTGCCGTCCGGAGCGCCGGCATCCGGACGGGCACGCCGGAGCGTGTCGGAGGCGTCGGTCGCGGCGGCCCGCGACCGGGCATGGCTGCCGCGGTCGTACCGCCACTGCCAGGACCCGTCGGGCAGTTGGTGCGCGTTGTGCAGGATGCCGCGTCGCAGCGACGACTCCGATCGGGTCGGGTTGAACTCCTTCGTGCGTGCCAGCAGCTCGTCGAAGCTCGCGAACGACTGTGGACCATCGACGAAGTCGATCACGGCCTTGGCCTTGGTCGGCAGTGACGCCAGGGGTCACGTCCACCATCACCAGCGAACGCACCAGTGCGCGATGGCGAACGGCCAGCTCCATCGCGGTCATCCCGCCGAGCGACATGCCGACGACGACACGAGCCGTGGGAGCATGTTGCGCAATCGCGACGGCGACGTCGTCGGCGAGGTTCATCGGGCTGTAGGCGCCATCGGAGCGCCAGCCCGAATGACCGTGGCCCGGCAGGTCGACGGCGAGGATCGGTCGCCGCAGACAGAGCGCGACGGTGTCCCACGTGTGGGCGTTCTGCGCGCCGCCGTGGACGAGCACCACCTCCACCGGCTCGGTGCCCCATCGAAGCGCACTGACCTCTCTCGTCGCAGGCGTCGCAGCATCGTCGCCATCGGGCACGGTGGTGGTGACCCGACGCACCGGCGGCAACTCGGGCACCACGAGCCCGAACTCCTCGATGTTCTCGTGGAACAGACCGAACTCGTCGTAGGCGATCACGGGTTCACGATGGCACGAACCGCGGCGATCCGCCAACGCGTGGCGTCGCGCCCGCCCGAACTCAGGGCGCGGGCGGCGCCGTCGTGGTGGTGGACGTCGTCGTGGCGGCCGGTGCGGTGGTCGTGGCCGTCGGCGCCGTGGTCGGAGGTGCCGTGGTCGACGGCGGCGTCGTCGTGGTGGTCGTGGTACTCGTGGTCGTGGTCGAGTAGTCGGGGTCGATGCGGTTGAAGTACGGCTTCTGGGGGCCGTAGTACTCGGGCTCCTTGACGCCGTCGAACACGAACACCTGATCACCGATGGTGGTCAGTTCCTGGAAGGTCGGCGACAACGACAGCGGGATCCGGATGCATCCGTGCGAGGCCGGGTACAGCGGCACGTTCAGCGCACCGTGCACGGCGATGCCGTAGTTGAAGTACACCGGGTCCCACATGCCACCGAGCGAACTCTGGCGAACCCCTTCGACTTCCCGCTTGAAGTTGAACACACCGCCCGGCGTGAACGACTTGCCGCACTCGCCGCGCACGAGCGGCTCGTCGCCCGGATTGTTGAACTCACCCGGGCTGATCGTGACCTCCTCGCACCACTCCTCGTTGTCACCGCTGGACATGTGGCTGATCATGACCGGGACATCGTCGTGGAAGACGGCGATGACCTGTTCGGGCAGGTAGATCTCGGTGTGGTTGGGTGTCGAGTTCGGGCGGCGGGGTTGGATCACGAACGGATCCTGGAGATCGGTCCACATCTCGGGCGTGACGGAGCCGGTCGGCTCGTCGAACGGCACACCGAGGACGAGCTTCTCGTAGGCCCAGACCGCCCGCCGTGTCTCGTCGCCGAAGTACCCGTCGACCGGCCCCGGCCAGAATCCGAGATCCGTGAGCCGCTTCTGGACCCCGGCGACGTCGTCGCCGGCCATGCCTTTCGACAACGTGCGGTCCAACTGGGTCTTGGCGATCGGCGCGCTGGTCGGCACGGTCTCGATGACGGGAACCGACGCCGGAACGCTGCCGTCGAACACGACGGGTTCCGCCGAGGCGGGCGGTGCCGCATCGTCACCGTCACCGCCTCCGAGCGCCACACCGGCGAACACGACGACCGCGAGGAGGCCGGCGGCCGCGGCTGCGGGCAGCCACTTGCGGGCTTCTGGTGAGAGGGAGGGACGATCGTTCACGGGACTTGGGGGCGAGACGCTGGCCGCTACGGCGGCGAACGGCCCCAACCTACCAATGCGGCGATCCCGGTTGATCGCGGTCGGCGAAGTTGTTCCGCTCGCTGCGTCAGCGGCGATCGATCACGGGTTCGATGCCCTCGAGGTCACCGCGGAGTTCCCACATCTCCCGCAGGATCGTGATGATCACCGACGACGAGCTCAGCGTGGACACGCCACGGGTCCTCGGGAAGTAGTCGACACCGAACTGCAGCATCTCGTAGCCCAGCCGGGTGGAGCGGATCACCAGCTCGGCGTCGATGAACGAACCTTCGCTGCGCAGTTCGACGTGATCGAAGATCCGGGCGCGACAGAGCTTGAACGCGAAGTTGATGTCACGCGCCTTGACGTCGAACAGTGTGCGGATCAGCAGGTTGTAGACGAACGTGTAGACCGTGCGGAGGTACCCCTCGCCGGTGCGGTCGAACCGGTAGGCGCTGACGATGTCCGCGTCGTAGTCGCGCAGGAGGCGGACCGCCCGCGGGAGTTCGGCCATGTCGAAGGGCAGGTCGGCGTCGGTGTAGAGGATGAGGTCTCCGGTCGCCGTGGCGAACCCGGTCTTCATGGCGCCGCCGAGCTTGCGGTTCACCGGATGGTGGACGACCACGACGCGGGGGTCGAGGGCGGCCAGTCGATCGGCGATCTCCGCCGTGGAATCGGTCGACGCGTCATCGACCACGATGAGTTCGTAGTCGGCGATGTCCCCCGACTCGATCAGGCCCTCACATGCCCGGCGACCGGCGACGAGGGCCCGCTCGACGTACTCCTCTTCGTTCCACATCGGGTAGAAGATCGACAGCTTCTGGAATGGCTCGCCCTTGGCAGCATCGGGACCGGACACCCGCCGCAGGGTAGCTGGCCGAGTCGTTGCGTCACCCTCGCGTGGGCAGGACACGCCGTAGCCTGTCGGCGCGTGTCAGATGTCCAGCCCCCCAGCGAACTTGCCCCACCGGCGCCGCCGGCCGCGGATCCCGCAACCACGGGAGGGACCGCTGGAGCGGGACTGCGGACGTGGTCCCCATCGAGGTCACCGTCGAGGCCGCCCGGCAGGCTCGCTCACCACGGCCGGGCCAGCTGACGGCGCCCTGGAGGCTGGCGCTGATCGTGACGTGGATCGGAGCGTTCCTCGCGTACATGGCGGTGTGGAAGACGAGTGAGGAGCTCGGCCTGGCCACGTGGTGGCTGGGGCCGAGGTCGAACCCGCAACCGGTCGTGGTGCGAGTCATCCCGTTCGCCGTCATCGCCGTGTTCGGGATCCTCGCGACCTACAACGTGCGGCGGCTGTCGTGGATCAGCCTCGGTGGCGCCGGCGTGCTGGCGCTCATCGCCGTGCCCGACCTCTCCCGCGCCACCGGGATCGCCACCGTCGAGTTCACCATCGCCGCCGCCGTGGCCCTGGTGTCGGTGGCCTCGTTCACCGGCACCTACCGGGCAGTCGTGGCCGATGCCGACCGGTAACGTCGACGCCCATGCCTGACGCGAACTCCTCCGATTCCGCAACGAGCAGCGCCGCGACCAGCAGCAAGGTGTTGATGTCCCTGCCTGTCGGTGAACGGGTCGGCATCGCGTTCTCGGGTGGGCTCGACACGTCGGCTGCCGTCGCCTGGATGCGCGATCGCGGAGCGATCCCCTACACCTACACCGCCGACCTCGGGCAGTACGACGAGCCGGAACTGCACACCGTCCCGGAACGAGCCAAGGTCTACGGCGCCGAGCAGGCCCGCCTGGTCGACTGCCGGGAGGAACTCGTGCGCGAAGGACTCGTCGCACTGCAGTGCGGGGCGTTCCACATCACCACCGCCGGCAAGACCTACTTCAACACGACGCCGCTGGGCCGAGCCGTGACCGGCACGTTGCTCGTGCGGGCCATGCAGGACGACGGCGTCGACGTGTGGGGTGACGGGTCCACCTACAAGGGCAACGACATCGAGCGGTTCTACCGCTACGGCCTGCTCGTCAACCCGAACCTGCGCATCTACAAACCGTGGCTCGATCCCCAGTTCGTCGACGAACTCGGTGGACGCCAGGGAATGAGCGAGTTCCTGCAGGCGCACGGGCTCCCGTACCGGGACTCGGTCGAGAAGGCGTACTCCACCGACGCCAACATCTGGGGTGCCACGCACGAGGCCAAGTCGCTGGAGGAGCTGTCGACCAGCATGGAGATCGTGTCGCCGATCATGGGGGTCGCCCACTGGGACCCCGCGGTCGAGATCGCGACCGAGGACGTCACCGTGCGTTTCGAGGAGGGCTGGCCGGTCGCCATCAACGGCCAGTCGTTCGCGTCGGCCGTCGACCTCGTGATGGAGGCGAACGCCATCGGTGGGCGCCACGGGCTCGGCATGAGCGACCAGATCGAGAACCGCATCATCGAGGCCAAGAGCCGAGGCATCTACGAAGGCCCGGCCCTGGCACTGCTGCACATCTGTTACGAGCGACTCGTGACCGGCATCCACAACGAGAACACCATCGAGAACTACCGCACGATGGGCCGGCGTCTCGGGCGCCTGCTGTACGAGGGCCGGTGGTTCGATCCGCAGAGTCTGATGCTGCGCGAGCCCCTGATGCGCTGGGTCGGGTCCGCGGTGACCGGCGAGGTCAGCGTGCGCCTGCGTCGGGGCGACGACTACTCGATCCTCGACACGGTCAGCGACAACCTGACCTACGAACCGGATCGCTTGTCGATGGAACGCGTCGAGGACGCAGCGTTCGGCCCGCTCGACCGCATCGGTCAGCTGACGATGCGGAACCTCGACATCACCGACACGCGCAACAAGCTCGACGTGTACCGCAAGGTCGGCTCGCTCGGTCCCGGCGACGTGACCCCCGCGCTCGACCGCACCGACCCCTGACCCGTTACTCGCCGGCGCGGATGGCGTCGACGAGCGCGGCGACGAGGCGGGCACGTTCGGGCATGGTGTCCACCAGCACGTACTCGTGATCGGCATGCGCTCCGCCACCGACCGCTCCGAGGCCGTCGAGGGTCGGGACGCCGATCGCCGCAGTGAAGTTGCCGTCGCTGCCCCCGCCCACGGCGACGCCGTCGAGCCCGGGGGCGACACGCCGAGCGAGTGGCATGAGGGCCGCCGACGCCGACTCGGGCATCGGCGGGCGGTTCACTCCCCCGCTGACCTCGACGACCGCCTCCGGATCGACCGCACGCAGCGCCGCCATCGCCGCCTCGACCCGATCCTGTTCGGCGGCAGATTCCACTCGGACGTCGACCTTGATCCGACCCTCCGCGGGCACGACGTTGTCGGCGGTCCCGACGTTGGCCACCGTCGGCGTGACCGTCGTGCCGACCTCGGGACGACCCAGGGCGTTGATCGCGAGGACCTGATGGGCGACCTCGACGAGCGAGTTCACACCTTTCTCCGGTTCGAGACCGGCGTGGGCCGCCCGGCCGCGCACGACCACGTCGAAGGTGCCACATCCCTTGCGTCCGGTCTTGAGCGCGCCGCCGTCGGCCGAGGGCTCCAGCACCAGCACCGCCCCGCAGGCCCGGGCACGGTCCTCGATCAGCGACCGGGAGTCGCCCGAACCGATCTCCTCGTCGGCGCTCAGCAGCAGTTCGACCCCGGAGCGATCGTCGAGCGCGGCGAGCCCGTGGATCGCCTGCACGATGCCGGCCAGCATGTCGAACACGCCGGGTCCGGTCGCACGTCCATCCGCAACGGCGAACGGCCGGGTTGCGAGCGTCCCGATCGGGAACACGGTGTCGTGATGACCGAGCAGCAGCACCTTGGGGTCACCTCCGCCGGACCAGTGCACGTGCGGTCCGGCCGGGCTCTCGATCAGGGTGACGGACCCGCCGAGTCGCCGTTCGATCAATCCCGCCACCGCTTCGGCGGACGCCTGCAGCGCCGGCAGGTCGAGCGACGGCGACTCGATCTCGACCAGTGTGCGGAGGTCGTCGAGCATGGCGTCCAGCGAGAACGCAGCGGCGTCGAGTCCTGCTGCACGGTCATCAGCGGAGGTGGCGGAACCGGCCTGGGTGGTACTCACCGCACCCACCGTATTGCCTCCGAGACCGCCGTGCCGCGCTGGATCTTGCTTGACTGTCGTGGTGTCGACCGATCATCGCCGGGAACTCGCCGAGTTCGTGCGGTCGCGGCGCGAGGCGACCAGACCGGACCAGGTGGGCCTGCCGAGTGGGCGCGGTCGACGGACACCGGGGCTGCGACGCGAAGAGGTGGCGATGCTCGCCGGCGTGTCGCTCACCTGGTACACGTGGCTCGAGCAGGGCCGGCGCATCAACGCGTCGAACGATGTCCTGCTGGCGATCGGACGCGCCCTCCGCCTGGACGACGCCGGCCTCGAACACCTGCTGTCACTGACCGAACCCGGCACCGCCACCATCGACGCGCCGACCGAGCCGCCGAGCGCGTTGGTCCGCATGCTCGATGCCCTGATGCCGGCGCCCGCGTACGTGCTCGGCCCGATCTGGGAGTTCGTCGGGTGGAACACCGCGCAGGCGCGCCTGTACCCGCGAATCGTCGAACTCGAGCCGCCCCGACGGAACCTCATGTGGGTGCTGTTCGCCGATCCGGCCACTCGCGAGCTGATCGTCGACTGGGACATCCACGCCCGTCAGGCACTCGCCGAGTTCCGCTCGGCGACCTCCGCAGTCCGCCACGACCCGGCGATGATCGCACTCGTCGAACTCCTCCGCGAGGAGAGTCGGGAGTTCGCCGACTGGTGGAGCGAACACGACGTGTCCGGGTTCGAGACCCGCCTGCGACGGTTCCACCATCCCGCTGCCGGCGAACTCACCTTCGAGTACCAGCAGCTCACCCCGGCCGAGTGGCCGTCGCTGCGTCTCGTCGCCCAACTCCCCGTTCCGGGCGACGACTCCGCCGAACGCCTCGCCGTACGCCACTACCTCGTCTGACGCTCCATCCCGACAATGCGACGCGGGGTCTGACCCCGCGTCGCATTTCGACGGTCCCGGCGCCGGTCGCCGATGGAGTACAACAGAGGTGTCCGCCGACGCGAGGGAGGATCATGACCATCGAGCAGTACGAACTTGCCGACCGGTTCCGACTCGAGCACGGCACGGTGTTCGTCTCGGGGGTCCAGGCACTGGCCCGGCTGCCACTCGACCAGCTCCGCCTCGACCGCCGGCGAGGTCTCACCACGGCGGCCTTCGCATCGGGCTATCAGGGCTCGCCCGTCGGCACGTTCACCGAGGAGCTGCGGCGGGCGGCACGGACGGTCCCCAGCCTGCCGATCGTGGTCCAACCGGCCGTGAACGAGGAGCTGGCGGCAACCTCGGTGATGGGGAGCCAGCTCGCGATGACGCTCGACGATGCCCGGTACGACGGCGTGGTCGGCATCTGGTACGGCAAGGGTCCGGGGTTCGACCGCAGCAGCGACGCGATCCGCCATGCGGTGTTCTGTGGCACGTCGATGCACGGTGGCGTCGTCGCAGTGGTCGGCGACGACCCGGCCGCCAAGTCGTCCACGCTGCCGTCGTCGAGCGATGCCACGATGGTCGACCTGCACATGCCGATCCTGTTCCCCGGCGATGTCCAAGAAGCCCTCGACCTCGGGCACCACGCGGTCGCGTTGTCGCGTTCGTGTGGTCTGTGGGCCGGTGTGAAGCTCGTCACGGCGGTGGCCGACGGGACCGGGACGGTCGAGGTCCATCCGGACCGGGTGCGACCCGGTCGCGCCCGAGGTCGAGATCGACGGTGTGCCGTTCCGGCCGAGACCGAACGGCCGACTCCTCACTCCGTACACCATCGAGATGGAGCGCGAGTTCCAGGAGGTGCGCTGGCAGCTCGCCCGCCGCTACGGCGTCGAGAACCAGCTCAACCGGGTGGTCGTTCGGACCGACCACGACTGGCTCGGCATCGCCGCGTGCGGACAGACGTTCCACGAGGTTCGCGAGGCGCTCCGTGTGCTCGGCCTCGACTCCGACGACGACCTTCGAGCGGCAGGGATCCGTCTGTTCCAGCTCTTGATGCCGGTGCCGCTCGATCCCGCCCAGGCACGCGAGTTCGCCGTCGGACTCGAGGAGGTGTTGGTCATCGAGGAGAAGAACCCGACCCTCGAGCAGATCCTGAAAGCTGCGTTCTACGACGGTGCGCACCATCCGGTCGTCGTCGGCCGCCGCAACGAGCTCGGTGAGCTCCTCGTGCCGGGTCACGGCACGCTCGACGTCGACACACTCGTCGGGCCGATCCGTTCGCGTCTCACGGCCCGGCTCGGTGATCGACTCCGGCCGGTCACCGCCGCCAGTCGTCCACGGATCGCGCTCTCCGTCAACCGCACGCCGTTCTACTGCTCCGGCTGTCCGCACAACCGCAGCACCCGAGCCGACCCGGGAACGCTCGTCGGCGGCGGGATCGGGTGCCATGCGATGGTGGCGATGATGGAGCCCGAACGTGTCGGCGACATCGTCGGCCTGACCTGCATGGGCACCGAAGGCGCCCAGTGGATCGGGATGGCGCCGTTCGTCGAACGCCGACACCTGGTGCAGAACCTCGGCGACGGAACCTTCTTCCACTCCGGTTCGCTCGCGGTTCGCGCGGCGATCGCCGCCGGCGTCGACATCACGTACAAGCTGCTCTACAACGGCACCGTCGCGATGACCGGCGGGCAGGACCCCGAGGGGCAGATGTCGGTGCCCGACCTCGCGCGGGTGCTGCTGTTGGAAGGCGCCGCCCGGGTCATCGTCACGACCGACGACACCGAGCCGCTACCCGAGCGGGGCGCTTCCCGGCCGAGGTCGACCTGTGGGATCGCAGTCGGCTCGACGAGGCCCAGCGGGTACTCGCCGAGGTACCGGGCGTGACCGTGCTCATCCATGACCAGGCGTGCGCCGCCGAGAACCGCCGCGGGCGCGCCCGTGGGACGATCGCCACCCCCGGGTTCCGGGTCGTGATCAACGAGCGCGTCTGCGAGGGCTGCGGCGACTGCGGCGACAAGAGCAACTGCCTGTCCGTGCAACCCGTCGACACGCCCGTACGGCCGCAAGACCCACATCCACCAGACGAGCTGCAACTTCGACTTCTCGTGCCTGCAGGGTGACTGTCCGTCATTCGCCACCGTGACCACGACCGCAACGCAGCGACGCCGCCCGCGGCCCACCGCGCCCACCGATCTGGCCGAGCCGGAGGCACCGATCGTCGACCCCGACGCGTTCAGCGTCCGGATGGCCGGCATCGGCGGCACGGGCGTGGTGACCGTCAGCCAGATCCTCGGAACCGCCGCCATGCTGGCCGGACGCCACGTTCGCGGCCTCGACCAGACCGGACTGTCGCAGAAGGCAGGGCCGGTGGTGAGCGACCTGCGGATCACCACCGGCGACACGCCGTCGTCGAACCACGCGAACGTCTCGGGAGTCGATTGTCTCCTGGCGTTCGACCTGCTCGTCGGCGCGAGTGACTCGAACCTCGCCGATGCGCGTGCGGACCGCACCGTCGTCGTCGCGTCGACCGATTCGGTCCCGACGGGCCGGATGGTCACCCATCCGGAGCTCGCCGCTCCGACCGAGGCCACGCTCACCGCTCGGCTCGCGGAGGTCAGCCGGGGGCGGGACAACTGCTACCTCGATGCCGCCGCGCTGGCCGACGGACTGCTCGGCTCGACGACGAACGCGAACATCCTGCTGCTCGGCGCAGCCGTCCAGGCCGGTGCGGTGCCGGTTCCCCCCGCGGCCATCGAGCAGGCCATCGAACTCAACGGTGTCGCCGTCGCGACGAACCTCGCAGCGTTCCGGTGGGGGCGGGCGTGGCGCGACGACCCCGCATCGGTCGAGCGAGCAGCCGACCTGCGCGTCGTCGGCCCTCCCGAGACCATCGACGAACTCGTCGATCGCCTGGCCGACGACCTCGTCGACTACCAGTCGCCGGCGTATGCCGAACGCTTCCGCGCCGTGGTGGCTGCGGCCCGCCACGCCGAGCGGGCGGCCGTGGCCGACTCGACCCGGTACACCGCTGCGGTCGCCCGGAACCTGCACAAGCTGATGGCGTACAAGGACGAGTACGAGGTGGCCAGGCTGCTGCTGAGCGATGACGCCCGGGCCGGCTACGAGGCAGTCGGGGGCTCCGACACCGTCGTCACGTACCACCTCCACCCGCCGATGCTGCGGGCGATCGGTCTGCACCGCAAGCTCGAGCTTCGACGGACCGCGAGACCTGCACTTCGTACGCTCCGCGCCCTCAAGGGCGTGCGCGGCACGGTGCTCGACCCGTTCCGCTGGGCGCAGGTACGACGCATCGAGCGGGCCATGATCCCCGAGTACGTCGAGGCCCTGCGCCGGGTGCAGGCGACACTCGACGCCGCCACGCTCGACGACGCCGTCGAGATCGCCTCCCTGCCCGATCAGGTCCGCGGCTACGAGGACCTCAAGCTGCGTCGTGCCGCCGACTACCGAGCGGAACTCGCCCGGCGACTCCCCTGACCCCGAATGAGACGTGGGGTCAGACCCCGCGTCTCAGGTCCGGGGGGCGATGAGCGCGGCGCCGACGATCCCGGCGTTGTTGGCCATCTTCGCCGGCACGATCTCGGTGTCGATCCGCAGCGTCGGGAGCCATTCGTGGGCGGATTTCGACGCGCCACCACCGACGATGAAGAGGTCCGGCGAGAAGAGCATCTCGACGTGTCGGAGGTAGCGCTCGACCCGAGGGGTCCACTCGTCCCACCCGATCCCTTCGCGTTCGCGGACACTGGCGGCAGCCCGCGATTCGGCATCGTGGCCGTCGAGTTCGAGGTGGCCGAGTTCGGTGTTGGGAACGAGCGTGCCGTCGATGAACAGACCCGAGCCGATGCCCGTGCCGAACGTCAGCATGATCACCACACCCTCACGGCCTCGCCCCGCCCCGAACCGCATCTCGGCGATCCCGGCGGCATCGGCGTCGTTGATCACCACGACACGGGTGCCGGCTGCTTCGGCGAAGACGGCACCGGCATCCACACCCACCCAGCTCTCGTCGATGTTGGCCGCCAGTTCGACCACACCGTGGCGGACGATCGACGGAAACGCCACACCGATCGGACCCGACCATCCGTGGTACCGCATCAGCTCGACGACCACCCCGGCCAGTGCATCGGGATGGGAGTCGCGCGGTGTCGGGATCCGGTGCCGCTTCGAGGTCAACGTTGCCGGTCTCGAGATCGACGACGGCTGCCTTCATGCCCGTCCCGCCGATGTCGATGCCGAACCCGACGTCCTTCACCCCCCGGAACCTACCCGCATCACCCCGTGCCGTTCCCAACGTGACGAGCGCTGCTGATCGGCCGGCACCGCTCAGCTGCCGAGATGGCGCGCCTCGGACCAGGTGAGGCCCTTTTCCAGGTTGGGCTCGCGTGGGAGCCCGAGCACGAACTCTCCCACGATGTTGCGCTGCACTGCGAAGGTGCCACCGCCGAGCGTGAGCGCCGGGCTGAAGAGGTACCCGTAGTGCCAGATCGGATCGACCCCGTCGTACGGCGCGGCGTCCTTGAAGTTGTTCTCCGTCGGTCCGTTCTGCGCGGACGACGGGATCGCCCCGGCGGGGCCGGATCCGGCGAGCATGCCGTCGGCGCCCGCGACCGCCTTGGCCAACTCCATCACGTGCTGGCCGTGCTCGTCGGCCATGATCTTCTGGATCGACGCCTCGGGCCCGGGCGTCTTCCCCTTGAGGGTCGCGCTCAGGCTGCGCATCCGGTTGAGGCGCAGCAGCTCCGACTCGATGTGGAGCCGAGCGGCCCGGTCGCGCAGCACCGGGTCGTCGAGCCCGCCACGGTCTCGGATCAGCTGGAGGAGGTCCTCCGCCGACGGCCCGACTCCCCACAGCGATCCGGCCGACGACAACGACACCCGCTCGTTGGACAGCGTGACCTTCGCGAGGCGCCAGCCGTCGTTCTCGTCGCCGACCCGCAGCGACGCAGGGATCCGGACGTCGTCGAAGAACACCTGGTTGAAGGAGTGGGCGGTCGTCATGTCGACGATCGGACTCATCGTGATGCCGGGCAGATCCATCGGGCAGATGAAGTACGAGATCCCCTTGTGCTTGGGTTGATCGGGGTCGGTGCGGGCGATCAGGATGCCGAGCTTGGAGTGATGGGCGCCGCTCGACCAGATCTTGGAGCCGTTGATGACGTACTCGTCACCGTCGCGGACCGCCCGAGTGGCGAGATTGGCGAGGTCGGAACCGGCATCGGGCTCGGAGAACAGCTGACACCAGAACTCCTCGCCGCTGAAGATCTTCGGGAGATACCTCGCATGCTGTTCGGGGGTGCCGGCCAGGAAGATCGTGGGTGCCGCCCACCCGATGCCGATGCTGTTGTTCGGTCGACGGATGCCGGCGCGCGACAGTTCGTCGTCGATGACGAGCTGGTCGATCGGATCGGCGTCGAGCCCCCACGGCCGGGGCCAGTGCGGCACCACGTAGCCGGCCTCGGCGAGTTCCTTGCCGGTCGGGTTCGGATTGGCGGCGATCCACTCGCGGACCGCGGTTCGGGTCGGATGGTGCTCGGACGGGAGATCGAAGTCCATGGCGTCACTCTTGTCGTTCGTCGGCGCCGAGTCAGCCTCGGGCGACCGGGCTCCGCAGCCGCGGCTCTTGCCGGGCCTTCTTCGCCGGTGCCTTCTTGGCCGGCGCCTTCTTGGCCGGGGCCTTCTTGGCCGGCGGTCTTCTTGGCCGGGGTCTTCTTCGCCGGGGCCTTCTTCGCCGGGGTCTTCTTGGCCGGCGCCTTCTTCGCGCGTGCGCTTCTTGGCCGCGGCTCGTTGCGCCCTGGAGACCGGGTCGCCCCGCCGCATCGCCGGTGCCGGCTGCCGTTCGGCCCACTCGGCCCCGGTGGCCTCGAAGAGCCGGCCGATCTCCGCGATGTGGAGATCCACCAGCTCCCACAGGTCGGGCACCAGCTCGCGATCGGCGATCAGCCCGAAGTCGAGACGGTCGAGGTAACTGTGCACCGTGATGTTCAGGCCCATGTCGTCGGCGATCGTCGAGACCGGGATGTAGTTCGTCATCCGGGCACCGGCGAAGAACAGCTCATGGCGCGGTCCCGGCACGTTCGAGATCACCACGTTCACCGGCAGGTTCACCCGATCGGCGAGCCGCAGGCGCGACTGCAGGCGCATCGCGGCGGTGGCGGCGAGCGGCGGCGCCACCTGGGCGAGTTCGGCGATGGCATCGGCCGGAAGGACGTCCATCTGCTTCTTGGCCTCGTTCATCGCCTCGTGACAGAGCCGCAAGCGCTCGAGTGGGTCGTCACAGTTCGTCGGAAGATCGGCGATGATCCCTCCCACCCGGTTGGTCCACGGGTCCTCCTCGTCGCCCGTGCGGATCGACACCGGCACCATCGCCCGCAACGGCTCGTCCGGAAGGGCATCGTGCATGAGGAGGTACTCGCGGAGTGCACCCGTGCAGATCGCCATCACGACGTCGTTGACGGTGCAGCCGCTCGCATCCTTGAGCGCCTTGATGTTGGACAACGCCGTCGAGCGCATGGCGAATCGCCGGTGGGGTGAGATCGTCTTGTTGAACGGCGTCGGTGGGGCCGGCGACAACGGGATCCGAACGCGGTTCGTCGGTTCCGGCGTCTCGGCCTGCCCGCCCAGCGCCATCGACTTGAGCGCATCACGGGCGAGACCGGCCATGCTCGACAGACTGTCGATGCCGGCGGCCTCGGCAAGGCTCCGAACGATGCGCAGCGACAGCCGCATCCCCTTGATGGGATTGACCGCCAGGTTGTGCATCGTGCGCTCCAGGAGTTCCCGGTCGGTCGGGACGGCTTCGCCGACCCAGCTGACGTGCTCGGGAAGCGGCGCATCGGCCGAGGTCTCGGTCAGGATCCCGAGCAGCAGCACGCCCGACGCACCGTCGATCGTGGCATGGTGGGTCTTGGTCAGCATGGCCCACCGACCGTCGGCCAGACCCTCGATGACGTAGGCCTCCCAGAGCGGACGCGACCGGTCCATCGGGCGACCGACGATCCTCGCGACCTGTTCGGCGAGCTGGTCGGCGCCGCCGGGAGGAGCGAGGCCGATGTGGCGGACGTGGTAGTTCAGGTCGAAGTCCGGGTCGTCGATCCAGTACGGATGGTCGAGGTTGAACGGCACCTCCACCAGCCGGCGACGCATCGGCTCGAGCCGACCGAGCAGCGCGTCGAACCGCTCGTACGCAGCCTGGTACGGATCGAAGTCCGGCGACGGTCGCTCGTAGATCGCCACCGCGTTCACGTGGCCGTAGGTGGTGGGCGTCTCCATGTAGAGGAAACTGGCGTCGAGGCCGGACAGTTGTTTCACGTGTGCAGTCTCGCGCCTGCCGGGCTCGGGCGACACCCTCGGATCGTCACGGTGTACGTTCACGACTGATGGCCGAGTTGCAGTTCGACGAATGGATGAGCGAGAGCGATTCCGTGCTCTGGCACATCGAACGCGATCCGGTGCTCCGATCGACGATCACGAGCGTGTGGTTCCTCGACTCGTCGCCCGACCGAGGCCGGCTGGACGCCGTCGTGGAGCGCATCGCGCACCGCATTCCCCGGCTGACCCAGCGGGTCGTCGACGCCCAACCCGGCGTCGCGCCGCCCCGCTGGGTGACCGACCCGAACTTCGACGTCGACTACCACTACAGCTGGACCCGGCTCCCCGGCCGGCGGGTGAGTCGACGTGACGTCCTGGACTACGCGCAGCGGCTCGGCGGCCGATCCTTCGACAAGGACCGACCACTGTGGGAACTGTGCGTGATCGAGGGGTTGCCGGGCAAGCGCGCCGCGTTCGTGATGAAGATCCACCACGCCATCGCCGACGGTCTGGGGATGGTCCAACTCCTGCAGTACATGGTCGACCTCGAGCGCGATGCCGACCCCGTCGACGCACCGGACCTCGATCCCGACCAGGTCTCCCCGGCGTATCGCATCGTCACACCGCTCTGGTCGGTCCCGGGTGCCCGAACGATCAGTCATCGCATCGCGACCGAGGTGCGCACCGGTGCTCGCCTCGGCAAGGCGTCGTTGCGAACGGCCGCCGACCTGCTGCGTGATCCCCTCGGCACCATCGAACAGCTGGGACGAACGACCGGCTCGATCGCCCGGGTGGTCAAGCCGGCGACGACACCACTCAGCCCGCTCATGACCGAGCGATCCCTGAACACCCGGTTCGATGCCGTCGCCGTGCCGTTCGCCGAGTTCAAGGCGGCCGCCCGCGCCGTGGACGCCACACTCAACGACGTGTTCGTGGCGACCACGCTCGATGCGCTGCGTCGCTACCACGAGGCCGCCGGCGTCGAGTGCACCGAGGTACGGATGAACATGCCCGTGAGCGTGCGCGGCGGCGCCTCGGAGCACCGGTTCGACAACCAGTTCGTGCCGACCCGCATGGTGTTGCCGCTGAGCGACGGCACGGCCGCCGAACGGATCGGTGAGGTCAAGGACCTGCTACGAGCCGTTCGGGCCGAACCGGCACTTCCCCACGTCAACGACATCTCCGGCGTGATCTCACGGCTCGGTCCCGGAGCCTCGGTCTCGGTGCTCGGCGCCATGTTGAAGGGCGTCGACATCACCACCTCCAACGTGCCGGGGCCACCGTTCCCGGTGTTCATGGCCGGCGCGAAGGTCGAGGAGTTCTACGCGTTCGGACCGCTCGCCGGCGCGGCGATCAACATCACGCTGTTCAGCTACGACGGCGTCGTCCACCTCGGGGTCAACAGCGACCGATCGGCAGTCACCGACAGCGAGCGGTTCACGCGATGCCTGCGCGACGCCGTCGACGACATCGTGACCCCGCATGACGGCAGGAGGGGTACCGGCGTGAGCCTGCGCGATCGTCTGGTGCCGCCGGACCCCCGCCACGTCGGCGACGAACCCGACTACCGGTTCACACTGGCCAACGAGCGGACGTTCCTCGCCTGGATCCGAACCGCCCTCGCGCTCGCTGCGGGCGGGCTCGCGGCGGTCAGCCTGCTGGACGAGTTCCGCGGCGGCGAACTGCTCGGCGTCGCCCTGCTCGTGCTCAGCTTCGTGACGGCGGCCAGCGCCTACCGTCGTTGGGCGCTGAACGAGCGGTCCATGCGTCTCCAGGCGCCGTTGCCGCCCTCCCGGCTGCCGATGCTGATGGCGATCGGCACGGCGGTCATCGCCATGGTGGCTGCGGTCATGCTGGTGCTCGACCGATCATGACGGACCGATCATGACGGGACCGATCATGACGGACGAACGTCCGGCGACGAGCTTCGACCCCGGTCTCCAGCACGAGCGGACCGCGCTGGCCTGGGAGCGCACCGCGATCGCCGTCATGATCGCCGGGCTCGTATTCGGTCGGTTCGCCGCGGTTCACGAGTTCTGGGTGTTCGCCGCGATCGGCCTGCTCCAGACCGCATTCGGTGCCGGGCTGCTGGTGTGGACCGGCGTGCGGTACGAAGACCTCCACGGACCGCTGCGGCAGGGGGTCGACATCGTCCACCCTCGAGCGACCCGATTGGTCGGCATCGTCACCGTCGCCACCATCGGCCTCGGGCTGGTGCTGGCCCTGGTGGTCACCGGACGCGATCTCCTCTGGTGACCCTCCCGGCCGGGATCCCCAGCCGGATCTGGCCGGGATCTTGGTGGGAGAACCTGCGCGATGTGCATCTCACGACCCGACCAACCTCGCTAACCTGACCACCCGTGACCACGTTCCTCGACGCCGACACCGCGCACGCCGCGGACGGCTCGGGCGAACGGTGGACCGACGAGCCGTCCGGCCAGGCACCCGGAGGGTCATCGGGTGATCGGCGACGCATCGGACTCGCTGTCGCCCTGGTTGCCGTGCTCGGTGTCGCCGGGATCGCGGCGGTGGTCACCGACGACTCCGACGCATCGCTGCGTTCGGCGGACCCGGCCACCGCGCAGGACGAGTCCGAGGCGGACCCGGCCGCTGCGACGGATGCTGCCGCAGTTCCGGCCGCCGCAGCCGCGGCGACTCCGGCAGCGGCGGCACTCCCCGACCTCGAGGGCAACCTCGGACAGAACACCGCCGAACCGGCCGTGGTCGTCGAGGCCCCGCCGGAGCGTGCCGACGGCGGATGCACCATCGGAGCGCTCTCCGTCCGCCTCGGTTCGAGCGGTCCGGGTGTGGTGTGTCTGCAGGAGAAGCTGATCGATCTCGGGTACTACGACGGCGCGGCCGGCGGCGACTTCGACGACGCGACGCTGCGCGCCGCGATGCAGTACCAGGAAGCCGAAGGGCTGTTCGTCGACGGTGTGATCGGGCGCGAGAGCGCGATCAGCCTGGGCATCTGGCCCGACGAGGAGTCGTTCGTCGTGCGGACACCTCCCCCACCGGACGGGGCGATGGACTCGACCGGGTATCTGCTCTCGCCGGTCGCTTCGACCGGCAGCGATGCCCCGCCGCTCCCCGCCGACTCCGGGTCGGGCCGACGGGTCGTGTACGACCGGGCCGGTCAGCGGGTGTGGGCCGTCGGCAAGGATGGCGAGATCATCCGCTCGTGGCTCGTGTCGGGCAGCAAGTTCAGCAACGAGGCGCCCGGCGTCCACGAGGTGTACAGCAAGTCGGAGCGTTCCACGGCGTGGAACGGCAAGGCGTGGCTCCCACTGATGATCCGCTACCAGGTCACCGACATCGGCCACATCGGCTTCCACGCCATCCCGCTGCACGTGAGCGACAACACCGCCTACCAGACCACCGACGAACTCGGCCAACGACTGTCGGGCGGCTGCCAGCGCCAGCACAACCTCGATGCTGCGTTCCTGTGGGCCTGGGCCGACATCGGCACCACCGTCGTCGTCACCTGACCCGTCGCTGTTCCTCGCGTTCGGCGGTTCCCGACCTGCGATGAGCGAACGGGCCCGTATGCGGGCGGTTGGCTCATCGCACGCGGGTGCGGCGCGGGATCAGAGTCGGGCGTGGAGTCGGGTGGCCTGTTCGGCGGCCTTGGCGCGGATCTCGGTCGGGTCGACCCTCGTGGCGACACCGTCGCGCAGGGCCGGCACGCCGTCGATGTCGACGTCGATCGCCCGCACCGTCGGGGTGTAGGCGAGGTGCCATGGTTCCATCGGGCGGTAGGACCAGGTGACGCGATCCGCCAGCGCGTCGGGGAACAGCTCCCAACCCTGTGCCAGCCATGACCAGGCGGTGTCGGGACTGAACGTCACGTCGACGGAACGGGCGGCGACGAAGGCGAGTTGGAACTCGGCGACCATGTCGGCGCCGATCCCGTCGGTGCCGAGCGCCACCGGGTTCGAGAACCTCGTCGGCCGGGCGTAGCCGACCGCGTTGTTCAGGTTCGAGCGTGGGTTGTGCACGATGGTGCCCCGCAGGCCGTGATCGTCGGCCAGGTGGACCCCGTGGACGAGCAACCAGTCGTCGGTGCTCAGACCCGCCAGCCGGGAAGCTGCGTCGACGTCGTCGGGTCCCTCGGCGACGTGGATGTGCACGCCGACGCCATGGTGGGCGGCGAGTTCGGCAGCGGCGTGCAGCGTGTCGTCGGAGCAGGTGAAGGCAGCGTGCACGCCGACCATCCCGCGGACCGCCCTCGTCCAGGAAGCGGGCGTTCTCCTCGAGACCTCGTCGGGCGCCGTCGGCGCCGTGGCGGTCGGTGACGCCGTAGCAGGTGCGCACCCGCACCCCGACCTCGGCGCACGCGTCGGCGATCACGGTCAGCGATCCCTCGATGGCGTTCGGCGATTCGTGGTGATCGATGATCGCCGTGCAACCGGCCTCCAACGCCTCCAGCGCGCCGAGCTTGGCCGACCACTCCAGCATCTCGAGATCCAGGGCGGTGTCGAGCCGCCACCAGATCTGTTCGAGCACGCCGAGGAAGGTCGTCGGCGTCGCCGGCGGCGGCGGCATCCCGCGAGCCAGCGTGGAGTAGAGATGATGGTGGGCGCAGACGAGACCGGGCGTGATCGATGCCGCCGATGCGATGCCGGGGCCGCGTCACCGGTCACCATCGCATCACGGGCCGTGCGTCAGGCTGCGCCGACGCGCCGGTTGGCGACCCAGCGCCAGATCGCGGTCACGATGATCGCACCCAGCAGCGACCCGATGATGCCGCTCGGCTTGAGTGCCAGACCGTCGCCATTGATCAGGCTGAAGATCAGGCCGCCGACGAACGAGCCGCCGAGACCGGCGACGAACGCAATGGTCCAATCCACGCGTCCACCGTCGCGTCCGAGGATGAACTGCGCGAGCGCGCCGATCATCATGCCGAAACAAATCATCGCGAGAATGAGCACCGGGGCACCATATCGCACTGACTACATTTCGCGAGTACGTCCACTCGGACGCAACCCGCTTCGAAATGAGGACTCCATGATCAAGAGCCTGCTCGCCCTACTCGTCGTCTTCCTGGTCGCGACCTTCCCCGCCACCTGGCTGCTCATGCTCTTCCTGGGCAACGTCGGCCTCGCCGTCGGCTACTGGGGTGTGCTGCCGATCGGCATCCTGGTCTCGGTCCTCGTCGGTGGAGCGACGGCTCCCGCCGTCGTCGTGCGCGGCTGAGTAGGCTCGGCGCCACGTGACACAACGAGAAAGAATGGGTGCTTGACATGATGCTTGCCGCCGAATGGGGTTCCGGACAGGTCCTCTGGTCGATGATGTGGTTCTTCATGTTCGTGATCTGGATCTGGTTGATCATCGTCATCTTCGGCGACATCATCCGCAGCCAGGACATGGGCGGAGGGGCCAAGGCGTTCTGGGTGATCTTCATCATCCTCGTGCCGTACCTCGGCATCTTCGTCTACCTGATCGCCCGTGGAGGCGGGATGGCCGAACGTGCCGCCGCGTCGGCGCAGCAGGCCAACGAGGCGACCCAGGCCTACATCCGAGATGCCGCCGGTGCGCAGTCCGATGCCGACGAGCTGGCCAGACTCGCCGACCTGCACAGCTCCGGCAAGCTCGACGATGCCGAGTACGCCGCCGCCAAGGCCAAGGTCCTCGGCTGACCAGTCGCCCTGCGCCGTTACTCATGGTGTCTGACACCATGAGTAACGGCGAGCATCGCCGGAGGCCGGTGCGACAGCGTACCTCGGTGTGGCCACCTTCGTCGTCCTCGGCATCACGACCATGACAGCGGTCGCAGCGGCCGCCCCGGTCGACACGCCGCCGGCGACCGTGCCCGCCGACCCGACCGTCCCACCGGCCTCGGACGCGCCGACGGTCACGACGCCGGCCGAGGTTCCACCCGCGACCGAGCGTGACCGAGCCCGTGCCGGAACCCGACTCCGAGGACACCGGATTCACCGACACGGGCTTCGACGACGACAACACCGACGTGAGTCGGTGGTGGTGGATCGCCGGCATCGTGGTCGCCGTCGTGCGCGGTGATCGGCGTGGTCGTCGCCCTGCGGCGGCGCGACACCACCGAGCGCTGGGCGCAACGGGCGTCGTTGCTCTGCGACAGCGCCCGGGCGCTGTCGGTCACGCTGTCGACCCGGCTCGCCGACCCGTCGCCGTGGTCGATCCCGACCCGCTACACCGAACAGCACCGGCGATGTGCCGGGTACGTCGGCGAGCTGTCCGCCTCCGCACCCGACGGCAAGGACCGGCGAGCTGCTCGCGGCGGTGGCCACCGACACGCAACGGCTTCACGACGCAGTGACCGGCGTCGCGACCGGAGCGACGCCGGACGTTGCCCGCACCGCGGTGCAGCCCCATCTCGACCAGCTCGCGGCGTCACTCACCGCGCTCGAGGAGCTGACCACGAGCCTGGCCATGCACGCCGCCCTCCCCTCCGGCCGCTCGGCCAACTGACCGACGCGCCTCCGCGCGGTCAGAGGGACCGGTGCTGCGAGCGCAGGGGGACGCGGACCTCGTAGGTCGACGTCGCCTGTTCGGCCAACGTGTCGGTGTCCGGGTGCGACTCGACGTAGTCGGCGTAGCGATTCGAGCCCCACCACGCGGTGAGCCCGTGCAGGAGCACGCTGAGCGCAACCGTGAACAACGCAGCGTCGGCGATCGTGGATGCATTGTCGAGCGCGCTCTCGTCGATGATCTCGATCGTCAGGATGATGGTCGCCAGACCGCGGGGACCGAACCACCCGAGGTACAGCACGGTCGGCCATCGCATGCCGTTGCGGATCACGGCGAGCGCGACGGCGGCGAGGCGTACGACCGCGAGGCTGATGACCCCGTAGACCACGATCTGCCACGTGAGCGCGGCGAGCACCGGGCCGAGGAAGATCCCGAAGATGAGAAAGCTCATCATCGTCAGCAGATCCCCGGTGGACTCGGCGTACACCGACAGTTCGTCCAGGTCCTCGGGTTTCGCCGCGAACGCTCGACTCGCCCGACCGAAGGCGAGGCCGGCGACCCATGCGGCGATGAATCCGGAGCCGCCGAGCGGTGTGGCCACCGTGTAGGCGACCGCAGCAAGGCCGAGCAGCCCGATCTGCAGCCAGTAGCTGATGGCGTTGCCGCTGGTGCGCCCCCACCGGATGATCCGGGCGCCGCCGAAGCCGACGATGGCACCCACGACGATGGCGATCCCGAGTTGCTTGACGACCTCGGTGACGAGCTGGGAGACGTCGAGCGACGACTCGACCGCCTGCGCGGTTTCGACGAACACGAGGAAGAACGGCAACGCGATGCCGTCGTTCAGGCCGCTCTCGACGTTGAGGGCCTGACGGATGCGCACCGGCACCCGCGGGTTCGACACCACCGCCTTGCCGAGCGCAGCGTCGGTCGGCGCCAGCATCGTGCCGAGCACGGCGGCTTCCCAGAACTCGAGATCGAACAGCACGTACGCCACGATCCAGCCGAAGAGGATCGCCAACGGCAGACCGATCCCGAGCAAACGGGCCGGGAGGATCTCCTCGCTCCACTTGGAGGCGTTGACGGCGCTGGCGTCGGTGAACAGCACGACGACCAACGTCGCGGTCAACACGAGGTTGATGACCTCGCTCTGACCCAGGAGCCCGGTGAGCGGCACGAGATCGAGACCCTGCGGGCCGATGGCCAGCCCGATGGCCGTGAACAGCATCGTGCCGGTCAGCGCCGACCGGCCCAGCCGTTTCGAGACCGCGGCGAAAGGCGACGACCGCGACGGCGACGATCGCCGGCGCGTACTCCGTCATCGCTGAGCGCCGGTCGTGGCGTGCTCAGCGATGACGCGTGACCTCACGCCAGGAGCTTGGCCTTCGTCGACCGCGAACTCCTCGTCGGTGAGCAGACCCTGCGCCTTCATGTCGGCCAGCTTCTGCAGATCCGCCATCATGTCGGAACCGCCGGCGCAGCGGCCGGGGCGGCAGGAGCAGCGGCACGGCCGTGCGCGGCGAGCTGTTCGGCGACGGCCGCGTCGATGGCAGCCTGCTGGGCCTGCTGGTCGAGCTGGGCCTGCATGTCGGCGATCTGCTGCTGCTGCGCCAGCGTCCTGCTGCGGCATCGGCCTGCTTGGCGGCCTGCTTGTTCTGCGAATGACCGACGACTGCGGTGGCGGTGCCGGCGACGACGGCCGTGCGCGCCATCGTTCCGACGAGTCCCGGGCGTCCTCTGCGTCGTCGTGGCATGTGCTGTGTCTCCTTGTTGGTGGTGCCGACCGAGTGTCGGTTGTTCGTTGGTGATGTGTCGGCTCGGATGATTCAGTCGTCGCCGAGTTCGGCGAGTTCGGCGAGCAGTTCCTCGACGACGAGCCCGGGAACGCGGAAGTCGTTCTCGAGGACGCCGCCGGAGTTGATGATCGCGTCGCGCAGCGGCTTGGCCCAGGTGTGTTCGAACACGAGGATCGCCTCGGAGCTGTTGGGCTCGAGGCCGTCGGCGAGTTCCATGACATCTTCGTCGGAGATGAGCGAGTCGAGTTGGTTCATGACGTTGGCGAGCGCGTCGGCATCGGGGTTGCCGCCCATCTCCTCGAACTCGACGAAGGTGATCTCGCCGTCGGCGTCCTTGCGCACGAGGACCCCGTCGATGATCGAGATCGTGTCGTTGTCGACGAGCCGCTCCAGTTCGGGGATGATCTCACCGGAGAACTGGTTGCCGGGAAAGCTGATGACGAGGACTTCGATGGGGCCGAGGGCCATGTTGATCTCCAGGTTCGGGTGACGAGGTGCACGGTGGACTGGTCGTGATCGACCGTGCGGAGCGTAACCCATGCGCCGGTGGCGGGCAGCATGCTTGCCGTACACCGGTCGGACCGGCCATGATGGTTGCGCTCGGAACATGGTTGTTCCGACCGAATGACTGACAGAAAGGTCACGCACTTGCTACTTGCAGCAGAATGGGGATCCGGCCAGGTCCTCTGGTCCCTCCTCTGGTTCTTCCTCTTCTTCGTGTGGATCATGTTGATCTTCACGATCTTCGGCGACATCATCCGCAGCGACGACATGGGCGGATGGGCCAAGGCCATCTGGTCGATCTTCATCATCTTCCTGCCGTTCATCGGCATCTTCATCTACCTCATCGTCCGCGGTGGCGGGATGGGCGAGCGGCAGGTCGCTGCCGCCAAGAAGCAGAACGAGCAGATGCAGGAGTACATCCAGGCCACGACCGCGTCCGGCGGGGCACGAGCGACGCCGAGCAGCTCGCCAAGCTCGCCGACCTCCACGCCAGCGGCAAGCTCGACGACGCCGAGTACGCCGCCGCCAAGGCCAAGGTCATCGGCTGAGCTGACGACCCACTGACGTCATCAGCGACGCTGACGTCACGGCGTCACGTCCGACGGTTCGTCGGGCGTGGCGCCGTCGTCGTTTTCGCCGCCGCGTGGTCGTCGCCGAAGCGACGGTGCCGCTGGCCACGGGCTGGTGATCGGCGAGCCACTGCAGTCCGGCGTCGATCGCGAGGTTCGTCGACTCACCGAGCACGTGCGTGGCCTCGAACACCTCGATGCGGCCGCCGGCCGGGCTCGTCACCGTGCGCTCGACCTTGGCCAACATCGGGCTCTGCACGCCGCTCAGGATCAGATGGCCGTCGACGTTGTCGAGCCGGCCCACGTAGTCGGCGATCACGGCCGCGAACGTCGCCCCCAGCGAGGTGCGACCCCGCAGACGGAGGACCACGACCGGTTGCGTCGATCCCGGCGGGATCGGGGAGCTTGCTCTGCAGGGTGCGGGCGCCCGGCGTACAGCAGGCTGCCGTAGGCGTCGATCACGAGCACCTGACGGTCCGGCGGTCACCGTCGGAGCGGGATGCTCCTCGAAGGCACCGTCGTCACGGCGGCGCAGCTCGACCACCCGGAGATCGACCAGCCCCTGGTTGAGCTGGAGCAGCAGCGACACGACGACCCCGACGCCGACCGCGGCGGCGATCGGCAGGAGCAGCGTGGCGACGAACGTGGCCACCATGGCGACGATCGAGTTCGGACCCGATTGCGCGACGACCTTGATCTGGCCGAAGCGGATCGAGCTGACGGCGGCATAGATCAGCAGCCCGGCGAGGCAGGACAGCACCACCTCGCCGACGGCGCCGGAGAACGCCACGAGGATGACCGCCATCCAGATCCCCGAGAAGATCGCCGCCCACCGGTCCCGGGCTCCGGCGCTCACGTTGAGCGCCGTCTGACCGACCGATCCGCCCACCGGCTGCCCCTGGAACAGGCCGGCAGCGATGTTGCCGGCGCCCTGGGCGATGAAGTCCCGGTTCGGGTCCGACCGTGAACCGTCGGGGTTCGGCGCCGATTCGCCCACCCCGGCGCCCTGGACGAGGACGATCGCCGCGATCGGCGAGGGCGCCCCACAGCAACGAGAACGAGAAGTCCGAGAGCGCCGGCAATCCGGGCAGCGGGATCCCGGTGGGGATGTCACCGACGTCGTTGACCGTGGCCACACCCGCGGTGCCGATGATCGAGCAGGGCGACCGTCGGCACGACCAGCGCGACCAGCGCGGCGTAGGAGCCGAACTTCGTCCTCCCCATCCAGGCGACGATCGCCAACGCAGACAGCCCGAGGACCAACGTCGGCATGAACCAGTCCCCCGGGTGCACGAGCACGTAGAGCCCTCTCGATCGACCGCGGTCCCACCCTGGCCGGTGCTGCCGGTGAGATCGGCGAGCTGACCGAAGATGATGTTGACGGCGACGCCGGTGAGGAATCCGGTCATCACCGACTGCGACACGAACCGGGTGTAGCGCCCGAGCTTGAACGACGCCGGCGAGCACCATCACGATGCCGGCCATGAGCGTCAGCAGGAACAGCGCCCCCGGCCGGTCGGCCGGACTCGATGCTCGACAGGGCCGATCCGGCGGCCAGCGACGCCGCACTCGTCGTGGTCACGACCATGAGCCGGCTGGAACTCGACAACCCACCGGCGATCGGTCCGGCGAAGGACGCGTAGAGGCCGAAGACCGGGTTGACGCCGACCAGCACGCTCGGCGCCATCCCGTCGGGCACGCTGCCGATCGCTCCGGGAATGCCGGCGACGGCATCTCCGTCGCAGCGCCGAACCGCTCTCCGGTTTGGTGGCAGCCCACCAGCCTCCGACGGCCCGCCTCGCCGCGGATCCGATCACACCCACCGTCCGAGGCCTCAGCCGCCGCCCTGCACGAGGACCGGACAGACTGCGTGACGAACGACGTGATCGGACGTCGACCCCATGATCGCCCGACGGATGCCCCGGTGACCGTGCGTCCCGAGCACGACGACGCTGGCGGGGAGCGAGGCGGCGAGATCGCAGATCGTGCGACCGGCGTCACCGAACTCGACCATCGCCTCGGCGTGCTCGAGGCCGAGTGCGGCGATGGTCTCCTCGACGACGGTCTGGGCGTTCTGGCGTTGGGCCTGGAGGAGTTCGTCCTTCTCGTCGATCGACATCACACCACCCGCGAATCCGGTGCCGGTCACGAGCGTCGGGTCGACCGCCGCGGCGACGGTGAGCACGATGACCCGGTCGGCCGGCGCGAGCAGCGCCAGACCCTGGCGGATCGCCGAGAGCGCGAGGTCGGAGCCGTCGGTGCACAGCAGCACCGTCGAGGGCGGGTTCAGCGAGACCATGGGTGCAGTCTCGCACGACGGCTCGGCGCCGCGATCATCACTCGGCGAAGACCTGGGACCAGTCGTTGCGGATACTGGCGACGGTCCACCCCGACTCGCGGGCGAACGCGGTGAACGAGCCGTCGAACTCGACGGTCACGGCTTCGGGTTCGTAGGCGTACTCCCGGTCGGCGTCGTCGTGATCCACCAGCAACGCCATCGACGGGCCCTCGGTGGCGAGCGCATACTCCAGCATCTCGCGGTCTCCGGCCGTGTTCCCCGCCGCGAAGATCGGTCGACGACCGAGTTCGCGCTGGATGTTCACCACCTTCGCCTCCCCTTCGTTGGCCGTGCCGACCATCTCGGTGGCGCGGACGAGCTGCGGGACGCCTGTGGCATCGCGGGTGAAGTCGTAGTTGACGAGCGTCCCGACGACACCCTCGGGTGGAACCCCGTAGAAGTCCTGGCTGATCGCCCGCACGAACTCGGTGCCGCCGCCCGTGACGATGAAGACACTGAACGACTCGGCCCGCAGCGCGTCGATGAGTTCGAGCATCGGCTGGTACCGCAGTTGGCGCAGCGGGACCGGGTCGACCGCGGCGGCGACGAACCCACGAACACGGTCGTCGAACTCCCGGGGGCCGATGCCGACCGTCAACTGCAGCAGTGCCATCGCGATCCGCTCCAGGCCGAGTGCGGCCTGTGCGGCGTGGTCGTGCTCGATCAGCGCCCGGAACTCCGGCTGCGCGGCGAGCGACGGATCGGCGGCGACCGCCTGACGGAGTTGGTCGAGCATGAACAGCAGCTGGAGGTACTGCGGTTTCTCGCACCACAGCGTCCCGTCGTTGTCGAACATCGCGACCCGCTCGGCAACCGGAACGGTCCGTGCGGCGACGAGGAAGTCGAGCAGCGCGCGCTTGACGGCCCCGTCGCGCCACGACGGCAACGGATCGTCGGATGGTGTCGTCATGGCGTTCCTCCGGTTGCGGTGCGCTCGCCGGTGAGCGTGCCGGTTCGCTTGACGGTGCGCAGACCGATGTGGCTCATGCCGGTGTCGACCATCTGGGGTCGCCGAGCCGCCGGCCGGTAGCGCTGACAGTAGTTGTCGGCGCACAGGAACGAGCCACCCTTGATCACCTTGCGGGGGATCCGGAACTGCGGCTGGTGGGGGTCGAAGCTCGACTCGATGTCGGGACCGCGCGGGTTGCTCGGTACACAGCACGGTTTGTCGGCGTCGTCGGGGTGACGCTGCGCGTACCAGTCCGTCGTCCACTCCCACACGTTGCCGGCCATGTCGTACAGGCCGAACCCGTTCGGGGGAAACGATCCGACGGGCGCCGTGCCGGCGAAGCCGTCGGCCTCGCTGTTGCGCCACGGGAAGTCGCCCTGCCAGAAGTTGGCGAGGTAGCGCCCCTCGGGGACCGCCTCGTCGCCCCACACGAAGGCGTGGCCGTCGTGGCCGCCGCGGGCGGCGTACTCCCACTCGGCCTCGGTCGGCAGCTCTTCGCCGGCCCACGCGGCGTACGCCTCGGCATCCTCGAACGCGACGTGGACCACCGGGTGGTCGAGCCGGTCGTCGATCGACGAGCGGGGACCTTCGGGGTGCCGCCACGACGCCCCGGGCGTCCACGTCCACCACTGGCTGAGATGGCGAAGGTCGACCGGGCCGGGCGTCATGGCGAACACGAGCGAGCCCGGCACCAGGTTCTCGACGGGCGCACCCGGGTAGTCGGCGGGATCGAGTGGACGCTCGGCGACGGTGACGTGTCCCGTGGCCTCCACGAAGGCCGCGAACTGCTCGTTCGTCACCGTCGTCGGGCTGATCGAGAACCCGTCGACCTGCACGCGATGTGCCGGCGCCTCCTCGGGGTAGTGCTCGTCGGACCCCATGCGGAACGTGGCCGCAGGGAGGTCGATCACGCGCTGGCGACTCCGGCCTGCAGCTTGGTGAGCACCTTCTGGACGTTGAAGCTCGCCGGCTCCTGCCGTGGCGGGAACTCGACCAGGGTGGCCACCATGTTCGCCACGAACATCTGCGCCGGCACCAACACCCACGCCCGGTCGATCAGCCAGTCGAAGTAGGTGTTGGAGGTGATGTCGGCTCGTTCGTACGGATCGGTGCGCAGGTTGAAGATCTTCGGGACGCGCAGCTCGACGAACGGTTCGGCCCAGACCTGCAGTGTTCCCACGGCGCGTTGCTCGAGGAACACGATCTTCCAGTTGTCGTAGCGCAGCGCCGTGAGGTCGCCGTCGTCGGAGATGTAGAAGAAGTGCTGGCGAGGGCTCTCGTCGGCCGCACCCGTGAGATAGTCGACCTGATCGTGGCCGTCGAGGTGGACCTTGTAGGTGGCGCCGTCGAGGTCACAGCCCGCCTTCAACTCGTCCTTGATGTCGGGAGCGCCGGCGGCCGACAGGAGCGTCACGAACCAGTCGTTGTGGCTGACGATCCCGTTGAGCACCTTGCCGGCCGGGATCCGACCCGGCCAGCGGACCATCGCCGGCACGCGGTAGGCGCCCTCCCAGTTCGAGTTCTTCTCGTTGCGGAACGGGGTCATGCCGGCGTCGGGCCACGTGTTGAGGTGTGGTCCGTTGTCGGTCGAGTACACCACGATCGTGTCGTCGGCCAGGCCGTGGGTGTCGAGGTAGTCGAGGATCTGACCGACGAGTTCGTCGTGGTCGACCATCACGTCGTGGTACACCGACTGCCAACGGCCGGCCTTGCCACGGCTGCCGTCCTTGATGTGGGTACGGAAGTGCATGTGGGTGGTGTTGAACCACACGAAGAACGGGGTGTCGCTGTCCTTGGCCTCCCCCATGAACCGCAGTGCTTCGGGCAGGACCTCCTCGTCGATGGTCTTCATCCGTTCGCGGGTGAGCGGGCCGGTGTCCTCGATGCGTTGGGTGCCGTCGCCGTTCGCCCACGAGTGGATCACGCCGCGGGGGCCGAACGCGGCGCGGAAGTTCGGGAAGTCCTCCTCGTTCGGATAGTCCTCGTGCTCGGGCTCCTCCTCGGCATTGAGGTGGTACAGGTTGCCGAAGAACTCGTCGAAGCCGTGCATCGTCGGCAGGAACTCGTCCTTGTCGCCGAGGTGGTTCTTGCCGAACTGGCCGGTGGTGTATCCCTGCGCCTTGAGCGCGGTGGCGATGGTGGGGTCCTCCGGTCGGATACCGATGTCGGCGCCGGGGAAACCGACCTTGGTCAGACCGGTGCGGTACGGGTTCTGGCCGGTGATGAACGCCGCCCGCCCGGCCGTGCAGCTCTGCTCGCCGTAGTAGTCGGTGAAGCGCACACCCTCGGCCGCGATGCGGTCGATGTTCGGCGTGCGGTACCCCATCAGGCCGTCGGAGTAGCAGCTCAGGTTGCTCTGCCCGATGTCGTCACCCCAGATGACCAGGATGTTCGGCTTTCCGTTCGGCATGGTGGCTCTCTCTCCTCGACGACGGGGCGCCGACTTCTCTGCGTACGGCAGCCGAACATAGCCGACGCCGGAATCCGCGTCTGCAAGAGTGGGGCCCATGGATGACATCGTCGTGGGCATCGTCGCCGTCCTCACCGGGGCGGTGTTCTGCTTCCGTGGCTACCTCGCGATGCGGATCATCATCCCGATCTGGGGGGCCTTCGCCGGGTTCATGCTCGGCGCCGGCATCGTCGCCGGCGACTCCGGCTTCCTCGCAACCGCACTCGGATGGTTCGTCGGTATCGCCGTGGCCGTGGTGTTCGGTCTGCTCGCCTACCTCTACTACGAGGTGGCGGTGATGATCGGCATGATGGCGATCGGCTTCACCCTCGGCGCGTCGCTGATGGTGGCCCTCGGCGTCACCTGGTCGTGGCTCATCGTGCTGAGCGGCGTGGCGCTCGCCGTCCTGCTCGCGTTCGTCGCCCTGGTCGGCGACCTGCCGATGGTCCTGCTGACCGTCCTCACCGGGTTCGCCGGCTCGTCGCTGATCATCTTCGGGCTGATGCTGATGTTCGGCGTCACCGAGTTCGGCGATTTCGACTCGGCCCAGACCACCAAGACCCTGGACGACTCGTGGTGGTGGTACGCCCTCTACCTCGGGCTGGCGATCGCCGGCATGATCGCCCAGTTCGCCGACGTGAACCGCCGCCGTGACACCTTGCGCGACGCGTGGAGCACCGGTATCTCCAGCCCCACCACGATCTGATCCCGACGACCGTGGCGGACCCTGCCGGCGCCGAGACGGGCGACTGCGAGCGGCGCGACGACTGGTTCCTCGAACAGGACGTCAACGCCTGGAGTTCGCTGGCGTACGTCGCCGCCGGGGTCGTCCTGCTCGTCGAACTGACGCGGCGTCGTCTGCCCGCCGCGATGTTCGCACTGGCCGTCCTGCTCGTCGCCGAGGGCCTCGGCAGTTTCCTCTACCACGGCGCCGCGAGCGACGCCTCCCAGTTCCTCCACGACGTGCCGCTCATCGGCGCGCTCGGGTTCGTCGCCGGATGGCACGTCGGTCGCCTGTTCGACGCCGCCGACCGGGGATCGCTCGCCGGAATGGCGATCGGCGTCGTCGGTGCGGCCGTTCTGTGGGCGACTGCGCCCGGCGCCACGAACGCGATCGTCGCCATCGCCGTCGTCACCATCGTCGCGGCGTCACTCGTGGCCCGCCGACGACGACTGGCGGGTGTCTGGTCGGTGCCGCTGCTCGTGCTGTGCGCCGTCGCAGTCGCGACGTGGGCCCTGGGGTCCGTCGACAGCCCGACGTGTGATCCCGACGCCTGGCTCCAACCGCACGCGTTCTGGCACGTCCTGACCGCGTTGGTCGCGCTCGCCTGGGTCGACCACGCGGTCGGCGCCGTCGACCCGGAGCACGCACCTCGGATGTTCCGACGGTTCGGCGACCGGACGATCGGTCTGCTGGCGCAGGGGCTGGTGCTCGGGTTCCATCGGTCCGTCGACGTCGCCTGGCGCGACCGTCTGCCGACCGATCGACCCGTGTTGATCGTCGCCAATCACGGCAACGGATTCGTCGACCCGGTCGTGGTTGCCGCCGTGCTCGGTCGGCTGCCACGGTTCCTCGCCAAGGCAGCCCTGTGGAACGTCGTCGTTGCCCGACCGTTTCTCGGGCTCGCCGGGGTGCTGCCGGTGTACCGCAGCGGCGACGGCGACACCGTGAGCAACAACGCGTCGGTCTTCGCCGCCTGCCATCGGGAGCTGGCGCGAGGCGCGACCGTGGCGATCTTCCCCGAAGGAACCACCGGAGACCGACCGGGTCTCGATCGCGTGAAGTCCGGCGCAGCCCGCATCGCCCTCGGTGCCCTGCCCACGTCCCCCGACGTCGTCATCGTGCCGATCGGGATGGCCTTCGAGAGCACGATCGAGACGCGCAGCCGAGTGGCGGTGATGTTCGGTGACCCGATCGACGTGGGCGACTTCGTCGGGGACGGGCTGGGAACCGACGGCGAACCGAGCCGGGCCGACGCCCGGGTGCTGACGGACCGGATCACGGCGTCGTTGCAGGCGGTGTCGCCGGACTTCGCCGACGTCGAGGAGCGCGAGATCCTGCGGGCGGCAGCCGCGATCGAGTGCCGCGATCGCTCGCGCCGCTCGACGTTCGCCGACCACGAGATCGTCGCTCGCCGGATCGCCGGAGCCGACGACGCCACGCGGCGATCGGTGATCGACGCCTACCGGGAGTTCGCGACGCGGGTCCACCTCATCGGGATCAGCGACGAGCAGTTGCGCCCCGACCGGATCTCGATCGCACGCCTGACGCTCTCGGTCGTCGCGCTGGCGCTCGCCGGGTCGGCGCTCGTCGCGGTGACGCTGATCCATCTCCCGGCCGTCGTGATCGTCACCGTCGGGACGGGAGTCGTCCGATCCACCGCGACCAAGGGAACGGTGCGGCTCCTGCTCGGTCTGGTCACGATGCTGTCGACCTGGGTGATCGCGGGCATCGTGCTCGGCTCCGGCTGGACGTCGGTCGCCTACGCGTTCGCCGTGGCCGTCGGCGGGGCGGTCGCCCTGGTCGTGTGGCCTCCGCTCGTCCACCAGGCCCAGGCGATCCTCGCCCACCTGCGGACCCGCAACCGTGCCGGGCTCCTGGGCCCGGTGCTGACGGCACGATCCCACGTTGTCGCCGCGGTGCGCGCCAGTATCGGTGCCGACCATGACTGACCCCGACAGCGACGACAGCATCCCGCATCCCGGCGGCGTGCCCGGCGGGTGCCGGCCGACGAGGGCATGCCGGTCGCCCCGACGCGCAGCGTCCGCAAGATCGTGTTCCGGATCGTCTTCGTCGTCGGCGCCCTGGCGTTGTCGTTCTGGATCCTCGCTCGGACCTTCAGCGACCTGAGCTGGACCGAGATCAAGGAGGCCGCCACCTCGCTCGACGACGCCGAGATGATCTCGCTCGCCAGCATGTGGATCCTGTGGGTGGGGGCCCAGGGTCTCCTCACGGCGTCGATGGTGCCCGGACTCCCGGTTCGCCGTGGCGTGGTGGCCTACCTCGGGCCGGCATCGATCACCTCGGTCGTGCCCGGGCCGAGTGACCTCCCGGTGCGCTTCCAGATGCTGACGTCCTGGGGACGCACCACCGGCGAGGCGACCCTGGCCGTCGCCGCGGGCGGCATCTTCAGCATCGGCGTGAAGCTCGCGCTGCCCGTCATCGCGGCGGTCGGTCTGGTCATCTCCGATGCGCCGATCGAGGGCACGCTGCGCACGGTCGTCATCATCTCCCTCGTCGTCGGCCTCGGCGTCGCCGTGCTCGCCGTCGTGCTGGGCTCGGAGAAGCGGACCGAACAGGCGGGCCGTCTGATCGCTCCGGTGTGGGGATGGGTGCTGCGGCTGCTGCGCAAGCCCGAACCGCCGGACCTACCCGCCCGGATGGTCGCCGCCCGCTCGTCGGCCGTGCAGACGCTGCACGATCGGTGGCTCGTCGCCACCTGGGCGACGACGCTCACGGCGGCGACGAAGTTCGCGTTGCTCCTCATGTGCGTGCGGTTCACCGGCGTGTCCGACGAGGTGTTGCCGTGGACCCAGGTGTTCGTCGTGTTCGCGCTCGTCCAGGGCCTGACCGTGTTCCCGATCACTGCCGGTGACGCCGGGGTCAGCGAGATCGCCTACATCGGCATGCTGACCGCCGCCGCCGGCGAGGACTGGGTGAACCAGATCACCGCCGCCATCTTGATCTTCCGGATCCTGACGTGGTTGATCATCATCCCGGTCGGGCTCGGCGTGCTCGGGTTGTGGCGGCACCAGGTGCGGCGGCAACCACGACCGGCGACGCCGGCGCCGGCCGCCTGAGTCCACCCGCCTGCTCCAGTCGTCCGCACGCAGCTGCGGCTCAGATCTCGAACTGCACCGCGGCGCGCTGTTCGGCGCGTCGGGTGATCTGGGTCGCGATCACGTGCTGGTGCGCCGGATGGTCCCGGTAGACGACGTAGTCCTCGGGGGTGGCGAAGTCACCGACGACGGCGTAGTCGAAGTTGGCGGTGTTGAGCCCCGCGTCGCGGCCGTGGCGGTAGTCGGCGATCTCGGGGATCGCCGCGGGCAGCGCATCCAGTGCGGCGGCGACCTCGGCGATGTCGGCAGCGGTGACGGAGTCGTTCCAGCGGAACACGACGACGTGGCGGATCATGCGACCTGCCTACACCTTGCGAGCGGGACCGTTCGAATCGTCCCGGCGCACCGTGATCGGATCGAACTCGATGACGTCGGGCGCCACGAGTTCGGGGTTCCGCGGTCGACCGGGCACGACCGGTGCGCGCGAGATCCTCCAGCGTCGCCAGCGCGATGGTTCGGGATCCGGAGCCTGGCGGTTCGCAAGTCCGGCGCGTACCTCCCGGACCGCGGCCGGCCCGGCGAGGCGGAGCGTCACGAGCAGCGCAACGTGCATGGCGGTGATCCGGCCCTCGCAGGTGATGATGTTGCCGTCCTCCACGACCCGATCGGCCGAGGCCGACGATCCGTAGGACTCGAGCATCGACGCCGCCAGCCAGTGGGTCGCTGCTTCGTGGTCGCGCAGCAGCCCGGCCGCGGCGAGCACCACCGATCCGGTCGAACTGGCAACCATCCAGTCGCAGCGCGTGGCGACCGCCCGCAGCCAGTCGAGCAGCTCGGCGTCCTCGGCGGTGCGTGCACACCCGAGCCCGCCGGGGACGACGACGACGTCGGGGTGGGACACCTCGCTGAAGGTGGTGTCGACGTGCTGACCGCCGCCGGGCCCTGCGACGGGTCCGACGGCATGACCGACGCGGAGCATGTCGACGTCCGCGAGCTGTTCGAACACCATCGTGAACGCCTCGCACTCGTCGGCCGACACCCCCGGGAACAACGTCAGCGCCACCTGCACGCCCCCACTCTCCCACACGGTGTCATCACGGGTCGGACCCGTGTCGTCACGGTCATGCCGGGGCGGAGTGGCGGATGCCGTCCAGCATCAGCGTCGTCAGGCGACGGATGCGCTCGCGCGTGGTGAGCGTCACGCGTCCGGCGCGGGCGTCGATCAGGACGAGCTTGGGCTCGATCACGACGAGGCCCTGGGTGGCCGCCCAGCACAGCTCGACGGCGGCGTCGACGTCGGCGTCGAGGCCCTCGGCGGCGATGAGCTCGCCGACGGCACCGTGCAGGACGCCGTAGGCCCGGAGGCCGGCATCCATCAGCCGCTGGTCGTCGGTGTCGACGACATCGGTGCGGAACATCACCTGGCAGTGCGCCGGGGAGGACGTGGCCAGCGAGACGTAGGCCTCCCCGATCGCGGCGATGCGCTCGGCGGGGTCGGTCTCACCGACGGCGGCCCGGGTGGTGAGTTCGTACAGCGTGTCGAAGCCTTCGATCGCGACCGACGTCAGCAGGCCGCGGACGTCGCCGAAATGATGAGCCGGGGCCGTGTGGGACACACCGGCGCGGCGGGCCACCTCACGCAGACTGAACCGCCCGAGGCCATGCTCCTCGATCACCTCGACCGCCGCGCACCGCAACGCGTTCGGCAGATCGCCGTGGTGGTAGCGGTCCGTCACCGGTCGTGATCGGGAATCCGATGGTGCTGTCACGGATGTCACTCTAGGCCGATGTTGACACTGTCCAGTTGATTCTTTACATTGGCAACTTGTCACTGTCAAGACAGCGTCTCAGCTCACACCTCTCCCGCTCGCCGAAGGACCGCATGACCACCACCGCCTCGCCGTCGAACACCTCGCCGTCGAACACCGCACCGGTCGACGACGCCGTCCATCGCCGCCGCTGGTCCATCCTCGCCGTCGTCTGCCTCGCCGTGTTCGTCACGGTGCTCGACGGCACGATCGTCAACGTCGCCATCCCGACGCTCGCCGTCGAGCTCGATGCGTCGACCCGCGAACTGCAGTGGATCGTCGACGCCTACCTGCTCGTGTTCACCGGGTTGCTGCTCGCCGCCGGCGGGCTCGGTGACCGGTACGGCCGCAAGAAGATGCTGGTCGGCGGGCTGGTGGTGTTCGGGGTGACGTCGGCCCTCGCGGGGTCGATGTCGTCGGCCGGCGGGCTCATCGCCGGCCGGGCACTCATGGGGGTCGGCGCCGCGTTGATCTTCCCCGCCACGCTGGCGATCATCACCAACGTCTTCCGCGATCCGATCGAGCGGGCCAAGGCGATCGGCGTCTGGAGCGCCGTCACCGGCATGGCCGTCGCCGCCGGTCCCGTGAGCGGTGGCTGGCTGCTCGAACACTTCTGGTGGGGCTCGATCTTCTTCGTCAACGTGCCCGTCGTCATCGTCGCCCTCGTCGCCGTGGTGGTGCTCGTCCCCGAGTCGAAGGAAGCCGGCGCACCCCGCCTCGACATCGGCGGCATCGTGCTGTCGATCGCGGCGATCACGACCCTCGTGTTCAGCATCATCGAGGCGCCGGAATGGGGATGGCTCGACCCCAAGACCCTCGCTGGGTTCGCGCTCGCCGCGGTGCTCCTCGCGACGTTCGTGTGGTGGGAGCTGCGGCGTGAACATCCGATGCTGCCGGTGTCGATCTTCCGGAACCTGCGCTTCAGCGCCGCCAGCATCTCGGTCACCTCGGCGTTCTTCGCGCTGTTCGGCTTCATCTTCCTGATCACCCAGTACTTCCAGCTCGTCAAGACGTACACGCCGCTGCAGGCCGGGATCCGGACACTGCCGGTCGCCGCGTCGATCGCGGTCGCGTCGGTGCTGGCGCCCAAGGTCGTCGAGCGGGTCGGCACCTCGCGGGTCGTGGCGACCGGCCTCGGCTTGATGTCGATCGCCTTCCTCTGGATCGGCCTGACCGCGCAGGCGGACACCAGCTACCTGGAGATCGCCGGCCAGATGATCGTGCTCGGCACCGGGCTCGGCCTCACGACGGCGCCGGCGACGGAGTCGATCATGGGCTCACTGTCTCCCGAGAAGGCCGGGATCGGCTCCGCCGTCAACGACACCACACGCGAGTTGGGCGGCACGCTCGGGGTGGCGATCATCGGGAGCGTGTTCAGTTCGCTGTACATCGGCTCGCTCGATTCGGCAGGAGGCGTGTTCGCCTCGCTGCCTCCCGAGCTGCAGGAGGCGACGTCGGAGTCCGTCGGCGCGGCCGGTGTCGTGGCCGGCCAGCTCGGCGCTGATGCCCCGGCGTTCATCACCCAGGTCAACGACGCGTTCCTCACCGGCCTCCATGCGGGATCCTTCGTCTGCGCCGGTGTCGCCGCCGTCGGTGCGATCTTCGCCCTGCGCTTCATCCCCGCCCGCGCCGCCTGACATTCACCCCGCAGCGGCCCGACGTTCACGATGTGCCAGGCACCACGTGAACGTCCTACCCTCGACGCATGATCGATCAGGCGGCGCTGCGGGAGAAGTACCGGGCCGAGCGGGACAAGCGCCTGCGGGCCGACGGCAGCGCCCAGTACGTCGAGCCGATCGGCCGGTTCGCCCACTACCTCGACGATCCGTACGTCGAGCCGACGCCCCGCGAGCCGCTGTTCGACGAGGTCACCGTCGCATTCATCGGCGGCGGGTTCGCCGGACTGGTCACCGGCGCCCGACTGAAGCAGGCCGGGATCGACGACGTCCGGATCATCGAGAAGGGCGGCGACGTCGGCGGCACGTGGTACTGGAACCGCTACCCCGGCGCCCAGTGCGACACGGCGGCGTTCGTGTACCTCCCGCTGCTCGAGGAGACGGGGCACATGCCGACCGAGAAGTACACCCACGGCCCCGAGATCCTCGACCACTCGCGGCGCATCGCCGAGCACTTCGATCTGTACGACAACGCCTGCCTGTCGACCGAGGTCACCGCACTCGAGTGGGACGACGAGGCCCGACGCTGGATCATCCGGACGAACCGGGGCGACGAGATGCGGGCGCGGTTCGTGGCCATGGGAACCGGGCCGCTGCACCGTCCGAAACTGCCGGGCATTCCCGGCATCGAGACCTACCGGGGCCACAGCTTCCACACCAGCCGCTGGGACTACGACTACACCGGCGGCGATCCGTCCGGCGCCCCGCTCGATCGGCTCGGCGACCGGCGCGTCGGGATCATCGGCACGGGCGCCACCGCGGTGCAGTGCATCCCGCACCTCGCCCGAGCGTGCGGTGAGCTCTTCGTGTTCCAGCGCACGCCGTCGTCGATCGACGTCCGCAACAACCACGACATCGACCCCGACTGGTTCCGGACGCTCGAGCCGGGTTGGCAGGCCGAGTGGCTGATGAACTTCACGGTGCTGCAGACCGGAGGGTTCACCGAGCAGGACCTGGTGATGGACGGCTGGACCGACATCAGCAAGCGCATCCGCGACAAGGTGCTGGCGAGCGGTGGCGAGTTCACCCGCGAGACGTTCGTGAAGGCCTACGAGGACTCCGACGACGAGAAGATGACCGAGATCCGTGCCCGGGTCGATGCGCTCGTCACCGATCGCGAGACGGCCGAGGCGTTGAAGCCGTGGTACCGCCAGTTGTGCAAGCGGCCGTGCTTCCACGACGAGTACCTCGACGCGTACAACGAGCCGGGCACCCACCTGATCGACACCGATGGCAAGGGTGTCGAGCGCATCGACGAAACCGGCGTGTGGGCCAACGGCGAGCACTACGAACTCGACTGCATCATCTACGCCTCCGGGTTCGAGGTCGGCACCGACTACGCCCGTCGGGCCGGCTTCGAGACCGTCGGGACGCGGCGGCGAGACGTTGTCGGAGCACTGGGCCGACGGCATGCAGTCGCTCCACGGGATCCACGTGCACGGGTTCCCCAACCTGTTCGTCGTCGGCCCGACCCAGGGAGCGAACCTGATCTCGAACGTGCCCCACAACCTGCTCGAGGCCGGCCAGACGATCGCGACGATCATCGCTCACGCCGTGGAGGTCGGGGCGACGGAGGTCGAGGTGACCGCCGAGGCGGAGCAGGCGTGGGTCGCACGATTGGAGGGCGGTGCCGTGGCTCGCCTCACGAGCACCCCCGACTGCACGCCGGGGTACTACAACAACGAAGGCCAGTCGGCAGGACGCCGCGGCGTGCTCAACTCGCTGGGATACCCCGAAGGCCCCGTCGCCTACTTCCAGTACATCGACGCCTGGCGGACCTCCGGCGAGTTCGCCGGACTGGAGTTCCGCTGATGCAGGTCGTCGTGATCGGTGGCGGCGTCGCCGGCCTCGCCTGCGCGCTGCAGCTCGGCCGGGCCGGGCACGACGTGACGGTCGTCGAACGCGACGACACGCCGATGCCCGCCACCGCCGACGAGGCGTTCGAGTGGGATCGCCGCGGCGCGCCGCAGGTCCGCCACAGCCACGCCTTCCTCGCCCGCCTGCGCAACCTGCTCGCCGACCACCAGCCCGACATCCTCGAGGCGCTCCTCGCCGAGGGCGCGACCGAGATGCGCTTCGGCGACGGCCTGCCGCCGGAGATGGAGTTCACACCGCAGCCGGGCGACGACGAGTTGGTGATGATCGCCTGCCGCCGCACGACCTTCGAATGGGTCCTGCGCCGCGCCGCCCTCGCCGAAGGGCGAGTGACCCTGCGCACCGGCGTCGCCGCCACCGCCCTCCTCACCACCCCTCCCCTCACCACCACCCCAGCCGAAAAATCGCGGAATCCGGACGCTGGGCGACCGGATTCCGCGCGATTTCGGGGATGTGCCGGTGGTGACGGGGGTGCGGCTGGGCGACGGGACGGAGCTGGCGGCCGATCTGGTGGTGGCCGCGAACGGGCGGCGCAGCGCGGTCGCCGAGTGGTTGGCCGACATCGGCGCACCGCCCGGTCACCGAGACCCTGGAGGACACCGGCATCGTGTACGCGAGCCGCTTCTACCGACTCCTGCCCGACGCCGACCTACCTCCCCGGACCGGGCCGATCGGAGGCGACCTCGGCTACGTCAAGTACGGCACGTTCGTGGGCGACAACCGCACGTTCTCGGTCACGCTCGCCGTGCCGTCCGACGACGACGAACTCCGCCGACGCCTCAGCGATCCCGTCGCGTTCGACGCGGCAGCCCGAACGCTGCCCGCGACCGCACCGTGGCTCGACGGCCGCGCCGAACCGATCACGACCGGCGTCCACGTGATGGCCGGATTGCTCAACAAGTGGAGCGACTACGTCGTGGACGGGCAACCGGCGGCCCTCGGCCTCGTACCGGTCGGTGATGCCGTGCTGTGCACGAATCCGCTGTACGGACGTGGCTGCAGCACGGCCTACTGGAGCGCACATCTGCTGACCACTGCGCTCGCCGAGCATCCCGACGACGTCGGGGCAGCGGCTGTCGCCTACGACGCCGCGCTGCGGACCGAGATCCACCCGTGGTATCGGGCCTCGGTCGAGCAGGATCGCGAAGCGCGTCGTGTGAGTGCGGCGATCCTCGCCGGCGAGGATCCGTACGGCGATGCCTCCGACCCTCGTGCCGTCACCCGAGCGGTCCTGCGCGATGGCCTCGCCCCGGCTCTGCGTACCGACCAGTTCGTGCTGCGGGCCTTCGTCCGCAACCTCAATCTCCTGTCACCACCCGACGCATTGCTCACCGATGCGGACTTCGGTGCTCGGGTGTTCGCCGTGCTGCAGACCAAGGACCAGCGCCCGCCCGAGCCGTCACTCGGCCCGGCGACCCGGGCCGAGTTCCTCGCACTGCTTCCCGCCGCCTGAGCGGCGCACGCGGAACCGGCGCGTGCGTCGAGATGAGACGCGGAGTATGACCCCGCGTCTCATTCGACGGTGACAGGGCGTGGACGGCGATCAGGTCGGCTTGGTGCCGAGGACGATCGTGGTCGTCGCGGTGCGACCGTCTCGCTCGAACGTCACGGTGACCTCGTCGCCGGGCTGGTAGGTGGCGATCGCCGCTCCCAGGGATTCCGGATCGGTGATCTTGGCGTCGTCCACGGCCGTGATCAGGTCGCCCACTTCGAGGTCGCTCTTCGCCGCACCGGAGCCGTCGGCGAACTCGACGATCTCGGCACCGCGGTTGTCCTCGCTCGGCTGGGTGGTCACACCCATCAGTGCCCGGTCGGGAACGGTCCCGGCGCGGAGCTCGTCGATGACGTCCATCACCGGCGTGATCGCGATGGCGAAGCCGATGTTCTGGGCCTGACCGGCGATGGCGGTGTTGATCCCGACGACCTCTCCCCGACTGTTGAGGAGGGGTCCACCGGAGTTGCCCGGGTTGATGGCGGTGTCGGTCTGGAGCAGGTTGACGAGCGTGGCACCGGTGTTCTCGGTGATCGAGCGGTTCTTGGCCGACAGGATCCCGGACGTCACCGACGGTTCACCGTTGAGGTCGAGGGCGTAGCCGACGGCGATCAGCTGATCACCGAGCCGCAGATCGTCGGAGTCGCCCACGGCGAGCGGCACGAGGTCGGTGCGATCCACCTTGAGCACGGCGAGGTCCCGGCTCGGGTCGCCGGCGACGATCGTCGCTGCCTCCTCGGAGCCATCGGCGAAGGTGACCGTGGTTTGGTCGCCGTCGGCGATGACGTGGTTGTTGGTCACGATGTAGCCGTCGGCGCTGAGGACGAAGCCGGTCCCGGCGGCCTGACCCTGGCCCGTCCCGCCCATCGGGTTGCTCTGGGTGACCTGCTGGCGGACGGACACGATCGACGGACGGGCGCGTTCGACCAGGTCGGCGATCGACCCCGACGTCGCGGAGACGGGCTGCGCGGACACTGCCGGTGCAGACGTCTGCGTCGCGGGCGCCGAATCCTGGCCGGCGACATACCCACCGATCGCGGCAGCGGTCACGGCCGCGCCGACGAGGATGCCGGCGCCGAACTTCGCACGCCCCCGCGGTCGAGAGGGTCCGGACTCGACCGGCGGGGGCGGCGACCACGCGGTGGGGGCGGCCATGGCCGGGGGCCACGGGAGGTGTGGCCGGCGCACTCGCGTAGGGGGGATGGGTGGCGGAGGGGTTGGCAGACGGCAGTGTTGGTCGGGGGGGAGAGAGGTGTTTCCACGTCGACCATGGTGCGCGGACATGGTCAGAATCAGGTGAGAGCCGGGTGATCAGTCGGCAAGAACCACGGCCGGCAACGACGAGGCCGGAGAACCAGAGAGGTGTGGGCGATGTACAGCGAGATCGAGTACGAGCAACGGGACCACGTCGGGATCATCACGATCGACCGACCCGAGGCCCGCAACGCACTCACGTTCACGACCTACGCGGAGCTGGCCGACGCCGTCGAGTCGACGACTGCCCGCTGCCTCGTGATCACCGGTCGTGACCCGGCGTTCTGTTCCGGTGACGACGTGAAGCAGGTGATGGTCGCGGCGAGTGCGGAGCTGACGAGCACCGACCGAACTCCTCGCCTCACGCCGACGGCGGGAGTGCTCCTGCGCACCGACGTGCCGGTCATCGCTGCGGTCAACGGCGCGGCGGTCGGGTGGGGCATGGAGCTGGCGCTGATGGCGGACATCCGGGTGGCGTCGGAGCGTGCCCGCTTCGGGGAGTTGTTCGTGAAGCGCGGCCTGTGCTGCGACGTCGCCGGTCTCGCACGGCTCGTGGAACTCGTCGGCCGGGAGGTCACCGCCGAGCTGCTGTTCACCGGTCGGATCGTCGATGCACGCGAGGCGCTGGCCATGCGGCTCGTGTCGCGGGTGGTCCCCCACGACGAGTTGCTCCCGACCGCGCTCGACCTGGCGGCGAGCATCGCCGCCAATCCCCCGCTCGCCGTCCAGGCACTCAAGCGGGGGCTCCGCGAGGCGCTCGATCCCGACTGGGACGAGCTCGGCCGCTGGGTGAGCTCGACGCTCGCCACCCTGTTCCGCACCGACGACCATCGCGAGGGCGTCCAGGCCTTCCTCGACAAACGCGACGCCGTCTACACCGGCCACTGATGCGATGAACTCCCCCACTGCGTCACGGGCACGAGCAACTCGGGCCGCTAGAGTCCACTCGACAGCATCCATCGAAGACGTCGAACAGAGGCACGACATGAAGGATCTACGAGGCATGACGGCCATCGTCACGGGGGCGTCGCGGGGCATCGGCGTGTACATCGCACGTGCGCTGGCGGAGGAAGGAGCGAACCTGTCGCTTGCGGCGCGGTCGGCCGATGAACTCGAGCAGGTGCGGGCCGAGATGGAGGCCTTGGGCGTCGAGGTCATCGCAACCATCTGCGATGTCGCCGTTCGCGAGGATCGCGCCCGGCTGATCGAGCGGACCGAGGCCGAGCTCGGCCCGATCGACATCCTGATCAACAATGCCGGTATCGAACGGGTGCGTCGGTTCGAGACGGCACCGGACTCGGACTTCACCGACACGCTGGCGATCAACCTCGAAGCGCCGATCCTGCTGACGCGTGCCGTCGTGCCCGGGATGCTCGCCCGCAAGCGGGGCCATGTGGTGAACATCGCCTCCGGCGCCGGCAAGGTCGGCGTCGCCTACGGCACGTCGTACTGCGCGAGCAAGCACGGGCTCGTCGGCTTCACCCACGCGTTGCGCGCCGAGTACGAGAAGTCTCCGGTCGGGTTCTCGGTCGTCTGCCCCGGTTTCGTCACCGACGCCGGCATGTACGACCGCTGGGAGCAGCGGGGCGTCCACGCTCCGCAGGATCGCAGGATCCTCGAAGCCGGAGAAGGTCGCGTCCGTCACGATCGACTGCATCAAGAAGAACCGCTCCGAGGTCATCGTCAACACCCCGCCGGTCCGTCCGCTCATCGTGTTGGCCAACACGTTCCCGGCGATCACACCGTTCCTGCTCCGCCGATTCGGCTACACGAAGTCGTTCGAGCAGGTCATCGAAGCGGGCATCGAATGACCCGACTCCTGTCGTCACCACGATGACTCCGCCGGGCCGGTCACGGGTCACGCAGCGGGTGACGATCGACGAGCTGGCCGATCTCGCGACCAACCCTCCCCGTGCCGCGCTCGCGTTCTCGACCGAGCACGGACCCGAGTGCGTGCCCGCCGTCATCCGCACGACCGACCGGCTCGAGGTGGGGGTCGACCGCACCACCGTCGCCGGCGTCGACCTGCCCGACCGCGCCACCCTCGTCGTCGACGACGGCCGCTGGTGGTTCGAGCTGCGCGCCATCGTGCGCCGGGGAGCACTCCGCAGCGTCGGCGATGAACTGCGACGATCGGATTGCCTGGTTCGCGTTCGAGACCCGCACCTCCGCAGCGTGGGACTACGGCGCGCTCCACGAGGAACCGCAGTGAACGCCGTACGCTCCACTCGTCGATCCACTCGTCACGCACGTGGTTCGGAACTCGTTCGTGATGCGCCTGGCCACGATGTCGGCTGCCGGTCACACGTCGATCACGCCACTGTGGTTCGTCGTCGACCGAGGCCGATTGATCGCCGGCACGGCCGCCTCGACCGTCGCCGTCCGCAACGTCCGCGCCGACCCTCGGGTCACCGTGCTGCTCGATGGCGAGCGATCCGGGCAGTCGGATTTCGTGCTCCGCCTGCGCGGTGTGGCCGAGGCCAACGACGGGATGCCGCCGCGCTGGCGATGATCCGTCTCGCGGCCAAGTACTACCTCTCGCCGGGTGGCCTCGGCTGCGAGCTGCGCAACGGGCGCCGATGGAGACTGCGGCAGCGCTACTACGCGCAGGCCGCCGCCGTCTGGATTGCGATCGAACCGACCGACGCGGAGTTCCTGACGCTGCCGTCGCCGCGCTGAGGCGCCGACTCACTCCGGCAGTTGCGACTCGCCGAGGTTGACGACGGTCTGGGGGACGAACTCCACCACGACCCCGCTCGGATCGATGCCGACGGACTCCAGCGCTGCCGCGTAGCTCTCCGTCTCGGGAATCGGTGGCGTGCCGATCAGTCGGACGCTCACGTTCGTGCCGGTGGTCGAGACCTCGATGACCTCCCAGCCGACCTCGTCGGCCCACTGCTGGGTGATGTTGCGGACCTCGGCCTCCTGCTGCTGGTTGTCGTTGATCCTGACCGCAGACACCACCAGCGTTCCCCCGATGATCAGGAAGAACGCGACGATCACGAGCACCGCGTTGCGGCGGTTCACCTGTCGCTTCGCCGACGTCGCCGCCGGGGGCACCATCCGATGCACCCGATACGAGCGCCATCACCACGATCCCGGTGGCGAGGATCGCCGCCACGTTCGTCGCGAACAGGAACAGCGCACCGCCCGCCTCGCTCGTCGCGTTCGGACTCCAGCGTGAGTCCCACGACCGACAGCGGCGGCACCAACGAGATGGCGATGGCGACACCGGGCAGCGTGTCGGAGATGTCGCTGCGCACCAGCGCCACGGATCCGACGACCCCGGTGGCGAGCGCCGCGACGAGGTCGATCGAGCGACGGGTTCACCCGGGCTGCCACCTGGGAGTTCGTGGCCGCGGTGACCGGGTCGTTGACGAACACACCGAGCAGGTAGCCGATGGCGATCGCCGCGGCGGCGCCGCCGAGGACGAACAGGATCGACCGCACCAGGTTCGCCCGGTCGCCGAGCACCACGCCGAGCATCGTGCCGAGGATCGGTGTCATCAGCGGCGCCACGATCATGGCGCCGATGACCGTCGCGGTGGAGTCGCCGACCACTCCGGCGGCGGCGATGATCGAGGCCAGGACCAACAGGACCCAGAACCGGCTCTTCTTGCGTTTCGCCTGGGGTTCGTCGAAGAACACCGCCTCGCGCATGCGCTCGAGGTCGGTCGCGTCAACGGTCGGCATCGTTCACATCCCCGTAGCGATCCGGCACCGGACGGACAGTACCGCCCGCCGACCCGCCCCGAACCCGGTTTGCGGGAGTTTCCCGTTGGCCCGTCCCAACAGAATCCTCCCGCAAACGTCAGAACGGTCGGAGCCGGGGCGGTGCGAGTTCCGACGTGACGATTCAGGCGTCGATGTTCAGGTCGCGGTTCGCAGCTGGGCGATGCCCTGGAGGAAGAACTCCACGGCACGACCGAGCGGATCGGCGACCACGTCGAGTTCGCCGTACCCGATGACCGCCCCGAACGGCGCGTTCCAGTACTCGGCGGCGCCCGGTCGGGCTGCGTCCCACGGCCCGACGTAGAGATACGGCTCGTCGCTGAACCCGTCGCCGGCGGCCGCGCCGAGATTGCAGCGCACACCCGGGCGGGCCGCGAGGTCGATGCCGACGTCGAAGTGTTCGGGCCAGAGCCGGCCGACGGAGGCCTGCGCATCGGGAACCGAGGCGAGCGCTTCGTCGATGGCGCGTTGGCCGAGGAGGTACCACTCGCCGAGGAGCTGGGCGGCGAGACCGTCGAGCGCGAGCGGCTCGTGGGGATCGCCGAGTTCGGGGGTGTCGCCGCCGACCCAGAACGACGGGTCGGGCCGGAAGCCGATGGCGTCGCACAGCCCGGCGATCGAGTTCCCGGCGACGGTGACCACGTCGGTCGTCGCCGTCAGCGCTCGCACCTCGTCGCCGACGACCCGCTCCACGAACATCGACCCGCCGACGAGACGCACACGTTCACGCTGCGGGCCGACCGGCGGCGTCCCGAATCCGCCGGGCAGCGGCACGAGGTCGAAGAGCCCGTCGTGACGGTGACGGGCCTGGCCGAGCACATGGGTCGCGATGCGCTGCAGCGTGCCGCGCTGGTCGGCCCAGTCGTCCGGGAGGGGGTGGAAGTTGGCGGTGGGTTCCATGGCGCTGCGCCGAACGGTACCCGGTAGGTTCGGCCCGTGCTGGACCTCCCGGTCGCGGATCCGTGGTTCGTCGTCGAGCGGCTGGACGACGCGATCACCCACATCACCGAACCGCACGTGCACCCGCTCCTGCGCTGCAACGTCTGGCACGTTCGCGGACGGGACCTCGACCTCGTGATCGACACGTCGCTGGGGATCCGTCCGCTGCGGCATCTGGTCGACCACGAGTTGGACCACGACGTGCTGGCGGTCGCCACGCATGTCCATGGCGATCACGTGGGCGGCATGCACGAGTTCGACCGACGGGCGATCCACCCGGCCGAGGCCGACGAACTGGCGCACCCCGGAGTCGTCTCGCTCGACATGACCCGGTTCGGCGACGAGGTGCGCGATCCGTACGTCGCCGCCGGCTACGACGTCCCCGACGTGCTGATCGACGCCGTGCCGTCCGGCGGCATGGAGCAGCTGACGTTCGCGCGGCCGGCCGCGCCGGCCACGACGCTGCTGTCCGACGGTGATGTCGTCGACCTCGGCGATCGCGCCTTCGAGGTCCTCCACCTGCCCGGCCACTCCCCCGGCAGCATCGGCTTGTGGGAGCCGGCCACCGGTGTGCTGTTCTCCGGCGACGCGATCTACGACGGCCCGCTGCTCGACGAGCTGGACGGATGCGACATCGCGGCGTACGTGGCGACGATGCGCCGGCTGCGGGAACTCCCCGTGACCGTGGTCCACGGCGGCCACGAACCCAGCTTCGGCCGCGACCGCCTCGTGGAGCTGTGCGACACGTACCTTGCGCTTCGCGGTAGCGCCCGCCGTCCATCGGGCCAGTCCGAGAGGCGCTACGGTCCGCGAATGACCATCGAGAAGATCAACCCGCCCGAACTCGCCCCGCCTGCCGGGTACTCCCACGTCGTCGTCGCGACGGGCACTCGACGGGTGTACGTCGCCGGCCAGACCGGGGTCGGTGCCGACGGCGAGGTCGTCGGGCCAGACCTCGCGTCGCAGACCGCCCAGGCGTTGCGCAATGTCGCCACGGCGCTCGCGGCCGGGGGCGCAGGCTGGGACGACGTCGTCAAGATGAACATCCAGATCGTCGGGTACGAGCCGAGCATGGCCGAGGGCCTGTTCACCGGCGTCGGCGAGGTGTTCGGCGAGGACATGCCGCTCACAGCGACGACGCTCTACGGCGTCCAGTCGCTGTTCGAGCCCGCCGCGCTCGTCGAGATCGACGTCATCGCCGAACTCTGACCTCCTCCCCTCTACCCCGTTTGCGGGAGTGTTCGGTTGGCCCAGCCCAACCGAAGTGCGACGCAAACGTGGAATCTGGGGTCAGGGGGTCTGTCAGAATGCGCACTCCGACCGACGCAGAGGAGCTGCCATGTCCGAATCCGACACCCCGACGAGCGAGCGCCGCCGGCACGACGCAGCCACCGTCACCAAGGAACTGATCTTCCATCGGGTGCTGTTGCCCTCGGCGAAGCGCAACGCGAATCGGCCGTGCACGACGAACGCCGCCACCGGCGTCACGCACACGTACACCGAGCACTTCGACGAGGTCGCCCGCGCCATCGGCGGGCTCCGAAAGCTCGGCATCGGGCGCGGCGACCGGTTCGCGCTGATGATGGCCAACTCCCCGGAGTACCTGGTGCTCTTCCACGCCGCGCTGCTCGGCGGGGGTGTGGTGAACCCGCTCAACCTGCGCTTCGCGCCGAAGGAGCTCGCGTACGTGTTGAAGGACTCCGGCAGCACGGTCTGCTTCGTCGACCAGCACTTCGCCCCGATCATCGACTCGGTGAAGGAGGAGGCCGGCCTCGAGCACGTGATCCTCCTCGGCGACGGCGACGTCCCGCACACGATGACCTACGCCGACTTCCTGGCCTCCGCCGAGCCGGTGATCCCGGAGGAGGGCGAGGAGTCCGACCCCGTCGTGCTCATGTACACCGGCGGCACCACCGGCCTGCCCAAGGGTGTGCTGTCGAACCAGCGCGGCCAGATGATGAACCTGTACCACTGCCTGATCGGGCTCCCGTACGCGCGCGGCGAGACGTTCCTGCTGCAGACCCCGATGTTCCACGCGGCCTCCACGCTCACGATGACCGCCATGCCCGTCGTCGGCGGCCACATCGTCACGGTGCCGATGTTCGAGCCGGTCGCGGTCATGCGCGCCATCCAGGAGTACGAGCCCCACTTCACGGTCATGGTGCCCACCATGATCGGGATGACCCTGTCGCACCCCGACTTCACCGCCTGACACGCTCGCCCCGATCCAGCACATCGGCTACGGGGCATCGCCCATGCCCCAGGCGCTGCAGGAGAAGCTCGTCGTCGCTGTACCCCGACCTGAACCTGTGGCAGGTCTACGGCATGACCGAGGCGTCACCGATCCTCACGATCCTGCGGCCGGAGGACCATCGCGCCGGCGGCCAGTTGCTGCGATCGGCCGGGGCGGCGGCAACCGGTGTCGTGCTGTCGATCCGCGACGCCGACAACAACGAGGTGCCGGCGGGCGTGCCCGGCGAGGTGTGCGCCCGCGGCGGCAACTACATGGTGGAGTACTGGAACAAGCCCGAGGCCACCGATGAGGCCTTCGCCGGCGGCTGGTACCACTCCGGTGACGCGGGCTACCTCGACGACGACGGCTACCTGTACCTGGTCGACCGGGTGAAGGACATGATCGTGACCGGCGGCGAGAACGTCTACTCCGCCGAGGTCGAGAACGCGATCGCCGGCCATCCGGCCGTGCTGCAGGTCGCGGTGATCGGCGTGCCGAGCGACGAGTGGGGTGAGGAGGTGCATGCGATCGTCGTGCTGCGCGAGGGCGCCGACGCCACCGAGGTCGAGATCATCGACTTCGCCCGCGAGTCGATCGCCGGCTACAAGGTGCCCAAGTCGGTGACGTTCCGTGCCGATCCCCTCCCGCTGTCGGGGGCCATGAAGGTCCTCAAGCGGGAGCTGCGCGCCCCGTACTGGGAAGGCCACGACCGCAACGTCGGCTGACGCGCCCCTCCCAACCCCACTTCCCACGTTTGCGGGAGAAGACTGATGGCCCGCCCCATCGGAAATCTCCCGCAAACGGGGAGGCACGGGGTGCGGTGGGGTCAGGTGCGGAGCCAGACGGTGGCGTCACCGGGCACGGTCCCGGTACGCCGTCGTCGGACGCCCACGAGGTCAGCAGCACCTCGGCCCCGGCGACGAGCTCGGCGGGCAGCACCACCGGGTTCGGCGACACGTTCAGCACGACGGTGACGTCACCGCGTCGGAACGCCACGACGTCGTCGTGTCCGGCCGCCACCCACTCGAGCGGCGCCTCGGGGTCGAGCAACTTCCGGCTCCTCAGGATCCGCTGGTACAGCGTCAACATCGACGTCTCACTGTCGTGTTCGGGTCCGATCGCGTAGCTGCCCCACCCCTCGGGCTGAGGCAGCCAGGGCTCGACGTCGCGCTGTCGAGAAGCCGTACGCGTTCGCCGACGACGCCGTCCACGGCAGCGGCACGCGGCAGCCGTCGCGGCCGATCTCTCGTCCCTGCGTGCGGATGAAGATCGGGTCCTCGCGTCGGCCGTCGGGGATGTCGAGCACCTCGGGAAGTCCGAGTTCCTCCCCCTGGTAGAGGTACAGCGTGCCCGGAAGGGCGGCGGCGAACGACACCATCGCCCGCGCCCGGCGCGTGCCGACGGCCAGATCGACGTCGGCGTCGGTGTACACCAGGTTGTTCCCGGTCCAGCTCGCGGGCGATGTGGCGTCCGCGCGGCCGTACCGGGTGACCGCACGCTGCGTGTCGTGGTTGTTGAGCGTCCACGCGAGCGAGGCGCCGGCCGGGACGAGGACGTCGAGCACGCCGGCGACCGACTCCCGGATCATCGACGCGACCCACGGGCTCAGCATGAGGTCGAACGCGAACGACTGGTGGAACTGATCGGGCTGCACGTAGCGCAGCAACAGGTCGGGTCGCTTGGCGGTGTAGGCCTCGCTGACCGTGACGAGCTGGCGACCCGGGATGCGTCCGCTCGTAGTCGTCGACGAGGGCACGCCAGTGCCGCCAGTAGTCGTGCGCCGACGGCCAGAACACCGTGTACGGGTTGTGCGCCCACACGTCGGTCTCGGCGACTCCCTCCTCGGGCGGCGGTGCGTCGGGCAGGTCGGAGTGCTTGCCCACCACGGTGACCGCGTCGACTCGGAAGCCGTCGACGCCGCGATCGAACCAGAAGCGTGAGCATGCGGTCGAAGTGGTCGACGACGTCGGGATCGTTCCAGTTGAAGTCGGGCTGCCACGGGGTGAACGTGTGGAGGTACCACTGACCGAGGCGTGCCGTCGGGTTCGACGCACGCGGCTCCAGGCCGGGCCACCGAACACGGCCCGCCAGTTGGTCGGCGGCAGCTCGCCGTCATCGCCACGACCGTCGCGGAACCAGAACCGGTTGCGCTCCTCGCTCCCGGGGGCCGCCTGCAGCGCGGCCTGGAACCATTCGTGCTGGTCACTGCAGTGGTTCGGCACGACGTCCATCAGGATCGCGGATGCCGCGTCCGTGTGCCGCCGACACGAGCCGGTCGAAGATCTCGAGCGTGCCGTACATGGGCTCGATGTCGAAGTAGTCGGCGACGTCGTAGCCGTGATCGTGCTGCGGCGACGGGTAGCACGGCGTGAGCCAGACGGCGTCGACACCGAGCTCGCTCGAGATGGTCGAGTCGCTCGATGATGCCCTCCAGATCACCGGCGCCGTCGCCGTTGGCGTCGCCGAAGGAACGCACGTACAACTGGTAGACGACGGCGTCGCGCCACCATTCCCGCTCCGTCACTGTCCTGTCTCCGTCCCGTCGTTCTTCGTGGTTCAATCGGTCGTGGTCAGCCACACGTATCCCATCGATGTCATCGTCGACGCGTGCGCCCGTCACCTCGACGCCCGAGGACCGTGACGACGCGCCACCCGTCGAGCCCGAGTGTCGCGAGATCGGTGACGACGGCGCTGCCGTCCGAAGTTGGCGAGCATCGCAGAACCGTCCGGCCACGGGGTGGTGCGCGTACGAAGCCGAACAGTGACGGCGACGGCGTCGTCAGCACCTCGACGCCGGCACCGCCGTGCAGCGCCGGGGTCGCCGCACGGTCGGCGAGCAACGACTGGAACATCGCGAACAACCGTGCCTCGAGCGTGCGCGCTGTCCGACCGCCGAGCGGCGACGGTCCAGTCCATGCGTCGGCCGGTGCATCCACCGGTTGTCGTCGGCGAGTGGCCGGGTCGTCGAGGTAGCGACAGGTCGTTGCGCAGCCCGAGCTCGTCGCCCATGTAGAGCAGCGGGATACCACCGAACGCGAGACGACCTGCGTAGACCAGCTCGAGCCGTCGGCACGCGAGGTCGAGGTGCGACAGCGTCGCCGCGAGTCGAGGGCCGTCTCGATGCCGCACAGCGACGCCGCGCTGCCGCTGATGCGCCCGTCGCCGGTCTCGGGGTTGAACTGGAAGACGCGCCCGCGGGCGAACGATCCGGGGAACGCGCCGGAGTAGAACTCGTTCAGGAAGTGGCGGTGGGCGAAGCCGTCCCACCCCACCGACTGCCGCGGCCTCGTCGGTGATGGCCCAGCCGATGTCGTCGTGGCAGCGCACGTAGGTGACCCACGAGGCGTGCGACGGGATCGGCGCCCACCCGCCGCAGCGAGTTGGACATGAGCTGCGGCGTCGCCGGTGGCGAGACTGCTCCACAGCAGCACCATCAGCTGGTTGTGGTACGCGAGTTCGCACTCGTGCGCTGCGGTGGGTCGCCGGCGCCGAGGTACGGGGTGAGCTGGTCGGGCGGGACGATCGCCTCGGCCTTGAAGATGGTGGCCGGCGAGGCGACGGCCATCAGCGGCTCGCAACGTGCGGAGCAGGACGTGCACCTCGGGCAGGTTCTCGCAGTCGGTGCCCTCGCGCTTCCACAGGAACGGCACGGCGTCGAGGCGCAGCACGTCGACGCCGAGGTCGGAGAGGCGGAGCATGACGTCGAGCATCTCGAGCAGGACGTCGGGGTTCGACCAGTCGAGGTCCCACTGGTAGTCGTTGAAGGTGGTCCACACCCACTGTTCGGCGTCGGGCAGCCACGTGAAGTTGCCGGGCGCGAAGGTCGGGAAGACCTCGCGCAGCGTCCGCTCGTAGCGGTCCGGCATCGTGCGATCGGGGAAGAACCGGTAGTAGCTGCCGGTAGTCGATCGTCGCCGGCGCGGGCGGCCAGTGCCCAGGGGTGCTCGGCGGCGGTGTGGTTGACGACGAGATCGATGCACAGGTTCGCGTCGCGGGCGTGCAGCGCGCGGCGCGAGCGCGCCGAGATCGTCGATGGTGCCCGAGGCGGGGGTCGACCTCGTCGAAGGACGACGACCGCGTACCCGCCGTCGTTCTCGCCGTCCGCGGGCCGCAGCAGCGGCATCAGGTGCAGGTAGGTGACGCCCAGCTCGTCGAGGTAGTCGAGGTGGTCGACGACGCCCGACAGCGTCCCGGCGAACCGGTCGGCGTAGCCGACGTAGCCGACCATGCGTCGGACCGCTGGAACCAGTCGGGCTCCGCCTCGCGCTCGCAGATCGCGGAGGAACAGTTCGTCGGGGCGGGCCGCGACGTGGTGCGCGACCCGCTCGCGGAGCACCGTGTCGAGTTCGTCGGCGTCGTCGGGGTACAGCTGCGCGAGGCCGGCGGTCACCGCAGGCCAATGGCGGCGGAGGCGTGCGTCGCAGGACCTGCTGCCGCATCGATGCAGCGCCGTCTGCCTCCCATCCATCGCTGCGAGCGTATTCTGAGCGATGGTGCAAGCACTCATGGCGGTCGAGGAACGGAGCTCGGGTCGTGTCGTCTGAGGCGATGGACCGGCCTCGCCGTATCGCCGTCGGCGGCGACGCCCTCGTCGACATCGTCACCGACGCCGATGGACGCGTCGAGGCGGCCGCCGGCGGTGGGCCGTTCAACTCGGCCCGCACGATGGCCCGGCTCGGCGCCGACGTCTCGTTCTGCGGCACGTTGTCGACGCGACGACTACGGCATGCTGCTCGCCGGCAAGCTGGCCGCCGACGGCGTCGATCTGTCGCTGACCCGCCGGAGCGAGCGGCCGACACCGCTGGCGCGGGCCACGCTCGACGCCGGCGGCAGCGCATCGTACGAGTTCGAGTTCGACGGCACCGCAGCACTCGACTACCCGATCGCCGAGCGACCGTCGCTGGACGGTTTCGCCGCGTTCCACGTCGGGACCCTGGGCCTGGTGCTCGAGCCGATGGCCGCGACGTACCGGGCGATGGTCGCCGACGTCGACGACGACGTGCTGGTGGTCACCGACCCGAACTGCCGACCGCAGATCATCGCGTGATCGCGATGCCTACGTCGCGAGCCTGGCACCGGTGCTGGCACGTACGGACGTCGTGAAGGTCAGCACGGACGACCTCGCCTACCTCATGCCGGGCGTCGAGCCCGCGGACGGGGCATCGGCGCTGCTCGAGATGGGCGCCCGGGTCGTCCTGCTCACGGCCGGGGCCCACGGCACCACCGTGTTCACGTCCGGCGGCGCCGTCCACGTGGCTGCCCCGGCCGTCGAGGTCGTCGACACGATCGGCGCCGGCGACGCCCTCGGAGGGGCGTTCACCGCGTGGTGGGTGCTGAACGATCTCGGCCGCGACGAGCTGACCGATCTCGGACTGCTGCGCGCGGCCGTCGAGGCTGCGACCGCCGTCGCATCACTCACCTGCCGACAGGTCGGCGCGAATCCGCCGCACCGCTCCGAGCTACCGGCGAGCTGGCTCGATCACCCCGGGTGACAGCCCCCCTCAGAAGAGGACCCAGTCGGTCTGCACGACGCGACGGCCGTCCGATCCGACCACGACCAGTCGCGCCGGCCCGTCGTCGAGTTGGGCGAACGCGAATCGACCCAGACCATCCGTCGACGACGACTGCATGCCGTCGGCGCCGATCAGCTCGATCGTGGCGTCGCGGGCCGGGACCAGCTGGCCGACCAGCCGGCGACCACGATCCTCCAGGATCATGATCTCGATCTCGACGTTCGACGAGCGGAACGTCACCTGACGGTTGGTCTCCTCGGAGCGCACGCCCGAGGAGTGGAGCGCCGAATCGAACACGAGCTCGGCGAGTTCGGCGTCGATGGTTCGCCACGTGAACGCCGCGCGGGCGTTGTCCATCACGTGGGCCGGCACCGGATCGGCGCGCTCGAGCGCCTCGGCCAACAGCGCCATGATCTCGTCGTCCCGCATGAGTTCGTTTCGTCGTCACTCATCGCCGCCACGTCCTTTCCCTGATCCGTTCATTGGGGCCGAACCGACCGGTCGTCGAGTCCCGCCGGGAGCAGCTTGCGGAGCTTGTTGACGCACCGCTCCCGGCTCGGGCCGATGCTGCCGACGGGTCGACCGAGGAGTTCGGCGATGGTTGCGTAGTCGAGCGGGGGCACCGTGCACAGCAGCCGCATCAGCTGCTGGTCCTTCTCGGGGAGTTTCGCGAACGCGAGCAGCACGTGGCCGAGCGTGTCACCGTCGGTCACGATCTCGTCGATGTCGCTCACTCCCGGGTCCCGGCGGTCGGGGAGCTCGGCGACGCTGATCGACTTGGCCTGCTTGGTCGAGACCCGCAACGCCTCGTTCCGGGTCGTCGTCGCCAGCCACGCCGCCAACCGGTCCGGCTCCCGGATGCGATCGCAGCTCTCCGCCAGCCGCATCCACACCGTCTGGACCACGTCGTCGGTCAACGCACCGAGGCGATAGCCGCGGGCGATCGACCACACGAGTCCACCGAAGCCTTCGACGAGTTCGTCCCATGCCCGCTGGTCGCCCTCGATGACCCGTCGCAACACCGCAGCGACGTCCACAGCGGGAGAGTGTAGGCGCTGCCGCAGGCAGCGTCGAAGCGTTGGACGTCACGACCATCATGAGTGCCCCGCCGTCCGCCTGATACATCGGGCCGAGGATTTCGTCGGTCGGGCAACCGATGCGCGATCAGAAGATCCGGTTGACGATGATCCCGTAGTCGGGGAGCCGGAACAGTCCCGGGACGCTTGATCAGCTTCGCCAGTGCCGTACGCGAGCCGGGCAGTCGTGTGTCTCGATGATCTCGGCGAGGGCGCCGACGATCGCCGGCGTGGAGAACGACGTACCGCTCCACATCGCCCAACCGGCGAAGTCGTCGATGTCCGGCACGGAGCCGGGCACGAGCGGCTCGACCGCTCCGTCGAAGTGGTCGAAGAACTCGCTCACGAGATCCTCGCCCGGAGCACTGGCGTCGACCCAGGGGCCGTGGTTCGAGAACGGCGACGGCCCGCATGGCCCGACCGAGCCCACCGAGAGCACCTCGGGCATCGCCGCGGGATACTTCCGGCGACAGGCACCGTCGTTGCCCGCTGCCGCGACCACCACGGCACCTCCCCGCACGAGTTCACGGATCCAGAAGGCGATCATCGGCGGTTCGAGATCGTCCAGGTAGTAGCCGCTGAACGACAGATTGACGAGCAGCTGTCGCTTGTCCTTCACGCCGTCGTGGACGCGCATCAGCGCGTCGGCGACGTCGACCTCGTCGCCGTCGCCGTCGTTGTGGATGACGCCCTCCACCATGATCGAGGCGACCGGGGATGCGCGCTGGATGATCGTGCGGATGAACGTCGAATGACCGGCGGCGATGTCGAGGTACGCATCACCGTCGAGGTCCGGGGAGTCCCGGATCCCCGTCCCGAGCCCGACGAAATCGACATCGCTCGGCTGCGGAGCACCGACGATCGGCACGCCCGTGTCGAGGATCGCGACGACGGCTGCACCCGGACCCTTCGTGAGCCGGGGAAAGGGATCGGTACGGGGCAACGACGGGTCGAGCGGTGCTGAGGTTGGCGAACCGCATCGGATCCGCGCCGTACAGTGAGGCGAACCGCATCGGGTCGGCCATGAAGCCGGACGCGAATCGCATCGGGTCCGCGACGAACGAGCCGATCCGCAGCACCGTGTTCGGAGCGAGCGTGCCGTCGCCCAGTTCGGCGTTGACGCGACGGACCAGCGCGATCACGTCGACTGACTGGATCGAAGCGGATCCGCAGGTACCCGGATCGGCGAGCCTGGATCAGGTCGGCGTCGTCGACTCGGATCTCGGTGCCCGCCAACTTGCCGACGGCCTCGATCAGCTGGCTCACGTCGTCGTCACCGCCCGTCGCGAGGATCGCCTCGCCCGGTCGATGGTCGACGGGCCCGCCCGGTGTGAGCGCAGTGCTGACTCGCCCGTCGGCAGCGCGACGGTCGGCGTGGACGGATCGGATGGTTCGGCCATGGTGGTCTCCTTGTGATGACGGCCCTGCGGCCGTCTCGTGTGCTTGCTGATCTCGGAACGCCGCCCCTGATACCCGGAGTTAGTGTGGCATGTGTCGCAGGACCAGATCGACGAGTCGCTGGCCATCGCCGAGCAGGCGTTGTCCGCCCGGCACCAGTCGCCGTCGAGTGCGCTCGCCGCAGCCGCCGACCTCATCGCCCGCGATGACTTGTCGCCCGTGGCCCGAGTCGTCGCGACTCTGGGCGATGGGGCTCGCCGAGCGGGAGCTGAACGAGCTCGACCGCGCCGAGGTCCACCTGCGCGAGGCCATCGACATCGCCGACGAGATCGGCGACTCGACGCGACGGTCCCAGGTCGCCAGTGCACTCGTCGCCGTCCTCACGACTCGCGGGCAGCCGGCCGCAGCGCTGGCGCTCGCCGACTCGATCGACGGTCTCGATGCGCCGGCCGACCTCGCCGACCTGGACATGAAGCGGGCGCTGGCGCTGGAGCAGCTCGGCCGCCTCGGCGAGGCGCTCGACGCCTACACACGGGCGCTCGCGATCATCGAGGCCGGCGACGACCGGGTGCTCGAGGCGCGGGTCAGGTGCAATCGGTCGATCGTGCTCGTGTACCAGGGCGACACCGAGCGAGGCCCTGCGCGACGCGGAGATCGCCGAGCAGTTGGCGTTGGCGAACGGTCAGTTCTTCCTCGCCGGTGGGGCCGCCCACAACCGTGGCTTCATCGCCGGCCGCCGCGGCGACATCGTCACGGCGCTGGCGTCGTTCGAACGAGCCGACCGGCTCTACGCCGAGGTCGGGTACCCCGGCCGATGCGCCGGCGTCCTGGCCTCGGATCGCTGCGAGGTGATGATGGTCGCCGGCCTGCACGACGAAGCGCGGGAGAGTGCCGAACTGGCCGTGCGGTCGCTCGCCGAGTCCGACGACGTGAGCGATCTCGCCGAGGCGCACCTGTTGTTGGCGCGCGCCTGTCTGGCCCAGGGCGACGCCGAAGCAGCGCATCGCGCAGCACTCGACGCCCTCGAGCGGTTCAACGCCTCGGGCCGCACGGGCTGGGCGACCATGGCGGAGTACCTCGCCGTGCGAGCGGCTCCTGCGACCCGAGCGATCCAGGACGCCGAGACGATCGGCCGAGCGAGTGATCTGGCGCAACGGCTCGACGCACTCGGATGGACGACCGAGGCGGTCGACGTCCACGTCGCAACGGCAGAGATGGCCCTCGGTGCGGGCGACCCCGACACGGCGCGCCGGCACCTCGATACCGCCGCCCAGGCCCGTCATCGGGGCAGTCCCGATCGGCGGGCCAATGCCTGGCTGGCAACGGCGATGCTGCGACGGACCGACGGCGACCTCACCGGTGCGAGGCGCGCGCTCGGCGCCGGTCTGCGTCTCCTCGCCGAACATCAGGCAACACTCGGCGCCACCGATCTCCGGGCGGGTTCGACCGTGCACGCTCGTGGTCTCATCGGGATCGGCCTGCAGATGGCACTCGACTCCGGACGTCCGCGCGACGTCCTGCGCTGGGCCGAGCGGGCGCGGGCGAACGCCCTCGACCGGCCCGCGGCCCGCGGTGACGACCACGGCCCGCTGGCGTCGGCGCTGGCCGAGCTCCGCCAGTCGCGCGCCGAGCTGGACGACGCCCGTCGTTCCCTCCAGCCCACCGAAGCGGCCGAAGCACGTGTCCGCCGCCTGGAGCGGTCGGTGCGCGACCTTGCCCGCACCCAGCCGGGATGGAACCCCTCGGCGCGTCAGTTCTCGGTCCGGCACCTCCAGAGCCGACTGGGACCGGATCGGCTCCTCGTCGAGTACGTCGAGGTCGATGGCTCGCTCGCCGCCGTGGTCGTCGACGACCGGCGTTGCCAACTGCACCCGCTCGGGGACGCAACGCTCGTTCGAGAACTCGTCGACGACGCGACGTTCGCGCTCGCCCGAATGGCTCGCGACGGCGCCTCGGTCGGATCGTTGCGAGCGTCGCGGGCGTCGTTGGACGAGACGCTCGACCGGCTCGACGAGCTGCTCGTCCGACCGCTGGGGCTTCGCGACGCCCGGTGCGTGATCGTGCCGACCGGCGGCCTCCACAGCGTCCCGTGGGGCGGTCTGCCGTCGGTGTGTCATCGCGACCTCGTCGTTGCGACCAGCGCGACCCGCTGGGCGGCGATCGAGCCGCGCGTTCCTCGCGACACGGTCGCCGTCATCAGCGGACCCGGCCTCGACGCGGCCGACGGTGAGGTCGCCATGATCCGTGCGCTGTACGGCTCCGCCAGCACGCTGAGCGGTTCGCAGGCGACCGTTGCCGCAGCGCTCGAACTCCTGGGACGGGCGGACACCGCCCACATCGCCTGCCATGGCCAGTTCCGGGCGGACAGTCCGATGTTCTCGTCGCTCACGCTGTTCGACGGACCGTTGACGGTCTACGACCTCGAACGCCTCCGGCGGCCGCCGGCGGTCGTCGTCCTGCCGGCATGCACCGCGGGTCAGGCCGCTGTCGGCGTCGGCGACGAGCTGATCGGCACGGCCAGCGCACTGCTCGGCATCGGGGTGCGGACCGTGATCGCGCCGCTCACCGTGGTCAACGACGGCGCCACCGTGGGCGTGATGGAACTCCTCCACCGGCACCTGCGCACCGGATCGTCACCCGGCGAAGCGCTCGCTCGTGTGAGGGTGCACCTCGCAACGATCGACGACGCAGCCGCGTACGCGGCCGGCATGGCGATGCTGTGCCTCGAATGAGGCGCCCCGATCACTGCGGGTGCCGATCCGCCCGTCGGCACCCGCAGTGACGAATCCACCGCCGGCACCGCCCGCCGCCGGCACCCGCCGTGGATCATCCGCCACACCGCTCCCGGTCGCCCGACCGGTGTGAACCCTTGTACGACACACGAGGCGACCGCGGCGCTCGAGATACGCGCGAGTTCCAGGTATCTGGGAGGCCCGACCGTGATCTGGACCGACATGCCACATCTCGGACACGTTCACGCAGCCACCACCTCCGTACCGCAGCGTCGCAGGACCGACTGGGATCGACCAGCCCCGCACCGGCGTCTCGTCGACCGACTCCGTTGGAGCCTCCGCCGTCGACGTCCAGCCGCAACGAGACCACGACCACTCCTGCCGCGCGCGAACCACCCGTCGGTGCCCGTCCGGGCACGTCCGGTGATGCAGATCGTTCGCAGCGACGGCACGGCCTGAACCGAGTCATCGGGAGCGCCTGGCTCCGCACTGCCCGTTCGGTGGTGGAAGTGTACCGATCGTTCGGTACACTCTCGGCATGGCACCTCGGCTGGTCAGCGACGGCGATCTCCTCGAACGGCTCGGGTTGTTGTTCCGGGCCAACGGCTACGACGGCTCGAGCCTCGGCGACATCGCAGCGGCCACGGGACTGCAGAAGTCGAGTCTGTACCACCGGTTCCCCGGCGGGAAGCAGCAGATGGCGAGCGAGATCGCCGGCACCATCGGCATGCACTTCGCCGAGGAAGTGCTCGCACCGCTGAACGGCGCCGGCACCGCGCACGAGCGGCTCACGGAGGTCGCCGCGCGCTTGGCGGCGTTCTACGACGACGGTCGCCGGAGCTGCCTGTTGGACACACTGTCGATCGGTGATCCCGGCGGCGAAGCGACCGCAGCCCTGGGTCTCGCCGCCGAGGGCTGGATCGCGGCGTTCGCGGGAATCGCGAGTGCGGAGGGAGCGGGACCGGCCGAGGCCCGGAACCGTGCCGAGGACGCGGTGGCCGCGATCGAGGGGGCACTCGTCCTCGCACGGGTCACCGGCAATCGCGCACCGTTCGCACGATCGCTCGAACGGCTCCCCTCCGCTGCTCCTCGGACCGTCCCGGCCCTCAGCAGCATCACCCAGAAAGAGGACATCATCATGATGCAGAGATTCCACGACCTCGCCTTCGGCGAGGACGCACGACGTCATCAACGCGAACGGGGCTCGTTCGACGCCTACGCCGAAGGCGCTCGGTTCCCACCACCGGACGGTCTCGGCGAGTACGAGATCGACTTCCTGCAGCGCCGCGACAGCTTCTACCTGTCGTCGGTCGGCGACAACGGCTGGCCGTACGTCCAACACCGCGGCGGCCCCCCGGGGTTCATCACCGTCGTCGACCCAACGCACATCGCGTGGGCCGATCGATCGGGCAACAGGCAGTTCGTGACGGCCGGGCACCTCGACGCCAACGGTCGGATCGCCATGATCGCCGTCGACTACCCGAACCGCCAGCGGCTCAAGCTGTTCGGCAACGCCTCGTTCGACCCGGACCCCGACCCCGCCGAACTCGAGCGGCTCGGGATCAGCGGGCGACTGGAAGGGCTCGTCCGGGTCGAGGTGGTCGCGTTCGACTGGAACTGCCCCAAGTACATCACGCCCCGGTACACCGAAGCAGAGTTCCGGGCGCTCGCACTGGACAGTTGACGGTGGTGATCGGTCGACGTGTGAAGATCGCCCGGCATGACCGATCTCCGTACGTACCTGCCGGGCCACCGATCCGACACGCCCGAGGCGTTCGCTCGAACGGGCCGCCGGCCCGGACGCGACCACGCTCGTGGTGTGCGCCGGCGACAGCATCACCCAGGGCCAGGTCAGCGCCAACTACGTCAACCGCCTGAAGACCGACTGGGAACCCCGCGGCCACCAGTTCGTGAACGCCGGCATCAACGGCCAACTCGCCTACAACGTCGCGCAGCGGCTGGATGCGATCATCGCCTGCCGACCGGACGTGGTGACCCTGCTCGTCGGCACCAACGACGTCAACGCCGGCTTCGACGACGAGTGGCAGCAGCGCTACCGCAAGCAGCAGCATCTGCCGGTCGCTCCGACGATGGCGTGGTACCGCGAGCACATCGAGGCGATCCTCACCCGGCTGCGCGACGAGACCGACGCGCGAATCGCAGTGATCGAGATCCCGATCCTCGGCGAGGACCTGTCGAGCCGGATGAACGGGCTCGTCGACGACTACAACGCGGAGCTGCGCGCCGCTGCCGCTGCGCACGAGGTCCCGTGTCTCCCGCTCAACGCCGAGCTGCGGGCCGCGCTGCCGGCGGACCATCGACCGGCGCCGTACGAGGGAAGCGTGTCGCTCGTCGCGAAGGCGGCCATGGGACACCTCCTGTTGCGGCGGAGCTGGGACGACGTCGGGCGTCGCAACGGTCTGGCACTGCTCACCGACCACATCCACCTCAACGACCGCGCCGCTGACATCCTCGCCGACCTGGTCAGTGGGTTCCTCGACCCCTCGTCGCCGGGAGCGAACTGATGACGGCGAGCAGCGAGCACGCCGGCGTCGGAGCCGTACGTCGTCCACGAGAGCGACTGCCCGGTCGAGGACTGGAGCGCGGAGGGCCGCCACGGCGTGACCTGGCGCACACTGCTCAGCGCCGACCGGACGCCGACCGCACTCGCTGACGATCGGTGTTGCCGAGATCGAGCCCGGTGCGCCCGACGACCTCCACCTGCACCGCCACGAACCGGCCGAGGCGTACTACATCCTGGCCGGGACGGGCGTGGTGTCGATCGACGGAGTGCTGCACGACGTCCGCGCCGGCAGCACCGTCTTCGTGCCCTCCGACGCCGTGCACGCCGTGGGCAACACCGGCGCCGACGTGCTCCGATTGCTGTACGTGTTCGGAGTCGATTCGTTCGACGACGTCACGTACGTCTTCCCGAGCTGACCGCTCAGACGTGGCGGAGCACGAACGCGAACTCGGTCGCGTCCGACGGCGCCCGTGAGCCATCGTTGGCCAGGACGGCCTCGACGCGCAGCCCGGCGTCGGCCGCCAGCTCGCCGAACCCCTCCTGGGTGTGCCAGTGCAGGACCCATGGCCGTTCGATCACCTGCGTGTCATCACCGTCGACCACCTCGTACCGCAAGACGGTGGTCTGCCGTCGGGCCGCGTCGTCACGCTCGGCCGAGATCGCACTGAACCGCAGGATGCGGTTCCGGTCGTCGATGTGCTCGCGGGCGACTCCGAGGTGACGGTCGGGTACCGGAGCCGGGATGAAGAGCGGGACCAGTGCGGCACCGGCGGGATCGAGGTGATCGCGGATCCGTCCGAGCGCCTGCGCCGCGGTCGCATCATCGACGATGAGGTTGAACGTGGGCCCGGCCAGGAAGATCGACCGGTAGGTGCGCCCGAGGTCCATCTGCTCGATCGCTGCGTGGTGCACGACGACCTCGATGCCGGCTTCCGCAGCCGTCCGACGCAGCTTCGACAGCATGTCAGCCGACGAATCGAGGCCTTCGACGTCGAACCCCTCGGCCCGCAACGCCAACAGCGGATCACCGTCGCCGCAACCGAGCTCCAGCGCCGGTTCGCCCCAGGATCGGATGAAGGCCGCGTAGGTCCGCGGGTCGGGAGTCGAGCCGCGCAGCGGGCCGTACACGTCGACCACGATGCCCGTGTAGAAGTCGGCCGGGGCGATGTCGTCCATCGCCCGCAGTCTTGCCTGCTCAGCCCCGGGCGTCGGCAGAGGCGGCCACGGACGCCGTCGTCGTCTTCGGGAGTCGAGCGGACAGCAGCACACCGACGACGGCGACCCCTGCCGGCACCATCAGCGCGACGGCGATGGCCGCTCCGGCCGATCGGCCGATGTCGTCGCCGAATGCCAGGATCGCTCCGACGACACCGGCACCGAGCGCGACACCGAGGTTGTCGCAGAGTTGCAGTGAGGCGGTTGCCGAACCGACGTGTCGTTCCTCGACGCCACGCAGGGCGAGTTGCGAGTGCGCCGAGTAGGCGAACCCCATCCCGAGGCCGGCGACGATCGCGCCGACGTAGATCAACCAGAACGGGACGAGATCAGGGAGCGACGCCGACCGCGACGACGAGGATGCCGGGTGCCAGCAGGAGGTACCCGGCCCTGACGAACCGGGCTTCGCCGAGCCGGCCGATCCAACGCTGCTGGATCCATGTCGCGGCGGTCCAACTGACGGCGCCGACCGTGACGGCCAGGCTCGCCGCCAACGTCGATCGGCTGCGCCCGTTCGTGATCGCGTAGGGGACGAACGCGTCGAGCCCGAAGAACGCACACGTGAGCAGCCCGCGCGATGCGATGACGGCCGGGAGGCCCGGCGCGCCGCGCAGGGTGCCGGGCGGCGTCAGACGCCTCAGCGGGCCCAGCCCGACCACGACGGCCACGGCGACGGCGGGGACGAGCAGGCGACGATCGAACGTGAGCCCGGCGACCAACAGCGCCGTGCCCGCTGCCACCCGAGCCGCCTCGACGAGCCGAAGCCGTCGGAACGGAACCGACGGCGCTTCGTGGTCGGCGACCGGTCCGAGGCGCATCATCGCCGGGATGACGAAGGCCCCGGCAACCGCAACGAGCGGAATCAACCCGATGAACACCCACCGCCACCCGACACCTTCCGCGATGCGTTCGGCGAGCACGGGACCGATGAGACCGGGCACCACCCAGGCGGTCGACAGGATGGCGAACATCCGGGGCCGCTCCTGCACCTCGAACGCACGGCCGATCGCGACGTACCCGATCGCCGGCACCACGCCGGCGCCGAATCCCTGCACGAATCGGCCGACGACGAGGACCGGCATGCTCGGCGCGAACCCACCGATCGCCAGCCCGACGGCGAACAGCACGAGCCCGACGACGTAGGGCGGTCCGGCACCGCGCTGGTCGGCCTGGTCGCCGGCGAAGACGATGCCGATCATCGTGCCGAGGAAGAACGCACTCGTGACCCAGCCGTACCAGGCAATGCCGCCGAGGTCGGCCTCGATCTCGGGCAGGATCGTGGTGACGGCGAGGGCCTCGAACGCGACCAGTGTGACGACGGCGACGAGCCCGATCTGCAGCGCTCTGCGGCCTTCGATGTCACTCACGATGTGCACCGTAGAGCCACCGTCGACCTTCCCGGCGGTGCGAAATACAGTTCGGCCCATGTCCGACGGTCGAAGGTTTCGCATGGGCAGGCTGGATCACGTCCACATCCGCGTGCCGGACCGGGCGGTGGCAGCCGAGTGGTACCGCGAGCATCTGGGGTTCGAGCCCGTCGAGCGGTTCGACTTCTGGGCGACCGACGTCGACGGCGGCCCGCTACAGATCTCCGCCGACGGCGGTGCGACGATGCTGGCGTTGTTCGAAGCGAGCGAGTTCCACCCGATGACGCCGCAGCAGACCGGCGTTGCGTTCAGCGTCGACGTCGAGACGTTCATCGACTTCACCCGGTCGCTCCCCGGCGAGATCACCGGGCCGCAGGGCCAGCCGCTCGTCCCGGACGACATGATCGACTTCGACCTGTGCTGGGCCTTCGACCTCACCGACCCGTGGGGCAACCTGTACGAACTCAACTGCTACGACTACGACCGGGTGCGCACCGAACTCGTCGAGCCCGACGGTCTGTCCCCCGTTCGCTACTGGCCCCGCGAGCAGTACCTCGGTCGGCAGCGGGGCGGGCGTCCCACCCATCACCCGAGCGATGAGTCTCGGCGCGCAGGTCGCGCCGGAACTCATCGCGCCGGGTCGGGATCAGGACGCGGCCGGCGGCGGTCGCCGGTGCGACCTCGATCAAGCGTCCGGTGACGACGTCGTAGATGTAGCCGTGGATCGGGATGCCCGACGGCACGAGTGGATGGTTGCGAATTCGGGCCACATCCGCGGTCACGCTCTCGACCTGGTCGCGGATCGTGAGCCAGTCGATGTAGTCGGCCTCGGTGGAGCCCGGGCCTTCGCCGACGTCGTAGAACCCGTCGTCACCGAGCGCTGCGGTCTCGAGGCTGCTGGCGAGCAACCTCCGCATCACCTCGTCGTCGAAGAACTCCATCCCGCAGTTCGTGTGGTGGATCACGAACCATTCCTTGGTGCCGAGCAGCTTGTAGGAGATCACCAGCGAGCGGATCGCATCGTCGCTGGCGCGTCCGCCGGCATTGCGGATCACGTGTGCATCGCCCTCACTCAAGCCGGCGTACTTCGCCGGGTCGAGCCGGGCGTCCATGCACGTCAGGATCGCGAACTGGCGTGCCGGTGGCAGTCGCGAGTTGGCCCTTGTCGCCGAAGTCGGCGGCGTAGGCCTCGTTGGCGGCAAGTACTTCGGAAAGAACGGACATTCGGGGCTCCTGGTGTCGGGATTCGGGGAGGGACGGCCCGACGCTACCCGAATCCCGACTACTTCGGTCAACATTTGCTCGGTCGTTCGTGCACGGTTGATTTGTAGCGATCACTACACTAGATTCGCCGTTGCCACTACAGACGACCAGGAGATGATCATGGACCACGATCGGCCACCGCTGGCGACGGCGGCGTACCTCGCCCCGACGGACCCGGGAGATCGGTGATGGGTATCGATGCACAGCAGGCCGCCGACCTGTTCCGCCGCGAACCCGACCGCTTTCTCGACGTCGGCAACGGCGAGGTCGCCTATCGGGTCGTCGGCAGCGGCCCCGACGTGCTCTTCGTGCACGGGTGGCCGGTCAGCGGGGCGACGTTCCGCACACTGCTCCCCCATCTGGCCGATCACGTGACCTGCCACCTGGTCGACCTCCCGGGCGCCGGCTCGAGCCGGTACGCGGCCGACACTCCCCTCTCGATCGCGAACCACATCCACGCGGTGCGCCGCACCATCGACCTGCTCGAACTCGACGACGTCGCCGTCGTCGGACACGACAGCGGTGGCATGATCGCCCGCCACGCCGTTGCCGGCGACCCGCGGCTGCGGGCCCTCGGGCTCATCGACACCGAGATCTCCACGTTCTCCGGCTGGAAGTTCAAGTCGTTCATCGCGGGACGCAAGGTTCCGGGCTTCGGCTCGGCGTTGGGCTGGCTCGCCGGAAAGCCCCGTTTGCGGCGCAATCCGCTGGTGCTCGGTGATGCGTTCGCGGACTCGTCGCTGCTCGACGGTGAGTTCGACGAGTTCTTCCTGCAACCGCTCCATCGGGACGCCGCCTACCGCACGGCGGCGATCAAGCTCCTGCGCAGCTTCGACTACCAACTCGTGCACGACCTGAGCGCCGTGCACCGGCGCATCAGCGCTCCGGTGGTGCTCGTGTGGGGCGAGCAGGACAAGTTCTTCCCGGTGGACCGGGCGAAGGAGATGCTGCCCGAGTTCACCACGGCCACGTTCGAGACCATCCCCGGTGCCGGGTTGTTCGCCCACGAGGAACGACCGGCCGAGGTCGCGCAGGCGCTCCTGCCCACCCTGACCACCTCGCGCTGAAACCCGCTCGGCGGGCACAACCCGGTTTGCGGGAGGATTCTGTTGGGCCGCCCCATCCGAACTGCAACGCAAACGGGAATGGGCATGGCGGTGGAGGCGTCAGGCGATGGCGAGGCCGGAGCGCACGGCGGTGTAGACGGCGACGATGACCAGGAGGCCGACGAACCACTTCTGCAGCGACCGCGAATCGCGCGTGCTGGCCAGCCGGCTGCCGACGACGACGCCGATGAGGCTGGCAATCGTGAACGGGATCACCGTTCCCCATTCGATCGAGCCGCCGTCCAGCCGTGTGGTGAGCGCGACCCCCGAGTTCACCGCGATCACGAGGAGCGAGGTGCCGACCGCCTCGGGCATCGAGAAGCCCAGGGCCAGCACGAGCGCGGGCACGATCACGAACCCGCCGCCGACACCGAAGAAGCCGGTGAGCAGGCCGACGAACGTGCCGGCGACGGTCACCTTCAGAATCGTCGACGCGTCGACCCGAACCTCGGTGACAGCCGGCGGGTCGCGGTGCCGGGTGCTGGTGCGGTGGCGGCTGCGGCGCCCACCGATCGCGCCGGCGGGGCGCTCGCCGCGGCGTGACCCGCCGCCACATCGCGTAGGCGGCCACCAGCATCAGGCCGGAGAAGGCGAGCAGCAGCACGTCGGGATCGGCGGCCTCGTTCCAGTGCGACCCGACCAGCGAGCCGACGACGCCGGCGAGACCGAACACGAGGCCGGGCACCCACCGGACGCGCCCGGCGCGCCAATGGGGCACGAGCCCGATGAGCGCGGTGACCGCAACGAGCACGAGCGACGTGGTGGTGGCGTGTTTCGGGTTCTGCCCGGCCGCATACACGAGCGCCGGGACGGCCAGGATCGAGCCGCCGCCGCCGAGCGCTCCGAGCGAGAGGCCGACGAGGAATCCGAGCGGCGAGGCGAGCAGGGCGCGCATCAGATCACGACGCCGGGCGTGCCGGCGTCACCGATCACGGGGAGCCCGGCCAGCGACCACGCCTGCATCCCGCCGGTCATGTTGATCGGCGTCGACGCCCTGTGCTCGCAGGAATGCGGTGACCCGGCCGGAGCGATTCCCGGAGCGACAGATGCAGATGATCGTTCGGGCGGAGTCGATGGCGTCGAGACGCGACGGCACCTCCTCCATCGGGATGTTGATCGTCGATGGCGCATGGCCCGCGAGCCATTCGCCGGGTCCGCGGACGTCGAGCAGCACCGCGTCGGCGCGTGATGCGACGGCATCCACCTCGATGCCGGGAATCTGATCGGTCTCGCTCATGACCGTCCACCGCCCGTCTGCATCTCGTGGGCCTCCCACGCGGCGTAGCCGCCGACGAGGTCGGAGACGTCGGAGAACCCGTGGGCACGCAGCAGGCTCGACGCGATGGCCGACCGGTAGCCGCCGGCACAGAACACGACCGTCGGTGCGTCGCGGATCGAGTTGGTCGATGCTCGCCAGCAACGCCGGGAGGCTGATGTTGCGGGCACCGGGGATGGAGCCTGCCGCGACCTCGCCGACATTGCGGACGTCGACGAGGGCCAGGTCGGGCACGCTGGCGATGCGCTCGGCGAGGCCGGCGGCCGACAGGCGTGAGAGCTGTTCCACGTGCTCGGGATGCTCGTAGAAGGCCGCGACGGGGTCGGACAGTGCGCCGAGCACCCGATCGAAGCCGATGCGGGCCAGGCGCACCTTGGCCTCGGGTTCGTGACCGGGCGGGGTGACGAGCACGATCGGGGTGTCCGGCGTCATCACTTCGCCGGCGTACTCGGCGAACCGGCCACCGAGGCCGACGTTGACCGATCCCCGCAGGTGCCCCGCGGCGAACGAGGTGTCGTCGTGGGCGTCGATGACGACGGCGCCTCGACGCTGATGGTCGAGCACCTCGTCGAGCGTGAGCGACGCCACGCTGATGTCCTCGTCCAGCAGCTCGCGTTGCGCGCGGTTGCGATTCGCGGCGAACGAGAAGTACAGCGGCGCGACGGACTGACCTTGCGTCACCGCCTCGACGAACTCCGCCTCGGTCATGGGTGCGAGCGCGTAGTTCGTGCGACGCTGCTCGCCGATCGTCGACACGGTCTCGGTCGACAGGTTCTTTCCGCACGCCGAGCCGGCACCGTGTGCCGGGAACACCTTGGTGTCGTCGGGCAACGTGAGGAGCTGCTCGTGGAGCGAGTGGTAGAGCTGCGCACCGAGTTCCTCGGCGGTCACGCCGACCGAGGCGAGCAGGTCGGGGCGGCCGACGTCGCCGATGAACAGCGTGTCGCCGGTGAGCACCCCGTACGGCGCACCCTTCGAGCCGGTCGGGAAGATGACGATGCTGATCGACTCCGGGGTGTGTCCGGGCGTGGAGCGGATCTCCAGTTCGACCTCGCCGAGGCGGAGGCGATCGCCGTCGCCATAGGTCGTGATCGGGAACTCGGTCCGACCGGCGGCCGCCTCGCCGTACCCGATCGTCGCGCCACATCGATCGGCGAGCTCGAGGTGCCCGGACAGGAAGTCGGCGTGGAAGTGGGTCTCGAGCACGTCGGTGATCGTGAGGCCCTGCTGCTCGGCGTCCGCGAGGTACTCGTCGATGTCGCGCTGGGGATCGACGACGACCGCGCGACCGGTCGTCGTGTCACCGATGAGGTAGCTCGCGTGCGACAGGCACCCGAGGTAGTACTGGCGGAAGAACATGGTGTCTCGCTCCTTGCTGGTCGACGGGCGGTGCTCGAGATCGACGGTCATGTCGCACATACTACGCCTGTCCGAATGTACGTACAACTTGCGGTTGCGAAAAGATGCGAACGTCCGTACTTTGAGCGACGTGACCACGACCACCGGACAACCACCCGGGCGACCACCCGGACGACCGCCATCGACCGCACCAGCCCGCTCCCGCTGTGGGCCCAGGTGCTCGCCGACCTCCGCGAACGCCTGTCGGCCGGGGAGTTCACCGAGTCGTTCCCGACCGACAGCGAGTTGGTCGCGACCTACGACGTGAGCCGTCACACCGTCCGCGAGGCGGTTCGCCGGCTCCACGGCGAGGGGCTGCTCGACCGGGAACGCGGCCGCGGCACCACCGTGCGCTCACCGATGATCGCCCAGCCGACCGGGCAGCTCTACAGCCTGTTCGCCTCGATCGAGGCGCAGGGCTACCACCAACGCAGCGAGGTGGTGGCCCTCGAACGACGACAGGATGCCCGGGCTGCCAAGCAGCTGGGTCTGCGCGACGGCGCGAGCATGCTCCACCTGCGCCGCATCCGATTCGCCGACGACACGCCGATCGCGCTCGACGAGCTGTGGCTGCCCGACACCTACAGCGAGGCACTGCTCGGTGTCGACTTCGAACACACCGCGCTGTACGACGAGTTGGCGACGCTCGGCGTACGCCCGACGTCCGGATGGGAGCGCCTCCATCCCGCGGTGGCCGATGCACCGGCACGACGGGCGCTCGGGCTGCGGGCCGGCCAGGCGGTGTTCCTGGTCGAGCGGTACACGGAGTTCGATGGCACGCCGCTCGAGTGGCGACTCACGACGATCCGCGGCGACCACTACGCCTTCGTCACCACGTGGTCGTCTGCCGACGGGACCACGGCCGCACTCCAGCGCACGCCCGGTGAAACCGCCCGGGAGTGAGCGCCATCCGCTGAGGCGAACACCGCGATCATCGGCAATAGCCTTGAACGGACCGGTCGACGGTCCGGTGCTGCTCACGGGCGCGTCCGGTCTGCTCGGTCACTGGCTCACCCGCACGGTCCCCGGCGACCGCGAGATCGTCGGCATCGTCCACCGGCGACTCGTGCCCGGCGTCCGACCGTTCGTGTTGACCTGCTGGACGGTGAGGCGGTCCGCACGGCTGCCCGCCGCGTCCGGCCGTCGCTCGTCGTGCACACCGCGTACGCCAAGGATCACGACTCGATCGTGACGGCGAGCAGCCATGTCGCGAAAGCGCGAAGAAAAACGAGCCGCCACGTCGTCGAACGCCGCGTCCGATGTCGGCGCCACGAGGTCGTCCACATCTCGAGCGACGTGGTGTTCCCGGGCGACGGCGTCGGCCGGGACGAAGGGGCGGCCATGGCTCCGACCTCCGACTACGGCCGATGGAAGGCGGCGGCCGAGCGGGTGGTCGCTCGTCACTCCGGCCGGAACACGATCATCCGCATCTCCCTCGTCGTCTCGATCGATCCGGACGACCCGGCGGTCCACCGCATCCGGTCGAGCGCAGCTCGCGGCGAGACCACGACGTGGTTCACCGACGAGATGCGCCAGCCGGCGGGGGCCGAGGATCTCGCCCGGCGATCTGGCGCATCACAGCGCTCGACACGCGCGCCGGGGTGTGGCATCTCCCCGGCCCCGCTCCAGCGTCGTCGGCGTCGTCACGGACCACGCCGCGACCGACCGCGGCCGTCGACGTCGAGCCTCAACTTCACGGCGGGCGACACGGTGGCCGACCCGCTATGGTACGACCCGCCGCGGACGGACCGATCCGTCTCTCACGCTGTCGGACGCCGAGATCATCGTCGGCGCACCGACGCGCAACCGGCGACGTGGCCTCGGACCTGACGCCCGATCGCGCCCGCCCGACCGACCCGAGATCGTCGGCACGGGAGTGTCGTTCCCGGTCGGCCGTTCGATCGCACCCGGGCGGTTCCGCTCACCCTCGACACGCCGATCAACCTGTTCTCGGCGGCCAAGGCGATCACCGGCATGGTCATGCACAAACTCGAGGAACTCGGAGCCCTCGATCTGGACGATCCCGTGGCAGATCACCTCCCGGGTTTCGAGTCGCACGGCAAGCACCACATCACGATCCGACACGTCCTGACCCACCGCGCCGGGATCGCGTCGATGCCCTCGGAGGACTTCGACCTCGACCACTTGACCGATCCTGCCGACATCGAACGGATCGTCTGCGGGCTGCGGCCCTCGACCGTGCCCGGCGCCATTCCCGGCTATCACGCAGTGACCGGCGGTCTGATCATGGAAGCGGTCACCCGACGGGCAACAGGTCGCAGCCTACGCGAGGTCCTCGCGACCGAGATCAAGGAGCCCTTGGGCCTCAGCTGGCTCGACTACGGCGTCGCGCCGGCGGACGTCGAGAGCGTCGCGCTCAACGTGGAGACCGGGCTGCCACTCGGTCCGGTCGCCGGGCTCTTCACGAAACGAGTGCTCGGCAAGCCCTGGAGCCAAGTGCTGAAGATGTCGAACGACCCACGCTTCCTGGGTGCAGTCGTCCCGTCGGCCAACGTCATCACCAACGCTCATGACGTCGCCGTCTTCTACCAGTGCGTCATGGACGGCGGCTTCCTCGACGGAACACGCGTCTTCAAAGAGGAGACCGTCAGGCGAGCGCTCGAGGCACCTCACGACGAGCTCGTCGTCGACCGCATGCTCGGACTCCCGCTTCGCTACGGGAGCGGGTTCATGCTCGGGTCGAACTCGATCAGCCCGTACGGATGGGATCGCCCGCGGGCCTTCGGCCACGTCGGCATGTCGAACCTCTTCACCTGGGCCGATCCGGACCGGGAACTCGTCGTCGCGATCCTCACCACCGGCAAGCCCGTCCTGGGTCCGCATCTCGCCCCGCTCGTGAAGCTCCTCACCGGGATCAACGAGACGTTCCCGCGGCCCGAGTGACGGCCGGCACCCCGGTCGGTTCGTTCGGCGACGCCACGCCGCTGTCTAGGGTCAGCACCATGAATGCGCCGTTCCCCACGACGAACCCCGACGTCCGCATCAACACCGTCGAGGTGCTCTCCGACAGCTGGTACGTGCTCAACCGTGTCGACTTCGACTACCGGGACCGGCTCGGCAACTGGTCGACACACCGGCGCGAGGCCTACGACCGCGGCAACGGTGCGACGGTCCTGCTCGTCGACTGGAACCGGCGAACGGTGTTGCTCACCCGCCAGTTCCGGGTCCCGGCCTACGTCAACGGTCATCACGACGGCATGCTCGTCGAGACGCCCGGTGGACTCCTCGACGACGACGATGCAGCGACCGCGATCCGACGAGAAGCTGCCGAGGAGACCGGCTACGACGTGGCGGCCGTGACGCCGCTGTTCGAGTTGTACATGAGCCCCGGGTCGGTGACCGAGCGAGTCGCGTTCTTCGTCGCCGAGTACACCCCGGCCGATCGCCTCCATCACGGCGGCGGGCTCGAGTCCGAAGGTGAGGACATCGAGGTCCTCGAACTCGACCTGGACGACGCCCTCGCCCGGATCGCGACCGGCGAGATCGTCGACGGCAAGACGGTGCTCCTGCTGCAGTGGGCCCAACTCAACGATCCCGGCCGAAGCCCTCGCCGAGCAGGTCGGTCCTGATGACGCGGATACTCGACTACAACGGTCGCGATGCCGACCGGACCGTGACGGTCGCGGACATCGTGGCGCTCAAGGCGCAGGAGCGCCGGCTCGCGCAGGTGACGGCCTCTACTGCCGAGGAGTCGGCCGCAGCGGAAGCTGCCGGCGTCGAGATGGTGGTCTGCATGGCCGGGGCAGTGCCGGCGGTGCGCGAGGGGTCGTCACGGGTCTTCGTCACGGCGGCCATCGACTTCGACGGGGCCGTGACCGCCGACGACCTGCTCGGCGACGCGTTCAAGGCCTTGACGGCCGGCGCTGACGCGGTGATCTCGGCCAGGAGCGTGGACTGCATTCGCCACATCGCCGCCGAGGACGTCCCGATCATGGGTCACCTCGGTTTCGTCCCGAAGAAGTCGACGCTCTACGGCGGTGTGCGCGCCGTCGGAAGGACCGCGCCCGGAAGCGATCGACCTGTGGGGGAAGTTCCGAGCGCTCGAGGACGCCGGGGCGTTCGCGGTGGAGTGTGAACTCATCCCGGCCGACGTGATGGCAGCCATCGACGACCGGACGACGCTGGCGACGATCTCACTCGGCTCGGGCCCGCACGCCGACGTGATGTTCCTGTTCACCAGCGACATCTGCGGCGAGAGCGCACGGAGGCCACGTCACGCCCGGGCGTACGCCGACCTCGCCGCACTGCACCGCCAGATCGAAACGACGAGGGTGCAGGCGCTGACCGCGTTCCGCGCCGATGTCGCCGCAGGGGCGTTCCCGTCCGACGCGGAGGTCGCCACGGTCGACGCCGAGGAACTCAGACGGTTCCGCTCCCACCTCGACGCCGACGACTGACCCCGCCCGGTCGGCAACGCCCGACCGCCACGCACTTCACCTCCGGTGCGCCACCCACACGTCCTCGGCCGGCCAGCGCTCGGCCCACTCCGCGGTGACGATGTCGTACAGGTCACGCTGGTCGGCGCCGACCGGCGGGAAGAGTTCGTGCAGCGCGTCGACCTCGAAGCCGGTCTCCCGGAGCAGGCGGACCCAGTCGCCGTGACCCGGGTGGTGCTCGACCCCGCCTCCCGGCCACTGGACGCGAGCGACGCTGCGTTGGCCGCGTAGGAGTCGGTCGCCGGCCACTCCCCCGTCGTCGGGAACACAGAGGGCGATCGTCACGCTGTGCGTCAGGAACACGAGTCGACCCGTCGGACGGAGCAGTCGGGCAGCCTCCGCGAGCCAGGCGGCGGGATCACACCACGGCGCCGCGCCGTACTCGCTGACGACGAGATCGAAGCTGCCGCTGCGCAGCGGCACTCGGCTCGCGTCCGCCTCGACGAGCGGGAAGTGCACGTCGTGGTGGTGCTGGCAGCGCCGGGCGGTCGCCAGCTGCGCCGGGCTCAGGTCCACGCCCACCGGGCGGGCGCCGGCGCGAGCGAGGCTCGCCGACAGGAACGCCGTGCCGCACCCCAGCTCGACGACGTCGAGTCCGCGGACGTCACCGAGCACGCCGAGTTCGGTCTCGGGGAGTCGGAACAGACCCCAGCGGATCCCGTCGGCCGCCCACCGGTCGTCGGCCTCGGCGTCGGTGAACTGTTCGTTGACGACATCCCAGAGGTCGCGGTGATGAGTCCGAGGTCGGGTCGGGTTCCACCGACCAATCCTGGCCCGGACACGCCCCTGTCACCAGTGACTACTGTGCACGGGACATCCAGCAAGGAGGTCATCCGATGCCGTCACTGCCCAGCGTTCCGTGCTCCCGAGCGGGACGATCATGAGCGACACCCTCGTCGACGTCGCTGCTCATGCCGTCGGTGACGACATCATCGCGGCCGGGATCTTCCAGGCCCGCGGCGCCACCATGAAGATCATGGCGGGCACGGCCGCCGGATCGACGGGCGGCGACCTGCTCGGTGGCGCCGGCGGGTCGCTCGGCGTCGGCGTCGGTGCGCTGGCCGGGGTCGCGGCGAGCGGACACGACGGGCTGTACCGGTGGCTCGTGGCCGTCAGCCCGACCAGGGTGTACGTGTTCGTGCCCGAGGGGGCGACGAGCAGCCCGGGTGGGCAGTCGACCGAGATTCGCAAGGGCGAGGTCCACCTCCTCCACGCGTTCGCACGGGAGCATCTCGAGGTCACGGCCAAGTCCCGCGTGAACGTCCGCGTGCTGATCCTCGAGGATCTCCCCACGGGAGAGAAGATCGAACTCGAAGGCAACCGGATCGGGTGGTCGCACTCGAAGGAAGTGATCCGGGCGCTCGTCGCGCACGATCACGAGAGCGATGGCTGACGGCCGGTCCCTAAGCTGAGCGCCGACGCGCCGACGACCGATCGGCGCACCGAACGAGAGGGCGCCAATGTACGAGTGGTCCGAAGAACACCGCATGATCATCGACGCGGTCCGGCGGTTCGTCGACGACGAGATCCGCCCGCACGTCGAGGAACTCGAGCACGGCGACATGCCGCCGTACGACATCCTGCGCAAGCTGTTCGCCACGTTCGGGATGGACGCCATGGCCCGCGACAGCTTCAAGCGCCAGATCGAGCGCGAACGATCCGCGGAGACCGCGTCTGCCGAACCAGCCGAGCGGACCGAGCGTCGCGGCGACGCCGGCATGTCGCTGATCCCCATCATCGAGTTGTGTCGGGTGTGTCCGGGCATGGTCACCGCGATGGGCGTGAGCATGGGGCTCACGTCGGCGGCGATCATGTCGAAGGGCACGATCGCCCAGAAGGAGCGCTGGGCGCTCGACCTGCTCACGATGGACAAGATCGGCGCCTGGGCGATCACCGAGCCGGGGTCGGGTTCCGACGCCTTCGGGTCGATGCGGTCCACCGCCCGCCGTGACGGCGACGACTACATCTTGAACGGCTCGAAGACGTTCATCACGAACGGCCCGTACGCCGACACCACCGTGTTCATCTGCAAGCTCGACGAGGGCAACCCGCCCGAGGAGCGCAAGGTGCTGTCGTTCGTCCTCGACCGGGGCATGCCGGGCTTCGAGCAGTCCAAGCCGCTGCGCAAGATGGGGATGCACTCCTCCCCCACCGGCCAACTGTTCCTCGACGACGTGCGTGTCGGACGCGACCGCCTGATCGGCGAGACCGAGGATCTCCCGGCGGGTGGGCGCGACGGCGCGAAGGCGACGTTCCAGCAGGAGCGCTCGGGCGTCGCGGCGATGGCGCTCGGGATCATCGAGGAGTGCCTGCAGTTGAGCGTGCAGTACGCGAAGGATCGGGTGCAGTTCGGCAAGCCGATCGGTGAGTTCCAGCTCATCCAGGACAAGCTCGCCCGGATGGAGGTCGCCCGGATGAACGTCCAGAACCTCGTGTTCCGCACGATGGAGATGAGCGCCGCGGGCGTCGGCATGAGCCTCTCGGAAGCGTCGGCGATGAAGCTGTACTCGGCCCGCGCCGCGACCGAGGTGGCGCTCGAAGCCGTCCAGCTGTTCGGGGGCAACGGGTACATGGCGGAGTTCCGCGTGGAACAGCTCGCACGCGACGCGAAGGTCCTGCAGATCTATGCGGGCACCGACGAGATCCAGATCACCCAGATCGCAAAAGACCTGCTGCGAGCCTGAGTGCGTTAGCGTCGCGGCTCGACGAGGGGGCCGGCGGATCCGACCCCTCCCCCGACCACAGGAGGACGAACATGACAGTTGTCGACACGTGGCAGACACCATTCCTGCAGGGGCTCATGGCGCCTGTGTTCGACGAGCGCGACGACGTCGATCTCGAGGTCGTCGGCGAGATCCCAGCGGCACTGCGGGGCATGTTCGTACGCGACGGGGCCGAACCAGCAGTTCGCCCCGCTCGGCGCGTACCACCCGTTCGACGGCGACGGGATGCTGCACGCGGTGTACCTGGAGGACGGAAAGGCCCGCTACCGGAACCGCTGGGTCGAGTCCAAGGGCCTGCTCGCCGAGCGGGCTCGCGGCCACGCCCTGTACGGCGGCATGGGCAGTTTCCAACTCACCGACCCCGACGCCGCCCGTGAGGTCGGCATGATGAAGAACACCGGGAACACCGCCACGGTGCGGCACGCCGGCCACCTCTTCACCATCCTCGAGGCGTGTGCCGCCGACGGAGTTCGATCGAGACCTCAACACCCTCGGCGAGTACGACTACGACGGTCGGTTGCAGGGGCCGATGACGGCCCACCCGAAGGTCGATCCGGTCAGCGGCGAGATGCTGTTCTTCGGATACAGCCCGGTGGCGCCGTACCTGCGCTACAGCGAGGTGGACGCCGGCGGCGAACTCGTGCACAGCACCGAGATCGATCTGCCGGCGCCGGTGATGATGCACGACTTCGTCATCACGCAGAACCATGCGGTCTTCTTCGACGCGCCGGCGGTGTTCGACCTCGGCGAGGCGATGACCGGCGGCGATCCGTTGAGCTGGAGGCCCGAGAACGGCACCCGGATCGGCATCATCCCGCGGCGGGGCACGAACGCGGACGTGCGGTGGTTCGAGATCGACAACGGCTTCGTCGTGCACTTCTTCAACGCCTGGGAGACCGGCAACACGATCGAGATCCGCGCCCCTCGCATGGAGGACATGCCCGGTGGGTTCACGTCAGAGCGCCGGCGCCGCCCGCGAGCCGTTGCCGTGGCGCTGGGTGATCGATCTCACGACCGGCAAGGTGACCGAGGGCCAGACCGACGATCTCGCCGGCGAGTTCCCGCGTGTGCCCGACCAGCTCATCGGGCTCCCGACCCGGTTCGGTTACGCCTGCCCGCAGCGCACGTGGGACTTCGAGTTCGACTTCGAGGGCGTCATCAAGTTCGACTTCGAGAACGGCACGTCGCAGGCGCACTACTACGGCGACAGCGAGGTCAGCGGCGAGCACGTGTTCGCGCCGGATCCCGCCGGCACCGCCGAGGACGACGGGTGGCTGATGAGCTTCGTGACCGACCGGGCGACCGAGACCTCGGAGCTCGTGATCCTCGACGCCCGCGACGTCGAGGGCGAGCCCGTCGCCCGCATCAAGATGGCCGCCCGCGTGCCGATCGGCTTCCACGCCAACTGGTTCGCCGACTGACAACCCACCCACCCCGCACTCTGCGTTTGCGGGAGGATTCGGATGGGACGGGCCATCCAGAATCTCCCGCAAACGATGACAGGTCTACGATCAGTCGGATGACGGATGTGTCGCCGCTGTTCTTCAATCCCGCTCCAACCGGGCTACATCGAGGATCCGTACCCGCACTTCGCGGAGATGCGCGAGCACGATCCGGTCCACCTGACGCTGCTCAACCAGTGGCTGCTGTTCCGCTACGACGACGTGTCCACCGTCCTGCGCGATCCGTCGATGAGTGTGAGCGACGAGAAGATCGAGATCTTCGACGAGAAGCGGTTGGCGATGTTCGAGGCGGCGGGCGCCGAGTTCGAGCGTTCCACGAGCATGCTCAACGCCGACCCACCCGACCACACCCGGCTGCGCCGACTCGTGAGCAAGGCCTTCACGCCGTCGTCGATCGAGGCGCTGCGGCCGCGGGTGCAGGAGTTGGTCGACGCGATGCTCGACCCGATGGCCGATCGCGGCCGCGGTGACGTGGTCACCGAGCTCGCGTTCCCGCTGCCGTTCGACGTGATCTCCGAGATGCTCGGCATGCCCGACGCCGACAAGGAGCAGATCGCCGCGTGGTCGGGTGCCGTGGTGAAGACACTCGACCCGGTCATCACCGACGAGGAGATCGTGGCCGCCATCGCAGGCGATCGCGGGCGATGAACGCCCACATCGACGAGGTGATCGCCTGGAAGCGCGACGCACCCGGCCGACGACCTGCTGAGCGCGCTCATCGCGGCGGAGGAGGACGGCGACCGGCTGTCGTCGGTCGAGCTGCGCGACCAGGTCGGCTTGCTGTTCATCGCCGGCCACGAGACCACCGTGAACCTCATCGGCACCGGCATCTACGAACTGCTCCGACACCCCGATCAGCTCGCGCTGCTCCGCGACGACCCGACGCTCGACGCGAACGCCGTCGACGAGCTGCTGCGCTTCGTCAGCCCGGTGCAGATGTCACGACGCATCGTCCTGCAGGACATCGACGATCCGCGGCAAGACGATCCCGAAGGGCATGTTCGTGCTCACCGGGCCTGGCGTCGGCCAACCGTGACCCGGAGAAGTGGGGCCCGACCGCCGACGACCTCGACATCCGCCGCGAGGGCGCTGCACAGCACGTGTCGTTCGGCAGCGGCATCCACTACTGCCTCGGTGCGTCGCTCGCCCGGCTCGAGGCGCAGGTCGCGATCGGGACGTTCGTCCGCCGCTTCCCGAACGCCCGGGTCGATGGCGAGCCGGTGTGGAACGGCCGGATCAACCTGCGCGGGCTCGAGCATCTGCCCGTCGCCGTCGACTGACCGCGGGAGGGTTTCCTAGCGCAGTCACCCACGGGCCGCTGCCACCGATCCGCGTCGGCGTGATCCGCAGCACCCAGCCATCCGGCGCACCTTCCGGCGGGAACACGACGTCCGGGCCCAGGAAGCGCGGCGCCAGCGTCGCCAGCAGCTCCCGCGCCCCACCCTCCACGACGCGGGCGGTGCCGTGGATGACGAGGTAGTCGCTCAGCCCGAGCTGGTTGCGGCCGGGCCCTTCGAACGAGACGACCACGCGCTGGTCGTGCTCGACGTTGCGAAGCTTGCGGTGGAACCGGAGATGACCGGCGACCAGTTCTCCGTCGTCGACTCCCAGCCAGATCAACGAGACCTGCGGGCTGCCGTCGGGATTCAGGGTGACCAGATGGGCGTTCGCCCCCGACTCGACGAGATCGACGGCGGATTGCGGCAGCTGCACCATGCGCGCACAGTACGTCGTCGCCACGTCCACGTACACACGGTGCCAGGCACCGTGTGTACGCAGGATGCTTGTTCGGGCGGGCTCGGGCGGCGAACATGACGGGATGCCACGTCCCCGTCGTGCCTTCCAACGTTTTCTCGAGCACCCGGCGTCGCTCCGTTATGCGATCGTGGCGATCATCAGTGTCACGATCGCCATGGTCGTGATCGGCGCTGTCGTGATCCGGATCTTCGACCCCGAGGAGTTCCCGGACATCGGCCTCGCCCTCTGGTTCACGCTGCAGACCGTCACGACCGTGGGCTACGGCGACATCACGCCGGTGGATCCTGTCGGCCGCGTCGTGGCCGCCCTCATCATGCTGTGCGGTATCGGCTTCCTGACCGTCATCACGGCGTCGATCACGTCGCTCTTCATCCAGGCCGCCGGCAGGCGCGTCGCCGACGAGAACCGCGATGCGGCATCGGATTCGCTCTCACGCATCGAGGCGTCGCTCGCCTCGATCTCCGAGCGCCTCGATCGACTCGAGGAAGCCGACGCACCGGTCGACCGCGACGAGGAGGAGTGATCCGTGTCGGTCGGCGAGACGCCGACGATGTGGCGCCCGAGGCGGATCTCTCCGGAATAGGTCCCGGATTCCGGGACCTATTCCGCCGAGAAGCTGACCGTCGGTGCAGAACCGGGAACCACTCAGGCCGGAGTTGCTGCCTGCCAGGCGTTCGCGATGGCGGCGACGTGACGATGATCGGTGCCACAGCAGCCGCCCAGCACGTGGAGGTTGGGCAGCGAGGACCGGAGCCCGACGTACCGGGCCGCGAGATCGGTGGGGTCACCGCTGTCCAACTCGACCATCTCGTCGAGTTCCGCGTGGCTGAGTGCTGAGGCGTTGGCCCGCAGACCACCGATGCGGGCCGTCCACGGCGCCGTGCCATCGAGCACGTGATCGAAGTGGGTCGGGTGCGCGCAGTTGACCATGAAGTGGGTCACGTAGCCGTTCGTTGCGGCGTCGGTCTGCTCGATCGCCTCTGCGAGCGGCATCCCCGACGGCAGACGCCCGTCGGTCTCCACGGTGAACGAGATCACGACGTTCACGTCCGGCCTCCTCGGCGGCGCGGGCGATCCCGACGGCCTCGTCGACGTAGCCCATCGTGAGCGCGTCCACCACGTCGATGCCGGCCGCGGCCATCGCCGCGACCTGGAACGAGTGGTAGTCGGCCGCCGTGTCGGCATCCATCGTGGAATCGATCTGGTAGCCGTCACCGCGGGGCCCGACCGCCCCGCCGATGAGGAACGGTTGGCTCCCGGTCCATCCGGCGCGGACGTCTTCGACCACCGCCGACCGACGCCGCGATGAGCTCGGCCAGCGCCGCGCGGTCGTGACCGAGCGTCGCCGCCCAGTCGGGGTTGGCGCGCCACGTCGGCGCATCGAGGAGCACGGCCGCGTCGATCGAGCGGGCGATCTCGGCGTAGTACCCGTAGTACTCGGTGAACAGCGCGCGGCCCTCGGGGGTCGCCACGAGCGGGTAGGCGGCGAAGGCCGGGAGGTCGATGCCGTGGTCGAAGACCAACCAGGTCTCCAGACCGGCATCGGTGACGACGACGGTGTCGGAGGTGGGCCAGGATGAGCGGTGATGCGTTCATGCGGACGCAACCGAACCACACCGCCCGGCACGTTGCTCGGGGACCGTCTGAGGATGGTCTGAGGATCGATCACGAACGATGGCGCTCGACCAGCTCGATCGCCCTGCGCACGGCTGCCGGCACATCGAGCGCACGTCCCTCCCCCATCGACACAGCAGCGCGCTGCGCACCCAGCCGACCCTCGACACCGGACACGACATCGCCGAGACGTTCGGTCTCCTCGCCGTAGCTCGGGCGGAGCCGGTCATCGGCAGTCGCGCCGGCCAGGATTGCGGCGCCCTCGTCGTCGCCGACCGCAACCAAGGCCTCGATCAGGTTCCTCAACGTGGTGACGGCGTGCACGTAGTTCCCGTGCCGGGAGTACTCCCGGAGGCACTGCGAGTAGGCGTCGAGGGCCGCTCGGAACTCCCCGGCGCGCGCGAGTTCGGCGGCCAGCGACACGCGCGACACCGAGGTGACGAACGGGTTGCCGATCCCGCTCGCCAGCTCCACGGCGTACGCGAACGTCGGCGCCGCGCGGGATCGGACATCGCCGACAACGCCTCGCCTCGGGTGTACACCAGCCAGGCGTGATCCGAGGGAGCGAGCACCGTCGGGTCGATGCCGTCGAGCCGTTCGAGCCCGAGACGCGCCTCGCCCCCGAACGACAACGCCAGCGAAGCGTCGACGGCCGCGACCGTCCGGAAGTGCGCGTCGCCGAGTTCCTCGCCGAGCCGTTCGAGTTCGTCGGCCAGCCCGTCCACGTCGGGCAGCCGTCCGTCGTAGATCGCCACGTCGGCAAGGATCTCCAGCGCGGTCGCCCGGACGCGAGGATCCCGGCTTCCGGCCGCCCGCGTACCGAGTTCGTACGCCACGGCGAGATCGCCGCCGTTGGCCGCCGACCCGGCGACGGCCAGACGGGCGCCGTTCACCACGTCGTCGTCGGCGCCTGGACGGGCGACGAGCAGCTCCCTCGCCCACTCCGTCGGCTCGTTCCAGAACGTCGAGTACACGGCCAGATGGAGTGCGGCGTTCAGGTCCGACGCGAGCTCCGGGTCGTGTCGACGGGCCCAGCGATGGGCTGCCCGAATCTCAGCGACGACGCCCTCGAGACGGCGACGACCGAGCGCTTCGTCAGGCGTTCGGATGTCCCGGTCGATCTCACGGGCCACGCCGGCGAAGTGCTCCGCGTGGCGTCGGCGCATCAGGTCGGACGAACCGGACTCGTCGAGCCATTGCGTAGCGACGGAACGGACCGTCGCGAGCATGCGGTAGCGAGAGGCGGGTCCATCGACGTCGACGGCCAGCAGCGACCGCTCCGACAGCGACACGAGGTCGAAGACGTCGACGCTGCGGTCAGCCGCCAACACCGCGACGGCATCGGATGCCGCCACAGGGCCGGCGAACACCGCGAACCGGGTCAAGGTGTCCCGTAACGACGGGTCGAGCAGATCGGCGGACCACGACATCAGCGACTCCGGTGAGCGATGACGACGAACCGGTGACCGGTGGGTCATCGCCATCGGCAGCCCGGCGGCCAGGGCCGACTCGAGTTCGTCGAACGTCATCGACCCCAGCCGTGCGGCCGCCATCTCGATCGCCAGTGGGAGCCGGTCCAGCCCGGCCAGCAACGAGGCCACACGCGCACCAGCCGGCGTCCTCGACCCTCCACGTCGGGTCGACGCTGTGCACCCGGGCGGTGAACAGTTCGAGCGCCTCCTCCGGGTCGAGTGGACGCACCTCCACGATCCGCTCGACCCCCAGGCCGAGCCGAACCTGGCTGGTCGCGAGCACGCGGAGCCGTCCGGTTCCCGTCGCCAGCACCCGATCGACGAGGTCGGCCACCTCGTCGACGACGTGCTCGCAGTTGTCGAGCACCAGCAGGACGTCCCGCTCCGCCAGCGACTGCAGCGCCGGACGTTCGTGATCGAACAGGATGTCGACGGCACCCAGCACCGCCGGACGCACCTGCGTCGCCCTCGTCGAGCGTCGCCAACTCGACCAGTCGCGCGCCGTCGGCATGCACAGCGTGCCAGCTGGTCGGCCACGGCCCGGGCGAGCGTCGACTTGCCGACACCGCCAGGCCCGATCAGCGTCACCAGTGCCGACTCGTCGACCAACCGGGCCACGTCGGCGATCACCTGATCCCGACCGATCAGGCGGCCGGGCGCCAAACCTGTTGGGACATCGACGTCCGCGACGAACCGGTAGCCGCGGCCGCGCACGTTTCTGATGATGTGCTGCGTCACGCCGTCGTCACCGAGGGCGCGACGAATCTCCTTCACTCGGGTCGTGATGTTGGCTTCGGACAGGAACCGATGACCCCACACGCCGTCGAGCAACTCCGTCTTGGACACCACTCGATCGCGGTTCGCGATCAGCACGACGAGGAGGTCGAACGCCTGCGGCTCGAGATGCACGACCTGTCCGGCTCGACGGACCTCGCGACGGTTCTCGTCGACCTCGACCTCGCCGAACCGGACCATGCCCGGAGTCTTGCAGTCCGGGCCCGACCGTGTCAGGGCAGGTAGTCGAACGCGGAGACGACCTCGATGCCCTTGGCCGGCTGCAGCGTGCCGTCCTCGGTGTACTCGATCACGGGGAACTCGAACGTGCAGATCGACGGGTAGGCCGGGGCCTTACCGCACTCGACGGGCAAGCCCGACGGCCAGATCGACTCCCGAGTCGTTGCGAAGTAGTCGTAGATCGATGCCCCGGTCACCTCCGTGCCACTCGTGGCGACGGCGTCGGCGAACTTCGCCAGCGTCATCGCCTGGATGATGCCGAGCCCGCCGAGGCCGAGCGACGCGGGATCGATCTCCTCCGCCGGCACACCCAGCACCGGCGCCATGATCTCGCGGATGAGGTCGTTGGCGGGCGTCTCCTCGTTCGTCTGGGCGCCGAGGAACGTCCAGCCCAGGGCATCGTCGCCGACCTGGGCGATCACGTCCTTGGCGGCGCAGGCACTCGACGCCAGGACCGGCGTCTCGATGCCCAGCGCGACCCGTCCCCGCATCGTGCCGATGCAGCCGGGCTCGTCGTAGAGCGTGATCAGCAGATCGGGGTCACCCTGATTGGCCTGCTGCATCAGGCCCTGGTAGCCGGCATCGGTTTCCTCGACACCACCCTTGATCGAGACGTAGGGGATTCCGACCTTGTCGAGCGACGCCTTCAGGGCCGTCTCCGTGCCGTTGGAGCCCGGCGCGTCGGCGCTGATGATGCCGATCGAGGTGGCATCGAACTGTTCCTTGGCCACCGCTGCCATCCCCGCGGCGAGCGTCGCGTTGCCGCCCGTGGTGAACAGGGCGTCGGCGGTGTAGTCACCGGGCAGGATCGGGAGCAGGCCGATCACCGGCAGCTCCTTGGCTCCGAACGTCGGGTAGCCGGGGAACAGGTCCAGACCGAGGAGCACCAGCTCCGGGTTCGATCCGATGATCTCCTGCGCGCAGGCCTGTGACGTCTCGGGCGAACCCTTGGCCGCGCAGGTCGTCAGCTCCACCGGGCGACCGCCGAAGCCACCGTGCTCGTTCAGGTAGGCGACGGTGGCCTCGATGTTCTCCCTGATGTCGGGGAAATCGAGACCCGGTACGCCCTCGGTGTTCACGAGCCCGACGCGCATCGGCTCGCCGGTGGCCGGCCCCATCTCGGCGACCCGAGCGGTGAAGTCGTCCTCGGAGACGTCGGTGGTCACCGGCGCCTCGGTCGCCTCGGGCGCCTCGGTTGCGGCCGGCGCGTCGGTTTCCACGGGCGCGTCGGTCGCCACCGGCGCGTCGGTCGCCGGGGACGCCACGGACGGCTCCGAGCTGTCGTCATCGCTGCCGCATGCTGTTGCGACGAGCGACAACACGGCAAGACCCCACACCATCGAACGACGTGCGTTCACCATCATCTCAAGACCCCCATCTCGATGTGGATCGCACCATAGCCCACTGTCGACGACCGCGGTCCCACTCGCCGCGTCGGCCCGGGTTGCGTTCGGTGCGAGCGGGTGATCGGCGCCCGCCTAGGGTCGGGGCGCCCTCTCCCGTCCGACCACAGGAGCACCTCCGCCCATGAAGTTCGGCCTCGCCTTCGCCAGCAGCATCGCCCACCACCACGACGATTCACTCGAACTCTGCCGCGCCGCCGAGGCCGCCGGTTTCGAGTCGCTGTGGGGCGGCGAGCATGTCATCCTGCCGACGACGATCGAGTCGCCGTACCCGTACACCGCCGACGGCAAGATCCCCGCGCGAGCCCGAGACGCCGATCCCCGACCCGCTGATCTGGTTGGCGTTCGCCGCAGCAGCCGCCCCGACGCTGCGGCTCGGCACGTGCATCCTGATCGTGCCCCAGCGCAACCCGCTGGTGCTGGCCAAGGAACTCGCGACCCTCGACCGACTGTCGGGCGGCCGCGTCGAACTCGGTCTCGGTGTCGGCTGGCTCCGCGAGGAGTTCGATGCGCTCGGGGTCCCGTGGGAGCGACGGGGTGCCCGCAACGACGAGTACGTGGCGGCGATGCGCGCCCTGTGGGCCGGCCCGCACGCCGAGTTCCACGGCGAGTTCGTCGACTTCGCGCCGGTGACCTGCAGCCCTCGACCGATCCAGGAGTCGATCCCCATCCTCGTGGGCGGCGACACCGACGCGGCGATCTCGCGGGCGGTTCGAATCGCCGACGGGTACTTCCCCGGGGAGGGCGACGCCGAACGGCTCGCGTGCGCTGGTGACCCGGCTCCGCCAGGCCGCCGAGACCGCCGGGCGCGATCCCGACAGCATCGAGATCAACGCCATGTTCGGTGCACAAATGGCCGATCCGCTCGCCGGACTCGAGCAGATGATCAGCATCGGAGTCGGCCGGGTCATGATCCCGGCGTTCTTCTTCGCCGGCCCCGGCGGCATCGACCGGTTGCACGAGTTCGCCGGTCGCCTGATCCCCCAGGCCGACTGACCACCGGCCGCAAGGCCGACTGACCCCGACCGGTCCACCGAACCGACCGATCGGACCACCGATTCACGACCCGCCCGGCGGCGCCGGGCACGAGCAACAGGAGACACCCATGGAAGCATTCGATCTCACAGGACGCGTCGCCGTCGTCACCGGTGGCGGGCAGGGCATCGGCGAGGGCATCGCCAAGAACCTGGCCAAAGCGGGCGCGGCGGTCGTCGTGGCGGCTCGCCACACCGATCGCATCGATCGGGTCGCCGCCGACATCAACGCGAGTGGCGGCCGAGCCCTTGCCGTGACGACCGACGTCACCGACCGGGCGGCACTCATCGCCCTCGCCGACGCGGCGGTCGAGACGTTCGGGGGCCTGCACGTGTGGGTGAACAATGCCGGCGGCTCGCCGGTCCGGTCGCCGCTCAAGGAACTCTCCGACGACGAGTGGGAGGCCTGCCTGCTGCTGAACCTGACGTCGGTGTGGAAGGCGTCGGTCATCGCCGCCGAACGGATGGTCGACGGCGGCAGCATCATCAACATCTCCTCCCCCGCCGGCGACCGCGGGGTACCCGGGAGCGGCCACTACGCCGCCGCCAAGGCGGGCGTGAACTCGTTGACCAAGACGTTGTCGCTCGAGTTCGCACCGACGATCCGGGTGAACGGCATCTCGCCGGGCTATGTCCCGACCGAGGTGATGATGACGGCGCTCAACACCGACGAGGAGCAGCTCGAGCAACTGGCGGAGAAGCGCATCCCTCTCAAGCGGTTGGGGACGCCCGACGACATGGGCTCGACCGCGGTCTACCTCGCGAGCGACGCCGGGAGTTGGATGAGTGGCCAGACCCTGATCGTCGCCGGCGGCCTGTGAGCGATGGTCGCCGCGACGGCTGACGGTCTAGAGTGACGAGTCCACAGGTCGGCGCGGCCTCGCAACACGCAAACTGGAGGACAGGTGGCATTCATCGCTCGAGCGCTCGGTAGGGACGTCGCGAAGGCGGTCGTCCGCGAGGCCATCGCCGAAGCGCGCGGTGAAACCAACCGCAAGTGGGCGCTCCTGCTCCTCGCGTTCCTCGCCGGCACCGTCGTCGCCGTCATCGTGATCAAGCGCCGCGGCGGCCACCTGGCCATCGAGGACGACCCGCGCTGGGCCGAGATGACCAACCCGATCCTGCGTTCGGTCCCCACCGCCGACGTCTCCTGACATCACGTACACCTGGTGCCAGGCACCGGTGTACGTGAGCGTGACGCGACACGTCGTGAACGTGTCACCCATTGCGTGACGTCGTGCGTCTGTTCAAGTACCCGAGTACTTGGAGAGACGACCATGGCGAGAACCCGCGAATCGCTCGACGGGACACACCGACCGACCTTGAAGGATCGTGCCACCTCGACGGTCGACGCCGTGCAGGGCAGCCAGGCCTGGAGTTCGATCTTCCGGCCCGGTTCGATCTTCCGCAAGGGCTACACCGACAGTCCGCGTAACCGCAGCTACGTCATCATGAACTCGGTGCTCTACCACCTGCACCCGGTCAAGGTGAAGCGCCACGCGGTGAAGGTCAGCTACACGCTGTGCCTCGGCGGGCTGAGCTTCTTCCTGTTCATCCTGCTGACGGTGACGGGCATCTTCCTGATGTTCTTCTACCGGCCCGAAACCACGGCGGCCTGGAACGACATGCAGACCTTGCAGACGTCGGTGACGTTCGGGTTGTTGGTCCGGAACATGCACCGATGGGGTGCGCACCTGATGGTGCTGACCGTGTTCCTGCACATGGCCCGGGTCTTCTACCACGGCGCCTACAAGCCGCCACGCGAGTTCAACTGGGTGATCGGCGTGATCCTCCTCGCTCTCACGATCGGGCTGTCGTTCACCGGCTACCTGTTGCCGTGGGACCAGCTGGCACTGTGGGCCGTCACCGTCGGCGGCAACATGGCCGGCTACACGCCGGTGTTCGGCGACCAGGTCAGGTTCGTGCTGCTCGACGGCAAGGAGATCGGCCCCGACACGTTGCTGCGCTGGTACGTGTTGCACGTGTTGTTCCTGCCGTTCGTGATCGTCATCTTCATGGCGATCCACTTCTGGCGAGTCCGCAAGGACGGTGGCATCTCGGGCCCGCTCTGAGAATCCTCTCGACACCGGGATGCGCGTGGGCGCAGGATCGACGAACGGGAAGTTCGCGCGTTCGTGTCACCCGATGCGGCGATTCGATCGTCTGTGCTGAGTAACCGGGCCAACGGGCCGAGAACAGGGGGCATACATGGAGTGGTGGGTACTCGAGTTGATCACGGTGGCGGTGATGTTCGCGCTCATCGCCATTCTCGGACCGCTGATCAAGCGGTACGGCAAGTCGTACGCGGCCGATGTGTTCCGGGTGAATCCACGGACCGGCAAGAGCTACCTCGTGCTGATGGACTTCGCCTACTACCTGATCTTCGGCGCCTACATCCTGTTCTCGATCAAGTGGGAGCCCGACACGGGCTGGGACCAGCAGGTGAACGCCGAACAACTCCAGGCGTCGGTGGTCCGCATCGGCGGATTGTTGCTGCTCATGGGTCTGCTCCACGGACTCAACGTCCTCACGCTGCCCGTGATCGGCCGGATCTTCACCCTCAACCGACAACTCGACGACGACGTCGCCGGCCCGCGGGCGGCCTGAGGCCGATCGCGGCAACCATCACGTGTCGTTCGACGCAACGCTGGACGCTCCGACGGCTCACCTCGATGCCGACGCGCTCGTTGCGACGATGTTCGCCGAACAGGGCGCCTCGCTCGTGCGTCTCGCCCGGGTGTTCTGCGACGACCGCGACGCCGCCGAGGACCTCGTGCAGGAAGCCTTCATCCGTCTCCACCGATCGGCTGGTTCGATCCGCGACCTTCGGCGGGCGCCGGCGTTCCTCCGATCCATCGTGATCAACCTCGCACGCGACCACAACCGTCGAGGGCTGATGTCGCTGCGCCACCGTGCCAGCGCCGAGCCACCGACGCCGCCCACCGAACCGGATGAGCGGGCGGTGCACGACGACGAGGTCGACAAGGTGCTCGTCGCGTTGCGCACGCTCCCCGACCGCCAGCGGGCGTGCCTGGTACTTCACTACTACGAGGAACTGTCGATCGCCGAGGTCGCGGAGACCCTGCACATCTCGACGAACTCGGTCAAGACCCACTGCCGACGCGGACTCGCCGCGCTCGAATCACGACTGGAGCACACGGAGTGAACGTCGAGCAACGACTCGTGAATGCCCTGCGGGCCGGCCGATCGGGTCGAACCGAGCCCCGACCTCTGGTCACGTGTGGTCCACTCGATCGAGGAGGACCAGGCCCACCGTCGCCGGGTCGTCACGTCGTTCGCGGTCTCCATCGCCGTCGTGGCCGGGCTCGTCGTCGTCGGGCTGCTGAACGTCATCGACACCCCGTCGGGTCGGCAGGTCCGGATCCCCGCGATGGAACTGATCGAGACGATTGCACTGATCGCCCTCGTCGCCGTCCTCGGCCCGGCCATCCGGCGATTCGGCCGGGGATACGCCCACGACCTGTGGCGCACCACCCCCGACATGCCGACCGCACTCCTCCGCCTGCTCGACGTGGCGTACCTGCTCGTGTTCGGCGGCTACATCCTCCTCACGACGTACTTCGACTTCGGACGATCGACGATCGGCGTCGCCGAACAGGTCGAGGACCTGTGCTGGCGTGTCGGTGGGCTGGTGCTCACGATGGGGCTCCTCCACGCAGCCACGATCATGGTCCTGCCCGTGGTCGCCCTCGTGTCGAACTCGACCCGGGTCGGGCGGGCACTGCCGAGATGGCTCGTCATCACACTGGTGGTGGTCGGAAGCGTGCTCGGACTGTTCGCCCTCTGGGCGATCGTCGGTCTCAGCGTGGCCGGCATCCAGTGACCGACGCTCGACGTCGGTGTCACCCGTCGCACCGTCGTCGTCCGTCTGTCGGTGTATGGAGCAACAGCTGTGACGAACGTGATCGAGATCGAGGGTCTGCGCAAGTCGTACCGACGGCGTGGGGGAACGACCGTCGCCGTCGACGGCCTCGACCTGACCGTTCCCGGAGGGTGGTGTCTTCGGATTTCTCGGTCCGAACGGATCCGGCAAGACGACCACGATCCGTTGTGTGCTCGGGCTCGCCCGACCGACGACCGGCGCGATCCGCCTGCTCGGCCGGCCCGTCCCGGAGGGTCTGCGCGACGCCGTTCGACGAACGGGTGCAATCGTCGAGACGCCGGCGCTGTTCCCGACGATGACCGCTCGCGAGAACCTCCGTCTGCTGGCGTCGGTCGATCGCATCGGACCTCGACGAGTCGACGAGGTGCTCGCCACCGTCGGCCTCGACGATCGAGCCGACGACCTCGTGAAGCGCTACTCACTCGGCATGAAGCAGCGGCTCGGGCTGGCAGCGGCCCTCCTCAAGGACCCCGACCTGTTGATGCTCGACGAGCCGGCCAACGGCCTGGACCCTGCGGGGATGCGGGAGGTCCGCCAGCTCCTGCGCCGGCTCGCCGACGACGGTCGCACCGTGTTCGTGTCGAGTCACATCCTCGCCGAGATCGAATCGACCTGCGATCGGGTGGCGATTCTCGCCAAGGGACGTCTCGTCACCCACGGCACCGTCGAGGACGTCATTTCGACGGCAGGTCACCGGGCGTCCGTCGTCGTGAAGGTCGACTGACCTCGATCTCGGAATGTGGGCGCTCCGCGACGCTCACCTGATGGCGGAGCGGGTGGGAGATGCCCTGCGAGTCGATGTTCCGCCCGAGCGGGCGGGCGACGTCACCCGGATGCTCGCCGCATGCGGGCCACTGGGTGACCGAGCTCCGTCCCGAGCGGTTCAGTCTCGAAGACGTCTTCCTGGAGCTCACGTCCGCGCATCCCGACGTTGCGGACACCGAACTCGCCGAGGTCGTCGCATGAACCTGCTGACGACGGAGATGCGTCGGGCGCTGCACCGCCGGGCGGTGCGGGTCTTGATCGCGATCGCACTCGCAGGATGCGCACTGGCCGGCGTCATCGCCTACCTCGCTCCGCCGGCAAGACCCTCGCACAGCTGCAGATGACCGGGGACAGTCCTGCCGTGATGGCGAACTGGTGGATCGCCGACGACCACACCGGGGTGTTGTCGGTCGGCATGTTCTTTCTCTTCCTGGGTGGCTTCTTCGGCGGAGCGACCTTCGCCGGTGGTGAGTGGAGGGCCGGCACCATGACCACGGTGCTCACTTGGGAACCCCGGCGACTCCGGCTCCACGGTGCCCGTTTGGGCAGTGGGGCGATCCTCGCCTTCGCCATCTCGTTCGGTTTGCAGATCGTGTTCCTCGCGTCGTTCGTCCCGTCGGTCATGGTCAACGGGACGACAGAGGGCGTCGACGGTTCGTTCTGGTTCTCGCTCGCGGTCGTCATGGTGCGCACCTCGGTCATCACCGCCGCTTCGGCAGTCCTCGCGATGTCGCTGGCCACGGCGGCGCGAAACACGGCGTTCGCGGTGATCGCGATGTTCGCGTGGATCACGGTGGTCGAGGGGCTCATCCGAACCCTGAGGCCGTCGTTGTCGAGTTGGCTGTGGGGAGAGACCATCTCGACGGTGATGACCTGGTCCCGGCTCGAAACCGTCGAGATCACCCGCAGTCCGGCGCTGTCAGCGCTGACCCTGGCCGCGTACCTGGTCGTGATCGTCGGCGGAACGGCGATCTCGTTCCAGCGTCGCGACCTCGCCGCCGGTTCGTGACCACCGAGGAGTACCCCCGAGATCTCGGTGAGGGTCTGCGACTCCTCGTCGTGGCGGGCATCCCGGTCGGGGTCGTCGTCGCCGGGATCGGCAGCCGCCTGGCGATGTTGTTGTTGCGGCTCACATCACCGCACTCGGTGCGGGGCGTGCAGAGCGACGACGACTTCACGATCGGCAAGTTCACGCTCGGCGGCACCTACAACCTGCTGTTGCTCGGCGCCGCGATCGGCATCATCGGCGCAGCTGCGTACCAGTGGGTACGTCCCTGGCTGCTCGGGCCGTGGTGGTTCCGCCGGTTGACCACCGCGCTCGGATCAGGGGTGGTCGTCGGGTCGATGCTGGTGCACTCCGACGGCATCGACTTCCACGTGTTGAAGCCAACGTGGCTCGCAATCGGGCTGTTCATCGCGGTGCCCGCACTGTTCGGGCTGGCGATCGGCCCGGTCGTCGATCGCATCGGACGACCCGGGTCCTGGACCACCCGCGGATGGAGACGATGGTTGCTGCCCCTCGTGCTCGTCGCCCTGTTCCCTCCGACGCTCTTCGTCCTGGCGGCGTCGACGGTCGTGCTCGCGGTGTGGCTGATGATCCGGACGATCCGCCCCGTCGAGACACTGCGGGCCTCGACGGGCTACGGCCTCGTCGTGCGGGCGATCTGGCTCATCATCGCCGCGTTGGGTCTCGTGGCGCTTCTCAACGACATCGCCGCCATCACCTGACCGGTCCTCCAGGGTCGGGTCCCGGAGGACCGGTCGGGCGGTGTGGCGGGATTCGCTCAGCCCAGTTCGACGATCCCGCAGGCGATCCGTCCGCCGGCGTCACCGGTGCCCTTGGTGGTGGCGTCGGCGCCGGCGACCGGTGGTTGGCCGGACACGTAACGGCTGGGGATGTTGCCGAAGTTGTCCGGGCCGGCGTGCAGGATCACGGCCCGACCGGCGATGTCGGCCGGGGTGAACCTGCCGGTCACCGATCGCGCGGAACCGCTCCCGTCGAGGAGTACCTGGATGCTGGGCAGGTCCCCGGCGTGGCTGCCGTGGTCCTTCGCCGTCGGGTTCCAGTGCCCACCGACGTTCGTGAACGGCCCGGCAGCCGCTGCCGGGTCGCAAGGTCCTCCCGCGTCGTTGGCGTGCAGGTGGAGTCCGTGGTAGCTGTCGAGCCCGACGGTGACGCCGTTCACCGTCGCCTTGACGACGGTGCCGTGCTCATCACCCTCGAACTTGACCTTGCCGACCTTGTTGCCGCTGACGTCACGAAGGACAGCGGATCCCTCCCAGCCGTCGCCGGAGGCCGTGCCGCTCGCCGAGGCGATCGTGAACGCTCCTGCGAGAGCCTGCCACCGCGAGTGCCACCCCAGCGGTCTTCATCGATCGCGATCGGCGCGAACCGGACGCTTCATCTCCCATGGTCTTCTCCAATCCATCAACGGGTGCAGCGTGCATCCCAGACAGACAGACGATCGAAGGCGGCCACGGGGTGACCGCCGATCACCGAATCACGGGCCACCGACGCCTCGACCGCGCTGCCGGTAGGGTGGAGGCGTCGGCAGCGGGCGTGCTCGGAGTCGGCAACTACATATCGATCACGGGGCTGACTGGTTTCGACGTCAGTAACGCTGTTCGAGTTTGCGACCCGAGTTGCTCAGACTCGCTAAACGGGGCAACCACAAGAATTGCCGATGAGCAGTTCGCTCTCGCCGCCTGATTCACATCAAGTGAGCGAAGAGTCATCGTGAGCAGAAATGTCGCACGGGGCCAATCCATCACAGCCCGGCAACAGAAGTGAGGGATGACGGCAGGAAAGACTGCTGACGGCGAGAAAGACCGCTGACTTGTCGGAAAGACGGCGCGTGGTCCGCCTCGAGCGGACAGCCGACCCGTCGGTGACACAGCGTCAGTGTCAACACCGGGAATGGTCGTAGCAAGTTCGTTCACCGGCTGATGGACGGGGGTTCGATTCCCCCCAGCTCCACGAAAGGTGCTGTCCACCAGGCAAAACACGGCGCCGGTCCGACGACAAGAGAATGCGCCGCGTCGGCGTCGGCACCGACGAACTGCCGTTCACACGACTAGGTTGACGAGATGATCGTGAATCGACTCGACCTCGACGCTGCTGCGTTCGAGGTGTCCACCGGCTGGCAGATCAAGCCCGAGGGGGCCTGCAAGGGCGACGTGTGTGTACCACTCGACCGCTCGACCGACGCCGGATTCGATCTGGTCGCCACGGCCGATCGGCTGGGAATGGCCATCGTGGCCGACGCCGAGGCCGGGGTGTGGTCGATCGGTCCGGCGAGCCTCGGCGGACGTTCACTCACCACGGCTGAGGCGCCCGAACTGACCCTGCCCGACGTGCTCACCGGTGAGCAGGTCTCGCTGTCGTCGTTCCGCGGGCAGAAGGTGGCGATCGCCTCCTGGGCGCCCTATTGAGGCTGTCGCTTCGACCTGCCCGGGTGGCAGGCATTGCGCACAGAGGTCCACGGCCAAGGCGTCGAGATCATCACCGTCGGTCTCGAAATGGGTGGGGCCGACGTTCTCCGTCCCATCGTCGAGGCGGCCCGACCCGAGCATCCCTCGCTGATCGACGCGACACACCAGATGGACGCGCTGTTCGGCGTCACCAACATCCCGCAGGTCATCTGGATCGACGAGAACGGCATCATCGTGCGACCAGCCGAGGTCGGCTCGCCGGCGCCACAGCCCACCGACGACCCGTTCGCCAACTTCGTCTTCGAGTTGATGGCACGCGGCACCCCGCATCCCGAGTGGTACGGCGACCGCATCCGCGATTGGGCAGCGAAGGGCGTCGACAGCGAATGGGTGCTGTCGCCCGACGAAGTGATCGCCGCGTCGCACCCCCGTTCTCGTGACGTGTCCGAGGCCGCTGCGCACTTCGCGCTCGCCCAACACTTCTGGCGCACTGATGGGTTCTCGCCAAAGGTGCTGCACCACTTCGAGCGCGCCCACACGCTGCAACCCGAGAACATCACCTACAAGCGACAGGCCTACTCCGCGTGGAGCTTCGCCAAGACGCCCGACGACGCAGCGAGGTTCGCGCAGTCGCCCACTCCCGGCGAGGAAGACCAGTGGCCGTTCGTGTCGGAATTCTTCGCCGATGCCAAGGAGTACATGGGCCTCGACCTCTCGGCGGGGTGACCTCGCCGTTCATCTGTCGTGCCCGGGGTGGGGTTCGAACCCACACTCCACGTGAGTGGAAGGGGGGTTTAAGCCCCCCGCGTCTGCCAGTTTCGCCACCCGGGCGGGTGCCGACCCGACACTACGCGGTCCGGCCCCGACTGCGTTTGCGGGAGGATTTGGATGGGACGGGCCATCAGAACGCTCCCGCAAACGGGGTGGGGTGAGGGCGGGTCAGCCGCGGCCGACCATGGCGTCGCCGACGAGGAACGTCTGGACGAACGTCATCGCCGTCGGGCCGATGTAGCCACGGATCACGTCGAGGGCGGCATCGGCTCCGGGAGTGCCGGCGCGTTGGAGTTCGTCGAGGTCGATCATGTCGTCCTGCACGGCCACACCGAGCCGGCGATGCGCGCCCATCACCACGTCACGGTCGAGCGGGACGGGCAGTTCGTCGCCGGCGCCGAGGGTCGACGCCCGCTCGCGGATCCGGTCGGCGGCCGGGCCGGGCGAGTCCCCGATCGTCGCGGCGACGTCACGCAGGACGCGCAGCATCTGGTTGTGCTCCTCGGCGAGGCACTGGTCGTACACGGGCAGGAGTTGGCGGACACCCTGCAGGATCGACTGCATCATCTGCGCCGTCGCGTGCGCCTTGGGGTTCACGAGGTTGGGCACGATGTCGGTGCTGATGCTGACGATCACGCCCTCCAGCAGCTGGTCGATGCTCGGCGAGGTGTTCATGCGGGTACCCCCGGGTACTGGAGGAGGCGGAGCAGGTTGGGCATCGTGCCCTGTGCTGCCTGGGTCATGTAGAGGTGGACGAACTCGGAACTCTCGCCGTCGAGGCGACGCTTGATCGCCGCCTGCACCGGAACGGCGATGTTGGCGGTGCCGAACAGGGTGAAGTAGTCGACCTCGGCCTGGGTGATCTCGAAGCCGGTGAGCTTGGTTGTAGTAGGCGAGGAACCCGCCTTCGTCGACCGGATGGTCCATCACGTGGGTGTTGGACAGGATGTCCATCGTCGTCATCCACCCGAGGTCTTCGCGCGGGTCGCCGATGCGGGCGTTCTCCCAGTCGATCAGCGCCGTGACCCTGCCGCCCTCGTAGAGGAAGTTCGCCGGGTTGAAGTCACCGTGCACGAGCACGAGCGGCAGCGGGCGTGGCACCTCGCGGCGCAGCGTCAGGAACAGGTCGAGGATGATCGCGACACCGGGGTCGTAGGCGATGTCGGGGTAGGAGCGGACGTAGTAGTCGATCGTCGTGTCCATGTAGGCGTCCCACGAACTGGCGTCGATCCCGACGCCACGAGGATCGGCGAGCGCACCGTGCGGATCGAGCGTGGAGATGTCGGTGGTGTGGAGTTCGACGAGCACCTCGCACAGGTGGCGCATGACGTCGTCGGCCTGATGGCTGTCGGGGCCGTCGTTGAACAGGTCGGAGGTCTGGGAGTTCCCGTGCATCCGCTGGATGACCATCGCCGGTTCACCGAACCGGGTCGGGTCGGGCTCGTGGCCGAGGCTCCGGCTGACCGGCACGTTGGTGTGCAACCGCAGCGCTTCGATCAGGTCGTGCTCGACGGCCCGGCTCGTCTGCAGGATCGAGACGGCCAACGGCGGGTCCTTGCGCAGGATCAGCGGGTGCGCCTCCTCGGCGCCCGCCGTGCGGACGACGGCGTCGAAGCGGAACGTCTCCCTCGAGTAGCCGCCGGGGATCGGTTCGAACCCGGTCACCTCGATGTGTTCCGCCTCCGGGAAAGTACTCCGCGAGCAACTCCAGCAACCGTGTCTCCATGACCCAAAGCCCCCTTCAGTCGCCGCGCAACGTAGCACGTACACCTGGTGCCAGGCACCGTTCGTACGGTCGACGCCCTGCGATCGGAGGTGGACGGCGCCGGTCTGCTGAGCTACACGGATGCAGTTCGGCATCTTCTACGAGCACCAACTTCCGAAGCCGTGGACGGAGGACGACGAGTTCTGCCTCCTGCGCGACGCGCTCGCCCAGGTCGAGCTCGCCGACCGCCTCGGGTTCGACTACGCGTGGGAGGTCGAGCACCACTTCCTCGACGAGTACTCGCACTCCTCCGCGCCCGAGGTGTTCCTCGCCGCGGCGGCCGCTCGCACGGAGCGCATCCGGCTCGGCCACGGCATCCGCCAGGTGATCCCGAAGTACAACCACCCCGCGCGCACGGCCGAAGGGCTGGCCACGCTCGACCTGATCTCGAACGGGCGGGTCGACTTCGGGATCGGCGAAGGAGCGACCCGTCTCGAGCTGCACGGATTCGAGATCCCCGCCAAGCAGAAGCGGGCGATGGCGCTCGAGGCCGCCGAGCAGATCGCCAACATGATGGTGCTCGACCCGTACCCCGGCTACACGTCGGAGACGTTCTCGATGCCGTGCCGCAACGTGTTGCCCAAGCCACGCCAGAAGCCGCACCCGCCGATGTGGATGGCGTGCACGAACCGCGACACGATCAAGGTCGCCGCCCGCAACGGCATCGGTGCACTGGCGTTCAGCTTCGTCGATCCCGACGAGGCCAGGTCGTGGGTCGACGTCTACTACGACATCATCCGCAGCGAGGAGTGCGTGCCGCTCGGCCACACCGTCAACGCCAACATCGCGCTCGTCACCGGGTTCTCGCTGCACGAGGACCGGGCCGAGGCGATCCGGCGCGGGCAGGAGGGGTTCGAGTTCTTCGGCTATGCGGTCAATGCGCTCGTCGCGCACGACCAGATTCCGGGGCGCACCACGCTGTGGGACGAGTTCCAGGCGCGCCGCTCCCCCGACACCATCGAGCGCAAGATCGCTGCCGCCGACGAACAGGGCGACACGTTCGCCAGCTGCATCGGCACCCCGGCGGACGCGTCGCGGTACCTGCGGACAGATGCTCGACGTCGGCGTCGACCAGGTGATCTTCATCCAGCAGGCGGGGCGCAATCGCCACGAGGACATCTGCTCGTCGCTGGAGTTGTTCGCCGCCGAGGTGATGCCCGAGTTCGCCGCCGGTGAGGTCGACCGGCAGCTGCGCAAGGCCGAGGAGCTGGCGCCGTTCGTCGAGGCCGCGCTCGCCCGCAAGACCTGGATGCAACCGCTCGCCGACGACGACATCCCCGTCGTGCGCGCCGCCGTCGCCAAAGCCCAAACCGGCGGCACCCTCACCTGACGCACGCCCATTTTCCGTTTGCGGGAGTTTCCGGTTGGGCCGGTCCATCCAGAAACTCCCGCAAACCGGATCCAACCGGATCCGGTTCAGCCCCAGCGAGGTGACTCGTCCGGGTTGATGCCCAGGCAGAGCTTGCCGATCAGCTCGTGTGCCAGCAAGGTGTTGCCGGGATGGAAGCGCCCCATGTTCGCGTCGCGGAACAGCTGCTCGAGCCGGCTGCGCTTGAACGATGCCGAGCCGCCCGACACGTCGAGCGCCCACCCGACGATCTCCATCGTCTGGTTGATCACGAACTGGCGGGTGGCGATCAGCCGTACGGGCCAGTCGTCGTGCGCCACCCCGTCCGCCCAGTCGGTCGCAGTGCGCTCCATCATGGAATCGATGGCGTCGAGCGAGATACGCATATCGGCGACCAGGTGCTGCACCTCCGGGTGGTAGGCCATCGACCGGGTGAGTGCGATGGACGAACGCTGCGGAGCCTTCTCGACCGTGATGTCGAACGCCCGATGCGCGATGCCCTGGTACACGGACGCAAAGCCCATGAGCGCCCAGGCGAAGACGGCGACCTGGAACATGCCGGCGCCGGCGAATCCCGCCGGGCACACCAACGCCACCTGCGAGTCGGGCACGAACACGTCCTGGAACACGGTGTCCTGACTCTGCGTGGCGCGCATGCCGTAGGTGTCCCACGTGTCGACGACGACGAGCCCAGGCGCATCGGAGGTGACGAAGCCGTGGATGATCCGCTGCCCGTCGGGATCTTCGGTGGACATCGCGTGGAACCCCCCGAGGGTCCAGACCGGCGTGAGCGAGCCGAAGATCTTGTGGCCGTTGATCTTCCAGCCACCTTCCACGCGCTCGGCGGTGCTCGACGACAGCAGCAACGGGATGTCGTTGCCGGCCTCGCCGTGCAGCGCGGCCAGGACCTCGCCGCGCACCGCGGCGTCGAGCAGGAAGTCGCACGAATGGTCACCGGCCCGACGCAGGTCGGACGCCACACCGGTCCAGTACATGTGCATGTTCACCCCCAGGGCGGTAGGGGCGGCGTGATAGGCAAGGCGGCTGTGCAGCTTGACGTACTCGTCGAGGCCCAGACCGCCTCCGCCCATGTCGGTGGGGACGGCAGCGAGCAGGTACCCGACTCGCGCAGCGCGTCGAAGTCCTCGGTGAAGAACGTGTTCTCCCGGTCGTAGGTCGCCGCCCGCTCGTCGAACCCGGCGAGCATGTCGTCGGTGAGCAGGCGCGCGACGTCAGCGTGAATGATGGTCATGGTGCATCCCCTTTCAGGGTGTAACGGTGTGATTGGTGTGGTGGTGGCCGGACGATCCCGGCCTCGCGTCAGACCGGTGCCGGGCCGAACTGCTCCACGGGGACGATCTCGTCGGCCGGAATGCCCAATCGGGCTGCGGCCTCGCGGATCGCCTCGGCGCTGGGCGCTTCGTACAGACAGAAGGTCTTCTTCTTGTCCGCCGAGAGGAAGGAGTACAGCCAGCGGATGCCGACGTCGTCGTTGACCGCTTTGATCCCCGCATGGTCGAGACCGGCCACGTCGAGAATCTCTGCGAACTGTCGCTCGATGACGAACAGACTCATGGTGACTCCTTCACTTCTGGCATGAAGTCACCGTAAAGATTCCCGGTGCGGCTGTCATGACCGGTTCGGACCATTTGGCTGTTTCCTCGCGGTAGCCGTTAGGCCACAATGGGTAGTCAGTCCTGACTACTGGACGATCTCGTCAGGGGAAGGGGTCGATCGTGCCGACGTCCACATCGACGATCCTCTTCACCGATGCGGTGGAGTCGACGTCGCTGCGAACCGAACTGGGTGAAACGGCCGCTGACGAACTGTTCCGCGATCATGAGCACCGGCTCCAGGAGATCGTCACCGGCCACCGTGGCACGTTCGTCAAGGCGGCCGGCGACGGGATCATGGCGGCGTTCGACTCGTCGACCGATGCGGTCCTGGCGGCGATTGCCGTGCAGCAGTGCGTCGCTGCGGGCGTGCCCGACGCTACGACTGCGGGTCGGGTTGGGGGTCGGTGACGTCAGCTGGGAGGACGGCGACTGCCACGGCTTGCCGGTCGTGGTGGCGGCTCGCCTCCAGGCGGCGGCGGCGCCCGGCCAGATCGTGGTGAGCGCGCTCGTGCGTCAGCTCGCCGGTGACCGGTCGGGAGCGCACTTCCGAGCACTCGACCCGCTGTCGTTGAAGGGTCTGTCCGAGCCGGTCGACGCGTACGAGGTCGAATGGAGCCCGATCGAGCTGACGTCTCCGGCCGAGCCGTTCGCCGTCGCACTGCCGTCGGCGATCGCCGCGGAGAGCAGTGCGCCCTTCGTCGGTCGGGCGGGTGAGTGGGAGACGCTGCTCGAGGCGTGGACGGCCGTCGGCGGCGGAGCCCGCCACGCGGTGCTCCTCGGCGGTGAAGCCGGTGCCGGCAAGACCCGGCTCGCCGCCGAATTCGCTCGGTGGGCCAGCCGTCGGGGCGCTGCCGTCGCGTATGGCTCCTGTGACGCCGAGCTGGCCGTGCCGTACCAGCCGTTCGTCTTCGTACTCGACCACCTGCTGCGGGCGATGCCCGACGAACTGCTCGAACACCACGGTGAGCAGTTCGCGGAGATCGCCGTGCTCCTGCCACAGATCGAACGTCGGATCCCGGGAATCGAACACGCGCCCACCGCCGACCCCGACACCGAGCGGTACCGCTTCTTCACCGCAGTGGACGCCGTGCTCGGACTGGCAGCAGCGGGACGACCGGTGGTGGTGCTGATCGACGACCTGCACTGGGCCGGACATCAGACGCTTGCGCTCTTCCGGCACCTGGCCCGAGCCAGCTCCGAGGTGCCGCTCCTGCTGCTGGCGACCTTCCGTGACACGGTGGCCGAGATGCCCGACTCGCTCAAGTCGCTCCTGGCCGAGCTGCGCCGCACGAATGCCGCCACACGGATCTCGCTGTCGGGCCTCGACCCCTCGAGCGTCGAGGACTTCGTCGCGACGACCGTGGGGCACGACCTCGATCGAGATCTGCGCGACCTCGCCCATTCGCTCGCCGCACGAAGCGGTGGCAATGCCTTCTACCTGGGCGAACTGTGGCAGCACATGATCTCGACCGGTCGTGTCACTCGCGTGGGCGATCGCTGGCGTGTGCGCAGCGACGTCGGCATCGAGGCAGTGCCGGACAGCGTGCGCGAGGTGGAGGTGGCCCGCCTGGCCACGCTGTCGCCATCCGGCGCGTCAGATCGTCGAGCTGATGGCAATCGGTGGCCAGCGGCTACCGCTGAGCGTCCTGACCGCAGCGAGCGACCTGGAACCCGACACGCTCGACGCGGCCGTGGACGAGCTGGTCGACGCGACGGTTGCTCCTGGAAGTCGGCGGTTCGTTGCCCACCTACGAGTTCGTCCACGCCATCGTGCGTGACAGCGTCGCCCAGACGGTGCGGACGGGGGCGGGAGCGCGTCTGCACCACCGGTTGGCCCTCGCCTTCGAGTCGGTGTTCGAGGCGGACACGCGGCCGGTGCTCGCGGACCTGGCTCGTCACTTCACGGCGGCGGTTTCCGTCGCGGGCCCGGCAAAGGCCGTCTACTACAGCCGCCGTGCGGCGGCGCAAGCGATGCGATCGGTCGCCTACGACGAAGCGATCGCCCACCTCGAGTCCGCGCTCGCCCTCAGCCCGGCCGACTCGACAGAGACGATCGATCTCGAGCTCGAACTCGGGTCGGCGCTGTCCCGCACGGGCAACAACCAGCAGGCAATGCAGGTCTTCGAGCGCGCCTTCCGGGCCGCACGCGAACGTGGTCTGGTCGAACAGGCGGTTCAAGCCGCGGTCGGCTTCGACTTCGCCGTGCAGATGCCGGGGCTGCCGGGTGACGAGTCGGTGCGCATCATGTCCGAGGCGCTGGAGCTGGTGGGCGAGGAGGACAGCCCGCTCCACGCGAGGGTGCAGGCATCGCTCGGGTTGGCGCTCGCGCTCGCCGGCGGGCGAAGGAGGCCAAGCCGGTGGGTGACGCCAGCCTGGTCGCCGCGCGCCGCCACGGCGATCCGACGGTGATCATGTCCGCCCTGCAGTGCCTGTTGATCTACGAGGAGGACCCGTTCGTCTATACGGAGACCGCCGCCGAGATCTGCGAGCTCGCGCTCGCGCTCAACGACCTGTGGGCCTACTGCTACGCCCGCGGTTCGTACGTGCGTGGTCTGATGCGATTGGGTCGGTTGGCCGAGGCGCGTGAGGCGCTGCCCGAGCTTCGCGAGGCGGCCGATCGAGGCCGGTTCGTGCTCTACCGGTACCAGTCGATCACCTTCGACGTGATGTTCGCCGTGATCGATGGACGCCTCGACGAGTCCGAGAAATTGTCGGAGCGGGCGTCGGCGTTTGGCGCGGCGGCCCGCACCGAGTTCGGTGCGGGCGTGTACGGCATGCAGATGTATGCCATCCGTCGCGAGCAGGGCCGGCTCGAGGACGTGGTGCCGGCAATGCGAGTGGCCGCCGCGTTGGAGGTCGGTCAGGCGGTGTGGCGGCCCGGGCTGGCAGCGCTCTTCGCCGACGTCGGCATGGTCGAGGAGGCACCGAGCGAGTTCGACGCGCTCGCCGCGGACCATTTCGCAGCGGTGCCGCGTGATGCAACCTGGCCGGGAAGCCTCACCTACCTCTCCGAGGTGTGCATGACACTTGCCGACCGAGCGCAGGCCGGCGTGCTCTACCAGGAACTCCAGGCCTTCGAGGGTCAGACGATGCAGGTGGGTTTCACGGTGAACCTCGGTCCTGCGGATCGGTTGCGCGGCAACCTGGCGGCGCTGCTCAGCCGGCGCGCCGAGGCGGAGCTCCACTTCGCCGCGGCAATGGAACTTGCGGTGGCCGCGCAGTCGCCGGTCTGGCGTGCCCGGATCGCCCACGACTGGGCCGTTGCGCTGGCGCCGCAGCCCGCGTTGCTGCACGAGGCGAACGAGCTCGCGATGCAGGTCGGCATGGAGGATCTGGTGCGCCGCACGCGCCGCGAGCTCCTCGGGCTGCAACGCCCGGCCGAGGGTGCCCCGCAGGAGGTGTCGTCGTTGCCCGACGGGCTGTCGTCACGACGAGGTGGAGGTGTTGCGTCTCGTGGCGGAGGGGCACTCGAATCGCGAGATCGGCCAGCCAGCTGTTCATCAGCCCCAACACCGTCGCGAACCACATCCGTGCCGTGCTGCAGAAGACCGGCACCGCCAATCGCGCAGAAGCCACCGCCTACGCAGCCCGACACGGCCTGCTGGTGTGACACCATCCCGCCCTTCATTCTCCGTTTGCGGGAGTTTCCGGATGGGCCGGTCCGTCCGAAAACTCCCGCAAACGTGAAGAGGAGCGTCACGGACGTGGGCTTGGGTGGTTGCCGAAGGTGTTCGTGCGTGAACGCGTCCGTGACGGCTCCGGTGGCCAGATCCACTCGCCGAAGCGCGCCGGTGCTGGCGTCGACGAACACGACGCTCGCACCGTCGAGATCGAACGTCGGCTCGATGGCCGAGCTGCCCTCGCGGCGAGGTTCGTCAGCTGACGAACGTCGGAGCCGTCGGGGCGGATCGGTGAACAGCTCGGGCGTCTCGGCGTCGGGAGTGGGCAGGGCGGAGTAGACGATGAGATCGCCGGCAGGGTTCCAGTCGCCCCACGAGGCGAAGAGGGCCGGGTCGGTGAGCGGTCGGATCGCGGGTGGATCGCGGAGAGGTCGACGACCGACAGCGTGACCTCGATCGGCTCGTCGAAGAGCGAGGTGCCCGGATCGGCGTCGCCAGCTCGAACGAGATCTGCGAGCCGTCGGGCGACCACCGTGGGACCGCCGCAGAAGTCCTCGGGGGCGAAGGTCGCCAACGTCGTCTCCGCTCCGGTCTCGACGTCGACACCGACGAGCGAGCCGAGGTGGCCGTCGCCGGAATCGGTCATCTTGCAGGCGGCGATGGATCCGCCGTCGGGCGACCACGCCGGATCGTCGAGGTAGTCACACGGGCTCTCGCAGTCGTACAACTTGCGGGCTCCGTCACCGGCGACACCGACCACCCAGAGATCGGCTCGACCGTCCGTCGGCCACGGGTAGCTGATCCGTTCGCCGTCGGGTGACCAGTCGGGATTGTTCTCGTCGAATCCGGAGGTGTCGGCGGTTGGCGAGAACGAACCGACGCCGTCGGCACCGACGACCACGATGATGGCATCCTGCTGGATGACCCACGCGGCATCGGCGGGATCGAACGACGCCACGGTACCGACGGGCTCAGTCGACGACTCCACGACCGGTACGGTCGCCACCGGCGCGGGCCGACGTCGAGCCGACGTCGGGACGCCGGATGTCGCCGAGTCGTCGCTGCCGGAGCAGGCGCTGATCAGGACGAGTGAAACGACAAGGACGGGAGAGCTGCCTTCATCGTGGAGCACCTTGCTGTTCGTGGGTGCGCCAGGGGACGCTCCCGTTCCCCTGTCACTGACGCGAACGCGACCACTTGGTTACAGGCGGGTCGATCCGGCGTAACGCAGCGGCCCCGACTCGAGGAACAGGTCGAGCCACACACCGTCGGGAACGCCCCTCGTCGGCGGCAGCGTGGTCACTACGCGATCGATGCGCAGACGGTCCGCATCGAGCATCAAGCGGAACGACGCCCGACCCGGAGTTGCCGAACGGGGTCGATCGATGCGGTCGGTGCCGCGCAGGTCGAACCGACCGTCGTCGAGTCGGAGGCCGTCATCACGTTCGAGGCGGTACGACCCGCCGTCGACCAGCAACACCCATCGTCCACCGATCCCGCCGAGGTCGTCGTCGAGGATCGGTTCGACGTACTCGACGCGAGAGGACGCAGTGATCCGACGGGCGATCGCCGTCCTCGTCCAGTTCATTTCGCTCACCCAGCGACCGTCCACCGCCCGCAGTCGCCTGGCGAGGTGCTGCCGCGCCCGCATGAGCAGGACCTTGGTGCGCGCCGACCGAACAGCCGAGCAGCTCGGCGACCTCGGCGACGGGCCGGTCCTGCACGTGGTGGAGCCACACCGCGGCCTGGTGTCGGTCCCGCAGATCGGCGAGCGCGGCGACCAGGTCGAGATCGCGTGCCGGCGGCACGTGCACCGACGAGCCGCGGCGTTCGATCTCGGCCCGGGCGCGGCTCGCGTTGCGCCGATCGCCAGGCGATCCGGTGGGCAACCTTGTCGACCCAGGCGACGGGAAGGTCGAAGTGTCTGACGTCATCCCACTGGTCGAACGCCGCGATGAACGCCTCCTGGGCGATGTCCTCGGCCGCCGGGCCGACCACGTGGCGCACGGAGCGCACGACATGGTCGAACTCGCGCTCGTAGAACTCGACGTAGTCGAGCACGGCTTGCGTGTCCCCCACGGAGAAATCCTCGCACAGCCGCACCATCCCCCGTTCCCCCACCCCGTTTGCGGGAGTTTCCGGATGGGGTGGATCCATCCAGAAAGCTCCCGCAAACGTGAAGCGGTGGAGGCGGAGGGTCAGTGGACGACGGTGCCGAGGGTGCCGCAGCAGCCCATGGCGCGGGTGGCCGGGAGCAGGGAGCGCGACCTCACCGCCGACTCGTGCGAGGCGCGCCTGCGCTGCCGACCGGTCGGATCCGCGCAGCGACTCGATCTGGGAGCGCGAACGCTGGAGGTCACGGGCCGGATCCTCGTCGACGAGCGAGTCCCATGTCTGCGGGCGGGGCCCGAGGAGATCGACCGCAGCGGCGTACAGCCCGTCGAGCGCTCCGGCGCCGGCGGTCTCGACCGCGTGCGCGCCAGTGCGCGAATCCCTCGACGGCCAGATCGCGCCGCCGGAACGCGGCGTCGGGGGCACCGTCGGTCGTGCGACCGTCGACCGGGAGGTCGGCGATCGCTCGATAGCCGTCGGGATCCGCGAGGACCGACGGGGGAAAGGCGAGCACCATGTCGCCGGCCTCGGGCAGCCCGGCGTTCGACATCAGGACGTAGAGCTCCAGGTGGCCGTCGAGGTTGACGAGCCGGTGCACCGTGCCGGGCGAGAACCAGGCGATGGTGCCGTGGACGAGCGGCGTCTCGGCGTACCCCTCCCCGGACAAGCGTCTGGACCATCCCCTCACCGGCGATCACGAGGTAGGCCTCGGTGCACACCGTGTGGAGGTGGGGCGACCCGCCGGCGAGCCCGTCGGGACCGACCGTGTCGTACACCTGCACGTGGCTGACCGACGTCCCACCCGGCAACGGCACCCCGAAGATCTCCCCCGGCGTACTCACCACACCCCACCCCCCACCACACCGTTTGCGGGAGATTTCTGATGGACCGTCCCGATTGAAAATCTCCCGCAAACGGAGACGGGAAGGCGGAGGGAACCGGGGGTGGTCATGGGATGCCGGCGGGGCGCCAGGAGCCGCGGTCGGGATGGTCGGCGGGGAGCGGGAGCGTCTCGACGGCGCCGGTGCGGGCCGAGTGGTACCAGGCGGTGACGAGTTCGAGCGAGGCCTGGGCGTCGGCGAGGGTCACCGGGAACTCGGCGCCGCTCGCCAGCGCGTCGACGAAGCCCTGGAACTGGCCGGTGTACTGCGACCCCGACGGACGCAGGTCGGCCCAGCGCCTGTTCGGCTTCCTCGGCGAAGGCGGAGCGCCGGAACTCGAAGGTCCACGGCCCGGCGGCCGGGTCGTAGGCCTCGGTCGACGACTTGATGGTGACGTTGTCGAAGTGCCACACGAGCTGCGACGACTCGCTCGCCGCGCCGAGGGTCACGTTCATGGTGACGAGGGCGCCGTCGGCGGTGCGACCGATGGCGACCGCGCAGTCCTCGGTCTCGACGTCGTTCACCCGGGTGGTCGCCATCGCCCGCAGCTCGACGAGCGGGCCGCCGATCCAGGTGAGCAGGTCGTGGTTGTGGATCGAGTGGCTGAGGACGCAGCCGCCGCGCTCGCCCGCCCACGTGCCGCGCCACGGCGCGTCGGCGTAGTAGCCCTTGCCGCGGCGCCACCAGGTGGAGCGACGACGCGGTGAACAGACGGCCCGGTGATCCCGGCGTCGATCAGCGCCCGCGCCCGGGCGGCGCCGTCGCCGAAGCGGTACTGGAAGATCGGCATGAACCGGGCGCCCGAGGTCGCCGCGGCCCGTTCGGCGGCGACGGTCAGGCGGTCGCAGGCGGCGACGGAGTCGACCAGCGGCTTCTCGCAGATCACGTGGACGCCCGCGTCGAGGCAGCGCAGGATCTGCTCCTCGTGCATCGACGGCGGGGTGCAGAGGTCGACCACGTCGACGCGGTGCGGCGAGTTCGGGTCGAGCAGCTCGTCGAGCGACGCCGACGCCGGGGATGCCCCACGCGGCCTCGCCCTGCGCCCGCTTGGTGGCGTCGATCTCGGCGAACACGGTCGCCGCTGGCGCCGTCGACCTCGAGCCAGCTCGAGCAGGTGCATCTGGCCGATGCCCATCCCGACCACGCCGACCCGCAGATCGTCGGCCCGCAGATCTCGGCCCGCAGATCGTCGACGCCCAGGTCGGTCAGGTGCGGATCGGTCACGGTCGCGATCCTGGCAGCCCCCAGGGCCGGGCGGCGGCCTGGGCCCGCAGGCAGACGTCGGTCACGTCGATCGCGTGCTGCTGCGTCATCAGTCGCTCGCCGTCGTCGGCGAGGTCGGCGAGGAGCTGCTCGGCCCAGTCGACGACGACGCCGCTGACGTCGACGCGCCGGGTGCCGTCGCCGTCGACGACGATCAGGTGCTCGGCGCCCTCGACGCCGGCGACGTCGACGTTGGCCCGTGCCTCGATCGTGCCCTCCGTGCCGACGATCGTGAGCCGCAGTCGCCCCACGTGCCGAGGCCCTTGGCCGTGAGGTAGTCGAGCCGGTGGTCGCCCACGACGCCGTTGGCGACGAGGGTCATCGAGCCGATGTCCTGCATCGCCGGGTGATCGGGGCAGGCGACGTTGCCGACCGCCGCGGCGACGATCTCGACGTCGACGGCGCCGGCGCCGGTGATCGCCAGGAACTGGTCGACCTGGTGCGAGCCGATGTCGACGAGGATGCCGCCGGTCGCCTCCGGATCCCAGAACCAGTCGGGGCGGCGCTTCGGCCCACATCGTGTGCGGACCGGCGCCGATCACGTGGACGATCCGGCCCGACGGCGCCCGCCTGCGCCAGCCGGACGGCCTCGGCGATCGCCCGGTTCTCGAACCGCTCGGTGAACAGCACCGTCCACGGTCGACCGGGCCGACCGGCGACCGCGGCGCGGACGGCGTCGAGTTGGGCCATCGTCGTGACGCCGGGCTTGTCGCTGAGGACGTGCTTGCCGGCGGCGATCGCGGCGAGCGCGACGTCGGCCCGCTCGGTCGGGATCGCCGCGGTGACGACGAGGTCGATCGTGTCGTCGGCGAGGATGTCGTCGAACGACCGCTCGACGGAGTCCGTCCGCCAGCCCTCGTACGCGCCGACGAGCGATCCGTCGCCGTGTGTGCGACCGTCTCCGCCCCGGCCTTCGCGAGCCGGTCGACGATCTCGAACAGGTGCAGGTGGTCCGCCCCGACCACCGCCAACCGCGGCATGTAACGATTGGTGTCTGACACCATCTGTCACGACACCTCCCGGGTCATGGCGTCGAAGTCGATCGACCAGGTGGAGTCGCCGGCGGTCAGGTTGTACTGGCGGCGACAGGTGCTCGACGCTGCCCCACGGCGACTCGTGGCGGGGATGGTCGCCGAGCGGTTGCTCGACGCCGTCGACGACGAACGGGCCGGTGCTCGAGAAGTCGACGATGCCGACCGACGGCGACGTCCACGACACGATGAAGCCGCCGTCGTCGCGGACGACCGACGGCTCGGTGTCGGTGAGCGCGGCGACGAAGTCGTCGAGCGAGCCGTCGTCGTCGCTGCCGACCTCGACGATCCACACGTTGTCGGGCCCGCCCTCGGCGACGAGGTCGAACGGCTTGGTCATCCCGTTGGTCGACACGCACCGCCGGGTCGTAGACCCGCCACGTCGGGGTCCGCCACGACCACAGCGCGATGTAGCCGCCCGACCTTCGCGGCGACGGTCCAGTTGCCCACCTGGCGCACCTCGTCGAAGTGGTCCTGGGGCACGTAGGCGTGGGTGAAGGGCCGGTACCCGAACACGCTCCACACGAGCGGGTCGGTGGTCTCGTCCCACGTCGGCTGGTAGATGTGCACCGCCGTGCGCTCGTACTGGGCGCGAGCGGGGCATCGACGCCTCGCCGGTCCAGTAGCCGGGCGCCTCGTCGTCGGCCCAGATCGGTGATCTCGTCGGGGTCGGTGACGGGGTGGGTGGTGAACACCATCGCCCGCTCGTCGATGGCCGCCTGCCAGGCGTGGACCTGGTCGCGCATCTCGCCGAAGCGGTGGTCGAGCACCGACGCCAGCGACACCTTCGGCTCGCGGTAGGCGTAGGTGTTGGCCTCGGAGAGGAACCCGAAGTTGATGACCGCCGCCCGCTCCTGCTCCCACGCACGGATCTTGGCCGGGGTCGTAGTCGTTGATCTGGGCGAGCAGGTTGATCTCGCCGAACCGGTCGGTCTCCCACAGCCGGAACTCGTTGGCCGTCGGCCACGCTGACCTCGGCGAGCGGCCACATGCCGAGCGCGCCGAGGCTCCACCAGAACGGGAGGTTGGCCGGGTCGGCGAAGTCCTTGCCGTAGGGCGCGACCGGGTCGTCCTCGAGCGGGCTGCTGCCGTCGAAGAACACGCCGTGGCGCTCGCGCACGACGCTCGGCTGGTCGTCGGTGGCGATGTCGACCACGACCTGCGGCGGCCGGTAGCGGGTCGCCGACGCGAGGTAGGTGACGCCGCCGTCGGCTCGTCGACGGGTACTGCTGCGTCGGTGTCGTCGAACACGAACTTGGCGGTGCCGAAGGTGTCCTCGTCGAGCGACGACATCTTGTCCTTCTTGTAGGTGCGACCCCGCGGCGCGGTGTAGCAGCCGGCGTGGTTGTGGGCGGCCATGTCGAGCAGGCACAGGTCGAGCGCCATCGCCGCCGCCGTGACGATCTCGGGGTCGTCGGCCAGCTCGGCGAGCATGAGCAGCGGCGTGATGTTCTTCAGCATGTAGACGTTGCAGTGCCACTCGAAGAAGCCGAGCTCGGCGCGCTCGGTGATCCAGTCGAGGATGTCGGGCTTGGCCCGCTCGACGTGCTCGGCGCCGGTGAGGCCGGTGACGGTGAAGGTCTCGTCGGGGTAGCGCTGGCCGGCGAGGTACTCGATCGCGAGGTTGATGATGAGGTGGTTCTCGGACCAGAACCAGAGGTTGTCGACGCGGTCGTCGGGCAGCGGGTCGTCGTAGCGGTAGCGGTTGTCGAGCATCCGCTCGTCGATCGGCGGCGATCACCTCGGGCGAGAGCTGCGTCATCGGCGTGTCGCCCTGGCCGAGGGCGAGCATCCAGTGCAGGTACATCAGCTGGAAGTCGCGGGTGTCCTCCCAGTCGTCGATCTGCTCGAACACGTCCGCCAGCGACTCGACGGTGACGTCGTCGATGTTCCACGTGTAGTCGGGGTCGCGCAGCGCCTGGGTCGAGGTGGACGGCGATGCCGGTCGGGTTCGTCGGGTGCTCGACGCCGGTGGCGAAGGCGAGGTACTCGTCGACGCGGGTCTGGTAGACGGCCTCGTCCATCAGGCCGGGCGAGCCGGGGCCGAGCAGGGCTGCCGCAGCGGCGCTGAGTGCGCGGCGCCGTGGAATCGGTGGGCACGGTGTCGGCCATCGAGGTCTCGTCGTCGAGTTGTCGGGCGGGGTGCTGCCGTCGCCGGTCGGTGCCGGAGTCGTCGCTCGAACATCCGGCGACGACGGCGGCGGTCGCTCCGGCTCCGGCGATCAGGAAGCGGCGGCGGTCGAGCCGACGTCGGACGCCACCGGAGATCGATCGTCCGAATTGCATGCCGACACTGTACGGAACGCTCACCGTGGTCGGGACGGCCACGAGCGGACGCGCTTGGCGCTCGAATGTCCAGACATCGTCAAGATCTCGCGATTCGCTGGACACGCGAGGAGACAGTGCGGCTTGGGTGGATGACGATTCGCTGGTGGGGCGCGAACTAGATCGATCGTGCGCTGCTGCGTTGGGGGCAAGCGTCGCGGGCATCCCGAGCCAGGGGGTACACCATGTCGTTCCGCCAGCTCGCCGCGGCGGTCGTATCTCGCCGTCGCCATCGCTCGGGATCGCTCGTGGCCGCGCCACCAGTGGCCAGCGTCGGCGGCGTCGCCGTACGACGCCGACATCGGCAACCAGCTCGCCGCTGCGCCAGCGCGTCGCTCGCCCAGGCGTCGCTGCTCCCGGACCTCCTCCCGGTGATCCCCGGGCTCGAGGCGAACCCGGCGATGCTGCTCGGTTTCCACGAGATCTTCACCGGCAACGACAGCGGGTTCCCGGGTCTGATGAGCCTCGCGGGAACCACCGATCTCGCAAGCTGCGCTCGGCGCGTTCAATTCCTTCGACTCGGGCTTCACGTTCGACGGCTACGACCACCAGACCTCCGGCACGACGCACACCGTCACCTTCGACCTCGCCGTCGATCGGACCTACTCGGCGCCGGTGACGATCGTCGAGGACGGCGTGCAGATTCTCGGCGCACCGGTCGACGTCGGCGTCACGATGCCGGCGACGACGATCACGGTGGAGTTCGACGAGTCCGACATCCCCGGCACGTTCGCCTTCGTCGACCTGCCGACGTTCGCGTTCACGGCGTCACTCGACACCGATCAGGAGATCCCGATCCAGTTCGGTTTCGCCGACGCGACCGCGACCGGAGACCTCGACGTCGACTTCACCGTCGCCTTCGGACTCACCGATCCGGACGGCCTCGACCGGCATCACGATGGACGAGTTCTCGACGCTCGCCATCGAACGACCTCGTCCAGCTCGACTTCCCGAACAACGCCGTCGACGACATCGACATCGACCTGGCGCTGACCGCCGACGTCTTCGGCACCGAGTTCGGCGGTCAGTTGACGATCACCGACGAGAACTTCTTCTCGGACCCGTCAGCCAACATCGACTTCAGCGCGACCGGCGCGAATCCCATCGACCTGCTGACGAACATCAGCGCCGACACGGCGATCACCTCGCTCGCCCAGCTCGTGTCGAGTTACGGCGCCGCGATGCTCGCCGGCGACGTGAAGCTGCCGTTCCTGTCCGACGGCGTGTTCATCCCCGGCGACCTCGGCGCCGCGGACCTGTCGGACTTCGACCGCGTGTTCGAGGCGATCCAGCCACTGGTCGACTACGTCGACGCCGCGGTCGTCCGGCCAGATCGTGTGCGGCACCGAGGTCGGCCCCGATCCCGACGGGCCGGGTGGCGTCGAGGGGATCCCGACCGGCAGCCTGATCGCCCTCGAGGCGAACCAGCCGGTGTTCTGCCGGGCGTACACGTCGGTCGACGGATCCGCCCAGTGGCAGGTCGAACGGCGCGAATGTCGGAGCGAGCGAGCACGACGACGATCGGCGTCGACCCGACAGCGAACATCGAACTGAGCGCCGACGGCGACGGCGACTTCGCGGTCGAGATCGAGTTCACTCCCGGACGACGGGTCGGGTGTCGATACGATCCTGCCGCGACCCGAGACGATCCAGGACCTCCTCACCGAGCTCGCCGCCGCCGGCCTCATCCCGACCGTCGCCGGCAACCCCGACTTCGACTACGACGCCGACGCCGAGGCGTTCACGTTCCCGTTCGACTTCGCGGTGGCCGGGCCCATCACGCGCGACGCGACGATCAACGCCGGCAACACCCTGGTCGCCGCCACCGGCATCACCGGTCTCTCGGCGGGGGCATCGGCGTCGGCCAGCTACTCGCTCTCCGACATCTCCGCCGGGGTCACACTCGGGCTCATCGTCACCGACGACGTCGACGACGATCAACCCGGCCGACAACGCCACCAACCCGCCCGGGCCGCTCGATCGCTTCTTTCTGACCGACGTCGACTCCCTGATCGAGGTCGGCGACGTCGCCGTCGGCGGCGACATCGACATGGTCGGGCGCCTCGGCTTCCTCGAGGTCGTCGGCGAACGTCGACGGGCGCGCTGACGAGCCCGGGGCCCGATCCGGCGTTGAAGGTCGGCCTCACCTCGGGCAGCATCCTCTCGGACGGTGCGACGATCACCGATGCGATCCTGGTGCGCGACGTCCTGAGCGCCGAGCCTGGTCGACCTCGTCACCGCCGACGTCGACCTGCAGTTCGACGGCTCCGCGTCGGTGAGCGCCGAACGCCGCCGGCCTCGGGGCATCGGGCGGATTCGACATCAGCTGGAACCTCGACGACCCGAGCCCGACCATCGACAACTTCGACGCCGGCTTCCAGAACACGCTGCTGCCCGTTCGGCGGCGACCTCACGCTCGTTCACGACGGACCGGCCGCCGCCGACCCCACGCTCTTCACCGGCACCGCGGCGGTCAACCTGCTCGCCGAACCCGGCCTCGTCGGATCGCAGCTCGTCGACGACGACGGCAACGTCTGCAACATCACCGCGGTGCTGTCGGCGACGCAGCTGAACTGTTCGAACCCCGACGGTGACGTGCTCAACCCGATCACGTTCGCCGACGGCGAGAGCTACGACGTCAAGGGCAACACGCTGTCGAAGCTCGCCGACATCCTCGCCGCGCTCGACGCGCTCGTCGCCTATCTGGAGGACGCGGTCGGCAGCGACGCGTTCGACACGCCGATCGACCTGATCGGTGTCAGCCCCGCCGACATCGTCGGACAGGTCGACGAGCTGCGCCGGATGGTCGACGAGTTCCGCGGCGTCCAGGACGCGTACATCCAGTGCGTGGTGCAGGGCGACGCCGACGCCGACATCCGCGCGATCCCGCTCGACACGAGCGTCCGCCCGGCCACCCGACGTGACGCTGCAGTGCGCCGCCGAGGCGTTCGCGCAGAATCCGACCGGCGTCCAGTGGCGTGTCGTGCCGACCGGCGGCGAGCCCGGCGCGTTCGTCGCCGACGCTGACGGCGACAGCCTGTCGGCGTCGCCCGACCCGACCACGGCGTTCCAGGAGCTGGTCATCGACAGCGACCTCGACACCGACGGCGACGGCTTCGTGTCGCTCGGGTCCGAGTACACGCGTCGAGGTCGAATGGAGCGACGCCACCGGCGACCGCCAGGCGGCGTTCCCGCCGCGGATCCCCCAGAGCCTGCAGCAGCTCGAGACATTGATCAACGACACGCTCGGTCTGCCCGACGGCGTCGTGCAGTTCGTGTTGGAGGATGCGCCGGTCGACCCGACCCTGCGGATCAACATCGGCTACGGCATCTGCTCGGAGGGCAACACCGATCCCGACTGTGACGGCCTGCCGACCGGACCGAGCCCGTCGGCCAACCTGAACTTCGACCTGTCCGGCGCCGGGTCTCGGCGATCTCGTCGGGCTCGACGTGACCGGTTCGATCGACGTCGACTACGCCGCACTCGGCCAGTTCGACGTCGGCATCCCGCTCGACGGGTCGGCACCGGTGCTGTACGGCACGACCGGCCTCGAGGCCCGGCTGCAGGCCGAGGGCAGCGACGATCTCGCCGTCGAGGCGAGCATCGGGCCGGTGTCGGCGCTCGTCGGCGCCGGCCGCGAGCGGAGGGACCGGTACGGCCGAGCGACGAGAGCGACGACGGCACCCTGCACGCACCCGGGGCGTTCCCGGCGTCGCTGGTGTCGGTCGGCATGGTCATCACGAGGACGTCGGACGGCGAGGCGTGCGTCGTCAGCGCCCGGACCGACGACGACAACGTCGAGTGCGCGCTCGAGTGGGCCGAGGGCGACGCGTTCGAGCTCGGCGGCCGCAACGACCTCAGCGCCGGTCTCGCGCTGGAGGTGCAGCTGACCGACAGCGGTGCGGTCGTCGGCGACGACGACGACGTGACGTTCACCGACGCCGGCATCGACGTGACCGACCCGGGCGAGATCCTCAACGGCGGGTCGTGCGGTCCGGTCATCGAAGGCACGATGACGCGGATCGCGGGTTCCGCCGTCGACGCCGCAGAACGCGATCTCGGCGGGTTCGCGTGCGCGCAGCTCTCGCTGGCGGCCGACATCGGCGGCGAGGTGTACCTCGGTGAACTCGACGTGGAACTCGTCGCGGGCGCCAACCCGGTCCGCGCCTGGGTGCCGACCGATCTCGGCACCCGGCTCGCCGCCGCGGCGCTGAACCCGGCGTTCCTGCTGCAGCTGCTCCCCGACCTCCTCGAGGCGATCGAGGACGGGATGCGCGACGCCGCCGACGCCGGGCTGCCGGCCGCCGTCGCCGACCCGCTGCGCACCGGCGCCGACGGGATCGAAGCGACCCGCCTGGCGATCGACGGCTACATCGACGACTTCGCCACCGCGCTCGCAGGTCTCGCGCCCGGGCGGCCCGCTGGAGGACGCGATCGCCGACCGAGCTCGCGACGCTGCTCGGACTCGACGCCGGCGACATCACCGTGCTCGCGCTGTGCGACCACGGCGGGACCGACGAGGCGTGCGTGGGCGGTGACACCCTGCTCGACCTGCGCGACATCCGCGCCACGTTCACCTTCGGCGAGATGGTCACGGCGACGACCGGCGTCAACCTCGGGCTCGAGGGCCTGCCGCTGAGCGTCGAGGGCGGCGTCAACGCGTTCGCCAACTGGGGTGTCACGCTCGGAGTCGGGCGTGAACACCACCGACGGCCCCTACGTCGCACTCGACGGTGCGGCGCCCGAGTTCCTCGTGTCGGCCGGTGTGACGCTCGCCGCCGGCGCCACCGGCTGCGCCGCGCCACTCGCCGGGCTCGACTACACCACCGACCGCTGCCTCACCGGCGCGGCTCGGATTCCTCGGCGTCGAGGCGCTCGACAGCATCGGCAACCCGACGATCGTCGGCGCCCATCTCGGCCTCGACGTCACGGGCAGCGCGCCGGACAAGATCACGCTCGGCGACCTGGTGAGCGGCGACGTCAGCCTGACACCCCAGGTCGCGGCGGGCGTCAACCTCGATCTCCACATCCGCACCGGCATCGCCGGGGCGACCGCCGACCTGCCCGTCGATCATCGGCACGTTCGCCCTCAACTGGGAGATCGGCGACTTCGACGAGGACCCGACGGCCAGCACCTTCGAGGATCTGACGACGGTCTCGATCACCGCCCCGACCGTCTCGTTCGACAACCTGCACCTCGATCTCGGCGAGGTGCTCGACAAGTTCATCGAGCCGGTCACCAAGGAGATCAAGAAGATCACCGGTCCGCTGCAGCCGATCGTCGACGTGATCACGGCACCGATCCCGGTCGTCAGCGATCTCTCCGAACTCGTCGGCGGCCCGCAGATCACGATGCTGTCCGTGCTCGAGGAGGCCTCGGGCGCCGACCTCTCGCTGATCGAGGCGCTCGCTGCGTTCATCACGTTCGTCAACGGCATTCCCGACGGCGACGGCCTGGCACCGATCCCGCTCGGTGCGCTCGTCGGCGGCACGCGCGAGGCCGGGTCGTTCACCGTCGATGCGGCGAAGGCGGCCACCTCCGTGTCGCCGACCGAGGCCGGCTCGCTGATCAAGCAGGACGCCACGTTCAAGGGCGGCACCGGCTTCACGAACGACGTCGGCGAGGTCAGCTACGCCGGCAAGCCGAAGCTCAACGACCAAGCAGTCGCCCGACCCCAGCCGGCCGTCGACGTTCGGCGTGCCCGGGCTGAGCTTCCCGTTCCTCGAGGACGCGAGCCAGATCTTCGGGCTGCTCGTCGGGCGTGACGCCACGCTCATCCGCTGGGACGCCGGCACGTTGAAGGCCAGCGCCGGCATCTCGTACGACTTCGGGCCGATCATGGTCGGCCCGGTGCCGATCACGATCACCCTCGGCGGCGAGATCGGCATCGAGGGCCGCTTCGCGATCGGCTACGACACGAGCGGCATCCGCAAGCTGCTCGACGGCGGCTCGGGTGTCGCGCTGTTCGACGGGATCTTCATCGACGACCTCGACGCCCAGGGCAACGACGTCCCCGAGATCGTGTTCCGCGGTCGGGTGTTCGCGGGCGCCTCGGTCGACCTGGTCATCATCTCCGCCGGGGTTCGCGGCGGCATCGAGTTGACGTTCACGCTCGACCTCGACGACCGGCCCGATCCCGACGGCAAGCTGCGCATCGAGGAGATCGTCGACAAGCTCGCCAACCCGATCTGCCTGTTCGAGGTCGGCGGCAAGATCGAGGCGTTCCTCGAAGCGTTCGTGAAGATCGACCTGTTCTTCTACAGCGAGGAGTTCAGCTTCGAGCTGGTCCGCATCACGCTGCTCGAGTGGTCGTCCGCATGCGAACCGCCGGCTCCGAAGCCCGCAACGCAGGTCGGCGGCGTCGTGTACCTGAACATCGGTTCGCGGGCCGACGCTCCGCAACGTCCAGGAGGACGTCGAGGACGAACCGATCGAGGTCCGACAGCTCGCCCCCGGCAAGATCCGGGTGACCGCGTTCGGCTTCGAGGAGGTCTTCACGGACGTCACGCTGGTCGTCGCCGACGGCGGCAAGGGCGACGACGAGATCCTGATGCTGCCGGGCTCCGACGACGAACTCGTCGACGACGGACCCGCCGGCGCCCGGCGATCCGGCGGTCGGCATCGCCAAGGAGGCGGTGCCGTTCACGATCCCGACGGTGATCTCGGGCGGTCCCGGCAACGACATCGTCAAGGGTGGCAGCGGCGCCGACCTGATCCTCGGCGATGCGAACGTCACCGGCGGAACGTGGGAGGGCGTCGCCTACGACGCGATCGCCGCCGCAGGGTGACCCCGACGGTGACGACACGATCAACGCCGGCGACGGCAACGACGTCGTGCAGTCGAACGGCGGCAACGACACGGTCGAGGGCGAGGCCGGTCGGGACACGATCGAGGGTGGCGAGGGCGACGACACGCTCAACGGTGGACCGGGCGGCGACGCCGTGCTCGGCCAGGGTGGCAACGACACGGTCAGCGGGGGTCCGATTCCCCAGCCGGCGCCC
>CAVZTM010000018.1:0-110812 GCA_963778175.1 Ilumatobacteraceae bacterium
GGCCGTCGACCTGCCAGGTACCGATCGGGCAGTTACCGGCGGGCGCTCGGGCTCTCCGGTCGTACCGGCGGGAACGGTCGGATCGGTGGCGACAACGGATACCTCAGGTGCCGGTTCGGTCGTCTCCGGGTCAGCGACAACGGTCTCCGGCGGGGTGACGACGGAATCAGCGGCACCGTCGTCGGATCCCCCACAGGCGGCGAACACCACCAGCATCGACACAGCAGCAGCGACAATCACACGACGGGTCGATCGTCTCCACGATAAACGAGTCACAGGAGACGGTCGACGAAACCGTCAGACGGCGGTCGAGCAGAACGTGTCGCCGCGGGCGAAGCTCGACTCGGTGACCACGTCGCCGAGGGCATCACCGTCCTCGGTACCGACGAGCGCTCCGAGCATGCCCTTCACCATCCCGCGGTCGACGGCACAGATCACCGGGTGATCGGTGGCGACCTCGCCGAAGGGACAGTGGTTGTTGATGATGCGCAGCTGATCGTTGCGGCCCTCGGCGTGGGCGGCGAACCCGTGTGCCGTGAGTGCGTCGGCCACGGCCTGCATCGCGGACCGCAGCGAGCGGCGCCCGGTCGCCAGCGCGTCGCCCGTGAGTCCTTCGGCCATCGCGCGGCCGTACTCCTGGCCGACCTCCTCGGCGATCTGCTCGGCCTCGTCGTGCGGCAAACGATCCAGCGCCCGCCCGAGCAACGACAGCAGCAGGTCGTCACTGCGGACCGGGAAGTCCACGCTGCTCATCGTGAGCCCGTCACCGACCACCACGTACCGCTTGGACGGGCGACCGGCGCCGGCGCCGGCCACCTTGCCCGAGACCACTTCGAGATACCCACCCGCCGCGAGCTTGTCGAGGTGATGCCGGGCCACGTTGGCGTGGACTCCGACTTCGGCGGCGACCATCGACGCCGTCACCCCGGTGTCGTCGGGGCCCGAATGCTCCTTCGCGTACAGGTAGATCGAGCGGCGAGTCGGGTCACCGAACGCGTCGGTGATCGCCGACACGGTGGCGGTGAACGACGGGCTCGTGCTCATGTGCACGATGCTATCCGTCCGCGCAATTTTACCTATGGACGTAGTGCAAATCCGGTGCAAATGCGATCGGTCGTCGCCACAATGAGGCCATGGCCGCCATCGTGACCGAAGAGCAGATCATCGAGGCACTGCGCCCGGTGCAGGATCCCGAACTCCACCGATCGATCGTCGACCTCGGAATGCTCCGTGGGGTCTCGGTGCGCGAGAACGGTGTCGTCGGGGTCCTGATCGCGCTGACCGTCCCCGGGTGCCCGCTCAAGAGCGAGATCCAACGACGCGTCGCCGAGGCCGCGACGCAGCTCGACGGCGTCGAGTCGATCGACCTCGAGTTCACCGTGATGAGCGACGACGATCGCGCCCAACTCCGCCAGACCCTCCACGGCAACGCCGGGGCCACCGCCGGCTCGAGCCCGGCCCACGGTCACGCCGAAGGCCGCGAGATCCCGTTCTCCAAGACGCGGCTCGAAGACCCGACCGCTGCTGATCTCCTCGGGCAAGGGCGGCGTCGGCAAGTCGAGCGTCACCACCAACCTCGCCGTTGCCCTCGCATCGCAGGGGTACTCGGTCGGCGTGGTCGATGCCGACATCTACGGCTACTCGATCCCACGGATGCTCGGCACCGATCGCGACCCCGTCGTCATCGACGAGATGCTGGTCCCGCCGGAGGCGTGGGGAGTTCGCTGCATCTCGATCGGCTACTTCGTCCCCGAGGGCCAGGCCGTCATCTGGCGGGGCCCGATGCTGCACAAGGCACTCGAGCAGTTCCTCACCGACGTGTTCTGGGACGAGCCCGACTTCCTCCTCGTCGACATGCCGCCCGGCACCGGCGACATCGCCCTGTCGCTCGCCCAGTACCTGCCGCGGGGTGAAGTGTTCGTGGTGACCACACCGCAACCGGCCGCCCAGAAGGTGGCCTCCCTGTCGGCCGCGATGGCGGCCAAGGTCAACCTGCCCGTTCGCGGCGTGATCGAGAACATGTCGTGGTTCACCGGTGACGACGGCACGCGCTACGAGATCTTCGGCTCCGGCGGTGGGCAGGTCCTCGCCGACGAGCTCGAGGTGCCCCTGCTCGGCCAACTCCCGCTGGTGCCGGCGCTGCGCGAGGGCGGCGACGACGGTCGCCCGATCACGGCGGTCGACCCGGAGTCCGAGGCCGCTCAGATCTTCCAGCGCATGGCCGCCACGATCGCCGTCGACATGAAGCCCAAGAAGGTCTTCTCCGACAAACTCAAGGTCCTGTAGATCGCACGTGGAATCGGGCGTACACACGGTGCCTGGCACCAGGTGTACGTGTACACGCCGTGCCTGGCACGATGTGTACGTGATGGAGGTGGTGCCGCGGTACAGGTTCGAGGCGATGGTCGCGGACGCACTCGACGACCTCCCCGAGGAACTGCACCACGTGCTCGACAACGTGGTGGTGCAGGTCGTCGACCGCAACCCGGACGAGCCGACACTGCTGGGTCTCTACGAAGGTGTGCCGCACACCGAACGCGACGGCACCGAAGCTCCCGACATGATCTCGATCTACCGGTTCGCGCTCTGTGAGATGTGCGAGGACCTCGACGAACTGGCCGACGAGGTCTACGTCACGGTCATCCACGAAGTTGCCCATGCCGCCGGGATCGACGACGACCGGCTGCACGAACTCGGCTGGGGATGACGTTCGCCAGCGGTGAACCCGTCGCGCTGGCTGTTGCCGACGGCATCGGCGCCGCACTCGTCGGTGACGCCGGGGGCACGCTGCTGCTCGACGATCCGACGGTGGCGTTCGACAGGATCGCCGAGATCGAGCGGGACATCGGCCCGCGCTGGGTGTGGTGGACGGCCGACACCGCCACCACCCTCGTCGGTCACGGCATCCGCCCCGCACGATGTTCGAATCTCGAGGCGGTCCACCGCCTGCTCATGGGCGGCTGGCGAGCCGGACCCGGCCGGGTCTGGGCTGCGCACCGAGGGCTCGATCCACCGCCCGACGCCCGCCGGACGCCACCCGATCTGTTCTCGCCACCCGACGACGACGATCCGATCCGATCCGACGGCCACCTGAACCCGGCCTGGATCGACGGGCAGTGGCGTGCAGACCTCGCGCACCTCCACCGTGTGGGCAGTCTTGGCGCTGGAGGTCCATCGCCGGCAGCAGGACCGACTCGAAGCCCTCGCCGATCGTCCGGCCGCTGCGGCGACCGCTCGTTCGGAGTCCGCGGCAACACTGCTGTGCGCCGAACTCGAACACGACGGCCTGCCCGTCGACGTGGACGAGGCGGAGCGGATCATCGCCTCCTTCATCGGGCCGCGACCCCTCGACGCCGCCGACGATCGCCGGATCACCGACGAACGCGACCGAAGGGTGCTGCGCCACCTCGATGGCGGGACGGACACGACGCAGGGCATCGATCTCCGCAACCCTGCGAGCGTGAAGTCACTCCTGCGGCGCGTCGGCATCGAGGTGCCCGACACCCGTGCGTGGCGGCTCGAACAGATCCGTGACGAGCACCCGCTCGTCGAGGACCTGCTGGAATGGCGGCGCGCCGAGCGCATCGCCACGACCTTCGGCTACCGCTGGCTCGATCAGCACGTCGGGACGGACGGGCGACTCCGCGGGCGGTGGTCGTCGTCGGACGGCGCGGCGGGCCGGATGACCGCGACAGCCGGCCTGCACAACCTGCCCGTCGAGCTCCGGCCTGCCGTCGTTGCGGAGACACGGCCACGTCTTCCTCCGCGCCGACCTCGGGCAGATCGAGCCACGCATCCTGGCGGCGATCTCCGGCGATGCCGCGCTCACGGCGGCGACCGTCGACGACGACATGTACGCGCCCGTGGCGGCTCGGCTCGGTGTGTCTCGGGAGATCGCCAAGGTCGCCGTGCTCGGCGCGATGTACGGACAGACGACCGGTCATGGCGCCACCGCCCTGCGCGGGCTGGAACGCGAATACCCGGTGGCCATGGCCTACCTCGACCGAGCCGCCCGCCGGGCCGAATCCGGACAGGATCTCCGGACCGTCGGCGGCCGCCTGGTGCGGATGTCGTCGGAGTCGGCCGATCTCGTCCCGCGGCCGACGCAGGGACCGACGCAGGGACCGACGCCGACCAGCGTGTCGCGCGCAGCCGCGCAGCGGCACGAGGACGGTACGGACGCAATGCGATGGTCCAGGGCGCTGCTGCCGAGTTCTTCAAGACATGGGCCGTGATCGTGCGAGCCCGCCTCGCCGGCACCGGTGCGGCGATCGTGCTGTGCCTGCACGACGAACTCCTCGTTCACGCACCGGTGGAGGCCGCGAACGCAGCCCGGGAGTCGCTCGACGACGGCCTCCTGGAAGCCGCCCACCGTTGGGAACCTGCCGGAGATGTCCGATTCGTGACCGAAACGTCGGTGATCACGCGGTGGTCCGACGCGAAGTGAGTGTCGACACCGCGTCCGACCACCTCGGCACCACGCGCCCTCACGGCCACCTCGCAGCACTACGGTGTGGCCGGTGAGTGACATTCCACCGCCTCCCGGGTCGAGCGACAGCCCGCCGCCCGCCGCCACCGCCGCCCGCGAGCAGCCCGGCGCCGCCCCCACCTCCACCCGGGCTCAGTGCTCCCGCCGGATTCGTCGCCTACTCGACGAGCCCGACGCTCTCCACACCGGCCAAGCGAGTGGGCGGACTCGGCAAGGCGGTCGTGATCCTGACCGCGATCGTCGCGCTCACCTCCCTGCTCACCACGGCACTCTCGATCGGCATCTCGGGCGACGCCGCCGACTTCGTCGCCGGGGAGACCTCGCAGTCCGACTTCGAGGAGGCGCTCGCCCCGCTCACCGCGGTCCAGGGACTCGCCACCGTCGCAACACTCGCCGCCGGGGTCGTGACGATCATCTGGATGTTCCGCATGGCGACGAACCTGCGTGCGTACGGCCGCCGCACCACGTGGTCGCCGCTGTTCTCGATCTTCGGATGGTTCCTGCCGCCGATGTTCCTGTACGTCATTCCGTTCCTGGTGCTGCGCGAACAGTGGAAGGCCTCCGAGCCGTCGGTCGTCGACGGATCCGACTCGTGGAAGGCCACGCCTGACAACCGGGTGCTGTGGGTCTGGTTCGCGCTGTACGGACTCGTTCCGACGGTGCTGTTCTTCGCCCAGGTCGGGTCGATCGTCAGCTCGGGCGTCTCCACCGGCGACATCGAGTCGCTGGCCGAGTCACTCGACACCGTCAGCCCCCTGCTCTACGTGTCCGCGGTGGCGATCATCGGCGCCGTGATCTCGTGGATCATCTTCGTGCGCCAGCTGACCACCCGCCACCGAGCCCTGACCGGCGAGACGTGAGCCATGGGCACCTCCGGCGTCGTCTACCTGGTGCGTCACGCCAAGGCCGGCGAACGACGCGTCTGGTTCGACGCCGACGATCTGCGCCCGCTCAGCAAACAGGGGTTCAAGCAGGCCGACGCGATCGCCGCTCGACTGGCGGCCAAGGGTGCCACCGAGTTGTACTCGAGCCCGTTCCTGCGGTGCGTGCAGACGCTCGAACCGCTCGCTGACCGCCTCGGCACGAAGATCCACGTCGACGACCGCCTTGCCGAGGACCAGCCGTTCGAAGGAGCGTTGGACCTCCTCGGCGACGTGGAGGACGGTGCCGTGCTGTGCAGCCACGGCGATGTGATCCCGGCGACCATCGACGCGCTCGTCCGCCGTGGCATGGAGGTGCAGACCCCGGTCGACTGGCGCAAGGGCACCGTCTGGGTCCTCAAACGCAAAGGCGACCGCATCACCAAGGGCAAGGTCTGGCCGCCGCCGACCTGAGCCGGTCCAGGCCTGAGCCCCCGTTCCGTTTGCGTGACAGTTCGGTTGGCGTCCCAACAGAAGCGCAACCAACGAAGGGGGTCAGGATCCGGTGGCGGCGCGGATCTCGTCGGCGAAGCTCGACACCAGCGACGCCACCTCGGCTGGGGGATTGCTCGCCTCGCAGCGCTCGATGTAGGGCAGCGCGGCGTCGGCGTCGTCGCGGAACTGGAACTCGATGATCGCCAGGAAACACTGCGGGTCTGCGTAGTCGGGTTCGATCTCGATCGCCTGGGACAGGGCGAGCCGAGCGGCATCGAGCCGCTCCCCCGCATTCGGATCGTCGGGATTCGCCCGGGTCAGCAGCGCCAGCGTCCAGCCGAAGTAGGCAACCGCCTCGGCGTTGTCCCGGCCACGAGCCCGTTCCATCTCGACGACGCGACCGAACAGCGAGTTGGCCAGTTCGAAGTCGCCCGTACTGAGCGAGTCGCGAGCGTTGGTCAGCAGGATTCGCGACTCGTCGCCCGGTGTCAGCCCGGTCATCTGCTGCCCGGAGGATCGCTCACCCCAGGCGCCGGCGAGCACGAACCCGGCGACGACCGAGCCGACCACGATCGCGGCGACGACGGCGATCGTGCGGCTCCATCGACGGGGAGGGCGAGCGGGCAGTTCGCCTCGGCCGGCCTCGATGTCGCGCAGCACCGTCGCCGCCCGGACGGTGTAGCCGTCCTTGAGCGTCTGGTAGTCGAGGTCGTCGACATCGCCCGCGTCGTGTTCTCGTTCGAGGTCGGTCAGCGACCGCAGCAGGTACCGCCGCTCCTCTTCGAGTTCGGCGAGGCGCTCGAGTTGGTCACCGCTGCGCGTCATCGTCCGGTGTCCTCGTCGTCGCGGAGGTGGTCCCGCAGCGCGAGCCGGCACTCGGCGGGAATCTCCGGCCTCGTCGGCCGCCAGGGCGGCGGCGACCAGTTCTCGGTCGGCGTCGGTCGGGTCGCGCATGTCACCCGCTTCGCGCTTCCACCGGCGGAACACGACCACGAGCGCCGCCATGCCGCAGATGAACGCGACCGCCGGCAGCACCCAGACGAGGCTGTCGAACCCGGTCGCCTTGGGGACGAGCAGGACCTGCGCGCCGTACCGCGTCTCGATGAAGGCGATGATCTCGCTGTCGCTCAGCTCGTTCTCGGCGACGAGCTCGCCGACCTGGTTGCGAATCGCCTGCGAGGCCGTGTTCTGCGACTCGAACACGCTCTCGCCGTCGCAGATCGGGCAGGCGACGCGTCGGGCGATCGCATCGATCCGGTCCTCCTGGCTCTCCGGACCCGACGATCGCGTCGCCCCGACCGCCAGGAACCCGGCGATCACGAACACCAGCAGCACCCACCCGGGCCACCGCTTCAGCTTGCGGTTGAGGTCACTCGTCATCCCGCGTACTGCTCCCGGAACTGCTGCAGGATCTGGTTGAGCTGGGCCGCCGTCACCTTCGAGATCAGCCGCAGCTGCACCACACCACTCGGATCGATGATCCAGGTCTCGGGGACCGCCGCGACACCGAAGGCGACCGGGAACTCGTCGAACTCGGAGTAGATGGCGGGCCAGTCGCCGCCCTCCTCGGCGAAGAAGGCGTCGATCTCCTCCTTCTCCCCGCGGGTGATCACCGAGTACAACTCGGCGCCCTCGATCCCGAGGCTCTCCTGGTCCTTCGAGAACTGGACCAGTTCGGGGTGCTCCTGGATGCACGGGATGCACTCCGGGTCGAAGAAGTTGAGCACGACCCAGCTGCCCTTGCGACGGGCGAGATCGAACGAGGTGCCGTCGTCGAGGGTGCCCGTCGCCTCGGGCGCCGGGCGACCGATCAGCGGCGAGTCCGCCGACTCGCTCTTGTCCGCGTCGGCCCCGGCGAGCACGACGAACAGACCCGCCATCACCACGGCGACCACCCCGACGATCAGCGGAGCGATGCGGCGGCGACGCGGTGCGCCGTCGTCGCCACTCGCCGGGTGCCACGTCGTCCAGTACCTCGGTCACACCGGGGCTCCGGATCGTTCGTCGATGTCGTCCTCGGACGAGCTCGCACCCGCCGACACCTCGGTCGCCTCGCTCGGCGGCCCGGTCGCGATCGGCGCCGACACGGGATCGATCGGGATGCGTCGACGCGAGCCCGGGAACGCGGCCAGCAGGGTCCCGATCGCCATGATCGCCCCGCCGATCCACAGCCACAGGATCATCGGCTTCACGAACACCCGGATCGTGGCCGTGGTGTCCCCGGGAGCGGCACCCTGATCGAGCGTCATGTACACGTCCTCGGTGAACCCGGTGCGGACCGATGGGGTTCCGATCTCGGCACCGATGTTGAGATAGGTCGTGATCGCAGGCCGGTAGGCCCGGCCGCCGTCGAGGATGACGTTGGCCGCCACCCGGCGCTCGCTCTCGCGGTCGTTCGTTCGCTCGTCGACCGACACGAGTTCGAACGTGTGGCCACCCCACTCGACCACTTCACCCTGGTTCAGCGTGAGCGTCGCCGAGTGGGTGAAGCTGTTCGACGCTGCCAGCGCGACCGCGATGATGATCACGCCGATGTGCACGACCATGCCACCGTTGGCCCGACCCACGAGACCACGCCACCCCTGGCGACGAGTGGCGATCGCCAGCTGCCGACCCGCCGATCCGGCGGCGAACCCCGCCAGACCGAACGCCACGAGTGGTGCCCATCCGTCGGCGCCGACGGCGACGGCGATGGCGAGCCCGGCGGCACCGCACCACGCCGGCCAGAACAGCCGCGTGCGCAGCAGTTCGGTGGACGCCTTGCGCCACGGGAGCACGGGAGCGACGCCCATCAGGAACAGCAGCATCAGGCCGATCGGTTGCGACAACCGGTCGAAGTACGGCGCACCCACGAGGGTCTGACGGTCCTGCAGTGCTTCCACGAGCAGGGGGAACAACGTGCCGAGGAGGATGACGAAGGCCCAGACCGTGAACAACACGTTGTTGGCGAGGAACGACCCCTCGCGTGACAGCGGGGAGTCGATCGAGCCGGGCGATCGCAACCGATCGCCGCGCCACGCGATCAGGCCGAGCGACACCACGACCACCACGAAGAAGAAGGCGAGCAGCCACGTCCCGACGGGGCCGTCGCCGAACGCGTGCACCGAGTTCAACACGCCCGAGCGGGTCAGGAACGTCCCGAGGATCGTGAGCGCGAACGTGGCGACCAGCAACGTCAGGTTCCACACCCGCAGCATCCCGCGGCGTTCCTGGACCAGTACCGAGTGGATGTAGGCCGTGCCGGTCAACCACGGCAGCAGCGACGCGTTCTCCACCGGGTCCCACGCCCACACCCCCGACCATCCGAGCACCTCGTAGCTCCACCAGCCCCCGAGCAGGATGCCGATCGTGAGGAACGCCCAGGAGAACAGCGCCCAGCGGCGGGTCTCCATCAGCCACCCTTCGCCGAGGCGTCCCGTGACCAGCGCCGCGATGGCGAAGGCGAACGGCACCGTGAACCCGACGTAGCCGAGGTACAGGATCGGCGGGTGGAACAGCACGAGAATGTGGTTCTGCAGGAGCGGGTTCGGCCCCGGGCCGCTGGTGACGCCGGGCGGCGCCCGCAGCGAACGGATCGGCCGGACCGAAGCTGAGCATCGCGAAGAACGCCGAGATCACGAACATCACGATGAGCGCCCAGCCCACGAGGACATCGTCGGTGCGGTGACGGAACCTCCACGCCACGGCGGCGGTGAACACGCCCAGGGTGAGCGCCCAGAGCAGGATCGACCCTTCGAGCGCCGACCACATGGCGGCGACGTTGTACAGCGCCGGCGTGTCGGCCGAGCCGACCTGCTGGACGTACGCCATCGAGAAGTCGCGGGTGATCAGCGCCCGCTGCATCATGATCACCGCGAGCACGATGCCCCCGAGCGCCATGAAGGCGTACATCGGGCCCCGCTTGAGCAACCGCTTGTCCTGCGTGCGAATGCCGTAGAGCACGGCGAGCGCCCCGAACACGCACGACGCGAGCATGAGCAGGAGTCCGGCTCGGCCGAGTGCCGAGTTGATGCTGGCGGCGACGAGCATCACGGCGCGGCGGGATCCGGGCAGCCGGCTGCCTCGGCGTCGGCGACCCGCTCGTCGTTCACCGCGACGTACTCGTCGGAGTGCTTCACCTCGACGCGGTCACCCTGGAGTTCGCCGTTCTCGATCACGCCGTGCACGACGACCGGGATGCACTCCTTGAAGATGCCACCGGGTTCGCCGTCGTAGCTGACGGGCATCGTCACGCCGTTGAACGAGATCGTGAACTCGGTGGTGTTGGCGACCTTCTCGACCGATCCCTCGTCGACGGTGCCCTGGAGGCGGATCCGGCGATCCTCGTCGCAGCCGCCGCGGGTCCCCACCTCGTCGACGTTGCAGTAGTAGTCGACGGCCGACGTCAGGAACTGGGTGAGGATGACACCACCGGCCACGACGACGAGCGCGAGGACGAGCATCGGAACCCACTTGCGCTTGCGCTTGCGCACCGGCCCGGCGGGATCGACGGGGGCTCGGGGGGAGAGGTCCATGTCGGTCATGTCACGACTCATTCTGCTCGGTCAGAGCCAGTATTTGTCCTCGTCCGGCACCTGTTCCGCGCTGCGGCGACCGGAACGGACGTAGCGCCACGACAGCAACGCCACCGTGGCGAAGGTGAGCACGTAGCTCCCGATGATGAACCCGGCGTCTTCCATCAGTACGACCTCTCGGATGCGTCGGCAGAGGCAGTCGGAGCGGAGGTCGCAGCAGCGCCTCGGCGTCTCTCGGGGTCCGCGATGTCGGCGTCACCCTCGGCACGCCGAGCGGCGAGCGCGAGGTCGAGGCCCCGGTCGTCGAGATAGTCCTCCATCGCCATGCCTCGGGTGCGATGCATCACGAGCCAGACGTAGAGCAGGCTGAAGGCGATCACCCCGACGAGGAGACTGAACAGCATCAGACCGTCCATGTCGGTGTTGCCGTCGGTGTCGAGCACCGTCGCCTCCTGATGCAGGCTCCGCCACAGACGCACACTCCAGTGGACGAGCGGGATCTCCAGGACGGCGATCAGCCCGATGACGGCGCTGCGCCGGGCCCGCTGCTGGTGGGTGCCGTCGAGACGGCGAACCGCCAGGTACCCGATGTAGGTGACGAACAGCAGAGCGGTCGTGGTGAGCCGGGCGTCCCACTGCCAGAACACGCCCCACGTGATGCGGCCCCACAGCGAGCCGACGACGAGGGTGACCGCGACGAACACGGTGCCGATCTCGGCGCTGGCGCCGGCCAGGCGGTCCCAGCCGAGCGACTTCTTCTTGGTGAACAGGTACATGCCCGACGCGATCGCCGTGACGATGAAGGCCAGGTAGGCGATCCAGATCGTCGGGACGTGGACGTAGAGGATGCGAACGGCCTCGTCCTGGTCGCGATCGGCGGGCGAGAACCCGAGCCCGAACGCCACGAGCCAGCCCATGGCGATGATCGTGACGATGCCGATCACCCGGGTGCCGCGGCTCCCGGTGCCGGCGGACCTCGACACGCCGGCCTCAGCGGTGCGGCTGGTCAGGTTGGGATCGGTGGTCGTCATGTGCCTCTGTCACTCATTCGGTGTCACTCGTTGGCTGTCGTTCACTGGGCGGTCAGGCATGGCGTTCATTCGTCGATGAGCGGGCCGAACGCCAGCGATCCCCCGACACCGAAGGCGACCGCGAAGACGACCAGCAGGCCCACCCAGGGCCAGCCGTCCGACACCACGGCGCCTGCCGTGCCGAGCGCTGCTTCGACCGCTCGTGTTGCTCCGATCAGGACCGGCGCCACCGCCGGGAGCGTGAGCAGCGGGAGCAACGTCTCGCGGCCCCTGAACCCTGCGGCAAGGCCTCCGTACAGGGTACCCACCGCGGCGAGCCCGCACGTCGCGGAGATCAAGGTGGTGACGAGAAGCACAACACCGCCCACCGGGACGGTCTGGCGGTACAGCACGACCGCCGCGGCCAGCAGCACCACTTCGAGCACCAACAGCTGCACGGCGAGCCCGATTGCCTTGCCGAGAAAGATCGCTCGTGGGTCCACACCGGCGACGCGCAGGGCATCGAGTGCACCGTCGTCCATCTCGATGGCGAAGGTCCGCTGCACGAGCACGAGCATGCTGAACATCGTCGCCAACCAGACGAGGCCCGGAGCAACCCGCTCGAGGACGGCGTCGGAGTCGAGGGCGAACGCGAAGATCACCATGGTGACACCGGCGAACGGCAGGACCTGATTGGTGAGCACCCGGCTGTGCCACTCGATGCGCAGGTCCTTGCGGGCGACGAGCCGGGCGACGCGCAGCACGCTCACGAGTCGGGCTCCGGGTGTCCGGCGGCCGCGGTGTGGACGCGCCCGGCGATGACGTCGACGGCCCGCGTTGCCAACGACCCGGCCCGTTCGAGTTCGTGGCTGGCCACGACGATGGTGGCACCCGCCCCGGCCGCCTGACGGAGTGTTGCATCGAGTTCGTCCCGGGCACCGGCATCGAGGCCGGCATGGGGTTCGTCGAGGAGCCAGAGCTGGGCTCGGCGCGCGACGAGGCAGGCGAGCGCGGTACGACGCTTCTGACCGGCCGACAGCTTGCGGACCGGCACATCGACCAACCGGTCGGCGACACCCAACCGTTCCATCGCCGCTCGCGTCTCGTCGTTCGTCGCCCCGACCGTCGCTCCCCAGAACCGGATGTTCTCACCGACGCTGAGGTCGAGATACAGGCCGTTCTGGTGGCCGAGCACACCGACGTGGCGACGGATCTCCTCGCGGTCGGTGGTCAGGTCGAACCCGAGAATCCGGCCGGTGCCGCGCACCATCGGCACCAGCCCCGCACACAGTCGCAACAACGTGGTCTTGCCCGCACCGTTCGGCCCGCGCAACAGCACGATCTCGCCTCGATCGACGCGGATCGTCGCACCGGCGAGCGCTGGGAAGGATCCGAGAACCGCCACGGCGTCGGTGAGTTCAACGACGGGCGTCGACATGCCGCCACGCTAGGGGCCAAACCACGGGGGACCGCGATCGCGTCGGGCCGTTGCGGAGCTAGCTTCGATGTCCGTGTCGGACGTCGCGGAGCCATCCACCGGCGAACGCGCAAGTTCGACCGTCCAGCTCCCCCACACGACTGGCGTTGGTGGGTGGGAGGCCTCGGCAAGACCCTGATCGCCGCGGGACTGCTGATGTTCGGGTTCGTCGCGTACCAGCTGTGGGGCACCGGGATCGAGACCGCCAGAGCGCAGAACGCGCTGGAGAGCGAGTTCGAGGATCTCCTCGCCGGAACGACGACCACCGACGCCCCGGTCGAGGTGATCGTGCCCGACACCACCGACGGGCACGGTGGTCGACTCCGTGCCGGTCGAGACGACAGCACCTCCAGCGGTCGTTCGGCCCATCGAGGAGGGTGACGCGATCGCCCGCATCGAGATGCCCACCATCGGTGTCGACAACATCGTCGTGGCCGGTGTCGCCAAGAGCGACTTGAAGAAGGGTCCGGGTCACTATCCGGAGACACCCATGCCGGGCCAGTTGGGCAACTCGGCGATCGCCGGCCACCGCACGACGTACGGCCAGCCGTTCTTCGACGTCGACAAGTTGGCCACCGGTGACGAGATCGTGGTCACCACCACCGAGGGCCGGTTCGTCTATCGGGTCACGGGCCAGCAGATCGTCGGGCCGGGCGACTACGAGGTCATCTCGACCACGGACCCGACCAAGGCGACGATCACCATCACGTCGTGTCATCCGAAGTGGACGGCCCGCGAACGCATCGTCATCAGCGGTGAACTCGACACCGACGCATCGAGCGCCACGCCCACCGCACCGGTGATCAACTACGGGCGACCGCTGGACGATCGCACCGACAGCGCCGACACCACGCGGACACCGCGGACACCGCGCGACACCGTGGTCGAGACCGTTGCCGACTCGGTGCCCGAGGAGTGCGGTCGACGATCAGGCCGCTGCGGGCTCGGACGCGGTCAACGCCGAGATCGCCGACGCGTTCTCCGACGGCTGGTTCAGCGATCCGGGGGCGAACCTCCAGGTGGCGCTGTGGGGGTTGCTCCTGGCCGCGATCGGACTGCTGTCGTACCTGGCCAGCAGGAAGGCGAAGCGGGACTGGGTCGGCCTGACGATCGGCATCGTGCCGTTCGTCATCGTGCTGTACTTCTTCTTCCAGAACGTCAACCGGCTCCTGCCGCCCAACCTCTGAGTTCGAAGGGGATCGACGTCAGGAGCCGGTGAAGTTCGGCGGTCGTTTGGCGAGGAAGGCGGTACGCCCCTCCTCCGCGTCGGCGCTCGCCCACGCTGCGGATCGGGCAGCTTCGAAGAGATCGTCGGGGTCGGGTTCGACCAGCGATCGCTCGAGGCCGAGCTTGTGGCCGGCGATCGTGAGCGGCGCGAGCCGCGAGAGTTCGTGCGCCCAGGCCACGGCGTCATCGAGCCCACCCAACCGGTGGATCCCGCCCGTGGCGTGCAGCTGCTGCGCGGTGTAGGTCTGCGCGGCGATCAGCATCGAGCGCGCGATCGGCGGCGAGAACTCCGACGCGAGCCGACGGATGGTCCAGTGGTCGACGACCAATCCGAGCTTCGCGGCCGGGATCCCGAGCACGCTGGTCGGCGTCGCCACCCGCAGATCGGTGGCGATCGCCAACTGGGCGCCCGCCCCGAGGGCCGGGCCGTCGATCGCGGCGATCACCGGGACGGGGAGGTGGGTGAAGCCACGCAGCACGGCGGCGAGGTCGGTCGCGAACTGGCCCTCCTCGACCCCGTTGAGGTCCGCTCCGGCACTGAACGCCGGGGGCTTGCCGGTGAGGACGACGGCCCGGATGGCACCCGGCGAGCGGCCGACGATCGCCGCTTGGACGTCGAGCAACTCCAGCAGCGTGGCGTGGTCGACGGCGTTGCGCCGCTCGGGACGGTCCAGGGTGACGATCGCCACCAGCCCCTCGTGGTGGAGGTCGACGGTCATGGCCGCGGGCGATCGGCTCGTAGCATGACCCGACTGTATGTCGAACGCTGCGTCCAACACCCCGAACACCGGCACCCCGAACCCGGCACCCCGAACGTCGCCGACGACCCGATTCGCGCTCGCCGGGCCCAGGTCGCGAAGTGGACGTTGCTCGCCAACCGTGTGGGATATCTGTTCATCGCGCTCGCGATGGCGTTGTTCGTGATCGCCTTCGCGGTCGGCTTCTCGTCCACGATGGCCACGCTCGTCACGATCACCTTCGTCATCGGGTGCGTGCTGCTCGCGCCGTCGATCATCGTCGGCTACGCCGTGAAGGCCGCCGAACGCGACGACCGCGAACGCGGCTTCTGACTCCGACACCGCTCCGGTTACCCTCTGGTAACACATGTCTCCCCGTCTCTCCGCCACCGCCCGTCGAGAACAGATCCTCGACGTCGCCCTCCAGGTCTTCGCCACCAACGGATTCCACGGCGCGTCGATGAACGACGTGGCCGACGCCGTCGGTGTCACCAAGCCGGTGCTGTACCAGCACTTCGACTCCAAGCGCGATCTGTACCAGGCACTGATCGACGAGGTCGGCGACCGGCTCCTCGCGAGCATCACCAAGGCAACCGCTGAGGCCACCGACGGCAAGAGCCAGACCGAGCTCGGCTACCGGGCGTACTTCCGCTGGGTCTCCGACGACCACGATGCGTTCCGGTTCCTCTTCGGGTCGGGCACGCGACGTGACGACGAGTTCAACGCCGCGGTGCAGCGCATCACCGCCGAGGCGGCCAAGGCCGTCGCGCCGCTGATCGCCGTCGACATCGACGAACGCCATCGCACGACGCTCGCGCACGCGCTCGTCGGCCTGGCCGAGGGCGCGAGCCGTCTGCTCGTGGAGCGGGGCGACGAGTTCGACCCCGACGCCATCGCCCAGGAGGTCGCCGACCTCGCCTGGGCCGGCCTCCGCGCCGTCCAACCCAAGTAGCCGGCGCTGTCCGGACCCGACCCGACGACAGGCCGACCGGTGTACGTTGACAGATGTTCACCTGTCGGTCAGAATCATCCCATGACCGACACGTTGCCCACGATCTCCAATCGGTACCTGCTCGGGAACATGGCGCCCGTCGAGCAGGAGCTGACCGCGTTCGATCTGCCGGTCACCGGCTCGATCCCGGCTGAACTCGAAGGTCGATGGCTGCGCAACGGCCCGAACCCCCGCACCGTGGCCGATCCGGCGACCCACCACTGGTTCCTCGGCGACGGCATGGTCCACGGCGTCCGGCTGCGCGGCGGCACGGCCGAGTGGTACCGCAACCGGTACGTGTCACCGGAGACCGGGTTCGGTCCGAACACGAACGTCGGCGGTTTCGCCGGCACCACCTGGGCCATGGTCGAGGCGGGGCAACCACCCGTCGAACTCGGCTACGAACTGGAACCACTCGGGGTCAATCGGTTCCACGACACGCTGACCGGCCCGTTCACGGCGCACCCGAAGTACGACCCCACCACCGGTGAACTGCACGCGATGGCCTACCACTGGCCCGACCTCGTCGACCACATCCACTACGTCGTCGTCGGTGGCGACGGTCGCGTCACGAAGACCCTCGACATCCCGGTGCCCGACATGCCGATGATCCACGACATGTCGCTGACACCGACCTACGCCGTGGTGTACGACCTGCCCGTCACGGTGAGCTTCGACGTCATGGGCAAGGGCTACCCGTTCCCGTTCGCCTGGAACCCCGACCGGGCCGCCCGAGTCGGCCTGCTCCCCCGCCAGCGGCACCGCCGACGACATCATCTGGTGCGACGTCGACCCCTGCTACGTGTTCCATCCCCTCAACGCCTACGACGAGGCCGACGGGACCGTCGTGGTCGACCTCTGTCGGTACGACACGATGATGGTGAACGACTTCACCGGTCCGTTCGGCGAGGATCTCCCGACGTTCGACCGCTGGGTGATCGACCCGGCGAAGCGACGCGTCACCGAGACGAGGATCGACGACCGGCCCCAGGAGTTCCCACGCCACAACCCGCCGCGTCGGCCTGCAGCGGCACCGGTACGGCTACACCTCGGAGGTCACACCCGGGGCGGCCAACCTCCACGGAGCCATCCTGAAGATCGACGTCGACACGCGGCACGACCGAGGCCCACGAGTTCGGGGCGGGTCGCGGCGGCGCCGAACCCGTCGTCGTGCCGAAGGCCGACGGTGTCGCCGAGGACGACTGCTGGATCCTCACCGTCGTCTACGACGCCACGACCGACCGCAGCGAGCTCTGCATCCTCGACGCGGCCGACATCACCGCACCCGAGGTCGCCCGCATCGAGTTGCCCCAGCGAGTGCCCTACGGCTTCCACGGCAACTGGGTCGCGGACTCCTCCGTCGCTCCCCTCTGAGACCGACGTACATCTGGTGCCTGGCACCAGGTGACGCTGGCCACCACGGCGCGGATTCAGCCGATCAGGACGATCTCGTCACCGTCGGCGAACTCGATGGTTGCGTCCTCGTGGGGGTTGAGCACGAGTTCCCCCGAGTGCCGCCATCCGATCGCGACGACACCCTGCGAGTGCCGTGACGCGAACCACGTCCCGCATGGTCATCGTGCCCGTGAGTCCGAGCCGGTCGAACGGACACCAGGCGCAGCGACGCACTGCCCGGCGCGTACAACGAGAAGTACACGTCGCGACGCTCCGGCTGATCGGCGAACTGGGCCACCAGGCGGCTCGCCATCGACGGCGTCACGATCACGTCGGCGGCGCCACGAGCGCGGGCGAGCGGAGCGTTGCCGAGGTCGAGCAGTTCGGCGACGACGCGGGGCATCTCCGCGTCTCGCGCGACGAAGTCCTGCGTGAGCGCGATGAGGTCGAGCAGCGTCCTGCTGTCGGCCTCGCCCGGCGGGAGACGATCACCGTAGGAGAGCAGCACGATCGTGGTCACGTGGGCGGTCGCGTGCACGGTGTCGGCCAGCGCTCCCCCCGCTGCCGGCGTGAGCACCACGGAGGCGATGCCGAGCTCCGGCACCTCGACCTCGTCGGCGGAGATCACTCGCGTGTCGAACACGATCTCGACGGTCGATGTCGGATCCGTCGACATCGCCCACCCCTGCAGCAGGTCGGCCCCCGTCCGTTCCAGCCGATCACCAGGAGATGCTGGATCGCCGGCACCGTCGTCCAGGGACATCGGCGATGACGGAACCGAACTGGTCGATGCCATCGGTGTGCCGGCGACAGCTTCAACGGCGCCGTCACATCGGACACCACCACCAGTCGGTCACCGGCCGCGAACGTCGTGTCCAGGCTCGGGTTGACCTCCACGTCGCCGCTCGCCCGGACCAGGCCGATCGGGCGGGCGTTCTCGTAGCGCAGGAGCACGTCGCCGAAACTCAGACCCGACGAGCTCGGGGGCGTCGCGCAGCGACAGGTTGCTGCCGTCGAAGTCGCTCGACGTCGGTCAGCACGTCGCCGAGGCCGGGCTGGCGCAGCGCGTACGCGGCGTTGCGCGCCACCGCCTGGCCGACGATGAGCGGATTCACCAACCGGCCGCAGGTCGCCGCGAGCGCCTCGGCCGATGCGGGCGTCGTCGAGCACGACGATCATCGGCTTGCGGTCGAAGCCCGCCGAGTTGATCCCCGACCGCCAGCACGGTGTGGACGGCACGGGCGTCGCCGACGGTGTCGCCGTCTCCGTTGAGCACGATCACCGATCGACACGCCGCCGAGACGCAGCAGCTCGAGATCGCCGACCTTGGTCGGGTCGCCGTAGCGGAACACGAGGCGATTGCCCCGCGTGCTCTCGACGGTCTCGCGCACCTCGTCCTGCAACTCCGCCGGATCGCGATCGGCCATCACGACCACGGCGATCCTGCGGCCGGCATTGGCACGCAGCAGCTGATCGACCACGACCGGGAGCAGGCTGGACGCACCGAGCACGACGAGGTGATCCGACTCGACGACCGCGCTGCGACCACGCTTCATCTCGTCGATCCGCGACTCCACGCCACTGGCGATGACGCCGATCAACGTGCCCAGGACGAGGACGCCGAACACGGTGACCCCGAGCGCCACGGCCCGCTGATCCCAACCGGTCGTCGCTGGCCATCGTGCCGGAGTCGATCGTGCGCAGCATGCTCTGCCAGAAGTCCTCGACCCACGAGTCGTCCTCGCTCCCGGCGAGGGTGACATCGGCGCGTCCGAGCATCAACGACGCGATCAGCACGACGATCGCCGTGACGATGCCCAGCCACAGCAACACCGCCCAGGTCCCGCGAGCGAGCAGCCCGTCGAACCGGTAGCGCAGGTACTGCCGCCACATCGGCTTGTCGCGTCCGCCCCTGTGGATCACCCGTGCTCCTCCGCGTCCTCGTCACCTGACCGGGCCGCCATGGTACGCGCGCGTTACGGATGGTGTCAGACACCATGACCGTTACGTCAGCTGCGGGCGATCATGCCCCGGTAGCCGTCGGCGAACCCGGCGGTCCGCAGCAACTCCACGAGCCCGGCCGGGGCCTCGGCGAGACTCCCACCATCGATCCTGCGGATCTCCACCGATCGAACGCGGTCGTCCTTGACGAGCGAGATCAGGGCGTCGCACCAGGACGTGTCGACCATGGCCTCCGGAAAGGTGACGAGGTGGTGGCCACGCCGGTCGAACCAGACCAGCGGGCGTCCCGCGTGGAGCACGACGACCGACGACGCGCTGCGGGCGGGCCGGCCGGCCGTCTCGGGCCACGCCAGCGCGGCACCGTAGGGCTGCGCCGGATCGGTGGACGCCAGCACGATCGGAGCGGGGACGTCATCGGGTCGGATGACCGGATCGGGAGTGTCACGGGCGGCGCGCAGCCGGTCCACGGCGCCGGGCACCGCGAACTGCGCCGCACCGAGACCGTCGATGAAGTAGCCGCGCCGCACCTGCCCCCGTTCCTCCAGCACCTTCAGCACCCCGTAGACCGAGCTGAACCCGCCGACGAGCACCCTCGGCCATCACCGCCTCCCTGGTGACGACGCCGTGGCGTTCGACGAGCTGCAGCGCCTGGGCATGGGCCGCTTCGGTCGACGTCGGGGCGGGCAGCAGCAGCGGCGCCACGAGGCTCCAGCGACCCTGGCCGGCCGGTGGCCCGATGCGCGTCAGGCGACCCGGTCGAGGTCGGCTGCGACCGTAGGGGGCGCGCTTCGACGCAGCCTTCACCTTGGCACCGGCGACCACGGATCGCAGCGGCGCCAGCGAGTCGTTCGTGACCTCACCCGCCCACACCAGATCCCACAGCGCCGCGAGCAACTCCTGGTCCTCGGCGCCGGGCGCGGCGGCGCGGATCTGGCCCCAGAAGCTGGCGCCCTGCTCGGTCAGCAGGGAGCGGATCGACTCCTGCAGGGATCCTTCGGCGGGTTCGCGGGGTTCCCATCCGGGCGCGAGGAGTGCGAGCTGATCGGCGAAGCACAGCCGGACCCGACCGTCGCGGGCGCCCAGCGCGCCGGCACCGATCCACACCACCTCACCCGCGGTGCAGAGCTCGTCGAGCATCGACGGACGGAAGCCGAGCACGCGCATCGGCAGGACATCGGTCTCGAGCGTCGAGGCGACGAGCGCCGTGCCCGACAGGACGCCGAGCGTCTCGACCAGCGCCTCCATCCCCCGTCGCTCGGCCGGGATCGAATGCCACTGCGCGAGGAAGCGGGCGAAGGCCTCCTGCTCGACCGGCTCGACCTCCTTGCGAAGGGCCGCCAGCGAACGGCGGCGGAGCTGGCGCAGGACATCCACGTCGCAGAACTCACGAGTCACGCCACCCGGTCGGAACTCGCCGACCACGAGTCGCTCGTCGCCTTCGAGCGCAGCCAGCGCGCCGGCGATCCGCTCCGCAGGAGCACCGAAACGCCGGGCGACGTCGGCGGTCAGGAACGGGCCGTGCGTGCGGGCGTACCGGCCGACGATCTCCTCCAGCGGGCGGGCGACCGGATCGGTGAACGCCATCGGCAACCCGAGCGGGAGTGAACATCCGAACGCATCGCGGTACCGCGGCAGCGTCCTCCGCCGCGGCGAACCGGGTCTCGCCGGCGAGCGCCACCTCGATGACGCGGCGCTCGGCGACGAGCTCGGCCAGCCAGGCGTCCCGGGCCGCGGCACCGGGGACTCGGCGCCGGAGATCTCGGACGGCTCGCACCGCAACTCGACCTCCTCGGCGGTGAGGTCGCCCACCTTGCGGAACACGTCGTGCAATTCGTCGACCGAGCGGGCCCGCCGGCCGTCGGCCACGCACTGCAGCTCCAGCTCGATGTCCGCCAACACGTCGGGGTCCAGCAGCTCGCGGAGTTCCTCGGCGCCGAGGAGGTCGCGGAGCAGATCCCGATCGAGCGCCAAGCGCGGCGGCGCGGCGCTCCGCCAGCGGGGCGTCACCTTCGTACATGTACGCGGCGATCCAGTTGAACAGCAGGCTCGACGCCATCGGGCTCGCCTTCGCCGTGTCGACGCTCACCACCCGGATGACCCGCGAGCGCAGCTGGCCGAGGACTTCGCGGAGGGCCGGCACGTCGAACACGTCCTGCAGGCACTCTCTCGACGTCTCCAACAGGATCGGGAACGTCGGGTACTTCGACGCCACCGCCAAGAGGTCGGCCGCCCGCTGGCGTTGCTGCCACAGCGGGGTCCGTCGGTCCGGACGGCGCCGCGGCAGCAGCAGCGCCCGACCGGCGCACTCCCGGAACCGGGCCGAGAACATCGCCGTCTGCGGAAGTGTTGCCACGACGAGTTCGTCGATGTCCTCCGGATCGATCATCAGCGCGTCGAGGGGCAGCTCGACGGCGGACTCCGGGAGACGGATCACGATGCCGTCGTCACCCCACATCGACTCGACGGGGATGTCGAAGTGATCCATGAGCCGGCGCTCGATGGCCATCGCCCACGGCGCGTGCACCGGCGTGCCGAACGGGCTCAGGATGCAGACGCGCCAGTCGCCGATCTCGTCCTGGAAGCGTTCGACGACCACGGTGCGATCGTCCGGGACGGCGCCCGTCGCTTCGAGCTGCTCGTCGAGGTACTGGCGCAGGTTGCTCGCAGCGAAGGCATCGAGGGCGTAGTGCGTCATCAGCCGCTCGTTCGCCGCTCGTTCGTCGAGGTCGCGGATCTCACGAACGAACGCTCCGAGGGCCCGCCCGAGTTCGAGCGGCCGGCCCGGTCGATCCCCGTGCCAGAAGGGCATCTTGCCGGGCTGCCCGGGGGCGGGGCTGACGGTCACCCGTTCGAACGTGATGTCCTCGATGCGCCACGTCGACGCGCCGAGCACGAACGTCTCGCCGGGGCGGCTCTCGTACACCATCTCCTCGTCGAGCTCACCCACGCGGGTGCCGTCGGGCAGGAACACACCGAACAGCCCGCGGTCGGGGATCGTGCCGCCGGACGTGACCGCGAGGCGCTTGGAGCCGTCGCGGGCACGGAGGCGGTCGTTGATCCGGTCCCACACGAGACGGGGTCGCAGCTCCGAGAACTCCTCGCTCGGATACCGGCCGGACAGCAGATCGAGCACGTTGGTCAGCAGATCGTCGGAGATGTCGGCGAAGCTCGAACAGCGCCGCACCATCGTCGCCACCTCGTCGACCGAGCACTCCTCGACGATCGCGACATGGGCGACGATCTGCTGCGCCAGCACGTCGAGCGGATTGCGGAGATAGCGGGTCGACTCGATCTCACCGTCGAGCATGCGGCGCGTGACGATGGCCGCTTCGAGCAGATCGCCGCGATGCTTCGGGAAGATCGAGCCCCGTGACGGTTCACCGACGGAGTGCCCCGCCCGTCCGATGCGCTGCAGGCCACGACTGACCGCGCCCGGCGACTCGACCTGGATCACGAGATCGACCGCCCCCATGTCGATGCCCAGCTCCAGCGACGACGTCGCCACGATCGCCCGCAGCTCACCCCGCTTGAGCTGGTCCTCGATCAGCACTCGCTGCTCCCGGGCGAGCGATCCGTGATGAGCCATTACGAGTGGCAGGCTCGTCGTCCCTTCCTGATGCCCTCGCTCGTCGGCCCTCCGGTTCTCCTTACTCGGGTGCGGCTCGTCGCTGGCGCTTCCCTCGCCGCTCGCCCGCTCGATGCGGTCACGGTCGGCGGCCGCCCACATCTCCTCCTCGTAGAGCTCGTTGAGCTTGGCGGCGAGACGCTCGGCGGCGCGGCGGGCGTTGCAGAAGATGATGGTCGTGCGATGTTCGAGGATCCGCCGGAGGATCTCGGGGTAGATGCTCGGCCAGATCGAGGTGCGACGTTCGGTGAGCGCCGACGTCGCCGGGCCGGGGGTCAACTCGACGCGGACCTGGCCGAGTGTCGACATGTCCTCGATCGGGATCACGACCTCGATCTCGAGCGTCTTGCGGATGCCCGCATCGACGATCCGGACGGGCCGTCGCCGACCCGGTTCGGCGAAGCCTCCGAGGAACTCGGCCACCTCCTCCAGGGGCCGCTGCGTCGCCGACAGCCCGATGCGCTGCGGCGGACGTTCGGTCACCTGTTCGAGTCGTTCGAGGGTCAGCATCAGGTGCGCCCCGCGCTTGGTCGTCGCCATGGCGTGGATCTCGTCGATGATGACCGTCTCGACACCGACGAGCGTCTCGCGGGCCGACGACGTGAGCATCAGATAGAGCGACTCGGGTGTCGTGATGAGCAGGTCCGGCGGGCGACGGATCAGCTTCTGGCGATCGTTCGCGGCGGTGTCGCCGGTTCGCATCCCGACCTCGGGTGCGACGAACGACTCGCCGAGCCGCTCGGCCGCGAGCTCGATCCCCTTCAGGGGTGCCCGCAGGTTCTTCTCGATGTCGAACGCGAGCGCCCGCAGCGGCGAGATGTAGAGCACCCGGGTGCGGTGCGACCGTTCCTCCGGCCGAGGGGTCGTGGTCAAGCGGTCGATGGATGCGAGGAAGGCCGTGAGCGTCTTGCCCGACCCGGTCGGGGCGCAGATCAGCGTGTGGTCGCCGGCCGCGATGTGCGGCCAGCCCTGGATCTGCGGGGCGGTGGGCTCGGGGAACGACGCCGCGAACCACTCCCGCACGGCCGGCGAGAACGCCCCGAGCACCTCGTGTCCAGCGATCGACCCAACCTACCCACGCCCACGGCGTCCCGGTCCCGCCCGGACCCGACCGAGCGGCTTGGTCAGCTCGATGCGGCGACAGAGCAGATGGCTGACGCCGCTGGCGAGCAGCTCGCCGCGGTCGTTCCACACCTGCTGGTGGCTGGCGATCAGTCCGTCACCGGCGTGCGGGCTCTCACCCTGCAGGAGGAACCACTCATCACCCGACGAGGGGCGATGGAACTCGCACGACACGTCGATGCTCGGGGCGATCCAACCCTCGACGTCGAGATGGCGGCGCCCGATCGACGGCCAGGCACCGAGGTCGACGAGCAGCAGGAGTCGTGCGGCCTGCTCCCACGGATCGGCGGCGGCACCGCCCAGGAACCGCATCCAGTTCTGGTACAGCGGCCGGGAGGGTTCGCGGTGTTCCCAGTCCAGGATCCACGACGGGGGTCGCTGTTCGAAGTTGTCCCAGAACCGATACGGCGAGCCGCCCTCCATGCCGGCGGCCGCGAATCGCTCGGCGATCGTCGGGAGCTCGTTCCACGACGGCACGTCGGGCATCGGCGCGTCGTCGTGGGCGAGCCCGTCCAGTTCGGCGTCGATCGCCCAGATCATCGCCGCCAGGATCGGGCGCCCATCCTGGGTGATCCGCACCGAGGTGCTCGTCGCCTGGCGGGACTCGCGCTGCGGTTCGGCGGTGACGGTCACCGGCCCGTCGAAGCCGGCCACACCGAGGAAGTGGACCGTGGCATTGGCGGGACGGCTCCGACCACACTGGAGTTGCGCGGCCCGCAGGGCGAGCGCAGCGACGTAGCCGCCGTTCGGTCCCCAGATCTCCCAGTCGCGCGACAACGTGCGTTCCCACACGCCCGGACCGATCTCGACGAGATCGACGTCTGCCGCGAGGTGTCCCACGGGCCGCAGCGTAGGCGACGGCCACCCGGGCAGTCCCTCGGAGTTCCCGATGGACAGCCGGTGCGGGCTCAGCCCGCCATCGTGGTGCCGGTCATGTCGCCACCCATGTCGCCACCCATGTCGCTCATGTCGAGCGGCTTGACCGGGGCGCCGACGGTCACTTCGGTGCCGTCGTCGAAGATCATGGTGAGTTCGATGGTGCCGGTGATGTCGGCGGGATCGATGTCGATGAGCATGATGTGCGGGCCACCCGGCTCGAGCGTGAAGCTGCCACCGGCGGGGACCACGAAGCCTTCGGGCACCTCCTGCATCATCATGGTGCCGTCGGCGTCCGTCGTCGTTTCGTGGATCTCGACCGTTGCGTCGAACGGCACCGAGGCACCGACGAGGGTCACATCGGCGTCGCCGTTGTTCGTGATGGTTCCGTACCCGGCCGAGAGCGTCTGACCTTCGGCAGGTTCACGAACCCACGCGCCGGTCACGGTGATGTCCCCCACGGTCGCCTCGCCACCGGCCATCTCGCCGTCCATGTCGCCGGTCGTGGCGGTCGTGCCCTCCATCGCGGTCGTGGCCTCGCTGGTGGCTTGGGTGGTCGCTTGGGTGGTGGTGTCGCTGGATGCGTCGTCGTCACTGCCGCAGGCGGCGACGGACAACGTCAACGCGAGCGCGGCGACAGGGGCGAGGAGAAGCTTGGTTCGTTGGTTCACGTAGCACTGGTCGCCCGGGGCGGCCGTCGAGTTCCCGCCGGCATGACGATGGGACCTTCGTCACATCGACCCATCGCTCGCGACGACGGATCACATGAGACGTTCCGTCACCGCGCCGTTCGAGACGTCGAACGTGCGCGTGAGCCGCACCCGCTCCAGCAACGCCCGGTCGTGGGTCACCAGGATCACGGTCCCCGCGAAGGTGTCCAGCGCCTGTTCCAGCTGCTCGATCGCCGGCATGTCGAGGTGGTTCGTCGGCTCGTCGAGCACCAGCAGGTTGGCACCGTTCGCCATCAGCAGCGCGAGCGACGCCCGCGTCCGTTCACCCGGCGACAGGGTCGACGCCATCCGATGGACGTGTTCGGCACCGAGACCGAACTTGGCGAGCAGCGTGCGAGCGTCGGCGATCGACAGACCGGTCGCCCCGACGAACGCGTCGAGCAACGACTCGTCGCCGAGCAGTTCCGTGCGCGCCTGCTCGATCTCTCCGATCACCACGCTGGCACCGAGTGCGGCCGTTCCGCTCGTCGGTTCGATCCGGCCGAGCAGCACGCCGATCAGGGTGGTCTTGCCGCTGCCGTTCGAGCCGACCAGTGCCACTCGATCCCCGACGCGGAGGTCGAGGTCGACCGGCCCGAGCCTGAACGAACCACGATCCACGACGGCCCCACGTGCCGTGGCGACGACGTCACCGCTGCGGCCGACCGTCGGAATGGTCAGCCGGAGCTCCCACGCCTCTCTCGGCTCCTCGACGACCTCGAGACGTTCAGCGGCCTTCTTGGTCCGGGCGGCCCGTCCGGCAAGTTGCTCGGTCTGGTTGATCTTGTAGTTGCGGATGTGCTTGTCCGTCTCCCCCGACTTCTTCACCTTCGACTGGCCCTGCGTGGCCCACTCCCGCTCGCGTTGGGCCCGCTGCTGGAGCGCCGACTTCTTGGCGTCGTACTCGTCGAACCGCTGCTGGGCGTGGAGACGGGCGAGTTCACGTTCGGCGAGGAACGCCGACCAGCCGCCCGAGTACCACTCGGCGCGATGCGAGTGGTGGTCGATCTCGACCACGTCGGTGATGACCCGTTCGAGAAAGGTCCGATCGTGGCTGACGAGCAGCACCGGGGCGTCGAGGCCGAGGATCCACCGTTCGAGCCGGGCGAGGCCGTCGAGGTCGAGGTCGTTGGTCGGTTCGTCGAGCAGGAAGATGTCGAACCGCGACAGCAGGAGCGACGCCAACGAGGTGCGGGCGGCCTCTCCGCCGGACAACGAGGCGGTCGGCTGGTCGAGCAGATCGGGATCGAGCCCGAGATCCGCCCAGGTCTCGCCGACGCGGGCGTCGAAGTCGGCGGCACCGAGCGCGAGCCATCGATCGAGCGCATCGGAGTAGCGGTCGTCGGCGCCGGCATCACCGGATGCCAATGCGCCGGTCGCGGCATCGAGTTCGATCTGCGCAGCGGTCACTCCGGTTCGCCGGCCGAGGAACGCTCGAACCGTCTCGGTGGACGAGCGTTCCGGCTCCTGGGGCAGGAGCCCGACGTTCGCGGCGCGCGGACTCGCCTCCACCGACCCCTTGTCGAGTGCCACGACGCCACTGAGCGCCCCGAGCAACGTCGACTTGCCCACACCGTTGGGTCCGATGAGCCCCACCCGGTGGCCCGGCGCGAGCACGAGATCGACGTCGTCGAGCACCACGATGGGACCTCGGACGACCGTGAGTTGACGGGCAATGAGCGACGCGGCCATGACGGCACCTCCAAACGAGAACGGACGGTGGACGGCTCACAGGTCGGACATCGGCGCCAACCGTAGCCCCGATGCGTCCCCACCTCCGAAACTTCCGGAATCCGGTCGCTGAGCGACCGGATTCCGCGATTTTTCGGATCTTGGGGTGGGGGTTCGGGGCGGGGAGGCCACACTCGGAGCGCCGATGCCGACTGTGACCTTGCGACCCTGGCAACGTGCCGCCTACGAGCAGTTCCGGGCGAGCCCCGACCCGGACTTCCTCGCCGTCGCCACGCCCGGCGCCGGCAAGACCACCTTCGCGCTCGCCTGCGCCCGGGCCACCCTCGCCGAGGAACCGCGCACCCTGGTGGTGGTCGCACCCACGAGCCACCTGAAGGTGCAGTGGTCGCTCGCGGCCCATCGCCTGGGCCTGCAACTCGACCCCGACTGGAGCCCCGGCGACGGTCTGGCACGCGACGTCCACGGGCTGGTCACGACCTATCAGCAGATCGCCACCGGGAACACGGCCGCGAAACTCGCCGGGCTGTCCGCCGACGGCTTCGTCATCCTCGACGAGATCCACCACGCCGGCCACGACAAGGCCTGGGGCGACAGCATCCGGATCGCGTTCGCCCACGCCGCCCGCCGGCTGTCGCTGTCGGGCACACCGTTCCGCAGCGACGCGGTCCAGATCCCGTTCGTCCGCTACGACGCCACCGGCGAGGGCGAGCTCGCCCATGCCGACTACACCTACGGGTACGCCGACGCGCTGCGTGACGGCGGGGTCGTGCGGCCCGTCTACTTCCCGCGCGTCGACGGCGAGATGGAGTGGACGCACCGCAGCCGGCGACGTGATCACTGCCAACTTCCAGGACGAGCTGACGAAGGACCAGATGTCGATGCGCCTGCGCACCGCGCTGAGCCTCGAAGGCGAGTGGATGCCGAGCGTCCTCGCCCGGGCCAACGAACAGCTCCGCTCGATCCGCCAGGACCACCGGGAGGCCGCCGGGCTCGTCATCGCCATCGACCAGGACCACGCCCAGGGCATCGCCCGACTCCTGCGCGACCGGTTCGGCGACCCCGGCCGATGTGGTGGTCAGCGACGACCCGACCGCGTCGAAGAAGATCGCCGAGTTCAGCCAGCAACGACCGCCCATGGCTCGTCGCGGTCCGCATGGTGTCCGAGGGCGTCGACATCCCGCGCCTGCGCGTCGGCGTGTTCGCCACCACGACGTCGACCGAGCTGTTCTTCCGCCAGGCCGTCGGCCGCTTCGTGCGCTGGCAGTCGGGGCGACCGAGCCAGAAGGCGTACGTCTACATCCCCGACGACCCTCGACTCCGCTCGCACGCGTTCGAGATCGCCGAGTCGAGACGCCACATCCTGCGACCACCCGGCCATGCAGGACGACGGTGACGACGTTCCGACCCGACGGGGGCCTCGACGACCAGGTCCATCCCGACGATGCCGCCGAGCAACTCACGCTGTTCTCGGTCGTCTCATCGACGGCGACCGACATCACGGTGCACACCGTCACCGTCGATCCGATCTCGGGCCACGGCATCAGATACGAGCCGGCGTTCTCCCTCGACGACCTCACCGCACCTCGCTACGACGACGAGGTCGAGGTGGCCGAGCCGCTGTTCGTCGCCGATCCGTCGTTGAGCCTGGAGCTGCCCGAGGTCCCCACGCCGGCCGGGCTCGTGCCCTCGGGCGGTCTCAGCGTCGCCGAACGCAAGGATGACCTGCGCACCCGCAATGCGCACGTCGCCAAGCGCCTCGTCGACCTCACGGGTTGGAACCACGCCAAGGTCCAGGGCGAGATGAACCGGCTCGCCGGGGTGACCCGGGTGGCCACGGCCACCACCGACCAGCTCGAGCGCCGCCTGCGCTACGCCGAGAGCTGGCTGCGGCGACTCCGAGCGGCCATGACTCCGACTGACGTCCCGGTAGGATCGCCCCATGCCTGCGAGCGGTGAACACCACCCCGCCTTCGAGGAGTACTGCGAGTGCATCTTCGAGCTGCACGAGGACGACGTCGAGGTCATCCAGGCCCGCATCGCCGAGCGTCTGCAGGTGTCCCGCCCGGCCGTCAGCGAGATGATGAAGCGCCTCGAGGTCGAAGGGCTGATCACCTCCGACGACGGCATCCGTCTGACCGACGACGGGCGTCGCCTGGGCGAGCGCGTCGTGCGCCGCCATCGACTGGCCGAAGTGTTCCTCACCGAGGTGCTCAAGTTGTCGTGGGCCGAAGCGCACCACGAGGCCGGCAAGTGGGAACACGTCATGAGCGACTCCGTGGAGCGCGCCCTCAACGAGCTGCTCGGCGAACCGACCACCTGCCCGCACGGCAACCCGATTCCCGGGTCGCGCTACGAAGCGCCCGACTCGGCGCCGCTGTCCGAGGTCGCCGTCGGCGCGCCGTTCACGATCCGGCGCATCACCGAGGAACTCGAGTTCGAGCCCGGCCTCCTGGAGTTCCTCGAGGCATCGTCGATTCAACCCGGCAACCGGGGCACCGTCACCGCTGCGTCTCCCGACGGGACCCTGACGGTCGAGATCGACGGTCGCCACATCGGCGTCGGCGCGTTCGCCAGCGGCCGCATCCTGGTCACCTCGTGAGGCTGCGCGTCACCGCGGTGTCGGCGACTCTGCTGATCGCGCTCGCCGGGTGCGCGACCACCGTCGACGAGAGCGACTCGAGCCTGCAGGTCGCCGGCGACACCGCCGCTCCCACGATCCCGACGACGACGTTGCCGATCAGCGGCACGGCGGCGGAGCTGCTCCCCGAGATCGCCGCGGAACTGAGTCAGCTCAACGGACAGATCGCGGCCGACGGCGACCAGCGAGCAACACTCGCCCGCATCGAGGCGATCTGGCTCGTCGCCAAACCCGAGGTGGAACAGCAGCGACCCGACCTGGTCGGTGTCATGCAGACCGCCATCGACATGGCTCGCAACGGGGTCGTGCGCACTCGACCCGCCGACGCCGACAAGGCCTACAAGATCCTGACCGACCTCATCGACCGCTACATCACCGAGACCTGACCCGTACACACGTGACGTGACACACGGTGCCTGGCACCAGGTGTACGTCAGAGGGCGTCGGGGTGGTGGCGGGCGACGTTGTCGGGATAGCTGCGGCAGTAGTAGTTCCACAGCTGCTGGCCGTAGACGCCGGCACCCGATCGACTGGCGATGCCGTCGAGTCCCGAATCGATCTCGCTGCGCCGAGCCATGAATCCGGCCTCGGCGTGCCGAGGACTGGCGGCGACGGCCGCCGCGAACGACGGCGCCAGCGCCAGCGGTTCGAGCGCCGTGGTCAGGTCGGGTCCGTGGAAGTAGGCCGAGGACTGGCGCGCCTCGTCGGCCAGCACCCGGTGCGTCGTCGCGACGAAGTAGTTGCCGGTCATCTCCTGCAGCATCTCGCCGAGGTTGACCACGAACGCATCTCGGCGCGGCGGCACGGTGATCCAGTCGCCGTCCGGATTGCAGACCTGCAGGCCGCCCACATCGTGCTGGAGCAGCAGCGTGAGGAACCCGGCGTCGTGGTGGGCGTTGACTCCGGCGCCATCGACCGGAGTGGGCGGGTAGCTGATCAACTTGACGAACGACAACGGGCGGGCGCCGAACACCTGGTGGAGATGGCCCGGAGCCAGCCCGAGCGAGACCGAGAAGACCTCCAGGAGCCGGTCGGCGACCGCCGACATCCGTGCGAAGTACTCGGCCATGTGCGCGCGGAACCCGGGCAGGATCTCCTCGGCCAGCCACTGGTTCGGGCCGTCGAGGCGCAGGTACGCGGGCTCGATGTCCAGTCCGCGCACGGGGTGCTCGGTCGACAGGTCGAGCTGCTCGCGGTAGTCGACGAGCCCGCCCGTCAACTCTGCACCGACGCGCTCCCAGCCCCTGAAATGCGGTGACCGGGCCTTGTCGATCGTCGCCTTGTCGGCCTCGGGAAGTGCGAAGAAGCGCCGTTGCTGCTCGATGTGGCGATCGATGAACTCGGCGTCGATGCCATGGCCGACGAGCTGGAAGAAGCCGACCTCGTGGCACACGACACGAACACGATCCGCGAACACCGCGCGCGGGCCTCGTCGCCGTCGGACCACGCCGTCAGATCCAGCTCGGGGATCGTGACGAAGGTGGTCGACATGTCAGCGAAGCGGTGTCGGGCAGTTCGTCGGCGTGGACGACGCTGAGTCGCTGCGTCGGGCGGGTGAGCGCCACGTACAGCGACCGCATGCCGTGTTCGTGGTCGGCAACGATCTGGGCCGGCTCGACCACGACGACGGCATCCAGTTCCAGCCCCTTGACCACGCTGACCGGCACGAGCGTGACACCGTCGTCGAGGCCGGTGCGGGTGGCCGTTCCGTGGTTGACCCCGGCCGCCGTGAGGTGCTCGGAGAGTTCGTCGATCATCGTGTCGGAGGCGATCACGCCCAAGCTGCCGTTCGGCAGCGCCTCGATGATCGAGCGGACCTCGGCGGCCACGGCCGCACCCAATCGGTCGCGACCGTCGGCACGCACGAACACGGGTGCTGCGTCACCGATCCGCACCGACACCGGCGCTCGCAGCGACGGAGTGGCCACCTCCATGACCCGGTTGGCGAGCTCCATGATCTGACCGGGGATGCGGTAGCCGACCGACAGCCCGATCACCCGAGCGGGCTTGCGGTCGGGAAGATGTTCGAGCACGTCCTCCCAGCTGGTCGGCGCCAGCGGACCGGTGGCCTGGGCCAGGTCGCCGACGATCGTCATCGCACCGTTCAGCGAGCGGCGGGTCGCCATCTTGAGCTGCATGGGTGTCAGGTCCTGCACCTCGTCGATGACGATGTGACCGTAGGTCCGGATCTCGTCGGCATCGTCGGTCTTGCCGTTGCGGCCCGCCTTCGGCCCGAGCACGTCGCGGGCGTCGTCGAGCAGGGCGACGTCGGCGGGCGTCCAACGAACGTCGTGCACCGATTCCGATCGGGGCCGGAACAACGCCAGCGCCTCCGATTCCTCGAGCACGCCACGGGCCGCGAGCTTCAGCAGCGCCTTGGAACCGAACAGGTCGTGCAGGAGCTGGGCGGGCGTGAGGACCGGCCACATCCGATCGAAGGCCTCACGGATCTCGGGCGTTCCCCGCAGCGTCTCCTTGACCGAGCCCAGCCCGATCTCCGGATCGTGGTAGCTGGCCGACAGCGCCGACCACACCTCGTTCTCGACGAACCGGCGGCCGCCGTTGTGACGGCGGAACCGACGGCGGGCCGCCTTCACGATCCGGGCGGACTCCTCGACCCGCAGCCGGACGTAGCCGGTACGGAACGGGATCACGAGATCCTCACGCAATGGGCGTTCCCGATCCGAGATCGCCTGGTCGATGACGTCGGACATGCGCACGTCGCCCTTCAACCGTGCCGCCGTCGGACTGTCGGCGCCGGCGCGGTCGTCGGGTCGCAGGAAATCGACACCGGGGACGAGATCGGCGAGCACCACCTGCTCGACGCCGGCCTCACCGAGCGACGGCAGCACCCGTTCGATGTAGCGCAGGAACACCCGGTTCGGCCCGATGACCAGCACGCCCTGATCCTCCAGGGGGAAGCGGTGCGTGTAGAGCAGGTAGGCCGCCCGGTGCAGGGCGACCACGGTCTTGCCGGTGCCGGGTCCACCCTGGACGACGAGCACACCGTGCTGGGGCGAGCGGATGATCTCGTCCTGCTCGCCCTGGATCGTCGCAACGATGTCGCCGAGGGTGCCGGTACGACCCCGTTCGAGTGCCGCGAGCAGCGTCGAGTAGCCGCGCAGCCCCGACCCCTGCGCCATGGTGGCGCCGCCGGATTCCCCATCCAGGCCCCCATCCAGACCGTCGTCGTGACCGACCCCGAGGTGGCCGGCGCCGAACAGCTCGTCCTCGATGCCGAGCAGGCGCTGGCCTTCCACGGCGAAGTGGCGGCGCCGGACGAGCCCCATCGCGTTGCGCCCGGTCGCCCGATAGAAGGGTTCGGCCACGGGCGCCCGCCAGTCGACGACGACGGGCTCGCGTTCCTCGTCGGCCACGGCCAGTCGACCGATGTGGAAGCTCTCGACGGCATCGGGCGACTCGGCGGCCCGATCGATCCGGCCGAACACCAGCGAGGACCCTCCGAGTTCGAGGTCGGCGAGGCGCTTGAGCAGGTTCTCGTCGAACGCGTTGCGCTCGAAACGGGCCTGGAACGTGCCACCCAGGTCGGGCTCGGTGAGATCACGCATCCGCCAGGCGGCCTCCCGGCTGACGCGCAGACACTCGTACGCGTGGTCGATGTAGGCCTGTTCGTCAGCGAGATCGGGGTGCTGCTGGGTCATATCGGGTCACGAAAGGCTATCGGGGCGAGCCCGAGTCACGACCTCGCCCACCGGACTCAAGCGGCCTCCCGACCCGGCGGTAGCGTGACGCCGCCATGAACGCACCGGTCGACTCGCCCGCAACGCCGCCCTCCGTGTCACTCGGGCGGCGCGTTCATGGACGCCGCGACCGGCGGTCGCGGTGCCCACACGCCCGTGTGGTTCATGCGGCAGGCGGGGCGCTCGCTCCCCGAGTACCGCCGGATCCGCGGTGAGGGATCGATCCTCGACGCCATCAAGCAGCCCGAGCTCGCCGCCGAGATCACCCTGCAACCCGTCCGGCGCTACGGCGTCGACGCCGCGGTGCTGTTCAGCGACATCGTCGTGGCACCGCACGCCGTCGGGTTCGGCATCGACGTGGCGCCGGGCACCGGACCGGTGGCGACCCACCCGCTGCGAACCAGCAACGACGTCGAACGCCTCCGGCCCCTCGAGTTCGACGACATCGACTACGTCATCGCGACCGTCGAACGGCTGGTCGCCGAGCTCGAGGTCCCACTCCTCGCCTTCGCCGGGGCACCGTTCACCGTTGCGAGCTACCTGATCGAGGGTCGGCCCAGCAAGGACTACCGGCACACCAAGGCGCTCATCCACACCGACGAGGTGCTCTGGCACGACGTGATGGAACGCCTCGCCGAGTCGGCGATCACGTTCATCGACGCCCAGCTCACCCATGGTGCGGCCGCGTTCCAGCTGTTCGACTCGTGGGCCGGGGCGCTGAGCCGACGCGACTACGACCGCTACGTGCTCCCCCATTCCCGCCACGTGTTCCGCGAGCTGCGCCGCCGGCACCCGGACGCCCCCGGCATCCACTTCGGCATCGGCTGCGACCATCTCCTGGAGTCGATGTACAGCGCCGGCCCGTCGGTGATCGGTCTGGACTGGCGCACACGGATCACCGACGCCCGACGCCGACTCGGCGACGACCTCGTCGTGCAGGGCAACCTCGATCCGGCACTCGTGCTCGCAGGTCTCGCACCGGCGATCGAGGGCACCGAGGACGTGCTGCGGGACAACCAGAACGCCGGACGGGACCCAGCACCCCGGCCACATCTTCAACCTCGGTCACGGCGTCAACCCCGACACCGACCCCGGCATCCTGCAAGCTGTCGTCGACCTCGTCCACGAACGCACCCGAACCGGGAGCGCCGCGTCGTGACACCGAGCGCCCCGATCGCCGTGTTGCTGATGGCCTACGGCACGCCGCGTCATCCCGACGAGATCGAGCCGTACTACACCGACATCCGGCGCGGCCGCCCGCCGACCCCCGAGGCGCTGGCCGATCTCGTCGCGCGGTATGCCGCGATCGGCGGGGTGTCCCCCCTCGCCACGCTCACCGAGGCGCAGCGTGATGCACTCCAAGCAGCGCTCGATGCCGCCGCGCCCGACCGCTACCAGGTCGCGCTCGGACTCAAGCACGCCGACCCGAAGGTCGAAGTGGCTGCACGGGAACTCGCCGAGGCCGGAGTCGACACGATCGTGGGACTCGTGCTCGCCCCCCACTACTCGTCGTACTCGATCGGTCAGTACCTGGAACGAACCCGTCAGGGCGCGGCCGAGGCCGGCGGATCGACCCGCGTGATCGGGATCGACAGTTGGGCACTCGAGCCGGCGTTCGTCACGTTCCTCGCCGATGACCTCCGTTCCCGGCTCGACGCCATGCGGGAACGCACGGGCGGCACGGTCCGAGTGCTGTTCACCGCGCACTCGCTCCCGGAGCGGATCATCGCCGCCGGTGACCCGTACCCGGACGAACTGCGATCCACCGCCGCGGCGGTCGCCGCGGAACTCGGTCTCGTCGAGGGCACCGACTGGCAGATCGCCTGGCAGTCGGCAGGACGCACACCCGAACCATGGATCGGCCCCGACATCCTCGAGGTGATCGACGAGCTCGGCATCCCAGCACCGCCGACGCCGCCGAGCTCGGCACGATCGCGGGCGTGATCGTCTGCGCCTGCGGATTCGTCGCCGACCATCTCGAAGTGCTGTACGACCTCGACATCGAAGCCGCCGCGAGAGCCGCGACCCACGGCCTGGCCTTCGACCGCACGGCCTGCGTCAACGACGATCCGACGATCATGGCGGCGCTCGCCCAGCGAGTCATCGCCGCCACCGAGGGCTGACCGACATGACCCGCCGGGTTGCCGTCGTCGGCGCAGGGATCAGTGGGCTCGCGGCGGCGCTGTCGGTCCTCGACTCGGTCGACGATGTACGCGTCGTCGTGTTCGACAGCGAGCGACGACTGGGAGGACGCATCGGCACGAGCGCGTTCGCCGGCGTCGACCACGTGGACGAGGGCGCCGACGCGTTTCTCGCCCGGGTGCCCGAGGCGGTCGCACTCGCACGCCGCGTCGGTCTCGGCGACGACCTGGTGTCGCCCGAGGCGGTCGGAGCGGCGGTGTGGCACGACGGCCTCCACCCCATCCCCGACGGCCTGCTGCTCGGCGTGCCGGGGCGACTCCGCCCACTGGCCGGCACCGGACTGCTGTCGTGGACGGGCAAAGCCCGTGCGGCGATGGAGCCGTTCCTGCCGCGGACCTCGATCGAGAGCGACTCGATCGGCGAGTACGTGCGGGCCCGGTTCGGCAACGAGGTCCACGAGCGACTCGTGGATGCGCTCGTCGGCAGCATCTATGCCGCGGACACCGACCGGTTCAGCCTGGCCGAGGTTCCGCAACTCGCCTCGTTGGCCGCCGGCAACCGGAGTCTGCTGTTGGCCGCGCGCCGACAACGCGCGGCGCAGGGCACCGCAACGGCCGCGACCAGCCCGATCTTCGCCGCGCCCCGCGACGGCATGGGATCGTTGATCGACGCCACCGCCGCCGCGATCACCGCGGCCGGGGGCCAGGTCGCGATCGGATGCACCGTCACGTCGATCGAACCCCGCACCGACGGACGGTGGAGTGTGCTCACCGCCGCGGACGACCCTGCCACCTCCGACCGCCACCTCCGACCCGTTCGATGCGGTGATCTTCGCCACGCCCGCTCGCGTCACCGGGTCCATCGTCCGAGCAACCGCTCCCGACGCGTCGGCGCTCCTGGCGCGGGCAGAGACCGCCGACGTCATCATGGTCACCGTGCACGTGCCCGCCGACGAATGGCCGGCGCGATTGCACGGCATGAGCGGGTACCTCGTACCGAAACCCGACCAACACCTGGTCACGGCGGCGTCGTTCGGCTCGCAGAAGTGGGCGCACTGGCGGCCGCCGGGGGGCGGCGAGATCCTGCGCGTGTCGCTCGGTCGCGACGGCCAGGAGGTCCTGCACCTCGACGACGACGCAGTGATCACGGGCGTGCTGGCCGATCTCGATCGGCACCTCGGTGTCGACCTTCTCGCCGACGGAGGTGCGGATCACCCGCTGGCCCGGCGCGTTCGCGCAGTACCGCCCGCATCATCCTGCGTGGGTCGCCGAGGTCGAGAGGGCGCTCCCGTCGGGTGTGTTCGTCACCGGCGCCGGGTTCCGTGGAATCGGCATCCCGGCGTGCGTCCGCTCGGGCACGAAGATGGCCGCGCAGACGAGCACTCACCTCCGGAATCTGGAAGAATCCACGCCATGACCGAGGCCGAACCGACCTCCCCGGACCCCGGTCCGACGCAGCGCCGGCGACCCGGCCTCGCCGGCTCGGCGGGCGGTCGTCCCCCTGGCGATCGGGCTGGTGGTCGCGATCGTTGCGGTCGATCGGGACGATCGTTGCGTTCACGATGGGATCCGAGCCGACCACGGTGGCATCGTTCGACACCGCCTCGGCGACCGTCACGGTCGCGCCGTCCACGACGGCCGAGGTGACGACCACGACGACCACCGCACCGACCACGACGGTCACGACCACGACGCTGCCGCGCCAGTCGACCCAGCCGATCGCTCCGCCGCAGGATGTCCGGGGCCCCGAGAACAATCCGCCGCTCGGGCGGATCGTGATCCCCAAGGTCGGCCTCGACGCCGAACTCGAGCAGGGGATTCGACTCACGACACTCGACCGTGGTCCGGGCCACTGGCCCGGGTCCGCGCTGCCCGGCGAGATCGGCAACGTCGTCGTCGCCGGTCACCGCACGAGCCACGGAGCGGAGTTCCGGTACCTCGACCAACTGGCGCCCGGCGACGAGGTCATCTTCACCACCGACACCGGTGCGCACACCTACCTGGTGACCGGTACCCAGATCGTCACGCCGAACGACCTCTGGATCACGAACCCCACCGACACCCCGACGGCCACGCTGTTCGCCTGCCATCCCCTCGGTTCGACGGCGAAGCGGATCGTCGTGAGTCTCGCGCTGGCAACTTGAGCGACGCACCAGCGGAGCGACGCCCGCTCCACGAACGCCTCGCGCGTCCTGCGCTCGCCCTCGGTGCGGGCACACTCGTCGCGCTCTCCCTGCCGCCGTGGGGGTTCTGGCCACTGGCACTGATCGGCGTCATGTTGTTCGAGGTCGCACTCGGCGAGTCCCCGACGCGACGCCAGCGCATGCTGATGGGATTCCTCTTCGGCGCCGGCTGGATGTACCTCGGCATGGCCTGGATGGTGCAGCTCACCGCCCCGGGCTACCTCGTGGCCGGCACGGTCTTCGCCTCGTTCCATCTGGTCGCCGAGTTGGTGTCGCCGGTCGGACCCTGGCGGGTCGTCGGCCGACCGGCAGCTCACGCCCTCGCCGAGGCGCTGCGCTTCTCGTTCCCGTTCGGAGGCGTCCCCCTGGCGACACTCGGGATGTCGCAGGTCGGCAGCCCGCTGGTCGGCGTCGTCCGCGTCGGCGGCGTGATCCTGCTGACCTGGCTCGTGTTCCAGGTCGGGATCGGCCTCGTCGACATCGTCCGCCAGGTGCGTGCCGGTGGCCGACACAGCGTGCGGCGAGCGCCACATGCCGCCATCGCCCTCGCCGTCGTCATCGTGCTGTTGGGGTCGTCAGTCGTCGCGCCCCGGGGGACCGCGACCGGTGAGACGCTCCGGGTGGCCGCTGTCCAGGGTGGCGGCGAACAGGGGACGAGCGCCCTCGAGGTGCCCTCGCGCATCGTCACCGAACGTCACCTGGAGGCCACACGATCGATCGACGTCGACGAGGAACTCGATCTGGTGGTGTGGCCGGAGAACACCATCGACGTGCCGACCTTCGAGGGATCCGACATCCACGACGCGATCGCTGCCGAGGCGGCGCGCCTCGGTGTGCCCATCACGGTCGGGATCACCGAGGAGCGCGACAACGGGGCTCGCCGCATCAACTCCCAGGTGGTCGTCGCCCCCGACGGCGAGATCGTCGCCCGCTACGACAAGGTCCGCCGGGTGCCGTTCGGCGAGTACGTGCCGTTGCGAGGGATCCTGGAGGCGTTCGGCGCACCGATCGAGCGGATCGGCCGCGACGCCGTCGCGGGGACCGTGCCCGCCTACGTCGATCTCCCCGACGACACCCGTCTCGGTGTCGTGATCTCCTGGGAGGTGTTCTTCGCCGGCCGCGCCCGAGAGGGCGTGAAGCTGGGCGCCGAGGCGATCCTCAACCCGACGAACGGCGCCAGCTACACGGGCACGATCGTGCAGACCCAGCAGGTGGCGTCGAGTCGCCTGCGCGCCCTCGAGACCGGTCGCTGGGTGGTCCAGGCGGCACCGACCGGGTTCACCGCGATCGTCGACGCCGACGGGACCGTCCTGCAGCGCACCGCGGTCAGCGAACGCAACGTGCTCTACGACACGATCGAGTTGCGCAGCGGGTTCACCTGGTACACGACCATCGGTGACGGCCCGATCATCATCGCCCTCCTGGCACTGCTCGGCCTGTCGATCTGGTGCTCCCGCCGCTCCGTCCGACGCCGCCGAATGAGACACGGGGTCAGACCCCGCGTCTCATGGAACGTCGAGCATCAGCGTGACCGGGCCGTCGTTGACCAGCTCGACCCGCATGTCGGTGCGGAACCGACCGGTCTCGACCGTCGCGCCGAGGGCACGGAGGGACTCGACGACCCGATCCACGAGTGGCTCGGCGTGTTCGGGGCGCGCCGCGGTGATCCAACTCGGTCGCCGGCCCTTCGCCGTGTCGCCGTAGAGGGTGAACTGGCTCACGACGAGCAGCGAACCGCCGACGTCGGCGACGGAACGGTTCATCACACCGTCGGCGTCGTCGAAGATCCGCAGACCCCAGAGCTTGTCCGCGAGGCGGTCGGCGTCGGCAACGGTGTCGGTGTGCGTGACCCCGACCAGGACACACAGGCCCGGCCCGATCGAACCGGCCACCTCCCAGGCCTCGGCAGCACCATCGGGTCCGGACCCGTCGCCGACGGTCCGCGTGGTCACCTCCGCCCGGATCACACGTTGCACGACTGCTCGCATCGGTGCAGTATCACCGAGTGCCTGCACCCACCCTGACACTGAGCGCGGGGGACGTCGACCTGACCGTCCACCCCGCCCACGGCGCTCGCATCGGCCAGATCACCGTGGCCGACCAGCCCCTCCTGATCGATCCACCTGCCGACTGCCTCGAGCGACTGCGTCGGCGTTGGCCTGGGGGTCGTACCCGATGGCACCGTGGGCCGGTCGGATCCGAGGAGGTCGGTTCACCTTCGACGGCATCGGCCACCAGTTGGTCGTCAACCACCGCGACGGTGACCGCGAGGAACAGGCCCATGCCATCCACGGTCTGGTCTTCGATCGGCCGTGGGACGACGTGTACGACGTGTCCGACACGACCTTCTCGGCCGCTCGGGCACTGGAGTGGCCGTTCGGCGGCATCGCGCGCCAGACGATCGTGTTGACGCCGCACCAGGTGGTCCTGACGCTCTCGGTCGAGTCGACCGGCGAACGGTTCCCGGCCGAGATCGGCTGGCACCCGTGGTTCCGCAAGCCCGAGCGCCTGGAGTTCTCGCCCACCGCCATGTACGAACGCGACGAATGGGGCATTCCGACGGGCCGGCTGGTCGATCCGCCACCACCACCCTGGGACGACTGCTTCTGCAACACCGACGCCGTCACCCTGCACTACGACCGTCCCGTGGCGCCAGCGGTTCGAGTGGAGTCCGACTGCGACCACTGGGTCGTCTACGACCAGCCGGCCCACGCCACGTGCGTCGAGCCGCAGTCCGGTCCTCCCGACGCCTTCAATCTCGCGGGCCACGAGTTCGCTGGCCACATCGTCGACCCGGACACCCCGCTGCGCCGCGAGATGACCATCTCCTGGTGACCCGGCTCCCGGTGACCGGCGGTACCCGGTCGGTGCCCGTTACCCGGTGGTAACGGAGCGCCGATAGCCTCGCTCGAATGTCGACGGCCGGACTCGATCCTGATGCGCCACTCAAGATCGCGTACCTCACGTACCGCGGAAAGCCCCATGTGGGTGGGCAGGGCGTGTACACGCGGCACCTCACCAAGGCCCTGGCCGACCTCGGACACACGGTCGAGGTGTTCGGCGGCCAGCCCTACCCGATCCTCGACGAACGCATCACGCTGACCAAGCTGCCGAGCCTCGACACGTTCAACGACTACTTCCCCGGTCGGTTCCCCGGCTTCTGGGAGCTGAAGACCCGTGAGGACGCGTTGGAGATGGCGCAGTTCGTCACCGGCGTGTTCCCCGAGCCCCTCGCCTTCAGCGCCCGCGCCGCCCGCGAACTGAAGCCCCGCGCCCGGGAGTTCGACCTGGTCCACGACAACCAGTGCCTCGGCTACGGCATCTTGAAGATCGAGGAGGTCATCCCCACGATCGTGACGCTGCACCACCCGATCACGAAGGACCGCGAACTCGAGATGAGCCACGCGAAGAGCCGCATGAAGCGGTACTCGGTGGGTCGCTGGTACTCGTTCGTGAAGATGCAGGGCAAGGTCGCTTCGAAGATGCCCCGCATCGTCGTCGTGAGCCAGAACTCGATCGACGACATCCACACCGACATGGGAGTGAGCGTCGACCGGATGCGGCTGGTCCCCGTCGGCGTGGACCCCGATCTCTTCAAGCCGCTCCCCCACGTCGAGCGCCGCCCCGGGCGTCTGATCACCACGGCCTCCGCCGATGTCGCGCTCAAGGGTCTGTCGTACCTGCTCGAGGCCATGGCCAAGCTGCGGACCGAGCGCGACGTGACCCTGACGATCATCGGCAAGCCTCGCCCCGGTCATTCGATGGACCTCATCGACTCCTACGGTCTCGCCCCGCACATCGAGTTCGTGTCGGGCGTGAGCGACGAACGCATCGTCGAGTTGTACGCCGAAGCGGAGATGGCCGTCGTGCCGAGCCTCTACGAAGGGTTCAGCCTGCCCGCCATCGAGGCGATGTGCTCGGGCACACCGCTCGTCGCGACCGATGGTGGCGCACTCCCGGAGGTCACCGGCGCCGACGGCGAGACCGTGCTCGGCTGCAGGGCGGGTGACGTCGACTCACTCGCAGCGGCGATCACCCGTGGACTGGACGACGCCGAGCTCCGCGCCCGTGTCGGTGCCGCCGGACGCCAGCGGGTGCTCGATCGCTGGACCTGGACGAAGTGCGCCGAGATGACCGTCGAGCAGTACCGCGAGGTGCTGGCGATGCCTCAGAACGTGGCCAAGCTCCGAGCGAACGGACGCCTCTGACGTGTTGACGATCCGCTTCGACCAGCTCGGCCTCGTGCCGGGTGATCGCGTGCTCGACGTCGGTGCCGGGTTCGGCCGACACATCTTCGAGTGTGCCCGTCGCGGCGCCGACGTCGTTGCGCTCGACTACGCGGAGGACGAGGTCGTCCAGACCCGGGCGACCCTCGGTGCGATGGTCGCCGCCGGCGAGATCGACATCGAACGATTCAAGGGTGTGCTCCGCGGCGACGCGACGAAGCTGCCGTTCGCCGACGACTCCTTCGACGTCGTCATCACCTCCGAGGTGCTCGAACACATCCAGGACGACGTCGCCGCCATCGCCGAGATGGTCCGGGTACTCAAGCCCGGCGGCCACTTCGCGGCCACGGTCCCCGCGTGGCTCCCCGAGAAGATCAACTGGATGCTGTCCGACGAGTACCACGCCCCGAAGAGCGACGGTGGACACGTCCGCATCTACAGCTCGACCGAGCTGAGCGCGAAGCTGCGAACTGCGGGCCTCGACCTGCGGGGCACCCACCGGGCGCACGCGCTGCACTCGCCGTACTGGTGGCTGAAGTGCGCCGTCGGCCCCCGCAACGACGACCATCCGGCGGTGACGAAGTACCGCCAGTTCCTCGAGTGGGACATCGTGCAGCAGCCGACGTCGACGAAGGTCGCCGACCGCGTCCTGTCTCCCGTGATGGGCAAGAGCATCGTCTTCTACGGCGTGAAGGCGGCGGAGCCGGTCCGATGAGCCACCTGCCGGATCTCCCGGGCGTGCTCAGCGCCGACGAGTTGTGCGCCACCGGCGAGCATCTGGCATCGCTGCAACTGGAGACCGGCATGATCCCGTGGTTCCCCGGCGGCCACTGCGACCCGTGGAACCACGTCGAGACCGCGATGGCGCTCGATGTCGCCGGCTTCCACCGGCACGCCGAGCGGGCCTACGAGTGGCTCGTCGACACGCAGCGCCCCGACGGGGCGTGGCATGCGTACTACGCGAACGACGGGTCGGTCGAGGACACCAAACTCGACACCAACGTCTGCGCCTACATCGCCACCGGGGTGTGCCATCACCTGCGCAACACCTGGGACCGTGGGTTCGCCGAGAACATGTGGCCGACCGTCGAGCGGGCGCTCGAGTTCGTCCTGTCGTTGCGTCGGCCCGACGGCGTGCCGCTCTGGGCGATCGAGCCCGACGACCGTCCGTGGGACTACGCGCTGATCACCGGGACCTCCAGCATCCAGCACGCGCTGCGGTGCGGGGCGCGACTCGGCGAGAGCGTCGGCGAGTCACGGCCCGGCTGGATCGAGGCCGCCGACGTGATGGCCGCGGTCGTTCGCGACTCCCCCGAGTCGTTCGAGCCGAAGACCCGCTGGGCGATGGACTGGTACTACCCGGTCCTCACCGGCGTCCTCACCGGCGAGGCGGCCAAGGTCCGCATGGCCGACGGGTGGGACACCTTCGCGATGGAGGGCCTCGGCATCCGTTGCGTCAGCGACGAACCATGGGTGACCGCATCGGAGACCGCTGAGTGCGCACTCGCCTACGCGGCGATGGGCGACACGGCGACGGCCACCGATCTGTTGGCGTGGAGCCGCACGCATCGCCGCGACGATGGTTCGTACTGGACCGGCATCGTGTACCCCGAACCGGTGCTCTTCCCCTTCGACGAGCACACGTCGTACACCGCGGCTGCGGTGGTCCTCGCCGTCGACGCGATCACCCGCGCGACGCCCGCGAGCGACGTCTTCGTTCCCTTCTGACCCCGCACACCTCCGCAATATGTCTGGTTCGTCGCGCTGAGCGCGACGAACCAGACATTTTTCGGCTCGTGGCGCTGGGCTCAGTCGGCGAGCAGGCCGTAGAAGATGAACTCGGTGCGACGGTTCAGCGCCAGCGATGCGTCGGACGCATCGTCGGAGAGCAGGTCCTGCTCACCAACGGCTCGAGCTGCGAGCCGGGAGGGGTCGACGCCCTTGCTGACGAGGTAGCGCACGACCGACACGGCCCGGGCCTCCGAGAGGGCATAGTTCGCGGCCTCGTCACCGACCTGGTCGGCATGACCGACGACGGTGACCGTCACGTTCGGGAGCGCGTTGAGGACGTTGGCCACCCGGTCGAGCTGGGCGCCGTGCTCGAAGGTGATGTCGCGAACTGCCCGCGTTGAAGCGGGGAGAGTTCATCTCGATCACGCGAACGCCGATGCTCGACGGAACGGCGGGGTCGATCTGCACCGTCGCGTTCACGGTGGCGGTCGGATCGGTGCTGTTGGCCAGCGCCAGCACCTTGAGCTGGTCGAACTTCTCCTGGCTCGGCACCCAACCCACCACGTTGATGCTGGGGCCGTCGTACACGGCGACGATCGGCTCGGGTGATCCATCCGGCAGCGTCGGGTAGCTCGGCACCGCGACGAGCGCCGCCGTCGTCGTCGGCGCTGCGGTGGTCGCGGGCGCCGCGGTGGTCGTCGGCGCAGCCGTCGTCGCCGGAACGGTGGCGACCGGTGCGGTCGTGGGCGCGGCGGTGGCGACCGGTGCCAGCGTCGCTTCGGGCACGAGGGCGACCGATCCGTCGTCGTCGCCGCCCATGACGAGCGTGAGGACACCGACGATCCCTGCCAGCGCGACCACTGCGGCCAGCACGATGAGCAGCGGCCGACGGGAGCGTTCCGGCCCGCTCGACTCCGGGTCGGTCTCGGTGACGGTCGGCGGTGTGGGGGCGAGCCGGCTGAGCGACCGGCACGGCGGCTGACTCGACGGCCGGCTCGGCGGCCGGCTCGACGACCGGTGACGTGAGTGCGGCAGCAGCGGCGGTCGGGGCCGGCGTCGGACGCGGCGGGGGCATCTCCGCCACGGGCGCCATCGGAGCAGGGCTCGGGGGCATCGCCACGACGGTCGGGGTCGGAGCGGTGCCGGGGAGCGGGGCAACCGGCGCCGTCATCGCGAGATCGGCAGCAGCGGCCGCCAGGGCGAGATCGGTGATGCTGACGTTGGTCGGGTCATCAGCGCCCGGGAACGCCGGAGCAGCAACTGCCGGGTTCGGCGGCGAGGAAGGGCGGCGGGGGCGGCAGCGGCGCCATGCGGAACTGCGCGGCGAGATCCACATCCAGCGGAGGAAGTGACTCGGGTGTCGTGGTCGTCTGATCGGTCATAGCGGAACCTGCCTGTCTGGACGGTGGGCAACGCCTCACGGCGACGGACCCGGTGACATGGCATGAATCGGCAAGGTTCGACCAAGACTTGAGAAATTGACCGCGCAGCGTGATGGCCCGTCACCCGGCTGTTACGTTCCGAGTCGTGAAATCGACCCTTGCCCGGACCATCTTCTCGATCTGGAGCTGGTTCGCGCTCGGTGTGATCATCCTCATCTGGACCCCGATGGTGGCGATCGTCCGCCTCGTCACGATGCCGTTCGACAAGGGCGCCTATTCGGCTGGCTACCTGTTCCGCAAGCTCACCGTCGTCCACGAGCGGGTGACGCCGCTGTGGAAGTTCCGCACATCGGGCACGTTGCCCGACGACATGCGCCGTCCCTACGTGGTCGTGTCGAATCACGAGAGCTTCGTCGACATCCTGCTGATCTCGCACCTGCCGACGGAGATGAAGTGGATGTCGAAGATCGAGATCCTGCGCATCCCCCTCGTCGGCTGGATGATGCGGCTCGCACGCGACATCCCGCTCGAACGCGGCGACGCCGCCTCGACGGCCAAGGCGCTCGAGGCCTCGCGCGAGCGGCTGGCCACGAAGGTGTCCGTGATGATCTTCCCGGAGGGCACGCGCTCGAAGACCGGCGAGCTGCGGCCGTTCAAGACCGGCGCCTTCCGGCTCGCCATCGAGGCACAGGTTCCGGTCCTGCCGCTCGCGGTGTACGGCACGCGCGACGCCCTGCGCAAACACGACTGGCGACTCGGATACGCCGAGGCCGAGGTCCGGGTGCTCGAACCGATCAGCACCGAGGGTCTCACCATGGACGACGTCTCCGCGCTCAGCGAGCAGGTGCGCGAGGTCATCGTGGCCGCCCGCGACGAACTGCGCGCCGAGTTCGGCAACTGAGTCCGTCGGTGTCGATCCAGGTTCCCCTCCGGCTGCTCGCAGCCGCAAAGCCGGCGGTGCCCGCAGCACTGCTCGCCGCGATCGCAACGAGCACGGCCGTGTTCACGGCCACCCCGTTCGCACTGTCGGCAGTCGCGCAGGAGTACGACGTCGCGGTCGGCACCGCAGGGTGGATCTCCACGGCGCAGCTCGCCGGGTTCGTCGTCGCCTCGTGGATCGGCGGGCGTTTCCTGCACCCGGTGCGTCGCGTGTTCCTCGTCGGCACGCTGCTCGGCGTCATCGCCAGCCTCGGATCGGCGGCCGCCCCGACCTTCGAGATCCTCGTCGCGCTCCGGTTCGTCAGCGGGCTGTCGCTCGGCCTCGCCGCCTGGATCGCCTGGCAGGCGGCGTTCGGTGATCCCTCGAAGACCGGTGACGTCGCCGTCGTCGGTCCGCTCGTCGGCGTGATCGTGTCGCCGCTCATCGCCATCGTCCTCGAGACGGCGGGGTTGCGATGGCTGTTCGTCCTCCTGGCGGTCGTCAGCGCCATCCCCCTCGTGTTCACGAACCAGGTGCCCCGGGTGGATCACCTCCGACCCCACCGCACACGACATCGGGCGACCCGGGCCGCGCGGGTGATCCTCGTGGCGCTCGGCCTGCTCACGCTCGGCGGTTCATCGGTGTTCGTCTATGCAGCAGCGATCGGCGAGGAACTCGACGGGCTCACGCCGCTCGCGGTGTCGTTGCTGTTCAGCGCCAACGCGCTCGCTGCGATTCCGTCGGCACGCTGGACCGGGCGACGGGGCCCGGCCGGTCTCTGGTTCCTCATGACAGCGGTCTGCGCCCTCGCGATCGCGCTGTCGCGCAGCGGTTGGGTGTTCGGGATCGCGATGGTCGGGTGGGGGTTCGTGTTCTTCATGGGCATCCCGGCGGCGTTCACGCTGCTCGCCGCTCGATCGAACTTCCCCGAGGAACGCGCCGGCGACGCCCAGGCCGTCATGGCGTTCGGTCGGGTCTTCGGCCCGCTCCTCGGCGGGGCGCTGTACGCCGCCGGGTCGACCGGGACGCTCGGGATCACAGCGGCGGCGATCATCGCGTTCGGTGCCGGGCTCCTGCTCTACGTCGACCGGCAACGTTTCGTCGTCGTGCGTCAGTGGGGTACGTGGGCGGCGACGCCCCCGTCGATCGACGCGTCAATCGACACGACGCAGCACGCGTAGCGACCCGGTCGCCGACACGAGCTGGAACCGGCCGGATTCCATGGCCGGACGGAAGATCTGCTCGTACGGCGGTCGACCACCGTCGGCCGGGTCGGGGAAGACGTCGTGGATCGCGAGCGTGCCGCCGACTGCGACGTGCGGCGTCCAGCCCTCGTAGTCGAGGCGGGCCGGTTCGGCGCCGTGGCCACCGTCGATGAACAGCAACGACAGCGGTGTCGTCCACGTCGACGGCGACCAGCGGTGACTTCCCGACCACCGCCACGACGGAGTCCTCGAGCCCGGCGTCATGGATCGCATCGCGGAAGAACGGCAGCGTGTCCATCTTGCCGGTGCGCGGATCGACGACGTCAGGGTCGTGGTGCTCCCAGCCGGCCTGGTTCTCCTCGGACCCGCGATGGTGGTCGACGGCGAACAGCACCACCCCGGCGGATTCCGCGGCGTCACCGAGCCAGATCGTCGATCGCCCGCAGTACGAGCCGACCTCGAGCATCGGCGCGCCCGGCACCGCCCGACCGGCGTCCACCGCGGCGTCCCAGAGGGCGTCGCCCTCGTCGGGGGGCATGAATCCTTTCGTGGCGAGCGCCAGATCGTCGACGCTCGGGCGTCACCAGGTGTCCCAGTGGATGATCGTGTCGGGGTCGGGGCGCATCGCCCGCTTGAAGTCGGTGCCGATCGTGTACGCGAGCGGGGTGAGACACGCCTGCTGGATCTCGTCGAAGGGAATCCCGACCACGTCGGCGACCTCCTTCTCCATCATCAGCGCAATGGTCGTCCACGCCGTGCCGAGCCCACGGGCGCGCGCTGCGAGCATGAAACTCCACATGCCGGGCAGGATGTTGCCCATGACGGAGGCTGCCATCATCGCCGGGGCGCCGTCGAGACGCCCGAGCGTGCACCCGATGACGAGTACCGGTGCGTCACCCATGTGCTCGGCGAGGTACTCGGCCGAATCGGTCACCCGGTGCTGCTGGGCCTGCTCGGCGTCGGTGTCCTTCACGATGGCGCCGGCGTACATCGGCAGCGTCCGGTAGATGTCGAATCCCTTCCGGTAGATCTCGCCGATCGCCGCGCGCTTGTCGGGATCCTTGACCACGACGAACTGCATGGTCAGCAGGTTCGACCCCGACGGCGCCTGCATGGCGGTCGCGACGCACTCGCGGATCACGTCGTCCTCCACCGGTCGGGAGAAGTCGAGGCGCTTGCGTACGGCGCGGGTCGTGTTGAGAACTTCGTCGGCTGACAGATCGAGCAAGGTCATGCCGCGACTGTAGGACGTGACAACATGACGGCTGCCATGGAAGCTGAGATCGAGCGCACACCGACCGACCCCGCCGCATCCGCGCCCGAGAACCAGCAGGCACTCGACGACCTCGTCGCGCTGCTCGACCTGGAGGCGATCGAGGTGAACATCTTCCGTGGCAACTCCCCCGACGAGAACCGCCAGCGGGTGTTCGGCGGCCAGGTCGCCGGCCAGGCGCTCGTCGCGGCGGCCCGGACCATCGACGAGCGGAACCGGCTGGTGCACTCGCTGCATGCGTACTTCCTGCGCCCCGGGGACCCCACCGTGCCGATTCTGTACGAGGTCGACCGGATCCGCGACGGCCGCAGCTTCTCGACTCGCCGGGTCGTGGCGATCCAGCACGGCCGGGCGATCTTCAACCTGCAGGCGAGCTTCCACGACCTGGAGCCGGGCCCGGACCATCAGCTCACGATGCCCGAGGATGTGGGCGATCCCGAGCAGCTCCCGGACTTCCGGACCCGCATGGCGCCGTACGCCGAACAGATCGGCGACTGGTACGACCGCCCACGTCCGATCGACCTGCGCTACGTCAGCGGCGACCCGATCAGTCGGAAGGGCCAACCGGCGACCAAGCAGCAGGTGTGGCTCCGGGCCGACGGGACGCTGCCCGACGATCCGGTGCTGCATGCGTGCGTCGTCACCTATGCGAGCGACATGACGCTGCTCGACACCACGATTCTCCCGTTCGGGCTGGGATGGGACACACCCGGCATGCAGATGGCCAGCGTCGACCACGCGATGTGGTTCCACCGCCCGTTCCGCGCCGACGACTGGCTGCTCTACGACCAGTCGGCGGTGTCCACCGGCGCCGCCCGCGGGATGGCACAGGGTTCGCTGTTCACCCGCGACGGCCGCCTCGTCGTGAGCGTCGTGCAGGAAGGCCTCGCCCGAATCACCGGATAGTGCGACGGTGGCACGTCGGATCGCGCCCACCACCAAGGTTCTCGGCGTCGTGAGTCCCGGAACGCGGGACCGTCGCCGCCGAGAATGCCACCTCCGCTCGCGACGTACGGGCCCCGCGAGCGCACGACGGTCGCGATGGGATAGAGAGGGGGTATGCGATCGAGCCGATCCGCCCGCCATCTCACGATCGGGATCATCGTGGGCTGTCTCGTTGCGACGAGCGCCTGCGGGTCCGATGGTGGACCCGACGATTCGTTCGGGTCCGGGCCACCGCCGACCGCCGCCGAGTCCGTGCCGTCCACAACGGTCGAGACGACGGAACCACCGACCGAACCGACGACCCGACCGCCGGCCAGCGACGACACCACGACGCCGACGTCGACGACCGTTCCCGCGCCGCTGGTGGAACCGGTCGTGTCGCTGCTCGACATCGGTACGTTCGACCAACCCGTCGATGTGACCCACCGTCCCGGTGACACGCAGATCTACGTCGTCGAGCAACCCGGCCGGGTCGTCGCCGTGACCGACGAGGGCTCCGAGGTGGTGCTCGACATCACCGACCGCACGGACGCCGACGGCGAGCAGGGGCTGCTCGGTCTCGCCTTCCATCCGACGGCCGATCTCGCCTACGTCAACTACATCGACGGCTCCGGTGACACCGTCGTCGCCGAGTTCTCGGTCGATCCGTCGACCGGACAGTTCGATCCGGCCTCGTTCCGAGAAGTTCTCGACGGTCGACCAGCCGTACTCGAACCACAACGGCGGCAAGCTCGCATTCGGACCCGATCAGCTCCTGTACATCGGCCTCGGCGACGGAGGCTCCGGCGGGGACCCCCAGCGCCTCGCGCTGGACCTCGGGTCGCGACTCGGCAAGATCCTGCGCATCGACCCGATCGCCGCCGGCGATCAGCCGTTCTCGGTACCGCCCGACAACCCGTTCGTCGGTACCGCCGGCGCAGATCCGACCATCTGGTCGTACGGCCTGCGCAATCCGTGGCGATTCTCGTTCGATCAGCCCACGGGCGATCTCTGGATCGCCGACGTCGGCCAGGGGGACTTCGAGGAGATCAACCACTCGACGGCGACGAATCGCCTCGATGCCGCCAAGGGAGTCAACTACGGCTGGAGTGCGGTCGAAGGCTACGAACGCTTCAACCAGGACCAATCCGCCGACGGCGCGGTTGCTCCGATCTTCGTCTACGACCATTCCGATGGTCGCTGCTCGGTGAGCGGCGGGGCCGTCGCTCGGGGCACGACGGTTCCCGACCTTGCGGGGTGGTACGTCTTCGGCGACTACTGCACCGGCCAGATCTGGGCGCTCGATCCGACCGCGCCGGCAGCGACCCCGCGCACGGTCCAGATCGCCGAGCTCGGCGGGCTGGCAGCGATCGCCGAAGGCCCGGACCGCGAGCTCTACGCCGTCTCCAACGCCGGCACCGTGGCCCGCATCGTCCCCGCCTGAGCCACAGAGTCCCGAGCCACGGAGCGGAGTCACGGAGCGGATCACAGAAAGCTGAGCAGGTCGGCGAACACCTCTTCGGGGTCGACGGCGTAGCCGTGGCGTTGGAACCACGTGCACACGTTGAGGACGTCGCGATGCAGGAAGTCGATCCCCTGCAGGTTGGCGGCGATGTCGACCGACTGCGGGAAGTCGATGAACCACAGACGATCGTCCCACCACAGCAGGTTGTAGGCGGACAGATCGCCGTGGGCGATCCCCGTCGCCGTCAGACATCGCAGGCCGGCGACGAGTTGCTCGAACGCATCCGCCATCTGCGCACGATCCAAGCGGGCTGCAGACAGCTGCGGCGCGGCCATCTCCCAGCTCCCGACGTACTCGAGATCGAACACGTCGTCGGCGTACCCGATCGGGTACGGCACCGACATGCCGCTGCGCCACAGGCGCAGCATGACCTCGTGCTCGGTGCCGGTCCAACGGTCCTGGAGCAGCCTCTTGCCGTAGGTCGACATGCGCTCGATCGCTCGGCGGTCGCGTGACTTGCGGAACTGGCGACCCTCGCGGTACTGCACGTCGTTGCGGAACGCGGAGGATCGCTGGACGCCCATCGCCTCGAGCTGTCCTTTCTGGGTGACGTGGCGGGGCAGGTAACGCTTGCGGGCGATGAGGCAGGAACGGCCGTCGTCGCCGATGCGTTCGACGAGGTTGACCTGGGCCTCCTTCCCGCTCTTGACGACGCCGTGATCGACGTCGTGGTACGGCTCGTCGACGACCCAGTCGGGTCGATCGAGTCCCTCGAAGGGAGTGTTCATGGGGTGCACCTCGTGCGGAGATCGTCAAACGGTCGATGACAACCGGTCGGCACTCAGCACCTCCAGACGTTGCAGTCGGGCTGACCGGGATGAAGGTGAGCATGCGAACGGTCACGTGACGACGCGACCGGGATGGGTGAGCACACAGGCAGTCATGTCAACACCCTCCTCTCGATCGACGGACACCGGCAGACTAGCGAACGGTCGCACCAGCGCACGACCGGGTTTCACCGAACCGCGACGGCCGGGATGGAACCGCCGATCTGCGGCATCGGTCGCCGGGGGCAGACACGTCTGGCAGGATGCCTGGGTGGACACGGATCTCGATCGGCTGGCGGTAGAGCACCAGTTCAGTGGGGTGGTCGGGATCGAGCGCGATGGTGAGCTGCGGACGCGCGCCTACGGCCTCGCCGATCGAGCGCACGGAGTCGTGAACACCGCCGAGCACCGCTTCGGGGTCGCCAGCGGCGCCAAGACCCTGACCGCAGTCGGGGTGTTGTCCGTGGTTGCCGATGGACTCCTCGACCTCGATGCTCCCGTTCGGGGGATGCTCGGCGACGAGTTGCCGCTCGTCGATGATCGGGTGACGCTTCGGATGCTCTTGAACCACCGGTCCGGCATCGGCGACTACTTCGATCAAGACACCAACGCCGACAAGCTCGGCTACTCGATGCGCGTTCCCCTGCACACGCTGGACGGTTCGGACGGCTACCTGGCTGCACTCGACGGCTACCAGCAGAACTTCGTGCCCGGCACCCAGTTCTCGTACTGCAACAGTGGCTACGTGGTCCTGGCAGTCCTGCTGGAACGGGCGACCGACATGCCGTATGCGGAGGTCATCGCCGAACGCGTCACCGGTCCCGCCGGCATGATGCGACACCGAGTTCCTCCGCATGGACTCACTCCCCGGCGACGCCGCCATCGGATACCTCTTCGCCGACGGCCTGCGCACGAACGTGCTCCACCTGCCGGTGATCGGATTCGGTGACGGGGGCGTCTTCACGACCGTCGGGGACGTGCATCGCCTCTGGACTGCGTCTGATCGAGGGCCGCCTCGGCGACGACGTGCTGTCGACGATGGCCACGCCGCCGGTTGCGCACGCCCGGTACGGCATGGGCATGTGGCTCGACCAGCCACATGGAGCGATGACGATGGAGGGCATGGACACCGGCGCGTCGTTTCGCTCGACACGCTTCGTCGACGGCACGACGTACAGCGTGCTGTCGAACACCACCGACCGGGCGTGGCCGATCGCCGAGCACGTCGCGGAGATGGTCGGCTCCAGCGCGGGGTGAGCGCCGAAGGTCCGGGTGTCGCTGGCCAGGAGGGTTCGGCTAGCGCCGCGCACCCATGAACATGCCTTTGAGCGCCTCGTAGTGCTCGATCACATGTCCGGCGCCGAGCACCACCGCTTCGAGCGGCACGTTCGACATCTTCACGGGGACCTCGGTCTCACGTTCGATGCGTTCGGCGAGTCCGCGGAGCAATCCCCCACCGCCGACCAGATACATGCCGCGCACGAGGAAATCCTGCGACAGCTCGGGCGGCGCCTTGGAGAGGCAGCGGATGACCGAGGCGACGATCGACGACACGACGTCCTCGATGGCGTAGCGCACCTCTTCGGGCGTCAGGATCACGGTCTTGGGAAGCCCGGTCATCAGGTCGCGGCCACGGACCTCGGCCTGGTTCTCGTCCGGTGTGGGGTCGGCCGAGCCGATGGCGACCTTGATCTCCTCCGCGGTCCGCTCCCCGATGGCGATGCCGTGCTCGCGCCGCACGTAGTTCTGGATCGCGGCGTCGATGTCGAACGATCCGACCCGCACCGCTTCGAGGGCCACGATGCCACCGAGACTGATCACCGCCGTCTCGCTCGTACCGCCGCCGATGTCGATGACCATGTTGCCGACCGGCTCGTCGATCGGAAGGTCGGCGCCGATCGCCGCCGCCATCGGCTGCTCGATCAGGTTCGCATCGGCGGCGCCTGCCCGGCGGGCGGCATCGGTGACGGCTCGACGTTCCACCTCGGTGATCGCCGACGGCACGCAGATGACCACCTTCGGACGCGTGAAGCGGCTCACGCCGACACGCTGCAGCAGCAACCGGATCATCCGCTCGGTGATCTCGAAGTCCGTGATCGCTCCACCGCGAAGGGGGCGGACGGCGACGATGTAGCCGGGCGTCCGGCCGATCATCTGCCACGCCTCACGACCGGTCGCCAGCACCTCCCCGGTCTGGCGGTTCAGTGCGATCACCGACGGCTCGTTCAACACGATGCCGCGGCCCTTCATGTAGACGAGCGTGTTCGCCGTCCCGAGGTCGATGGCGAGGTCACGTGCCACGGGGCAGGGTCCTCGGGTCTCGCGTCGTCACAACCTTCATCAGGCACCATCATCGTCGGTGGAGCGGGTGTCGGACGGTTTCATCCGCTCCGACGTCTGTCGACGCGCTTCGGGTGACAGTGCGTCGATCTGCCGACGGAAGGAATCGATGTTGTCCGGCTGATGACGATTGCGGCCGGATCGAGCGGCCACCGTCACCGAAACGATCGCGACGACGGCGATCACCCCGATCACCCAGAAGGTCACGGGTTCACCCCGTGTCCGACGCAGAACGGGCGTCCGACGCAGAACGGGCGTCCGACGCAGGACGGCCGACCGATTCAGCGGGACGAACCTCGTTGGCGCCGGTTCCCCAGTCCGCGCCGTCGGCCCAGACCTCGTGCTTCCAGATCGGAGCCGACTCCTTGAGTGCGTCGATCGCATACCGGCCCGCCTCGAACGCCTGGGCTCGATGCGGCGCCGACACCACGGCCACGACGGATGACTCGCCGATCTCGAGTCGACCGACCCGATGCAACAGCGCGACCCGACCGGTGTCCGGCCACCGGCGACGGAGCTCGGCGCCGATCTCGCGAAAGCGGGGCACGACCTGATCCTCGTAGGCCTCGTAGGTCAGGTACTCGACGCCGTCGCGGCCCTCGGCGTGATCACGAATCGTTCCGCTGAACAGCACGACCGCACCGCATCGCGGGATCACCGCCCACTCGTAGGCAGCGCTGATGGGCAACGGCGCCTCGGTCACGGCGAACCACTCGTCGGAGTCGGGAGGGGCCTGCACAGTGGCAGCGTACCCATGCGCTCTCGTCCCGCGGCCACGCTCATCGAATGGGGTTGTACGATCTCGCATTCGTGGAACCCGGGCCGTTGCCTCCTCATGAGCGAACGTGGCGCCACCCGTCCGAACTCGGGCCGACCCGCGCCGACGTCGATGCCGGACCCCACCATCACCTGGCCGCGTTGACCTTCGGAGCACTCGCTGTCATGGCCGTGATCGGCATGGTCGTGGCGATGACCCCCAGAACCTCCTCGTCGCCGGTGGCATTGAACGCAACGACGGTTCCGGCGACCGTCTCGACCGAGCTGATCGCCCAGCCGCGAACGGCAACGGCGTCGACGGCCGGCTTCTCCGGGTCACGCATCCCGATCGGGGCACTGTTGACCTCGTTCGCCTCGATGCCGCATGCCATCGCGTCGGCCCCACCGCTGACCCTCGACGGCACCGCCATCGCCGCTCGCCTCCCGCGAGCCGACGACCTGGTGTTGGTGCGCACCGACGAGGTGACCTACGAGCTCCCGTGGGGTCAGGTCGGCTTTCTCGAGGCGCCGAACGGTTCGGTGGTGTTCGATGCCGATGGAGCGCTGGTCGCCCGCATCCTCGACGGGCGCGTCGTCACGATCGTCGGCGACTGAACCGACGACGGATCACCATCGCCACGATCGCCGCGACGACCAACGAGCCCGCAACGCCGGCGCCGAGTGCCAGTTCCTGACGTCGCTTCGGCGAGACCATGGTCCACCACGGCGCCTCGGTGCTCTCGACATAGGTCTGCTCGTTGGTGACGGTCGGGGTCCAGCCGACCGCACGCAGGCGACCGTTGGACACCACCCACGGCTCGCGGGTGTACGAGCGCAGGCCGGGCGGGATCGGGCCGCGCTGGAAGCGCCACCTCAGACCGGCCAGCACCTCACCGAGACGTTCCGGTAGGGGCAGGCGCGGTCGCTCACCCGACAGTGCCCGCACCCGCTCACCGGCGACCCAGCCGTCGGGGGCCACGTTGTAGACACCGTCGAGACGCTCCGTCACCGCCAGCACGACCGCCGCGGCCAGGTCGTCGAGATGCAGGAACTGCGACGGTGGGTCCGCCTCGGCGAGTCGTCGGCCCAGTCCGGACACGAGCGCTGCGGCGAGCCTCGAGTTGCCGCCACCGGCAAGTGAGACCGCGGGCCGCAACACGCAACTCGCTCTCCCCTGCCCCGCTCACCCGCCACTGTTCGACGAGTTCCTCCGCCGACGCCAGTTGCCGAGCGAAGACGAACTCGACGTCGGGTCGCAGCGTTGCCTCCTCGGTCAGTGGAACCGGGTTGTTCGGCAACGCTCCGTACACCAGCGCCGACGACACGAAGACGACCTGACTCGCGCCGCACCGATCAGCGATCGCCAGGGTCTGGGCGGCGAACTCCGTGGCGCTCTCGCGTCGAGCGGCCCGAGCGTCGTAGTCACTGCTGCCGAGGTCGACCACCACGACCACGCCACGTCCGGCCGTCTCCTCGGGGGCCTCGAGCGCCACGTCGATGGACCGATCGGCGAGGAGACGACGCACCCGACCTCCCAACTCGCCGGTGGCGCCGTGGAGGACGACGATCACGTCGGACCGAACGCGGCGCAGGAGTCCATCAGGCGAACGATAGCGACGCGAGGCGCCGCCAGGTTCGCCAACCCGTAGCATCAGACCATGGCTGCTGATGACGAGTACGGCGAGTCGGTCGATCCGTTCGCCGGTCTCCCGCTTTTCGGTGATCTGTCCCGGGCCCTGTCCGGACAGGGCCCGCTGAACTGGGATGCGGCGCGCCAGTTCGCCGTCCTCGCGGCCAGCGGCGGCGGGTTGCTGGCGGGCACCGGTGTCTCCACCCCGGCCAACGTCGACCCGGCGGTTCGCATCAAGTACGGCGAGCTCGCGGCGATCGCCCGGCTGCATGTCGCCGATGTGATGCAGTTGGAGGTGCCGACCACCGAACCGTCCGTGGCCACCCCGGAGCAGTGGGCCCAGCAGACGCTCGAGGCCTACCGTCCGTTGTTCACCGATCTCGCCACGTCGCTCGGATCGAGCGAGGACCTCCCCGCGGAGATGGCGTCGGATCCCATGGCCCAGATGATGGCCGGGCTGGGCAAGATGATGGCGCCCGCGATGATGGGCATGAGCGTCGGCTCGATGGTCGGCAACCTCGCTCGACGAGCCTTCGGGGTCTACGACCTGCCGATCCCGCGGGCCACGCCGGCACTGGTCCTCGTGCCGAGCACCATCGACACGTTCGCCGCCGACTGGGAGATCGAACTCGACGAGATGCGGCTGTGGGTCCTCGCCCACGAACTCGCCGGTCTCACCCTGTTCTCGATCGACCACATCGCGACGCATCTGCGATCGCTCGTCCAGCGCCACGTCGGCGCCTTCCGACCGGACCCCTCTGCGATCACCGACAAGCTCACGTCGCTCGACATGGACCAGAGCGATCCGATGGCCGCGATGCAGCAGGCGTTCGGCGACCCCGAAGTGCTGCTCGGTGCCGTTCGCTCGCCGGAGCAGATCGCGCTCGAACCCGAACTCGATGCGGCCGTGGCCGTCACGATCGGTGCGATCGACTGGGTCGTGGATGCCGTGTCGGTCCGCACGATCGGCGGCAACGCGCTGCAGATCGCGGAGGCCGTGCGTCGCCGGCGGGCGGAGACGTCGCCGGACGACATCTTCGTGGAACGGTTGCTCGGGATCCGCCTCGGCGCCGAGCAGACCTCCCGTGGCAAGGCGTTCGTCCAGGGCGTGGTCGATCGGGCCGGGGAGCACGGCTTGGCGCCGTTGTTCACGGATCCCGATGCTCTGCCGACCCCGAGCGAGATCGAGGCCCCCGGCCTGTGGCTCGCCCGCGTGACCGGCGAGTAGCTCGACTCCGGTTCGATCGCGGTTCCAGCAGGACGGGTTCGATCCGTCGATCGTCTCCCCACCAGGTAGACACTGGTTCCCGTCGCTGCCAGGCCGACGATCAGGAATCCGACGGGTCCCGAGACCTGGATGGCCACGGCGAGGAATGCTCCGAGCGCCCACGCGAGCTGGAACCGGGTTTCGAACACGGCGAACGCACGGCCGCGGTTCGCGCCCGGTGCGTCTCGCTGCACGATGCTCTCGAAGTTCAGTCGGCCGAGCGCGGCCATCAGGTTGAGGACCCCGGCGAGCACGATCGCTCCGACCGGCCCGCCGAGCGCGGCAACGCTCAGGCCCGCCACGGCGCACACGAGGAGCGAGACGCTCAACATCGTCTCCTCACGCACGCGCGTCCGCACCTTCGAGGCCACCGCGTTGCCGGCCATGGCCGCGACCGCCGACAGCCCGACGACCGCGGCGAACCATGCCGTTCCCTGGTCCTGCGATCGGAGCCAGAACGCGAGATGGAAGAACGTGAATCCGACCATCGCCCGCAACACGGTCATGGCAATCGCGGCGAGTTCGATGTTCCCGGTGTGGAGCTCGCGGGACTCCTCGGCGTCCGCCACGTCCGCAGCAACCACCTCCGACGGGAGTCGGGTCGCCGCGATGAACGATGCGGCGAACAGCAGTGCGCTGAACACCAGGGTTGCAGGGGCACCGCTGAGCTTGAGCAGGGCGGCCGCCGGGAGGACCACGACGGCGCCGGTCAGTCCGGCGATCAGGCCGAGCTTCGAGTTCGCCTCGACGAGCTCGGTCTCCGATCTCACCGTCGACGGCACGATCGCCGACTTCGACACCGCATAGGTCTTCTGCAACACCAGTGATCCGAAGACGAGCGGGAACAGCGCGAGCGCATCGAGGTAGGACGCCATGAGCAGCGTCGAGCAGGACGCGAGCGACGGCGACGAGCTGGATCACGAACCGGCGTCCGCCGGCAACCCGATCGATCACCGGGCCGATGAGCGGCGCCACGATCAGGAACGGCGCGAAGCCGAGCGCCAGGAACAGCAGGACCCGGGAACGGGCCGCGCCGAGGTCGATGTCGAAGAAGAGCGAGTCCGCGAGCGCGACGACCATCGCGGCGTCGCCGCCCATCATCAGGGCGTGGGTGATCGCGAGGCGGCGGAACTTCGACGCTGGTGGGCGCCGGGAGTGCTGCTCCGGTTCCACCGACCCGAGCTTACGCGTCGCTCCCAGTGAGCGTCGGCGAGGTCGGGCGTGACGCTCAGGATCGTTCGTACTTGTAGCCGAGGCCGCGGATCGTGATGATCCGCGTCGGGAACGCCGGATCGGGCTCGATCTTCGAACGCAGGCGCTTGACGTGGACGTCGAGGGTCTTGGTGTCACCCACGTAGTCGTTGCCCCACACCCGATCGATCAGCGTCTCGCGGGGCAGCACCCGCCCCGCGTTGGCGAGCAGGAGGTGGAGCAGCTCGAACTCCTTGAGCGGCAGGTTCAGTTCGTCGCCGTTGACCGACACCCAGTGCTCGTCCGGATCGAGGCGAACGTCACCGACTTCGACCATGCCCGGGGTCAACGTGACGACACCGCCGCCGGTGTCCGAGCGCCGCAGCACGGCACGCATGCGAGCGACCAGTTCGCGCAGTCGGTACGGCTTGGTGACGTAGTCGTCGGCGCCCACCTCGAGGCCGACGACCGTGTCGATCTCCGCTCCCTTGGCGGTGACCATGATGATCGGGACCTGGGTGCGCTTGCGGAGCTGGCGACACACGTCGACGCCGCTGATCTTCGGCAGCATCACGTCCAGCAACACCAGATCCGGGTTCACCCGGTCGAACATCTCGAGCGCTTCGGCGCCGTCGACGGCCACGACGACCTCGAACCCCTCTCGGCGCAGGCCGATGGTCAGCGCCTCGACGAAACTCGCTTCGTCCTCGACGACGAGTACGACGCCCTCATTCACGATGTTGACTCCTCATTCTCGGTTGACGCGAAGGTATCCATCGGTACGTCACCCGGACGTCGAAGCACGAGGGTCGCGGGCAGCCGGAGCACGAACGTCGAGCCCTCCCCTTCCTGCGACGACACCAGGACCTCACCGCCGTGGTTGGTGGCGACGTGGCGCACGATGGACAGCCCCAGCCCGGTGCCACCGGTCTCCCGGCTGCGCGCCTTGTCGACTCGGTAGAAGCGTTCGAACACCCGGTCGAGGTCACGGCTGGGAATCCCGATGCCCTGGTCGGCGACCATCACCTCGACCGCGGTGTCGTCGACCCGGGTGCGCACCTGCACGACGTCACCCGGCATGGCTGTACTTCACCGCGTTCTCGACGAGGTTGCCGACCGCCGACAGGAGCTGGCGCTCGTCGCCGCGGATCCACACGGTCGTCGGGCGCATCGAACGTCGAGATCTCGACCCCGCGCCCGTCGTCGACGACGCGGCCACGAGCGATGGCGGACTGCACGACCGAGGTGAGACTCACCGGCGTGTCGCCGGGCCGAACCGATTCGATCTGCGACAGCTTGAGGAGGTCGTCGATCGTCCGCACGGCCCGATGCGATTCCTCCACGAGCAGGTCGGCGAGCCGGTGGACGACCTCGGGTTCGGTCTCGTCCATCAGCGCTTCGGCGAGCACGGCGATCGCTCCGACCGGGGTCTTGAGTTCGTGGGAGATGTTGGTGACGAAGTCCGTGCGCATCGAGTCGGTACGGACCCGCTCACTGACGTCCTGGATCGTGGCGACCACGCCACCGCCCGGGAGTCGGGTCGGCAGCTGATCGCCAGCCAGGTCTTCGGTGGTCCCTGCAACTCGACGGATCGGGCCGACGCGGTCGACCGGCCTGGGCCTCGGTGATGATCGACGCCAGATGGTCGTCGACGAGCACACCGATGAGGGTGCCGCTGAAGGCCGACGCCGGCCGAGGTTCCGGTACACGATGCCGATCCGCTCGACGCCACGACGACGCCGATCTCGAGGTGATCGACGGCGCTGACCAACAGCGCGGACACGTCGGCGTCCTGCGCGCGCGCTTCGCCGGCCGTCGTCGACGTCGGTCGAGCGGCGCGAACGCACGACACGCTCGACGAGCACACCGACCACGATGCCGACGACGACGAGCCCGACCGCCGCGGCAACGACCATGGATCAGCCGTCGTCGGTTCGGGCCGCCGACGACCACGGTCGGCGGGTCGTTGTCGCTCTCGGGGTACGGACGGTCGGGCAGCCAGCCGTTGACGATGTAGCGGGTCCGGTCCCCGACGTTGACCGCATGGTCCCCGATGCGCTCGTAGAACCGGGCGACGACCGCGAGCTGGACGGCGACCTGCAGGTCGATGTTCCCGGCGGCGTGGCTCTCGAAGATCACCTGGATGAACTGGCGCTGCAGGTCGTCGAGGTACGCGTCCATGTCGTGCAGGGCCGCGGCGCGGACGCCGTCGAGGTTGAGGTACGCCTCGGTGGCCTCCTTGAACAGCACCTGGGCCTGGTTGCCCATCTTCTGGATGACGCCCGCGTAGGTGCGGATCGAGTTCGTGACCGTAGATCCGACGTGCGGCCTTGCAGATGTTGACGCACAGGTCGGCGGACCGTTCGACGTCGGCGATGATCTTGATCGCCGACACCACACCGCGGAGGTCTCCCGCGACCGGCGCCTGCAGCGCGATCACCTGAAGCACCGCTCCTCGAGGTCCAGCGCCCGCTGGTCGTACTCCTCGTCGCCGAGGATCATGTACTCGGCGCCTTCGAGATCCTTCGTCGAGCAGGATCTCGGTCGCCCGCGGGATCAGTTCGGTGACGCCCGCCGACATGCGAGCGATCCCGATCTGGATGTCGGAGAGCTGGACATGGAACTCGGAGCGGAGTTGCTCGGTCATCAGCCGAACCGTCCGGTCACGTACTGCTCGGTCCGCTCGTCGTCGGGCCGGCGAGAACATCTGCTCGGTCGGGTTGTACTCGACGAGCAGACCGGTGCGACGGTCGCTCTCGGGGTTCACCTCGGTCGTGTAGAAGGCGGTCATGTCGCTCACGCGTGCGGCCTGCTGCATGTTGTGGGTGACGATGACGATCGTGTACTGCGCCTTGATCTCCCGCATGAGATCCTCGATGCGAGCCGTCGCGATCGGGTCGAGCGCCGAACACGGCTCGTCCATCAGGATCACGTCGGGCCCGACGGCGACCGCACTGGCGATGCACAAGCCGCTGCTGCTGGCCGCCCGACAGGCTCAGGCCGGACGACTTGAGGCGGTCCTTCACCTCGTCCCACAGCGCCGCACCGCGCAGCGACTTCTCGACGATCTCGTCGAGTTCGGCGTGCTTGCGCATCCCGGCGAGCCGCGGGCCGTACGCGACGTTGTCGTAGATCGACTTCGGGAACGGGTTCGGCTTCTGGAACACCATGCCGATGCGGCGCCGGACCTCGGTGGCATTGACGGCGGGGTCGTACAGATCGACGCCGTGGTAGTTGATCGAGCCCTCGACCTTCGCGGTCGAGATGAAGTCGTTCATCCGGTTGAGGCAGCGCAGCACGGTCGTCTTGCCGCAACCCGACGGGCCGATGAACGCCGTGATCTGGTTCTTGCGGATCTTCATGGTGGCGCCGCGGACCGCCCGGAAGTCGCCGTAGAGCACGCTGACGTCGTTCATGTCGAACACGACCTCGGCCTCGAGATCGACGCGTGCTGCCGTCCGCGGCGACCGGGCGCGTCGTGAGGGACTCCGCCGGACCTGCGTCCACGTCGGTCGTCTCGCTCGCTCGTGGTGGTCGGTTCCATGTTCGACTCCTGTGGGTGCTGCGGGTCAGGGGGGTTGATCGAGTCGGTCATTGACCGACTCGGGTCTTCTCGAACCGGTTGCGCAGATAGATGGCGAGGGCGTTGAAGGTCAGCACGAGGAACAGCAGCACGAGACCGGCCGCTGCGGCGGCGTTCGTCCAGCCGATCTCCTCGCCGGGCACGTCGGGTCGACCCGACCAGTTGTAGATCAGCATCGGGATCGCGGTGAAGCGCCCCTCGAGGCTCGGCTGCGGCAGGAGTCCGGTGACCGCGCCGAGCATGATCAGCGGCGCCGCCTCGCCGAGCGCCCGGGCCAGCGACAGCACGACGCCGGTGAGGATGCCGGGCGCTGCATAGGGCAGGACGTGGTCCCGCGTGACCTCCCAGCGTGACGAACCGACGCCGAAGCCGGCGTCGCGGAGACCCTCGGGCACCGATCGGATCGCTTCCATCGAGGTGATGATCACGATCGGGAGCACGAGGACCGCCATGGTCAGTGCCGCGGAGATCACCGAGGACCCGCCCGGTGATGGGCTTGAGCCAGCCGACGAAGATGATCAGGCCGAGCACGCCGTAGATGACCGACGGGCACGCCGGCCAGGTTGCGGATGTTCACGAGCAGGAAGTTGGTGAGGAAGTTCGGCTTCGCATACTCCTCGAGATAGATCGCCGCGCCGACCCCGATGGGGATCGTCAGGACCACGACGCCGACACCGATGAAGAACGACCCGTAGAGACCCGGCCAGATGCCGGTGGTCGCCGGGTTGGAGCCGATGGTGTTGGTGAGGAAGGCGCAGTGCCCTCGCCCGTCACGACCGGCATCGCATCACGGATCACCCGCCCGATCAGGACGAAGAGGATCAGCAGTGTCGAGATGAGGGTGAACAGCAGGGCGACCAGCATCACGATGCCGGCGCACGTCGCGCTTGCGACGTGGTCAGCTGGGCGGCGGTGATCTCGCCGGCGGTCTGGCCGGCCTTGCCGGGTGTCATCAGTGCCATGTCAGCAGTCCCATCAGTACTTCTGGCGCACGCGGTTCACGAAGGCGGCGCCGATGCTGTTGAGGCCGAGCGTGATCAGGAACAGCAGGAGCCCGACGAAGAAGAGCACCTCGAACGCAGGGCCGGCCTTCACGGCGTCGGTACCACCGGCGGCATTGGTCATCGCCGCCGTCATCGTGAGACCGGGGTCGAGGACGTTCCAGCCCGTATAGGGACCGGATCCGTCGAACCCTCCCGCCATGGTGGCGACCATGGTCTCGCCGATCGCTCGGGACACCGAGATGATGAACGCGGCGACCAGTCCCGACACGGCGGCCGGAATGACCACCTTGGTGACCGTCGTGACCCGCTTGGCGCCGACGCCGTAGCTCGCCTCTCGCAGCGAGCCGGGTACGGCGCTCAAGCGCATCCTCGACTGAGCGACGCCATGATCGGGATCACCAGGATGCCGATGCCGAGGCCGGCCACGAGCATGTTGCGCGACGTCGTCGGGTTGAAGATCGGGTCGACGAAGTCCGGCGCGATGACCTTGAGGGCGAAGAAGCCGACGATCACCGATGGGATGCCGGCGAGCACCTCGATGATCGGCTTGACGATCGAACGCACGCGACGTGACGCGTACTCCGACAGGTAGATCGCGGTACCGAGGCCGAACGGCACGGCGACGAACATCGCCACCGTCCCCATGATGATCGACCCGGTGATGATCGTCTTGAGATCGAAGCGCTCACGCCGCGGGAACCACCCGGTGTCGGTGAACAGCGACCAGTCCCAGTCGATGCTGACCATGAAGTTGATCGCACCCTCGACCAGGACGTACAGGATCAGCAGGCTGATGGCGATCGACAGGATCGCCGCAAGCCCGAACAGCTTGCGCATCAGGCGTTCTCGGTTCGCCTGCTTGCGGTTGCCCTGCAGGTCTTGAATGGTCAGCATCCGTGCGGAGTCCCTCGGGTCGGATCAGCAGTGTAGAAGCACCGGTGGTCGGCCGCCAGCGGTGCTGGCGGCCGACCACCGGTACGACGGGTGATTCAGCTCGCCCCAGGCGGCGCGGGTGGCTTCGAGCCGGTCGTCGGGCAGGCTCACGTAGCCGGCCTCGGTGACCTTCGCGAGACCCTCCTCGGAGAGGTACAGGTCGACGAACGACGCCACGGCGGGGTTCTCCTCGGCGTTGGCGTTGTTGACGTAGATGTACAGGCTCCGCGAGAACGGGTAGGTGCCGTCGGCGATGGTCTCGGCGCGTCGGTGCGACACAACCGTCGCCGGCGTCGACCTCGACGCCCTTCAGACGCTCACCTTCGGCCTGGTAGTAGGCGTAGCCCACCCAGCCGAGCGAGGTGTCGGCGGACTCGATGCCTTCGACGATCAGGTTGTCGTTGGCGCTCGAGGAGTAGTCGGCACGCACTTCTTCGGCCTGGCCCCGCTCCTCGGCGAGGTCGGCGATCGCGAACTCGACGAAGGAGTCGTAGGTGCCGCTCTCCTCACCCGGGCCGTAGATCGTCGAGCGGGGCGTCGGGGAACGGCGTGTTCTGGACGGCACCGACCTCGGTGGCGAGTTCGTTGTTGTCGGCCCACGTTGCGGTGCCTTCCGACTCGGGGCCGAGCAGCGAGTACAGCCCGGGCACGTCGAGGCAGGTGATCGCGTCGTTGGTCGGGTTGGTGATCACCGAGAGACCGTCGATGGCGACTTCGAGTTCGGTGTACTCGATGCCGGCATCGGCACAGCTCTGGGCTTCCTCGTCCTTGATCGGCCGCGAGGCGCCGGTGACGTCGCCCTCGCCGGCGCAGAACTTGGCGAATCCGTCGCCGGTGCCGGGGCCTTCGACGGTGACCGCGAGGTCACCGCCGGACATGTTCGCTGGCGAGTTCGCCGACGCGGATGGAGATCGGCTCGACGGTCGACGATCCGGTGACGAACACTTCACCGGCGGCCAGTTCGGTGGCGCCACCGCGCGGTGCCTGCGGTCGTGCCTTCGGTCATGGCGTCGGTCGTCTCCGACTCGGCTTCGGTGGTATCGGGCGCGTCGGTGCTCGACGAGCTGTCGTCGTCGCTGCCGCATGCGGCGGCGACGAGGGTGAGTGCAATTGCTCCTACGAGCATGCGGCGTTTGGGAGAGTTCACGCTTCCAACTCCGTTCCTGGGTTGAGTCATGGTGTTCGTTGATTGGACACTTGCTGTTCATGGACGGACGGCGTCTCGCGACGATTCCGGCGCGTCCGGCGGGCAAGCTACGGCCCTGACAGTGAACAGCGACCCCGCGATCAGGTGAACGGGAGGTGAACGGAACCCGACGTTCCGGCAAACTGTGCCGGGGCGGGCCCGAACCCGGCGTCAGGTACGGCCGGTGAGCTGCTGGCCGACCATCCAGCGGTAGAGCCGCTCCTGCGAGTGCGGCTGGAATCCGTCCGGGCCGACACGCGTCCAGGTGTCGTCGGGCTGCAGTTCCCACGCGACGACGTCGTCGGCGAGCGCGAAGTCGAGCACCTGGTCGAGCGCGGCGGTGTGCCGGGCGTGCTCGATCGGGACCATGACCTCGACACGCCGGTTGAGGTTGCGCGGCATGAGGTCGGCCGAGCCGATGAGGTAGACCGCGTCCGACGACGCGTCGGGGAGCCGCTCCCCGTGGACGACGTTGCCGTGGGCGAACCGATAGATGCGGCTGTGCTCGAGGTAGCGCCCGAGGATGCTGCGCACGTGGATGGTCTCGGACAGTCCCGGGACGCCGGCGCGCAGGCAGCAGATGCCACGCACCACGATGTCGATCCGCGTGCCCGCCGCGCTCGCTGCGTAGAGCGTCTCGATCATCTCGTCGTCGGCGATCGAGTTGCACTTCAACGTGATGTGACCGTCGGGACCGAACGACGCCTCGTGCTCGATGAGATCGACGAGCTGGCGTCGCAGGTCGCGCGGCGCGACGAGCAGGTTCCGGTAGTCGTCGGCGCGGCTGTAGCCGGTGAGGTGGTTGAACAACTGGGCGGCGTCGTCGCCGAGGTCGGGGACGCAGGTGAGCACGCCGAGATCCTCGTAGATGCGGGCGGTCTTGGCGTTGTAGTTGCCGGTGCCGATGTGCACGTACCGTCGGAGCTGATCGCCGTCGTCGCGAACGACCAACGTCACCTTGCTGTGCGTCTTCAGGCCGACCATGCCGTACACGACGTGGACGCCCGAACGCTCGAGCTGCCGGGCCCACTGCACGTTGTTGGCCTCGTCGAATCGAGCCTTCAGCTCGACGAGGACCGCCACCTGGACGCCGCGTTCGGCGGCGCGCATCAGGCTGCGGATGATCGCACTGTCACCGCCGGCGCGGTACAGCGTCATCTTGATCGACTGGACCTTGGGGTCGTCGGCGGCCTGCGAGATGAACGCCTCGACGCTGGTGGTGAAGCTCTCGTACGGATGGTGCACCATCAGTGCACGGTGGCGAACCACGTCGAAGATCGGGCGATCGGTCTCCTCGGCCGCCATGATCCGGCCCGGCAGTGACCGCCGGCCACGGCTCGTCCTTGAGGTCGGGCCGTTCGAGTTCGAGCAACTGCCACAGGCAGCTGAGATCGAGCGGCGAACGGTGGAACGTCACATCGTCCATCGTGAGATCGAGCTCGCGAACGAGCAACTCGAGCACCTCGGCACCGATGTCGTGCGAGACCTCGAGGCGGACCGCCTTGTTGAACCGGCGCCGGCGCAGCTCCATCTCGACGGCTTCGAGCAGGTCGTCGGCCTCTTCCTCTTCCAGGGTCAGGTCGGCGTTGCGGCTGACCCGGAACGGCGCCCAGTCCTCGATGATCATGCCGACGAAGAGCCGGTCGAGCTTGGCAGCGATGAGCTGCTCCACCGGCAGGAAACGGCCCGGTGAGGACTGGACGAGACGGGGGAACAGTCGCGGCACCTTGAGGCGGGCGAAGCGACGATCACCGGTCTCGGGGTCGGCGACGTTCACGGCGAGCGACAGCGCGAGGTCGGAGATGTAGGGGAACGGATGTCCCGGATCGACCGCCAAGCGGTGTGAGCACGGGAAACACCCGCTCGTCGAACCACCCGTCGAGCAGTTCGCGTTCGTCATCGGTCACATCGGCCCACCCGATGATGTCCACCCCGGCGCTGCGCAGCTCGGGCACGAGGTCGTCGACGAAGACCGCGTCGATGCGATCGATGAGTTCGAGGACGTGCTGGTTGACCTCGGCCAGCGTCTGCGCCGGGGTCCGACCGTCCGGTGACGGCCGGTCGACGTTCGCCTCGATCTGGTCCTTCAGGGCGGCGACGCGGACCTGGAAGAACTCGTCGAGATTGGTGGCCGTGATGGCGCAGAACTTGGCTCGTTCGAGCAGGGGGATGCCCGGCTCCGCGGCGAGCTGCAAGCACCCGATGGTTGAACGCGATCCAGCTGAGCTCACGGTTCACGAACCGTTCGTCAGCCACGTCGATCCCCCCGGACACCCCTCACGAATCGACCTGCGAACGCCTCAATCGATGTCCTCGGCGTAGCCGAGATCCCACTCGATGGTGATCAGCTCGCGTTCGGCATCACGCACGATGCGCTCGCGGTTGCGCCGGAACTGCGGGTCGTCGCGCGGGAGCAGCACCAGCCGGGCGAGCACTCGCGCCCGGAACTCGTCGAGCACCTGGCGGTCGCCCCAGTCTCCGTAGACCTCCCAGTGGGGAGCCACCGGCCCGTGGTAGACGATGCGGGCGTGCGCCCGCGGGGCCTGGGTCTCGGCGAGGTTGGTCATGACCTGGACTCTATCGGCGCTGACGTCATCGGGTGGATGACGCCCATCCACGCATTCGCATTACGGATGTGTTACGATTACGCTCCAACATCGCAACATTCCCGGCCGACCGTGACACGGCAACGACACGACACCGAACAAATCCTGTGGCCGAGGGAACCACGACGGACCTCCACGACGTCCAACATCGCAACTCCCCGCAAGAAAGGCCCCCATGATCTCCCGCAAGCGCACCTCCACTCCGCTGACCGTGACCGCCGAGCGTCCGGCCGAGCTCGGCAACGCGCCCCACGACCCCGATTCGGTCACCGCCTGGATGGCGCTCGGCAACTGCCGTCTGCACCCGCCGGCCACGTTCTTCCCGAGCGACGGTGTCGGCGTGGACCGGGCCCGCAAGATCTGCCGTGACTGCCCGGTCATCGGCACGTGCTTGGAGTTCGCGCTCGAGGAGCGCATCGATCACGGCGTCTGGGGCGGTTGCAGCGAGCGCGAACGTCGCCGGATCCTCAAGAGCCGCAAGGTCGACGCCACCGTCTGACGGTCACGTTCGACGTCGCGACCCGACTCGGTCACGTCCGACCGGCACGTCCGACCTGCCGTCCGGGTCCGGACGGTTCGTCGGGACTACTTCGTCTCGTCGGACGGCGCACTCGCCGGGGCTGCCGGCGGCGGAGGCGGCGCTGCCGGAGGCGCTGCGGCAGGCGGGGTGGCCGTTGCTTCACCCATGCCGTCCTTGAACTCCTTCTGCGCCTTGCCGAGGTTCTTGGCCAGCTTGGGCAGCTGCGAGCCGCCGAAGAGGACCAGGACGACGACCAGGATGATGATCAGTTCGGGGCCACCGGGCATGGGATCACGCTACTCCATCGTCGAGGACAAGGCGACGCACCCTGTCCGATTTGAGGCCGAATTCACCGGAACCTTGAACCCGTCTGAACAGTTCCGCGGCGTTCAGGCGCCGATGGTGCTGCGAGCCACCTGTGCCCGCTGGCGGCGGATGCGGCGGCGCTCACGCTCGGACAGCCCGCCCCAGATCCCGAACTTCTCGCCGTTCTGCAGCGCGAACTCGAGACAATCGTGTCGCACCTCGCAGCCACGGCAGACCTCTTTGGCCTCCCTGGTCGACGCTCCCCGTTCGGGGAAGAACAGGTCGGGGTCCACGCCGAGACAGTTGGCGTAGTCGTGCCAATCGGGATCGGGCTCGACCGGGATGGCGCTGATCGTGATGCTGGATGTGGTGATGAACTGCATGTGAGGACCTCCTGCAGGCCCGTGGGCTGGATGGGGCGCAATCACCCGCCCCCAAACGAATGATCGACAGCGATGTAATTACAGTGTCGTCATTCTGCCATAGCACACGCGGAATACGCAAGGGCGGATTCCCGAAATCGCGGCGGACCGCGCGAATCAGCCGGCGCGGCGACCGCGGGCGGCGAGGGCGCGCTTGCCCTCCATGAAGTCCACGAGCACGTAGTCACCGAGGTGCTCCGGCGTCGTGAAGAACGCCCGGCCCCGATTGATCTGGGTCATCTGCTCGATGAACGCCCGCAACGAACCGTCGGCGCCGAGGCCGAACGTGTTGATGCGGATCTGCTCCTTGGTGCACCGCACGACCTCACGCAGCGTGGCCTCCACCGTCTCGCGCACCGGCGGATAGTTGAAGAACGGCATCCCGTTGTCCATGATGTGCGCCGTCGGTTCGCCGTCGGTGATCATGATGATCTGCTTGGTCCCCGACTCCCGGGCGAGCAGCTTGCGCGCCAGCATGAACCCGTGGTGCATGTTGGTGCCGTACACGAAGTCCCACGACACCTCGGGCAGCTGGTCGGCCGTGAGGACACGGGCCGTCTCGGAGAAGCCGACGATGCCGAGGTAGTCGCGCGGGAACTGCGACGTGATGAGGCTGTGCAACGCCATCGCCACCTTCTTGGCCGGCAGGAAGTTGTCCCGCATCGGCATCGACAGCGACAGGTCCAGCATCAGCACCGTGGACGAGCGGGTGAGGTGCTCGGTTCGCTCGATCTCGAAATCGGCGGGGTCGAGATGGACCGGTGATCCGCCGCCCGATCGGGCGATCGCATTGCGGATCGTGCGGTTCAGGTCGAGCTGGAACGGATCGCCGTACTCGTAGGCCTTCGTGTCGTAGGTGCGCTCGTGACCCTGACCGAGGTTCGAGGTCTGGTGCTGGCCGACGGTGTCCTTGGCCAACTTGGAGAACAGGTCGCGAAGGGCGTTGGAGCCGATCTTGCGCAAGCCCTTGGGCGTCAGCTCGAGTCGACCCTCCTTCTGCTCGATGAGGCCGGCCTCTTCCAACATCTTGGTCAGCTCGGCCAACCGCTCGAGTGAGCGCGCCGCGTCGTCACCCATCAGGTCACGCACGCGATCCATGTCGGCCTCGGCGAGCGCTCCCGGGCTGGACGCGTTGCGCAGCAGGTTCTCGAGCTGGTCGAGGTCACCCATGTCCTGCATGGCCTGCATGGCCTGCTGGAACCCCATCGGGTCCTGACCTTCGAAGTCGTAGCTCTTGTTCCAGTTCAGCTGCGGGAACATCTGCTGCAGGTTTCCCGACAGCTGCTGCATCTGCCACTGGAGGTCCATGTCCTGCATCAGCTGGTCGGACAACTGCTGGAGTTGCGCCCGCTGCTCGGGCGTCATCGAGTTCATCATCGCCTGCATCGCGGCCATCCGCCTGGCCATCTGCTCGAGCAGTTCCTCGACCGTCTCGGGGTTCTCCGGGAAGAAGTCGCCGTACTCCTCCATGAACTGTTCGAACCCGGGGTCCTCGCCGCGCTGGTGCTTCTCGAGCATCTCGTTCAGCGCCGCCATCATGTCCTTCATGCGCGCCATGTCCTCGGGCGTCATGCTCTGCATGGCCCCGGACATCTGGTCGACCATCTGCTGCATCAGCTGATCGCGCAACTTGTCCATGAGCTGCTCGAATCGCTGCTTCGCCTCGTTCGACTCGAAGTTGTAGGCGCTCAACTCGCGCACCTTGCCCGCGAGGTCGTCGGGCATCAGGTCGAGTCGCATGTTGCGCTCGTCGGCGGCTGCCTGCGCATTCTGCGACCGTCGCTCGTCGCCGGAGTTCATCGCGTCGCGTCTGGCGTTGTCGATCGCGTGGCGCTCTTCGTCGATGATGTCGTCGAGCTGGGCCTTGATCTCGTCGTAGACGCCGCCCAGGTCGGAGTTCTCCAGACGTCGCTGCCGTTCCTCACGAAGACGCTCGAGCAGCTCGCGGATGCCCTGGAGCTGCTCACCGTTGCGGTCGCGGAGGCCTTCCTGCATCATCCGGCGCAGGGCCGCATTGACGTCGCCGTGGTAGAGCAGTTCGTCGGTCAGTTCGTCGAACGCCGCGTCGGCATCGAACTCGAATCCGGTCTGCGTGCCGTCCCACCGGGAGTACATGAACCGTTTCGCCATGGGCCGAACTTAGTGCGTTGTCCGCTCGTTCGCCGTCCGGAGCCCGTATCCTGAATTACATGCGTGTCCCCCGCACGTTCGTCTTCGTGGACCTGTCCGGTTTCACGAACTACACCGCGGCCTTCGGTGACGATGCCGCGGGCCGTCTGCTGAGCACCTTTCGCGGCATCGTGCGCACGGTGGCATCGGACCGAGGCGTGCGGATCGCCAAGTGGCTCGGTGACGGCTGCATGATCGTGGCCGTCGACCAACGCGATGCCATCGAGTTCGTCCTCGACCTCGAAGAGCGCGCCACCGACGTCTGTGCGCCACTCACGATCCGCGCCGGCCTGGCGACGGGACATGCGCTGTTGTTCGAAGGCGACGACTACATCGGCTCGGCCGTCAACATGGCCGCCCGGTTGTGCGACTTCGCGAAGGGGATCGAGGTGCTGATCCCCACGATGCAGCTCGAACGCCTCCCCGAGGGCGCCCACGCCAAGCCGTTCGGTGAGGTCGAGTTGCGCGGATTCCCCGGGCCGATCGACGTCGTGTCGCTGACCGGTACCCCGCAGCCGGCGAGCGTCGACGCGTCGGATCTCTGGACCCGCAGCCCCTTCATCTGAACGGTTCAGGTCATCTCGAAGGTCAGGTGCGGCTGCGGTAGGTGGCGCTGGCGCCGCTGGAGTCCTTGTTCAGGCGCTTGCTGAGGTGCAGGCCCTCGAGGACGAACTCGACCGCGGCGGCCACCGCGGCCGGTGACTCGTCGCCACCGGTGAGCCCCGCAACCGGGGCCCGCAGCGCATCGACGTCTTCGACCAGACGGGCGAGTTCATCGGTGGTGACCCCGTCGCCGGTGTGGGCCACCGCACCCGCCTCGAACGCGTCGACGACCGCTCGGGTCTGCTCGGGGGCGACGACATCCTTGAACACGGTGAGCACGGCGCCCTTGATCAGGTTCTCCATGATCGCCCCCTCGCGGCCCTCCTCGAGGGACTCGATCTCGATCTTGCCCATCGAGCTGGCGGCGAGGGCATCGAGGTCGTCGACGCGGGCGACGACGTGTCGTTCACCGGCGCGCAGGCCCCGGCGGAGTGCGTTCGCGGCGAGCGCTTCGTAGTTGGCGACGCTGAGACGGACGCTCACGCCGGATCGCTGGTTCACGTGGTTGCTCGCACGAGCGAGATGGCTGAACGTGGCCACGACGTCGGCGAGGTAGTCCGGCACGTCGACGCGGATGTCGCCGGCGGCGGTCGTGATGTTCAACGGCACCGCCTCCTGGCGCATGATCGCGACCTCCGTCTCCACCTCGAGCGGGTAGTGCGTGCGGATCTGGCTGCCGAACCGGTCCTTCAGCGGCGTGATGATGCGCCCGCGGTTGGTGTAGTCCTCCGGGTTGGCCGATGCGAGCAGCATCACGTCGAGTGGCAGGCGGATCTTGTAGCCGCGGATCTGGATGTCGCGTTCCTCGAGCACGTTGAGCATGCCGACCTGGATGCGCTCGGCGAGGTCGGGCAGCTCGTTGATGGCGAAGATCCCCCGGTTCGTGCGGGGCACGAGCCCGTAGTGCAGCGTGAGTTCGTCGGACAGGTAGCGACCCTCGGCCACCTTGATCGGGTCGACCTCACCGATGAGGTCGGCGATCGACGTGTCCGGCGTCGCCAGCTTCTCGCCGAAGCGCTCGCTGCGGTGGACCCAGTGGATCGGTGTGTCGTCACCGAGCTCGGCGATCAGGTCGCGTGCGTGCTTGGACACCGGCGCATACGGATCGTCGTTGATCTCGCTGCCCGCCACGATCGGCATCCACTCGTCGAGCAGACCGGTGAGCGAACGGATCATGCGGGTCTTGGCCTGACCGCGCTCACCGAGGAAGATCACGTCGTGCCCGGCGAGCAGTGCGTTCTCGAGCTGCGGCATCACCGTGTCCTCGTAACCCGACACGCCGGCGAACAGTGGCTCCCCCGCCGCCACCTTCTCGATGGCGTGCTCGCGGACCTCCTGCTTGACGGGCCGCGACTCCCACCCGGACGCTCGAAGTTCCCCGAGCGTGGATGCCAGCGTGGCCGGCGGCGTGGAGGGTCGGTGCATGTCAGCCATGCGTCGAACCTAGCGCTCCGGTTCCGGCGGCGCCTTGCGGAGGTCGAGTCGAGCGGAGGTCAGTCGGCGACGGCAGACCGGCGGCGACGTCGATGGGTACGCTCGCGGCGATGGAACTCTCCGGTAGTCGTCTGGCCGGTGGATGGTTGGCGGCCGAGGCCGACGACGACGTTCGCCGCAACGGGATCGGACTCGACACCGACGACAGTGGCTGGGAACCGATCTCGGTTCCGGGTCATTGGTGCACCACGGCGAAGTTCGCGACGAGCGACGGGCCGCTGATGTACCGACGCTCGTTCCGTGCCGAACCCCCGACCGAGGGCCACCGACGATGGATCACCCTCGACGGCATCTTCTACCAGGCCGACCTCTGGCTCGACGGCGCATACCTCGGCGACCCCGAGGGGTACTTCTTCCCGCACAGTTTCGACATCACGGCGCTCTCGCGGTTCGGCGACGACCATGTCCTCGCGATCGAGGTGACCTGTTCGCCCCAAGCGACCACGTCGGGCCGCCGGAACATCACCGGTGCGTTCCAGCCCCCGTGGGGTCCGGGCTCGACGCGCAACCCGGGGGGCCTGTGGCGGCCGGTGCACGTCTACGACACCGGCGCCGTCCGCATCGATCGACTTCGTGTGCTCTGCCGCGACGCCGACGACCGCCGTGCGCACGTTCGCATCGCGGCCCGACTCGACAGTGATCGCGAAGTCCCCATCACGATCCGTACGTCGCTCGACGGCGAAACCAGCGACGAACTCGATGTCGTGGTCGCGGCCGGACAGAACGAGCTGGAATGGACCATCGACATCGTGGATCCGGCACTGTGGTGGCCGCGGGCACTCGGGTCCCAGCCGCTGGTCGAGGTCGGCATCGAGGTCCTGATCGACGGTGAGGTCAGCGATCGCCGGGCCCGTCGCACCGGCCTGCGCCAGATCACCTGGGACAACTGGCACTGCTCGGTCAACGGTGAGCGGATCTTCCTGAAGGGCGCCAACTACCTTCCCGTGGCCGCGCTCCCGGGCGACGCCGCTGCGGACAGGATCCACGACGACCTGACAGCGGCTGTCGACCTCGGCCTCGATGCGTTGCGAATCCACGGACACATCGCCGACCGGGAGGTCTACTCGACGGCGGATGCCTTCGGCCTGCTGCTCCTCCAGGACTTCCCGCTGCAGTGGGGCCACGCCCGTTCCGTCCGCGCCCAGGCAGTCGAGCAGGCACGCGCTGCGGTCGATTCGCTCGGGCACCACCCCTCGATCGCCCAGTGGACGGCCCACAGCAACCCCGGACAGACCGAGGCGGCGGGCTCCTCGTCGCGATGGCCCCGCCAGGTTCGCTCGCTGGCAGCCCAGCAGCTCCCGACGTGGAACCGCACGGTGCTGGACCGCTGGGTGAAGCGAGCGTTCGAGAAGGCCGACCCGACGCGTCACGTCGTCGCCCACTCCGGTGTCCTGCCGCACCTGCCGCAACTCGACGGCACCGACAGCCACCTGTCGTTCGGGTGGCGCCACGGCGAAGCGGAGGATCTCGCCGAGTTCGCATCACGCCTGCCGAGGATGGTGCGCTTCGTCAGCGAGTTCGGCTCCGATTCGGCGCCGCGATCGGCGACGTTCATCGACGACGAGCTGCGCATCAACGAATGGCCCGACCTCGACTGGGATCGACTCGCCGCCGAGCACGGCTATGAGCGTTCCGTGTTCGAACGGCTCTTCCCGCCGAGCGACTTCGACACCTTCGAGGAGTGGAGCGCCACCACGCAGCACTACCAGTCCCACGTCCTCAAGACCCAGATCGAGGCACTGCGCCGGCTCAAGTACCGCCCGACCGGCGGGTTCTGCTTCTCGACGCTCAACGACTCGGCCCCGGCGATCTCGTCGGCGATCCTCGACGCCGACCGGGTTCCGAAGTTCGCCTGCGACGCGGTCCAGGCGGCCTGCGCCCCGGTCATCGCGATCATGGATCCACTCCCCGATCTCGTGACGCCGGGCGATCGCCTGACCCTCGATGTCCACCTGGTGAGCGACCTGCGGGCGCCGATCGACTTCGCGGTCGTCGACGTCGTGGCGGGGTGGGCCTCGGGTGAGCAGCGTTGGCGATTCGGTGGCGCCGTGGCCGCCGACGAGGTCGTGAAGGTCGGCACGGTTCACCTCGACGTGCCGGACATCGTCGGCCTGCTCACGATGGACCTGACGATCACCGCCGGCGAGATCACCGGCACCAACCACTACGCCACCACCGTCACCGAATGAGACGTGGGGTCAGACCCCGCGTCATGAGACGCGGGGTCAGACCCCGCGTCTCATTCAGCGGGCGAGGGACTTGCGGTTCTTGAACTTCGACTTGAGGTAGTCGACGTTCATCGTCGCGATGTTGTCGATCGAGATCTCCTTCGGGCACGCCGACTGGCACTCGCCGTGGTTGGTGCACGAACCGAAGTACTCGTCCATCTTCTCGACCATCGCCTCGGCGCGCTTGTAGCGCTCCGCCTGACCCTGCGGCAGCAGGTTGAGGTGCGCGATCTTGGCCGAGGTGAACAGGCTCGCCGCCCCGTTCGGACACGCCGCGACACAGGCGCCGCATCCGATACATGCCGCCGCGTCCATCGACGCATCGGCGACCGGCTTGGGAATCGGAATGAGGTTCGCATCGGGAGCGCCACCGGTGGGCGCCGTGATGTAGCCACCGGCCTCGATGATCCGGTCGAACGCCGACCGATCGACCATCAGGTCCTTGATGATCGGGAACGCAGCGGCGCGCCAGGGTTCGACGACGATCTCGTCACCGCTGTTGAACGTGCGCATGTGGATCTGGCAGGTCGCCGGCCCCCTTCGAGGGACCATGGGCCTGACCGTCGATCATCAGCGAGCACGTCCCACAGATGCCCTCACGGCAGTCGTGGTCGAAGACGATCGCTTCCTTGCCCTCCTCGATGAGCCGTTCGTTGAGGATGTCGAGCAACTCGAGGAACGATGCTTCCTCGCTGATCTCGGGAATCTGATGGCTCTCGAAACGGCCCTGTCCCGTCGGCCCGTCCTGCCGCCAGATCTTGAGGGTGAGATTGGTGAGGGTCTTCACTTGTAGCTCCGGGTCTGGAAGTGGGCCACTTCGTACACGAGTTGTTCCTTGTGCTCGATCGGGTTGGCCGGATCACCGGTCCATTCCCAGGCGCTCACGTACGCGAAGTCGTCGTCGTTGCGCAGCGCCTCGCCGTCTTCGGTCTGGTGCTCGGAGCGGAAGTGTCCGCCGCAGCTCTCCTCGCGGTTGAGGGCGTCCTTGCACATCAGCATGCCGAGCTCGAAGAAGTCGTCGACCCGTCCGGCCTTCTCGAGCGTCTGGTTGACGTTCGTGTCCGAACCGGTGACCTTGAGGTCCTTCTTGAACTCCTCGTGCAGCGCCGGGATCTCCGACAGGGCCTTGTCCAGCCCGTTCGCGTTGCGGTCCATGCCGCAGTAGTCCCAGATGATCTTGCCGAGTTCGCGGTGGAAGTGATCCGGTCCGCGGGTGCCGCCGATGGCCATGTACTGCTTGAAGCGGTCGCGGGCCTCGCCCTCGACCTTCGCGAACTCCTCGTGGGACGTGTCGGGGATCGGCTTGTTGAGCCAGCCGGAGAGGTAGTTGGAGATCGTGTACGGCAGCACGAAGTAGCCGTCGGACAGTCCCTGCATGAGCGCGGACGCACCGAGGCGGTTGGCGCCGTGGTCGGAGAAGTTCGCCTCACCGGCGGCGTACAGACCGGGGATGGTCGTCATCAACTCGTAGTCCACCCACAGCCCGCCCATCGTGTAGTGGCTGGCCGGGTAGATCCGCATCGGGACGTTGTAGGGGTTCTCGCCGGTGATCCGTTCGTACATGTCGAACAGGTTCCCGTAGCGCTCGCGGATCGTGCTCTCGCCGAGCCGTTGGATCGCCTCGGCGAAGTCGAGGTAGACACCGTTCTTGAGCGGCCCGACACCCTGGCCGGCGTCGACCATGCGCTTGGCCGCACGGGACGACACGTCGCGAGGGGCGAGGTTGCCGAAGCTCGGGTAGATCCGTTCGAGGTAGTAGTCGCGCTCGTCCTCGGGAACCAGATCCGGCGAGCGGGTCTCGTCGGGGTTCTTCGGCACCCAGATCCGGCCGTCGTTGCGCAACGACTCCGACATCAGCGTGAGCTTGGACTGGAAGTCGTCGGCCTGCGGGATGCAGGTCGGGTGGATCTGCGTGTAGCACGGGTTGGCGAAGGCCGCACCCCGACGGTGGGCTCGCCACGCGCCGGTGACGTTGCAGGCCATCGCGTTCGTGGAGAGGTAGAACACGTTGCCGTAGCCACCGGTGGCGAGCACGACGGCGTGCGCAGCGTGCGAGGAGAACTCTCCGGTCATCAGGTCGCGGGTGACGATGCCGGCGCACCGGCCGTCGATGTTCACGACGTCGACCATCTCCATGCGGTTCCAGAGCTTGACGTTGCCGAGCCCGATCTGGCGGGCGAGCTGCTGGTAGGCACCGATGAGGAGCTGCTGGCCGGTCTGCCCCCTGGCGTAGAAGGTACGGCTCACCTGGGCGCCACCGAAGCTGCGGTTGTCGAGCAGGCCGCCGTATTCACGGGCGAACGGCACGCCCTGGGCGACCATCTGGTCGATGATGTCGACCGACACCTCTGCGAGGCGGTGGACGTTCGCTTCCCGGGCGCGATAGTCGCCGCCCTTGATCGTGTCGTAGAACAGGCGATGGACGCTGTCGCCGTCGCCCTGGTAGTTCTTCGCGGCGTTGATGCCGCCCTGTGCGGCGATCGAGTGGGCGCGGCGTGGCGAGTCGTGGAACGTGAACGCTTCGACCTGATAGCCGAGTTCGCCGAGCGTCGCCGCGGCCGACGCGCCGGCGAGGCCCGTGCCGACGACGATGATCTTGAACTTGCGCTTGTTCGCCGGGTTCACCAGCTTTTCGTTGGCGATGAAGTTCTGCCACTTGTCGGCGAGCGGCCCCTCGGGGACCTTGGGATCGAGGGTGATGGTCATTCCGAGTGTCCTTCCACACAGCAGGTGATCGCATCCGGGTCGAATTCGATGATGCCGGCCTGCACGGCGATCGGGATCGACACGTTGCCGACCACGACGACGGTGGCGATGGCGGTCGCGAGACCGCGCCGCCACGAGTTGAACCGCGGGTTGCTCCACCCCATCGACTGGAACAGTGACCAGGTGCCGTGGAACAGGTGGATGCCGAGTGCGATGTTGGCGAGGATGTAGAACACCGCCACCGGGAGCCGCGACAGCGACGCGTCGATGTTCAGGTACGGGGCGCCGCGTACGTAGTCGGGGTTGAACCATCCCCACGTGAGATCGGCGAGGTGGAACGCCAGGAACAGCAGCACGATGATCCCGGTCCAGCGCATCGTGCGGCTGGCGAAGTTCGCCACCTGGTAGTCGCGGGCCGACTGGTACTTGACCGGCCGGGCCTTGCGGTTGAGCACCGTCAGCGAGTACGCCGCGTGGACGTGCAGCAGCAGCGCTCCGATGAGCACCAGGCGCAGGCCCCACAGGAAGATCGTGCGGGGCAGGATCGGCACGAGGATGTCACGCAGGAACTCGCCGTAGTAGTCGACGTCGTACACGAGCTCGTCGCCTTCGGTGACGACGCCGAGGTACACCTTGAGGTTGCCGATCATGTGCCCGACGACGAAGCCGATCCCGATGATCCCGGTGATCGCCATGACGTACTTCTTGCCGACCGCGGTCGAATAGAAGTCGCGGGCGAACCCCTTCTTCTTCGACGGCGGCTTGATCGCGGTGCCCGAGACGGGACCACGGCTCATCGTTTGTGCCATTGGAGGGAAACTACTCCCCACCGGCGCACCGAGGCCCAATCCACCTCCCCGCTCGTTCTGAACGTTTCGTCAGAGAAGGTGGCTCCAGGGTTCACTTTGGTCGGGTTGGCACCTAGTCTGCGCCGCCAGCAACCATGATCCGCTCGTCCGACGGACGGACACATCGTCCCATCGCCTCAGGAGGCATCCCCTTGGACCTCGTTCCGTATCTTGCTGCAGCATCGGCCCTCGCTGCACTCGTGCTCGCGTTCTACTTCTACAGGATGGTCGAAGCCGAGTCGCCCGGCGACGAGCGCATGGTCTTCCTGATGAACGAGATCCGCACCGGCGCCCAGGCGTTCCTCAAGAAGGAGTACACCTGGGTCGCCGTCTTCGTCGTTGCGATGATGGTGCTGTTGGCCGTCGTGATCAACCCGCTGGCGGCGGTCACCTATCTCCTCGGAGCGCTCCTGTCCGCGGGCGCCGGATGGGTCGGCATGAACGTGGCGACCATCGCCAACGCGCGAACGGCCGAGGCCGCCAAGTCCGGCCCCGGCAAGGCGTTGCCCGTCGCGTTCCGCGGTGGCGCCGTGATGGGGTTCTCGGTCGCCGGTCTGGCGCTGTTCGGTCTGGCGCTGACCTACCTCGTGTTCATCGTGTGGATGGAGGTCGACGAGGCCTTCGAGATCTTCACCGCCTACGGGCTCGGTGCCTCGTCGATCGCGCTGTTCTCCCGCGTCGGCGGCGGCATCTACACCAAGGCGGCCGACGTCGGCGCCGACCTGGTCGGCAAGGTCGAAGCCGGGCATCCCCGAAGACGACCCCCGCAACCCGGCCACCATCGCCGACAACGTGGGCGACAACGTCGGCGACGTCGCCGGCATGGGCGCCGACCTGTTCGAGTCGTACGCCGGCTCGATCATCGCTCCGGTCTCGCTGACCGCGTTCGCGCTGGCGATCACCGCCGACCAGGCCGGCGACGACTTCGTGCTCTCGCTGCTGATGTTCCCGTTCGCCATCGCCTTCATCGGCATGGTGGCGTCGATCATCGGCTCGTTCTTCGTGAAGGGCGGCGACTCGACCGAGAGTCACGCGCTGAGCCGCGCGCTCCACATGGGCACCAACGTGGCCATGGCGATCACGGCGCTGGCCAGCGTCGGGGCGGCCTACTGGTTGTTCTCCGACAGCGACTTCTTCGACAACCCGATCGGGCTGGCGATCTCGGTCATCGGCGGCCTGATCGTCGGCTGGGCGCTCGGCAAGTGCGCCGAGTACTACACGAGCGACCAGTACGGCCCGGTCAAGAAGATCGCCAAGCAGTCCGAGACCGGACCGGCGACCACGATCCTCGGCGGCATCAGCACCGGCATGGTGTCGGTGGCGCTCGTCGGTGGTGCTGATCCTCGTCGGCGTCGGCATCGCCTACTGGGGTGGCCAGATCACGTTCGCCGCCGAGTACGACGACTTCGGCGGGATCTACGGCATCGCCGTCGCCGCCATCGGCATGCTCGCCACGACCGGCATCGTCGTGTCGGTCGATGCCTACGGGCCGATCTCGGACAACGCCGGCGGCATCGCCGAGATGGCCGGGCTGGACCCGTCGGTCCGTGAGGTCACCGACGCCCTCGACTCGCTCGGCAACACGACCGCCGCCATCGCCAAGGGGTTCGCGGTCGGATCGGCCGCCCTGACGGCGCTGGCACTGTTCAAGAGCTTCGAGTTCGCCATCGCCGACGCCGACCCGTCGGCGGTGCTCGACCTCAACGTCGGCAACGTCGAGGTGTTCATCGGGCTGTTCCTCGGCGCCGGCCTGCCGTTCCTGTTCGCCGCCCTCACGATCGACGCCGTCGGTCGGGCCGCGCAGAAGATGATCGAGGAGGTGCGTCGCCAGTTCCGGGAGATCCCCGGCCTCCGCGAAGGGCTCCCCGGTGTGGTGCCGGACTCGGCTCGCTGCGTCGCCATCTCGACCGAGGCGTCGCTGCGCGAGATGATCGTGCCGGGTGCCTTGGCGATCGTGGTGCCGCTCGTCGTCGGCTTCGTCAGCGTCGATGCGCTCGGTGGACTGCTCGCCGGCGCACTCGTGACCGGGTTCTGCCTGGCCATCTTCATGGCGAACTCGGGCGGCGCGTGGGACAACGCCAAGAAGTACATCGAGGCGGGCGCGCTCGGCGGTAAGGGCGGCGACCCGCACAAGGCAGCCGTGGTCGGTGACACGGTCGGCGACCCGTTCAAGGACACGTCCGGGCCGTCGATGAACATCCTGATCAAGGTGATGACGATCGTCAGTCTGGTGTTCGCCGGCGCGTTCGTCTGAGTCTGTCTGGTACCGCTCACGGGTCCTGTCACCGGCGACGCGTCCGAGGCTGCGTCCTGCGGACGGTCCTCGACGCCGCCCCCGGCGCCACCCGTTCGCTGTCGCCCCGCCTTCCTGTTCGCGCCGGCGTCACACCTTCGTTCCTCACCGGAGGCCCGGGGATCGGCGGTGAGGGAAGCGCCAGCGACGAACCGCACGCGGCGCGAGGAGGAAGCGCAGCGGACGACGAGCCCGCCACTAGGACGTTACGAAGTCGATGAGCTGTTCGACTGCTCCGACCAGTTCGGGGCGGAGGTCGGCGAAGGTGTTGACGCGGTTGCGGAGTTTGGGCCAGAAGCCGTCGAACGGGACGCCGAGCGCGGCGCACAGGCCTTCCTTCCACGGCACGTCGCTCTTGGGGACATCGGGCCATTCGTCGAGGCCGAGGACCTTGGGGCGGATGCCGGCCCAGACGTCGACGAACGGGTGGCCGGTGATCAGCACGTTCGGATCGCGGACGGTTGCGGCGATGCGGGTCTCCTTGGAGCCCGGCACGAGATGATCGAGCAGGACACCCAGCCGGCGCTGCGGTGACGGCCCGAACTCGATCACGGCGGCGGCGAGGTCGTCGGCGCCGTGGAGGGGCTCGACGACGATGCCGAGTTCACGCAGGTCGTCGCCCCACACGTGTTCGAGCAGTTCGGCATCGTGGCGACCCTCGACCCAGATCCGGCTCGCGGCGGCCACGCGGGCACGTCCGTCGCCGGCGACGGAGCCCGACGCGGTGATCCGCTGCGTCGCAGCGCTCGAGGTCGCCGGGCGCACGAGCGTCACCGGCCGGCCCTCGATGAGGAACCCGCCGGGCTTCCACGTGAAGTGCCGGACGTAGTCGTTGCGGTCCTGCAGCGTGACGCCCTCGGCACTCCAGCGGACGACGTCGCCGCAGAAGTGGCTCGCACGATCCTCGACGAGGAGGCCCATCTCGACGACGACATCGGGGTACGACGGACCACGCCGCTGCGCTTCGAAGTCGTCGAGGATGTCGGTGGAGTACGCCACCTCCCCAGTGAAGCAGTCGGATCGCCGACGATGATGGCATCCGTACACGTGGTGCCTGACACCTCGTGGACGTGAGCGGCTGTGCGAGCATGCCGGAATGGAGAGCTTCACGGGAAAGATCGCGGTGGTCACGGGCGGCGCGAGCGGGATGGGACGAGAGCTCGTTCGCCAGTTGGCGGCCGAGGGCTGCGACGTCGCGATGTGCGACCTGTCGGTCGAGGAGATGGAGGAGACGAAGCGGCTGGCGCTCGCCGACGCTCCTGACGGCACGGTCATCACGACGCACGTGTGCGACGTGTCCGACGAGCAGTCCTTGATCGCCTTCCGCGATGCGGTGGTCGCGCAACATCGGACCGATCACGTCAACCTGCTGTTCAACAATGCGGGGATCGGCGGGGGTGGCTCCGTCATCACCGACACCGCGGGAGGTCTGGGAACGGACGTTCAACGTGTGCTGGGGCGGCGTCTACTTCGGTGTCCGGACGTTCATGCCGCTGCTGATCGCGTCCGACGAGGGCCACATCGTGAACACCTCGAGCGTCAACGGCTTCTGGGCGAGCATCGGGACCGGATCGTCCGCACACGGCCTACTCGGCGGCGAAGTTCGCCGTGAAGGGGTTCAGCGAGGCGCTGATCACCGACCTGCGGGTCAATGCGCCGCACGTGAAGGTCTCGGTCGTCATGCCGGGCCACATCGGCACGGCGATCGTCGAGAACTCGATGCGCCACGGCGCCCACGAACTCGACATGGAGACCGCCGAGATGGTGCGGCTGATGTCGGACATGTTCCGTGACCAGGCGCCGATGACCCCGGCCGAGGCGAGCGCGGAGATTCTCGATGGTGTGCGCAACGGTCGCTGGCGGATCCTCGTCGGCGACGACGCCCGCAAGCTCGACGAGGCCGTGCGGGCCAACCCGGAGATCGCCTACGAGTCGCTGTCCCTCGGCGACCTCACGTCCGCGCAGCCGGGCACGCCGTTCAACCCGGACTCCTGACCCGATCTCCCGCTGCGCCGTGCCGGGAACCGCGACGACGTCGCAGACGTCAGAGTTCCATGGGGAGATACAACACAACAGCAGCAGTACTGGCATCGATCGTGTTCGTCGGGCTGGGGGTCTCGGCATGCGGCAGCGACAGCGATTCGTCGTCGGCGATCCACCGTGTTCACGCGAGGAGGCTCCCGCAGCACGCGCAGGCGACGGCGTGGCGCCCACCGAGACGACACCGGCGACGACCGGCAGCTCCGAGCAGCGACCCGAGATCGCCGGTCGAGAGCACGGACGGGCGCTGGCCAAGGTCGCGGCGTCACCGTCGCCACGTCGGACGTTCGCCGAGCGATCGATGACACGCTCGCGGCCGTCGAACGCAACGGTGCGAGCGTGTACACCGCCGACGTGAACATCGGCGACGAACGCAAGGACGGCAGCGTCGACGGGTCGGGCTACTTCGTCGTGAAGGTGCCGCCCGAACAGCTCGAACCGCTGATCACCGACCTCGGTTCCACGGTGGGCACGATCAGCGGACGCACGCAGGACACCTCCGACGTGACCGACCAACTCGTCGACCTCGACATCCGCATCGGCGTGGAACGTGACGTGATCGAACGCTTCCAGGTCCTGCTGACCCAGGCGACCGAGTTCCAGGACATCGTCGAGATCGAACGCGTCATCAGCGAACGCACGATCTCACTCGAACAGCTGCTGGCCAGTCAGCGCACCCTCGAGGGCCGAGTCGAGTTGTCGACCCTGACGGTCACCCTGCAGTACGTCGCGCCGACGCCAGAACCGGCGGCGACGTCGACCAACAGCATCACCGACGCATGGCGTACCGGATGGGACGTGTTCATCGGCATCGTCTTCGCGATCGGGCTGGTGCTCGCCGTGGCCGCCCCGTTCCTCGCCACCGGGGCCCTGGTCCTGACCACGATCTGGTTCGTCGGTCGGCGTCGATCCCGTCGGGTCGCTCCGATGATCCCGTCGACTGGCGCGACGACCGGCGCATCGACCGGCGATCAGACCGCCGGTGTCACCGAGCGCGAGGACCAGCTCGAAGCGCCCAACCCGCAACGGTGAGTACCAGGTCGCTCGTGCTGCCGTCGGGGAACGCGAAGGGCGAGCGAACGCCGGTGTGAGCGGTGACCGAGGGCAGCGCCAACGGGGCGAGGTGATCGCCGACGGTCGTCCAGCGATGCCAACGGTGCGCCGGGATCTCGGCGAGTTCGAGCCGTGGTTCACCCAGCACGTCGATGACGCCGTGCACCACACCGGCCTGCTCGTACCCGGCCTGCTCGTACCCTGCCTCCGAGTCGTCGCGGCCGACGAGCGATCTGGCGGCGGCGGTCGCGTACCATTCGAGGTCGAATGCGATCGGGGTCGGGTCGCCGTAGGCCAGGCCGAGGGCGTCCTCGGGGTGCTCGATCGCCGAGGCATAGGTCTCGTTGCCGATCGACCACTGCTCCATGTCGGCGTCGCAGTGGTGCTCCGCCCACAGCGCCTCGCCCTTGACGATGAAGGGGTCGGATCGAACCGGGACCTCGAAGTCGGTGATGTGGAGCAGCGGGCGGCCCTCCCGGGCGAGCGCCGCCCAGTACCACGCGGTCCGACCGACGAGGCGGTGGCCGGAGATCACCCCGAGCCGCGCGTCGGGCGTCCAGGCGGCGAACACCCATTCCTCGATCGCGAGCCTCGGTGTGGCGGCCTTCGTGCGCACGGTCCCCGTGCAGAGGGTCCCGCGGGATCACGGACGTCGGCGGAAGGAGGCACCATCAGGCAGACTACGAACCCATGCTCCGATATCTCAGTCTCGACTGGATCAACGCGCTGTCCGAGGAAGTCGCTCGGAGCGAGCATCTGCGCGAGATCGCCACGTCGCATCGCATCGGCGTCACCCAGGTGGTGAGTGACGGGCCGGAGGGCGACGTGACCTATCACCTGACGGTCGCCGACGGGGAAGCCGCGTTCGGCGCCGGGCCGGCCGACCCCGAGGACGTCAAGATGGAGCAGGACTGGGAGACCGCGGTCGCCGTCGCGACCGGCACGTTGAATGCCCAGGAGGCCTTCATCGGCGGTCGGATCCGGCTCTTCGGCGATCAACAGAAACTGCTCGACGCGCAGCCGGTGTTCGGAGCGCTCGACGCGGTGTTCTCCTCCGTCCGGGAGCGCACGACCTACGAGTGACGGCCTCACGTAACGACTGGTGTCAGACACCAGGAGATCGTCCCGACAGTGACCGAGGAGGATCGATGCCTGAAATGCCCGAGATCCAGGCGCACGCCGAGCGCCTCACGGATCAGTTCGCCGGTCGCGTCCTCGCCCGGTTCACGCCGTTCAACTTCACGGCACTCAAGACGGCGGTACCCCCACCTTCGGATGCGTACGGTCACCCGCTGATCGAGGTGGACCGTCGCGGCAAGTACCTGCTCGCCCGCTTCGAACCGGTGACGTTCGTGATCCATCTGATGCAGGGCGGACGCCTGCTGGCCGACGACAAGCGATCGGCCAAGCCACGGGGTGGGCAGGCCAGGCTCAGCTTCGAGCCGATCGAACTCGCCGATGGTTCCATCGACGAGACGGCGTTGCTGCTCACGGAGCAGGGCAAGGAACGGCGAGCCGGCGTGTGGTGCGTGCCCTCGGGCACGGTGATGACTGCACCCCCGCTCGACAAACTCGGCCCGGAGGCGGCGACGATCTCCGACGACGAACTTGCCGGGTTGTTCGCCGCGAACTCGATGCGGGTGCACGGATTCCTGCGCGACCAGCGGATGATCGCCGGCATCGGGCGGCGCTTGGCGAACGAGGTGTGCCACCGCGCTCGGGTCTCACCCTTCGCCAACACCCGCAAGCTCGGCGCTGCCGGAGCTGCCGTCGTCGCCGGCGCCATCCGTTCGTGCATCGCCGAGGGTCTCGACGTACGAGCGAACCCGCACGGACATGAGCTCCTCGAAGGATCGACCCGCGGCGATGCATGCTCGTACCGGTGAGCCCTGCCCGGACTGCGGCGATCAGGTGCGGGCCGTCGAGTACTCGGGCTACACCGTGAACTACTGCGCGACCTGCCAGACCGGCGGCAAGGTGCTCGCCGACAACACGACCAGCAAGTTCCTCAAGTAGCGCCGGCCGAATACGCTCGGGACATGCCGATCCATCTGCGAGCCGAGCCGGGCGACTACGCCCCCAACGTCCTGTGCCCTGGTGACCCCCTCCGCGCGAAGTACATCGCCGAGACGTTCTTCGATCCGGGAGCCCGGCAGGTGAACGCGGAGCGGGGCATGCTCGGCTACACGGGCACCTTCGACGGCAAGCCGATCAGCGTCCAGTCGACCGGGATGGGCTGCCCCAGCGCCGGAATCGTGTTCGAGGAGCTGATCATGTTGGGCGCAACCCGGCTGGTGCGCGTCGGCACCTGTGGCGGGCTCGGCGATGGCATGGCGATGGGCGACACCGTGATCGGCGCTGTCGCCTCCAGCGACGACCAGACACCGTTTCGCTACGCACAGATGACGGGATATGCGCCGAGCGCGACGTTCTCGCTGGTCGAGACCGCGGCCCGCCTCAGCCGGGAGGGCTCGGCCGGCGCGGTTCATGTCGGGCCGATCGTCACGTCGGGGCTGTTCTACGACCCCGATCCGACGACGTTCGCCAGATGGAAGCGGCTCGGTCACATCGGTGTCGAGATGGAGGCGGCGATGATGTACACGATTGCCGCGGTGAAGGGCATCGAGGCCCTGGCGATGATGACGGTGAGCGATCTGCTCGGGGAGTCCGGCGACAGCGTCAGGATCAGCGACGAGGAGCTGAAGGCGGGCGTGGATCAGATGATGCGCATAAGTTGCGCCGTCGCCGTGTCATGATTTGCGCATCCGGCCGCCGCCGGGAACTTCTCTGACTCCGGGAGCGTCCTACCACCATGATTCCTCGCACCGCAATCGCACTCGTCGCCCTGTCCGCCCTCGCCGTTCGCCGCGTGTGGGAGCGACTCCGACTCCGCCTCGGGCTCGACGCCGACCGCCGACGACCTGGCGGGCCAGGCATTCGAATCGACCGAGGTCACCGGGTACGACCTCGTCGAGGGGACGACGATCAAGCTCGGTTTCGAGACCGACACGCTCGGCGCTCAGGCCGGCTGCAACACCCAGAGCGGCGGCTACACGATCGCTGACGGCGCGCTCGACGTGTCCGCCATGGCATCGACGATGATGGCCTGCGACGAGGCACTGATGGAGCAGGACACGTGGCTCGCCGAGTTCCTCACCAGCAGCCCCGAGATCTCCCTCGACGGCGACACGCTCACCCTGACCGGTTCGGACGCCACGATCAGCCTCGAAGCCGTCGCGGCGACACCGCTCGAAGGCACGACCTGGGTGCTCACCGGGACCGTGGCCACCGAGGCGATCTCGTCGCTCCCGGCCGATGCCGAGGCGACACTCACGATCACCGACGGGCAGGCAGCGATCCAGACCGGCTGCAACAGCGGCTCCGGAACCGTCGAGATCACCGACACCACGATGACGTTCGGTCCGATCGCGATCACCAAGATGGCCTGCCCGGAGGAGCTCACGACGCTCGAGAACAGCGTCCTGGCCGTCTTCGACGGTGAGGTCACCTACGAGATCGCCGGCGACAAGCTGTCGATCCGCAAGGCTGCCGCCGACGGCGAGATCGGCCTCGAGTACACCGCCCAGTAGGCCGCCCAGTTGGCCGGACGTCCGGTCAGACCGTCCTCACCGGCGAGATCAGATGGTGCACAACAGCTTGTCGAGTCCGACGACGTCGAGGACGACGATTCGGCCTCGACAGGTCTGGATCAAACCGGCTCGCCGGAACTGTGAGAGCGCTCGCGCCGTCGACTCCCGTGTGGCGCCGATCCACTCGGCGAGATCGGACTGGGTCATCGGCAACTCGAAGACGTCACCGCCCGTGCCGTGACGCATCATCAACGACGCAAGCTCGACGAGCATGCGACCGGTCCGAACCGTCGCGCTGGACGAGCTCCGTGCGATCAGACGATCGTTCGCCCTCCGCAGCTGGGCGCTGAGGCTCTGGCACACCGACATCCAGTACTCGGGCCGTTCCGAGATGGCGCGGAGAAACCGGTCGCTCGAGAGCTCGGCAACGACGCTGTGCTCGACAGCCCGTGCGCTTGCCGAGCGGGGTCGTCCGTCGATCGCCGACAACTCACCGAACTCGTCGCCGGCGGTCTTCATCCCGAGGAGCAGCTCCTGGCCGGACGGCAGTGACACGAACAGACGAATCCGTCCCTGGACACACGCGTAGACGCTGGCCGAGTGGTCGCCTTCGAGGAACAAGAGCTCACCGGGGACGAGGCTCCGCCGCCGGCCGAGGTCGGCGACCAGGAACCCTATGGCAGGTGCTTCGACCGTGGTCATGTCCCCTCCAGCGGCAAACGGGAGCCCGTCGGGCGACCGTCCGCTGTGTGATGCAGGTCATAGACCGTAGACGAGTTCAGGAGCATGGTTGAACAGACACATCAACCGCCACTACGGGAGCACGATTCATGTACTTGTTCAGCCGATCCACCCTGGCCACCCTCGGCAAGGAGCTCGAAGCCATCCCTGCCTCCGTCGAGGTCGCCGCCCTCGTCACGAAGATCACCGGGAGGGAGGTCAACACGTTCACCGGCATCTACGGCGTGCCACAGGGATCGGTCATGTGGAGCGCTCGAGCGGAGTCACACGCCGACCTGCAGGCCGTCACCGAGAAGCTCATGGTCGACCAGGGCTACCTCGACATGTTGCAGTCGATGCAGGGGCTGTTCATGACGCCGGCTGAGGACCAGTTCAGTCGAGTGATCACCGATCCGATCGCGGCCGCGACCTCCCGGTTCTACGGCATCACCCGGGCGGTGATGGCATCCGGCAAGTACGGCCCGGCGATGGAGTTCGGTGTGGAAGTCTCCAACTACATGGGCAAGGCGCTCAACACGCAGTCGTCGTTCGTGAAGTCGGGGTACGGGGCATTCGCCGGTGTGGCGTGGATCCTGGGCTTCGATTCCGCGGAGGACATCGACCGGTTCGACGACTTCCAGATGTCGGACGCCGGTTACCTCAAGTTGGTCGAGAAGGCGGGCGATCTGTTCGTCGAGAACACCGGATTCACGAGCCTGATCGAGAAGATCGGCTGATCACGCGCCGACCGTGCAGCTCGGCGGGGAGCTGCAGGGTCGGGACGCGGACACACCTCAGATCAGGCCGAGTTCGGCGACGGCGTCGCGTTCGCTGACGAGTTCCTCGGCCGTGGCATCGATCTTGGCGCGACTGAACTCGTCGATCTCGAGGCCTTGGACGATCTCGTACGAGCCGTCCTTGCACACGCACGGGAACGACGAGATGATCCCCTCCGGGACGCCGTAGCTGCCGTCGCTCACGATGGCCATCGACACCCAGTCGCCTTCCGGTGTGCCGAGGGTCCAGTCGCGGACGTGATCGACCGCAGCGGAGGCCGCCGAGGCCGCCGACGACGAGCCGCGGGCGTCGATGATCGCCGCACCCCGCTTGGCGACGGTCGGGATGTAGGTCGAGTCGTACCACTCGTGGTCGCCGACCGCGTCGTACGCGCGGGTGCCGTTGACCTCACAGTGGAACAGGTCCGGGTACTGCGTCGTGGAGTGGTTGCCCCAGATCGTCATCTTGGTGATGTCGTTGACGGACACGCCGAGCCGCTGGGCGAGCTGGGCCTTGGCCCGGTTGTGGTCGAGCCTGGTCATCGCAGTGAACTGGCGCGGATCGAGATCGGCCGAGTTGCGCTGGGCGATGAGGGCATTGGTGTTGGCAGGATTACCGACGACGAGCACCTTCACCGCCGGTGTCGCCGAACGGGACAGCGCCTCACCCTGGGGCTTGAAGATGCCGCCGTTGGCCGACAGCAGGTCGGCGCGCTCCATCCCGGCCTTGCGAGGCATCGAGCCGACGAGGATCGCGATGTCGGCGTCGCCGAAGGCCGTGTCGGCATCGTCCGTGCACACCACGTCGCTCAGCAGTGGGAATGCGCAGTCGTCGAGCTCCATCCGGACCCCTTCGAGCGCGCCGAGCGCCGGCGTGATCTCGAGGAGTTGCAGCGACACGGGCGTGTCGGGCCCGAGCATCGAGCCCGAGGCAATGCGGAAGAGGATGCTGTAGCCGATCTGGCCAGCAGCACCGGTGACGGCGACGCGAACGGGAGTGGTCATGTCTCCGAGCGTACGCCCGCCGCCCGACCGGCCCCAAGAATGAGACGCGGGTGACGGGGTCAGACCCTGCGTCTCATTCAGATCTGACCGAGGACCTTGCCGATGATGTCGGCGAAGTAGTTCTGTCCGCTCTGGGTCAGGTGGATGTTGTCGTCGTAGAAGCAACGGCCCTGACAGCCCGCCGACAGCACCTCCCAGTCGACGACCGTGACGTTCGGGTGCGTGGCCGGAACGGCCCGGATCCGCGCGATTGTTGTCGGCGATCCACCCCCGGTCCGCCTTGCCCGTCAGGAGCAGCACCACCGGCACGTTGGCAACCGTTGCGAGCATCTCGTCGAGGGTTTCCTGGCTGAAGCCGCCGTTGGTGCCGAGATGGATCACGACCACCGATCCGAACGTGCCGTTGTCGCGCAGCGCCGCCATGGTCGGCACGTAGTTCTTCATCTGACGGCTCACCTGGGCGTCGACCTGGAAGCCTCGGGCCTGCAGTTCCTCGGCGGCGCCGAGCATCACCGAGTCACCGAGCGCCACCAGCGGGAATCCGGTCGCCGTCGGAGGAACCGTCAGCGGCACGAGACCGTCGAGCGACGAGACGACGCCGAGTTGGGTCACCGGCGCCACCGTCGGGAGGGCGGCGACCGGAACGGTCGTCGCCGGTGCAACCGTCGTGGGCGGTGCGGTGGTCGGCGGCACGACACTGTCGGGCACGACGGAACCGTCCGGGGTCGTCACCACCGGGGCGACCGCGACTCCGGGATCGACGGTCGTCGAGGGTGGCACCGTCGACGTCGACGTCGACGTGGACGTGGTCGTCGACGCCTTCGGGATCTCGTCGACGGCGAGGAGATCGGTCGTGAACTCCTGGCCGGCCGACAGCGCCTGGGCGATCTCGTTCTGTTCGAGCGGCGCCCGCATGAGCGTCACGCCGAGGATCAGCCCGACCGCCACCGCGAGCGCGATCCCGCCGTTCAAGAGCAGTTTGGGTCCGCGTGCGGTGCCCGAGCGGGTGCGGCGCCGCCAGGCGGAGAATGCGCCGGTTCGGATCGGGGTCTCGATGAACCGGTACGAGGCTGCCGCGACGGCGAACGTCAGGATCATGGCGATGACGAACTCGCGGAACGACAGTTTGTTGCCGGCGACGCCACGCATCATCTGGTAGATCGGCCAGTGGTACAGGTACAGCCCGTAGGAACGCAGACCGATCCAGACCAGGGCACTGGTGCCGAGCACCCGATTGGCCTTCGCGCCCCGGTGGGTGATCGCCGCGATCACGGCGACGGTGGCGACGCTCGTGAGGAACAGCCCGCCACGGAACAGGAACGGATCGGCGCCGCTCGGTGTGGCGAGATACGTGTTCCAGCACATCCACGCGATGAAGACCAGGCCGACGACGGCGAGCCCGTCGAACATCCGACCCTTGGTGCGCAGCGGACCGCGCAGGATCGCCCGCGGTCGCCACACCATCGCGAACGCAGCGCCCAGCAGGATGCCACCGAGCCGGGAGATCGTCCCCAGATAGAGGGTGTCGATCTTGCCGATCGGGCGGTCGCCGATCCACCAGTACGCCTCGGGCGTGACGGCCGGGTCGCCGGTCGGGCCGGGGTAGAACAGCATCGCCACGACGACCGTGATGACCACCGCGGTGATGAACAGCCAGCGACTGACATCGGCCACTTTCCGGGTGCCGCTGCGACCGAGGAGCACGACCATCACGACCGGCCACAGCAGGTAGAACTGCTCCTCCACCGCCAGGCTCCACAGGTGGCGCAACGGTGCGAAGTCGCCGGCGGACGGTGTACCCCTGGCCGACCCAGATCTGGTAGTAGTTCGACACGTAGAGCAGCCCGGCGATCACGTCGCCGCGCAACTGTCCGAGCGCCTCGTACTTGAAGATGGCGGTCCATGCGACGACGAACGCCATCATGACGAACAACGCCGGGAGGAGCCGCCGCGCCCGGCGCGCCCAGAACTGGCGCAGGGAGATGCGGTAGGTGCGTTCACGCTCGGAGATCAGCAGCAGCGTGATCAGGTAGCCCGAGATGACGAAGAACACCTCGACGCCGAGGAATCCACCGGGCAGCCACTCGCTGTTGGCGTGGTACACCATCACGGCGATCACGGCGAGCGCGCGCATGCCGTCGAGCCCCGGCAGATACGGGACACGACTGATGTGGGCGCGGTCATCCGCGAGCGGTGCGCCCCGCGGTGGGGCGAGCGTCGACATGGAGCATCCAGTATCGCCGAGCACCGTCGCCGAACGCGTCATGCCCCGCTTCTCGGGACCTCGCGACGACCGCCGCGAGCCGGGCGCGAACTCAGGGCGGGGTCTGGAGGGCGGCAGCCGATCAGCTGCGCGTAGTACTCCTGGCCGGCGGGACGGAGGTGATAGCCGTCGCTGTAGAAGCACTCCCCCGGACAGCCGTCGTCGAGCCCGGCCCAGTCGAGCAGCGACACGTTGGGGTAGGTGTTCGCCGTGTCGTAGATGAGCCCGTTGTTGCCGGCGGTGTAGTCGCGCGGCACGTCGATGGTCAGCAGGAGCACCTGGGGCACGTCAGCGAGTGCCTCCATCATCGTGGTCATGTCGCTCGGGCTGATCGGACCGTTGGTGCCCAGGTGCACCACGACGACGTCGCCGAGGCGCCCTTGCTCCTTCAGCGTGAGCACGGTCTCGAGGCCGTTCACGAAGGCGCGGCTCTCCACCGCATCGACGGTGAAGCCCTGCGCTGCGAGCTGCGTGGCGGCACCGAGCATCACGGAGTCACCGAGCGCCAGCTTCGGGGATGACCGCCGGAGCGACGGTCGTGGTCGTCGTCTCCACCGTCGGCGGCGGCACGACCGCCACCGATCCGGTCGGGCTCGTCGCCGCGGTGTCCTCGGGTACCGCGGTGATGTCGGCGACGGCGTTGTCGGGGACCGTCTCGTCGACGCCGTCGCAGTTCGGATCGTTGACGACGTCACAGGTGGCTCCTGCGGCAGCATCGAGCGACTGGCGGACCTCGTTCTCGACCACCTTGGCCGTCGCCAGGCTCACGCCGGCGAACACCATCAGGCCGGCGAGCACCACGCCGCACGCGAGCAGGAGGTTCCGCAGCCCGGACACGGGCGAGTTGCGGATCCGTCGCCAGGAGGCACCGAGGGTGCCCTTGCGGATCGGGGTCTCGACGAACCGGTAGGACAGCTCGGTGATGATCCCGGTGGCGATCATGGCGAACACGAACTCGGCGAACGAGAGGTGGACGCCGGCGATGCCCCGGATGATCTGATAGATCGGCCAGTGGTAGAGGTACAGCCCGTACGAGCGGGTACCGATCCAGAGCAGCACCGGGATGCTCAGCACCTTCGACGTGACCGCTCGCTGATGGGTGACCGCAGCGACCATCATCAGCGTGGCGACGGCGCAGAGCAGGAACCCGCCGCGGAACAGCACCGGGTTGCCACCCGATGGTCCGATCAGCCACATCCACCACGTCATCGCGGCGAGGATGAGCAGACCGACGAGCGCGACGACGTCGAGCAACGGCCCCTTCGTACGCAGCGGGCCGCGCATCACGGCGACCGGCCGCCACACCATCGCGAACGCGGCACCCAGCAGGAGGCCTGCGGCCCGGCTGAAGGTACCGAGGTAGGACCAGTCGAACTTGGAGATCTCCCGGCCGAACACCGACCAGTAGGCGTCGGGCGTGACCTCCGGCGTGCCGATCGGCCCGGACGTGTAGACGAGCGCGACGAAGACCGTGATGACGAGTGCGGTCACGACCAGCCAGCGGCTGATGTCGGCGATCCGCCGGGTTCCGCCGCGCAGCAGCGCGAACATCACGAGCGGCCAGACGACGTAGAACTGTTCCTCGACGGCGAGGCTCCAGAGGTGGCGCAGCGGTGCGAACTCGTTGGCGGCGGTGTAGCCGGCCCCGGTCCAGATCTGGTACCAGTTCGACACGTAGAGGAGCGCGGCGATGACGTCGCCGCGGAGCTTGCCGAGCGCGTCACGGTCGAAGATGGCGGTCCAGATCGACAGCGCGATCAGCATCGTGTACAGCGCCGGGAGCAGGCGCCGGGCCCGCCGGAACCAGAACTGCTTCATGTCGACGGTGGAGGTGCGTTCCTTCTCCGAGATCAGCAGCAGCGTGATCAGGTAGCCGGAGATGACGAAGAACACCTCGACGCCGAGGTAGCCGCCGGGGAGCCAGTCGGCGTTGGCGTGGTACACCATGACGGCGACGACGGCGAGCGCCCGCATGCCGTCGAGGCCCGGCAGGTACGGGCACCTTGCTGATCTCGGCGGAGTGCACGCCGGACCTCGGGGCGTCGTCGGGCACGTCGGGGCCCTTGCCCCAGGGGATCCCGATGCGTTGTCTCGGTCGCCGCGTCGGCCCGTGTCGGAGCGTTCGGCGGCGTCGGTACTCGCGGACATGGGGTTCACGCGGTACTCGGGCGCCCGTCGGATCGAGGATGCACGAGACCGAGGTTGCTGCAGATGGCGACGACGGACTCGGGCCGGTTGAGCGCGTAGAGGTGCAGTCCGGGCGTGCCGGCATCGATCAGGTCGCTGCAGAGCTGCGACGCGACGTCGATCCCGATCCTGCGGATCTCGTCGGGGTCGTCGGTGGCGTCGAGACGTTCGGCCAGCCAGGTCGGCAGCGCGGCACCGCTCATGTCGGCCATCCGCTTCACCTGCGCCTTGTTCGAGATCGGCATGATCCCCGGGATCACCGGCTTGTCGACGCCGAGGTCGGACAGTTCGTCGACGAGGCGGATCCAGTGCTCCGCTTCGAAGAAGAACTGGGTCAGCGCGAAGTCGGCGATCGACAGCTTGTCGGCGAGATGTCGGCGGTCGGTCGCCCGATCCGGCGAGCGGGGATGGATCTCCGGGTGGGCGGCGACTCCGGCGGCGAAACACCCGGCGGCCACCACGTCCTCGAGCAGTTCGAGCGCGTAGGTGTAGTCGCCGGCCTCCTCGCGGCCGTCGGCGGGCGGGTCTCCACCCAGGGCCAGGATGTTCTCGATGCCGAGCTGCTGGTAGTTGTCGAGCAGGGTGGCGACGTCGGCGCGTGAGTGGCCCCGACAGGTCAGGTGCGGCATCGGCACCCACGGCGTCTCCAGGCGCATCCACTCGACGACGTCACCGGTGCGATGGCGATCGGAGCCGCCGGCGCCGTAGGTGATCGACACGAAGTCGGGATGCAGCGACTCGAGCGCGGCGACCGTCTTGCCGAGCGTCATGTGGGCACCGGACGTCTTCGGCGGGAAGAACTCGAACGACAGCGTGCGCCCCTGCTCCAGCAGCGTCGGGATCCGGGCCATCCGACCAAACTAGCGACTGCGACGGCGACGGACTGCCCATGCACGGCCCGTGCATCGAGGGTCACCGGCTGGTCCCCCGGTCGGTGCTACGGTCCGCGATGACCCGACCGGGTCGGGGAACAAGGGGATGATGCGATGGAAATGATCAACATCTGGAAGACCGTCGTACTGCAGCGGTACGCCAAGTTCGACGGCCGCGCCGGCCGCGCCGAGTTCTGGTGGTTCGCGCTGGCGACGTGGATCCTGTTCGCCGTGTCGTGGATCGTGACCGGCATCGTCTTCGCCATCGCCATCGCGCTCGGCTGTCTCGCCGTCATCGTCACAGTCGGCTTCTCGTTGGCGATGATCATCCCGTCGATCGCCGTGGCGATCCGCCGGCTGCACGACACGAACAAGTCCGGCTGGTGGCTGCTGATCGGCCTCATCCCGTTCGGTCGGCATCGTGCTGCTGGTGTTCTACATCGCTCGAGGGCACCAACGGTCCGAACGACCACGGCGCCGCCGCCGAACCCGCATCCGTCACCGCCTGACAATGAGACGCGGGGTCTGACCCCGCGTCTCATTTCAGTGGCGGAAGTGGCGTTGGCCGGTGAAGACCATGGCGATGCCGTGTTCGTCGGCGGCGGCGATCACCTCGTCGTCGCGGACCGACCCACCGGGCTGGATGACCGCCGCGATGCCGGCCGCGGCGGCCGCGTCGAGGCCGTCGCGGAACGGGAAGAACGCATCGCTGGCGCACGCACCGCCGGCCGCTCGTCCCGCCGACCGCTCCGCCGCGATGCGCGCCGAGTCGAGCCGGTTCTGCTGGCCGGCACCGATCCCGAACGCCTGCAGATCCTTGGCGTAGACGATGGCGTTGCTGCTCACGGCCGCGCACACCTGCCAGGCGAACTCGAGATCCGCCCACTGCGCGTCGGTCGGCTGGGTCGCGGTCACGACGCGCCACTCGTCGCTGCGACCGGCGACCGGGTCGGGCTGCTGGACGAGGAAGCCGCCGTCGACCGGGCGAACGTCGAACGGCAGCGGCGACGCCTCGTTCGCCGACATCACCCGCAGGTTCTTCTTGACGGCGAGCAGCTCCAGCGCCTCGGGCTCGAAGTCCGGCGCGATCACGACCTCGGTGAACACGTCGCCGAGCGCTGCGGCCAGCTCCGCCGTGATCGTCCGGTTGGCAGCGACGATGCCGCCGAACGCGCTCACCGGATCGCAGGCGTTGGCTCGGATGTACGCCTCGGTGATGTCGTCGGCGACGGCGACGCCGCACGGGTTGGCGTGCTTCACGATGACGCAGGCCGGATCGGAGAACCGGTGCACGAGCCGCCAGGCGGCTTCGGTGTCGAACACGTTGAGGTAGCTGAGCTCCTTGCCGCCGTGCTGCGTCATCGCGTCCCACCAGCTGGCCGCCCCGGCCTGGCGGTAGCGGGCACCCTGCTGGTGCGGGTTCTCGCCGTACCGCAGCGGCTGCGCCAGCTCGAGCGCGAGGTGGATCGAGGGCGGCAGACCGCTGGCGCCGTCGGTCTCGGGATCGACGGGCGTGGTCTCGTCGAACCAGGTGACGATCGCGGCGTCGTACGACGCGGTGTGGGCGAACGCCGTGCGGGCCAGCCGACGCCGGGTGGCCTGCCCGAGCGCGCCCTCGGCACGCAGCTCGTCGAGGACGACGGCGTAGTCGGCCGGGTCGACGACGATGCCGACGAAGGCATGGTTCTTCGCCGCCGCGCGCACCATCGCCGGCCCGCCGATGTCGATCAACTGGATGCCGGGGTCGGACGAGAACGGATAGAGGTTGACGACGACGAGGTCGATCGGCGAGATGCCGTGGTGCTCCATGTCGGCCACGTGTTCGGGATCGGTCGGGTCGGCGAGGATGCCGCCGTGGATCGTCGGGTGCAGGGTCACGACACGATGCCCGAGGATCGCCGGCAGACCGGTCAACTCGGCGACATCGGTCACCGCGATGCCGGCATCGGCGATCGCCCGCGCCGTTCCCCCGCTCGAGACGAGATCCCACCCCAGTTCGTCGAGAGATCGAGCGAACTCGACGATGCCGGACTTGTCGTAGACGGAGAGCAGCGCAGTGGGCACGCCTCGACCGTAGTCAACCGACTGCCGTCGTCCCGCAAGGTCCGCACCTCGACGCGACGTCGGAGCTACGGTCTGCCGTGCGGGCACACCGACAGCAAAGGGGTTCAGATGGACTTCAGCAAGTTCAAGACACCGGACTGGCTCATGATCGGTGGGGCCATCGGCTTCTTCATCTTCGGCTTCTTCAACTGGGTGACGATCACGGTCGCCGGGTATCGGCAGCTCGGGAGCACCGGCAACGTCTTCGACTTCTTCTTCACCGGGACCATGCCGTGGTTCCTCGTCATCGGCGCCGGCGTGATCACGGTGCTGCTCGCGCTCGACGTACTCCGAAGAGGACCAGGCGCCGTGGCCGCTCATCCTGCTCGCCAGTGACCGGCGTTGCGGCGCTCCTGCTGCTGCATCCGGTCTCGATCTTCAACCCGATCGGGACGGGCGTGGCGGAGATCGACGTCGGCCGCGGCATCGGCATGATCCTGTCGGTCGTGTCGGGCCTCGTCGCCTTCGCCGGCGCCTACCTGAACTTCACGTCGAAGGGCGGCAACCTCAAGGACCTCACCGACATGGACAAGCTGAAGTCGAGCTTCGCCAAGAGCGACGCAGCAGCCCCGGATCAGGTCGCCGAGGGCACCGCTCCCCCGCCCCGCCACCGCCGGCGCCACCCGGTCGATCCCGCACCGCCGGTCGATCCCGCACCGCCGGTCGATCCCGCGCCACCACCGCCGCCTCCACCCGCACCCTGATCGACGCAACTCGTGAACAAATGGCCGCCTCAGGCGACTACTTGTTCACGAGTTCGACGGGAGGGCGGGGTCGAGCGAGCGGGGTCAGAGGGCGGCGACGATCTCGGCCATGAGTTCGCCGGCTTCGGTCGGGTTGAGACCGACCTTCACGCCGGCGGCGGCGAGCGCGTCCATCTTGCCCTGCGCCGTTCCCTTGCCGCCCGACACGATGGCGCCGGCGTGGCCCATCTTCTTGCCGGCCGGTGCGGTGACGCCGGCGATGTAGGCGCTCATCGGCTTGGTGACGTTGGCGGGGATGTACTCGGCCGCCTCTTCCTCGGCTGAGCCGCCGATCTCGCCGATCATCATGATCGCGTGCGTCTCGGGGTCGGCCTGGAACTCGGCGAGGCAGTCGATGAAGTTCGTGCCGGGAACGGGGTCGCCGCCGATGCCGACACACGTCGACACGCCGATGCCCTTCTGCTTCAGCTCGTACAGCGCCTGGTAGGTGAGCGTGCCGGAGCGGCTGACGATGCCGACGTTCGGGCCGTCGGCGGAGGGCACCTGGGCGATCTCGCCGGCGGTGATGCCGATGTTGCACTTGCCGGGGCTGATGATGCCCGGGCAGTTCGGCCCGAGCAGGCGGGTGTTCGGATGGTCGCGGACGAGCAGGTTGTAGATCTTCGCCTCGTCCTGGGCCGGGATGCCCTCGGTGATGCACACGACGAACTCGATGCCGGCCGCGGCCGCTTCGAGGATCGCGGCGGACGCGAACTTCGGCGGCACGGCGACGAACGATGCGGTGGCGCCCGTCGCGGCGACCGCGTCGGCGACGGTGTCGAAGATCGGGATGCCGTCGACGTCCTGGCCGGCCTTGCCGGGGGTGACGCCGCCGACGATCTGGGTGCCGTAGTCACGGTTGCGCAGGCCGTGGTACTTGCCCTGACCGCCGGTGAGGCCCTGGACGATGACCTTGGTGTTCTCGTTGACGAAGATGGCCATGACGATTCCTCAGTTCCCGTTCGCGAGCGCAACGGCCGCGCGAGCGGCGTCCAGCATGGTCGGTTCCGAGCGGAGCTTGTCCGCCGGGATGCCGGCATCGAGCAGGATCTGGCGACCCTCCTCGGCGTTGGTCCCGTCGAGGCGGATCACGATCGGCGCCCGCAGGTCGACGCGACCCATCGCCTCGACGATGCCCTTGGCGACCTCCTCGCCGCGGGTGATCCCGCCGAAGATGTTGATCAGGATCGACTTGACGTTGTCGTCGGAGTTGATCACCTCGAGCGCGCCGGCCATCACGTCGGCGTTGGCGCCGCCGCCGATGTCGAGGAAGTTCGCCGCCGAGCCGCCGACCTGGTTGACGACGTCGAGCGTCGACATCGCGAGGCCGGCACCGTTGGCGATGATGCCGACCGAGCCGTCGAGGCCGATGTACTGCAGGCCCTTCTCGGCGGCCATCTTCTCGCGGTCGTCCATCTCGGTGAGACCGCGGAACGCCTCCCACTCGGGATGACGGAACTCGGCGTTCTCGTCGAGGGTGACCTTCGCGTCGAGCGCGTGCACGCGCTGATCCCATCTGGCCGGTCGGCTTGAGGATCAACGGGTTGATCTCGGCCAGGTCGCAGTCGCCCTCGGTGAAGCAGCGGTAGAGCTTGACGAGGATGTCGGCGGCGCCGTCGAGCGCACGCTCGGGGAGCTTGGCGTCGACGCAGGCCTGGCGAGCCGTGGCGAGGTCGATGCCGTCGACCGGGTCGATGTGCAGCTTGACGATCGCGTCGGGGTTGCTCTCGGCGACCGCCTCGATCTCGACGCCGCCCTCGGCGGACAGCATCAGCAGGTGCTTCTTCGCGGCACGGTCGAGGGTGTAGCTGGCGTAGTACTCCTCGTCGATGTCGGAGGCCTGCTCGATCCACAGCCGCTGGACGACGTGGCCCTTGATGTCCATCCCGAGGATGTTGCCGGCGTGCTCGCGCACCTCGGCTTCGTTGTCGGCGAGCTTGATGCCGCCGGCCTTGCCGCGACCACCGACCTGCACCTGCGCCTTGACCACGACCGGGTAGCCGGCCTGGTTGGCCTCCGTGACCGCCTCGTCGACGGTGTCGGCCGGGCCGCCCCGGCTCACCGGGATGTCGTAGCGGGCGAAGTACTGCTTGCCCTGGTACTCGAAGAGATCCACGTCGTGGTCACTCGCTTTCTGGTGTGTCGAATGGGGTGGTCGATGAGGGTGTCGAATGGGGGTGTTCAGTCGGATTCGCGTTCGTCGAGCGCCTGCTCGAGCCAGAGCCCGATCGCCTTGAGCGACGCACCCGGCCCGAAGATCTCGGCGACACCCTGCTCGCGCAGCACGGCGGCGTCGCGGTCGGGGATGACACCACCACCGAAGACGAGGACGTCGCCGAGGTCGCGTTGGCGGAGTTCCTCCATCACGCGGGGAACAGGGTCAGGTGGGCACCCGACAGCAACGACAGGCCGACGCCGTCGGCGTCTTCCTGCAGCACGGTCTCGGCGATCTGCTCGGGAGTCTGGTGCAGACCGGTGTAGATCACCTCGAAACCGTGGTCGCGCAGGGCGCGGGTGATGGTCTTGGCGCCACGGTCGTGGCCATCGAGACCCGGTTTCGCCACGACGATGCGGTACGTGCGCTTCACGAAGCATGAACCATAGGGGAAGATGTCCGCCGAGGCCGAAACGGCCGGACGTACACCCGGTGCCTGGCACCAGGTGTACGCACGGCAGACTGGGGGCGTGTCGAATGCAGCCGCTCAGCGACCCGTCAAGTTGAAGTCGACCTGGTCGCGTGCCCTCGTGCCCGTGCTCGCCGGGTTGGCGTTCCTCGTCGTGCTGACGCTGATCACCTGGGGCATCGCCGCGTGGATCTCCCGGGGCGGCGCCCAGGTCACCGAACGGTTCACGCCGAGCCGGTTCACGGTCGGCACCGCACGAGTCGGCCGCGCGCATCGTCGAGGAGGACGGCCCGATCCTGCTGCCCGGCCTGAACACGACGAGCGGGGAGCGCAGTCTCGTGCTCGACCACCAGGGCGACGACCCGACCCGCGGCTGGCAGATCTTCTACGCCTACCCCGCCGGACGTGGGATCGATTGTCCCGTGGAGCAGATCGTCGGCACGAGAAGCTTCATCGACTGCGACGGCAACACCATCGACGTCTCCGAACTGTCCCCACCGGAGTCGGGCGTCAACCCGATCGTCGAGAACCAACGGGTGCTGCTCATCGACCTCAGCGGCGTCACGACTGGTTCGTGACCGGCCCGGATCAGAGATCCCGGGGACTCAGCTGACGGCGACGGCGTCGACCAGGCGCTGCGCGAAGACTTCGCTGTGCTGGTCGAGCTTGCTGCGGCTGAGCGCCAGGCCACCGATGACGTAGGCGCCGGTGTCGCCCAGCGCACGGTCGAGCTTGTCGAGCGCCTTGCCGGGATCGAGCGCGAACGTGCAGAAACCGGCCGCCCGCTTCCCGCGCATGGCGGGCAGGTTGGCGATGTTCGACACGGCCCACGGCGCCTGACCGAAGATGAACGCTCCGTGGACCCAGGTGCCCACGAGAATCAGGTCGGCCTGCTGGATCGAGGCGTAGTCGGGCTGCTTGACCTTCGAGAGCCCGGTGATGGTCCAGCGCTCCTGCTGCAACAGATCCGCCACCTTCTCGGCCGCGTGCCACGTGTTCCCCGTCAAGCTCTCCACCAACACTGCTGCCTTCACGATGCCGATTCTTGCAGGTCGGGCGCCGCTGATCCCACACTCACGACTCCCGGTGAGCCGTCACCAGGTGACCTGGTCGCACCCTTCATGGTCGTCGGGCTCGATCTGGAACGTCCCGTGCGTGACGCCGTAGCTGACGGCGAGGCAGTGCCGGGCCTGATCGAGGACCGCATGGGCATCCGTGCCAACGCTCGTGACCAGGTGCGCTGACGCGGCCTCCATCTCCGAGGTGAGTGTCCACACGTGGAGGTCGTGGACGTCGATCACACCGTCGATCGCGGCGAGATCCGACGGCGAGCTGGTCGAGGTCGACGTGTTCCGGGGCCGACTGGAGCAGGATGCGAACGGCGCGACGACCGAGTCTCCACGTACGCGGCAGGATCCAGAGCCCGATCGCCGCGCCGACGACCGAATCGACCCACGTCCACCCGAACACCTGGAGCAGCACCGCCGCAAGGATCACGCCGACCGAACCGACCGTGTCGGCGAGCACCTCCAGGTACGCGCCTTCGATGTTGAGTGACTCCTTCGAACCTTCCCGCAGCAGTGCGAACGCAACCAGGTTCGCCACCAGGCCGAGCACGGCGACGACGAGCATCGCTCCGCCGCGGACCTCGGGTTCGTTGCCGAGCCGACGAACGGCCTCGACGACGACCCAGAGGGCGACGCCGAACAGCAGGAGCGAGTTGACGAACGCGGCGAGGATCTCGAGCCGGTAGAGGCCGAACGTGTGCCGGGATCGAGTCATCTGGCTGCGTCGTTCGAAGCGGGTTGCGAGCTGGATCGCCGCGAGCGCCATGCCGAGCCCGATGACGTCGGTGAGCATGTGCCCGGCGTCGGACAGCAGGGCGAGTGAGTTGGTCCAGAACGCGGCGATCACCTGCACGACGAAGAACGTCGAGATGATCCCGAATGCAAGCAGGAGCCGCCCCTTGTGGCGCTCACCCGCACGAGCCAACGCCGGTCCGTGCGTGTGGCCGTGAGAGTGACCGTCAGAGTGGTCGTGCCCCGGTGTCACGGACCCATCATCGTCGCTCGGGCGACCGCCTGCCGTCATCGCCTCCGACCCGTTACGACGCGGGTCTGCCCGCGGAGGTGACCGGTCAGTCGGAGACAGGGATCTGGACGGTGAACACTTCTTGGTCGAATTCGCCGAAGCGGGCCGTCACGTCGAACGTCCACAGTCCTGCGACGGGCAGGTTCACGTCGTAGCCGATGACGTGGTTCGGCCCGCCCGGTACCGTCTCGATGTCGAGCGGGACCGAGATCCTGCGAGGGAAGGCTCGCCGTGACGGTGATCTCGTCGGGAGTGTCGAGACCCCCGCTGGGCGATGTCAGGTACACGTGCATCTCGGTACCGCCCGTCACGGCGGGCTCGAGTTCCAGTTGCATGATCCGGTCACCGACGATCACCGATGCCGACTCCGTCGTCGCCGCAGACGGAGGAGGCGGCGAGTTCACGAGTCCGGCGGTCGCCATCAGGATCAACCCCATGCCGACGATCTCGAGCACCACCGTGCGCCGCAGCGCTGGTGGCGCGTGCTGGGGTACCGGCTCGCTGCCCTCGACCACGTCGAGCGCCACCGCCTCGTCCTCCGCCGCGGCCTCCGCCACCTCCGACCCCTTCGTCCGCCGCTGGGTCCTCCGCCACCTCGTCGGGGTCGTCGGAGCGGGCCATCTTCCGGCTGAACGCGGCGATGACCACCACGACCACGACGAGCAACAGCTTGATCACGAGCCATCGCCCGTAGGCCGAGTCGGTGAGGCCGGAGAGTGATCCGAGCTGACGCCAGGCGTTGACGCTCCCCGTGGCCGCGAGTGCGATCACCGACCCGAGTGCCCACGGCGAGAACTGCGAGGCCGTCCACCAGAACCACTCGCGAGGCACCCCGAGGACGAGCAGCATCAGCCCACCGAGCCAGATCGACATCGCTGCGAGATGCACGATCGTGGCCCCGAACCCCAGCACCACGTTGCTGCCGGCAACGGCATGCCCGCCGGCGGCCACCACACCGAGCACGACGAGCGCGGCGAGCGCGGTTTCCACTCGCCCTGGCGTGTTGCCGAGATAGGCCCGCATCGGGATGAACAACGCGAAGAGCCCGACAGCGAGGAGGCGGGCGAGCCACCATCGGCCCGCTTGGGTGTCGATCACGTCTCCCCAGGTGAAGAACGACCCCGAGATCAGGTGCGCCTGCGCGACGAACATGAGGAGCGTGCCGACCTCGGCCACGACCGCAGCCCCGATCAGGAGGTGACCGAGTCGCCGGGTGGCGAGGAGCTCGGGCACCAGCACCGCGGCGAGGAAGAGCCCGCCGAGGAGCACCCCGATCGCGCCGAAGCTCAGGAATCGTCCCGCCCCGAGCAGGAGGGAATCGGATCGACTGGTGTCACCGGTGGCGAAGATGTCGTCGAGCACGCCCGGCGCCGTCGGCGTCGCCGCACCGATGGAGAACGTGAAGGCGCCGCGGATCTTGTGGGAGTCCGCCGAGATGGCCTGCCAGCCGACGACGTAGGTCCCGTCGGCGATCACTCCGGGGAGCTCGGCGCGCAGCGTGTCGTCACCGGCCGACTGGTCGATCGGACCGAGCGGAACCGGGTCGCCCTGTCGCGTCGACGAGCCGGATCGAGTCACCGACCGGATCGACGGACTCGCTGAACGTGAGCAGGATCTCCGGCGGTTGCTCGGCGAGGATCGCCTGGTTCGCGGGGCTCGACGCCACGAGTTCGGCGTGGGCGAAGGCGGTCCCCGCCGCAACCCCACCGACCAGGGCGACCACGAGGGCGAGTACCGCCCACCCACGACGACGCAGCGCGGACAGTCGAGGTCACGACAATGGTCAGCCGGCGTCGGAGGAATCTGCCCGGACGCGGGCCGATCGGGCCCGGAAGTACACGAACACGCCGAGCCCGAGCACGACGACCACGGTGGCGATGAAGAAGATGGTCCCGGTGTCCGAGTCACTGCTGTCATCCTCGCCGGAGGCCGGGATCGACGACTCCGGCTCGGTGTCGCCGTGGCGACCACCGTGTCGTCCGTCTCGGGGTCCGTGGCAGGTGGTGTCGTGGTCTCCGAGGGAACCGGTCGGCGGGCGCCGGATCGACCGCGGGAACGGTGGCATCCGGCACCGTGGTCGACGCCACCGGCCCGGTCAACGCCAACGCCGGGGCGGGTTCGTCCAGCTCCTGTCCCGGTTCGTCGGGAATGCCGATCCAGCGGATCTCACCTTCCTCGCAGCGCTGCACGATCGGGAAGAAGATGGTCGTGTCAGGCGTCGGCGGCAACGTCATCGTGCATCGCGAACGTCGCCTCCTGGTCGTCGGCGAGCGGGCCGCCGACGTAGCTGATGACGTCGCCGTCGATCGAGCCCTCGAAGCCTTCGAACGGTTCGGGCTCGGCGTCGGTCACGCCGTCGGGGAGCCGCATGTCGAGCTGCACCGTCGGCGAGCCGTCGCACCCGTGCTCGATGGTGAACGCGACGCTCAGCGTCGACCCGGCCTGGGCCTCGCTGGGGTCCGGATCGATGTGGGCGAGCACCGGCGCCGACACCGCGAGGGTGGCCGTGGCGGCGGCGAGCGACAGCAGGAGCGAAGTCGACGAATCACGACGGCGAGCGTAGACGACCGGTTGCGACAATCCCCGGCGTCCGACCTCCGTAGACTCCGCGCATGCGCGCATCGTCCCGGTCTCGACGCCGAGCCGACCGTCGACGACGGCGACGACCAGACGTTGTCCGACGAGGCCACGAACAAGGTGCTCAAGGGTGTCGTCATCGGCATCGCAGTCGCCGTGATCATCGGGGTGTTCGCCGGGGCGGCGATCTGGGCACTGCAGGGCGACGACGAGCCGCCACCGCCGATGAATGCGGTCGATGTCGGGTTCCTGCAGGACATGATCGACCACCACGAGCAGGCACTCGTCATCTCGAACCTCTACCTCGACGGTCAGCCCGACGGCCCGGCGGCGCCGTACGCGAACGAGGTGATCCTGTTCCAGGAGCGCGACCTGCGGCTGGATGCGCGACTGGCTCGACGAGGAGGGGTACGCGCCCGGCGAGCCCGACCGCACCGCCATGGCGTGGATGGACGAACCAGTGCCCGTCGCCGAGATGCCTGGCATGCAGACCCAGGAGCGGCTCGACGAACTGGCGACCGCGACGGGCGCCGAGGCGGACCGGCTGTTCTTCGAGATCATGACGGAGCATCACCTCGGTGGTGTCCACATGGCCGAGCACGCCGCCGCCAACGGCGCCCGACCCGAGGTCGTCGAGTTCGCCGCCGCCGTCGCCCGCAATCAACGCATCGAGGTCGTCGAGTACGAAGGCGCCATGCGCCGCCTCGGTCTCACCTGACTCGCCCCGTACGAGCCGTCAGTCCGACGACCCGGCGCTGCGGCGGTCATCGTGGTGATGGTCAGAGGCGTTTGAGGGGGGCCCAGGCGAGGGAGAGGTGTTTGGTGCCGACGCCCGGGAAGTTGATCGTCGCCTCGGCCTTCTCGCCGGCGCCGGAGATCTCGATGATCACGCCGTCGCCGAAGGCCGGGTGTTCGACGTCGTCGCCGACTCTCAGACCGAGATCCTGGCTGTTCGACGGGGTCGGTGACGGCTTCGAACCCGAGCGGATCGCCGCCTCGACGACACGGTCGCGGTGGGCGTCCGCGTCGGCGCGGCCGGATGTCGGCGTTGATGTCGCGACCGCCTCCCGACCCTCCGCCACGCCGGTACGGCGGCGGATCGTCGTAGCCGGTGTCGCTGCGCCGCCGGTAGCTCTGGCGTCCGTAGCTCGAGCGGCCGCTGACGTTGCCCTTCGACTCGATCAGGTGCTCCGGGATCTCGTCGAAGAACCGCGACGGCGGGTTGTACTGCGTCGACCCGAACAGCTGACGACTCCAGGCGTGCGACATGTACAGGCGACGCATCGCCCGGGTGATGCCGACGTAGGCGAGGCGGCGTTCCTCCTCCATCTCGACCGGCTCGGTGAGCGCCCGGATGTGCGGGAAGATCCCCTCCTCGACGCCGACCAGGAACACGACCGGGAACTCCAGCCCCTTGGCCGAGTGCAGCGTCATCAGCACGACCTGGTCCTCGACCTCTCCGTCGGGCAGCTCGTCGGTGTCGGCGACCAGCGCGACCTGCTCGAGGAACTCGTCCATGACCGTGAACTCCCGGGCCGACCCGACGAGTTCGCCGAGGTTCTCGATGCGGCTGTGCGCCTCGACCGTGTCCTCGGCCTCCAGCTCGGCGAGGTAGCCGGAGTCGTCGAGCGCCGCCTGCAGCACGTCGGCCGGGCCCTGGTCGGGATCGGCGGCGACGGTCGGCCATCACGTCGATCAGCTCGACGAACGACGCGATGCCCCGCACGGCCGGGCCGGTGACGCCGGCCTCGTCGCAGCGCCGCAGCGCGTCGACGAACGCGATCCCCTCCACCGCGGCGAACGCGTCGAGCTTGGCGATGCTCGCGTCGCCGACGCCCCGCTTGGGCACGTTGAGCACCCGCTTGACGCTGACCTCGTCGACCGGGTTGACGACGGCGCGCAGGTACGCCATCGCGTCCTTGATCTCGCGCCGGTCGTAGAAGCGCGTGCCGCCGACGACCTTGTACGGCACGCCGAGGCGCATGAACGCCTCTTCGATCACCCGGCTCTGCGCGTTCGTGCGGTAGAGCACGGCCATCTCGCGCCAGTTCGTGGCGTCGTCGCTGTGCAGCTGACGGGCGGTGCCGGCCACCCAGCGGGCCTCGTCGCCCTCGTCCTCGGCGTGGTAGCGGACGATCCGGTCGCCGTCGCCGACATCGGTCCACAGCGACTTCGGCTTGCGTTCGACGTTGTTGTCGATCACCGCGTTGGCGGCGTCGAGGATCGTCTGCGTGCTGCGGTAGTTCTGGTCGAGCACCACCGTGGTGACGTCGGGGAACGCCTTCTCGAACTGCAGGATGTTGCGGAAGTCGGCGCCGCGGAACCGGTACACGCTGTTGTGGACGAGCACGCCGTTGGCGACGTAGGTGTGGGTGACGTCGACCTCGAGGTCGTAGACCGGTCCGGTGTACGGCACGAACTCACCTCGTCGACCGACGCCACCGACCCACCCGTCGCCGTCACGGACCAGCATCTCCATGCCGGCATGGACGTGGGAGAACGGCATCAGGTCGTAGATCGTGCCGTCGTGTGCCATCCGCCGCCGGACGTCGAGTCCACCGATCGCGGCGACACGCTTCGCATCGTCGAGCGCTCGCCGGTAGTCCTTCCACGACGGTCTCGTAACGGACCGACTGTGCTTGCTCGGTCGTCACCGGACACGCCGCCCGCTCCGAGCCGCTCGACGATGTCGGCTCGGTTCGACGACCACTGCACCCGGTGGTAGCCGACCGTCGCTGCGCCGGTCGGAGAACATCGTCAGGTTGATCGTCGATCGACGGGCACCGTTCTGCGGCCGGTGATGCGGGAAGTCCGAGGCATGCAGACGGTCCTCCATCAGCAGCTTTGCCCGGGTCTCCGTGTCGATCGACTCGTACAGCCGCCGCAGCCACTCGTCGTCCATGGCCAGATCGCGCCCGGTCGAGTGGAAACAGGCCGTCGGCAGCCCGTACTCGGCGGCGAAGAACGATTCGAAGTAGGCCGCCTCGGCCATCGTGTCGCACATCTTCAGGATCCAGGCCGCATCGGCGTGCTCCTGGTTGCAACGGACGAACAGCCCGTGCTGCACCTTCCCAGCCGCGCGGCGACCGCGCACCGATCGTGCGGCCGATCCGCCAGCCTCGATCGGCGCGGTACATCAGGTAGACGAGCCAGGTGTCCGGCTGCGGGACGAGCCGTGCCGGCACCAGATGGTGGGGCGTCGCCGCAATCCGACCGGCCGGCGGCGGTGATCTCGACGAGGTGACCGTCGTAGCGACCCTCGTGGACGTGGACGACCGTGCCGGCCTCGGCGTGCTCGCGACCCTCGCCGCGTCCGACACGACGTCGCCGATCCGCGATGTCCTCGATCCGCACTGGCGCCGTTCGGCGTCGACGACCATGCGTTCCGGGCGGCAGACACTGATCGGTGTCGCCGACGACGCAGACGTTCTGGTGGCCGCCGGCGAGCATGAGGATCATCTCGTTCTGGGCCTGGTTCGTGTCCTGGTACTCGTCGACCAGGATGTGCTCGAACCGCTGGCGGTAGTGCTCGAGCACGTCGCCGTGCTGGCGGAACAGCACGACGGTCTTCATCAGCAGGTCGTCGAAGTCCATCGCCCCGGCCTTCTCGAGGCGGAGCTGGTACTCGGCGTAGATGTCGGCGTGCTTGCGGTCGAAGATGTTGGCCGCCCGGTCGGCGCGCCTCGGCAGGGTCGACGAGTTCGTTCTTCCAGTTGCTGATGATCGGCGTGCACACCGCGTGGCGTGAATCGCTTCGAGTCGAGGCCGAGGTCGCGGATGACGTAGCCGGTGAGGCGGGTCGTGTCGGCCTGGTCGTAGATCGAGAACTGCCGCGGGTAGCCGAGCACGTCGCCGTTGGCCCGCAGGATCCGCACGCACGCCGAGTGGAACGTCGACACCCACATCGTGCGCACGACCGGGCCGACGAGCGCCGCCGACCCGCTCGCGCATCTCGGCGGCGGCCTTGTTGGTGAACGTGATGGCGAGGATCTTCTGCGGGCGCACACCCTGGTGGATGAGGTGCGCGATGCGGTGCGTGAGCACCCGGGTCTTGCCCGAGCCCGCGCCGGCGACCACGAGCAGCGGGCCGTTCTCGTGGACGACGGCGTCGAGCTGGTCGGGGTTCAGGCCCTCCGCGAACGGTGAGGGTCCGCGTCCCACGGCCGAACCGAACGGCTCTCGTCGTCGTCCGCTGATCGACCGGTCGGAATCGGGCTCGGCAGGGTGCGGGATGTCGGCGAAGAGCTCGTCGTCGTTCATGGCGACGTCCACTCTAGAGATCGGGT
>CAVZTM010000019.1:0-10118 GCA_963778175.1 Ilumatobacteraceae bacterium
CTCCACCAACCGCCGAAAAATGCGTGAGCTGTTGCGCTGCGCGCAACAAGCCACGCATTTTTCGGCAGATGGAATGGGGGCGGTGGTCAGCGGGGGGTGGCGACGCCGCGGAAGCGGACGGGACGCTCGTTCAGTTCCTCGCCGTAGTGGGCTCCCCAGCCGGCGATGCGGGCAACCGCGAAGATCGGTGTGGCCGGGTCGAGGCCCGTGGCCCAGGTGAGCGCACCCAGTGCGAGGTCGACGTTCGGCGGATGCGGAAGCACTCGACCGACCTCGGCCACCACGGCGTCGACCAGCATCGCCCCGGCGGGGTCGAGACGGCGGACCTGCTCCAGCAGCGGGCCGAACCGAGGGTCGACGGTCCGGTAGACCTTGTGCCCGAACCCGGGGATCGGCTCGCGTCGGGCTCGACGTCGGGCGATCACGGTGCGCGGGGTCCAGCTCCGCGCAGTCGATCAGGAAGCGGTGCACCTCGGCCGAGGCGGACCCGTGCAGTGTGCCCTCGATGCTCGCCAAGCCGGCCGCGAACGCCACGTACGGCGAGGTTCGGACCGAGGCGGCGATGCGGACGGCGAGCGTGCTCGTCGCGAGCTCGTGATCGGCCAGCAGTACCAGCGCGGCGTCGACGGCGTCGACGAGTTCAGGTGTCGGGCGAGCGCGCCACGCGCGTGTCACGCGGTCTGCGAAGCGACCGGTGCGACGCGTGGAGCCGAGCACCGCGGGAGTCGCGAGCAGCAGCCGACGCGACGCATCGGCGGGTGAGTCGTCCGGGTGGGTTGCCCCGAGGATGTGGGCGGCGATCGCCAATCGACCGATCGGGGTCGCGGTCAGATCGGCGATCGGGCTGACGGCATCGCGATCGTCGGCCCCCTGTGCCGGCCATCGGCCGTCCCTGCTGCGCGTGCGGGTCACCCGACCACAGCAGCTCGGCCACCTCCTCGAAACTGCAGGTCGAGGCGAGATCCTCCACTCGGACGCCGCGGTAGCGCAGGTCGCTGTCGTCGATGACGGTGACGGCGGAGGAGATCTGGACGTCGATCGTCGCTCGCTGTCCCGGTGCGGCCCGTCGACTCCGCTCGGCCAGTCGCTCCACTTCGTCGCGGGCGAACAGCGATGTGCGGCCGTCGGGCGCCGTCGTCCGCTGCAGGCGGCCGCGGCTGACGTACGCGTACAGGGTGGGCTTCGAGACGTTGAGGAGAGCTCGCGGCTTCGCTCGAGCGGATCAGTGTGCTCACGGGGCCATTGTGCGGGTCCATGGTTGACATCGTCAATGTTGATCGAATCAATGTTGATTCGAGTGGTTGATGGACGGACACTCGTGGCATGACACAACTCATCGAAGTACCGGCCGGGCTCAACGGTGTGGTCGCCGCCGACACCGCCATCGGCGCGGTCGACGGGGATCGCGGCTTCTTCCACTACGGCGCATACGACGCGACCGTGCTGGCGCGAACTGCATCGTTCGAGGAGGTGTGGTTCCTCGTTCGTGAAGGCCGGTTCCCGACGGCGGCGGAGACGGCCGCATTCCGAACCGAGATCGCTTCGATGCGCTCGATCCCGACCGCCCTGCTCCCCGTGATCGACGTCGTGGCCGCGACCGACGCGTCGATGCTGTCCAAGCTCCGGTCGGTGCTGTCGGTCGCGGCGGGTGTCCTCGGCCTGTCGCCCGTGATCGACGTCGACGACGCCGAACGTCGAGCCCAGACCCTCCGGCTGGCGGTACTCGTCCCGTCGCTGCTCGCCGCGCTCCATCGCGTCGGCAAGGGTCTCGCACCGGTCGCTCCGGATGCGACCCTCGGGCACGCGGCGGCGTTCCTGCACCAGACCACCGGCGTCGTCCCCACACCGGTGGCCGCACGGGCGGTCGAGCAGTACATGATCCTGACGATCGACCACGGCTTCAATGCGCTCGACGTTCACGGCTCGCGTGGTCGCCTCGACCGGGGCGGATCCGGCCGACGCCGTGTGCGCGGCGCTGGGTGCGCTCGCCGGGCCGCTCCACGGCGGTGCCCCCAGCCGGGCGCTCGACGCCCTCGACGAGATCGGTTCGGTCGACCGGGCGCCCGACTGGGTGCGCGGCGAGGTTGCCGCCGGTCGTCGGATCATGGGCTTCGGCCACGCCGTCTATCGGGCGCCCGATCCCCGGTCGGGACTGCTCCGCGAGGTCGCCGAGCGGCTCGGTGGCGACCTCGTCGAACTCGCCATCGCGGTGGAGGCGGAGATCCTCGTGACCCTCGCCGAACTCAAGCCCGGTCGTCCGCTTCCCAGCAATGTCGAGTTCTACGCCGGGGTGGTGATGGAGACGGCCGGCCTGCCCCGTTCGATGTTCACCCCGACCTTCGCCGTGAGCCGAACCGTCGGTTGGTGCGCCCACATCGTCGAGCAGGCCGCCGCCGGCAAACTCATCCGCCCCTCCTCCCGCTACGTCGGCCCACCCCCGACGCGCCCGAAATCTCGCGGATTTCGGTCGCTGAGCGACCGAAATCCGGGATTTTTCGGATCGTGGGTAGCGTGGGGGGTCGTGTCGGATCGCATCACCCCGGAGGCGGTCGCCAAGGTGGCCAAGCTCGCTCGGCTGGCGCTGAGCGACGAGGAACTGCAGCAGGCGGCTCATCAGCTGAGTGACATGCTCGACCACTTCGCCGACATCGACGCCCTCGACCTCGACGGGGTGCAGCCGATGACGCACCCCACCCCGATCGCCAACGTGATGCGTGACGACGTGGTGCTGCCCGGCCTCGATCGCGACGAAGTCCTCGCCGCAGCACCTGCCGCCGAGGACGGCCGGTTCCGGGTACCCCCGATCGTCGGGTTGGAGGACTGATGAGCGCCGAGTCGACCGCGGTCGACATCGCCGGGAACGTTCGCGCAGGCCGGGTCACGGCGGCGGAGATCGTGGAACGACATCTCGCCGAGATCGAACGTCGGGAGGGCGACATCCACGCGTTCAACCTGGTGCTGGCCGACGAGGCCCGGGCCCGGGCCGTCGAGATCGACGAGGCAGTCGCTGCAGGGAACGATCCGGGCGCGTTGGCCGGGGTGCCGATCGCGCTCAAGGACAACATGTGCACCCGCGGGATCCCGACCACCTGCTCGTCGCGGATCCTCGACGGCTGGAAGCCGCCGTACGACGCCACGGTCGTGACCCGACTCCACGACGCCGGCGCCGTCGTGATCGGCAAGACGAATCTGGACGAGTTCGCGATGGGCTCGAGCACCGAGAACTCAGCGTTCGGCCCGACCCGCAACCCCCACGACACGACCCGCGTGCCGGGCGGATCGAGCGGAGGTTCCGCAGCGGCGGTCGCAGCTGGGTTCGCCGCCGTGAGCCTCGGCTCGGACACCGGCGGCTCCATCCGCCAGCCGGCGGCGCTCTGCGGCGTCGTCGGGGTGAAGCCCACCTACGGCGCCGTGAGCCGGTACGGGCTCGTGGCCTTCGCGTCCAGCCTCGACCAGATCGGACCGTTCGCAACGACGGTCGCCGACTCTGCCCTGCTGCTGGAGGCGATCTCCGGGCACGACCCGATGGACTCCACGTCGATCGACCAGGGCCCGCTCGACCTCGTCGGTGCACTCGACCACGGGGTGGAGGGGCTGCGGGTCGGCCGGATCACGGACCTGCCCGCCGGAGCCAGCGACGACGTGAACGAGCGCCTGGAGCAGGCCTTCGAGGCACTACGGGCCGCCGGGGCCGTGCTCGTCGACGTCGAGGTACCCGCGTTCACCTACGGTCTCACCGCGTACTACCTGATCGCCCCTGCCGAGGCGTCCAGCAACCTGGCGCGCTACGACGGTGTGCGATTCGGTCATCGCGTCGAGGCGCCCGACACGAACGCGATGTACATGGCCACGCGTACCGACGGGTTCGGCGACGAGGTCAAGCGTCGCATAATGCTCGGAACCTATGCGCTGTCGGCGGGCTACTACGACGCCTACTACGGGCGAGCGCTGAAGGTCCGCCGTCGGATCGCGGACGACTTCGCTCGCGCCTACGAGCGCGCCGACGTGCTCCTCACCCCGGCCTCGCCGACGGTTGCGTTCCATCTCGGCGACAAGACCTCGGACCCGATGTCGATGTACCTGTGTGACACCTACACGATCCCGTCGAATCTCACCGGCGACCCTGCGATGAGCGTGCCGTTCGGCACCGGGGAATCCGGCCTGCCCGTCGGCGTGCAGGTCCTCGCCCCGGCACTCCAGGAGTCGCGGATGTTCCGAGCCGCGGCCGAGTTGGAGCGGAGAGTTCCCCAGTGACCAGCGACTCGACCAGCGACTCGAGCCCGGACGCAGGCACGATGACGACCTGGACCTTCAATGGCTACGAGATGGTGGTCGGCCTCGAGGTCCACGTCGAACTCGCCACGCGCACGAAACTCTTCTCGGGGTCGCCCAACCGATTCGGTGACGAGCCGAACACCAACATCGACCCCGTGACCCTCGGGCTGCCGGGCGCCCTCCCGGTGCTCAACCGCCAGGCCGTCGAGTTGGCCATGCGGCTGGGGCTCGCCCTCGATTGCACGGTGCAGCGCTCGACCTTCGCCCGGAAGAACTACTTCTACCCGGACATGCCCAAGGCGTACCAGATCAGCCAGTACGACGAGCCGATCTGCATCGACGGTCACCTCGATCTGCCCGACGGGTTCCGGGTCGGCATCGAACGCGCCCACCTCGAGGAGGACACGGGCAAGTCGACTCACCTCGGCGGCACCGGCGGGCGCATCCACGGCAGCGACTACTCGCTCATCGACTTCAACCGGGCCGGAGTGCCACTCGTGGAGATCGTCAGCCGCCCCGACATCCGCAGCCCGGAGCAGGCCAAGGCCTACGTGAGCGAACTCCGGGCGATCCTCGTGGCGGTCGGTGCATCGGACGCGAAGATGGAGGAAGGTTCGATGCGCGTCGACGCCAACGTCAGCGTGCGTCGACCGGGCGCCGAGTTCGGCACCCGCTGCGAGATCAAGAATGTGAACTCGGTGCGTTCGGTCGGCCGAGCCATCGAGTACGAGGCGCAACGTCAGGTCGGCATGCTCGAAGCGGGTGAGTCGATCCGCCAGGAGACCCGCCACTGGAACGAGAACGACGGCCGCACCCACACGCTGCGCAGCAAGGAGGACGCCGACGACTACCGGTACTTCCAGGAGCCCGATCTCGTGGTCGTGGATCCCGACCCGGCGTGGATCGAACGGGTCCGCGCTTCGCTCCCGGTCCTTCCCGCAACCCGTCGCGTCCGGCTCGCCGACCTCACGGGACAGCGGCCCGACGCAGAGTCCGTCCTCGTCGTCACCGACCGTGACCAGGACGGTTACGTCCTCGCCGTGGTGGAGGCGGGTGGGGACGCCGCGCGAGCCCTGGTGCACGTCAAGGAAGCGTTCGCGGACGAGGGCCCGGTGCCGGCGGTACCGGCCGCCGACCTCGCCGCGCTGACCCGTCTGGAGGTCGACGGCGAACTCACCGCCACCCAGGCCAAGCAGGTGCTCGCCGACATCGTGGCCAACGGTGGTGGCGATGCCGGGGCGATCGCCGCGGCGAAGGGCTTCGAGGCGTTGGACTCCTCGGAGCTCGAGGCCATGGTCGACGACGCGATCGCCGCCCAGCCCGATGCGTGGGCCAAGTTCTGTGCCGGCGAGGCCAAGGCGATGGGAGCCCTGGTGGGCGCCGTGATGAAGGCATCGCGAGGACAGGCCGACGGCAGGGCCGTGACGGCGATCCTCGAGCGCCGACGCGACGCGAGCTGATTCGACGGCGTCGATCGCGGCGGCACGACACGGGACCGGGCACACTACGTACCGTGGGTAACTTCGAGTTGTCAGGCCGGGTGGCGGTCGTCACCGGAGCGGGGCGCGGGATCGGCGAAGGCATCGCCCGCAGCCTCGCCGAGGCAGGAGCCTCCGTGGTGCTCGCCGCACGTGGTCGCGACGAGATCGAGTCGGTTGCGTCCTCGCTCCGCGACAAGGGTCACCAGGCGCTCGCCGTTCGGACCGACGTCACCGACACCTGGTCGCTCGGGTCGCTCGCCACCAAGGCGGTCGAGGAGTTCGGCAGCCTCGACGTCTGGGTGAACAACGCCGGAGGCGCCGCCGTCGGCAAGCCCCTCAAGGACCTCACCCGCAAGGAGTGGGACCGCTGTCTCGAACTCAACTTCACGTCGGTGTGGAACGGCTCCGTCGCCGCCGTCGAACAGATGCGATGGGGAAGCATCGTCAACATCTCGTCGATGGCGGCGTTCGGGCCGGTGCGAGGAAGCGGGCACTACGCCGCATGCAAGGCGGCGGTGAACTCGCTCACCCAGACCATGGCCCACGAACTCGCCCCCGACATCCGGGTCAACGGCGTCGCTCCGGGCCCGATCCCCACCGATCACCTGATGCGCGCGGTGGACGACAGTGCGTATCCGATCGAACGACTCGCCGCCGCGGTTCCACTCGGACTCGGCGCGCCGATGGACATCGGATCGGCGGTGGTCTACCTCGCCTCGGACGCTGCCAGATGGGTCACCGGCCAGACGCTCACCGTGTCGGGCGGCCTGTTCATGATCTAGCTCCGCCGCCCGGACGCCCAGCGATGAGCGAGACCGCCCGTATCCAGGGTGTCGCTCGTCGCAGGACAGAAGAGGCCTGACTCGTCGGCGGCGGCACCGCATTGCGACACTCGCAGGTATGGACTTCGAGATCCCCGCTGACATCCAGGACACACTCGATCAACTCGATGCGTTCATCGATGCCGAGATCAAGCCGTTGGAGCAACAGGACGACAACATCCGCTTCTTCGACCACCGACGCGAGTGGGCCCGCACCGATTTCGACAACGACGGCGTGCCGCGAGCCGACTGGGAAGCACTGCTGCGCGAGATGCGGCGGCGGGCCGATGCCGCGGGCTGGCTCCGCCTCGCGTCTGCCGTCGGAGTTCGGTGGCCAGGATGCGAGCAACCTCAAGATGGCCATCATCCGTGAACACCTCGCCACCAAGGGCCTCGGGCTGCACAACGATCTGCAGAACGAGTCGTCGATCGTCGGCAACTTCCCCACCGTGCTGATGATGCGAGACTTCGGCACCGACCAGCAGAAGGCCGACTGGATGCCCGGCTTCCTCGACGGCACCCGTCGGCTGGCGTTCGGCCTCACCGAGCCCAATCACGGCAGTGATGCGACCTACATGGAGACCACGGCGATCCGTGACGGCGACGAGTGGGTCATCAACGGGATGAAGCGGTGGAACTCGGGCCTGCACCACGCGACCCACGACATCATCTTCGCTCGCACGTCCGGGGATCCCGGGAGTCCGAAGGGCATCAGCGCGTTCCTCGTCCCGACCGATGCGCCCGGCTTCAAGGTCGAGTTCTTCTGGTGGACGTTCAACATGCCCACCGACCACGCCGAGGTGAGCCTGACCGACGTGCGCGTCGGAGCGGAGGCCCTGTTCGGCGAGGCCGACCGGGGGCTGGAGCTGGCCCAGCACTTCGTCCACGAGAATCGGATCCGTCAGGCAGCGTCCTCGCTCGGCGCGGCGCAGTTCTGCATCAACGAGGCGGTGGCGTACGCGAACAGTCGCACCACCTGGGGCAAGAAGCTGTCGGTGAACCAGGGCATCCAGTTCCCACTGATCGAGCTCCACACCGAAGCGGCGATGCTGCGTCAACTCGTGCGATACACCGCATCGATGCTCGACTCCAAGCACCACATGGAGGTCACCCACCTCGTGGCGATGTGCAACTACCGCGGCCAACCGGCTGGCGTGCGACGCCGCCGACCGCGCCATGCAGACCTGTGGGGGCGTCGGCTACTCGCGGCACATGCCGTTCGAGCACATCTACCGCCACCACCGCCGGTACCGCATCACCGAAGGTTCCGAAGAGATCCAGATGCGCAAGGTCGGCCAGCACCTGTTCGGTTTCGGCCGGTCCTGAACCATCCCGAATGAGACGCGGGGTCTGACCCCGCGTCTCATGTCGGGCGCTCCTCGACCGGGTACGGTCGCTGCATGGGAGCGCGCATCCAGAAGGTCATGTTTCCGGGCAGTCAGGGCACCGAGCTGGCGGCTCGACTGGACCTCCCGGCCGGACCGCCACGAGCCTTCGCGCTGTTCGCGCACTGCTTCACCTGCGGCAAGGACATCCACGCCGCGTCCCGGATCGCGAACGCACTGACCGACCTCGGCTTCGGTGTGCTGCGTTTCGACTTCACCGGGCTCGGCATGAGTGACGGAGAGTTCGAGAACACGAACTTCACCTCCAACACCGAGGACCTGGTTGCGGCGGCGGACTGGCTGCGGGCCACCCATCGTGCGCCGCAACTCCTGATCGGACACTCACTCGGCGGCTCGGCGGTACTGGCCGTTGCCGGCTCGATCCCGGAGGTTCGGGCGGTCGCGACCATCGCAGCGCCGTCCAGTCCACAGCACGTGGCGGGGATCCTCGAAGCATCCCTCGAGGAGATCGAGTCGACCGGACGGGCCGAGGTGCAGTTCGGTCCGCGCACGTTCGGCATTCGCCGGCAGTTCCTGGAGGACCTGCGCAACCACGTCGTGCTGGAACGAGTCGCGACGATGAAGCGGGCCCTGCTGGTGATGCATTCGCCGATCGACAACACCGTCGGCGATCGACCATGCCGCGGACATCTTCCTGGCCGCCCGTCACCCCAAGAACTTCGTCTCGCTCGACGGCGCCGATCACCTGCTCTCCGTCGCCGAGGATGCGGCGTTCGCGGCGGCGATGATCGGTGCGTTCGCCCGCCGCTACATCGTCGACGAGAGCGGAGCCCTCGCGCCACCCCGACCGACTGCGGCCGTCGTCGTCGCCGAGACGAGCCAGGGAACGTTCCTCAACCACGTCGTCGTCGGCCGTCACCGCCTGCTCGCCGATGAACCGGAATCGGTCGGCGGGTACGACGCCGGCCCCGGGCCGTACGACTTCCTCGGCGCTGCGCTCGGCGCCTGCACGTCGATGACGCTGCGGCTCTACGCCGACCGCAAGCAACTGCCGTTGGATCGGGTGACCGTCGAGGTGTCCCACGAGAAGGTGCATGCCGACGACTGTGCCGAGTGTGTCGACAACGAGTCGTTCGTGGGCCGAACGGGGATGATCGATCGCTTCGAACGGGTGATCCGCATCGAGGGCGACGACCTGACCGACGCCGACCGCGACAAGCTGCTGATCATCGCCGACAAGTGCCCGGTGCATCGCACCCTCGAACACGCCAGCGCAATCGTCACCCGTCTCGCCGACGGGCGAGCGCCGCGTTGAACTCGCAGCTCATCAGCGTGGCGATGGCCAGGAGGCTCAACCACGTCACGAGACCGAGTACGAGCGCGAACTGGCCGTAGGTGACGCCGGCATTGTCGGTGATCCGCTGGACGATCATCGTGCCGAACTGCTGCAACAGCGTGTAGGCGACCCCGCCGATGATGGCGCCCGGCCACACCATTCGCCACGTGAGCGACGCCGACACCAGGTACTTGAACATGGCGAAGATCACGGCGATGTTGATCATGATCGTGGCCGTCGTCAGCAGGATACGACCGGCGTTCGGGAGGTCGGCCGCGGAAACCAGTGTCGTGATCACGATGCTGCCGACCTGCGCGCCGCCGATGATCAGCAGCCCGAGGAGTGCCTTGCCGCGTACCTTGGGCAAGGCGTTGCGCTCGTCGACGTGGACCTCCCACACGTCGTCCTGGGCGCCCTGGAGTGCCACGAATGCCTTGGTCGCCGACCACAGCGCGAGCGCCAGGCCGATGAGCAGCGCCCAGATGTTGCCGTTCAGTGACGCCGGGTTCTCCGACAGCGTCTGTCCCAGCACCGGGATGTCGTCGAGCGCGCCGTCGATGATCCGATCCTGGAGCTCGGGATTGTCCTGCAGGGCGAACCCGAGGACGGTCGTCGCCACCAGGAGCAGCGGGAAGATCGACAGGAACCCGAAGAACGCGAGCACCGACGCGTTCCGGCCGGAGATGTGCCGCCGCCAGCCGTCGAGCGTCTCCACGCCGATGTCGATGGCCGCGTGCCGGGACCGCAGACTCACCACCTTGTCACTCGTCGTCCACGGCATGGTCAGATTGTTACCGGTCGGGGAAGGCTCCAATCAACCGGCGAGCGACCGGCGGCGGCCAGCGCCGAATTGGCCCGA
>CAVZTM010000020.1:0-14134 GCA_963778175.1 Ilumatobacteraceae bacterium
CTCATCGTCTCGCACCCGTTCGAGGTGGGAGCGGTGATCCACGAGGCGATCACGACCGACACGCCGCGGCTGCGGTACCCCGTCAGCTGGGGTGGCGCCGAGCTCGCCGAACTCCACGATCGCATCGACGACAGCGACTGGATCGCCATGGGTGCCATCGAGGAGGACGAGGCCTACTACGAGCGGTTCCACGCCGTGTTCGGCCTCGATCTCCGGTGACTGATCCGGCGACCGGTCCGGCGACTGATCCGGCGACTGATCCGGTCACTGCCCCGGCCGCTCGCGCTGCGGATCCTGACCGTGTGCAGTCACAACCGGACGCGGTCGGTGATGATGGCGGCGCTGTTGGACCAGTTGCTGACCGAGCGGCTGGGAGCCGGCGGCGTCGTCGTTCGTTCGTCGGGGTTCGGCCCCCCGGGTCTGCCGGCCATCGACGACGCGGTGCGTGCGATGCGACGACGCGGGCTCGACGTGTCCCACCACCGCAGCACCACCACCACCCCGGCGCTGGTCGATGGCGCGGACCTGATCATCACGGCCGAACGCGATCACGTGGTCAAGATCGCGTCGCTGTCCCCGGCGGCGTTCCGCCGCTCCATGACGTTGCCCGAGTTCCTGGAACGTGCCGCCGACGATCCTGCGGCCGGCACGACGGCGGGGTGCGGACGTGGGTCGAGTCGCTCACCGCCGCACGCACGGCGGCGGGCTATCTACGTGATCAGATCCCCGAGGTGGCCGACCCGACGGGCTCGTCACCTCGCGTGTTCGAGGCGGCGACGGCCGAGATCGAGCGCCAGTGTGCCGAGGTCAGCGTGCTCCTGACCGGTCGCCCGTGACCCGGCCGCTACCGGCCTGACGTTCCTGACCCGGCATCGTCCTCCTCGCCGGGCGAGCGACCGATCACCCGGCCGCCGCGGAACACGGTCACCGGGCCGTCGTCGCTCACGACGACCACGATGGCGTCGGGGTCGTCGGCGCTGTAGCGACGCGCCGAGGTGTGACGGGTACCACCGATGGGTGACACCGTCTCTTCCGCTCTGGCCGACGGAATGAGCCGGACACCGAGCTGACGGAGCACTCCGGTGGCGTCGATGAACGCCGCTCCGTCGATCTGCCCCAGCACATGGCGGAGTGGGCCGAGATCCGTCGGGCGATCCAGTCGCAGCGGTGGTGGCGTCGCCATGCGTTCCTCGAACCCGACGTCGGACCCGCCGCCCTGGCTGTTGCCTTGCGCTCCGGCGAACACGAACAGCGCACCGATCCCCAGCGCACCGAGGTCATGGACGGCGAATCGGAGCAGGCGGTCGAGGATCAGGCTCTCCTCGTCGGCCAGACCACAGCTCGCCCGCTCGAACCAGGATCCGAACGGCGGCTCGACGTGCCACCCGGATCCGTCCCAGCGGGCGACGCCGAACGATCCGACGATCCGTACCCCGGTGTCGGGTCGTCGCTGGACGATGACACCGCCGGTCGCCTCGCTGACGATCACCAGGTCGCGTTCGGAGCCGGCGGCCCGGTCGAAGACGGCCAGGGCGCCGATGCCGTCGGCGTCCCGAACCGTCCAACTCACGAGGCCGTCGGCGTAGCGCCGCACGTCGTGATCGTCGCGGGTCGACGTCGGGCTGAGCTCGGTGTGCAGTCCGGTGATGTCACCCCAGCGCTCGACCGGGATCGTCGGCAGGATGATCGAACCGTAGGTGGGCGTGCGCCGCTCGTGCCTGGGCGGCCGGAGCGCGTAGTCGAGTTCTTCGAGGACGACGTCGGGGTCGCGGGTCGACTCGATCACGCCGGTGCCCTCGTCGATCAGTTCCTCCCGAAGACGTCGCAGCCGACCGGGTGCGACCGAGCGCATGCTGTCCATCCAGCGCCAGGCTACGGACCTGGTCTTATCGTTCGCTTAGACGGGTCGTCCACGATGCCGGCATGGACAACGCGTCGCAGGTGTCATGGCTGCACCGCCGGGCCGGCTTCGGGCTGCACCCCGACCAACTGGCGGTCCAGCACGGATGGTCGGCGGCTGACGTGCTGGACGGCCTGCTCGCTCAGGTCGCCACGACGGACCCATGGGCCAGCCTGGTGTTCGACGGCAAGGGGGAACGGGCCGATGCGATCGTCGCCTGGCTGGCACACCTGGGATCGAGTTCGTCGCCGTACGTGGACCGCCGCACGTGGAACCTGCACGGTTGGCTGGTCAGTGGGATCGACAAGGTCCCGGCGGCGTTCATGATCGACCAGATCCGCATGTTCGCCGACATCGGTGGAGGGTCGTTTCCCGATCTGCTGCGGCGCCTCTCGGTCGATCGGGCGATGCTCGTCTACCTCGACGGGCGGCAGTCGACGGCCGGAGCCCCGAACGAGAACTACGGCCGGGAACTCCTCGAGTTGTTCGCACTCGGCATCGGCAACTACTCCGAAGCCGACGTGAAGGCGGCGGCCCGGGCGCTCACCGGCTGGACGGTCGGCTTCGAGAGTCCGCAGGCCAGGCTCGTCGCCCGGCGGCACGACGACACGCCGCAGACCCTGCTCGGAGTGTCCGGTGTCAACGACGTCGACTCCGTCATCGATGCCATCGTCGCCCAACCTGCCCATGCCCGATTCGTGGCCACCAAGGTGGTCGAGCTCTACCTCGGCGATCCTGGGGCGCCGGAACTCGGCGGTGTCGTCGACGACCTGGCGGATCGCTACCGAGCCGATCCCCGTCTCGACGCGGTGATCGCGGCCGCGCTCGGGTACGGCCTCGCAGGGGCTCGAACCTCGCTGGTGCTGGCCCCGTTGCCGTGGTTGGTGATGGCGCTGCGAGCCTGCAATCTCGGTCTGGCCCAGCTCCCCGGTGCGGTTCGACCGTGGCTGCGTCAGTCCGGCCAGATTCCGTTGTTGCCTCCGGGCGTCGACGGCTGGCCGACGGGGACCGACTGGCTGAACTCCTCGGCGATCGTTGCCCGGGCCAACGTCGCGTCGGCGATCGCCGGGGCCATCGACCCGTCGGAGCCATGCGCAGTTGCCGCCGCCGACGCGGACATCGATGCGTTGGCGCTCCATCTCGGTCTGAGTGAACCGCTGACGCCGACGAGTGCCGCGGCCATCCGCAACGCTCCCGATCCGACTGCCCGGCTCACGCTGGCCCTCATTGCACCGGAGAACCTGCTCGCATGACCCCGATCACCCGTCGCCGATTCATCCTCGTTGCCGGAGGCGCAGCCGTGGCCGGATGCGCCGGTGCTCGCTCCGCGGATCCCGACGCCGGCGCGAGCACCGGATCCCCGTTCGGTACCTCGCAGTCCGGCCGTGGGCCTCGTCGCCCGCCGTCGTCACGACCACGACCGTGCCGGCAGAACTCGTACCGGACGATCGAGTGCTCGTGGTGGTCGAACTGACCGGTGGCAACGATGCGATCAACACCTTGGCTCCGACGGTCGGGGCGTATCACGACCTCCGCCCCACCCTGGCGCTCGCTGACGACACCCTGATCTCGGCGGGTCTCGACGGCCATGCACTCCACGCTGCACTCGCCCCGGTCGTGCCACTGCTCGACGCCGGTGTGCTCGGCATCGTCGCCGGCATCGGATGGAACGACCCGGACCGATCGCACTTCGCGTCCCTCGATCGATGGAATCGCGCCGATCGGATCGACGAGCCGTACGGGTGGGTCGGGCGGTGGTTGGACACGCTCGAGGTCGAACCCGCAGCACTGGGCGCGGTCGGGTTGGGCTCGACGAACGAACTGATGAAGGGCGCGCGACGCGGCGCAACCCTGATCGCCGCCGCGGAGACGTTCGGGTTCCCTGCCGGGCTGTCGAATGCGGACATCCGTCGCCTGACCACACCCGCTGCCGCCGATCCGATGCTCGCCGCGGCGCAGCGGGCATTCGGTGACGCCGTTGGTGCGGTCGCCGAGTTCGACCCGGTCGCCGATGCGGTTCGGGCGGCGGCAGGGGACACGGGCGACGGGTTGACCCCGACGGGTGGACCCTTCTCGACCGGGTTGGCCGTGGCTGCCGAACTGATCCTGTCCGACGTCGACACCCGGGTGGTGTCGGTTGCAGGGAGCGGGTTCGACACGCACGCCCAGCAACTCGCCACCCACGGCGACCTGCTCGCCGACCTCGCCGCCGGCCTGGCGTCGTTCTGGGCGACCTTGGAGACCGCAGGTCAGGCCGATCGTGTGCTGCTCGTGACCACCAGCGAGTTCGGCCGTCGGGCCACCGAGAACGGCAGCGGTGGCTGCGACCACGGCGCCGGCGGCGTGTCGTTCGCCCTCGGACGTGGCATCGTGCCCGGCCTGCACGGCGCCATCGACCTGACGGATCTCCTCGACGGTGACCTCCGGCCGGTCATCGATCCCCGAGCCGTGTTCACCGGGTGTCTCGACTGGCTCGGTGGTGACGTCGAACGGATCCTGGGCGCCCGCCACGACACCGGTTTCACGCTGCTCGCGTGATCCGCATGGTGGCGGCGGAACACCCTCAGCTGTCGATGGCGTCGAGCACGTAGGACATGCCCACCATCGATGGTCCGTACCGACCGTTGCCGAAACGTTCGGCGAGGGCTGCTTTCGCCCGCCACCCGGTGCAATGTCCGGGTGCGACGATGCGTGGATCGAGCGCATCCAGATCGTCGACGGTGGCGTCGATTCGCAACTCCATGGAGGCGCCGGCGAGGTGGTAGCCGCCGAGCACCAGATCGAGCTGTGCGTCGCCGAAGGCCGCTCGCGCATGCCGGCACGCGTTGACGATGCCGGCGTGCGAGCAGGCCGACAGGACCGTGACACCTCGTCCGCGAACCTCGGCAGCGAGGAGGCGCTCGTCCAGGATCAACGGGTCGGGCGTCACCACGTCACCGATGATGGTGTGGTGGCCGTCCAGACCCACCTCGTAGGAGGTCGTGCGGTCGATGCTCCCGCTGGCGAGGAAGAATCCGCCACCGAGGAGATGGGCCTCACCGTGGAGTTCGACGGATCCGCCGGCCTCGGTCATCGATGCCAGCGTGGGCTCGGGTGGCAGCATCACGATCCCGGCCCCAGGTATCCGTATGCCCCGCTGGTCGGGCCGATCAGGATGCAGGTCGACGACGACCGGGGAGTCGAGCCCCGCTCGTCGACGCGCGTCGCTGATCGCTCCGATCACCACCGGGAGACCGCCGCTGTGATCCCAGTGCCAGTGCGACAGGAACACCACCTCGATCTGACTGAGGTCGACCCCGAGCCGTTCGGCGTTGGCGATCCACACGTCGCCGTACGGACCGACGTCGAACAGCACCGTGTGCCGTTCCGAGCCGATGCGACCCGTCAGAAGTACCGACAGCCCGTGGCAGGCAACGCACAGATGATCGAACACGGCGATGCAGTCGTGACCTTCGTGCTGACGGGTCGGCGGTATCCGACCCAGCAGCGAGACGATCTCCGGCAGCTGGGGGATCCCGGCGTCGATGCTCGAGAGATTGTCGGTCTCGTTGTCGACCACCACGGTGACGACCAGTTGGTCGAGCGGTATCGAGCGCATGATCATCGGCTCTCGACCAGATCGTCGGAACGCCCTGGCGCGTGCCGTGCGTCGTCGATCGTGGTCGTCACGAGGGTGGGGGGCTCGTGGAGGCCGAAGCGATCATGGAACCGACGCAGTGGTGCCGGCGCCCACCAGTTGCGTTCACCGAGCACTTTCATGGTCGCGGGCACCAACAGACAGCGTACGAGTGTCGCGTCGACGATGACGGCGATGGCGAGGCCGACGCCGAGTTGCTTGATGGCGAGCACCTCACCTGCGGCGAACCCGATGAACACGATGACGATGAGGATCGCCGCGGAGGTGATGATCTTGCCGCTGCGTTGCAGGCCGACGGCAACTGCCAGGTCGTTGTCGCCGGTCTGGTCGTGCACCTCCTTGATGCGTGACAGGAGGAAGACCTCGTAGTCCATCGAGAGTCCGAACGCGAAGATCAGGATCAGGACGGGCATCCACAGGTCCAGTGCGCCGACCGAGTCGAACGCGAGTGGGCCCGACAGGTTCCCGTCCTGGAAGATCCAGACCAGCGCTCCGAAGCTGGCGCCGAGGCTCAGGATGTTCATGACCACCGCCTTGATCGGCACCACGACCGATCCGGTCATCATGAACAGCAGGACCAGCGTCGCGAGCACGATGAGCAGCGCCGCCCACGGCAGCCGGTCGCGCAGGATGTCCTTCACGTCGGCGAGTTCGGCAGCCTGACCGCCGACCTGGATGGGGAACCCCGGCGTCTCGGCGCGGACGGTCTCCACGATCGCAGTCGCCTCCGGGCCCTGCGAGGTGCCGATCGGAACGATGTCGACGACGCTGATGCCGGCCGGGCTGCCGGGGCGGACCGAGACACCGGCGACCTGAGGAAGGCGCTCCTGCGCTGCGAGCCACTGCTGGAAGGCGGGGCTGTCGGCGTCGGTGTCGGCGATCACGGTCACCGGATCGGTGCCGCGGGCGGGGAACCGGTCGCCGAGCACGAGTGCGACCTCGCGTACCTCGGAGGATCTCGGCAGCGTGCGGGCGTCGCCGTTCTCGAAGGTCGCGTCGAGGAACGGGATCGCCAGGGCGATGAGGATCGCGACGACCGCCGTCCCGACGATCAACGGTCGGCGTTGCACCCAGCGGGCCAGCCGATAGAAGCGGCCTTCGGAGTCCTCGACCGGCTTCAGCGGTTTGATGCGCCGACCGACCACGGCGAGGGTCGCGGGGAGCAGCGTGACCGCTGCAGCCATGCAGAGCAGCACGACGCCGAGACCGGCGATGCCGAACGACGTGAGCAGTGGGATGCCGAACACGAACAGACCGGACATGGCCACGGCGACCGTCAGCGCGGAGAACATCACGGTGGTGCCCGCCGTGGCGACCGTTTGTGCAACGGCGTCGTGCACGTCGCGGCCGTGCCCGCGCTCCTCGCGGAATCGGTTGACCATGAGCAGGCCGTAGTCGATGCCGAGCCCGATCCCCAGCATGTTCACCACGTTCACCGAGAAGATCGACACGTCGCCGATCATCGTTGCGCCGACGAGCAACGCCAGCGACATGACGACGCCGGCAAACGCGACGAGGAGCGGCATCCCGGCCGCTACGGCGCCGCCGAGGATGAAGAACATGGCGATGATCGCGATCGGCAGGGCGATCGCCTCCCCGCGGAGGAGGTCGCGTTCGGAGGCGGTCTCGAACTGTTCTCCGACGAGCAGGTTGCCGCCGACGAGAACGGTTGGTGCGTCGATCTCCCTGGCCAGGTCCTCGACCTCGTGAGCGAGTTCGAGTTCGGCTTCCTCCTCCAGGCCTCCGGTGAGGGTGATCACCGCAAGGGCTGCCCGACCGTCGGTGGCGCGCAGCGCACCGAGATCGGTCGACCAGTAGTCGGTGACGGCGACCACGCCGTCGAGGGCCGCGATCGTCGCGAGACCATCGGCCACGGTGTCGGCGACCGCAGGGTCGTCGACGTCGATGCCGTCCACGATGATGGCGATCTCCCCGCCGGTTTCGGCGAGGTCGTCGAGGCGCTGGGCGACCTGGCCGCTCTCGGTGGCGCCACCGGCACCGAACTCCGACGACAGGACCGAGAACGCCGAGCTCCCGATGGTGGCCCCGGCCACGATGAGCAGGACCCAGGTGATGATGACGGCCCGTCGCCGTCGCACGACGAAGGAACCGAGTCGCTGGGCCATCACGACACCGCCGTCAGGTCGAACGCGGCACCCGTCGAACGGGTGACCTGCGGCCGTGACGCCACGGCCAGGACGAGCCCACTGAGTGCGGTGACGACGAGTGCTCCCGATGCGCCGAAGTTGGCGTGCTGGCGGTCGGCATCGACGATCACCTGGGAGGTGATGAGCCAACCGAGCGACCACAGGGCAGGTGTCGCCGCTGCCCAGGCGAGCTTCTGCGTCCTGCTGCCGACCAGTACGAGTGCCTGGGCGATGCCGACGCCGAGGCCGGTCAGTGCACCCATCGACGCGAGGCTGGCGGCGTCGGTGTCGTAGTTCACGGCGCTTGCCCCGATCGCCAGGCCGACCGCGAAACCGACGGCCGTCGCTGCGATCCAGGCCTCGGGCCGACGTCGGTCCCGGCGCATTCCCACGGTTTGCACTGCGCCGAGGACGGCGCCGGCGGCGAGTCCACCGATGAGCGCGGCACGCGTGTCGTCGATGTTGCCGGCAACGGCGCGGGCGGCGAGTCCGGCGAGCGGGAAGCCGATGAAGGTGCCCATCCAGCGGGCGAATGTCCGGGTGTCGAATCGTGTGTCTCGCATGGTTCGTTCTCTTCTTTCTGGCGGCCGTGGTGAGTGACGGCTCGGTGTCTGATGTGTACGTCGTACACATCATGACGTGTACGCTGTACACATGCAAGTGACGTCCGGCACGCCGCACCTGGGTACGCTCGATTCGTGAGTGCAGCCAGGACGACCACGGATCGATTGACCCGCGAGGTGGTGCTCCGCGAGGCCTTGGCGCTGCTCGACGACGAAGGCTTCGACGCGCTCACGATGCGACGACTCGCCGAGCGGCTCGGTGTGGTCCCGATGGCGCTCTACCGCCACGTGGCCAACAAGGACGACCTGATCATCGGTGTCATCGACCTGGCGGTGTCGCTCGTTCCGATCCCCTCGGCGGACCTCGACTGGCGGAGCGGGCTGCACGAGCTGGCGCACTCGATCCGCCGCACGATGCTGCAGCATCCCGGCATCGTCGGTCCCGTCGTCACCCAGCCGGCCCTCGGCGTGCACGCGCTCGTGATCGGCGAGTACGGCCTGGCGGTGATGCGTACCGCCGGGTTCTCGCTGGAGGATGCCGAACGGGGTCCGAAGACGGTGCTGACCTACGCGCTCGGGTTCGTCGCGCTCGAGGTGCCGAGACTCGGTCAGCTGGAGAACGCCCGCGATGGCGTTGCGAGCGGGCTCGACATCGACTACGACCAGCTACCGATCGAGATCTTCCCGCACACCGTCGAGGTACGACCACGCGCCGAGGAACTCGTCAGTGAGACGCAGTTCGAGTACGGATTGCAGCGCATCCTCGATGGCATCGAGCTTCACGCGCCGAAGAAGCGCCGTCGTTGATCAGCGATCGAGGTGGGCCTGAACTGCGGCGGTCCACTCGGCCCGGTGGGTGAGCTGCGGTGAGTGGTAGGCGCCGTCGATCACGATGGCACGCCCGTCGGCGACCTCGGCGGCGAGGTCTGCTGCCTGGTCGATGAAGGGATGGTCGTGCTCGCCGACGATCACGGTGACCGGACAGGAGATCTCACCGAGTCGCGGGCGGACCCAGTCGCCGTCACCTTCGAAGAGTTGACGCCCGAGCGCCTTCAGCGCGTAGGGGTCGAAGGCGGCGGCCATCTCTTCTTTCATGGCCTGCCAGTCGGGTGGCGTCGCCGCAGCGATGAGGTCGGTCTCCGGGCTGGGCATGGCGCCGAGATCCGGGAGCCCGCCGGCGGGGTCGAACGATTCGATGAATCCGGCGATCATCGCGGCGATGTCCGCATCCTCGTTCGCGAAGGACCAGCCGGAGGTGTCCATCAGGATCAGCGAGTGCACGAGGTCGGGACGCGCGAGCGTGACCCGTATGGCGATCGCTCCACCCATCGAGTGACCGAGGAGGTCGATCGGCCCACCCGCCTCGCTCTCGATGAACGCGATCAGGTCGTCCGCCAACCGGTCGATCGAGTACCGGTCCAGCGCCCCGAGCTTCTCCGAGCGTCCGTGGCCGCGATGGTCGATGGCGAGCACGGTCCGACGCTCGGCGAAGCCCTCGACACTGAGCGCGAAGTCGTGCGTCGATCCCGAGAAGCCGTGGCACAGCAGGAACGGAGGCCGGTCGGTGCTGGTTCCCCAGCGATCCCACGACAGCGTGACGCCGTCCACGACGAAGCGGCGAGTCAGGTCGGTGATCACGACGCCAGCGTAGAACAGACCGTCAACCAGTGTCGGTCCGGCGTGTGTTGTTCATGGACGTACATCTGGTGCCTGGCACCGGGTGTACGTCAGGCGGCGCGGATGGTGGGTGGTCCGGTGGTTTGCACGGTGCCGTCGGGGTATCGGATGGTGAGTTGCCGGTTCGGGCCGAGCGTGATCTTCCAGCCGGCGTCGTGGATCTTGTGGTGGTGCCGGGAGCAGACCGGCAGGAGGTTGTCGAGGTCGGTGCAGCCGCCGTGGCGCCACCAGATGACGTGATGGAGTTTGCAGTGGTCGTAGCGCACCCCGCAGCCCGGGGATCGCACACGTCGCGTACAAGCCACGCAGCGCTCGTCGTTGCGCCCGGTTCGCCAACCGTGTGGAGCGGCCGAGGTTCAGGTTGCCGGGGGCGTGCAACACGACCCCGTTACGGACCACCACCGTGTGGACGTCGGCGTCACCGGCGAGCTCGGCGAGCACCCGCCACGGGACCTCGACCGGGATCGAGAACTCCGTGCGGCGGACCGGTCGGTGTCGGGGGCGTCGGCGTCGACGACCACCACGTACTCGGGTCGTCCCGGCTTGGTGGCGCTGCCGCCGGTCAGGATCAGGTCAGCCAGCGCCAACGCTCGCAGATGGTCCTGTTTGGCGCCGGGGTCGGTCGGACAGGTGTCGGGGGTCGACGTCGCGAACAGTGCTTCGAGCGTGTCACGGAGGCGGGCGTCGAGTCGGACACCGGTGAGCGGATCGAACCGGGCCTTCAGGTTCCACATGCCCTCGAGATCCACCCACGTGCGCAGACTCGTCGCCCGTCGCTGACGTTCCAGGATGTCCATGCCGTCGGCGGCTTGGAGGCGGCGGGCTTCGTCACGCACCCGCCGCGCGAACTCGGCCTGCGACGCATGCTCCGCGACGTCCACCAGCGCATCGACACGATCCAACAACTCTTCGCGCTGCGATGGGTCCAGGGTCTTGCCGGCGCGGGTGATCGCATCCACATGACCCGCCGTCACCGCACCACGATCCAACGCCGCGGCGATCGCCGGTGTCGACTCCAACGTCGCCGCCCGCTCCATCACACTGGACGCCTGACCCAACGAACCCTTCGACGACTCGGCGATCGCCTGCTCCGGGAACGACGACGTCACCGCGAGCATCGCCGCCAGCTGCGGCCTGGGACGCATCCAACCACGCCCGCAACTCGCGCTCGGCCACCAACGCCGCACCCAGCACAGCTGCGTCGGCCCCGCCCCGGCGGGCGTCGATGATCCGCTCCGCTCGCTCCAAGATCCCCGTGATCTCCATACCCCGCAACGATAAACAAGGGGTGTCACAGAGTTCCCGGACACCGGGGGCGGTGGGTGGTTGCCGATGGGGGTGTCGGGTCAGGGCGTCCGTCGGTCGGCCATCGCCCAATCGGTCGGCAGATCGTGCGGCTCCGGGAGGCGATGTACTTGAATGTCCCGATGCCTCAGGATCTGAAGCGCTCGTACTCCACCTCGGATCGACGCATCCCGCGCAACGGTGATCCAGCCGGCGCGCGAGTTCATGGCGGTGGAGACGGCCGGTGGCATCGTGATGCTCACTGCGGCGGTGATCGCGCTGGTGTGGGCGAACTCACCGTGGTCGGCCTCGTACCGGCATCTCTTCGAGACCGAGATCCAGTTCCGGATCGGGGAGACCGTCGACGTCGACCTCACGCTGCACGAGTGGATCAACACGGGGTTGATGTCGTTGTTCTTCCTCGTCGTCGGCCTGGAGATCAAGCGCCAGCTCGTCCGTGGTGAGCTCCGTGACCGTCGAGCGGCGGCGCTGCCCGCCCTCGCCGCCCTCGGCGGCATGCTCGTCCCGGCGCTCATCTATCTGGCCTTCAACGTGGGCGGCGCCGTCGACGGTTTCGGCATACCCGTCGCGACGGACATCGCCTTCGCGGTCGGGGTGGTGACGCTCGCCGGCACCGGGATACCGCTCGGCGTGCGCATCTTCATCCTCACCTTGGCGGTTGTCGACGACATCGGTGGGATCATCGTCATCGCCATCTTCTACGCGGACGGCGTCGGATTCGTCTGGCTGGGCGTTGCGGCGCTCACCGTCGGCGGAGTCTTGCTCGCACGGCGACTCGAGATCCGCTCGCTCATTCCCTACATGGCGCTCGGAGTGGTCTGCTGGTATGCGTTGCTGGAGGCGGGCATCGAGGCAGCCATCGTCGGTGTCGTGTTCGGTCTGCTGTGCCCGGCCGAACCGTTCCACGATCCGAGCCGGCTGGGCGAGAAGCTCGAGGAACTCGTCGAGCACTTCGAAGGCAACGACCATCCGGTGCCGACGCAGATCACCTCCTACGTGCGTGAGGTCTCCTCGCCGCTCGACCGCATCGAGCACCACCTCAACGAGTGGGTGGCGTTCGTCATCGTGCCGATCTTCGCGCTCGCGAATGCCGGGGTCAGCCTGTCGATCGACGGTCTCGACACCAATGTGTTCGCCGGCGTGTTCTTCGGGTTGGTGGTCGGCAAGATCGTCGGCGTCGTGGGGTTCACGTGGCTCGCCGTGCGTCTCGGAGTCGGTCGTCTGCCCGAGCGGACGACGTGGGGTCACATCCTCGGGGTCGGTGCCACGGCTGGAATCGGCTTCACCGTCGCGCTGTTCGTGGCCAGCCTGTCGTTCGACGAACCCGATCTTCTGCGTTCGGCCAAGATCGGCATCCTCGCGGCGAGCACGGTCGCCGGCATACTCGGCTACACGCTCCTTCGCGCCGCCGCCCGCCGTGCTGCTGGCGGCGACGCTCCGGAGGCCGCGTGACCAACGGTCGTGCAGCGCCGGCCGGCTCCGAGCCGACGTCCGATCATCCGGCCCGGTACCGTCGGCGTCGGCACGAGGGGGACCGCCATGATCATCATCACCGCGACGCTGTCGTTCGAGACCGAGGCCGATCGTGATCGTGCGGTCGCGCTGACCGCGCCGGTCCAGAAGGCGACTCGTGACGACGAGGAGGGCTGTCTGGCCTACTGCTTCGCCGCGGATCCGGTCGAGCCCACCCATGTCCAGGTCTACGAGTTGTGGACCGACCCCGAGAACCTTGCGAAGCACTTCGATCATCCGAACTACGCCCGGATGGTCGACGTGCTCCGTCACAGTGGTGGGTTCCTGCAGTCCGTGAACCGGCTGTGGGCGGCCGATGATCGTGGGCCCGTGTACGACGGTGGCACGTTCCGGTTCGACGCTGTCGCCGACGCCGGCCTCGACCCGGGAACCTGACCATGCCCGGCGTCGTCGACCTGCACGCTCACGTCGTGCTCGCCGACTCGTTCGGGACGGCAGGAACCTACGGTCCCGTTCACGACGATCGACGCCGAGGGTGTCGAGTTCTTCCGGGTCGGCGACTACACGATGAAGCCGATCCCGTATCGAGGCAGCGTGTTCATGGACGTCGAGCGACGTCTCGTGGACATGGACCGGGTGGGGATCGACCGCCAGATGCTGTCGCCGAACCCGTTGACGTTCTTCGGCGGCATCGAGCCGGCACCCGCCATCGCCTTCGCACGGGCGACCAACGACGCGATGGCGGCTCTCGTCGCGCGGTGTCCGGGTCGACTGCTCGGATCGGCGCAGCTCCCGATGCAGGATCCCAGCGGCTGCGGTCGCCGAACTCGATCGGGCGGTCGGCGACCTCGGCCTCGTGGCTGCCTACATCGGAACCGACTACGGCATGACCCTCGACGATCGGCGATTCGACGACTTCTACCGCCGGCTCGTCGAACTCGACGTGCCCGTGTTCGTCCACGGCGTGACCAACGACGGGCGGGGCCCGGTCGGTGATGCACGACTCCGTCGGTTCGGGCTCGACCTCATCGTCGGGTACACCTACGAAGAGACGTTGGCGGCTGCATCACTCGTCCTCGGAGGCGTCCTCGATCGGCATCCGGAGCTCGACGTCTGCCTCTCCCACGGTGGAGGTGCCATCGCGTTCCTCGCCCAACGCTTCGATTCGATGGCCAGGTTCCGCGGCGGCGACTCGGAGTTCGCCGCGTCACTCCGCCGACTCTGGTTCGACTCCCATCTCGAGCCCGGTCCCGCTCGTGACCTCGTCGTCGACACCGTCGGCGTCGATCGGATGGTCTACGGCACGAACTTCGGTGGCTGGGACACACCGACCTCGACCGACGACTTCGATGCCTCGCTCACTCCCAACGCCCACCGACTCCTTCGCCTGGAGGCCACCGCATGAGCAAGCTCCTCATCACCAACGCCCGAT
>CAVZTM010000021.1:0-5185 GCA_963778175.1 Ilumatobacteraceae bacterium
ATCGTGCAGATGACGTTGCGAACAGCGCCGGCGTCGAACCATCGCTGCACCAAGCCCAGCAGGCGCTGCGGGTAACAGATGATGTCGCTGCACAGCCAGTCGACAGGCGCTTCGCGACGAGGGTCGAGGGCGAACGCCGAGCCCTGCTGCCAACGCACGTCGCGCATGCGTCCGACGTGCTCGGCCAGCGGCGCCTTGTCGACTGCCACGACCGACGCTCCGGTCTGCGCCAGCAGCCACGTCCAACCGCCAGGGCTGGCGCCGAGGTCGAGGCAGGTCTCCCCCGCCCTCGGCCAGCGACGCATCCGCACGAACGACTCGTACAACTTGAGGTACGCGCGACTCGGCGGGCCTTCACGGTCCTCGACCAGCTGCGCCTCGCCGTTCGGGAACGGGCTCGAGCAGTCGCCGGCCGCGAGCATCAGGTCGGGTTCGAGCAGCGTCCACGACCCGAGCGGCGCGTCCGGCACGACCCCACCGATCGGCACCGGCTTGGCCGACACCGACGGCAGCTTCTCGGCGATCAGCCTCGCTCGTCCACCGTGGAGCGGCGCGTACAGCGCCCAGTTGCGTTGACGATCACGCAGCTCCTTGGCGGCGTGACCGATCGACGTGATCGGGATCTGCTCGACGTTGCGCCACACGTTGGCCGCCCACACCGACCGCATCGGTTCGTCGGCGCTGACCACCAGTCGCCCGTGCGGACGCCTGCGAGACGCGCACGCCGGCCGCCGCCATCTCGTCGCGCAGCTCGTGTTCGAGGTCGACAGGTGCGAGGTAGCCGGTGAGGCTCACCCCGACGACGTGACCGCCCTAGAACCGACCCGATCGCTGCAGGATCTCCTGGATTCGGTCCCCAGCATCGTCGACCACCTGTACAGCAACCGCAAGGGATCGGTCCTCAAGGACGCCGTGCTGCGCCAGCCCTCCGAGTTCGTCGCCCCGGAGTTCACGACGTGGCGGGACGAGCAACTGGCGTGGCGCAACGGGATCGCGTTCTACGACCAGTCGTTCCACATGACGACGACCTACTTGCGCGGCCCGGACGCGCAGCGGCTCGTGTCGAGTCTGGCCGTCAACAGCTTCGAGACGTTCGGCGTCGGTCGCTCCCGACACCTCGTCGTGTGCAGCCCCGACGGCTACGTCATCGGCGACGGGATCCTCTACAGCGTCGCCCCCGAGGAGATGGTGCTGGTGGGTCGCGCGGCCGGCCACAACTGGGTGCGGTACACCGCCGAGACCGGCGGTTGGGATGTGTCCATCGAGGCCGACGAGATCTTCTCCAACAATCCCACGGGCCGCCGCACCGTGTACCGGTATCAGGTGGAAGGGCCGGATGCGCCGGCGCTGATCGAACAGCTCACCGGCGCGCCGCTGCCCAAGGCACCGTGGTCGCACATCTTCCCTGTCACCATCGCCGGCCACGAGGTCTGGGCCCAGCGGCACACGATGGCCGGCAACCCGGGGTGCGAGTTCTTCGGGCCCATGGGACGAGGGTCCGGCGGTCAAGGAGGCGATCCTGAAGGCCGGAGAAGCCTTCAACCTGCGCCGGGTCGGGTCGCTGGCCTACTTCACGAACGCGCTCGAGCTGGGCTGGATCCCACGACCCGTGCCGGCCATCTTCACCGGCGACGATCTCCGCCCCTTCCGCGAGTGGCTGCCGGCCACCGCGCCGAGGCCACCTGGGCGTCTCGGCGGCAGCTTCAACGCACCCGAACATCGAGGACTACTACTTCACGCCGTGGGAGCTCGGGTACGGCAATGTGGTCAAGTTCGACCACGACTTCGTCGGCCGCGAGGCGCTCGAGCAGGCGGCAGGCGACGACCATCGGCAGAAGGTCACGCTCGTGTGGGACCCTGCCGACGTTGCTCGAGTCGTCGAGTCGTACATGCATCCCGACGAGACTCCCGCCGCTCTACCTCGAGCTCCCGCGGGCGACGTACGCGACATGGCAGTACGACGCGGTGCACGACGACCAGGGACGAGACGATCGGCGTCGTCGACCTACACCGGCTTCATCTGGAACGAGCGGTCGATGCTCTCACTCGCGGTCGTCGATCCCGAGTACGCCGACGCCTGGGACGGAGGTGACGGTCCACGGCCGCCGTGGTGCCGCCGATGCCCAGTCCCCGCTGGAAATTGCCGAGGTTGCCCGGGCTGCCTTCGGGCGGGCCCAGCACCGCCCACGCACCGAGACCCAGCTCGAATCCCTCGGCGTCCTGACGCCGGCCGTCGTCGTCAGGCGGGTGTCGTCGACGATGACCCCGGTTCCGCCGGTCACCGGGTCGGTGACGTAGCTGATGACGATCTCGACCTGCTGGCCTGCGTACGCCGACAGGTCGAACCGCACGGGCTGCCAACCGCCCGAATCGCCGGTGAACGCGTTCCAGGCACCGGGCGCCGTCGGCGTACACGGATCACCGAGCGTGAGGTATGCAGCGAGGTTGGGGTGCAGTCCGATGTAGAAGCCGGCTTCGCATTCCGCCGGCAGATCCTTGGTCGTCCCCCCGTTCGCGTCGGGCAGCGTCGTCCAGTCCTCCGACCCGACGACGTGCGCCTCGACGATCACGTTGTCGTAGCCGGGCTCGGTCGACCACGCCATCTGCGCCTCGAACTGCGGGAGGTCGGCGGCGCGTGAGCGTCGGTCAGATCGAACGTGCGGGCCAGCCGCATGTAGCCTCGTCGGCGTGGTTCGCGACCGCCGCGAACTCTCCCTCGACCGCGTTGACCGTGCCGGCGGCACCCACGTACTCGATCGCCGTCGACCCGGCGAACTGCGGGAACTGGTCCGGCGGCAACAGATCGCTCGTGAGCGTGAACGCGCCCGCTTCGTCGATCGGGTTGTCCGCGACGGCCGGTCCGCCGAACAGACGCCTCGTCGCCATCCATCGGCCCCTGACGTCCCACGACGCCGTCGGCGCCCGCGATCGCACCGCGATCCCACGCCCCCAGGTAGTACTGCGCGAAGTCGTTGGCGAGGAGCAGACAGTCGCTGAACGGGTCGTCCTCGACCACGCACTGCTGGTCGGGGAAGTCGTCGAGGCCGTAGTAGATCCCACCGATGACCCCGCCGAGCAGCTCGTCGAGCAGGCCGTCCCACGCGGTCGTCTCGCCCGCGTGGATCAACTTGCCGCCCGCGTTCAGGTGCTCGCGGACGGCGAGCGTCAGGTACTGGGCCCGCTCGGCGACGGAGCTGTCCTCCAGGTCGAACCCTGCGCCGAAGACGGGCAGCTCGGTGAAGAAGTCGTCGATGTCCTGCGTCAGCCGGTTGTCGCCCAGGTACCACAGCACGGTGGTGTAGTGGCTGAGCACACCGAGGTCGTGCGGCACGCCCTGGGCGTCGACGTCCCAGACGTCCGGCGTGATCCCGTTGGCCTCGAACGCGGCGACGTGTTCGTCGACGTACTTCGGCCCGCCGCCGAGCGGGTCGGGGAACGCCGGGTTGACGCCGGTGTAGTCCTCGTTGGCGAGGATCAGCACCGAACTGCCCGGAGTCGGACGCGACCGAGTACGTGAAGTGTTCGCTCTCGACCTTGCGGTCACCTCCGTGCTTGCGTCCGTGTCGCCCGTTGCGTCGTCCCGGTCCTTCGAGACGGCGGTGAACCACACCTCCACCTCGTCGCCCGGTTCGGTCGCCACGCACCGTGCCGCGGTACTCGGCGTAGTAGTCGTCGTTCTCGAAGCCGAAGCGCTCACCTCCCGTCCCACTCACGGACCGACGTCCGGTGGACCCGCCCGCCGTTGATGCGGTAGTTCATCTGTCGCCCGGCCAGGTCACGCTTGGCGGTGACGGCGACCGTCTGCGGATCGCCGTACGACACGTCGAACGAGTCGACGACGAAGTTCGGCGTGTCGAGCCCGACGACCGACACCGGATCGTCGGGATCGGCGGCCGACTGGGCGACGGCGAGCGCGAACGGGATGTTGTTCTCGAACTCCTCCTGGACGAGACGTTCGTCGTCGGGGAAGTTGAAGCCGCTCTCGCAGTCCTCCGGCACGAAGGCGTCGTCGTCGTACCTCGCCGACGCCGTCTCGCAGGTCGCCATCTCCGGGGTGAAGCCGAGTGCGCCGTACGCCTCCTGGAGGTGCGAGTCGGTGTCGCCGTTCGTCGTGTACAACTCGGCGGAGATGTCGGGGTCGTAGCCGGGGATCGCCGACCCGTCGACGTCGTTGCCGGCCATCGACTCGTAGATCACGTCGTCCGGTGACGGCGTCGCCACCTGCCAGCCGAGGCCGTACAGCAGCAGCTCGGCGGCCGAGTGGTAGTTGATGAAGAACTCGGGCGTGATCTGCCTGAACAGGGCGTCGAGCGCCTGGTTCTCGGGCTCGGACAGCGGACGCGGCGCCGCGGTAGGTCTCGCTGCCGAAGTTCGGCGACGAACCCTCGTTGTCGTAGCCCCAGCGGGTCGGGAAGTTCCGGTTGAGATCGACGCCGTCGCCGGGGGTGATCTGTCCGTCGCCGTTGTTGTCCCGGAGGTTCTTGCGCCAGAGCCGTTCGACGTCGTGGCGTGTAGTCGTAGCCGTCGGGGTTGGCGACCGGGATGAACCAGAGTTCGTTGTCGTTGACGAGTCGGGTGATCGCCGGGTCGGTGCCGTAGCCGGTGAGGACGTGGTCGAGGAGTCGGGTGACCATCTCGGGGGTGATCCACTCCCGCGCGTGCTGCGCGGCGAGGTACACGGTGGTCGGGCGCTTGCCGGGACGTTCGCGACCGGGATTCTTCGTCACCCGGATGGCGGTGATGTCCTGCCCGTTCACCGTCTGGCCGATCGTGCGGACCTCGGCGATGCGGGGATACGCCGCCGCCTGGTCGATGATCTCCTCCTGGATGCCACCGGCGCCGCTGTACCGCTGGAACACGCCGCTCCGCGACGCTGCGGTGGTGCGGCGTGACGGCGGCGTCCTTGGGTGCGAGCACCGCACCGTCGGCGGCGAGCGCGGCGGCCTGGTCACCGCTGAGGATCACCTCGACGTCGAACTGGTCGGTCGACCGTCGACCGGCGAGATCTCGAGCTCGTGTCGGTCGACACCGAGCGCGACGATCGACGACAGGCCGACATCGTCGACGACGCCGGTGTACACGTCCAAGCCGTCAGCGTCAGACGGTTTCGGCGGTGGCTCCGCCGCCGTGCCGGACCAGGACACCCCGGCCATGACGAGGAGATGATCAGCCCGACAGCGATCCG
>CAVZTM010000022.1:0-50442 GCA_963778175.1 Ilumatobacteraceae bacterium
GGGGTCAGACCCCCGCGTCTCGGGGGTGTGCCGGCTCGGAGCCGGGGTCGTTCCGGGACTGTTCCACCAGACCCACGAGCACCCGGAGTGGACCGGTCGGACCCTCGTCGAGATCCTCTACGCCCACGATGTCGTACTCGGCCCGGCCATGGGCATGCTGCGTCGCTACGAACTCCACGGCTGCGCCGACCAGAGCTTCGAGACGTTGTCGGGCGGTCAGCAGGCAAGATTCCAGATCCTGCTGCTGGAATTGTCGGGCGCCACGTTGCTGCTCCTCGACGAGCCGACCGACAACCTCGACCTGATCTCGGCCGAAGCACTCGAAGCAGGACTCGCACAGTTCGACGGCACGGTGATCGCCGTCACCCACGACCGCTGGTTCCTCCGTGGATTCGACCGCTACGTCGTGTTCGGCGACGACTGCACCGTCACCGACCACACCACGCTGCCCGCCCTCTGGCAATGAGTCACGGGGTCTGACCCCGCGTCGCATTCAGGCGGTGGTGGGCGAGCGCGTCGTCGATCCAGACCTTGAGGTCCTCGGCCGACTTCTCGCCGCTGGCGCGGGCGATGACCTTGCCATCGGCGTCGAGGATCACCAGATACGGGAAGCCGGATCCACCGCTGACGACGAAGGCGGTCGATGCCTCGTCGTCGGCCATGGCCGCCCACGGCCAGCCCTTGTCGTCGAGCCACTCCGACGGCGGGTAGTTCGGGGCGGTCGGATCGACGCCGGTGCTGACACCGACGACCGTGAGGTCCTCGGGAATGCCGCCGCTGTCGTTCAGCTCGACCAGTTCGGGAATCTCGGCGTTGCAGTGCGGGCACCAGTGGGCGAGGTAGACGACCATCGTCGGCCCGTCCGTGGATCCACCGACGGTGATCGGGGTCCCGTCGAAGGTCTGCCCCTCGATCGTCGGGAACGCCGTCCCGATCGCAGGATCATCCACGAGCGCGGCGTCGAGCGTCGGCACGACGTCACCGCTCACGCTGACGGTCCGGTTCTGCTCGACGTCGCCGCTCGGCGCCGTGGTGGCGGACTCCGAGCCGTCGTCGCCGCCGGCGACCACCACGGCGATCCCGGCCAAGACCGAGCACGACGACGATCACGCCGATGACGATGTACAACGTGCGATTCTTCACGACGAGTGCTCCATTTCGGCCTCAGCGGATGCCTGGGGGATACGGCATCTTCGGTTCCATTCTGGCGGGGAACCGGACGAACAACAGTATGAGGATGGTGAGAAACCCGGTCAGTGCCATGGTGGCGAGGCTGATGAATCCGAACTCACGGAACCAGACGTAGGTGCACGAAGGACCGGTGAGTTCGCATGCGCCGCGTGTCGAGCGCCGGCCTCCACTCGATCAGGGTGTGGTAGCCGGCGATGAGCGCGCCGATCAGCGCAAGCGGGCCGGCGTACCACCGCACCGCGGCATCACGGCGGATCGCCCCGACGAGCAGCACGACCGACAGCGGGTACATCGCGATCCGCTGGAACCAGCAGAGGCGGCAGGGCGCGAAGTTCGCCACCTCGGAGAAGTACAGACTGCCGAACGTCGCCGTGGCCGCCACCAGGAACGCGAGCCAGACTCCCGCATCGCTGATCGCCGAGCCCAACCGCCACGCGCCGTCGCTGCCGGCCGCGGTGGCGAGTCGTAGGACGACCACAGCGATCGCACCGAGACCGGCGGTCACCGTCAGCAGGGCGAAGAAGAGCTGGGCCGTCTCGGTGCTCACTACACAAGTATGCAGCGCCGGCAGTACGTTCTTTCCGCGATGACGTCCGTGGTCCACGCTGCACCTGCGCAGGCCGAAGCGAAGGCCACGTTGCGCGAACTGCGACGGACGCGTCAGCGGCGGCGGCTCGGCAGCACGGACTGGTACGACATCGCCTACCGCGTCTACCTGTTCGCACTGGTCGGTCTCGCCGTGGTGGTCTGGGTGTCCGAGGCGGTCGACGGCCTGATCGGTGACGAGGTCGACACCCAGGACCTGCTCACGAGAGGTCCGGCGATCATCGGGCTCATGGTCGCCGTGGCCTTCGCGCTCGGTGTGCGCAGCGGCGCCGACGGCGGACCGATCTCGATCGAGGTGGCCGACATCCGGCACGTCCTGCTGTCGCCGATCTCGCAACGCTCCGTCATGCTGCGCCCGATCGGGCAACGCCTGCGGTCCGCCGCGTTCTCGCTCGGCGTCGCCGGGGCAGTGCTCGGGCAGTTGATCGCCACCGAGGTGGAAGGATCACGAGTCGCCTGGGCCGCTGCGTGCGGAGCGTTCGGCGCAATCGTCGGGTCCACGTTCGTGTCGACCGCGGTCCTGAGTCATGCACTGCGAGTGCCTCGCTGGCTCGCCACCCTCCTGGCGACGATCGTCGTGGCCTGGCAGGGGCTCGTGGCCTGGGGCGTGTGGAACGATTCGACGGAGGGACTCGCACGGGTGGGCCCGGGCAACCTCGCCGGTCGCCTCGCGCTGTGGGGCATCAGCCAGCGCGGTCTCGACGTGCTCGCGATCGCGATCGCGCTCGCGATGGCTGCCGCCGCCCTGCTGATCGGCGGACGTCTCCGGCTCGAGCCGCTCGCCCGACGCGGTGAGCTGGTCTCCCAGCTGCGTTTCGCGGCCACGGTGCAGGACCTGCGCACCGTCGTCCAACTCCGCCGGCAACTGCGCGCCGAGGCACTGCGGACCCGCCAATGGGGACAACGGCGACATCCCACGCACCCGATCGCGGGCCCGGTCACGATGTCACGTCATCTCACGTCGCCGACGACGAGCACGAACAAGAAGAAGGTGGGGGCCACGAGCACGTCCGGCAGCACCGACGCCGCGGTGGCACGCCCGTCGCCCGCCATCGTGTGGCGGCGTGGCTCGCGCTCGTTGCGGCGGCTCCCCTTGGCCCGCCTGGTGCGGATCGCACTGCTGGCCGCCATCGCCGGCGTCGGGGGCGCACTCGCCTACGATTCGTCACCGCTGTTCGGGCTCCTGCTCCTCGCCGGGCTGTTCCTCGTCGGCCTGGAATCACTCGAGCCGCTGTCGCAGGAAGTCGACCGACCCGACCTCACCGAAGGGTTCTCGATCGAGCGAGGATGGATCTTCGCCCACCACCTCGTCGCCTCGGCGGTCTTCCTGGTGGTCGTGGCCATGATCGGGGCGGGCGCCGCCACACTCGTGGACCCGGCACTCGCCGTGGGAGCGTTCGCCATCGCGATCCCGATGGCGTGGGCAGGCGCCATGGGCCCCGTCGTCGTGACCGTGCTCGACGCTCCCACACCGATCAGCGACACGACACTGCTGGGTACACCGCGGGATTCCGAGACGAGCTTCGTGCCGCCCGAGTTCGCCGGATTCAGCACGGTGTTCAAAGCACTGCTGCCGGTGCTCATCAGCGCCGTCGGTACCTTGCCGGTGTTCGTCGCCCGGTTCTCGCAGGACGCCACCAGCGTCAGCCGATCACTCATCGCCCTCGCGCTGTTCATCGCAGCGGCCGTGCTGTGGGTACGACGGCGTGACCCGTGGGGCGTCAAGATCCGCAACTTCTTCGAAGAGGGACGAGCAGCAGCCAAATGAGCCAACCATCGTCACGGTCCAACCGACCGCAGTCCAAGCACCAACGGCCGTCGGCCAAGGCGGCCGCAGCCGCCGCGAAGAAGCCGGCACCCGAGTCCGAGGAGACCTCCGGGGCGACGGAGAAGAAGACGCCCCCGAAGGCATCGGCCCCCGTCGGCCCGCCGGCGGCGATCCAGACGATCGGTCTCGGCAAGCAGTACGGCGATTCGCAGGCGCTGCACCCGCTCGACCTGCGCATCGGTGCCGGCGAGCGGATCTCTCTGATCGGACACAACGGCAGCGGCAAGACGACCCTGCTGCGGATGCTCGTCGGCATGCTGGAGCCGTCCGAAGGCACGGCCAAGGTCGCCGGCCATCCGATCGGCTCGCTCGAAGCCAAGGCGTCGATCTCCTACCTGGCCGACACGCCGGTCTTCTACGACGACCTCACCGTGTGGGAGCACCTCGAGTACATCGCCCGACTGCACGGCACCGACGACTGGGAGCAGCAGGCGGTCGACGTCGTCGACATGGTCGGTCTGATGCCCCGCGTCGACGACCTGCCGATGACGTTCAGCCGGGGCCTCAAGCAGAAGGCGGCGATCGCCATGGCGTTCGTGCGACCGTTCGACGTGATGCTGATCGACGAACCGTTCGTCGGGCTCGACCGCACCGGACGCGAGGCACTGCTCGAACTGCTCAAGCTCGCCCACGCCGACGGCGCCACGATGGTGGTCGCCACCCACGAATTGTCGAGCGTGAAGGAGAGCAGTCGACTGATCGCGCTCAGTGGCGGCGAGCTCACGTTCGACGGCGATCCGACCGACGCCGATCTGGCCGCACTGACCGAGGGCGTCCGCCAGGAAGACCGTTGAGTTCGCCGGCGACGACCGCACCGGATTGACACGAAGAGTTCACCCAAGAGGCAAGTCGGCGGCTTCGGCGTGGTCTAACATCACCGCCATGCAGGAGTTCTCTTCCGTCACCGCCTCGTCCTACGACGCCGATTCCCTCACACCGCTGCTGAACGCAAAGGCGAGCGAGGGTTGGACGGTCGTCACGATCGTGTCCGCCGGGACGAACATCGTGGCCTACCTGAGTCGTGACACCGACGAACTCGACATGATCGAAGAGGCCGAGGTCGAACTCGCCGTCGAAGAGGCGATCGTCGAGGAAGCCGCTGTCGAGGTCGCCGAGGAAGAGGCGCTCGTCGAAGAGGTCGCTGCCGCCGAGGTTGCCGCCGCCGAACCGGCCGGATGGGCCGTCGCTCCGGAGTCCGAGACCCCTGGCGCTGCCGACGACTCCCTTGCCGGGCTCGCCGCCCAGGTCGGCGCAGAACCGACGCCCGAGCCCGCCGTTGCCGAGCCGGTGATCCCGGCCGCCGCCCCCGAGCCGGCTCCGGCCGCCGAGCCCGCAGTCCCCGCCGGCTGGTACGCCGACCCGTCGGGCCGATTCGAGCTGCGCTACTGGGACGGCTCTGCATGGACCGAGCACGTGTCGCGTGCAGGCCAGCAGTTCACCGACCCGCCCGTCGCCTGATCCCGCCCGTCGCCTCGTCGCGGTCCGGTACGACCGAGCACGTGGCCGTGCGGGCCGACCGCGTCGGCCTAGCCTGACCCCATGCGCGCCACGTCGATCGGCCATGCCGGGATGCTGGTGGAGACCGATGCCGGCTCGATCCTGTGTGACCCCTGGTTCGTGCCGGCGTTCTTCGGCTCCTGGTTCGTGTTTCCTCGCAACGATCAGCTCGACGAGGACCTCACCGAACGGATCGCGCAGGCGGACTTCCTCTACATCTCGCACCTGCACGGCGATCATCACGACGAGCCGTGGCTGCGCGAGCACCTGCGTCGCGACATCCCGATCCTGCTCCCGGGATTCCCGACGCGCGAGCAGCAGCGCACGCTGGCGGCGCTCGGGTTCACCGAGTTCGTCCGCACGGTGGACACCGAGGAGATGGAGATCGCGCCGGGGCTGACCGTCGCGATCCACGTCGAGACCTCGATCACCGACGGTCCGGGCGGCGACTCGGCACTCGTCGTGTCCGACGGCACCAGCATCCTGGTGAACCAGAACGACTGTCGCACCAACGACCTCGCCCAGCTCCGAGCCCACGGACCGGTCGATCTCCACTGGCTGCAGTTCTCCGGCGCGATCTGGTACCCGATGGTCTACGAGATGCCGGACGCCGACAAGCGCGTGCTGTGCGAAGCGAAGGTCGACGCGCAGTTCGCCAGGGCGATGCGCTACGTCGAGAACGTCGATGCCCGGTTCGTGGTCCCGAGCGCCGGACCGCCGGCGTTCCTCGACGAGCAGCTCTTCGCACTCAACATGATCGACGGCGACGAGCTGAGCATCTTCCCCGATCAGACCGTGTTCCTCGCCCGGCTCGCAGCCGCCGGACGCCAGGGGATCATGAACGTGCCGGGGACGAGCATCGACGTCGGACCGGACTCGATCCAGGTGACCCATCCGATGCCGACCGATGAGATCGAGGCGATCTTCACCGACAAACGGGCGTACCTCACCCGGTACCAGGCCGACTGGAAGCCGTGGCTGGACGACCTCAAGGCGTCGTGGACGCCCGCCGACGACCGACTTGCTGGCGACGTTGCAGGAGTGGTGGGAACCGCTGCTGGAGATGGCGCCGACACTGCGCGCCCAGGTCGGTGCGAACGTCCTGCTCCGTGCCGGCGACCTGCCGATCCTCATCGACTTCCCCACCGGATCGGTGCGCCGTGCACGACGGCGAGGAGTACGCGTTCCGGTTCGACATCCCGCGCGAGCTCGTCGAAACCGTGGTCGCCCAGCGCGCCGTCGACTGGAGCAACTCGCTGCTGCTGTCGTGCCGTTTCACGGCGTGGCGGGAGGGCGAGTTCAACGAGTACGTCTACAACTTCTTGAAGTCGCTGTCGCGCGAGCGGATGCGTCGGGCCGAGGCCGAGGTGGTCCGAAAGCTCACCCCGGTCGACCAGCTCGCTGCGCTGCACGAGCCCGACGTCCGCATCGGCGACTACGTCGTCCAGCGACGATGCCCACATCGCAACGCCGACCTCGCGGCGTTCGGCGAGATCGACGGGTGCGACTTCGTCTGCACCCTCCACGGCTGGCGCTTCGATCTCGAGACCGGTCGCAACAAGACCGCCGACGACCAACCCCTCCGCATCCGCCGCGCCGACTGACCGCCCCGCCGCCCGCATCTTCACGTTTGCGGGAGTTTTCGGATGGGACGGGCCATCAGTTTTCTCCCGCAAACGTCAGGCGTCACGGGGTATGGGACAGGCGGTAGCTGAAGCGGTAGGTGCCCGGTCGGATCCGGTAGCGATCGAGCACGTCGGGCCCGCAGCTCGCCGTGCCGAGGCCCCGATGGGCGACGTCGGCGTGGACGATGAGCGTGCGCCGAGGTCGCAGGTCGGTCTCGTGGCCCGCTGCGTAGAGGTCCTGCGCGGTGAAGTGCGTGGCCGAGATGTGCATCGCGCCGGGCTCGACCACGTCGAGCCGCACGGTCTGCTCCGCTCGAGGAGTTCACGAACTCGAACCATCGACAGTCGGTGCGCAGCCCGAAGTCCTGGGGCACGAGGTACGGCGGATCGTCGACCGGCGCCTCCCAGGTCCCGAGCACCGCGCCCCGATTGCGGTCGGGGTAGTTCTCGAGCGGGCCACGCCCGTACCAACGGAGCCGATCGAAGCCGGGTGGCAGTTCGAACGTCACGCCGATGCGGGGCAGGTCGTCGAGTGAGCGCGGGAACCTCCACCTCGTGGACGTGCAGCTGCGATCCGTCGGCGAGCATCTCCACGGTGTGACGATGGTCGACGAGGGCGTCGGCGTCGAGGCGATCGATCCCTGCGTCACGCCATCGCAGCAACGTCTCGGCGCCGACGCCGATCGACTTGCCGAGATCCGGCAGCAGCTTCAATCCGTCGTTGTCCACCGGCGCCCGGAACAGGCACAACTCCACCTCGGGGATCCCCCATCACCCCGAAATGTCGCGGAATCCGGACGCTGAGCGTCCGGATGCCGCGATTTTTCGGTGGGCGGTGGGGCGGTGGGGGTGAGGGGGAGCTGGTCCCAGGCGACGAGGTGGTCCTTGGGGGCCCAGGCGGTGGGGCGACGTTGGTGCCAGCGGATCGTCAGGTGAGCGTCGGGCGATCGGGGACGGGGCACGGCAGCGGCACCGACAACGGTGGACCGCGGCGCGATCTCGCCGGGTTCGAAGCTCCCCGAGTCCACGACGTCGCCGGCGACGAGCAGCTCCCACGTCGCTCGGAGATCCGTGAGGCCGGTGAAGCTCCGGCGGTTCGTCACGTCGAGGGATCGACGATCGGCGCCGAGCGCAACCACGACCGGACGGTGGACCCACGCCACCTCCTGCATCGCGGGATGCGGCACGAGGTCGGCCGACATCAGACCGTCGGCCACGAAGTTGCCGTCGTTCGGCACGTCACCGAACTGGCCGCCGTAGGCGAACCCTCGCTTGCCGTTGGGAAGCCGCGCGAGCAGGCCGTGGTCCTTCCACTCCCAGATGAAGCCACCCTGGAGACCGGGCGTCGAGGTGATGACGTCCCAGTAGTCGGCGAGCGAGCCGTTGGAGTTGCCCATCGCATGGCTGTACTCGCACATGATGAGCGGGCGGTCACCCAGGCCGCGCTCGTCCGTACTCCTCGATGGCATCGATCGTCGGGTACATCGGGCACACGACGTCGCTCGCCGGGAGACCCCCGTCGACCCAGCCGTCGTGGAACACGGCGCCCTCGTAGTGCAGCGGCCGCGACGGGTCGGTGCGGCGAATCCACCCGGCGAGCGCATCGTGGTTCGCGCCGTAACCGGACTCGTTGCCGAGCGACCACATGATGACGCTCGGATGGTTGCGGTCACGCTCGACCATCCTGGCGCCGCGCGACGACCCAGGCCGACCGGTAGCGGTCGTCGTCACACAGGCTGGTGTTGTAGGCGTGGCTCTCGATGTTCGCCTCGTCGACGACGTACATGCCGATCTCGTCGCACAGGTCGAGGAAGCGAGGGTCGTTCGGATAGTGCGAGCAGCGCACGGCGGTGATGTTGTGGCGACGCATGGCCAGCAGGTCGTCACGCATGTCGTCGACCGTGACCGCCTTGCCGCGAACCGGATGGTGGTCGTGGCGATTGACACCGAAGATCCAGATCGGCTGCCCGTTGACGAGCAGCTGCCGATCACGGACCTCGACGCTGCGGAACCCGACGAGCTGATCGTGGACCTCCACCACCGTGCCGTCGGGGTCGAGCAGCTCGCGCGACCACCCGATACCTGGTGGGCGACTCCGCCGACCACGCCTCGACGTCGGCGATCTCGAAGCGGGCGGTCGCGAGGTGCCCACGGAACAGGTACGGCGTGGCGAACCGGTACGGGATCCTGCTGGTCACCGGTCGCACCACGCGCGTGCCGCGCAGGTTCTCGACACCGACTCGGACCGCCCATCCCTTGTCGGGTGGGCGCAGGCCGCCCAGCTTCGTCGTGACCGACAGCGTGCCGGTGGTCCCGTCGAGACCGGCGTCGCAGACGAGCGACGCCAGATTGACCGGGGAACGGGCCTCGACGTACACCTCGCGATGCAGCCCGGCCATCCACCACTGGTCCTGATCCTCGACGTAGCTGTGAGCGCTCCACCGCACGACGACGATGGCGATGTCGTTCTCACCGGGTCGGACGAAGTCGGTGATGTCGTACTCACTCGCGAGGCGGCTGTCGGTCCCGTACCCGGCGAACGATCCGTTGACGTACACCGCGTGCACGCTCTCCGCGCCGCCGACGTGGCACACGATCTGGCGACCCTGCCAACGCTGTCGGGATCGTCATCGATCGGCGGTACACCCCGGTGGGATTGCGGTCGGGCAGACGAGGTGGGGGACCCTCGAACGGCATCTGCACGTTGGTGTACTGCGGGAGGTCTCCGGTGCCCTGCAACGTCCAGTTACCCGGCACCGTCACCTTCGACCATCCCCGCCCGCTCACCGGACGCTCCACCGCAGCTGCGGTCACCGCGTCGGGAGCGTCGAACAACCGGAAGTCCCACCGTCCGTCGAGCGACCGACGCCAGGACCTGCCGGCCGGGTCGCCCCCGACCGTCGGTGGCCGCATGTCGAGTCGGGCGAGGCTGACGACATGCGGGTCGGCCCAGGGACGAACGGCTCCGATGGAGGGCAGCATGAGCGGAGTCTCCCAGACGTCGGGGGGCTCACAGGAATCGCCGGCACGGCGATCGCTCGGGCAGGTCGGGGGCGTTCAGACGCCGTCGTGCACCCAGACCGGGGTACCCATCGGCAGGATGCCGCTGTCCCAGATCCAGTCCATCGCCGGCACGCTCACGCGAACACAGCCGTGTGACGCGGGATAGTTGGGGATGCTGTTCGAGCCGTGCACGGCGACACCACCGACGAAGTACTTCGGACGGTAGATCTCGCCGAGGTCACCTTCCCACCACCCATCGGGACGTTCCCGGTTGACCCGGTGCAGGCCACTCGGTGTCAGTGACACCCCGGTGATGACTTCACCGGGGGTGTTCTTGTCCTCCTCGGTGTACTCCTCGCCGTTGCCGGTCGAGGTGTTGAGGATCCAGGCGGTCTGGCCGCCGATCACGAAGTAGAGCAACTGCTTGGACTTGTCCACCTCGACGAGCGTGCCCGCGTTGGCCCGGGCCACCGGGCGTTGCGTCATCGCCGTCAGCGTGTCGGCCGTCGCCTGGTCGACCTTCCCGTCCGCGTCTCAGGCCCATGTACTTCTCGAAGGCCATCACGGCCTGCTTGGTCGACAGGCCGTAGTCACCGTCTGCCGCGGTCAACCAGAAGCCGAGCTGGGTGAGTCGCGTCTGGATACGCGCCGGTCTCGGCGCCGCTTCGGGCGCCGACAGCCTGGAGCGGCGGGGAGACCGGATCCACCGGGACGACGTTGGAGACCAGCGTCGTGGTCGGTGCGACGGTGGTGCGTCGTCGTGGTCGGTGCAACGGTGGTCGTCGGCGCGTGGTCGTGGTCGGTGCAACGGTGGTCGTCGGTGCACGTCGTGGTGGGCGCAACGGTGTCGGTGGTCGCAACCTGCATCGCCTCACCGGCGCCGACGCCCCCGGATCCACCGGTGACGGCCGTGGAACAGCCGGCGACCGCGAGCGCGCCGAACACGATCACCGTGCCCATGACCACGCGACGTCGACCGTGCTCCACCACAGCCAGTGATGCTACCGGCGATGCCGCGACGGGTGCCGGCACCAGCTCGAAGATCGTCTCGGACCTCGCCTCCGGACAGGCGCCGACTGTCCGAGACCCTTCCACGCCCTGACTTCAGCGCCCGTCGACGACGAACGGTGGGGCAGGGACCGGACCGGACCGCAGCGCACCGACGTCGAAATCCGACACGACCTCACGCAGAGTGGCCGCATCTCGCCAACGGTCACCCCCGATCGACGTCAGGATCCACCGGACCACGACCGTGGCCGGCACCCCGGCCGAGGCCAGGTCGGCGAGCGTCATGATCGATCCCTTGCGCTTGGCCAGCCGGTCGCCGCTGCCGTCGACCACGAGGGGCACGTGGGCGTAGGCCGGTGCGGGCAACCCGAGGAATTCCTGCAGCAGGAGTTGGCGGGGTGTCGACGACACGAGGTCGTCACCGCGAACCACCTCGGTCACCAGTCTGGGCGGCGTCGTCGACGACCACGGCCAGGTTGTAGGCCGGGACTCCGTCGTTGCGACGCAGGACCACGTCGTCGGCCACCCCGGACACCGGCCCCCACACCCGGTCCTCGAACGTCATCGTCCGTCCGTCACTGCGGAGCCGGATGGCGGGGCGCCGGCCGGCGGCGCGCCGATCGGCCCGTTCACCGGCGGACAGGTCACGACAGGTTCCCGGATACGAACCGGGCGGACCGTGGGGAGCGTGCGGCGCGGACTCGATCTCGTCGCGGATCTCGCGACGGGTGCAGAAACACTCGTAGACGAGCCCCCGTTCGTCGAGCTCGGCGATCGCCTGGTCGTAGCGATCGAAGCGCTCGCTCTGTCGCAGGACCGGGCCGTCCCAGTCGAGACCGATGGCGGCGAGGTCGTGCAGTTGGGCACGCTCGTTGGCTTCGCTCGACTGGTGCCGATCGAGGTCCTCCATCCGCACGAGGAACGGCAGGCCCTGCGACCTCGCGGACAGCCAGGCGATCGCCGCCGTGCGCAGGTTGCCGACATGGAGGTCCCCGGTCGGCGATGGTGCGAACCGCCCGCTCATTCGCGCCAGTCTCGCATCGTGCGGGCCACGACCGGCGACGCCGACGCCGACCCGCGAGGGTGCGTCCTCACGTCGATCTCCTACAGTCGTCGGCATGAAGTGTCCGGACTGCGGGGGTGACGTCGCGGAGCACAGCAGGTTCTGCAGCCGTTGCGGTCGGCGAATCGGCCCACCGCTCGCGCCGCCGACGGCGATCAGCGCCGACCTGCCCACCGAGCGGGTGGACACACTGGCCACCGAACCGGTCCTCCTCACCGACTCACCGACGGTCGCGCTCACCGACGACACCGCCGTGTGGGTCGACACGGCGCCCGGCCCGACACCCACCGCCGAGTACCCGGTCGCCCCGGTGACGGCACCGATCATCTTCGACGGGAGCGATGACCTCGCCGACTACCCGGAGGAACGTGCACCGTTCCGACTCCGGACCATGTTCGTGATCTCGTTGTTCGCCGCGGCGACGGCGCTGCTGACGATCGTGGCCGACGTGATCGACATCCGCACCACACGGCCGACGGCGGGCATCGCCACCGGTGTCCGCTCCCTGGACGATCTCGGCAGCAACCTCGGTCTCGTGGCGTTCAGCGGTGCGGCCGTCATGGTGCTCGGAGGCCTGCTGGCCTGCTTCGGTCTGCGCTGGGGCGCCGGTCTCGCCGGCGGCGCGGGGTTGGCGCTGTTGGGATGGGCCGGTCTCACGATCGGGCTGGCCGAGCTCCCGATCGCACTCGCCGAGTCGATCACCCGCACCTCCTCGGAGACGTTCACGCTGCGTGTGACCCGCGACGTCGGCTGGTGGCTGATCGCGGTGCTCGGGGTGATGGGACTGCTCGTGTTCGCGCTGTCGATCCGCATGGCCGGCTCGGGCGGGCGACGCGGCACTCAACCCGTTGATCGCGGCCGTCACCGCCGTGGCGACCGTCGTCGTCGCGTTCGGTCCGCTCGTGCCGGTGGGAGATGCCACGTTCGCCGACAACTTCCGTTCGACCGATCCCAGCCAGGACCTCCCGGCGGCATTCCTCGCCGGACGACTCGGCCAGGTCGCCCTGATCGCACTGGTCGGCGTCGTCGGCATGCTGATCGTGCGGAGCTGGGGCCTCGGTTTCGCTGCGGGCGGTCTGAGTGTCGCCGCGCCGATGTGGGTGACGTCGTTGACCCGACTCGGCGACCGGCCGATCGGGATCGCCGACCGCAACCCCGGCGCGATCACGACCGTGCCCCACGCGGTGACCACCGTGGGGATGGTCGCGGCGCTGGCGCTGCTCACCGTGGCCGCAGCGCTTCGCCGCGTATCGACTCAACCGTCGACCGACGTCCTGACCGGGTCGACCCGGTCCGGTCACCCCGGCCCGTTGACGGCGAGTTGCTGCAGGAACCGCAGACCGGCCTGGGACGCCTCGTACCTCCAGAGCGCGACGACGTCGCGCACCGAACCGTCACCGTCGAACGCGACGGCAGCCAACGTCTCCGCCTGGGCCTCGATGCGGTGCCGCTGTGACTCCAGCATGTCGGAAACCTCGATGCCGCACCGTTCGGCGAGTGCGAGCTTCAACAGCAGCTCGGCTCGCAGGTCACGCAGGTGCTCGACCGGTGTCTGCACCCATTCCAGCAACTGCGTGCGGCCCTGCGGGGTGATCGCCAGGATCGTCCGGTTCGGTCCCGCGCTGCCGGGTTCGGACCCGACCGGACGGACGAGCCCTCGCTCGGCCAGCTGGCCGAGCGATCGGTAGGTGAGCGGGCGTGACAGCGACCAGATCCGACCGATCTCGGTGTCCGGTCGGAGCTGGGCGGCGATCGAGAAGCCGTGAGCCGGGGTATCGACGAGCAGACCGAGGCACGCCCACTCACCGAGCAGGAGACCCGAGCGAGTGACGCGGGACCTCCCCGCAGGGCCGTTCATGCCGGGCCGTTCATGCTGGAAACGTGTCGATCTCGGTGGCCTTGACGGCGACGTGGATGGGATCGCCGGGTCGGAGTTCGAGAGCGTCGAGGGCGGTGGTCGTGATCTCGGCGACGACCGGGATCGGTCCGCTGATCCCGATGCGGGCTCGGTCACCGAGCCGGTCGATGTCGGCGACTGTGCCGAGCCACACGTTGCGCGCACTCGCTGCCCGGATCATGACCGAGTGACAACATGATCGCCTGGGGACGGATCACGGCGAACACCGGACCATTCGGTGCCGAGACCACCACACGGGCGCCGCTGTCGGTGAGCAGCACCCCGTCGTTCACGACGCCACGGAGCAGGTTCGTGCCGACCAGTTCGGCGACGTACCGGGACCGAGGATGCGCGGTCACCTCGGCGATCGTGCCGATCTGGGCGATCCGCCCTGCTTCGAGAATCGCCACCCGATCCGCGAGGGCATACGCATCGACGGGATCATGCGTCACCAGCAGACGCATCCCCCCGAAGGTGTCCAAGTGTTGACGCAGGCTGCGACGAACGTCCTGCCGGGCCCCGGCGTCGAGCGCCGCAAGTGGTTCGTCGAGCAGCAGGACCGCCGGGTCGGTCACCAGCGCTCGGGCCAGCGCGACGCGTTGCGCCTGCCCGCCCGAGAGCTGACCGGGACGGAGCGCCGCGTACTCGGCAAGGCCGACACGCTCCAGCCAGTGGGCGGCAGCGGTCCGTGCCTCGGACCTGCCGACGCCCCGCGCCCGCAGACCGAACGCGACGTTGTCGAGCGCGCTCAGATGGGCGAAGAGCAGGTAGTCCTGGAAGACGACGCCGATCGGGCGCCGGTCCGGGGTCACGAAGGTGTTGGCGCTCGGGTCGTCGAGCACGCAGGCCGTCGACGCTGATGCTGCCCCCGTCGATCGGCGTGAGCCCGGCGATCGTTCGCAACAGGGTCGACTTGCCCGAGCCGTTCGGACCCAGCACGGCGAGCACCTCACCGTCGTGCACGTTCAGCTCGACGTCGAGGTCGAAGTCACCGACACCGACAGCGACGCGAGCGGACAGGCTCATGCGAACCCAGCTCGCGCACCGTTGAGCCATCGGTCGCGGAGACCGAGCAGGACCGCGAACGAGACGGCGATCATCACGAGGCTGATCACGAGGGCGTCCTCGGGATCGGTCTCGAGCGCCAGGTAGGTGGCGAGGGGCATGGTCTGGGTGGTTCCGGGAAAGTTGCCGGCGAAGGTGATCGTGGCACCGAACTCGCCGAGCGCGCGCGCCCACGCGAGGACGGCACCGGCGATCAGAGCCGGGCGGATGGTCGGCAGCGTGACACGGCGGAAGACGTACCAGCGCGAGGCACCGAGGGTCGCGGCGGCGTCTTCGTAACGACGGTCCATCTGGCGAAGGGCCGCCTCGACCGTGATGACGAGGAACGGCATCGAGACGAACGTCTGGGCGATGATCACGGCCCAGATGGTGAACGGAAGCTGGACGTCGAACCACCGGTCGAGGTACTGACCGAACAGTCCTCGGCGTCCGAAGGAGAAGAACAGCGCGACCCCGCCGACGACGGGCGGAAGCACCATCGACAGCAGGCACAGTGCTCGCACGGCAGAACTGCCCGGGAACGGCACTCGGGCGAGCAACCAGGCGAGCGGAACGCCGAACACCAGGGCTGCGGCGGTCGCGGCGAGTGACGTGCGGATCGAGAGCCAGAGTGCCGTGCGCACCGATTCCTGGCCGACGATGCCGAGCACCGATCCCCACGGCATGCGCCACAGCAGCCCGAGGAACGGCAGCGCGAAGAACGCCACCGCGATCATCGCCAGGGCCAGGACCGGCAGCGGGAGTTGGCGTCGATCGACTCGCCGATCGACGCTCCGACGACTCTCCGATCGACTGGCCGGGTGGCGGTCACGGTGCGCCGAACCCGAACCGCCCGAGGATCGCCTGACCCGCCGGGCCGAGCACGAAGTCGATGAAGTCCTGGGCTGCTGGAGGGGCGCTGTCGATCGTCGCGATCGGGTACTCGGCGCGCACGTTGACGTCGTCGGCGATCGTCACGCCGGTGGCATCGTCACCGGCGGCGAGGACATCGGTCGCGTAGACGATGCCGGCGTCGGCTTCGCCGAGGGTCACCTTGGTGACCACCGCCTTCACGTTCTCCTCCAGCGAGTCCGGCGTCACCTCCACGCCGGCGTTCTGGAAGACCTCGGCGGCGTACTCTCCACATGGCGCCTCGGGGGCACAGACCACCACGACGAGGTCGTCGGCGGCCAGGTCCTCGACACCGGTGATCCCGAGCGGGTTGCCGGGACCGACGACGATCTCGGCGCGGTTGGTCGCGAACACCTGCGGCTCGTCATCGGTCAGCCCGACGTCGACCACCTTGGTCATGTTCGGGAGGTCCGCCGTGGCGAGCACGTCGGCGTCGGCTCCCTCGCTGATCTGACGAGCGAGGTCGGAGGACGACGCGAAGGTGAGCACCGGTTCGACGCCCGGATGCTCGGTGGCGTACGCATCCGCGAGCGCCGTGAAGGCCTCGGTCAACGACGAGGCCGCGAAGATCGCGATCTGTTCGTTGCCGCCCCGGGTGACAGCGATCGAGGTGCCGGGGTCGGAGGTACCGGGTTCGCTGCCGCACGCCGCAAGGCCGAGCGATACCACGACGGTGACGACGGCCACGACCACCACACGACGACGCGAGAGCATCCGGGCAGACTAGTCAACAGTGGACTACTCGACGAACGCGAGTACTCGGGCCACGAATGCGGACCGCGTGACCGCGCCCTCGTGGCTCGGATGATCGACTCCGGGCGCGAAACGGCAATGATCTGAGCGTGAACCCGACCGAACTCCATCTCTTCAGCGCCAAGGAGCAGACCCTGCTCGTCGCGACCGAACCGGCTCGCCTCACCGGGCTCTCCGAAGACGACCTCGACGAACTGCTGACGCTGGTTCGCCGAGCGCGCAACAAGTACACCAAGCTCTATCGGCGCCAGTCGGCCGACCTCGTGGCGGCGTCGTCGTCACGCCGCGGCACGTCCACCTCGAACCAGCGGACCAAGCGCAAGGCGGAGATCTTCGAAGATGCCCTCGCCCGAGTGGCGCGTTCGCTCGCCACCGCCGCGAGTGCCACGGCCAAGGAACTCAAGCGCGAACGCCTCGACGCAGCAAGAGCTGGGAAAGGCACGCCGGCGATCGCACAGGCGGCGTCACCGGGCGCTGCAAAGGCGACACCCGCGGGGACCTCCCGCACGGCCAAGGGTCCGAACACGTCGCCGTCGCGCCAGGCGTCGACGAAGGCCAAGGGCGCCCGGAGCCAGGCGAAGCGCGACGGTCGGTGAGAACTCACCGACCGATGTCCTCCTCCGCCATGGGCGCCAGGTAGGTCCACGTGCTCGCTTCGAACACCGACACACTGGTCGTCATCGCGATCCTCGCGGTACGCCTCATCGTCCCGCTGTTCATCCCGAGGTTCCCGCTGCCGGCGATCCTCATCGCGCTCGTCGTCGACGCCGCCGATCAGACGATCCTCCAGCGAGCGACCGACTTCAACCTTGACCGCTACCAGAGTTTCGACAAAGCGCTGGACATCTACTACCTCGCCATCGCATACCTGGCCGTCTATCGGAACTGGACCAACGACCTCGCAGTGATCGTCGCCGCGTTCCTCTGGTACTACCGACTGGTCGGGGTGCTGTTGTTCGAGATCCTCGGATTCCGTTGGCTGCTCATGGTGTTCCCGAACACGTTCGAGTACTTCTTCATCGCCTACTGCGTGATCCAGACCCGGTGGAGCCCGCGCCGCCTCACGCATCGAGCCGTGATCGGGTTGGCCGCGTTCATCTGGATCTTCATCAAGCTGCCCCAGGAGTGGTGGATCCACGTGGCTCAGAACGACTTCACCGATTTCATGAAGGAGACGGTGTTCGGTGTCGATCCCGATTCGTCGTGGTCCGACGCGTTCTCGAACCGGCCCGGTGTGCTGCTCGCGATCGTGCTGGTGATCGTCGGGATCGCCGTCGTCGCGTGGCGACTGCGTACACGACTGCCGAGTTCGGATTGGTCGTTCGGCGTCGACATGAACCGCACCGACGTGGTGGTTCGACGGACCGAGCCGGTGCCGACGTCGATGACGGCAGCGGTGCTCGAGAAGATCGCGTTGATCGGGCTGGTGGGCGCGATCTTCGCCAACGTGCTCGAGGTCGACACCACGGCGGTCCAGATCATCGGAGCGACGCTGCTGGTGGTACTCGCGAATGCCGGCCTCAGCATCTGGCTGGCCCGCCGCGGGGCCGGTGGGCGTCGCTCGCGCTGGAGTTCGTCGTGCTCGGCGCGCGTGAACACGGTGCTGCTCAGCGCCTACGCGTCACTCGTCGGCGACGGCGACGGCGAAGTGGACCGATCGTTGGCACTGTTCTTCGGTCTGCTCCTGACGATCCTGATCGTGCTCTACGACCTCTATCGTCCGGTCACCCGCCGAGAGACGGCGTCACCGGCCGCAGCCATGGCGGGTGTCTGACACAGCGGTCACGTCTCGGTGCCCGCTGGGTCCCCGTTGACGACTTCGGTCTCGTCCCACTCGATCACCTGCTCCACCGAGGCTGCGGCGTCGGCTCCGTTGGTCTTCAGCCCGGTGTCTCGCCGGGCAGCGCGTACACACTGCGAGATGCTGTGCCAGAAGCGGTCCGGGCCGACCGTCTCGCCGAACCCCGACCTGCGCAGCACCTCCTTGACGCCGTGGAGCACCCGTGCGAGGTAGAGACGGACGCCGCGCTTGTCGAGCTCGCCGGCGAGGTCCGCGAGCATGTCGGCGCTGGTCGTGTCGAGCTGCGTCGTGGCCTCCAGGTCGAGCACGAGCGCCCTGGTCCCGGGCCATTCGTCGAGCTGGTCGAGCAACCGGTCCTCGAAGGCCGAGGCGTTCGCCCAGAACAGCGGGGCGTCGAGACGCACGACGACCACCCCGTCCACGGGGCGCCGGTCGGGATGGTGGTGCAACCTCCCCCACGCGGCCTTCTCACCGTCGATCTTGCCGAGCACATCCAGACGCGGTCTCGAGGATCGGTACACGATCGCCAGCAGCGAGGTCGCGATTGCGATGCCGAGCCCGGGCAGGGGCCCGAACAGCACGACGGCCCCGACGCCGACCACGGCCGCGAGGAAGTCGGCCTTACGGACCCGGCGGTAGCGACGCAGTGCCGACACGTCGATCAGGTTCCACACCGCGGCGACGACGATCGCGCTCAGCACCGCCTGGGGGAGATCGGTGAACACCCAGGTGAACACGACGAGGACGACCATGGTGAATGCAGCGGCCGTGAGCCCGGTGATCTGGCTGGTGCTCCCGGCCTGGTCCGCGGTGGCGGTCTTCGAGAGACTCCCGGCGACGGCGAGCCCACCGGAAAGCCCCGCGGCGACGTTGGCCGCACCCATGCCGACGAGTTCACGTTCGGTTTCGATTCGGTAATCCCCTCGAGTGGCGAAGAGCCGGCTCGCTGCAAGGCCCTCCGCGAGAGCGACGAGGCCGAGCGACATACCGCCGACGAGCACCGAACCGATGTCGTCACGCGGAATGAACGGCAGGCCGAGAGGTGGGAGCCCTGAGGGAACCTCGCCGATCATCGCTACACCCTCGGCCTCCAGATCGAACGCGACGGACACCAGCACCCCCAGCACCAGCGTCAGGAGCCCCCAGGGGATGCGGGGTGCGAGACGTTGGCCGCCGAACAGCAGAAGGAGCGCGAGCCCGCCGACGACCGCCGTCTGCGTCTGGGTCTCGTCGAGGCTCTGGATCGTGCGGACGAACACTCCGATCAGATCCCCCGACGGCTTGGGAATGCCGAGCAACGACGGCAGCTCGCCGACGACGATGGTCAGGGTGAGCCCGAGCACGAAGCCGGTCACGATCGGCTTGGACAGGAACTCGGCGAGCCACGAGATGCGCAACAAACCGGCCACGATCAACACGAGCCCGGCAGCGATGGCCAGGGCCGACGTGATCGCAACGGCGTCCTGCGGGTTGTCACGTGGAGATGTCGGCGACCAGCGAACCGGACACGATCGCCACTGTCGAGGCAGGACCGACGATCAGCTGCGGCGACGATCCCAGCACGCCATAGGCGAGCAGCGCGAGCGGGACTGCGTACAACCCCACCTGCACAGGAACGCCCGCGATCGTTGCGTAGCCGAGTGACTGTGGAATGAGCAGCGCGGCGACGATCGCACCGGCCAGCAGATCGTTGCGCAGCCGGCTGCGGTGATAACTCGGGAGCCAGTGCAGCACGGGCACGACGCCGGCAACCCGCGCCCATCGCCCCGGCCTGGTCGTGTCCGCTTCACTCACGGGTGCAACCCCCCCCGCCTCGAACTGTACGTGATCCGACGAAGGCCCGCCCGGGTCGTCGTTCTCGTCGACGACGGTGAGGCATTCCCCGGCATCGCAGCAACGACGGGTCGGTGTTCCGGCCGGATCGGACGGGCCTCGACCATGCTGCGTTCTCGGTGGGAGGACGCGAGGACGTCGACGCCTGGGTCGAACGGTTGGACGCCGCGGGCATCGGGCACTCCGGACCGATCGACATCGCACTGGGGGCGATCCTCAACTTCGCCGATCCGGACGGCATTCAACTGTCGATCTTCTACGAAGGGGACTGACGTGCTGGCAGGGTTCGATCACGTGGCGGTGTTGACTGCCGATCTCCGACGCTTCGTCGAGTTCTACGAGGAGGTGTTCGGCGCCAAGGTCGAGGCCGGGCTGACGGAGGAAGGCCTCGAAATGGTCGTACTTCGGATCGGGCCGACCTCCGAGATGAACGTGTTCCAGATCGACGGGAACGACGAGGCGGCCAAGCAGACGCCGATCTTCGCTCGTGGCCGTCTCGATCACTTCGCGCTGCGGGCCGTGTCGCTCGCCCAGTTCGACGAACTCCGCGAGGAGCTGATGCGGCGCGGGTGCACCGACGGCTTCGTCACCGATTTCGGCCACGTGCTCAGCGTGTTCTTCCGCGATCCCGAGGGCCTGGAGCTGGAGGTGTGCGTCGCCAACCCCGATGCCATCCCGGGCCGCATCAATCCGCCCGGAACTCCCGCCGCCCGCTACCACCCCGACTGACCCGAGCTGCCGCGGTTGGTGACGGCTGCGGTGCTGCTGGAACCCGCCCCCGGACGCGAACGAACCCCCTGCAGCGCAAGGGGTTCAGCGTGGGCGAGGGGGGACTTGAACCCCCACGAGGTTTCCCTCACTGGCACCTGAAGCCAGCGCGTCTGCCATTCCGCCACTCGCCCGAGTGGAGCCCAGAACGCTAGCGCACCTCCCGAGACTTCCCACGCGCCGTTCCCCGACCCCTCCCCGACCCACCACCGGCCGAAATGTCGCGGGATCCGGACGCTCAGCGACCGGATCCCGACATTTTCGGGGGTGGGTGGGGGCTAGCCTCGCAAGCCACCTATGGGATTGCAGTCATTGGAGCACCGTCTGGAGCGTATGGTCGATGGCGTGTTCACTCGTCGCTCCCGCGGGTCCATCCGCCCCATCGAACTCGGTCGCCGTCTCGTGCGCGAGATGGACGACAATCGCTCCGTCGACGTCAAGGGTCGACGCATCGTCCCCAACGACTTCACCGTGATGCTGAACGCCGTCGACCACGCCGGCTTCGGCGACATCGAAGATGCCCTCGTCGCCGAACTCGCCGAGGCGGCGCGGGAGTACGCCCGCGAGGAGGGCTACCACTTCATGGGGCCCGTCACCGTGCAACTCGCGGTCGACAACAACCTCCGTACCGGTCGATTCAACATCGTCAGCCAGCTCAAGCAGGCAGCAACCGGCCCCGGGATGGGATCGCTCGTCCTGCCGTCCGGCCAGCGGGTCTACATCAGCAACGCAGCCGTCACGATCGGCCGCCTGCCCGAGTGCACGATCGCCGTCAACGACAGCAACATCAGCCGTCGACACGCCGAAGTCCGCGCCGGCGGCGACCGTCGTTCGTCGTCATCGACCTCGGTTCCACCAACGGCACGATGGTGAACGGCATCAAGACCGTCGGCGAAACCCCGCTCAACGACGGTGACATCATCAGCGTCGGGGCCACCCACATCCGGTTCGAGGCTTCCTGACCAGCAGGGGCGACCCGCTCCGACGTCATGACCGACCAAGTCCTCAACATCCTGAAGTTCGTACTGCTCGGACTGCTCTACCTCTTCTTCGCCCGCGTCCTGTGGGCGGTGTGGAGCGAGGTGCGCACACCGACGCGCCGACCGATGGTCGGCAACCCACGCACCGCCGCGGCCCGGCCGGCCGACCAGGCCACGGTGCCGACGCCGACGGCCGACGCCGGTTCCCGTTCCGGTGCCGGCCACCGGTCGTCGGCAGACGAAACAGGACAAGAAGTCCACCAAGCAAACCGCCAAACAGGCGACCAAGCAGGCGAAGGGCAGCGCGACCCGCCTGGTGATCCTCGAGCCCAAATCCCGACGCGGGATCAGCGTCGGCCTCGGCGAGGACGTCACCCTCGGCCGAGAGCCCGGGTGCACCATCACCATCGACGACGACGCGTACGTCTCCCAACTCCACCTGCGCGTCTACGAACACGACGGCCAGCCGATGGTCGAGGATCTCGGCTCGACCAACGGCACGTTCCACAACGGATCCAAGATCACGAGCCCGAGACTGCTCCACCCCGGCGACCGCATCCAGGTCGGCACCACGGTGATCGAGGCGCAGTGATGGCCAACCTCCGCGTCGGCGCATCCACCGACACCGGCCAACTCCGCCCGGCCAACGAGGACAGTCTCCTCGTCACCCCGTCCGTCTTCGTCGTCGCCGACGGAATGGGCGGACACGAGGCGGGCGAGGTCGCGAGTGAACTCGCCGTCGCCCGGATCGCAGAACTGCTCGCCGGTGACGACCTCCCGACGGCCACCGATGTCGTGGCCGCCATCCGAACGGCGAACGGCGACATCTTCCGCGCCGCGATCGCGAACCCCGGTCACGCCGGCATGGGCACGACCGTCACCGCGATCGCCGTCATCGCCGACGACTATGCCGGGCGGGCGGAGCCGAACATCGACGACCCCGACAAACCCGGCAGTCTCCGACGGACCCGCCGTCTCCGATGGCACCTCCGAGGAGGTCGCCGCGGAACTGCCCGGCGACGTCACCCCGATCATTCCGGCCCAGCCCAGCGAAGCCCTCGTGCTCGCCAACGTCGGGGATTCGCGGACCTATCTGTTCCGTCACGGTCGACTCCGTCGCGTCACCGTCGACCACAGCTATGTGCAGGAGCTCGTGTCGACGGGCCACATCACCGAAGCCGAAGCTCGCGACCACCCTCGTCGCAACATCATCACGCGCGCCCTCGGGATCGAACCCGACGTCCGCGTCGACTGGTGGACGCTGCCGCTCGTCCGCGGTGACCGGTTCGTGCTCTGCAGCGACGGGCTCGTCGACGAAGTCGACGACGACGACATCAGCGCGACGTTGGTCTGCCGAGTCCGACCCACAGATGGCTGCTGATCGTCTCGTGCAGCAGGCCAACGAGGCCGGCGGGCGCGACAACATCACGGTGATCGTGCTGGACGTGCTCGACGGCGACGATCCGCCCGACCCCACCCAGGAGCTCGATCCCATCCCGCTGTGGGCCGACGGCGCCTCGGACCCCACGCCGGCAGGTGCGCTCCAACTCGACGCCGACCCCGCCGAACTCCCACCACCCGGGATCGGTGATCCCCGGTGAACGGTCGCCGAAGCGGCGCTCCAACCTGACCCGGTTCGCCATCGGTTTCGGTGTCGCCGCCGCCGTCGTGGTCGCCGTGGTGGTCTTCTCCGCATGGGCGCGCAGTGGCTACTTCGTCGCGTTCGACGACGACGACCAGGCGATCATCTACCGAGGGCGCTCGGGCGGCGTGCTGTGGATCAATCCGACCGCCGCAGAACGAGACCGGACCGTCACGCGACGAACTCGAGCCCGACGTGGCGGCGACGATCGACGACCGGCCGAGGTTCGATTCCTCCGACGAGGCCGCCGAGTTCATCCGCGACGGCGTCACGACGACGACCACGACAACGACGACGACCACCACCACCACGACCACGACCACGACGATCCCTCCGACCACGACCGTCGCGCCCGCAGGCGCTCCGAGCGGGGTGACGACGATCGCACCACCGTGACGAGCAGGGCCGAACGATGACCGATCCGCGGCGTCGCGTTCGCGCCGGAGGTCGCCGCACCGACGGTCGACTCGCCGCTCGCGCGCAGTCGACGAACCACCGAGCTGACCCTGGTCGTCATGGCGGCGCTGATCACCGGCGCCGCGTACACGATCACGGCGCTCGGCACCGACGCCGAGATCCCACCCGGCATCGTCATCTTCATCGCGATCCTGCTCGGACTCCTGCTCTGCGCCCACATCGTCGTTCGCCTCGTGGCGCGGGGGGCCGACGGCACCTTGCTCCCCCTCGCTGCGCTGTTGCACGGCATCGGTTTCGTGATGATCGCACGGCTCGACGACGAACTCGCCGGCCTCCAGGCGACGTGGAGCCTCGTCGCCATCGGCGCCTTCGCCGCCACGTTGCTGGTCGTCCAGCGCGCCACCGATCTCGCGCGCTACAGCTGGCTGTTCTTCTTCGGCGGGGCCTTCCTCCTGCTGCTGCCGCTCGCGCCCGGGCTCGGCTCGAACATCAACGGCGCCCGGATCTGGGTCAGCCTCGGGCCCGTCAACTTCCAACCCGGCGAGTTCGCAAAGATCGCGCTCGCCATCTTCTTCGCGTCGTATCTGGCCGACCGGCGTGAGCTGATCTCGGCCTCGACGTGGAAGGTCGGTCCGCTGCACCTGCCCGAACCGCGCTACATCGCCCCGATCATCCTGGCGTGGGGCTTCGCCGTGGTCGTCATGGTGTTCCAGCGCGACCTCGGCTCGTCGTTGCTGTTCTTCACCCTGTTCGTGGTGATGATGTGGGTGGCAACCGAACGTCTCGGCTACCTGCTGCTCGGCACGGTGCTGTTCGGGGTCGCGGCCTACTTCTCCTGGACGCAGTTCGGTCACGTCCAGACCCGAGTCAGCATCTGGCTCGACCCGTGGGCCGACCCGCTCGACAAGGGCTACCAGATCATCCAATCCCTCTACGGTCTCGCCGACGGCGGGCTGACCGGCACCGGCCTCGGACGCGGCAATCCCGGCCAGGTCCCCGAGGCGCAGAACGACTTCATCTTCTCGTCCATCGGCGAGGAGTGGGGCCTCATCGGCGCGTCGGCCGTGCTGATGGCGTTCATCCTGATCGTCGGGGCCGGCCTGCGCATCGCCCTGCGCACCGATCGGACCTTCGAGAAGCTGCTCGCCGTCGGGCTGACCACGATCGTGGGCATCCAGGGATTCATCATCATCGGCGGGGTCATCAAGGTCGTGCCGCTCACCGGTATCACCCTGCCGTTCGTGAGCTACGGCGGATCGTCGCTGGTCGCCAACTACGTGCTCCTCGCACTCCTGATCCGCCTGTCGGATTCGTCAGCCCGTCGACTCGGCGAACTCCCGGACGATCCGACGCCGACCGAGCGCTGGCAGGCGTGGCGGCTGGCGAGGCAGACTTCGCCGGTCCGAACGCCCGCGGCGAGGCGCCAAGGCTCCGGCATGAGTGGCCCCCGATGAACCGTCGGATCCGCCAACTCGCCGTCGGGATCATGGCCTGCTACGTCGTGTTGTTCGTCGCGCTCAACTACTGGCAGGTCGGCCGCAAGCCCGAGCTCGACGCCCGATTCGACAACACTCGCGCGCTCCTGCGTGAGTTCAACCGGCCACGCGGCCCGATCGTCACGAGCGACGGCGTGGTGGCGGCGGTGTCGTTCCCGACCAGGCCCGGCGAGCCCTACCAGTACCGACGCGAGTACCCCACCGGGGATCTGCTCGCCGACATCACCGGCTACTACACCTTCGCGTTCGGCTCGACCCAGGTCGAGCGCCTGTACGGCGACGTGCTGAGTGGCACGACCGCCGAGCAGCAGGTGCGCGGCCTCGGCGATCTGCTCGGAGGCGAGGTCAACACGACCGGCACGGTCGAGCTCGCCGTGCGCGAGGACGCCCAGGCGGCCGCCCAGTTGTTCCTCGCCGGACGGACCGGATCGGTCACGGTCATCGAACCGAAGACCGGCGCCATCCGGGCGATGTACAGCAACCCCACCTACGACCCCAACACCTTCGTCAACGCCGACTTCGACGTCGCGCAGGCAGTCATCACCGATCTCCAGAACGCCGACGGCAACCCGCTCCTCGCGCAGGCGTACCAGGAGCGGTACATGCCCGGCTCGACGTTCAAGGTGATCACGACCGGCATCGCCCTCGAAGCAGGGCTCGTGACCCCCGCGAACCAGTTCGCGAGCGAACGCGAGTGGGTGCCGCCCCAGACCAACGATCCGATCCAGAACTACAACGGCACACTCTGCGGAGGCGACCTGGCAACGGTGTTCGCTCGCAGCTGCAACATTCCCTTCGCGCAGCTGTCCACCCTGCTCGGACCCGAGGCGATGGTCGAAGGGACCAAGGCGTGGGGCATCGGGGAGGAGATCCCGATCGATCTCCCCAAGCCGGCCGCGAGCACCTTCGGCAACACCGACAACCTCGCCCAGGAGCTGCCGCTCCTCGCGATCCGGGGCTTCGGCCAGAGCGAGGTCCAGATGGTGCCGCTGCACATGGCCATGGTCGCCGGTGCCGTCGCCAACGGTGGCCAGATGATGAAGCCCTACGCCGTGCAGGCCACCTACGACCAGGTCGGACGCACGCTGAGCACGACCACCCCGTCGGTGTGGAAGACACCGCTGTCCCCGGCGAACGCGAGCCTCATGACCGAGCTGATGATCGGGGTCGCCGAACGAGGCACGGCCAGCTGCTGCATCGCGCTCGAGGGTGGCATCCCCGTCGCGGCCAAGACCGGGACGGCCCAGCTCGGTGATCCTGCGAATCCGGGTCTGTCCCATGCCTGGATCATCGCGTTCGCCCCCGCCGACGATCCGCAGTACGCCGTGTCGGTCGTGCTCACCGACGTCCAGTCGACCGCCGACGTCGCCGCGACCGGTGGCCGACTCGCCGGACCCATCGCGAAGGGCATGCTCGACTTCCTCCTCACCGGCGCCGGTTCCCGACCCGTGACACCGTCCCACGGTTCCCGCGCACCTGCCACACCAGCACCGGCCACATCGACGCCGGGCGGCGGGACATGAACCACCGGTGCGCCCTGCCGAGACCCGACCGCGCCGGATCGGTAACCTTGCCCAGCGCTGCGAACGTGGGTTCCAGCGGAGGAAGCACAACGTGACCAACAACGGCGAGGCGACGGTCATCAACGACCGGTACGAGATCCACAAGAGGATCGGACGCGGCGGCATGGCCGACGTCTTCTCGGCGCGCGACCTGTTGCTCGACCGCCAGGTCGCCGTCAAGGTGCTCTTCCCGGAGTTCGCGACCGACGCCAACTTCGTCGAGCGGTTCCGCCGGGAGGCGCAGTCGGCCGCGAGCCTCTCGCACCCGAACATCGTCAACGTCTACGACTGGGGCAAGTACGAGGGCACCTACTTCATCGTCATGGAGGAGGTCCAGGGCCGCACCCTCGCCGAGATCCTCTCCACCAACAAGCAGCTGACCTCGAAGCAGGCCGCAGAGATCGCCAGTGAGGTCGCGGCCGCACTCGGCTTCGCCCACGACAACCACGTCGCGCACCGCGACATCAAGCCGGCGAACATCCTGATCGGCACGAACGGCCAGGTGAAGGTCGCCGACTTCGGCATCGCCCGGGCCCTCAACGCGCCCACCGAGGCCAACCTCACCCAGGTCGGCTCGGTGATGGGCACCGCCACCTACTTCTCGCCCGAGCAGGCCCAGGGTGCGCAGCCCGATCCCCGCAGCGACCTGTACTCACTCGGCATCGTGATGTACGAGATGGTCGCCGGGCGGCCACCCTTCACCGGCGAGAACCCGGTCAGCATCGCCTACAAGCAGGTCCACGACGCGCCGCAACCGCTGGTGCAGATCGTCGCCGACGTGCCGCGATCGTTCGAGGCGATCATCGCGAAGCTCCTCGCGAAGGATCCGAAGATGCGGTACCCGAGCGCCGCGGCGCTGCGCGACGACCTCCGTCGGTTCCGCAACAACGAACCCGTCCAGGCGCTGACGGCAGCCCAGGCACTCGGCGCCGCGGGCGCCGGCGCGGTCGTCGCTGCCGGCATCGGCGGCGCAACCACGGTCAACCCCACCGTCGCGCCGACCACCGCGATGGCCGGCACCCCGAGGTCGGCCGGCGTGCCGTCGACCGGCATGGTCGAGGCGGGCTATCCGACGGGGGCGTCCTCCGACGCGATGTACTACGACACCAACCCGTCGAGAACGGGCTGGTACGCGCTGGGTGCATTCGTCGCGCTGATCCTGCTGGTGATCGGCGGTGTGCTGCTCTTCCAGGCCTTGAGCGGCGAGGACGCCGACGCCGACCCGAGCGAGTTCGTCCTCGCGGACTACACGAACATGCCGCTCGCCGAGGTCACCCAGGATCTCACCGAGAAGAACATCCGGTTCGTGACCACACCCGAGGAGAGCAGCCTCGTGCCGGTCGGCTTCGTGATCCGCACGGACCCGGTGGCGGGCACCCTGATCCTCAAGGACCAGGTCGTCGAGGTCTTCTACAACCCTGACCCGCAGCTGGTCCCCGTCCCCAACGTCGTGACCCTGCCGCTCACCGAAGCCAGCGAGAAGCTCGCGGCCGCCGGCTTCGTCGTCGGTGAGATCACGACCGAGGAACGCGACGACCTCGCGGAGAACACCGTGGTGTCGAGTGATCCGGCCGCCGACACTCCGGCGCTCCAGGGCACGAAGATCAACCTGGTCGTCGCCGCGCCGCCCTCGAGCGTGCAGGTGCCGGGCCAGGTCATCGGCATGACCGAGATCGAGGCGCGAAGCCTGCTCGAGGCCGCACCGTACGAGTTCAACGTCACCACCGACGTGCGCTCGTCACCCACCGTTGCCGCCGGCACCGTCATGGAGATCCGTCCGGGGCCGGGCGAACTCGTCGCGATCGGCAGCGACGTCCTGATCATCGTGTCCGATGGGCCCGAACCGGTGCGGGTACCTGCAGTCGTGGGTCGGACCGAAGCCCAGGCTCGCAACACCTTGACCGAGGAGGGCCTCGTGCCCAGCGTCTCCTACATCGACGTCGCCGCCGGGAGCCCCGACGACGGCAGAGTGGTCGCCCAGAGCCTGCCGGCGGGCTCGCCGGTGGATCCCGGCACCACGATCACGATCACCGTGGGGCGCGCCGTTGCCCCGGTCACCACCGTGCCACCGACCACCGCGCCGCCGACCACGGCGCCGCCGACCACGACGCCACGACGACCACGACGACCCTGGCACCCTGATCGCCGCGGCGATCACTGGTCGGCGCGATCGAGCCGCCGGACGCGGTCAGCGAGTCGACGACTGGCGGGCTCGACCGAGGAAGTTGGCCAGCAGGTCGTGGCCCTGACCGGTCAGGATGCTCTCCGGGTGGAACTGCACGCCTTCGACGGGGAGCGACCGATGACGGACACCCATCACCACGCCGTCCGCGGTGCGGGCCGTGACGATCAGGTCGTCGGGGATGCTGGCCGGAGCGAGGGTCAGCGAGTGATAGCGGGTCGCGGTCAGTGGTGAGACGAGACCGCTGAACACGCCGGTGCCGTCGTGCAGGATCTCCGAGGTCTTGCCGTGCATCAGCTCGGGCGCCCCGACGACGTCGGCGCCGTAGACGTGGCCGATCGCCTGGTGACCCAGACACACCCCGAACACACGGTGTGCCGATCGCGGCGAAGGCGCCGATCGAGTCGCAGATGATGCCGCTCGTCTCGGGCCGACCCGGCCCCGGCGACAGCAGGACGGCGTCGGGCGCCAGCGCGACCGCCTCGTCGACCGTCAGCTGATCGTTGCGCACCACGATCGGTTCCGCACCGAGCTCGCCGAGGTACTGCACGAGGTTGTAGACGAAGCTGTCGTAGCTGTCGATCACGAGGACACGGGTCACTCCACCAGTATGGGCGCGCCGCGGCCGGGTCCGGACGGTCGGTTCTGCACACCTGGTTGAACGGTGGGTCGATTCCATCACCTATGCTCGTGGTTGCATGGCTCCCCCGAAGCGAAAGACCGGCGGCGGTCGGGTGACCCCCAAGGGGACCCGACCCGAGGATCGCCACGCCCAGGCCACCAACGACGATCAGCCGCACCACGCAGCAACGGCGTCGTCGCGGTACACGCCCAAGGCCACGAAGAAGCAGCTCGTCCCGCCGCACTGGATCCCGATCATCATGATCGCGCTGTTGATCCTCGGCGGGTTGATGATCATGGCGCGGTACCTGGTGTTCACCGACAGCAACGTGCCGACACTGATCGGGCTGGCGTGCATCCTCGGTGGCCTGTGGACCGCCACCAAGTGGCGTTGACCGAGCTGCCGGCTGAGCCACCGCACTGAGCCGGCCCGACTGAGCCAGCGGTCGTCCACCCAGGTTGTCCACAGACCTGGGGACAACCTGGTCGTGAGCGCCGGCACCCGAACGAAGCCGGCGGTCACTCGAAGATCGGCGCCACCTCGGTCATGTCCTCGAGACAGTGCTTGGGCGGCGGTGGATCCTCGTCAGGGGCCATGGTCAACCTCAGCTCCACCCCACAGACATCGCAGCGATACCTGCGGTTCACCCGGCGCATCTCGCCGGCCGGAAGCGGCTCCGGCGGCATCGAGGTCATGCTGCGAAGCATCATGATCCCGACTCTTCCACAGCAGCCAACCGAACAGGATGCCGAATCCGACCCAGATGATCGTCGACAACGCCGGCATGGCGTCAACCTAGCGGCGCAGCCGGGCAACCCAGCCGGGCCAGGCCAGCCCGGGCGTGCACCCGTCAGGGCTCGTCCGTCAGGTCATCGTCCTCGAGGCCGAACAGCGTGTCGAGGACTCGGCGGATGTCGGCGATGTCGTCGTCGTCGAGATGGATGGCGAACTGGGCCTGCAACGCTCGGCGATAGCTCACGCTCATCTCCCGCCACAACCGCCGACCGGTTCGGGTGAGTTCGATCTCGACCGCGCGGAGATCGGCGCCGGGCACGTCTCGATGGCGGGCGATCCAGCCTTCCTCCTGCAGCCGATCGAGACGACGGCTCAGGCTCGACGGCGGCAGCCGGAGATCAGCTGCCACGTCGAGCGGTCGGGCGCGACCACCGAGGCGCTGCAGCGACGCGAGCACGTCGAACCAGCCGAGGGGGATGTCCCAATCGGCGCGGAGTTCCTCGTCGAGGCCACGTTCGATCTGTCCGACGAGCGCCTGCAACCCTCTCCACGCTCCGATCCGGGTGGCATCGAGACGAGCCATGCGTGCCGTCAGCCGGTCGCGCGGATCGCCGACTCGAACGCACGGACCGCCTCGGTGATCTCGGGCGCGGTCACGACCAGCGGCGGCATCCACCGGATCGTCCGGTTCCTCGTGCCCGCAGTCATCAGGATCACCCGATGCTCACGCAGACAGCACTCGACGACCGCCGCCGCACGATCCGCCGAGTCGAACTCGGTCGCCACCATCAGGCCCCGACCACGAACGTAACGAAGCGCCGGATCGAGTTGCTGCATGTCGCGCAGCGCATCGATCAGTTGCTCGCCGCGCGCCTTCACGTTGTCGAGGAACCCTGGCTCGGTGAGCACGTCGATCGTGGCGAGTGCTGCCGCGCAGCCGATCGGATTCCCGTTGGAGGATCCGCCGTGACTGCCGACCCGCCAGGCGTCGTCGATCGACCGACGCATCCCGAGCGCGGCGAACGGGAACCCCGACGCAATCCCCTTGGCCATGCACAACAGGTCGGGTTCGACGCCGTGCTCCTCGATGGCGAACATCCTGCCCGTGCGGCCGAATCCGCTCTGCACCTCGTCGGCGACCAACAGGATCCCGTGGTCCCGACAGCGCTGCGCGATCCCCTGCAGGAATCCCTTCGGGGTCGGGATGTACCCGCGTTCGCTGATCACCGGTTCGATGACGATCGCGGCGACCTCGTCGGGGGTGATCTGGGTGGCCAGGATCCGGTCCAGCCCACGCAGCGCGCCGGAGATCTCCGCTTCCTGATCCGATGCGTGCGGGTCGGGGAACGGCGCGACGAACACACCCGGAGGGAACGGGCCGTAGCCGGCCCGGTCGATCGCGCGAGCCGTCGACATCGCCATCGTGAGATGTGTCCGGCCGTGGAACGCGCCGTCGAACACGACGATCGCATGACGACCGGTGGCGTGCTTGGCGACCTTCACCGCCGTCTCGAGCACCTCGTCGCTCGTGCTGGCGAAGAAGAACGTGTCGATGGAGGCCGGGGTGATCGCCGCGAGCCGGTCGGCCAGTGGTTCGAGCAGGTCGTGGGTGTACACGTTCGCCTGGGCATGGATGAACCTGCCCGCCTCGTCGCGAATCGCCTCGACGACGGCGGGATGGGCGTGGCCGGTCGACGCTGCCGCGATGCCGGCGGTGAAGTCGAGGTACTCGATCCCGTCGACGTCGACGACGCGGCAGCCATGGCCGCTGACGACCTGCAGATCGGTGGTCTTCGCCCACACGCGGGACAGGTGCGAGCCTGTGGTCATCCGCCGAGCCTACGCGTCGAGTTGCGCGGTGGCGGCGAGGGCTTCGTCCCAGCTCGCCTGTTCCAGGAACAGTTTGCGAGTGGGCATGACCCAGCGCGGTGCGTTGACCCCGAGGGCCCCGTGGAGCCTGCCGTTGCGTCCGAACAGGGTGAGGAACTTCTTGCCGGCAACGGACCCGGCCACCACGCGTACGTCGTCATCGGCGGAGGCACGACCGAGGAACTGGATCCGATGCTCGAACTGATCGCTCCAGAAGAACGGCAGCGGCGCGTACGCATCGAGTGACAGGCCGGTTGCCCCGCGCACGAGGTTCGACGCAGCATGCGCCCCCTGCTCGGCGGCGTTGGTCCAGTGCTCGACTCGCATCTCCTCACCGAACAGGGAGTTCGGCCAGCGGGCCACGTCGCCGGCAGCGAACACGCCGTGGACCGGCGAGCCCGACTCGTCGAGTGCGTTGAGGTGCGCGTCGCAGACCACCCCGTCGCGCAGTTGCAGACCACTGCCGTCGAGCCAACCCGTCGCCGGTGACACCCCGATGCCGACGACGACGACGTCCGCCGGGATCACCTCACCGCCGGCGAGCCGGACCCCGTCGGTGGTGAGCCCATCGATGCGCACATCGCAGCGCACGTCGACACCGTGTTCCCGATGCAGCCCGGCGATCGCTTCGCCCATCTCCTCGCCCAGACCACGGATGAGCGGCGCCGAAGCTCCCTCGAGCACCACGACGTCGTTGCCGAGGGTCCTGGCGGTGGCGGCCGCCTCCAAGCCGATGAACCCGGCGCCGATGACCACCACGTGCCGACCTCCCGGCGCGATCTCACGGCGCAGCGCCAAGGCATCGTCGAGTGACCGCAACTCGTGAACGTGGTCGAACTGGTCCTGGCCGGGCAACCGTCGAGGCGTGGCACCGGTGGCGATGATCAGTCCGTCGAACCCGACCGCCGCGTCCATCGGCGAGGTGGACCGCACGCTCGGTCAGGTCGAGGCGGTCGGCCGCGACGCCGAGACGCCACTCGACGTCGAGCTCGTCGAACACATCCGGGTGACGCAGGTGAATGCGGTCGGGCTCCCATTCGCCGGACAGCAGCTTCTTCGACAGCGGTGGCCGGTCGTAGGGTCGGTGAGGTTCGTCGCCGATCACGACCACCGAACCCACCGCCGGGTCCTGACGGAGCGTCTCCGCCGCCCGCAGGCCCGCAAGCGACGCGCCGACGACGACGATGCGTTCGAGTGCGGGAATCGGGGCCATGTCGCTCATGGCCGACACGATGCCACGGTTTCGCCCGTGGCATGAAGCTCGCTAGCGTCGCGTCATGTCTTCCACCCGCCCGGCGCCGACGCCGCCGAGCGAGCTTCCGAGCCCGCACACGGTGAACGAGATGATCGGGCAGTTGTTCCCGGGATCCAACAACACCTGCGTCGAACTGGGCGCCGACTTCGCGGTGGCGAGGCGGGAGATCGCCGAGGGCGAACTCCGCCCCGGCGCCTTCGTGTCGGGTCCGTCGCAGTTCGGTCTGGCGGATGCCGCGCTCTGGTACCTCGTGTTCGGAGCGACCGGGCGGATCGAGCCGATGGCGCTCACCTCGGAGCTGTCGATCCGGTTCCTGCGGCCGGCGCAGGGGTCCGTGCTGTGGGCGAGGGCGACACTCGACGTCGCCGGCCGCCGCAACGTGGTCGGCACGGTCCGGGTCTGGTGCGACGACCGCGAGGACCGTCCGACCGCCACGGCGCAGGGCACCTACGTGTTGCCGCTGTGATGGCCGAACGCCCGCGGTTCCACCTCGCGATGCCGGTGCACGACCTTGCTGCGGCTCGCGAGTTCTACGGGCATCTGCTGGGCTGCCCCGAAGGACGTTCCGCGGACACCTGGGTGGACTTCGATCTCTACGGGCACCAGTTCGTCGCCCACCTCGACCCGGCCCTCCTCGACCGGGCCCTCCTCGACCGCGGCCCATGCAGGTTCGACGCTCACCAACGTGGTCGACGGTGACCACGTGCCGGTGCCCCACTTCGGGGTGCTGCTCGCGCCGGACGCCTGGCGATCGTTGGCCGACCGCCTCACCGCGGCGGGGACCACGTTCGTGATCGAGCCGCACACCCGCTTCGCCGGACAGGTCGGCGAGCAGTCCACGATGTTCCTCCTCGACCCGTCCGGCAACGCCCTCGAGTTCAAGGCCTTCGCCGACGACTCCCAGGTGTTCGCGACCGGATGACCGTGATCGAGATCACGGATGCCGGTGATCCGAGACTCGACGACTACCGATCGCTCAACGACCAGGCCTACCGACGCCGGTACGAGGGCGACTCGTGCTTCATCGCCGAGGGGTACGTCGCCATCGACCGGCTGATCGAGTCCGGCCACACCGTGCGTTCCGTGCTGCTGGCGCCGTCGCGCCAGGAACGTTTCGCGGTCAATGCGCAGGCGCTCATCGCCGCCGGCGTGCCGGTGTACGTCGCCGACCGCAGTGTGATCGCCGCCGTCGTCGGATTCGATCTGCATCGCGGCGTCATCGCCTGCGCCGACCGCCGGCCATCTCCGTCGGTCGATCGGCTCGTCGCCGGCGCGACCCGCATCGGCGTGCTGGAGGGGCTCAACGACGCCGAGAACCTCGGCGCGATCTCGCGGGCCGCGAGGGCGTTCGGCATCGACGGGCTGATCATCGATGCGACCTGCACCGATCCCTACAGCCGGCGAACCGTCCGCGTGAGCATGGGTGAGGTCCTCACGCTGCCGATCGCGAGGGTGCCGGCCGCCGAGTGGGCCGAGATCGGCGATCGGCTACGCGAAGACGGGTTCGAGTCGTGGGCGATGACGCCGTCCGCCGACGCCGAGGATCTGTGGTCGGCCGACGTGCCCGAGCGACTCGCCGTCATGCTCGGCGCCGAAGGCCCCGGCCTCAGCCGGACCGCGCTCGCGGCCGCCGACCGCCGGATCCGGATCCCCATCTCCCCGACCGTCGACTCACTCAACGTGGCCCAGGCCGCCGCCGTCACGTTCGCCGCCATCACCCGACCCTGCTCCCGACCATCCCGTCCCCGTTCTCGTGAACAACCGCGCGCTCTCATGCGCTGTTGTTCACGAGAAGGTCGGGTCAGTGGGCGAACTTGACGTTGGGGAGGATCCGGTCGATCCACCGCGGGAGCCACCAGGCCCGGTTGCCGATGATGAAGAGCGTGGCGGGCACGAGGACCAACCGGATCAGGAAGGCGTCGAGCAGCACCGCGGTGCCGAGGATCAGTCCCATCTCCTTCATGGGCAGCGTCCCGGCGATGGCGAAGGTGTAGAAGACGGCGATCATGACTCCCGCCGCCGCCACGATCGGGCGACCGACGTGGCTCAGTGATCCCCGCACGGCCTCGCTCGCATCACCGGATCGCTCGAAGTGCTCTCGGGTCGACGCGAGGAGGAACACCGTGTAGTCCATCGAGATGGCGAACACGAGTGCGAAGAAGAACAGCGGCGCCCAGGAGGTGAGATACCCCTGGCTCTCGAAACTCAGCAATCCCGCACCGATGCCGTGCTGGAAGACGATGGCGCCGACGCCGAAGGCAGCCCCGACGGACAACAGGTTGAAGATCACGCCGACGAAGGCGACGATCACCGCCTGCAGCGCGACCATCAGCAGCAGGAAGCCGAGGACGAGCACGACGCCGATCACGAGTGGCGCCTTCTCGCTGAGCGTGCGGTCGAGGTCGTAGTTCTCGGCGACCGGCCCGCCGACGACCACGCCGTCGGGGAGATCCCCTCGCAACGTCGGGATGAGCGCCAACGCTTCCGTCGAGGACGGGTCGTACGCACCGACCGCCGCGATCATGCTGGCGCCCTCGGCGCCGGGCTGCGGTGGGAACGCCATGACGATTCCCTCGGTCGCCATCACCTGGTCGGCGATCGGTTGCGGATCCGTGCCGGCGGGCACGATCACCTGGATCGGCCCGGGGCCTCCCGGCCCGAACCCCTCGGCGATCAGGTCGTAGCCCTGGCGCGCCTGCTCGTCCTCGGGCAGCACCGTGATCCCGGGCATCCCGGTCTTCAGGGCAACCAGGGGCAGGGCGAGCGCGACGAGCACCGCCACCGACGCGAGGGCGACCACGACCTTGTGCGCCTGGATCCGATCGGCCAACCGCGCGAAGAACTCGCTGTGGTGGTCACCGGCGCTGTGCCAGGGCAGTGCGAACTTGTCGATCCCGGGACCGAGCAGCGCGGGAAGCAGCGTGAGCGCCGCCAGGAGCACGAAGCTGACCGACAGCATCATGCCGGCTGCCATCGATCGGAAGGCCGGGATCGGCACGAGCAGCACCGCCGACAGGCTGATCAGCACGGTCAGTCCGGAGAACAGCACCGCCTTGCCGGCGGTGTCCATCGAGATGCCGGCGGCCCGCTGCGGGTCGTCGGGATGCGCGTGCAGCGCCGCCCGGTAGCGCGTGACGATGAAGAGGGCGTAGTCGATGCCGAGCGCCAGCGCGAACATCATGGCGAAGTTCAGCGTCCAGATCGACAGGTCGGTGAACTGGGTGATGCCGTAGAGCACGCCCATCGAGGCCAGCAGGCCGGCAGCGGTCAGGAGCAACGGGAGACCCGCAGCGGCGAGCGTGCCGAACGCGATCACCAGGATGATCGCCGTGACGGGCCAGGTGAGCAACTCGGCCTTCATCATCCCTTCACGGTTGACCGCGTTGAAGTCGTCCCAGAATGCCGGAGATCCGGTCAGCGCGACCGTGATCTCGTCGCCGGAGACCTCCGTCGAGAGGTCGGCGATGTCGTCGCCGAGTCGCTCGGCGGCGCGCACGGCTTCGGTCGGGTCGACCTCGGCACCGGCCTGGATCATCACCGTCCTGCCGTCCATACCCGGTTGTGCCGGCATGGGCTGGCCGAACCCCGGCTCGGCGAGGATGAGCGCGTTCACGTCGGAGATCACCTGCTGGAAGGCCGGATCATCGATCGGCGTCGAGCCGCTCTGGATCACGACGACCGCCGACTGCGAGGAGAGTCCTCCGAACTGCTCGTCGATGACGTCGCGCGCCGCGAGCGATTCGCTGCCGTTGACCTCCCACATCGCTCCGGACAGTGAATGCTCCAGCTTCGGTGCGAACACGCCGAGGCCGATGGCCAGCACCGCCCACGCGATGATCACGAACTTGCGGTGGGCGTGCGCCCACCGACCGAGACGAGCGAGCGGCGGGTGCACGACGTCGGTGTCGAGGTCGTCGTGAGTGGAGTGGCCTTTCACCGCTTCATCGGCATGAAGCGATGGTTTGGGGTCCAGATCGGTCTCGATGGTCATGATGGGTGGGTCCTCGCTGTTGAAGGGGGTGAGTGTCAGATGGCGAATGTGCGGGCGTCGTCGGCGACCTGCTCACGCAGACGGTCGCACACGATGGAGCAGAGCGGCATCAGGCTCGGATCCGTCACCGAGTAGTAGGCCGAGGTCCCCTCGGGGCGCCGCGTCACGATCTTCGCGTCGTGCAGGATCCGCAGGTGCTTGGAGACGTTGGCCTGACTGGTGCCGAGGTGATCGACGAGCTGCCCCACGCTCTGCTCTCCGTCGTCGAGCAGTGTCCGGATGATGCCGAGTCGCGTCGAGTCGCCGAGCACACGAAATCGTTCGGCGACGTGCTCGAGCAGTTCCGGGGGTAGCGCCTTGGGCATGAACACAACTATATAACTATGGAACGATCAATGCAACCTTGCCGTGAGAGGCCGTGAGCGGTGGGAATGCTCCGGCTCTGCGCGAGCGACGGAGGCCCGCGACACTGGTGTGATGACGACGACGGAGAACGAATCGGTCACACCGGTCCAGATCGGAGCTGCCCGCAGCCAGGGGCCGAGCCTCCAGGACATGCACGCGCAGGACACGAGGCCGGTTCCGCAGTCGATGTTGGACCACAGCTACGCGCCCCAGGGCGACGAGGACGTGCCACGATCTCGCTACTTCGACCCCGGGTTCGCCGCGCTCGAGAACGAGTACCTCTGGACGAACACCTGGCAGATGGCCTGCATGGAGGTCGACCTGCAATCACCCGGCGACCACGTCGTCTACGACGTGGCCGACCAGTCGCTGATCGTGACACGAACGAAGAACGGCGACATCAAGGCGTTCCACAACGCCTGCCTCCACCGCGGCACCAAGCTGCGCGTCGACGACGGCCGGGTGGCATCGTTCCGCTGCCCGTTCCACGGTTGGCGCTGGAGCACCGAGGGAGAACTCGTCGAGCTGCCCGCGAACTGGGACTTCCCGCAGGTCTGGCAGCAGCCCGACTCGTGTCTGCCCGAAGCCCACGTCGCCACCTGGCAGGGGTTCGTGTTCGTCAACATGGCCGCCGACCCGATCCCGTTCGAGACCTACGCCGACAAGCTGATCGAGCACTTCGGCCGGGACTTCCGCTTCACCGAGCGGTACCGCGCCTTCCACGCCGTCAAGGAGGTCCCGGCGAACTGGAAGGTCTGCATGGAGGCCTTCGGCGAGGGATACCACGTCATCGCCACACATCCCCAGATCCTCGAGTTCACCGCCGACGAGAACAGCGAGTACTCGATCTGGCCGGACTCGCCCTACGTCACCCGCTTCGTCAACGGGTTCGGTCTGCAGAGTCCACACCTCGAGGAGCTGTCGGATCAGCAGGTCGTCGACGCGTACATCGCCTTCTCCGTCGGATCGGTCAAGGGCAAGATGCCCGAGGGCAGCCGGGTCGAGGTACCCGAGGGGATCGGCTCACGCGCCGTCGTCGCCGAGGTGTTCCGCACCGCGATGAGCGGGCTCTACGGCGCCGACCTGTCGGACCGGTCCGACACCGAGATGCTCGATGCCACGCTGTACCACCTGTTCCCGGCCTTCGCGCCGTGGGCCGGCGTCGGCCAGTCGCTCGTGTACCGCTGGCGGCCCGGTCCGACACCCGACACCTGTTTCATGGACGTCATCAGGATGGCGCCGATCCCCGACTCCGGCGAGGTGCCCGAGCCGGCGCCGATCCAGCGCCTCACACTCGAGCAGACCTGGCACGAAGCCGAAGGGATGCGCGGGCTCGCCGACGTCTTCGCGCAGGACATGGCGAACCTGCCACGAGTGCAGGCCGGACTCAAGTCGAAGGGCAAGCGCGGCGTGAGTTTCGGGCTCTACCAGGAGACCCGGATGCGGATGCACCACCGGCTCGTCGACCGGTTCATCGACGAGGGTCTGCGCCGCGACGGGCGGTCCGACAACGAACTCGACCCCTGGCGGGTGCCAGGGGTCGAGCCAGTGTGATCGATTCGGATTGCTGATTCAGTCGGACGACTCGGAGACTTCCTCACGAGGTTCGGGAGCTTCTCCCAGACCGAGTTGAGCGAAGATCTCCGCCTTTCGGTACTCGAAGTCGTCCTCCTCGACGTCACCCGCCGCGAACTTCTCGTTCAACTGGCGGAACTCCTCGAGCAGCGCATCCTCGTCGGGTCCTTCGTCGGACTCGTCGTCGGAGTCTGATCCCTTGCCGTGTCGTACGGCAAGCTTCTCAGCCTTGCGCTCCTTCTTGCGGAGTTCTCGTTGTCGTTTCTGGTAGGACTGCGGACTTCGAGCCAATCGGAACGCCTCCTCAGACGACTTTGACGTCGACTGCTTCAGGACCCTTACGGCCTGCAGCAATCTCGAACTCGACGGTGTCACCGTCGTTCAGCGAACGACGGCCTGCGCCGACGATGTTCGAGTAGTGAACGAAGACGTCGTCGCCATCGTCACGCGAGATGAAACCGAAGCCCTTCTCGTCATTGAAGAACTTCACTGTACCTGTGGCCATTTCGGCTCCTTGTTGAAATCGGAGCCACCGTTGACTCACGTTTACAGTCGTCAGACTAGTGACGATTGCGCGTTTGTCCACCGCGCGAGCTCCCGGGCGTCGCGGTCACACCGATCGCGAGACGGCGAGGCGACGACGGGGGTCGACCGCCACGAACGGCTCGTGTCCGGTCACGGCGAGACGGGCCAGGATGACGGCGGCCATCGCGACACCGACCGTGCCGGCGAGGGTCGAGCGCGATGTCACCGACGCCGAGTCCGTAGACCAGCCACAGGCCCGACTCGACGAAGGCGATGATCCACGTGCTCGCGGAGACGCCCACCAGATCCCGGGTCCGGCAGGCGGCGACGACCGCCGGGAGCAGCTGCACTCCGTACGACAGCCCGACGGCGATGCCGGCGAGCTCCCAACCGCCGACCACCAGGAACGGCAGCGGGAATCATGCCGAGCACGCAGAAGCCGAGGGCGAACGGCGCGACGGCACGGCGACCCGCCGTCGAGAAGTAGACGACCGCCATCGTCGCGTAGAGCACGAGCGAGATCGCCGACACCGGCACGAGCGCCCAGACACCCGCAGCGAGGCCGTAGGTCAGCCACCAGCCGTTGATGGCCAGGCTCACACCGATCCAGGTCGCGGAGACGCCCTCGACCCGCCGGGTGCGCGCCAGGCGTCGCGCCTGCGGGAACGCCATCCACGAGCCGAGGATCGTGGCGATGACGACGAGCGAGTTCAGGACGATGTTCACGAGTTCCACGTTTCGGAGAAGTAAGTAGCTATTCGAAGTTAGTACCTTACACGAAGCGCACCGGTACGCTGGTGTCGTGTACGTCACATCCGGGCACGACACCGAGATCCGCCTCACCCTCGAGGCGATGGTCGACCTCGTCAACACCCTGATCGACGACCACGACACCGACGTCCGCGGCCTGCTCGACCGGCACGGCTTCACCCGCGCGAGCCATGCTTCGGCCGCCTCGATCCGCCGTGTCGAGACCCGGATGTCGGAGCTGGCTCCGACGCTCGCCGGGCTCGCGACGGCACGCATCGAGCCGATGGTCACGTGGACCAACCACCAGCTGGCCGGGCTCGAGATCACGCCGTCGCTGACCAGCCATGACGGCGCGCCGCTCCACATCCACTGGACACCGGCATCGGCCGCGTTCGACGAGCAGGTGATGGCCGACATCCTCATGGCGCTCGCCCAGGAGATCTGCGACCACGGCACCTCCCGGTTCGGTACCTGCGCCGCGAGCGACTGCACGCACCTCTTCTACGACACGACCCGCAACGGTTCCCGCCGGTTCTGCGCCGACCCGCGGTGTGCGAGCCGCACCCACACCGCCGACCACCGAGCCCGCCGCCGCTCCCCCTGACCGTCGACCCGGTCGTTCCGGATCCGACCTCGAGGACACGGATCAGCGGACCAGTCGACCGGCCTCGAGTCGCAGCACCTGATCGGCTCGGCGGAACGCGACCTCACGGTGCGACACGGCGATCACCGTCATGCCCGCGTCGGCGAGATTGGTCCAGAGCTGGACTTCGGTCTCGACGTCGAGCGCGCTCGACAGGTCGTCGAGCACCACGAGCTCGGGCGCGTGCACCAGCGCTCGAGCCGTCGCCAGCCGCTGTCGCTGGCCTCCCGACAGCCGCAGCCCACGCGGCCCGATCAACGTGGCCGCACCGTCGGGCATCGCCTCGATGTCGTCGGTGATCGCGGCGAGCCGCAGCGCCGTCGCCAGCTGCTCCGGATCGACCGGGCCGAGGCCGACGTTGTCGGCCACGCTGTCGGAGATCAACTGCGGCACCTGCGACAGGAACGCGGCGTTCGGCGGGACGAAGAACGCGGCCCGATCGGCGACCTCGACGCCGTTCCAGCGCACCGACCCGTCCACGTCGGCCTGCCAGGCCAAGCCGAGCAGGGCTCGCAGCAGCGTGCTCTTGCCGGCGCCGACGGCACCGGTGATCACGACGAACTCACCGCGCTCGATCGAGAACCCGATCTCCGACAGCACCGTCCGATCGCCGTACCGCACGCCGAGCCCGACGACGTCGAGACGTTCGAGCGGCACTCGCTCCGGACGCTCGACGTCGCTGCGAACGCGACCGTCACGAGGATCGATCGGCAGGTGACGATCGCGCACGGTGTTGCCGGCCGCCTCGTCGGCGACCAGCTTGCGCATCCGATCGAACGCCACGCCGGCCTGCTTGCGGCGCGCCAGCATGCGTCCGATCATCCTGGGCAGGAAGCTCAACCAGCCGAGGTACGCCGCGAACAGCGCCAGGGTGCCGAGGTCGAAGGTGCCCGACGCGATCGCGCCCGCGCTCACGAGCAGCACCAGCCCGAGGCCGATGTCGGCGGCGCCCTGACTGAACGCCTGCACGCCCTCTTCCAGCACCCGGTCGCGAACCGCGGTGTACCGGCGGCGGTCGACGAGCACCGCGAGACGCGCCATCATCGGTTCGACCGCGTCGTTCACCTTGATGGTGGTGCGCCGCCGCCATCACGTCGCCGACCAGGCCGGTGACCTGTTCGGTCGCGCGACGATCGGCGATCCGGTACTCCTTGATGCGGTTGTCGAGCATGCGGGTGGCGATCCCGACGCCGAGCAACGGGATGATCAGGATGACGGCCCCGGACGGATCCGCCGTCGCCGAGCACGAACCCGGCGACGACGGTGAACACGACACCGCCGGACACGTCGACCATGCCGTCGACGAAGTTCGCGACGTCCTCGGTGTCGTCGCGGAAGTGGGTGACCGCCGCGCCGGCGGAACCGACGGGCTGGCCGGCCTGGATTCCCCCGCTGGCCATCTGGGCACTCAGCATGTTGGCCCGCAGCAGCGTCTGCATGTGGATCCACGCCTTGGTCCAGATCAGCGCACCGTGGTGGATCGCCACCATCCGGATCGTCTCGCTGACCGCGATCGCCGCCGCCCACCAGATCGTCTCCGTCGTGTCGCCGTCGGCGAGTGCGCTGTACCCGCGGCCCAGGAAGTACCCGGTGATGGCCGGCATCGTGAAGAACACGACGAACAGGAACCAGCCGAGCCAGAACTCCCGCGGGCGGTGCTGCGACACCCGCCACGTCAGCTTCCAGACGTTGTCGGACATCGTGATCTCGTCGGTCGCGTCGTCGAGATCGGGGTCCGTCGTGTGCTCGACGAGTGTCTGGGTCCCCGAAACGCTCACGATCCCACCACCGTTCCGGCACCCGACTCGACCGAGGTGCCAGCGGTGGCGGGGACCTCCGGGGCATCGAGCTCGTCGACGGACTCGCCATCGCGATCGAGCGAGATGCTGAGCAGCTGCGCGAACCGGCTGTCGTCGTCGCCGACGAGATCGATGCGATTGCCGTGCTCGACGATCCGACCGTGGTCGAAGACGATGATCTCGTCGACCGAGCGCAGCGTCGTGAGTCGATGGGCGATCACCAGTGTCGTGCGGCCCTTCATCAGTTCGACCACGGCGGCCTCGAGGCGCCGTTCGGTCTCCGGGTCGACGCGAGCCGTCGCCTCGTCGAGCACGACGACGTCGGGATCGCGCAGCCAGACCCGCGCGAGCGCCAGCAACTGAGCCTCGCCGGCCGACAGGCCGGTACCGGCGGCTCCCAACGGCCGGCCGATACCACCGTCGGCGAGCGCGTCGAGGCCGACACTGCGAAGCGCGTCGACGACGTCGTCATCGGTCGGTTCGTCGTCGAACAGCGTGACGTTGTCGCGCACACTGCCCGGCGAACAGCTCCACCTCCTGCGGCACGAGCGCGACCCGCCGGCGCAGTTCCGGCACCGGAATGTCCGCGATCGCGACGCCGCCGAGCGCCACGTGGCCCTCGGTCGGCTCGACGAGTCGGAGCACCAGCCGCGAGAAGGTCGTCTTGCCGCTCCCGGTTCGACCGACGATGCCGACCGACCGACCCGCGCCGATGTGCACGTCGACGTCGCGCAGCACCGCCCGGTCGTCGCCGTAGTCGAAGGCGACATCGACGGCGTCGATCGACAGCGGGCCCGGCGGCGGGCTCGTCGTGCCCTCGTCGAGCACCTTGGGCTCGACGGCGAGCAGGTCGATCACCCGCACCATCGCGCCGTTGGCCTTCTGCACCGTCTCCAATTCGTGCACCAGTTCCTCGAGCGGCCGTGCGATCAGCAGGACGAACTGGAAGAGCAGGAAGGCCGTGCCGATCGTGATCGTTCCCGCGGCGACCAGGACAGCGCCGAGGACGAGGGCGACGATCCATCCCGCTGCAACCGCCCCCTGGACGAACCACCACATGACGAGAAAGGCCCGCTCGCGCCGGACGGCGCTCATCAGGGCGTCCTCGCTGTCCTCGACGAACCGCCAGGCGACGTGGTCACCGGCACCGTTGGCGCGAAGGTCCTCGGCCGCGGTCAGGCGCTCCTCGATGCCGCCGTACAGCCGACCGAGCGCGCCCATCTCGTCGGACGATTCCGACACGGCGCGATGCCGGGTCCGAACGACGACCATCACCGACAGCCCGACGTAGAGCGCCATCCCGAGTCCGAGCCGCCAGTCGATCACCGTCAGCACGATGATGATGCCGCCGACGAGCACCGCCGAGCCGAACGCCTTGGTCACGACGCGGCTGAGGAAGTCCGAGACGGAGGTGACGTCGCCGTCGACGCGTTGGATCAGCTCGCCAGGCGTGTGGGTGCGGTGGAACTCGTGGTCGAGGCCGAGCACGTGACGGGTCATCGTCAGGCGGAGTTCGTTGGTCGTCCTCCACGCCGCGATCGTCGCGAGCCACACGACGACCACGGCCAGCACCTGGGCGACGACCGCGACCACGAGGTAGAGCACGGCGAGCTGCGCGATCTGGGTGCTCGTGGCGCCGTCGGTCGCCTCGTCGATGATCCGCCGGACGATGAGCGGACCGGCGATGAGCAGGCCCGAGCCGATGGCGACGAGTACGCCGAGGCCGGCCCAACGCCATGCGTCGGGCCGGAGCAGCGCGCCGAGTGCGCGCCAACGAGTGCCGCTCGGCGCGGTCCCGGTTGCCATCCGGACATTGTCCCGCACCGGCCACTCCGGCACGCGCCGGGTTTCCGCGTGCGGTGCTCGGCGTCCTCGCCCGACCCGGGAATATTTGCGACCGCAAACAGGTTTCGGACGTCCATGGCAGTCCAACGTCTCAACCACGCAGTGCTGTACGTCCGTGACGTCGAGCGGACGACGGAGTTCTACGGCGACGTCCTCGGATTCCGGGTCGTCATGTCGGCGCCCGGCGCGGCGTTCCTGCAGGCACCCGACTCGACCAACGACCACGATCTCGGCGTGTTCCAGATCGGCGCCGACGCCGGAGCGTCCGAGGCCGGCCGCACGACGGTCGGTCTGTATCACCTCGCCTGGGAGGTGGACACCCTCGGCGAACTCCAACGCCTGGCCACCCGCCTGCGCGAACGCGGCGCGCTCGTCGGTGCCAGCGACCACGGCACCACCAAGAGCCTCTACGCGAAGGATCCCGACGGGCTCGAGTTCGAGGTCGTCTGGATCATCCCCGCCGCACTGCTGACGCCCGACGACCTTGCTGCGCGCACGGTCGATCGGAGCGCTCGACCTCCCCGCCGAGATCGCCCGGTTCGGCGCCGACGAACCCGGCGGCATCGGCATCTCCTCGCCAGCTCCCCTCCCACACGAAAGTGACGTGACGACATGAACATCGACTTCTGGGTCGACCCGGCATGCCCGTTCTGCTGGACCACCGCCCGCTGGACCGTCGACGAAGTACAGCCGCATCGTGACCTCCACATCACGTGGCGACCGATCAGCCTGTTCTTCAAGAACCAGCCCGACCCCGAGACGTCCTGGTACGAGGGGTCGAAGTTCACGCACGGCCTGCTGCGGGTGATGGAGTCCGTTCGCACGACCGACGGCAACGACGGCGTGTTCAAGCTCTACTGGGAGCTCGGCAGCCGGATCCACCACGACAAGGAGTTCCCGTTCGATCCCGCCGACGCGCTCGTGACCGTCGGGCTCGATGTCTCGCACGCGGCGGCATTCGACGACGAGTCGTGGGATGTCGTGATCCGCGAAGGGATGGACGACGGTCTCGAGCTCGTCGGCAACGACGTCGGCACGCCGATCATCGCCTTCGAGAACTCCGACGGCGTCAAGGCCGGCTACTTCGGCCCGGTCATCACGAAGGTTCCGACCACCGAGCAGAGCGTCGCGATGTGGGACGCCCTCGTCACGATGATGGACATCGACTCGTTCTTCGAGCTGAAGCGCACCCGCACCGAAGGCCCCAAGCCGGGCGATCGTCCGCGCCTCGCTGACGGCACCATCGACGTTCAGTCGGCGCAGGCCGTGAACAGACGTCGCTTGAACGCCGCTTCGTCGACGGACCACAGCACTCGGATGTTCGGGTCCGGACGACCGTGACGACGGTCCGGGATCGTGCACCCACGGGTCGGCCCGTCGAGGCCGACCACGAACCACTCGTCGGTCGACTCGACGATGATCGAGTCGTCGAGCGCGACCGCCATCGCCATCGGGTCGGGGAGATCGAACCCGGCGAGACCGGTGTCGAGGCAGTACTGATCGACGTCACCGTTGATGTCGATGGCGAACCGTCCGAGTCGACCGACCTCGGCGAGCCGGGCCTGTTCGTCGTGGTCGATCACGGCGTAGAGACGCGAGATGTTCCAGCCGATCATCGTCTTCGCGCCCGGGGCGGCGAACACGATCGTGGCCGCTTCGGGGTCGGCCCACACGTTGTACTCACCGAGCGCGTCGACGTTGCCGACACCGTCCGGTGAGCCCGCCATGAGGTAGGTGTGACCGAACTTCGTGAGCACGTCCGGATCGTCCTGGATCGCGGCCGCGATGTTCGTGAGCGGCCCGAGGGTGACGAGGTCGTGTCGACCGGGTTCGTTCGCGGCGATGTCGAGCAGCGCGGCGACGGCGTCGTCGGGTGTGCGGCCGCTCGCGATGGCTGCGGCAGCGCCGCCCCGCCCATGCCGTCCTCTCCGTGCACGAACTGCGCGGTGTCGAGCGGACGCTCGAGGGGCACGGCTCGTCCGGCGTGCAGCGGAATGTCGGCACCACCACACAGGTCGAGCGTGACGATCGCATTGCGGACCGCGAGATCGAGCGGCACGTTGCCGGCCACGACGGTGACCGCCCGCACCTCGACCGTCGGCTCTCGTACGGCCAGGACGAGGGCGATCGCGTCGTCGGATGCGGTGTCGGTGTCGATCACGATGCTGCGCATCGGCGAAGTCTGCCCGCTCACTCGCCCTCGACACCGAAAATCGTTCGGATCCGGACGCTCGAGCGACCGATGTCGGCGACGTTCGTCGGGCTCACCGGCATCACGGTCATCGGCGACGCGGTACAGCCAGACCGGTGCCTGGACACCCTTCACCTGCGTCGGGCCCACCGGTTCGAACGATCTCGACACGCGGTGATGCCGCGAGCGGCCGCGACGACCCCCTCGGACACGAGGAGCTCACCGGGACCGGCGAGGTCGGACACGCGTGACGCGATGTTGACGGTCTGGCCGATGAAGTCGCGCGCCGCGAACGATCGCCTCACCGAAGTGCATGCCCATGCGAACGGCGAGCGGGATTCGGTCGTCCGTCTGGGCCTGCCTGAACCCGTCGAGGAGTCGACACGCGACATCGACGGCAGTCGTGGGGTGCGCCAACCACACCATCAGCCCGTCGCCGAGTTCCTTGACGACGCGACAGCGTCGCGTCGCTCGCGAGGACGGACGACACGAGGCTCGTCTGCTCGTCGAGCACCCGAGCGCCGCCGCATCGCCGGCGGCGTCGGTGTACTCGGTGAAGCCGACGAGATCGGTGAACAGCACCGACCCGAGTTGGGTCTCGACCGGCTGCCGACGTGTCCGGTCATGCCGTGACGACATCGACGCGGCCGCTCACCGACCGAGCCGTCACGACACAGTCGTGACGTTCGGGGCCGAGTTCGGTGTCGCTTCGACGAACGACCCATGGCCGGACTCCGTGAGGCAGACGCACGGTGATCCGGCCCGAGACCGTCTCGGCATCGACGTCCTGCGCGGACGACCATCGTGATGTCGACCCTGCCCGAGACACAGTGCGCGTGTGCCGGTCCGCTCGCGCGCCTCGACGGTGATCCTGCCCGATGACGCAGTCAGGTGGGCCGTGCCGCAACGTCCGACCTGCACACGACCACTCTTGGTCAGGACCCGGCAGGACTCGTCGTCGCACCCACCGTGACGCGGCCGCTCGTCGTTCGGATGTCGACGGAGTCGCCACCTCGACGGACACGCGAGCGGACGTGGTGACCACGGCGACCGAGCCGACCCGACCGACCACGCCGACACGGCCCGACGTCGAGCCGATCACGAGGTCGGTCCCCTCGGGCACTCGCACGGTGACGCGTCGGCTCCCGGCGTTGACCGTCGTCGTCGACTCGTCGGACCGAGTACTCCACCGAATCCGGCACATCGACGTCGGCTCGCACCTCGGCAATGACCCGAATCGCCCCGCTCGTCGAAGCGATCCGCACGGTCGTCATCGCGACGTCGGTCTCCACCCCCGCGACCGTACCCGACCCACCCCCGACCCCCACCAAAATGACGGAATCCGGACGCTGAGCGTCCGGATTCCGCGAAGTTTCGGGTGGGGGGGGGGCGGGTTAGTCGATGCGTTCGATGATGGTGGCGTTGGCCATGCCGCCGCCTTCGCACATCGTCTGAAGCCCGTAGCGGGCACCGGGGCGCTCGAGTTCGTGGACCAGCGTGGTCATGAGCCGCGCGCCGCGTCGCGCCGAGCGGATGACCGAGGGCGATGGCCCCGCCGTTCACGTTGACCTTCGCTCAGGTCGGCGCTCGGTCTCGCGCTGCCACGCGAGCACGACGCTGGCGAAAGCTTCGTTGATCTCGAACCAGGTCGATCTGGTCGAGCGTCATGGCGCGCGAGCCAGCACCTTGCGAGTGGCGGGAATCGGCCCGGTGAGCATGATGACGGGATCCTCGGCGGCGAGGGCGAACTCAGAACCGCGCCTTTGGCTGGATGCCCAAGCGCCTCGGCAACGCTCCGCTCCATGACCAGCACCGCCGCTGCGCCGTCGGAGATCTGCGAGGAATTCGCCGCCGTCACCACGCCGTCCGCCTTGAACACCGTCTTGAGCGACGCCATCTTCTCGAGCGTCGTTCCGGCGCGGATTCCCTCGTCGCGAGTCGATCGCCCTCGGGCGGACATCGGGACAACCTGCGAATTGAACCAGCCCTCGGCGGTGGCGCGGGCAGCGCGCCGGTGGCTCTCCAGGCTGTAGGCGTCCAGCTCGCCGCGGCTGATGTGCCAGCGCTCGGCCAGCATCTCGGCGCTAATGCCCTGGTTGAACTGCACAGCCGCCGTAGCGCTTCATCATCGCGGGTCCGAACGGCTTGCCCGGCCCCGCCGCGGATGCGCCCAGCGGAATGCGCGTCATCGACTCCACGCCGCAAGCGATGGCGATGTCGTAGGCGCCCGCCATCACGCCCTGCGCGGCGAAGTGCAGGGCCTGCTGGCTGGAGCCGCACTGGCGGTCGACCGTGGTGGCGGGCACGGACTCGGGCCATCCGGCGGCCAGCACGGCGTTGCGCGTGACGTTCACGCCCTGCTCGCCCACCTGCATGACGCAGCCGCCGATGACGTCGTCCACGCGCTCCGGATCCAGCCGGTTCCGCTCGGAGCGCCCGCGCAGGGTGTGCGCGAGCAGGTCCACCGGGTGCCAGTCCTTCAGCGCACCGTCGCGCTTGCCGATGGGCGTGCGGACGGCGTCGACGATCACCGCTTCTGTCATTGCTGTTCTCCTGTGGTGTTGGTTGAGATTCGTTGTTGAGATGTGGATGGGGCCTGCGTGGTCGATGGGGACGGCGTGGTGGCGATGGCGGTGGCGAGGTTCTGCTGCAGTCGGGTCATCACCCGCAATGCGCCTGGCGTTCTTCGCGACCGATGCCGTGGCGGAGTTCGGCGTGCAGCACCTGATCGACGTCGGAGATCTGCGTCGCCATCTCCCTACCGTCGTCGGTGATGGCGACGAGCCACACCCTGGTGGTCATCAGCCTTCGGCCGGCGCTCCACCAGACCTCTGGACTCGAGACGGTCAATGACCGAGCCGATGGCCGCCCGACCGATGCCGAGGTGGTCGGCGAGGTCGGTCTGGGCGGCGGCACCGAACTCGGTGACGTAGCCCAGCACGGACGCCTGGGTGAGGTTGAGGTCGAGTGCCGCCAAGCGAGCGTCGAACGCGTGCAGTAGACGCCGGCCCCGTCGCCATCAGCGTGGACTCCACACGGAGCCACGGCGGCGAATCGAGTTCGTGAGTGGTGAGGTTGGCCGTGGTCATCGGGTCGGGTTCATCTGGCAGGGTTCATCGGGTCGGGTTC
>CAVZTM010000023.1:0-10752 GCA_963778175.1 Ilumatobacteraceae bacterium
GAGGTCGACGAGATCGACGAGGTGGTCGCCGAGGACGAGCGGGGCGACGATGTGGTCGTCGATCTGTTCGCCCGCTTGCGGGCCGAATCCGTGGTGATCAGCCCTGACGACGACGGCCAGGACGACCACCCGGACGACGAGGTCGCTGTCGTGGGTGACATGGTCGCCGCCGTGGAGATCGACGCGCAACTCGACGAGGACGCCGATGCCCCACCGACCCCGTTCGAGCGGCGCGATGCCGATCTCACGCCGATCATCGTGAGCTCTGCCCGCAAGCTCAAGCGGGTACTCGCCGACGAGCAGAACGAGGTGCTCGACGCGCTGCGGCGCAGTGAACCGGTCCGCGAGCTCAGCGCCCTGCTTCCTCCGGCGGGTGAGCACGTCGAGCGCTACCTCGTTGCGATCGAGGCCGAACTGGCCGAGGCGGCCAATGCCGGTGCCGCCATGGTCGGGAGATCGAGCAAGCTCAGCAAGGCCGACACGGCCACTGCCGTCAACGCCGCCAGGAGTGTGCTCGCCGACTGGCTGGTCGAACCGTTCCGCGAACGACTCGAACGATGTGTCGCCGACGGCGACGGCGACAACGCCGGCATCAGCAAGCGGGTCCGTGCCGTGTACCGGGAGTGGAAGACGCAGCACATCGACGAGCAACTCGACGATGTGATCCTGGCGGCTCACGGCCGCGGGACGCTGGCCGCGATCGCGCCGGGAACGCCGGTGGTGTGGGTGTGCGACGAGGCGGCGACCGGTTGCGCGGACTGCGATGACAATTCGCTGGGCGGTCCGGTTCCTGCCGGGCAGGCGTTCCCGACGGGAAGCGAGTTCGCCCCCGCTCACGTCGGGTGCCGATGCCTCTTGCTCCCTGACGGCCGTTAGTGTCAGCGCCGATGCGGCGCAACTCCGAAGCTTCCATTGATCGACCACGTCGCCGCCTGAACGGCCGCATGGTCCTCATCGTGATCGGTGGGCTGTTCCTGTTCGTCCTGATCTTCGGACGCGCGATCGCCCGCTTCTACGTCGACTACCTCTGGCACGAATCCCTCGGTCGTGAGGATGTCTTCTGGGGAGTGCTGACCGCGAAGCTCACCCTGTTCGGGGTGTTCTTCGCAGCATTCGCCGTGATCGCTGCACTCAACCTGTGGATCGCCGATCGGGCGGCGCCGACGGCCTTCCCGGCCAACGTGCACCCGTACGTCGAACGGTTCCACGACGTGTTCGGGCATCGCCTGCGCATCGTGCGCTACGGGATCGCGCTGATCTTCGCGCTGCTCCTCGCACTTCCAGCGGTCGCGCTGTGGCAGGACTGGTTGCTCTTCCGCAACGCCCGCGAGTTCGGGATCGCCGATGCACAGTTCGGCGCCGACGTCGGCTTCTACGTGTTCCAGCTCCCGTTCCTGTCGTTCGTGTTGAACTGGCTGTTCATTGCGTTGATCGTCGTGCTCGTGCTGACCGCCGCGGCCCACATCCTCAACGGTGGCGTGGTGTTCGTGTCGCCGGTACCGGTGGTCCGCCAGGCGACCAAGGCCCACCTCGCCGTGCTGCTCGCGATCTTGGCGGTCGTGAAGGCGGGCGACTACTGGCTCGACCGCTACGCCATCACCAACACCGAGCGCGGGATCGTGCAGGGGGCGACCTACTCGGTGGTGAAGGCGCAGCTCCCGGCGATCCTGCTGTTGATCCTGATCGCACTGCTCACCGCCGTGCTGTACCTGTCCGTCGTGAAGACGGGTTCGTTCCGCTGGCCGTTCATCGCGTCAGCGCTGTGGCTGGTGGTTGCGATCGTCGGCGGTCTGATCTATCCGGCGTTCGTGCAGGCGCTCGTGGTGAACCCGAACCAGGAGGCTCGGGAGGCTCCCTACATCGACCGCAACGTGACGGCGACTCGCCAGGCGCTGGGTCTCACGGAGGTCGACGTCCGATCCGTCGACTTCACGTCGATCACGACCGATGAGGTCGAAGCGAATCTCTCGTCGCTCGGGAACGTCCGCCTGCTCAACCCGACCCAGATGGCGTCGCGATTCCTGGTCGATCGTGGTGAGGTCGCCGGCCTGACGATCGACGACCTCGACGTCGACCGGTACCCCCTCGACGACGAGGATCCCGAAGAGGTGCTGATCGCCGCTCGTGAGCTGCAGCTCAGCGGTGTGGCCAACAAGAGTTGGTCGGGTCTGCACCTCATCAACACCCGCGGCTGCGGGCTCGTGTTGGCACCGGCCGGCAAGGTGCTCCCGAATCAACGGCCCGATTATCGCACCGTCGAGCTCGAGCGACCGGAGCTCTACTTCAGCCCGACCTTGTCCGGGTACGCGATCGCCAACACCGATTCGTCCGAGCGGGTGTGTGACGAGGCGCACTCCTATGAAGGCACGAGCGGCGTGGAGATGAACTCGTTCACGCGGCGGGCGGCGTTCGCGCTCGCGTTCCTCGACTACAACGTCCTCGGGTCGGGTGCGATCAATCCGGATTCCCAGATGCTCTGGGTCCGTGGGATCAACGACCGACTCAGCAAGCTCGCACCGTTCCTGTCCTATGACGCCGACCCGTACCCGGTGGCGATCGACGGAAGAGCCGTCTGGGTGACCGACGCCTACACGACGACCAGCCGCTACCCGTACGGTCAGCGCATCGGTGATGTGCAGCGGTCCGATGAGTCGGGCCTCGCCGACAACGACAACTACGTCCGCAACAGCGTCAAGGCGGTGGTCGACTCGTACACCGGTGAGGTGACGTTCTACGTCGTGGACGACCAGGATCCGATCCTGCGGGCGTGGCGTGGAGCCTTCCCGGATCTCTTCACGCCGTTGAGCGAGATGCCCGAGGAACTCCAGCAGCACCTTCGTTATCCGGAGGACCTGTTCCGGATCCAGACCGACGTGTACTCGAAGTACCGCATCGACGCCGCGTTGTTCTTCCAACGCGACGGCAACGCGTGGTCGGTGGCGCAGGCGCCGAGCAGCCGGCCGTCGCAGGCCACCATCGCAGCGGCGGGTGCCGCAGTCGCCGATGCCACGAGCACGGCGGCGGAGAGCACGTTCGCCACGGAATCGAACGCCAGTCGGTTCACGCCCTACTACACGATGTTCAACACGGCGCCGGCGGGCGACCCGGACGTCGAGAGCTTCGTCCTGTTCCGGCCGTTCGTGCCGTTCTCGACGAACGACGAGCGCACGCAGCTGCAGGCGTACATGACGGCGTCGAGTGACCCGGGGAGTTACGGCAAGTTGACGACCTACGTGGTCGAGGATCAGAACGGCAGTCTTCCCGATGGTCCCCTGACCGTGGCTCGCAATGCAGAGTCGACCGAGGCGATCTCGCGACGGATCTCGCTCGACAACGTCGGCGAGGGTGGGACGCAGGTGGCCTTCGGTGACCTGCAGATGATCCCCGTCGGCGACGGTCTCCTCTACGTCCGGCCCTACTACGTGTCGGTGCCGCAGAACTCGGCGGCGGCCGACGTGGTCACCGAGTACCGCGCCGTGATCGTGACCTACAACGATCGTTCGGTGTTGGAGCCCACACTCGGCCAGGCGCTGGCGAAACTGTTCCCCGGCTTCCGAGGCGACCTGGGTGAGCAGATCCCCCGAGCGACCGAACCGACGGACTCGGACTCGGAGTCGACGCCCGGCGATTCCGGAACGACCGATCCCGGTTCCACGGCGAGCGACGATCCCGCCGAGCTGTTGACCCAGGCAGACGAACTGTTCGTCGAAGCCGACGACGCGCTCGCGGCGGGCGATCTGGGGCTGTACCAGGAGAAGATCGACCAAGCGCGCCAGCTGATCGCCGACGCCGTCGAGATCCTCGGCGCCCAACCCTGACGTTCACCCGGCGCCGATCGTCAGGCCGTGCCGGGGCGGCGGAACCGTTCGGCGAGTTCGGCGAGGTCGGCCCGGAACTGGATCTCGTAGCGGGCCTGTTCGGCTGCGAGCTTCTCGGTCGTGTCGAGCACGTCGTCGATGGCCGCGTCGAGGCGTTCGGCGAGTCGGGCTTCGATCGCAGCAGTGTCGACATCGGCGGCCGGGTCAGCGTCGGTGGAGTCGGCCGATCGGCGGTTGAGTTCGTCGATGTCCCGGCTCAGCTCGGTCAGCTGGTTGGCGAGTTCGGTCGACACGCTCGTGATGCGGGCGTCGGCCGACGACAGACGTTCGTCGGCGGCGCCGATGAGCTCGCTGAGGTCATCGAGTTCGCTCATGCGGACCTGCGTGGCGGCGATCTGTTCGGTGTGCGCGGCGACCGCCGCAGCCAGCAACTCGAGCCGGGTGGACAGGTCGTCGAGGCGTTCGTCGTCGCTGATCGGTGCCGGGGGAGGGGCGATGGACGGTGCCGGGGGAGGGGGTGAGGTGGCAATGACCGGGGGTGGCGGCGTCGGCGTCGGGGTCGGCGACTTCGGAGATTCGAGTCGATCGGTGAGCTCACCGACGCGGGCGTCGAGGTCGTCGACGGCCAGGAGGCGTCGAGTCACGAGATCGTTCGATGCGGTCAGTGTGTCGAGTTGGCCGCCGAGCATGGTCACGCCCTGGTCGATGGCGTCGAGCCTGCCGTCGAGGTGGGCGTTGGCTTCGTCGAGGATCAGGATCTTGCTGTTCAGGGATGCGTTGGAATCGTCCAGCACCCGCAGGCGCGCTTCGAGGTCGGCCTTGGAACGTTCGGCGGCGACGAGCCGCTCCTTCATGGCATCCAACTCGGCCTGCACGCGTTCGGCATCCGACTGCTTCTTGTTCTTGGCCTTCTTCTCGGGCGCCGGAGTCGAGTTCGCTGCCGATTCGGCTGACGCCGTATTCGTGGGCTCCTTGGGCTTCTTGCTGAACAGTCCCATTCATCCTCGTTCGTCTGGGCGTGACTGAAACGTACCTGACTACGGTGGGCCGATCATGGCTTCCACCGTTCCGCACCGAATTGACCTCGCCGAATCCGAGATGCCGACCCAGTGGTACAACCTGGTCGCCGATCTCCCGACCCCACCGCCGCCCGCGCTGCACCCTGGCACTCATCAACCCGCCGGCCCGGACGACTTCGCGCCGCTGTTCCCGATGGCGTTGATCGAGCAGGAGGTGACCACGCAGCGCTACGTCGACATCCCCGGTGGTGTGCTCGACGTGTACCGCCTGTGGCGGCCGAGCCCACTGTTCCGGGCGCACCGGCTCGAGGCGCTGCTCGACACGCCGGCGCGTATCTACTACAAGTACGAAGGGGTCAGCCCGGCCGGTTCGCACAAGCCCAATACCGCCGTGCCGCAGGCGTACTACAACCACCAGGAGGGCATCACGAAGCTGACGACCGAGACGGGCGCCGGCCAGTGGGGCACCGCGTTGGCGTTCGCGACCGCGCAGTACGGCATGGAGTGCGAGATCTGGCAGGTCGCTGCGTCGTACCGGCAGAAGCCGTACCGCAAGACGATGATGGAGATCTGGGGTGCCACGTTGCACTCGAGCCCGTCGCCGCTGACGGAGTTCGGTCGGGCGTTGCTCGCCGAGGATCCCGACCATCCCGGCTCGTTGGGGATCGCCATCTCCGAGGCCGTCGCGATGTGCGTTGCCGATCCGAACGCCCGCTATGCGCTGGGGTCGGTGCTCAACCACGTGTTGATGCACCAGACGATCATCGGCGAAGAGGCGCTGCTGCAGTTGGCCAAGGTCGACGAGGTCCCCGACGTGCTCGTGGGCTGCACCGGCGGAGGATCGAACTTCGGAGGGCTGGCGTTCCCGTTCCTGCGCGAGAAGCTGGCGGGGAAGATGAACCCGACGATCCGCTGCGTCGAGCCCGCCGCGTGCCCGACGCTCACCAAGGGTGAGTACCGCTACGACTTCGGCGACACCGCGGGCATGACGCCGCTGATGAAGATGCACACGCTCGGCCACACCTTCATCCCCGAGCCGATCCACGCCGGTGGGTTGCGCTACCACGGGATGAGCCCGCTGGTGTCGCACGTGTACGAGGAGGGTCTCGTCGAGGCGATCGCCATCCCGCAGCGTGAGTGCTTCGCCGGGGCGCTGCAGTTCGCCCGCACCGAGGGGATCGTGCCGGCGCCGGAGCCGACGCACGCGATCGCCGCGGCGATCCGTGAGGCGCTGGCCTGCAAGGAGTCCGGTGAGGAGAAGGTGATCCTCACGGCGCTGTGCGGCCACGGCCATCTCGACCTGGCGAGCTACGAAACGTACCTGTCGGGCCAGATGGTCGACATCGACCTGGCCGACTCGGTGATCGCCGAGGCCATGGAGTCGGTCCCCGTCATCGCCTGACAGTCGCCCACCGCCGCTCGACCCACCACTGCGTTTGCGGGAGGGTTCGGATGGGACGGGCCATCGGAAAACTCCCGCAAACGGTGAGAGGTGCTGCGTGGTGTCAGACGGACAGGGCGAAGACCTCGGGGTCGTCGGTCGGGCGGAAGCCGATGCGTTCGAGGTACTTGCGGTGGGTGTCGGTCGAGCCGTGGCTGCGCACGGTGGTGATGCCGTCGCGACGGAACACGTCGGCCCCGCGTCCGAACAGCCAGTAGCCGAGGCGGGAGTCACGCCACGGTCCGAGCACGTAGTCGAGGTCGATCGTCAGCGTGGTGTCGCGCAGGCGCCCGATGAGCAGGCCGGCGGGGAGGCCGTCGCGGTTGAGCAGCCAGGCGGTCACGTCGTCGCCGGCCGGGAGTTCGAAGTCCGGCTGGAACCGGTGGATGTCGGCGAGGTGGAACGCAACGAAGTCCTGCAGGAACGGCGAGTCGGGCCGGATGTGCGACGCACCGAGATCGACGCCGCCCGCTGTGCCGGACGCGAACTCCTTGCGAAGGAACCACACGTTGATCACGACGATCGCGGCGTTGGTGATGATGATCGGCGCCGACTCGATGAGCGCGCCGTAGACGACGAACGTGATGGATCCGATCAGCGAGAGAATTCGCAATCGGACCACCGAGGTCATGGTCAGGGAGAAGACGACGAGCGCGGACGCGACGTAGCCGACGATCGCTTCGGGTGAGAGTTCGAACACCCCCGCAACGTACCCGTACATGAGACGCGGGGTCAGACCCCGCGTCTCATGTTCAGCGGGTAGGGGCTGACTGGCCGTGGACGACGATGGCGAGGGCGCCGATCACCACGGCCATCGCCGCGGCCTGGCCGACCGACACCGCCTCGCCGAGGAAGGCCCACGCCATGATCGCCGAGAACACGGGAATCAGCAGGGTGAACGTGGAGCCGACCCACAGCGGGATGCGCACGAGCGACCAGTTCATCATGGCGTGGCCGATGAGGCCCGAGCTGACGGCCATCAGGATCAGCAGTCCCCAGTTCGACAGCGACGGCCATGACATGTCCTGGCCGAAGGCGAGCCCGAGCGGCGCGCAGATCGCGATCGTCCAGAGCGCCGTACCGGCGGTGAACTCGGTCGGGGTCATGTGCTTCTTCGAGTTCTTCGAGGTGATGAAGTACGCGCTCCAGGACAGCATCGCCGCGAGTGCGAGGAGGTCGCCGAGCCAGTTGTTGCTGTCATCGGTGGCGGATGCGGCCACGACGAGGATCGTGCCGACGAGGGCGACGAGCGACCACATGATGTTGCGCAGGCCGATCTTCTCGCCGAAGAACGTGGCGGCGACGACACCGACGACGATCGGTTGCATCGCGCCGATGATGGTGGCGTTGACGACGCTCGTGAGCTTCACGGCGGAGAAGAACAGGGCGATGTCGGCGCCGAGGGCGAATCCGCCCCACATCGAGTCGCGGATGATCCGCAGCCGGAACGGCGTGCCCCGCGCGTACATCCAGACGATGATCATCAGCGCAAAGAACGCGAACCGGTAGAAGCCGATCGCCATGCTGCCCATGTCGATGTACTTGGCGAGGATCGTGCCGGTCGACCATGCGCACACGGCGATGCCGGCGCCGACGAGCCCGCGGGAGAGGTCCTTGGCCTCGGCGGCCGCGACGGCTGCTTCGGTCGAGGAGGTGGTCACGCGCGCAACGTAGCGGGCGAAACCGTCGACGGTGCCATCCTGGGCCGATGGCACAGCACCCGACCACCGGTTTCGACCTCGCCGAGACCGACCGTCTCCTCACGACGACCAAGCAGGTCCGCAAGCGGCTCGACCTGACCCGGCCGGTTCCGTACGACGAACTGATGGAGTGCATCGATCTCGCGAACCACGCGCCGATGGGCGGGAACCTCGAACGGAACCGGTGGATGATCATCGACGACCCGGACACGAAGGCGAAGATCTCCGAGTACTTCGGCGCCGTCGGGCGGCCCTATCTCCAGATGAACGCGGAGGTGCGCGCGGATGACCGCAGCACGAAGGTGATCGACTCCGCGACGTTCCTCGTCGACCATCTCCACGAGGTGCCGGCGCTCGTGTTGGCGATGCGTCTCGACCGGCCCGAGGGCGGCTCGCAGGGTTCGGCGGCCGCGTACTACGGCTCGGTGTTGCCCGGCGTGTGGAGCTTCCAGCTCGCCGCCCGGGCGCGTGGGATCGGGTCGGCGTGGACGACGTTCCACCTCGAACACGAAGCCGCGGTCGCCGAGCTGCTGGAGATCCCGCCGACCGTCACCCAGGTCTGCCTGCTCGCCGTCGGCTACTACACCGGCGACACCTTCACCCCGGCCCCCCGCCGCCCCGCCGCCGACGTCACCTACCTCAATCGCTGGAAGCACCCCGTCGAGTAGCCGCGCACGGTTCGCAGGATCGTCGTCAGAGCCCGTCGGCCAGCAGACCGAACTGTCGATAGACCGCGGCGGCGTCCCAGAAGCTGCGGACCTCCACGACGAGACCTGCGTCGACGGTGAGGACGTCGACGCCTTCCATCACGATGCGACGTCCCGTCGGGGTCGGGGCGATGTCACCGTAGGGGCCGGTGTGCGTGCCGGCCGTGGTCCACCAGAGCACCACCTTGTCGCCGCCGTCGATCAGGTCGACGATCTCGGTCTCGACGTCACTGAACGCACCCTGATAGCGCTCGACGTCCTCGCGCAGCACGTCGATCGTCGAGCCGTCGAACCCGGTCATCACCGTTCTCGCGGCCGGTGAGATGTAGCGGTCGATCGCGGTCATGTCGCCGTCGCGCCACAGCTCGAGGTGCAATGAGCGAACGAGATCGACGGGGCGGATCGCGTCGGCGGTCACGACGACTTCTCCACCGTGTCGACGAGTTCTCGGAGCACTCGACGCATCTCGAGGGTGATCTTGTCGGCCCGAGAATGGAACTCGACGGTCGGGTCGAGCGGCACCGCCTTGCGATGGAGGCGCTCGAGCAGCGCTCGGTCCTCCTCGGCGACCGCACTCTGGAACGCCACCACGCCGGCGATGTCGTCGGCGTCGTCGGCGATGTCGTTGCGGTAGTCGGTACAGAAGACACGGGTGTGGGTCGCGTCGATCGGCTGGTGGAAGAAGGTGATGGTCATCACCGCGGCCTCCTCGGGGTAGCTGAGTTTGAGATACACGTGATGGGGCGGAGTGAAGATCCAGAACGACTCGCGCTCGACCGTGCGGAACTCGTCGGCGAGGTAGGAGTCGGCGAGCGCCTTGGTGGTGTGGCGGTACCGAACCGAGAAGCTGGCGCCATCTCGTACCACGTCGTAGTCGTTGACCAGACGGTCCTCGATCGCGCCGAAGGTGTCGAGGTGCAAGAACGCGATGTGTCCGGGATCGAGGAAGTTGTCGGCCATCTGCGCGGCGCTCGCGTGCCAGGTCATGGGAGGGAGCGGGCAGCGCACGAACGAGTCGTCGTCGTGTTCGGGCACCGTCGGCAACTCGGTCATGGGCTCCTCGGGTGCGATCCAGACGAGTCCGAGGTGTTCGGTGCACCGAGCCGCCGTGCCACACCCCGCACGCGGCAGGGATCGGCGTGTCGGGCGACAACGCCGGGATCTCGGTACAGGTGCCGTCGGCGTCGAACCGGAAGCCGTGATACGCGCACCGCAACTGGTTGCCCTCGATCGTCCCGGCACTCAACGGGGCCATTCGGTGTGGGCACGCGTCGCGGCAGGGCGGTCAGGCGGTCGCCGAGGCGCGCGACGCACCAGCGTTCACCGAGGAGTTCGACGGCCAGGGGGCCGCCGTCGGCGAGTTCCTCGATCCGTGCGACCGGATGCCAGCACCGGCGCAGCATCGGATGGGTGTTGTCGAACCAGGTCACGTCATGCACCTGCTGTCGTTCCTTTCCGGATCGGCGATGTCGCTGTGGCCGGCGAAGGCCGGGGTGATCGAAGGCCGCCGTTCGATCGGCAACGGCGTGGCTTCGTCGCGCTCGTGCACGGCTGCGAGCAGCGGTGCGTAGCGGTCGTACACGGCGGTGCGTTCGGGCAGCGTTGCGTGGATTCGACGCATGAGGTCGCGCTCGCGGGCCGCGTGGTCGGGCGGCACGGTCGAGTGCTGCCGGTCCTGCACGACGATCTCCCCGTCGACGATCACGGTGTGGACCGATTCACCGTGTTCGGCGAACACGAGACTGCGGATGAGTGCACGGTGATCGAGGGTCGCGTGGCGCTCGGTGTCGAGCAGCACGATGTCGGCGCGGCTGCCGGGGATGAGGCGTCCGATTCTGGCGTCCATCGCCCGGGCACCGCCACCGAGGCAGGTCTCCCAGACCTGCGTTGCGCTCGGCCAGTGGGTGAACGGTCCTGCCAGCGTGTGCATCAGTGCGGCGATCTTCATCGTCTCGAACATGTTCTGGTTGTCGTTCGACGCCGCGCCGTCGGCTCCGAGCCCGACGCTCACGCCGCCCTCCAGGAGGCCGCTCAACGGCAGGAGTCCGGATCCGCAGCGCAGGTTCG